>CAWFZK010000020.1:0-161814 GCA_963820315.1 uncultured Thermoleophilaceae bacterium | reverse complement strand
CATCGCACATCGTCGCGACTTTGGTCGTGACCCTCGGCGGCCGAGGCGCCTCAGTCAAGCTCCTGCGCGCACGACCCCGCCGCGCGCGAGGTGAACTTGTCGCCGGTCGCCCAGGGCTTGCCGTTGCGAAGGCCGACTACCGTGCCGACGGTGCAGGTGCCACCGCCCGACATGGCGGCCGTGGCCTGGCACTTGAAGCCCGTGCGGTCGACGCGGGTGCAGTTGGTCGTCTTCGGCGTCAGGCGCGAGTCCTTCTTGACGAACTTCTTGGTGGCGTCGACGGCCTGAGCCTTGGTCAGCTTCGGCTTCGCCGCGTCGGCCGCGGGCACCACGAGGACGACGGCTACGGCCGTAGCCGCCAGCACCTTCTTCATGCGTTACCTCCTGCTCGGCTTTCACCAAGCGATCAGGGAAGCGGCCAGGGCCGCCCCGAGTTCATTCATATGCCCCGCGCGAGTCGTCCAGACAGCGGGACGTGCTAGTACGGCGGCCTCCCTGACCGCCGGTGCACCAACCTAACCGCGATGCCTCGCTTTCGCCACCCAGCGCGTACGGAGCCGCTGTCTCCCCGCGCGAGGCGTGGCGGCGTCCGGTTAGCATGCATCGCAGGCATGGTGAGGCGCTGCCCGACTCGGACCTTGTCCCGGCCTGAGCGAGACGTGCAGCGGACGAACGGCTACCTGCCGATTGCCGGCTATGCGCTGCTCTCGGACTGCCACTCGGCCGCGCTCGTGGGCCTTGACGGCTCGATCGACTGGCTCTGCCTCCCGCGCTTCGACAGCCCGGCGCTGTTCGCGCGGATCCTGGACCCCGAGGCCGGGCACTGGCAGATCGCGCCGAGTGACGACGACTACGAGGCCGAGCGACGCTACCTGCCGGGGACGCTCGTGCTCGAGACGACCTTCCGCAGCGCGGCCGGCAGCGTCCGCGTGACTGATGCGATGTGCTTCGAGGAGGGCCAGCGCAAGCACGCCGTCGGACGGGACGCCCCACATGAGCTGGCGCGGCTCGTCGAGGGCGTCGAGGGCGAGCTCGAGATGGTGATGACGCTCGCGCCCCGGCCGGAGTACGGGCTGGTGCTGCCGCTGATTCGGGTGACCGAGGACTGCGCGCGGACCTTCGGGGGGCCGAACCAGATCGGCGTGCGCTCCGACCGGGACATCGGCGTCGTGGACGGGACGATGCGCGCGTCGTTCAGGATCGCGGCCGGCGAGGAGGCTGCGTTCAGCCTCCACTGGACCGCTGTGGAGGGTCCACGGCCAGAGCCGGTGGCGCCGGAGCGCCTGCGCGCCCGCATCGAGGACACCACCGAGGCGTGGCGCTCGTGGGAGGCCGAGCACGACATCTACGACGGCCCTCACCGGGAGCTCATCCGCCTCAGCGCACGCGTCCTGAAGGGGCTCAGCTATGCACCGACCGGCGCGATCGTCGCCGCGCCCACCACCTCGCTGCCGGAGACGGTCGGCGGCGAGCGCAACTGGGACTACCGCTTCGCGTGGATCAGGGACGCGAGCCTGACGCTCGAGGCCCTCTATATCGGCTCCTGCCCCGATGAGGCCGTCGACTTCGTCTCGTTCATGACGAGCTCCGCCGGCGGCGGGGCGTCGCGGGACAGCTCGCTCCAGATCATGTACGGGATCGGCGGCGAGCACGACCTGTCCGAGCGCGAGCTGCCGCACCTGCGCGGCTGGCGCGACTCGCGTCCGGTCCGCGTCGGCAACGGGGCCTGGACCCAGACGCAGCTCGACGTGTATGGCCAGCTGCTCAACGCGCTCCACCTCTATCGCGACAAGCTCGGCGACCTGCACCCCGAGATCCAGCGCTTCAGCGCCGACCTCGCGGACACGGCCGCCGAGCGCTGGCGCGAGAAGGACCAGGGGATGTGGGAGATGCGCGGCGAGCCCCTTCACCATCTCTCGTCGAAGGTGCTCTGCTGGACGGCGCTCGACCGTGCAGTCGAGCTGGCCCCCCAACTCGATGAGCACGCGCGCGTGGACGAGTGGACGGCGGCACGTGACGAGATCCACGCGGCCGTGATCGAGCATGGCTGGAGCGAGAAGCGCCAGGCGTTCGCCCAGTCGTTCGGCTCGGACGAGCTCGATGCGGCTCAGCTCCTGATGCCGATGGTCGGCTTCCTGCCCGCCGACGACCCGCGCATGCGCTCCACGATCGAGGCGATCGCCGCTCACCTCACGGAGGACGGCCTCGTGCTCCGCTACCGCAACCGCGACGGCATGAACGCAGACGGCCTCGAGGGCGAGGAGGGCACGTTCGTGATCTGCACGTTCTGGCTCGTGTCGGCACTCGCGCTCGCGGGCGAGGTCGAACGCGCGGAGGCCTTGTTCGACCAGCTCGTCTCGTATGCGAACGACGTCGGGCTGATGGCGGAGGAGATCGACACCGAGAACAACGAGCTGCTCGGCAACTTCCCGCAGGCGTTCAGCCACATCGGCCTGATCACGGCGGCGAACCGGCTCGATCAGGCGAGGGCGTTGCCGCAGTCCTAGATCTGCGGCGGCGGGACCGGATCGGTATCCGGATCCGGCGGCTCCGGCGTGGGCGGCTGGCCGGGCGGGACCGGCCCGGGAGGTGTCGGCTGCGGTGACTCGAGCTGCATGCGCCCTCCCTACCCGGGTAAGCGACCGCAATGCGCTACTGGGTTCAACTCGCCACCGAGCAGTTCCGCGCCTAGACTCGCGCCGCCATGCAGGAGCTGCCGCTGCCGGCACATTTCGACCCCGGCCGGGTCGGCGAGGTCTGGCGCGTGCCCTACGAGGAGCGCGCCCGCGAGGCGCCCGCCTGGGCCGCGCAGCACGGGATCCGCCCCGCCGGGGAGGATGAGCGGCGCGTCTGCCTGCTCGCCGTGGACGTCCAGAACACCTTCTGCATCCCGGACTTCGAGCTGTTCGTCGCGGGCCGCTCCGGCAGCGGCGCGGTCGACGACAACCGCCGGCTGTGCGAGTTCATCTACCGCAACCTCGGCACGATCACGCAGGTCTTCCCGAGCCTCGACACGCACCACGCGATGCAGATCTTCCACGCGATCTGGCTGGTCGACGAGCAGGGCGAGCATCCATCGCCGTACACGCTGATCAGCGCGGAGGAGGTCGCGGCCGGGCGCTGGCGGGTGAACCCGGCCGTGGCGGCCGCGCTCGGACTCGAGCTCGACTACGCCGAGCGCCATCTGGCGCACTACACGCGCCGGCTCGCCGCGGGTGGCAAGTACGACCTCACGATCTGGCCCTACCACGCGCTCCTCGGTGGCATCGGGCACGCGCTGGTGGCGGCCGTCGAGGAGGCGATCTTCTTCCACGGCGTGGCGCGCCTGTCGAGCCCGGACTTCCAGGTGAAGGGCGAGCAGCGCCTGACAGAGCACTACTCGATGCTCGGGCCCGAGGTGACCGAGGGGCCGGACGGCGATCTGCTCGAGGGGAAGAACCGCGCGCTGATCGAGCGGCTGCTCGAGTTCGACGTCGTGATAGTCGCGGGTCAGGCCAAGAGCCACTGCCTCGCCTGGACGATCGACGACCTGCTCGAGGACGACGACGTGCAGGAGCGCCGGCTCGCCGAGCACACCTACCTGCTCGAGGACTGCACGTCGCCGGTGGTGGTCCCGGGCGTGGTCGACTACACGGACGAGGCGAACGCGGCCTTCGAGCGCTATCGCGAGGCCGGCTTGAACGTCGTCCGCTCGACCGAGCCGATCGCGAGCTGGCCCGGGGTCGCCGGCGAGGCCGGCTAGGCGGCCAGCCGGCGCGCGAGCGCCTCCGCCAGGTCGAGCGCCTCGCCGACCGTGCCGAAGTCGAGGTTCTCCGGCGTGTCGCTCGGCAGGTGGTAGTTCGAGAGCAGCTTCGTGTCCGGCTCGAACGAGGTGAGCGTCGCGGTGGCGTAGCCGGCGCGGCTCGGGATCACGCTGTCGGTGCTCGAGCGCGCGCGCTGGCCGCGGATGAGCGGCACCCCGGCATCCGCGGCCGTGGCGGCGATCAGGTCGCGGAAGGACGGGTCCGTGTAGTCCTCGATCCCGAGCACGCCCTCCCCCTCCAGCATCACCAGCTGCGGCGAGCCGACCGTGTCGAGGTTGAGCACCCACGTGCGCGCGGGATCGAGCCGGCGCAGGTGGGCGTCGACGAAGGCGTAGATGCCGCCCTGCAGCACCTCCTCCGCGCCGCACGAGCAGAGCAGCACGCGCAGCCCGTCGAGCGGCGCCGCGCGCAGGCGCTCGGCCATGCCGGCGAGGACGGCGACGCCGGAGAGGTTGTCGTTCGCGCCGGGCACGATCCGATCGCGGGCGATGTCCGCGCCGAGAGCGGTGTTGACGAACGAGAGCGCCGTGCCGGCGGCGAGCAGGACGCGGCGGCCCGTCGCCGCGCCCAGCGCCACCAGCGCGGGCCCCCCGATGATCGGCCACCAGAGCGGCAGCGACGCATTGGTGCGCTGGACGAGCTCCGGGAAGTGGCGCGCGAGCGTGCGCTGGAGGGAGGGGTCGAAGACACGACCCGTCGGCGCCGCGTCGTGGTGCGCGAGCAGGACGAGCGTGCGCTCGGCGTCCGGGTCGCCCGCCTCGGCCACCACGTTGGAGGTCATTCGCGGCCGCGTGACGAGCCGGCGCCAGTGGCGCCTGCCGTTGGCGGCGTCGTCGGCGATCGCGCCTGCCGCGAGCGTGCCGGCGAGCACGGCGGGAAGGCGGGCGCCGCCCGCCAGCGCGACGACCCCGGTGGCGGCGCCGGCGGCCCCGAGCGGCAGCAGCTGGCGGGCGTAGCCGTCGCGGAACGGCACCTCCTCCACGCGCGCCGCCAGGCCCAGCGCGGTCAGCCGTGCGCACAGCCGCTCGGCAGCCTCGCGCTCGTCCTCTGAGCCGGCGCGCCGTTCGAGCGGCGCCAGCTCCTCGACGACCTCGCGCAGCAGATCGGACATCGCCGTGAGCCTACGAAAAGCCGTGCGCTTTAGCGGAAGGCCGAGTCACGCGCGAGGCAGAGCAGCTGCGTCTCGACGCGCCCGCGGCCTCCGCGGAAGCTCCACAGTCCACCACGCGAGCCCGCGGGCTGGGCCGACTCGAGCGCGATCCCGGTCGCCGGATCGAGGCTGACACCGGCGGCCACGCTGAACTCGCCGGCGCGGCACGAGTGGCGGAGCGCCCGTCCGGGCTCGACGCTGTCGGTGAAGCTCGCGCGGCGCGTCTCGAGCCGCAGGCTCACCGCAGCGCCGCGGCGCAGGCCGTCGACCGTGGCGCGCGTGCAGCGGATGCTGACGCTCGCCTGGGCGGCCGCCGCTCCGGCGTTGGCAAGGCGGAAGCTCCAGCCCCTCGCGGTGGCGAGCGCCCCGGCGAACTGCACGTCAGCGGCACCGCGGTCGAGGCCGTAGCCCGTCGGGATGTAGCCGCGCTCGCAGCGCACGGACACCGTGCGCGTCGCGCCCGCGGGAAGCGAGATGCCCGGCGCGCGCTTGGTGGCGGCCCCGAGGCTCACGTCCCTGACCCCGGCCGGCAGCTCGAGCCGCAGGCAGCGCACCGACGCGCTCAGCCGCTGGCGCGCGGCGCTCTCCGCAGCCGCCAGCTCGAGGTTCCAGGCCAGCACGCCCGCGCCCGGCGATGAGCGGTGCACCGCGGCCCCGGTGGGCAGGCCGGTCGCGGTCGCGTTGAGGGCGATTGCCGGGGCGCGGCAGGAGAGCTCGAGCGACCGCGTGGCACCACCGGCAACGGTTGCGCTGCGCGAGATGGTGCTCGGCTGGACGACGTCACGAGCCTCGGCGGCCGCTGGGAAGACGGCCATGGCGGCCACGAGCAGGATCCTCTTGAGCATGAAGCACGCTACATCGGGCTTTACATATCCGCCACCGGCCGGGCTTTCTATGCTGGCGCTCGATGCGCCGCACAGCCTGCATCGTGCCGCTCTGCGCCGTGCTTCTGCTCGGGCTCGCCGACCTCGCGCTCGCCCAAGCCGGGGGCGGGTCCTCCGGCTTTGGAGGCGGCGGGGGCGGAGGCGGCGGCTTCGGCGGGGGGGGCGGCGGCGGGTTCGGCGGCGGCGGGGGATCCGGCGGCGGCTCGCCGGTCGTGGTGCTGCTGTTCTTCGGCGGCTTTGCGATCTTCATGATCTACCTCGTCGTCCACGCGGCGCGTTACCGACGAAAGGTGCGCGAGCGCGATGCGCGGGTGCGAACCGCCTCGGCGGAGGCGGCGGACGACGACGCGTACTTCGGCGCCGACTACCTCGTGCCCTACGCGCGCAGCGTCTTCCTCGAGGCGCAGTCGGCCTGGGACGCCCGCGACCGCGAGCGGCTCGGCAAGGTCGTCGGCGAGGACCTCATGGTCGAGTGGTTGCGGCGGCTCGACGACTTCGACGCCAAGGGCTGGCACAACCGTGTCGAGGTCCTCGCGGAGCCCGAGATCCAGTACGTCGGCCTCGTCAACCGAGAGGACGACGAGGAGGATCGCGCCGTCGTGCGCATCACGGCGAGGCTGCGCTCCTACGTCATCGACGGCCACGGGCGCCGCATCATGCGCAAGGGCCAGAAGGGCGACCAGGTCACGCTGACCGAGTACTGGACGATGGCCCGCCGCGGTGACGCCTGGATCGTCGCGTCGATCGAGCAGCGCGCCGAGGGCGACCATCACCTGGAGGGCGAGATCATCGCCTCGCCGTGGTCTGACAGCGAGCGCCTCGGCGACGAGTCGCTGACGGAGCTGGCGGTCGCCGACGGGCTGCCGGAGGGCTTCACCACGTCGGACCTCGCCGAGCTGGAGTTCAGCGGCGACGCTCAGGCGCGCGCGCTCGACCTGTCGCTCGCGGACGCGCGCTTCATGCCGGCACTGCTCGAGGCGGCCGCGCGGCGCGCGGTGGCCGCCTGGGCAGAGGCGGTCGACGGCTCGGACGAGGCGCTGCTGGCGGTGGCGAGCCCCGAGGCGGTGCAGGCGCTGCTCTACGGCGGCGACGCCTCGCGGCGCACGCGCCTGGTCGTGCGCGGCGCGCGCGTGCGGCGCATCGAGATCGCCGCGATTCAGGTGGAGCAGGAGCCGGCCACGATGACCGTCGTGGTCGAGGTCGGCGGCCGCCGCTACGTCGAGGACCGCGACACCGCGGCCGTGCTCTCCGGCTCGAAGGACGCGGCTACGACCTTCACCGAGACCTGGACGCTCGCCCTCGACGGCCCCGACGACGCGCCCTGGCGCCTCGTCAGCGCGGCCGGTGCGCCGACGAGCTAGGCGGCCTCACGCTCGGCGGCCGGGGCGGCGGCGGCCCGCCGTGGCGCGGCCTTGCCCTCGCGCTCGAGCTGGCGCTCGGGCGTGATCCGCACCACGTTCTTCGCGATGCCGAGCTTCTCGAGCGTCCAGATCAGTGCGGCGGACGGATCGAGCTCCCAGCGCCGCAGGCCGTGTGTCGCCGAGCGCGGGAAGGCGTGATGGTTGTGGTGCCAGGACTCGCCGAAGGACGGCAGCGCGAGCCAGAAGACGTTCGTCGACTGGTCGTCCGTCTCGAACCTGCGGTTTCCGAGGAAGTGGCACACCGAGTTGACGCTCCACGTCACGTGGTGCACGAGGAAGATGCGGACGAGCCCACCCCAGAGAAGGCCGGTGGCCGCACCCAGGAGCGTGCCGGTCAGGAGCCAGCCGGCGAGCGCGGGGATCAACAGGCTCACCAGGACCAGCAGCGGGAAGCGGCGGTTGATGATGCGCATGCCGCGGTCCTCGTAGAGGTCGCGCGCGTATTTCTTGCCCGACTGGCCCTGATGCTCGAGCAACCAGCCAACGTGCGCGTGCCACAGCCCGCGCATGACGCTGCCCGGGCCGTCGCCGTGTCCGACGTGCGGGCTGTGCGGGTCGCCCTCCTCGTCGGCGTGCGCGTGGTGCTTGCGGTGGTCGGCAACCCAGCCGATCACGGGACCCTGTACGGCCATCGAGCCGAGAATCGCGAAGGTGTACTCGACCGGCTTGGAGACCTGGAACGAGCGGTGCGTCAGCAGGCGGTGGAAGCCGACCGTCACGCCGATAGCCCGTGACGAGGTACATCACGGCAAGAATCCCCAGGTCGGTCCAGGAGACGACGCTGTTCCAGAGCAGGACGATGGCGGCGATCGTCGCGGCGAAGGGAATCACGACGGCCGCGAGGTTCACGCGCTTCTCGACTGTAGTCATGCAACGGACGATATGTGTACGCGGGCGCGCGAACAAGGGTGTTGCCGTCGAATCGAAGATGTAAAATGCTCACCTGAATGACAAAAATGACCACAGCTGAGCCTTGGCGCTCGCTTCCACCAGAAGTAGCCGACGTGATCGAGCCGGAGCTGAGCGCGGTCACGACCGAGATCCTCGCGACGATCGCACGTGAGGTGCCCGAGTACGCGCGACCTTTCGAGGGCGCCTTCGGCCGCGGGGTCCAGGTCGGCGTGACAGAGGCCCTGCGCCAGTTCGTCGCCCTGATCCGCGACCCGGACAGCGGCCGGGAGCCGGGCCGCGACGTCTACATCGGCCTCGGCCGCGGCGAGCTGCGCCAGGGTCGCACGCTCGACGCGCTTCAGTCCGCCTACCGGGTCGGCGCGCGCGTGGCGTGGCGCCGGCTCGCGGAGGCGGCGCGGCGCGCCGGCCTCGACAGCGGGGTGATCAGCACGCTCGCCGAATCGATCTTCGCCTACATCGAGGAGCTGTCGGCCGACTCGGTCGACGGCTACTCACAGGAGCTCTCGGAGCGCGAGGGCGAGCGCCAGCGCCGGAGGCGCGAGCTGATCGCCCTGCTGTTGCGCGAACCGGCTCCCGCGCAGGCGGAGCTCGACGCCGCAGCCGACGCCGCGGGCTGGAAGCTGCCGCGCACGGCCGCCGCGATCGCGTGCCCCGAGGCGGGGCTGGGGCGGCTGGCGCGCCGGCTTCCGCCCGACGCGCTGACGGGGCTGCTGCGCGGGACCGGCTGCATCGTGGTCGGCGATCCGGAGGGGCCCGGGCGGGCTCACCAGCTCGAGGAGGCCGGCCGCGGCCTGACCGCCGCGCTCGGTCCGGTGGGCGAGCTCAGCGAGCTGGCGGGCTCGTGGACGCTCGCCCGCGCCACGCTGCGCGCGCTCGAGGCGGGGGCGATCACCGCGCCCGGCGCCGTGCGCGCCGACGAGCGGCTGCCCGAGCTGCTCCTGCACGAGAACGCCGCGCTCGTCGAGCGAATCGCGGCACGCCGGCTCGCCCCCTTCGAGCCGCTGACGCCCAAGGCGCGCCGGCGCATGGAGGAGACGGCGCTCGCGTACGTGCAGCGGCAGGGCAACGCGACCGCCATGGCAGGCGCGCTCGACATCCACCCCCAGACCGCGCGCTACCGGATCGCGCGGCTGCGCGAGCTGCTCGGCACGGACCTCGACGAGCCCGAAGCCCGTTTCGAGCTCGAGCTGGCCCTGCGGGCGCGCAGCGCCGGCGGCTGACTCAGGCGCGCCGGTACGCACGCGATCTCGCAGCGCGCAGGACGCCGGGGGCGTCCGGCGAAAGGGACTGAGCGGCGCACGCGCCTCCCGCACGGCGCCGCGGCGACTCCATGGCGATCGACGAAGACGTCAGCGAGCAGGGCCTGGGCTTCGGTCCGCAGACCGCGGCGGCGCGCCGCCGCGCGCGGCCGGTCGCCGAACCGTCGCCCGAGCCGGCTGAGTCCCTCGCCCCATCCACCCCGGTTGCACGCGAGCTCGCGGAGATCGAGGAGGCCGCGGAGGCGCCCACCGTGCTGGCGACACCGCCGGAGGCCGAGCAGGCGCAGCCCGAGCCCGCGCCGGCACCCCCTCCCCCGCGCCCCCGGCCGCGGAGGCGCCCGCCCCGCCGTCGCACGAAGCCGCTGTTCGAACCCACGCCGCCCGCGACGGCGGCCCCGCCCGAAACGACGGAGCCCCCTGCCCGGCCCCACCCGGGTGCATCGCTCGCCGCGCTCACGACGCTCGGCTCCGCGCTCGCGATGCTGCTCTTCCTCGTCTCGGGGATCGGCCCGGACCGGGACGAGTCGCTGGCCGGGGCCGCCGCACTCGAGGGCAGGGCGTCGCTCGAGCAGGTCGCGCCCGGCGGGCGCATCGCCGTCAGCGGATCGGGCGCGCCTGCGGGCGCCGCGCTGCTGCTCGAGACGCAGTCGGCCTCGGGTGACTGGCAGCACGCCGGCGGCGGATCCGCGGACGGCGAGGGCAGGTTCCGGGTCAGCGGGCGCGTCGCGGCGGCACCCGGTCCGCTGCTCGTGCGTGCGCGAGCGGAGCAGGGCGAAGCCGCGACCGACCCCGTGGCCGTGACCGTCCGGCCGCTGCGGCTGTCCTCGGTCGGCGACATCAACCTCGGCGACGTCCCCGGCGCCAACATCGCGGCCGAGGGCCCGCGCTACCCCTGGACGAGCGCCGGCCGAGCGCTCAGGCGGGCGGACATCGCCTTCGGCAACCTCGAGTCCCCCGTCTCGAAGCGCGGCACGCCGTTCGACAAGCTCTACAACTTCCGCGGCACGCCCGCCGCGCTGCGCGGGCTCGCGCGTCACTCCGGCCTCGACGTCCTCAACCTCGCGAACAACCACTCCGGCGACTACGGGACGGTCGCCCTTATGGACACGGTCCGCGGCGTCGAGCGGCTCGGGATGAAGGCGGTCGGCGCCGGTCGCAACCTGCGCCGCGCGCGCCGGCCCCAGATCGTCGAGCGGCTCGGCCTCCGGGTTGCCTTTGTCGGCTTCTCGGAGGTCGCCCCGATCGAGTTCGCCGCGGCGGCCGACCGGCCTGGCACCGCCTGGGCGACTCCCGAGGCGGTGACGGCCGCGGTGCACCGGGCGCGCCGGCGCGCCGACGTGGTCGTGGCCACCTTCCACTGGGGCGTCGAGAAGGCCGCCATGGAGAGCGCGGCGCAGCAGGCGCTCGCGGCCGCGGCCGCAGCCGCCGGCGCGCAACTCGTGATCGGAGCGCATCCGCACGTCCTGCAACCGCTCAAGCGGCAGGGCTCGGCGGTCGTCGCCTACTCGCTCGGCAACTTCGTCTTCGGCGCGATCTCGGCCGAGACAACCGCGACCGGCATCCTCGAGACCGACCTGACATCCGAGGGCGTGGCGGCCGCGCGCTGGCGCCCGGGCACCATCTCGGGCGGCCGTCCACACCTCGAGCGCAAGCGTCCCACGGCGCTCCCGGTTGACGACCCGGCGGCGATGACCGCCGGCGTCACCCTCTGAGCGCCAAAGTCGCTTACGCTCCCCGGATGGCGCTCGCCCGCAACCACATGTCGCGCAGCCTGCTGACGGTCGAACCGGGGCTTGGGCTCCAGGCGGTAGCCGAGCGGATGGTCGCCAAGGACGTGGGCGCGGTGCTGGTGATCGAGCACGGCCGGCTCGTGGGCATCCTCACGGAGCGCGACATCATGCGCGCCGTCGCCGGCGGCATCACCGACGAGACGCTCGTGTCCGACTGGATGACGCGCGACCCGGAAACGATGGAGCCCGACGAGACGACGCGCCAGGCCGCCGTGCTGATGATCCACGGGGGCTTCCGCCACATGCCGATCGTCGACGGGGACGAGGTCGTCGGCATGCTCTCGATCCGCGACCTGATGCGGATCGTGCTCGAGGACGCGGCGCCGCGCGGCGCCTAGCGACCGCCGTCCGGTCCGCGCTTGTGTGACGGACCCCTCACACAGGCACCCGCGCGGCGGTCAGTCTCTTCAGCACACCCCCCTACTCCGATTTCGGAGGACTCGCAATGCATCCCGGCATCCCCCTGGCCCACGCGGCCCGCCACATCTACGCCCCCAACGAAGACCCCTACCGCGCCTCGCGCTCCTCGAAGCAGCGCCGGCGGCGGCGCCGCTCGGCGGCGTTCCTGCTGCCGGGGCGCCCGCGGCCCGCGCTCTTCCATCGCCGCACAGCCGCGGGCGGCTAGCCCGCGTCGACATGTCCCGCGGGAGGTAGCCTCCCGCGGGAGGTGCGGGACCTGCTGAGAGAGCTCATGGACTCGGCTCGCTCGCGGGCCGAGTACGCGGACGCCCGCTACGTGCGCAGCCGTAGCGAGCGGCTGGCCACTCGCAACGGAGCGCTCGACTCGCTCGACTCGGACGAGAGCGAGGGGATCGGCGTGCGTGTGCGCGTGGCCGGCTGTTGGGGCTTCGCCGCCGTGCGTGGTGCCGAACCCCGCGACGCCGAGGCCGCCCTTGCCCGAGCACTCGCCGTCGCGGCCGCGCAGCCGCTGCCGAGCGCGGCGCCGGCGCTCGCTCCCGAGCCGCCGGCAGAGGGCTCGTGGCGGAGCCCGGCCGAGCGCGACCCGTTCGAGGTGTCGCTCGACGACAAGCTGTCGGTGCTGCTGGCCGCGGACGAGGTGCTGCGGGAAGAGCCGGGTGTCACGCTCGCGGCGGCGCGCTTCCGGGCCCACGCCGAGGAGCGGATCTTCGCGTCCACCGAGGGCGCCCTCTGCGAGCAGCGAATCACCGAGTGTGGCGGCGGGATCGCCGCGCTGGCGGTCGACGGCGAGCAGACGCAGATCCGCTCCTTCCCCGCCTCGCACGGCGGCCACGTCGAACAGGGCGGCTACGAGGCCTTCACCGCGCTCGACCTGCCCGCCGCGGCGGCCCGCGTGGCCGCGGAGGCGGTCGAGTTGCTCGCCGCGCCCGCCTGCCCGGCCGGCCGCCGCACGCTGATCCTCACGGGCGAGCAGCTCGGCCTGCAGGTGCACGAGTCGGTGGGGCACGCGGTCGAGCTCGACCGCGTGCTCGGCCGCGAAGCCTCTTACGCGGGGACGAGCTTCGTGCCGGCCGACGGCATCGGCTCGCTGCGCTTCGGCTCGGAGCACATGAACGTGACGGCGGACGCGACCAGCCCCGGCGGGCTCGGCAGCTACCGCTGGGACGACGAGGGCGTCGAGGGCCGGCCGGTGCCGATCGTGCGCGACGGCGTTCTCGCCGGCTTCCTCTCCTCACGGGAGACCGCCGCGGAGATCGGCCTGGAGCGCTCCGGCGGCTGCATGCGGGCGCAGGGCTTCGCGCGCCAGCCGATCGTGCGCATGACGAACGTGAACCTGGAGCCCGGCAGCGCGGGCACGCTCGACGAGCTGATCGCGGACACCGGGGACGGGCTGCTGATCGAGACGAATCGCTCCTGGTCGATCGACAACAGGCGCCTCAACTTCCAGTTCGAGGGCGAGGCCGCGCGCGAGATCCGCGACGGCCGGCTGGGACGGCTCGTCCGCAACCCGAGCTACGGCGGAGTCACCCCGCGCTTCTGGGGGAGCTGCGACGCGGTCTGCTCGCCCTCCGAGTGGCGGCTGGTCTCGCTGCTCGACTGCGGAAAGGGGGAGCCGGGCCAGCTGATGCGCGTCTCGCACGGCTGCGCGCCGGCGCGCTTCCGGGACGTCGAGGTCGGCGTCGCGTGAGCGCACTCGAGCTCGCCGAGCGCGCTCTGCGCCAGGCGGGACCCGATGCGCTCGCACTCGTCACGCGCGAGCACTCGCTGCTGCTCCGCTTCGCCGCGAACCGCCCGACCCAGGCGACGGAGGTCGACGACCTGACCGTCGAGCTCGCCGTGGTGCGGCGCGGGCACGTCGGCCGGGCCGAGACGAACGCGATCGATGACGAGGCGCTGGCCGCCTGTGCCCAGCGCGCCACGGCTGCCGCCGAGGCCGCTGCGTCCGCCGGCGACGGGACCTTCCCCGGCTTCGCGGAGCTGGTGAGCGGGTCTGCGCTCCCGGACGCGCCGGCGCCCTTCGACGCCGGCATGGGAGGCGCGGCCCTGGCCGACGTGTTCGAGATCGCGGCGGACGCGGGGCTCGAGGCGCACGGGAGCTGGTCGGCCGCCGAGGTCGAGCGCGCCGTGGCTCGGCCCGCGAGCGGCGTTGCCGAGGTGAACAGCGACGCGTTCCTGAAGGTCATCTGCATGACGCCAGAGCGCGACGACGGCCGCAGCGGCTATGCGTCGCAGACGGCCGCGTCGGCCGCGACGCTCGAGCCGCGTTCGCTCGCCGAGCGGGCCGCCTCGAAGGCGCTCGGCTCGGTCGCCCGCTCGCGGGACCGCGCCGAGCTCGGGGCGGGTGAGTACCCGGTGGTGTTCGAGCCCCAGGCGATGCGCTCGCTGCTCGACCTGCTCGCGTACACCGCCTTCAACGGGCTGGCGCACGCCGAGGGCCGCGGAGCACTCGCGGGCCGGCTCGGCGAGTCCGTCGCCTCACCCGCGATCAACCTGTCCGATGCGCCGCTGTTCGGGCGCACGCTCGCACACGGTTTCGACGCCGAGGGCAGCGCCAAGGCCCCGCTGCCGCTGATCCAGGACGGCGTGGCGCACCGGGTGGTCCACGACATCCGCAGCGCAACGCTGATGGGCGCCGCCTCGACCGGGCACGCGCTCGCGCCGGGCGGCGACCCGTCCGGCCCCCATCCCACCAACCTCGTGCTGGCGGGCGGCGGCGCGCGGGACGCGGCCGAGCTCTGCGCGCCCATCGAGCGCGGCATCTACGTGACGCGGCTCTGGTACGAGAACGTCGTGCGCCCGAAGGAGACGCTCGTCACGGCCGTGACCCGCGACGGGACCTTCCTGATCGAGGACGGGCAGGTCACGCGGCCGCTTCGCGATCTGCGCCTCACCGACAGCGTGCTCTCCATCCTGTCGAGCGTTCAGGCGCTGACGGCGGGGCTCGAGCTGTCGAGCGACGGCGAGTTCTACGGCCGCCGCTTCGCGTATGGCGTTGTCAGCCCCGCCCTGCGGGCGGGGCGCGTGCGCTTCACCGGCCCGGCCGGCTGACACCCATCAGTTCCAGGCGCCTGTCCCTGGGTAGGAGCAACGGGCATGCCCATCGAGGCGTGCAGTTCCCAGGGGCCGGTGGAACCGGCACCCCGGACCTGCGGGGACGGGGGCCGGGGCCACCCCCTCCTGCGCCGCGGGGCAGGTCAGATCTTGAGCAGGATGATCACGTTCGCGACGAAGAGCAGGGCGAACGCGATGGTCCAGCGGTTGAGGTTCCGCTCGACCAGCGATCCACCGCCGAACGGGCCCGCGCCGGTGCCGACGCCGAAGGCTCCTGAGAGCCCCGAGTCCTTGCCCGAGTGCATGAGCACGAGCACGATCAGGACGACCGCGAGGATCACCTGAAGGCCGTAGAGGATCGCTTCCACGGCCGGAAAGACTAGCTGGCGGTTACCCGTGGCGAGATCGTTGGACCTGACTTACCCTGATTGTGAAAGCCACACCCGATCTGCCCCCCATCAACCCGATACGTACATCCGCCGCGGCGCTGGCCGCGTTTTTTTTGTGCCTGCCCGCAGCTGCGCAGGCGGTCACCTACCCATCCGGGTTCGAGGAGCGCACCGTCGTATCGGGCCTGAGCGGCCCGACCGCGATCGCCCACGCGCCGGACGGACGCATGTTCGTGATCGAGAAGGAGGGCCGGCTGAAGGTCGTGCCGCCGGGGGGCCGGACCGCGACGCTCGTCGACGACGGCGATATCTCGAGACGAAGTCAACTCCTACTGGGACCGCGGCCTGCTCGGAATCGCGGTGGATGCCAGCTTCGCGACGAACAGCTACGTCTATCTCCTCTACACGCTCGAGCGCCAGCCCCTGACCCCTGACGGCGACGGCCCGATGGTGTCGCGACTCGAGCAGTTCATCGTCAGCCGGCCAACCAAGTTGCCGATCGGATGATGTCTTGGGGTCCCACGGGGGTCCCTGCCCCGCCACCGTCGAACAGCTGTCGACTGCCTTCCGTCGGAAGGCTTCTCGCATTCGATCGGCAGCGTGCGCTCCGCGCCGGACGGGACGCTCTGGGTCGGCAGTGGCGACGCGTCGAGCTTCAACAACGTCGACCCGCTGGCGTACCGCACCTACAACACGCAGAGCATGGCCGGGAAGATCATGCACATCGACCGGAGACGGGCAGGGCCTGCCCGAGCCACCCGTTCTGCGCGGCGGACAACGAGCTCAGCCACGTCTGCACGAAGATCTGGGCCGGCGGCTTCCGCAACCCGTTCCGCTTCAAGTTGCGGCCGGGCGGCGGCCTCACGGTCGGCGACGTCGGCTGGGGCACGACGGAGGAGATCGACCTCGTGCCGACCGCCGCCGGGCGGCGGCCGGCTCTATGGCTGGCCCTGCTACGAGGGCAACGGGCAAACCGGCGGCTACCGGGACCGCGAGGCCGACTGCGACCCCGAATACGCGAAGGAGGGCACGGCTCAGGCCCACCTTCGGGCCGGTTTACGAGTACCCGCACAACAGCTCGGGCGGCGCGGTGGTGGGCGGACCGACCTACACCTCAGATCCGATTCCCCGCGAGCTATCGAGGAGACATCTTCTTCGGCGACTACGCACAGGGCTTCATCAGGACGCTCGAACTGAACGCCGCAAGGACCAGGTCACGAGCGTCCACACCTTCGCGACCGGCTGGGCCGGCGTGGACTCGAGCTGACCCCGGCCGGTGACTCGCCTACGCGTCGTTCGGAGACGGCAGCCAGGGCACGGGCTCGGTCCGCCGGATCGTCTACACGCCCGCGAACCGTAGTCCGATGCGCGATATCGAGGCGAACCGGACCTCGGGTCGGAGCCCCCTCGCGTCGAGTTCGATGCGGGCGGGCTCGAGCGATCCGGACGGTGATCCGCTCACCTACCAATGGGCTTCGGCGATGGCGCGACCGAGCACGAAGTCGCACCCGCCGCACAGATACGCAGAGCCCCGGTACGTATACAGCCACGCTGACTGTGAGCGACGGTCGTGGCGCTGATGACATCGCCACCCTCCGGATCGACGTCGGCAATACTCCGCCGCTCCCTCGGGTGAGCGGCAACACCAGCTACCGCGCCGGCCAGGAGTTTCACACTGCATGGCTCCGCAACCGACGAGCAGCAGGGGACGCATCCCGGCATCGCAGCTGCGCTGGGACGTGCGTGTATTCACGTCGATCACATCCACGTCCTGGGCAGTTTCACGAACCGCTCGCGAGCTCGCTCTCAAAGCGATCACGGACCACGACGCGGACGCTCACTACGAGGTCACGATGACCGCTACCGACGACGGCGGCCTGTCCGCCCAGGCCACGGTCGAGCTCTCCCCAGAGACGACCACGGTGCGGCTCGACAGCTCACCAGCCGGCGCGCGGCGTCTCATACGGAGGCCGTGAGTTCACCGCTCCGCAGTGAGCTCGTGACCGCGATCGGCTATCACACGACCATCAGCGCGGCTGACCCGTTCGAGCTCGGTGGCACGATCTTCCGCTTCACCGGCTGGTCAAACGCCGGGCCCCGGGTGCAGGACCTCGTCGTGCCGCCCGAAGGCGCGGAGCTCACGGCGAATTACTCGGGCACCGCGGCCGAGCGGTGCGCCGACGCCTACCTTGCCGACCCGACCGCCCGATAGGGCCGGTCCGCGACTGCGCCTGCTAGGCGTGACCGCCCGCCGCGGCAGGATCCGCGGAACAGTTTCGGACCCGTCGGGCGTGTCAGGGGTCCAGGTCGCGCTGCGGGCCCAGCTCCGCGGCGACAAGTGTGCATGGTGGCTGGCGGCGAGGCGTCGCATGAGCGGGGCACCGCGCCGCTGCGACCGGCCCCGCTGGATCAACGCCCGGCTGGCGGCGACGAGCGGCGACGTGCAGTGGCTGCTCGCGCTCGGCAAGCGCCTGCCGCCGGGGACGTATCGGGTGCTGGTGAGGGCTGAGGACACGAAGGGCAACGAGAGCGCGCTGCCGCTGGGGCGCGACTCGCTGGTGAAGGTCCGGCCGAGCCGCCGCTAGGCCCACCACAGTCCTGACTTGTAGGGCCAAGAGCCCACAAAGTCAGCACCAAGTCCTGACTTTGCCCGCTCTGAGCGGGCAAACTCAGGACGCAGCACCAACCACCGTCCGGTCCGACCCCTCAGCGCTGTCGTTCGGCGCTAGGCCTCCCGCCCCTCCAGCCGGTCCAGCTCGCTCAGGATCTCGATCGCCTCCGCCCGCAGGTCGCTGTCGACCGAGCGCCAGTCCTCGCGCGAGAGCTTGCCCATGCGGTGGTCGAGCTCGGCGTCGCGGATCTCGCGGTACTTCGCCTCCTTGGCCGCCTCGAGCTCGGCGATGCGGGTCTGGTCGCGACGCTCCTCCTCCCCCGGCGAGCGCAGGGGCCGCGTCACGGCGAACGCGACGAGCGCCGCGAGGACGAGCAGTGCGAGCGCGTATTCCACGGGATCCGGCCAGGCGGTTAGGCCCGCGACAGCTCCTTGCCGAGCCGGGCGGAGTAGATCGCCCGCACGCGGCGCAGGCGCGCCTCCGGCGTCGGCCAGGCGGCCACCAGGGCGCCGAGCAGCGCGATCGCGCCGCCGATCCAGATCCAGGCCACGAGCGGCGAGACGATCGCGCGGAAGGCGGCGGGCGGCGGGTCGCTGCGGTAGCGCTCGGCGAGGGCGGCGATGATCAGCGCCTGGACGTCGCCGGAGGCGTCGGCGAACTTCGCGTCGGCCTCGCGGATGGGGCGCTCGAGTGAGCCGATGTCCGGGCGCACGGCCAGCCAGAAGTCGCGGCGCAGGCCCCAGCGCACGTCGACCTCGCTCGTGGCCTCGCCCTCGAAGAAGCGCGAGATCGAGCCGAGCGACGGGTCGCTGCTCGAGTAGAAGTTGCGCGCCGGCCGGAGGGTGAACGTCTCGTCCCCCTTGCGCACGTCCATCACGGCCCCGAACGAGATCGGCGCGCCGGTGCCCGACGAGTCGCCGCCGAGCCGGGCCGTCGCCTGGCGATAGGTGACCTCGTAGTCGCCGAGCGTGAAGGACTCACCCGGCGTGAGCCGCACGTCGCGCTGCTCGACGAACGCGGACGAGGCCGCCACGCCGAGGAACAGCACGGCGATCCCCGCGTGCACGAGATAGCCCCCGTAACGGCGCCGGTTGCGGCCCACCAGGCGCGCGAGGGCGCGCGGCCAGGCCTCGCCCGTCATCACGCGGCGGGCGCCGGCGCCGCGCCAGAACTCCTGGGCCACCACCGCGAGCACGAACGCCGTGAAGCAGAACATGATCAGCGAGGCGGTGCTGTCGGCTGCGTTCGTGAAGGCGAGCAGCAGGACCAGCACGAGCGCCGTGAAGGCCAGCGGCACGAGCAGGATCCGCCGCAGCGAGGACGGGGTCATCTTGCGCCAGGCGAGCACCGGCCCGATCCCGGTCAGCAGCACCAGCACTATCGCGAGCGGGGTCGTGAGGCGGTTGAACCAGGGCGGCCCGACCGTCGACTCGGTGCCCGTGAGCGCCTCGGAGATGAGCGGGAAGAAGGTGCCCCACAGGATCACGAGCGCGAGCGTGACCAGCACGAGGTTGTTCAGCAGGAAGAACGCCTCGCGCGAGAGCAGCGAGTCGAGCCGCGCCTTCGAGCGCAGGTCGGGCAGCCTGGCGATGATGAGGCTCGTCGACAGGATCAGGACGAGCGCGATGAAGACGAGGAACTGCACGCCGATCGTCGAGGCCCCGAAGGCGTGGATCGAGTCGAGGATGCCGCTGCGCACGAGGAAGGTGCCGAGCAGCGCGAGCACGAAGGTCGCGCAGATCAGCGACACGTTCCAGACCTTCAGCATGCCGCGCTTCTCCTGCACCATCATCGAGTGCAGGAACGCGGTGCCCACGAGCCAGGGCATGAGCGACGCGTTCTCGACCGGGTCCCAGGCCCAGTAGCCGCCCCAGCCGAGCTCCGAGTACGACCAGAGCGCGCCCAGCAGGATGCCAGTCCCGAGGAATGTCCAGGCAACCAGCGCGAAGCGCCGCGTCGCCCGGATCCAGTCCGCTCCGGTGCGGCGGGCGATCAGCGCGCCGATCGCGAACGCGAACGGGATCGAGAAGCCGACGTAGCCCGTGTAGAGCATCGGCGGGTGGATCATCATCGCCGGGTGCCGCAAGAGCGGGTTGAGCCCGTTGCCCTCCTGCGGCGCCATCGCGAGCGTGTCGAACGGGTTCTCCCAGCCCACCATCAGGAAGAGGAAGAAGGCGGCCACGCAGGCGAGCACCGCGGTCGCCCAGGGCGCGATGTCGCGCAGCGAGCGGCGCGTGATGAACAGGACGGCGCTCGTGAACAGCCCGAGCAGCGTCGCCCACAGGAGCAGCGAGCCGTCCTGCGTCGCCCAGACCGCGGTGATCTTGTAGAAGGTCGGCGTGGTCGTGGACGAGCCTTCCGCCACGAGCCTGTAAGAGAAGTCGGAGCGCAGGAACGCGGACTCGAGGATCGCGAAGGCGGCCACGCACAGTGCCGCCACGCAGTACACGGCGCGCCGGCCCGAGCTGACCCACTCGCGCCGGCCGCGCACGGCCCCGTAGACCGACGCGCCCGCCGCAAAGATGGCGGTCAGCAGCGCGACGGTCAGACAGGCGGAGCCGACCCCAGCCACGTCAGGACGACTGCTCGTCCTTGGTGAACTTCGACGGGCACTTGGTGACGAGCGAGTCGCGCTCCGCCACGAAGGTGCCCTGCTTCAGCTCACCCGAGACGATCACCTCGCGCCCGTCCCGGAACGGGTCGGGCACCACGCCCGAGTAGGCGACGGCGACGGACTCGGTTCCGTCGCGGTCGCGGATCCGGAAGCGCAGCGCATCGTCGCCCGACCGCTGGATCGATCCGTGCACGACCTTGCCGGTCAGCTCGTATGACTTGCCGGGCTCGATCTCGCTGGGCTTGCTGGCCTCGGTGGAGGCGCTGAAGCTCGTGTAGATGAGCGCCGTCGCGAGCAGCACGGCGGCGGTGAGCGCGACGCCGAGCCGCAGCTTGCGCTTACGGGACGGATCCATCAGGTCGAATTCTGGCAGGCGGGGCCGCTACTGACCCGGCTGTCTGGAGCTCGGGTGCCCGTCACCCGGCCACGGCGAAAGCAGCAGGATCAGCCGCGAGTCGGTCGCGGCACGCACCTCGTGCCGCTCGTTGGGCTCGAAGTGGACGAGGAAGCCGGGCCCCCCGTGGGCGGACTCACCGCCCTGCTCGAACTCGACGTCGCCCGCTGCCACCATCACCCAGGCGCGCTCGTGCACCTGGTGCTCCTGGAGCCGCTCACCCGCCGGCAGGTTGATCGCGATCACGCGCGTCTCGTCGTCCGAGCGCAGCACCACGGGCTGGTGCGGCTGGACGTCGTGGGCGGCGATATCCCAGGTCTCCATCGTTACTCCGGCTCGGGGACGCGTGGCCCCGGCATTATGACGCGGTCCCGGCCGGCTCAGAAACGCTCTGCTCTCGGCGCCCGATCCACTCGGCTCCAGGCTGGTCGGTGAGCCCGTGGGCGATGATCGAGATGAAGACGGTGACGGCCGCGATCACGGCGATCTGCTCGCCGTCGGGCACAGTCGAGCCGAGCACGAAGAGCGCGAACGTCATCGTCGCGACGCCCTTGGGACCGAACCAGGCCATGAAGCCCTTGGCGGCGGTGTCGACCTGGTGGTTGCCGGCGAGCGCGATGAAGACCGCGATCGGCCGCGCCGCGAGCAGCGTGAACACCGCGATGGCGACGGTCGACCAGCCGTCCTCGAAGAGCGTGTCGAAGGTGAAGATCGCGCCGAAGACGAGGAAGACGCCCAGCTTGACGATCTCGATCACGTCCTCGGCCCGCTCCTCGAAGCAGTGCTGGATGTCCGGCCTCCAGATGCCGAAGGCGATCGCACAGACGAAGACGGCGATGAAGCCGTTGCCCTCGGGCGGCAGCGTCGCGAACCCATAGGCGGCGAAGGCCACGCCGAGTGCGTACATCGACTTCTGGTGCGGGCTGATCGCATAGCCGAGCGCCCGCTCCTGCGGCATCAGCCGCGCAGCCACGAACGCCACGATCAGCCCCGTCAGCAGCCCGACTCCCACGTCCTGGATCACGAACTCCCACCAGACGAAGTCGCGGTCCGCCGCCGCGGCGGCGGTGAAGGCGAGCACGGCGGGCAGTGCCAGCCCGTCGTTGAGACCCGACTCGAGGTTGAGCGAATGGCGCACGAGCCGCGGCACGCGCGGGTTCGTGACGACCGCCGAGGACAGCACCGGGTCGGTCGGCGACAGCAGTGCGCCGACGAGGAAGCACTCGGTCCAGCTCAGGTCGGTCAGCACGTTCGTGGCGACCGCGACAAACACGCAGGTCAGCGGCATCGCGAGCGCCAGCTTCCGCAGCGGCAGGTGCCAAGCCTCCTGGAGCATCTCCTGCTCGACCTCGAGCCCGTCGCGGAACAGGATCAGCACCAGCGCGACGACGGCGAGCCCCTGCACGAAGTCCGAGGTCGGGTCGAGGTCGAGGATCCCGAGGCCGCCCTGGCCGAGCAGGAAGCCGGCGATCACGAAGGCCGCGGTGAGCGACAGGAAGCTGCGCCGCGCGAGGCCCGACGCGAGCGCGCCGAGCATCAGCAGCACGCCGAAAACGGCGAGCGGCTCCTCCAGGAACTCCACACCCGCGGCGAGCGGCACGGCGCAAGGTTGGCAGAACGGAACGTTCACATCTGGCTACGGTGAGGGGCTGATGCGGCGCCCGCTGCTCCTCTCATGCCTGCTCATGCTCGTCTCCGCGCCCGCCGCCGTGGCGGCCGATCCGCCGCCGCGCGAGCGCACCCTCGCGGCCGGCTGGGAGATCCGCGTCGAGCCTGCCGACCCGGCGGCGCCGCAGCCGCCACCGCCCGAGGAGACCCTGCCGGACGGGGTGCCGCCGGCCACCCCGGCGAGTCCCCCGGGGCGCGCGGCGCAGGTGGCCGGCCAGTGGCGGCCGGCACGCGTGCCGAGCGTCTTCGACGCACGCGCGCTGCCGGTCCTCTTCGCAGGCCAAGTGCGCCGCTACCGCACCTCCTTCACCGCTCCCGAGACGCCGCGCGGCTTCCGCTGGCTCCTCGAGTTCGACAGCGTCCGGCGCGCGGCGACCGTCTATCTGAACGGCCGGCGCCTGGGGCGCAACACGGACCCCTACACGCCGTTCAGATTCGAGGCCAGTGGCCTACGGCCGGGCCGGCGCAACGAGCTCGAGGTGATCGTCGACGGCCGCAAGAACCCGAAGCTGCCCGAGGCCTGGTGGAACTGGAACGGCATCGTGCGCCCGGTGCGGCTCGTCCCGGCGGGGCCGGCCCACATCGAGGACCTGGGGACGCTCTCGGACGTGAGCTGTCGAGGGCCGGCGACGGGCTGCCGCGCAGATCTGCTGCTGGACGGCGAGCTCGTGCGCAGCGGCCGGGGCGTCGTCGAGCCGACGCTTCAGGTCGACCTGCGCGCACCCGGCGGGCGCCGCACGCGCAAGCGCTTCGAGCTGCCCGCGGGGCGCGCGGGGCGCGAACGGGTGCAGCTCGAGATGCGCGTGCCCGCGCCGCAGCTGTGGTCGCCCGACGTCCCGCAGCTGTACGCGGCGAAGCTGACCGTGCGCGACGGCGACCGCGTCGTACAGGTGGAGAAGCGCCGCATCGGGCTGCGCTCGGTCGAGGTCAAGGGCGGCATGCTCTACCTCAACAACCGCCGTATCCAGCTGCGTGGCGCCTCCATTCACGAGGACATGCCCGGGTCGGGCGCCGCCCTGACGAGCGCCGACATGGATCGCATCGTCGCCGACCTGAAGGGCCTCGGCGCGAACATCACGCGGGCGCACTACCTGCTCAACGAGGGGCTGCTGTCGCGTCTGGACCGTGCCGGCATCATGGTCTGGAACCAGGCGCCGATCTGGCAGCGCGACGCCCGTGCGCACATCCTGTGGCAGCCACGTGAGCGCGCCCGCGCGCTCGAGACCGTTCGCCGAACCGTGACCGCCGCTCGCTCGCACCCCTCGGTGCTGACCCACTCGGTCGCCAACGAGCTGACCTTCACCCCCGACCGCAAGCCGGGCACGAAGCGCTTTCTGCTCGCCGCCCAGGAGGACGCGCGCGATCTCGACCCGACGCTGCCGATCTCCGTCGACATCAAGGGCCGGCCCGGCTTCCCCGAGCAGTTCACCTACCACGAGTTCGACATGCTCGGCGTGAATCAGTATTTCGGCTGGTATCCCTGGGTAGAGGACTTCAGTGTGCTCGAGCCCTATCTCTACGAGCTGCGCGATCACTACCCGGACAAGGCGCTCGTGATGACCGAGTGGGGTGCCGAGGCGCGGCCCGAGCTGGCGACCGCCGCTCTCGACCTCAAAGGCAGCTATCCCTTCCAGGACATGCACGCGGCCCGCACGCTCGACGTGATCGATCGCTCACCGGTCCTGTCGGGCGCGATCTACTGGACGCTGCGCGAGTTCGAGATCAACCCGGGTTGGCAGGGCGGCGCCGGCCGCCGGCCGCCCCAGTACGAGCCCAACACGCGCCACCACAAGGGCCTGCTCACCTACGACGGACAGCCCAAGCCCGCCTACTGGACGGTCCGCGACCGCTACCTGCGCACGCCGCTGTACCCGTGAGCGAGCCTCGCCGCCGGCCTGCCGGCCTCGACCGAATGGCGGACGGCGGCCCCGATCTTTGGACCCTTGTACAAGGACATCCGGGCAGCCGGGCGCGATGCTGAGACCGGTGACGGGCGTCATCTACACGCCTGAGCCGGACGCCTTCGACGAGGCGCTCGAGCCGGACGGGACGCCGCGTCCCCCCTATGCCGGGCTGCTCGGGGCGCTCGCGGAGCTCGACCTCAGCGCGCTCGCCAAGAACCTGGACGGCGACATTCGGCGCAACGGCATCGAGTTCGGCGGCAAGGGAGACAGCGAGCCCTTTCGGCTCGACCTCGTCCCGCGCGTGATCACCGCCGACGAGTGGGCGCTCGTCGAGCGCGGCCTCGCGCAGCGCGTACGCGCACTCGACCGCTTCGTCGCCGACGCCTACGGCAAGCAGGAGATCGTCGAGGCGGGCGTACTGCCCGGGCGCGTGCTCGAGAGCTGCGATCACTTCGAGCGGCGGCTCGTCGGGCTGCCCGCCCCGCCCGTGCGCGTGGCGATCGCGGGGCTCGACCTCGTCCGCGACCGCGACGGGCGCTTCCACGTGCTCGAGGACAACGTGCGCACCCCGTCCGGCACGACCTACACGCTCGCAGCGCGCGAGATGCTCGACCGCCACCTGCCCGGCGGGCTCGCCGAGCGCCGCCGCCCGCTCGACGACGTGCTCGACATGATCGCCGACACCTTGCGCGCCGCCGCGCCGCAGGGAGTCGACGACCCGTCGGTCGTGGTGCTCTCGGACGGCCCCTCGAACAGCGCCTGGTACGAGCACGAGCGCATCGCGCGAGCGCTCTCGATCCCCGTCGTGACCTGCGCCGAGCTGTCGGTGTCGGGCGACCGGCTGATCGCGCGCGTGAACGGCCGGCGCATGCCGGTCGACGTCGTCTACCGCAGGACGAACGAGGATCGACTCGAGGACGAGCGCGGCAAGCTCACCTATGTCGGCGCCTCACTGCTCACTCCGCTGCGCGCCGGCCGGGTGACCTGCGTGAACGCGTTCGGCGCAGGCGTGGCGGACGACAAGCTGATGCACGCCTACGTCGAGAAGATGGTGCGCTTCTACCTCGCCGAGGAGCCGCTGCTGGGATCGGTGCGCACATACGATGTCGGCGTGCCGGACGTGCGCAGCGCGGTGCTCGAGCGCATCGACGAGCTCGTCATCAAGCCGCGCGCCGGGTTCGGCGGCGTAGGCGTCGTTGTGGCGCCCCATGCCGAGCAGGACGACGTGCGGCGGATCGCAGCCGAGATCGCGCGCGATCCCGAGGGCTACGTGGCGCAGGAGACGATCATGCTGTCGCGCCATCCGACCGCCTCGGACGGGCGGCTCGAGCCGCGCCACATCGATCTGAGGCCGTTCGTCCTACTCGCAGGGGACACTGCGCGGGTGATTCCAGGAGGTCTCACCCGGGTCGCGCTGAGCCGGGACGCACTGGTCGTGAACAGCTCGCAAGAGGGGGGAGGGAAGGACACGTGGGTGCTGTCGTGAGCAGGCCGCCGCTCGTGGGCGTGTCGACTTCCGAGGTCCGGCGCGCCGTCGACCACAGCGTCGTCCCGCAGGGCGAGCCGAGCCGGCGCGAGCTCGCGCTCGGTGAGCGCTACCTCGACTCCGTCCGCTCCGCGGGCGGGCTGCCCGTGATCCTGACCCCCGTCCACGGCTCGGCCATCGATCCGCTGCTCGAGCGGCTCGACGCCGTCTGCCTGTCCGGCGGGCCCGACCTGCATCCGTCGGCCTACGGCGCCGAGGAGCACGAGGAGCTCGGGCCGACCGAGCCCGAGCTCGACCTGTTCGAGCTCGCGCTGGCGCGGCGGGCGGTTCGCCGCGGCATGCCGGTGCTTGGCATCTGCCGCGGCGCGCAAGTGCTGAACGTGGCGCTCGGCGGCACCCTCCACCAGCATCTGCCCGACCTGTCCGAGGAGATCGAGCACCGCCAGCAGGCCCACGGCCGCCAGGTCACGCACGAGGTTAAGCTCGCTGAAGACAGCCGCCTCGCCAAGCTGATGGACCGGACCGAGGTCAGTGTGAACTCCTTTCATCATCAAGCGCCCGACATGATCGCCCGCGGGCTGCGGGTGGTCGGCAGGGCGGCCGACGGAACAGTCGAAGCCATCGAGGGCGGCGGTAAGGGCTTCGTGTTCGGGGTGCAGTGGCATGCCGAGGGCCTGGTCGAGCTGCCCGAGCACTTCGCCCTCTTCGAGGGGCTCGTGCAGGCGGGCGCGGAGCACTCAGCCAGCGAACTGAGAGCTGCCTGAGCCATGAGCCCCCTGCCCGACTGGGCTGAGTGGCAGGCCGATCACAGCCGGACTGCCTGGACGGTCGGGCTCGAGGAGGAGGTCATGCTGCTCGACCCCGAGTCCTGGGAGCTGGCCCACCGGCTCGACGACCTGCTGCCCCTGCTCAGCGCGGGACTCACAGAGCAGGTGAGCGCGGAGACCCACGCGTGCACACTCGAGCTCAACGGCGGGATCCACACAGGAGTGCGTACGGCGGTCCAGGAGCTGTTTGCTCTCAGGCGCACGCTCGCCACCGAGCTCGCTACCCACGGGCTCCGCGCCGCGGTGGCCGGCACCCATCCGATGGCGGTCGGCGAGGACACCGAGGTGTCCGAGAGCGCGCGCTACCAGGTGCTGTACGACAAGATGCGCGAGCTCGCCCGCCGGGAACCGACCTTCGCGCTTCATGTGCACGTTGGGGTCCCGGACCAGGATCTCGCGATTCGGGCCGCCGATCGCATCCGGGCGCACCTGCCGCTGATCCTGGCGCTGTCTGCGAACTCGCCCTACTGGCGCGGGCGCGACAGCGGCATGGCCTCCTTCCGGACCCCTCTGTTCCAGGGGTTCCCGCGCTCGGGCATCCCGCGCCGCTTCGGAAGCTACGCCGCGTATGCCGAGGTGGTCGATCTGATGCTGCGCGCCGACGCTCTCCCCGAACCCACCTTCATCTGGTGGGACGTTCGCCTGCAGCCGCGCTTCGGCACGGTCGAGGTGCGCAGCCCGGACGCGCAGACGACCGTCCCGGAGACGGCCGCCATCGCGGCGCTGATCCAGGCGCTGGTGCGGCTGGAGGCGACCGAGGGCTACGCCTCACCCAAGCTCGTCGCGGCCAGCGAAGTGCTCGAGGAGAACCGCTTCCTTGCCGCGCGCGACGGCATCGACGCCCGCCTCATCGACGTCACGACCGCGACGCGCGTGCCGGCGCGCGAGCAGCTCGAGGCGCTCCTCGCGGCCTGCGAGCCGCACGCTGAAGATCTCGGCAGCCGTGCGGAGCTCGACGGCCTGCACGCCCTCGTCGAGTCGCCCGGGGCGGCGCGTCAGCGCGCCGCGGCGGACGAGCGGGGCCTGCCGGGGCTCGTCGAGTCGCTCGCCGACTCCTTCCTCGATGCGGGCAGCCTCGCAAAGCCGGCCTCCGCGATAGCGAGCAGCAAGGAGGCCTGAGCATGTGCGGCTTCGCCGGCGAGCTCGCACAGAGCGGGCCGCCGGACCTCGAGGCCGTGCTCCGCATGAGCAGCGAGGTCGCCCGGCGCGGGCCGGACGGCGCAGGCGCCTGGGCCGGCAGGGGCGCCGCACTCGCCCACCGGCGCCTGGCCGTGATCGACCTCTCCGCCCGCGGCGCGCAGCCGATGGTCGACTCGGAGCTCGGTCTCGTCGCCGTGTTCAACGGCTGCATCTACAACCACGCCGAGCTGCGTGAGCAGCTGTCCGGCTACGGCTACCGCTTCTTCTCGACGAGCGACACCGAGGTCCTGCTGAAGGCGTGGCACCGCTGGGGCGACCGCTTCGTCACCCGGCTCATCGGGATGTTCGCGTTCTGCCTCGTAGACACCGGCAGCGGCCGCGCCCTGCTCGGCCGCGATCGCCTCGGGATCAAGCCGCTCTACCTCGCTGACAGCGCGGACGGCCTGCGCTTCGCCTCGACGCTGCCCGCGCTGCTCGCCGGCGGCGGCATCGATACGTCGATCGACCCGGTGGCGCTGCACCACTACCTCAGCTGGCACGCGGTGGTGCCGGCGCCCCGGACCATCCTCAACGGAGTGCGCAAGCTCCCGCCGGCGACCGTGCTGGCGGTCGAGGCGGACGGCCGCCGGCACGAGAGCGAATACTGGCGGCCGGAGTTTCGCCGCAGCGCTGCGGGCGGGCAGCGCTCGGAAGAGGAATGGGCCGAGGCGGTGCTCGAGCGGCTGAGAACGGCCGTCGAGCGCCGCATGGTGGCCGACGTGCCCGTCGGCGTCCTCCTGTCAGGCGGGCTCGACTCGAGCCTCATCGTCGCGCTGCTCGCGGAGCGCGGGCAGAGCGGACTGACCACCTTCAGCATCGGCTTCGAGGATGTGGGCGGCCGCGCCGGCGACGAGTTCCACTGGTCCGACCAGGTGGCGGAGCGCTACGGGACGGACCACCGGCGCATTCGAATCGGAGACGAGCGGCTGCTGCCGGCCCTCCCCGACGCCATCCGCTGCATGAGCGAGCCGATGACGAGCCACGACGCGGTGGCCTTCTACCTGCTCTCCCAGGAGGTCGCAAGGGAGATCAAGGTCGTGCAGTCCGGGCAAGGCGCCGACGAGGTGTTCGCCGGCTACTCGTGGTATCCGCCGCTGCTCGGCGCCGACGGCGACGGCTCGGAGCGCTACCGCGCCGAGTTCTTCGACCGCAGCCACGCTCAGCTCGAGCAGCTCGTCACTCCCGGGCTGCGCGTCGGCCACGATCCGAGCGAGGTCTTCGTACGCTCGCACTTCGCACGCGCCGGGGCCGAGACCACGATTGACCGCGCGCTGCGGCTCGACACCCAGGTGATGCTCGTCGACGACCCGGTCAAGCGCGTGGACAACATGACCATGGCGTGGGGCCTCGAGGCGCGCACGCCCTTCCTCGACCACGAGCTGGTCGAGCTCGCAGCCGCCTGCCCGCCCGAGCTGAAGCTCGCCGAGAACGGCAAGGGCGTCCTGAAACGCGCGGCGCGGGGGCTGCTACCGGCGGAGGTGGTCGACCGCCCGAAGGGCTACTTCCCGGTCCCGGCGCTCAGCCATCTGGAGGGGCCGTTCCTCGAGCTGGCCTCCGAGGTTCTGCGCTCGCGCACGGCGCGCGAGCGGGGACTCTTCGAGGAGGCCGCCGTGGAAGCCCTCCTGGCGGCCCCGAACGAGCACCGAACGACGCTCGGAAGCAGCGAGCTGTGGCAGCTCGCGCTGCTCGAGCTTTGGCTCCAGGAACATGGGCTCTAGCGCGAGCCGCGGTAGGCGCGACCGCGCGGCGAGAGGCGGTAGCCGCGCTCGAGGCTTTCGGTCAGCCCGAGCTCCTTCAGCTTGCGCACGTCGGCCTTGAAGGGGGCGGTCTCGCGGCCGAGCTCGGCGGCGAGCTCCGGCGCGCGCGTCGCGGGCCGGCGCTCGATCAGATCGAGCACGCTGGTCGTCCACGGGCCGTGCCGGCTCGCCGCGTCGAGCCGCGCCAGGCGAGCGTCGATCGCCGCTCGCTCCTCTTCGTCCAGGTCGGCCCGCTCACGCAGCGCGATGCGCGGATCCGGCCCCGCAAGCCGGAACTTGATGCGGTAGAGCGTCCCGTCAGGCCGAAGCTGCGCGATCAGGTCATCGCGACCGGCGGCGCCGGCGCGGCGCGCGTCCGCCTCGCTGATCGAGTCCTCCTCCACCGGCTCGACCGACTCGATCGCCAGCACGCCGGCGCGCGTGCGCAGCGTGCCGCCCGCCCTGACCGTCGGGTGCCGCCAGCGCCGGAAGGCGAGCGTGACCTCGCCGGCCTCGATGCCGCGCAGCGTCTCCTGCCTGAACAGCATCCCCGCCGGCTATTCGATGACGAACGCCACGTCGTCGACGTAGCAGTACGACCAGTCCTCGCCCGGCTCGACCGAGCTCACGATCGGGTGGCCGGTGTCGTGGTTGTGCGCGGTCGCGTGCCGGTTCGGCGAGGAGTCGCAGCAGCCCACATGGCCGCAGGTGCGGCACACCCTCAGGTGCACCCAGCGGTCGCCCGTGCGCAGGCAGTCCTCGCAGCCGGGCACCGAATCAGGGCGCTCGACGTGCACCTGGTCGAGGTGGGAGCAGTCCGCCATGCGCCAAGTGATACCGGATCGCGGGCCGCGGTACGCTGACCCGGCCGTGCAAGTCCTGGTGCGACTCGGGTCGGGATTGGCCACATCCGCCGGCACCCGGCGGCTGCAGGTGGAGCTTCCAGGGGAAGCCACCGTCGATGCGCTGCTCACCCGAGTCGGCGAGCTCGAGCCCGCGATAGCCCCCGCGCTCGGCTCGGCGCTGCCAGTCGTGAGGGGCACGCACGCGAGCCGCGAGCAGGCGCTTTCCGACGGCGACGAGGTCGCCCTGCTCATCCCAGTCGCCGGCGGCGCCCGCATCCCACCCGAGAGGAGCCTTCAATGGCCGTAGAACCCGCCGCGCCTGCCGCCGCCGGCCAGGCCCACCCCACCGTCTTCGTCGACACCTTCACGAACGGCCTGCTCGGCCCGGAGATCGAGATGCTCGGGCCGGTCGAGGATGGCGGCCACGTCGTCGTGAACACGGCGCCCGGCTGCTGGGGACCGATGATCACGCCCGCGCTGCGCGGCGGGCACGAGGTCGCGCGCCCGGTGGCGGTCGCCGGCGCCGAGCCCGGCGACGCCATCGCGATCCGCATCAAGGACATCGAGGTCACCTCGATCGCAACCGCATCCGGCAACGACGTCTCGCCCGACGGCAGCTTCAACGGCGATCCCTACTGCGCGGCCGTCTGCCCGAGCTGCGGCAGCGAGTACCCGGAGACGCGGCTCGAGGGAATCGGCCAGGAGGCGGTCCGCTGCGCGAGCTGCGGCGCGGACGCCACGCCCTTCAAGTTCACGAACGGCTACACGATCGCCTTCGACCACGGCCACACGATGGGCGTGACGGTCGGCCGTGAGTCGGCGGAGCGAATCGCGCACGAGGCGTCGCGCTACGCCGCCCTGCCCGAGAACTCGGTCCAGAACCCGATCCTCGCGTTCGCGCCGCACGACCTCGTCGGCCTCGCAGCGCGCCTGCGGCCGTTCATGGGCCAGCTCGGAACGACGCCCTCGAAGACGATGCCCGACTCGCACAACGCGGGTGACTTCGGCTCGTTCCTGATCGGGGCGCCGCACGCCTACTCGCTCACGGCCGAGGAGCTCGCCGAGCACCGCACCGACGGCCACCTGGACATCGACGCGGTCCGCGCCGGCGCGATCCTGATCTGCCCGGTCAAGCTGGCGGGCGGCGGCGTCTACATGGGCGACATGCACGCGCTGCAGGGCGACGGCGAGATCGCAGGCCACACCTGCGACGTGTCCGGCACGGTCACGCTCCAGGTCGAGCTGCTCAAGGGCCTCGGCATCGACGGGCCGATCCTGCTGCCGCTCGAGGAGGACCTGCCCTTCCTCGCCCGGCCGCTGTCGGGCAGCGAGCGCGCCCGCGCCGAGGCGCTTGCGCGCGAGTGGGGTCTCGACGGCCTCGAGGAGTCGGCGCCGATCTCGGTGATCGGCTCGGGGCCCGACCTGAACAGCGCCACCGACAACGGGCTCGAGCGCGCGGCCGAGCTGCTGGGCATGGAGGTACCCGAGGTCAAGAACAGGGCGACGATCACGGGCGCGATCGAGATCGGCCGCCATCCCGGGCGTGGTGCAGGTGACCTTCCGGGCGCCGCTCGACCGGCTCGAGGCCCGCGGCCTCATGCCCTATGTGCGCGACATGTACGCGGCCGGCTAGAGGATCCTGAAGCGCAGCTTCTTGGGCACCGAGCGGTTGCCGGCGTCGTCGGCCGCCGTCAGCACGAACTGGAACTGGCCTGGCTTCAGCAGCTTGCCGCGCAGCCGGCCCGCGAAGCGGATCGAGTTGCGCCCAGCCTCGCGGTTGCGCTTCTTCAGCGCGCCGATCTTGCGATAGCGCCCGGCCTGGCGGCGGCGGACCTCGATCCGCACGTCGGCCGCCTCGGAGAGCTTGAAGCGCAGCCGCGTCGCGTGGCCGCGAGCGAACCGCCTGCGCGACAGCGACAGCTTCGAGAGCTTCGGGCGGGTGGTGTCGGCCCCGGGCGCGCCGCCGGGGCCGCCCGGCACGCCACCCGGCCCGAACAGATCGCGGCGGAAGACGTCGAACACGCCGTCGCTGTCGAGTGCGCTCAGGTTGTCTGCTCCCGAGTGGAAGCCGAGGTAGCGGCCGTCGCCGGAGAAGGCTGCGCCGCCGGATTCACCGTCGCTTCCGACACCTCCGTCGGCGGCGCTCTGGCGGCTGACGAGGGCAACGATGCCGGTTTGCAGATCGCGCACGAAGACGTCCTGAACGTTGCCGTTGTCGTCGGTGCTCAGATTGTCGGCCTCGCTGTCGAAGGCCAGCAGGCGCGCGTCGGGCGACAGGACGGCATACTCAGAGTCGCCGTCCGCGCCGGCGCCTGCGCCGCTCTGCCGGCTCCCCAGCGTGGTGGTGTCCAGCTCGAGGTCGCGCACGAAGACGTTCACCACGGCGTTGTCGTCCTCGTCGCTCAGGTTGTCAGCCTCGGAGTCGAACGCGACATAGCGCCCGTCGGCCGAGAGCGAGGGATGGCGCGAGTGGCCGTTGCCGCCGTCGCCGCCGTCCGGACCGCCGGCGCTGCGCCGGCTGACCACGCGCACGCTTCCGGTCTGGAGGTCGCGCACGAACACGTTGAACACGGCGTTGTCGTCGATCGTGCTGAGGTTGTCCGCGCTCGACTCGAAGGCCACATAGCGGCCGTCGGCGGAGATGTCGGCGTTGAACGAGCTGTCGTTGGCCGGACCGTTGCCCGACAGGGCGCTGCGGCGACTCACCAGCGTGGTCGTGTTCGTCTGCAGATCGCGCACGAAGATGTCGGTCTCGCCGTTGTCGTCGTCCGCGGCCAGGTTGCTCGAGCTGGACCCGAAGGCGACGTAGCGGCCGTCCGCGGACATGGATGCGAAGCCCGCTTGGCCGTCGCCCCCGTCGCCGCCGTCCCCGGCGCTCTGGCGGCTGACCAGGATGGTCGTGGCCGTGGCCGTGTCCCGCACGAAGACATTGCGGTGTGCGTTGTCGTCGCTCGCGCTCAGGTTGTCGGCGTCGGAGCTGAAGGCGACGTAGCGCCCGTCGGCGGAGATCCCGTGGACCTCGGACACGTCATTGCCGCCCGTGCCGCCCTCCGCCGCGCTCCGGCGGCTGACCAGGGTGATCGCGCCGGTCTGGGTATCCCGCAGGAACACGTCGCGGAACGCGTCGTTGTCCTCGCCGCTCAGGTTGGCGGCATTCGACTCGAAGGCCACGTAGCGCCCGTCCGCGGAGAGAACGGGATTGAAGGAGACCCCGTCCGCTCCGAGACCTCCGGCGTCGGCTGGTTGAACGCTGATGAGCTCCGTCTCGTCCATCGCTGCCTCCGCGGGGCTGGCCACGAGGAGGGAGGCGATGAGGAAGAGGAAGGCGGCTGGTCTCGATCCGTTCATACCCGCCCAACGCCGTGGGCGGGTGCGAATTACGGTCGCCCGGCTAGCTCGCCGCGGCCGCCCCGGCGAAGGCCGGCATCACCCGCTCCGCGACCAGCTTGAGCTGGCCCTGGATGTCGGGCACGTTCTCGACGTCCTCGTTCGTGAAGAACTTGACGAGGTGGGGGTCGGACAGCGCGAAGATCATGTGGTTGACCCCGGCCGGCTCGATGTCGGCCTTGATCTTCTCGACCACTTCCTCCGGCGTACCCGCCAGCGACAGCTTCTCGACGTAGTCGGGCGTGAACGCCTCATAGGCGCCCTTGATGTCCCCGGCGCCGAGCGCGTCGACGACCGGCTGGAGCTCCGCTGCGTCTATCCCGTGACGGGCGAGCTGCTCCGCCGGCATCGCGGAGATGTAGAAGGCGACGAGCAGGCGCGCGGCGTGCTTGGCTGCGGCGGAGTCCTCGCTCACGACCGTGACGACCCAGGCGCCGACGTCGAGGTCGTCCATCGAGCGACCGGCCTTCTCGGCGCCCTGTCGCATGTTGTCGACCTGGTAGTCGTAGGCCTCGCGCGAGTACCCGAGTGCCTGGTGCAGGCCGTCGGCGAGCTCGCCCGCCGTCCGGAAAGAGCGTGGCCCCTTCATCCCGCCCATCATCAGCGGGATCCGCTCCTGCACCGGCCGGGCGGCCGTGAAGAGCCCGCTGTACTTGAAGAAGTCGCCGTCGAAGTCGATCTTGCCCTCGTCCAGGAACGTGCGCATCACGTACAGCGCCTCGCGCAGGCGCGAGAGCGGCTTCTGGCTCGCCCAGTCGACGTGGTACTGCGCCATCAGGCCGAAGTTGCCGGTCGAGACGACGCACTCGGTACGCCCGCCGGTGATCTCGTCGAGCGTCGCGAGCTGCTGGCAGATCAGCGTCGGCTCGCGCAGGAACACGTGCGTCACGTTCGGACCGAAGCGGATCCGCTCGGTCTTGTCGGCGGCGTGGGCGAACAGCGTCCACAGGTCCTTGTGCCACGTCTCGTCGACGGCGTAGCAGGCGTGATAGCCGAGCTCGTCCGCCGTCTTGATGATCTCGATCGTGTCGTCGAGCGGGTAGTCCGGCAGCATGCAGTAGCTGAACTTCATTCAGTCGTCTCCTTCGGGCATGGTCTCCGAGCCGAGCCCCGCGAGGAGCACGTCGTCGGCGAAGTGCTTGTGCATCCAGGCCAGGTGATCCCAGCGAGCGGCGACGATCCGCTTGGTGTCCCAGGCCGGCAGGTCCTGCTGCGGGAAGATCTGCATCTTCTCCGGGTCCACCTCGTAGACGTGCTCGAAGCGCTGGATCACGTCGTCGTTGATGCGCTTCGGCTCCGGTGGCTTCTGGTCTCCGAGTCGGAAGATGCTCATTGCGGACACCGGTTCGACCGGTGCGAACCGATCTAATCATCGTAGCTCTCGTCCATCATCTGCTTGCCGGGGTTCATGATGTTGTTCGGGTCGAGCGCCGCCTTGATGCGCTTGACCACCTCCCAGGCGCTGCCCATCTCGGTCGGCACGAGCTCGGCGTCGCCCTCGCGCGTGGCGCCGTGGCAGGCCGTGATCGAGCCGCCGTACTTGAGCGCGACCTCTGCGATCTCGCGCTTGCAGGCGACCCAGCCGGCCCAGTTCTCGTCGTCGAGCTTCTGCTCCCAGATCCCGACGTCGATCTCGACCAGGTAGTCGCCCCACGGCTTGTGGGGGCCGCTCGTGTAGGCGAACATCCCCCAGTCGTCGAAGATGCCGTACTGCTCGATGTAGCGCTCCACGATCGCGTGCCATTCCTCGCGGACCTGCGGCAGCACCGAGTAGTTGAGCGCAGCGTCCTCGCAGTGCCACGACATCGGAACCACCTGGCCCTCGCGCGTGCGCCCGTGCAGCGGGGTCGCGTAGCGGTCGTGGCGTGAGGCCCAGTCGCCCTCGGAGATCTCGTCGCCGAGATACTTGCCGCCGTCGGAGCGGCCGAGCTCCATCACCCGCTTCGAGGCGGGCTCGACCTCCGCGCGCGTGCCGTACATGGCGACCGCCACGACGGCCTTGACCGAGTCCGGCTGCGGGATGTAAGCCTCGTCGTCGCGGCGGAGATAGCGCAGCTTCCACTCGTCGAAGAGCACGACGCCGGCGAGCGTGGCGAGCCCCGAGCGCGTGAGCGCGGCGGTCGTGCGGTAGGCCTTCATGTAGTCGTCGAAGGCGAAGAACGCCGCGAACTCGAGCTCCGGCTTGGGCACGAGCTCGAGCGTCGCCTCGGTCGTGATCCCGAGCGTGCCCTGGTGGCCCGTGAACAGCTGCTTCAGCGTGAGCCCGGTGGACGACTTGCGCAGCTTGCGCCCCCCGCCCTCGCCGATCTCGACGATCTCGCCTGTCGGCAGCACGACCTCCATCGAGATCACGAGGTCGCGCGTGTGGCCGAAGCGCGAGCCGAGCAGCGACCAGCCGCCGGTGCCGATCCGGCCGCCGACGAGCGAGCACGGGTAGGAGGCGGGGTCGTCGGGATAGAAGACGCCGTACGGGCGCAGCTCCTCGTTCAGCTTGAGCATGTTGATGCCCGGGCCGACGGTCACACAGCGGTCCTCGAGGTCGATCTCGTGGATCTTGTTCATGAGCTTCACGTCCACGCAGATGCCGCCGCGCAGCGGGACCGCGCCGTCCGAGAGCCCCGTGCCGCCGGCACGCGGGACGACGGGGATGCGCAGCCGGTTGGCGAGCTTGACGACCTCGGAGACCTCCTCGGCGGAGCTGGGCAGCACCGCCACGTCCGGCATGAACTCGGCCCAGCGATGGACCGGGAACGGCGCCGGCACGCGCGTGCGGTTGACGCGCGAGCTGAGGCCGGGCAGCACGCGGTTGTCGTCGCCGATGATCGCGCGCAGCTCGTCGATCACGCCCTCGTCGACGGCGCTCTTGTAGGCGACGCTCACTGCATCCCCTCCGCCGCGGCGGCCGGGCCGCGCGTCGTGCCGCCGACCTCGATCCCGGCCGACTCCGCGACCAGCTCGAACAGGTCGGCCACCTCGAGCGTCCCGTCCCCCGCCTCCGACAGCGGCCGCTCGGACCACGGGCAGGCGCTCACGAGCGTGTCGACCTCGAGCCGCTCGGCGCGCTCGACGCGCCGGCGGCTGATCTCGGCCGTGATCTCCGGCTTCTCGATCGGCAGCCCGCCACCGCCGCCCGAGCAGTACGACCACTGCGTCACGTGGTCGACGTCCTTGAAGGTGAGGCCGGGGATGGCGCGCAGCAGCTCGCGCGGCGGCTCGTGGACGCCCTTGCGCTTGTTGAGCCGGCAGGGGTCGTGGTAGGTGACGGTGCGCTCGATCGGCCGGGTGAGCTCGAGCCGGCCGTCGCGCACGAGCTCGGCGATCAGCTCGACCCCGAGCACGATCTCGAAGTCGTAGTCGTCGCCGAACAGCTTGGGATAGTCCTCGGTGAAGGCGATGTAGTCGTGCGGGTCGGGCGCGAGGATGCGCTTCGCCCCCACCGCCCGCCAGTCCGCGACGTTGTGCTCGGCGTGCTTGCGCGCGAGGTCGACGTAGCCCATCTCCGCAGCCGGCCCGCCGCAGCACCACTGCTCGCGCATGAGGCCGAACTCGACGCCCGCCTTCTGCAGCAGCAGCGCGAACGCGCGGCTGTAGGAGGTCCGGTAGAAGGCCGCCTCGCAGTCGACGAACAGGATCGTCTCGCCGCCCGTCGGGCAGGCCGAGCCCCTCGGCCCAGTCGCGCACGTGCTCCTGGCTGACCGGCACGTCGCCGAGCACCGGCTCGTTGGTCCCCTCGGCGAGCCGCTCGTTCCAGAGCTTCCAGCCCTCGCGCTCGTTGCCGGTCGCGACCATCAGGGCGCGCATCGCCTTGACGACGTCGACGGTGCGCGTGCGGTGGCGGTAGAAGTCGCCGGTGAAGAGCGTGTTCGGGCAGCGCAGCTCGCAGGCGCCGCACTGCGTGCAGTGGACGAAGTCGTCGGCCACGTCCTCGACGGAGACGAGCCCCTTCTCCATCGCGACGATCGATGGCGTGGAACGAGGTGGGCGTGTGGTTCTCGTTGCGGGTGACCTGCATGACAGGACACACCTCGCGACAGAACTTGTGCCCGGACGAGAAGCAGCCGTACGCGTTGTTGCGCCACTCTTCGACGAACTCGCGCTGGAGCTCGCCGTCGCCGTTCGGTGAGTAACCGGCCACGAGCCTCCTTTCGCCCTGCGTTGCCAGGCGGGGCGCGAACGTATCACGGCTGAACTAGCCGGGCGAATCCGCGAAGAAGCCGATCGGCTGGGCACCCTCCCACAGCGTCAGCCGGCCGAGTTCCTTCAGCTCCTCCCCGCCGCCGTCCACGGTGAGGAAATGGTTGCCCGCGAGCTGGCCGACGATCGAGGCGAAGCGGCAGCCGCCGTACGGGAACAGGATCTCCGTCTCGCTGAAGCCGCCCGGGTACCACAGGATCTGACCGGGCGCCGGGTGGCTCGTGTGGTTCTCGAACTCCAGGTTGGTCTCGAAGTCCCCCATCGGGACCCAGCACGACTCGCCGCTCCAGCGGACGTGGATCAGCTTGCTCTCGAACGGCAGCAGCCGCAGGAACGCCGCACAGGTCTCGGGTGCGCTCTCCTCCTCCATGCGCGCGCTGAACTGGAACGGCCCGGCCTCGATTCGCAGCGTGGTCATGGCGCGAGATCCTCCACGAAGGCGGCGAGCGCGTCCACGGCGAGGGCGACGTCGGCCTCGCTCACCGACTCGCCGGGGTGATGGCTCACACCTCCCGCGCAGCGGACGAACAGCATCGCCACCGGCGCGATTGCAGCCATGACGGCCGCATCGTGGCCGGCGCCGCTCGGCAACCGCAGGGGACGCAGCCCCACGGCCGCGACCGCCCGGACCATCCGCTCGCTCAGCTCGGGATCGCAGCCGACCGCGGGCTGATCGAGGAGCTCCTCCCACTCGAGGCCGACAGCGCGTGCCTCGGCGGCCCGCTCGGCGCGCTCGCGCAGCTGCTCGACGGCGGCGGCGCGCTGGGCGTCGTCGGGATGGCGCACGTCGAGGCTGAGCTCGGCCGAGCCCGGGATCACGTTCGGCGCGCCCGGCGCCAGCGCGAGCCGGCCGACGGTCGCGACGAGCGGCGGCGACTCGCGCGCGAGCGCCTCCGCCGCCAGCACCACCTCGGCGGCGGCGCAGAGCGCGTCGTGGCGAAGCTCCATCGGGACCGTCCCCGCGTGTCCCGGGACGCCGCCGAAGCGCAGCGCGGCGCGGGTCTGGCCGGCGATCGCGGTGACCACGCCGAGCGCGACGTCGCTGTCGTCGAGCACCGGTCCCTGCTCGATGTGCACCTCGACGTAGCCGGCGAGCGAGCCCGGCGCCCGCGCGGCGGCGCCAAGGCCCGCCGGATCGCCACCGGAGTCGCGGATCGCGTCTTCCAGCGACACGCCGGCCGCGTCGACGCGGGTGAGCTCGGCGGCGTCGAAGCGGCCGCTGAGCACCGCGCTGCCGAGGAAGGCGGTCCCGAAGCGGGTGCCCTCCTCGTCCGCGAAGGCCACGATCTCGAGCGGCAACGCGGGGCGTCGCCCGGCCGCGCTGATCCGCTCGGCCACCGCGATCGCCACGAGCACGCCGAGCGTTCCGTCCCAGCGCCCGGCGTCGCGGACGCTGTCGAAGTGGGAGCCGAGCACAAGCGCCGGCGCGTCGGGCCGCTCGCCCTCGACACGCCCGATCAGGTTGCCGACCGCGTCGCGCTCGACGCTCATCCCGGCCGCGCTCATCCAACCCGCGAGGGCGTCGCTCGCGGACGCGTGCGCGGGGGTCCCGTAGAGGCGTGTGATGCGGCCCGGCTCGTCGCTGCAGCGGGCGAGCAGCTCCGCCCGCTCCATCACCGCCCGCGCGCCGCCGTCAGCTCCCACGGTAGGTGCTGTAGGACCAGGGCGAAACGAGCAGCGGGACGTGATAGCTCGCATCCGGATCGGCGACGCCGAAGCGCACGGGAACGAGCCCGAGGAAGGGCTCGTCCTCGGACGCGAGCCCGGTGCCGGCGAAGTAAGCGCCGACGTCGAACACGAGCTCATACGACCCCGCGCGGAGCTCGCCGGGGCCGAGCAGCGGCTCGTCGGTGCGCCCGTCGGCGTTGGTGCGCGCCGTCGTCACGCGCTCCCGCTCGCCGGCCTCGTGCCTGAACAACTGGACGGCCAGGCCCTCGGCCGGGCACCCGCGGGCGGTGTCGAGCACGTGCGTTGTGAGCTTGCCGGCCGGCGTCATCCGCTCCGCGTCATCTTCAGCGTGATCGTCCCGAAGGCCGGGAAGGGCGGCACGAAGACCTTGCGGTCGTCTCCGTAGGGGTCGCGCGTCATGTTGCGGGCGGCCAGCTCGACCGAGCGCATGCCGGGGTAGCGCTCGAGCAGGCGCCGCCCCATCACGTGCACGAGCTGCTGGATCGACTCGCTCACGAGCTCGTCGAAGACCGCCGCGCACACGTCGCGCGCCTGCTCGCCGGCGATGTAGCGGGCCGGCGTCTCGCCGAGCGCATCCTGCGGATCGGCGTAGCTCCAGTGCACGTCCAGCAGGATGAACAGCGGCCGGTCCGAGCGCTCGGGGAGCGTCGTGTACTCGTCGCGCACGAAGCGCGTGAAGGCGCTCCCCTCCACCTTCAGCAGCTCCATCTCCACGCGCCCGCTGCGCTGCTCGCGCAGCTCGGCGCCGCCCTCGCCGCGGCCGTAGCGGAGCGCCGCGACCGAGTGCTCGCCCGGCCCGCGCCGGCGGAGCACCCTGCTCGCATCGAAGCCACCCTCAGCCGGGGACCTGCGCGGCGTCGAAGGGGAGCTCGCGCCCGCTCACGCGGACCTCGTGCATCTGCTCGTAGCGCTCGAGGAAGCCGCTCCCGAGCAGGCCCAGGTAGCCCTCGAGCGTCGCCCCCTCGTAGTCGCGCGCCTGGCTCAGGATGAAGTTCTTCATCGAGTCGGTGGCAACCACGCTCGAGTTGTCGCCGCGCGTGTAGGCGGGCAGGAAGTTGTCTCCGAACACCTCCACCGTGATCTCGTTGGCGAACAGCACGTTGTCGCGCCCGCGGAAGGCGGACTCGGGCACCTCCGGCAGGCCCGCGAGCGGCGTGGCGAAGTGGCGGAAGACGGGCACGGACGCCTTGCCGTAGCTGATCTCGTAGTCGATCCCGTCCCCCACGCGGTCCTCGAGCCGCAGCGCGGCGATCTTCGCGATCTCGGCGAGCGCCGTGGCCCGCTCCTCGTCCGGCGAGCGGCCGAGGCGCTCCTCGGCGCCGGCGACGATGCCGGCCGGGGTGTGCTCGCGCACGCAGACGACGAAGGGGAAGCCGAAGCGCTCGCGGTAGGCGGCGAGCGCCCGCTCGAGCCGGGCCCGCTCCTCGCCGTCCCGCCGGTCGAGCCCGGCGGCGGCCTGCTCGGCGGCCGACGCCGGCGTGAGGACCTCTGAGCCGGCCAGCTCCGGATGCGCCCGGATCAGGGCGAGCTGGCGCTCCTCGGGCGCGCGCTCGACCGCCCGGACCATCGCGGCGTGGAGCTCTTCGACAGAGCCGAACGGGCGCTCATCCCAGGCCGCCTCGGCGACCCAGGGAGACGACTCGAAGGCGAAGCCGACCTCGGCGACGAACGCGTCGCGGTCGAGCCGGCCGAGTTCGCCGATGCTCGTCATGTCAGGCCCAGGATGTCGTCCGGGCGCACCGGCACGCGCGTGAGCGGGCGCCCGCACGCGTCGCGGATCGCGGCGACGATCGCCGGGGTCGACGAGACCGTGGGCGCCTCGGCGATTCCGTTGAGCCCGTAGGGCGCCTCGGGCTGGGCGAGCTCGAGGATGCGGCTCCGCACCGGCGGCATGTCGAGGATCGTCGGGATCAGGTAGTCCGTGAAGGAGGGATTGCGCACCTGGCCCTCGGAGACCTGGATCTCCTCCATCAGCGCCAGGCCGAGGCCCTGCGCGATGCCCCCTTCGATCTGACCCTCCACGGCGAGCGGGTTCATGGCCCTGCCGACGTCCTGTGCCGTCGCGATCTCAACGACCCGGACGAGCCCGAGCTCGACATCGACGTCGACCACCGCCCGGTGCGCTGCGAAGCAGAAGCTGAGATGCGAGTTGCCCTGGCCGTTCTCGTCGAGCGGCTCGGTCACGCGCGGGCGATACTCGCGCGTCCGCTCGATCGGCTCGTCGCCGATCACGTCGGCGAGCGGGAGCTCGTCGCCCGCCGCCCGCTCGAGCAGAGCGTCACGCACCGCCTCGCAGGCGAGCAGGACCGCGCCGCCCGTGAACCAGGTCTGCCGCGACGCCGATGACGACCCGGCGTTGCCGACCTGGGTGTCCGCCGGCAGTACGATCACGCGCTCGATCCCGAGGACGTCGCGCGCGATCTGGGCGTGGACGGTGATGCCACCCTGGCCCACCTCGCAGGCGGCGGTGTGGACCTCGACCTGCGGCTCCCCGCTCGCGACCGATACGCGCACGCGCGCGGTCGAGTAGTCGTCGAAGCCGTGGGAGAAGCCGATGTTCTTGAGGCCGGCCGCGTAGCCCACGCCGCGCCGCAGGCCCTCGCCGTGCGTTGTGTTCGACACGCCGCCGGGCAGCTCGCGCAGGTCGCGCCCGTGCTCGGGCGGGGGGTCGGGCAGCGGCATCTCCGCCAGCTCGTCGAGCAGCCGCGCCACGGGCGCGGGGCCGTCGAGCAGCTGGCCGGTGGGCAGGCTCGACCCGGTGTCGACCGCGTTCCGCCGCCTCAGCTCGAGCGGGTGGAGGTCGAGGGCCGCGGCGAGCTTGTCCATCTGGGCCTCGTAGGCGAAGCAGACCTGGACCGCGCCGAAGCCGCGCATGGCTCCGCAGGGCGGGTTGTTCGTGTAGACGGTGTAGGTGTCGAGCTCGGCGTTCGGGCACTCGTAGGGGCCGACGCCCATCGAGGCGGCGTTGTGGCAGACGGCGCGCGAGCTCGACGCGTAGGCCCCGCCGTCGAGCACGATGCGCGCCCGCACGAAGACGAGCTTCCCGTCGCGGCTCGCGCCGTGCTCGTAGCGCAGGCGCGCTGGATGCCGGTGGACGTGCCCGAAGAACGACTCCTCGCGCTGGTAGACCATCTTGACCGGCCGGCTGGTGTGCAGGGCGAGCATGCACGCGTGCGTCTGCATCGAGAGGTCCTCGCGGCCGCCGAACGCGCCTCCCACGCCCGAGAGCGTCAGGCGCACCTTGTCGGGGGCCAGCCCCAGGCTGGAGGCGATCTGGTTGCGGTCGACGTGGAGCCACTGGGTCGCCACGTAGAGGTCGACTCCACCGTCCTCGGCCGGGATCGCGAGCCCGGACTCGGGGCCGAGGAACGCCTGGTCCTGCATGCCGAGCTCGTACTCGCCCTCAACGACGACGTCGGCCTCGGGCTGCGCGGCCGCGACGTCGCCGTGGCGCACGTGGATGCGCCGCAGCACGTTGCCGCCCTCGTGCAGGCGCGGCTCGTCGACCTCGACAGCCCGGTCCATGTCGACGAGCGGCTCGAGCGGCTCGTAGTCCACCTCGATCAGCTCCGCCGCGCGGCGCGCGGTCTCGGGATGGTCGGCCGCCACGATCGCGACGGGCTCGCCCTGATAGCGGACGACGTCCATGGCGAGCACCGGCTGATCGGGCACCTCGAGGCCGTAGGTCTTGCGGCCCGGCACGTCCTCGTGGGTGAGGATCGCGCGCACTCCCGGCAGCGCCAGCGCCCGCGAGCTGTCGAGGCCGCGCAGGCGCGCATACGGGTGCGGGCTGCGGAGGGTCGTCCCCCAGAGCATGCCGTCCGCCCACAGATCCGACGCATAGGCGAACTGGCCCATCACCTTCGGCGTGCCGTCCGGGCGCGCCGGGCTCGCGCCGACGCCGTCTGCCGGAGGCGCGACAACGGGAGCGGCGTCGCTCACGCGACGCGCCTCTCGCTCGCGAGCCGCACGGCGTCGAGGATCTTCTCGTAGCCGGTGCAGCGGCAGAGGTTCCCGGCGAGCGCCTCGCGCACGACCGCCTCGCTCGGCTCGGGGTCGCGCTCGAGCAGGTCGTGGGTGGCGATGATGAGCCCGGGCGTGCAGAAGCCGCATTGCACCGCCCCCGCGTCGAGGAAGGCCTGCTGGATCGGGTGCAGCTCGTCCCCGCCGTCCACAAGCCCCTCGACCGTCACGACCTCGCGGCCCTCGGCCTGGCCGGCCAGCACGAGGCAGGCGCAGACGAGCTCGCCGTCCAGATAGACCGAGCACGAGCCGCACTCGCCCTGCTCGCAGGCATTCTTCGAGCCCGGCAGGCCGAGACGCTCGCGCAGCACGTACAGCAGGCTCTCGCCCTCCCAGACGCCGTCGGCCTCGCGCCGCTCGCCGTTGACCGTGCAGCGCACGCGCATCAGGCGACACCTCGGGCCCAGCCGAGCGTGCGCCGGGCGAGCACGCGCAGCGCCTCGCGCCGGTAGGCCGCGCTGCTGCGGACGTCGTCGATCGGGCGCGCGGCGGCCGCCACCAGCTCGCCGAAGCGCTCGACGGCCGCCTCGCCGAGCGCGACGGGCGCGTCCCAGCCGTCGCTCTCGCCGAGCACGCCCTCCAGGAACTCCTCCGCCTCGCGCGCCGCCAGCGGCGTCGGCCCGGCAGAGCCGATCCCGGTGCCGACACGTCGCGCCACCGGATCGATCGCGAGCGCGAACGAGCAGGCCGCGATCACCATCGCGTTGCGGGTGCCGATCTTGGAGAACTGCTCCGGGCCGGCCGCGGGTGCGACCAGGATCGCGGCGATCAGCTCGTCGTCCGCCGCGACGTTCTGCTTCGGCCCGGCATAGAACTCGCGCACCGCAACGCGCCGCCGCCCGCGGCTCGACGCCAGCTCGACCTCGGCGCGGGCGGCGACGAGCGGCGGGTGCGAGTCGCCCGCGGGCGACGCCGCGCCGAGGTTCCCGCCCACGGTGCCGCGGTTGCGGATCTGGGGCGAGCCGATCGTGCGCGCGGCCATCGCGAGCCCGGGCAGCCGCTCGCCGAGCGCCGAGATCACGCGGGCGTAGGTGACACCGGCACCGATCCTGATCAGGCCCTCCTCCTCCCCCAGCTCGCGCAGCTCGCGCACGCGCGTGAGGTCGATGATGGCGTCCGGCCGGGCGCGGTCGAAGTTCAGCTCGACCATCACATCCGTCCCGCCGGCGATCGGCATCCCCGCCGGGAAGGCGGACTTCGCCGCTAGGGCCTCGTCCCAGCTCGTCGGCTGAATGAACTCCACCGCGACGCCACTCTACGCCGGGTCGGCGGGCTGGCCGAGCGCCTGCACGCGCGCTCGCTCGGCCTCGACGTCCAGGTCCACCTTCGGCCATTCGAGGCCCATGCCGCCGAGCGCCTCGATCAGCAGCCTCGTGACCGCCCAGTTGCGGTACCACTTGCGGTCCGCGGGGATCACGTACCAGGGTGCGTGGTCGGGGTTGCAGCGGGTGAGCACGTCTCCGTAGGCGCCGAGGTAGTCGTCCCAGAGGCCGTAGACGTCGAGGTCTCCCGGGTTGTACTTCCACTGCTTCGCCGGGTCGTCGAGGCGGGCGAGCTGGCGCTCGACGAACTCGGCGCGCGAGATGTGCAGGTAGCACTTGATGATCGCCATCCCATCCTCCGCGAGGCCCTGCTCGAAGCGCTCGATCGCGCCGTAGCGCCGCGACCAGACCGAGCGCGGCGCGAGCCCGCGCACGCGCACGGTGACGATGTCCTCGTAGTGAGAGCGATCGAAGACCCCCATCAGCCCCGGCTCCGGGAGCGCGCGCCGGATCCGCCACAGGAAGCCGCGGCGCCGCTCCTCCGGCGTGGGCGCCTTGAAGGCCGTGATCTTCACGCCCTGCGGGTCGACCTGACCGACGACGTGCTTGATGGTGCCGCCCTTGCCCGAGCTGTCGAGCCCCTGCAGCACGAGCAGGAAGCTGCGCCGGCCGCCGCTGCGGCCCGTCGCGAACAGGCGCTCCTGCAAATCGGAAAGCAGCGGCGCCTGCGCCGCCCAGTCCTCCTTCGTCGCCGACTTGCCGCCCGGCGCCTGCGGCGTCGCGGCGGCGTCGACCGCGGACAGGTCGATGCCCGCCTCGGGGACGCGCAGCACCTCGGAGAGCGACTTTGCCTTCTTGCCCTTCGCCATGTGAACGGCGCGACTCTACGGGACGGCGGCCGCGACCGGCTCGCTGTCGAGCACCCAGAGCGGCCCGTCGCCGCAGTCGACGCGCGTGCCGCCCAGCGCGCCGTCGAGGCTCGTGCGCAACAGCCGCACGCGCCGGCCGTCGAGCTCGGCGAGCGGGCCGCGCCGGCCGTCCACGGGCGGCGACAGCTTCCACGCGCGCGTCTGGTTGTGGATGTAGCGGGCGTCGTTCGACCAATCGACCTCGATGTAGCCGGGCTCGAAGATGCCCGCGTAGCCGGCCAGCGACTCGTCCTGGCTGTCTCCCGGCTCGCCCGCGGTGACCCGGGCAAACGCCTCGCCCACCAGGCGGCCGGCCAGCTCTTCGAACCGCTGCAGGCCGTCGAGCGCCGGGTCCTCGTCGTCGGTGATCGAAATGGAGGCCTGGGAGTAGATCGGCCCGGCGTCGAACTCGCTCGTCATGCGGTGGACGGTCAGTCCGAGCTCGCTGTCGCCGTTGCGGATCGACCAGCCCAGCGGGTTCGGTCCGCGGTAGCGCGGCAGCAGGCCGGGGTGCATGTTGAGGATCCCGAGAGGCGGCACGGCCAGGGCCTCGTCCGGAATGAGCGCCGGGAACGAGGCGCAGAGCGCGATGTCGGGCTCGTAGGCGCGCAGCAAGGGCCCGAGGCGCGCTCCGGAGCGCACGAACAGCAGGTCTCCGTCGGGCGCGGCCTGGTGAAGGGCGACCGGGTAGCCCGGGCCGTAGCGGCCCTCCGGGCCGCGGAACGACACCAGCGCGGCGACGTCGTGGCCCATCCGCGCCAGCGTCGCGCTGAGCCCGAGCGCAGGCGGCGGAGCCGAGGCTATGAGGACGACACGCATAGTGGACCAGACGTGCCCGTTCGGCGGGTTATTCCGCAGCCCGCCCTGGAGACAATGCGAGCAGCCTAACGCGAGGGGAAGGAGTCCAGATGCGAGGCAAGCTCAGCAGACGTGGTTTCGTGGGGGTCGCGGCCGGCACGGCTGCCGCGGGCTCGCTGGGGCCGTGGGCGCCCGTGGCGGGCGCGAAGCGGCGGCACGGCCACGGTGGCGACCGGCTGCTGCCACGGGACCTGATCGGTGTGCAGCTGTTCACGGTCCGCGACCGGGTGGCGGCCGACGGCTTCGAGTCGGTGTTCGCCGAGCTCAGCGGTCAGGGATACAGGGAGATCGAGTTCGCCGGCTACAACGCCCAAAATCGGCGCTGGACGAACGAGGAGCTGCGCGGGCTGCTGCGCCGCTACCGGCTGCGGGGAGTCGGCAGCCACGTCGGCTACTTCTCGGCCAACCCGGCGGCCTACACGTTCGTGACCCAGCTCGAGCAGGTGCTGGACGACGCCGAGGAGATCGGCCTCAAGTACATCGGCACGGCCAGCAGCCCGGGCCAGCGCTACGGCGAGACGGTCGACGGCTACCGGCGCGCCGCGGAGGACTTCAACGCCTTCGGCGAGGCGGCGCGGGCGCGCGGGCTGCGCTTCTACCAGCACAACCACTCCGGTGAGTTCGCCGTCGAGAACGGCACGCGCCTCTACGACGTGATCCTCGAGGAGACCGATCCGCGGCTCGTCTTCTTCGAGCTCGACATCTTCTGGGCCTACGTCGGCCAGTCGCGCTTCCCGGGCTTCAAGCCGCACGAGTACCCGTGGGATCAGCCGCGGCGCTTCCCGCTCTTCCACGTGAAGGACGGCGTGATGAACGGCGGGCCGTCGTTCGGCTGGACGATGACCGACGTCGGCGACGGCGACATCCCGTTCGAGCCGTTCTTCTGCGGGCTCGACACGAGCGACCACCACTACATCGTCGAGCGCGACACGGCCCCGGACGCGACCGCGAACCCGGACGGCTCCTATTCGACCACGGAGCGCAGCTACGACTACCTGGCGTCGCTGCGCGAGCGCCGCGGAGGGAAGCACGACAAGGGCCGGTAGTGTCAGCGGCCTGAGTGCCGAACGAGTCAGCGACGACACTTCTCGAGCGCGAGCGCGAGCTCGCGGCGCTTCGCCAGGCCCTCGACGACGCATCTGAGCGGCGCGGGCGCGTCGTACTGATCGAGGCGCCGGCGGGCCTCGGCAAGACGAGCCTGCTGCGCGCCGCGAGCGACACGGCTGCCGAGCGCGGCTTCACGTGCCTGCGCGCGCGGGCCAACGACCTCGAGCGCGACTTCGCGTACGGCTGTGTGCGCCAGCTGCTCGAGCCGGCCGTCGCCTCGCTCGCGGGCGGCGAGCGCGAGCGCGCCTTCGAGGGCGCGGCGGCGATGTCGAGCGGCCTCTTCGGCGACGAGGCGGCGCCGGTGCGAGCGGACAGCGCCTTCTCGATGCTGCACGGGCTCTACTGGCTGCTCAACAGCCTCGCCGCCGAGGAGCCGCTGGCGCTCGTGGTCGACGACCTGCACTGGGCGGACGCCGAGTCGCTGCGCTTCCTCGTCTACCTGGCCCCGCGCCTCGACGGCCTGCCTGTCACCGTGCTCGCGACGACCCGGCCGGGCGAGGGCGATCAGGCCCAGCTCGGTCGCCTGAGCGGCGCGCCCGAGACGACGCTGGTGCGCCCGGCGCCGCTCAGCAGCGATGCGACGGCGAGGCTCTGCGAGCGCGCGCTCGGCTCCGGCGTGGCCCCCGAGTTCGCCGAGGCCTGCCGCGAGGCCACGGGCGGCAACCCGTTCTACCTCGAGGCGCTGCTGCGCGAGGCGCGCGAGCTCCACTTCCCGATCGATGCGGGCGGCGCGCGGCGCGTGCGCGAGCTCGGTCCCGCCACGGTGGCGCAGGCGGTGCTGCTGCCGTTGGCGGACAAGCCCGAGAGCGCCACCGCGCTGGTGCGCGCGGCCGCGGTGCTGGGCGACGGCGCCAGCCTCGCCGAGGCGGCGGAGCTCGCGGGACTCTCGGAGGAGGAGGCGGCGGGCGCCGGCGACATGCTCGTGGCGCGCGGGATCCTGACGCCGGCCGAGCTGGTCGAGTTCGCCCACCCGATCGTGCGTGAGGCCGTCTATGCCGACATCGGCCCACGCCACCGCGCCCGCGCACACGCCCAGGCGGCGCGCCTGCTGCAGGCGAGCGGCGCGTCGGAGGAGCGCGTCGCGGCCCAGATCGCGGCGGCGCCGCCGGAGGGCAACCAGCCGCGCGTCGAGCTGCTGCGCCGGGTCGCCGCCGGAGCGCTGAGACGCGGGGCCCCGGCGGCCGCCACGACGCTGCTCGCGCGCGCACTCGCCGAGCCGCCCGCCACGGAGACGAGGCCGGAGGTGCTCGTCGAGCTGGGTGGCGCGGAGCTGCGCCTGGGCGCGCCGGATGCAATCGCCCACCTGAGCGAGGCGGTCGACATGATCAGCGCAGCCGGGCCGCATGCGACCGCCGCGCGCCAGCTCGCGAACGCGCTGACGGTGACCGGGCAGGCCGACCGTGCCGTCGAGGCACTCGAGAGCGCGATCGACGTGGTGGAGCCTGAGGATCGCGAGCTCGGGCTCCTGCTCGAAGCCGAGCTCGCCTCCCATGCCTGGCAGGCAAGCCTCGAGACGCGGGCGCCGGCCGCCCGGCGCCTCGAGCAGCGCGACGACCTGACGGGCGCGACGCCGGGCGAGCGGCTCGTGCTGGCCAGCCTGGCGTGCGAGCGCGCCCGAACCAGCGACTCCGCGGCCGAATCGGTCGGCCTGCTGGAGGACGCGCTCGCCGGGGGACGGCTGCTGGAGGAGCAGCAGCGCGACATCGTCGGCCCGCTCTACGACCTCGTGCTCGGCCTGATAGCCGCCGATGCCTTCGATCTCGCCGAGGCGAGTCTCGAGCAGGCCCTCGACAACGCCCGCGCGCGCGAGTCGATCCCATCGATCGCGTTCCTCACCAATCGCCGCGGCTGGATGTACCTGCGTCGCGGCTCGGTCGACCGCGCCGAATCGGACGCGCGCACCGGCCTCGAGCTGCTCAATTCGCACTCGATCCCACTCGGCATTCCGTTTTCGGTTGCGCTCCTGATCGAAGCCCTGATCGAGGCGGGCGACCCCGACGCCGCCGAGCAGGCGCTGCACGGCTACGACCTCCCGGACGAGATCGAGCCGGGCCCGACCACCAACTTCCTGCTGCGCTCGCGCGCGTTGTTGCATGGCGTACGCGGTCGCACCGAGCAGGCAATCGAGGACATGCTCGAGTTCGGCCGCCGCGACGAGCTGTGGGGCGGCGCCAACCCGCTCGCCTCGCGCTGGCGCTCACACACGGCGATGGCGCTCCTCTCGCTCGGTGACGCCGACAGCGCGCGCCGGCTGGCGGCCGAGGACATCGAGCGCGCGCAGCGCTGGGGGCTCGCGGGCGGGATCGGGGCCGCGCTCCGCGTGGCGGCGCTCGCGGAGGGCGGCGACACCGTCGTAGAACGGCTGCGCGAGGCGGCGAGCGTGCACGAGCGCTCACCCGCGCGGCTCGAGTACGCGCGCACGCTCACCGACCTCGGTGCCGCGTTGCGGCGCGGGAACAGCCGCGCCGAGGCGCGCGGAGTCCTGCAGCAGGCGCTCGAGCTGGCCGACGCCTGCGGCGCGCGCGCCATCGCGGAACGGGCCCGCACGGAGCTGCGCGCGGCCGGCGGGCGCTCGAGCGACCCGGAGGCAGACGGCATCGCGCAACTCACCGCGTCCGAGCGCCGCGTGGCGGAGCTGGCCGCGCAGGGGCAGAGCAATCCCGAGATCGCGCAGACGCTGTTCGTCACGCGCAAGACCGTCGAGACGCACCTCGGCCACGTCTACCGCAAGCTCGGCATCGCCGGCCGCGGCGAGCTCGACCGGGCACTCTCCGCCGGCTGAGAATCGCGCCGGCCCAAGTTCAGGGAGCCGGTTCGGGGTGCTCCCCGACGCCCCCGCCCCGGGGCCGGGCATACGGTCGCGGCCATGGCACGAAACGGCGATGAGCTCTTCAACCCGGCGACCGGGTTGCGCACGGTCTTCCGGCAGACGGCCGACGCGACGAACGGCGAGCTGCTGCAGGTCGACTGGATCGCGGAGGGACCCTGGACCACCGGGCCCGATCACATCCACCCGCTCCAGGACGAGCGCTTCGAGGTCGTCTCCGGCCGGCTCGGCCTGCGCGTCAACGGCGTCGAGCGCGTGCTCGAGGCGGGCGACGTGCTCGAGGCGCCCGCGGGCGCACCGCACGCCGCCTGGAATGCCGGGTCCGGCGAGGTCCATGCGCTGGTGGACTTCCGCCCCGCGCTGCGGACGGAGACCGCCTTCGAGACGCTCGCCGGCCTCGCACAGGACGGCAAGACGACGTCGGCCGGCGCGCCCAAGAACCCCCTGCAGCTGGCCCTCGTCCTGCGCCATTTCGAGGACGAGATCTACCTGGCGCGGCCGCCGCTCGCAGTTCAGCGCGTCCTGATGGCGCCGCTGGCGGCTCTGGCCCGCCTGCTCGGCTACCGGCCCGAGTACCCCTACCCGACCCCCAAGGAGTCACCAATGACCGACAACGGACATCACGACAAGCCGATCCTCGTCCTGGGCGGGACCGGCAAGACCGGCAGCCGCGTCGCGGCGCGGCTCGAGGCGCAGGGCATCCCGGTGCGCATCGGGTCGCGCTCGGCGGATCCGCCCTTCGACTGGGAGGACCGCTCTACCTGGGGCCCGCGTCCTGGACGGGGTGCGCTCCGTGTACATCTCCTACTACCCGGACATCGCCGTCCCGGGAGCGCCGGACGCGGTCGGCGCCCTCGCCGAGGAGGCGATGCGGCACGGGGTGCGGCGGCAGGTGCTGCTGGCGGGCCGCGGCGAGCCGGAGGCCGAGCAGGCCGAGGAGCGCGTGAAGCGCGCCGGCGGCGACGTGACGATCGTGCGCGCAACCTGGTTCAGCCAGAACTGGAGCGAGGGCTACTGGGTCGAATACGTCCGCGGCGGGGTGGTCGCGCTGCCGGCCGGCGACACGCCCGAGCCGTTCATCGACGTCGAGGACATCGCCGACGTGGCAACGGCGGCACTGACCGACGACTCGCACATCGGCAAGCTCTACGAGCTGACCGGCCCGCGCCTGCTCACGTTCGCGGAGGCCGCCGGCGAGATCGGCCGCGCCACGGGCCGCGACGTGCATTACCAGCCGGTCTCCGTCGAGGACCATGCCGCCGAGGCGGCCGCCCAGGGCGTGCCCCAGGTCGAGATCGACCTGCTCACCTACCTGTTCAGCGAGGTCCTCGACGGGCGCAACGCCCGCCTCGCCGACGGCGTGCAGCAAGCGCTTGGGCGCGAGCCCAGGGACTTCGCCGAGTACGCGCGCGAGACCGCCGCGGCGGGCGTGTGGAACGCGCCCGTGAGCGCGGCCTGAGCCGATGAACGGGCTCGTCACCGCGCTGACGATCGCCACCGCGGTCGGCTGCGCGCTGAACGGAGGCGTGTTCTTCGGCTTCTCGAGCTTCGTGATGCCGGCGCTGGCACGGCTGCGGCCGCCCGAGGGGGTCGCAGCCATGCAGTCGATCAACGTGATGGCCCCGACGCCGGCGTTCATGACGGCGTTGTTCGGCACCGGCGCGCTCTGCGTCGCGGTCATCGTCGCCGGGCTGGCCGGGCTCGACGAGAGCTACGGCGGCTGGCTCGTTGCAGGCGGCGTGCTCTACCTGGCGGGGGCGATCGTCACGACGATGCTCTACCACGTGCCGCGCAACAACGCGCTTGCGGTGGTCGACCCGGCGACACCCGAGGCGGCGCGGCTCTGGGAGCGCTACCTGCGCGAGTGGACGAGGGCCAATCACGCCCGCGCCGCGGCCGGGATCGCGGCGGCCGCGCTGCTCGTCATCGGCGTCGATGCTGGCTGACTTCCCCTTGACGGGGCGGCGGCCGCGCCCGTGCGGCCTCCGCCCCGAGGGGCCGCCGACGGCGGGCGGCTACCTGCCGATAGCCGAACACGGCGTGATCGGCGACCTGCACACGGTCGCGCTGGTGGGCGCCGAGGGGACGATCGACTGGCATTGCCCGGCGCGGATCGACGCGCCGAGCGTGTTCGGCGCGCTCCTCGACGCCCGCCGCGGCGGCCACTGGTCACTCTGCCCGGCCGGCAGGCACTGGCGCTCGCGCCAGCTCTACCTGCCGGACACCGGCGTGCTCGTCACGCGCTTCATGTCGGAAGAGGGCGAGCTGGACGTCGAGGACTTCATGCCGATCGGCGCCCCGGGCACGCTCGTCAGACGGGTCGTCGGCGTGCGTGGCGAGCCGCATCTCGTCATGGAGATCGAGCCGCGCTTCGACTACGCGCGGCGCCGGCACTCCGTGCACCTCCGCGAGGACGGCGCGCTGTTCGAGAGCGACGGCCAGCTGCTCGCGCTGCACGCGCCGCTGCGGCTGCGACGCACGCGCGCGGGTGTTCAGGCGAAGTTCTCCGTCGCGCCCGGTGAGTTGCTGACCCTGAGCCTGTCCCCGGGTGAGCTGCCGACGCCCGCCGCCGGCGCCTTCGAGGAAACCGTCGCGTTCTGGCGGGGCTGGCTCGCCGGCTCGCGCTACGAGGGACGCTGGCGCGAGACGGTGCACCGCTCCGCGCTCGTGCTCAAGCTCCTCACCCACGCCCCGACCGGAGCGCTCGCGGCCGCGGCCACCACCTCCTTGCCGGAGCGCCTCGACGGCGGCAGCTGCCGCGACGAGCGCCACCCGCGCGACGAGCGCCACCCGCGCGCCGACGACGCCGCCCGCGCGGCCGAGCTGCTCCGGCGGCTCGGCCTCGGGGACGACGCGCGGGCGTCGCGCGCCTGGCTCCCCGCCCGGGCGGATACGGAGCTGGCCGGGTTCGAGGGCTGGCGCGGCTGCGGGCCGGTCCGGATCGGGCCGCCGACGGAGCCGGCGTCCGCGCCGCGCGGACTCCCCCACGCCGCGTTCGCCGCGGCCGAGGAGCTGGCGCGAGCGGGGCGCCTCGACGAGGCGCGGCTGTCATTCGAGAAGACGCTCGCCTACGCGAACCCGCTCGGGCTCTTCTCCGAGGCGGTCGGACCGGGTGGTGAGCAGCTCGGCAACTTCCCGCATGCGGCGAGCCACCTGGCGCTGATATCGACGGCGCTCACGCTTGACGGGCTGCTGGGCCCCGAAGAGGCATCCGGTAAGACTTGAGAGCGTGACGACCGCGACTGTGGCGCTCGAGGAGTCGCGGCGCCAGCGGCGCGGCCAGATCTACGTCGCGCTCGCGGCGGTGGCCTGGTCGAGCGCCGGCGTCCTCCAGCGCCAGCTCACGCTCGACACCGCGACGCAGGTGATGGGCCGCGCCGCCTTCGCCGGCGCCGCACTGCTCATCTACGTCGCGGTCGTGGAGCGCGGGCGCATCGTGCACGCGTTCCGGTCGGTCGGCCTCGCCGGCGTCGCCGTCGCGCTGTGCGTGGCGTTCGCCTCCGGCGGCTTCATCGCCGCGCTCAACCACACGAGCGTGGCGCGCGTCCTGTTCATCCTGGCCGTGGCTCCGGTGCTCGCGGCCCTGCTCGCCCGCATCACGCTCGGCGAGCCGATCACGCGGCGCACCGTCCTGGCGATGGCGCTGGCGCTCGTCGGGGTCGGGGTCATGCTCGGCTCGCCTGGCGAGGGCGACCTCGTGGGCGACGCGCTCGCGTTCATGACCGCACTCGCCTTCGCGATCATGATCGTCATCACGCGCTGGCGCCACGACGTCTCGATGGCGCCGGCCACCTGCCTGTCGCAGGTGATCCTGGTCGCGGTCTTCCTGCCGTTCGCGACGCCATCCGAGATCAGCGGCCCGGACATCGGCTGGCTCGCCGCGCTCGGCATCGGCCAGATCGGGCTCGGATTCGCGTTGCTGACGGTCGGCGCGCGCCTCATCCCGGCGGCGCAGGTCGGGCTGATCACGCTGCTCGAGGTCGTGCTGGGCCCGATCTGGGTGTGGCTGGCGCTGGACGAGCGGCCCAGCACGGCGACGCTGATCGGCGGCGCGATCGTGATCGTCGCGATCGTGATCCAAACGCGCGCCACGCCGGCTCCGGAGCCCGACGAGGACGAGCACGCGCTACTGGCGCCGCACTAGCGCTGCGGCAGCGGTCCCCCGTCCTGAAACAGCGCACATACGTCGAGCGTCTCACAGTCGCACGCACTCGCCGCCTCGAGCCAACGGCGCACCGCCTCGGCTCGCACGATCAGCTCCTCGACCTCGGGCAGCTTCCGCCCGGCGAGCTCCTTGAGCGACGCGTGAGCGGGCTCGCCCGCATCGCGAGCGTCGAGCAGCGTGCGGATGTCATCTAGCGAGAGGCCCGCGCGCTTGGCGACATCGATCACGCCCAGCCGGGCGAAGACGTCCTCCGAGTAGCGGCGCCTGCCGCTCACGCGCAGCGCCTCCGGCAGCAGGCCCTCGGCCTCGTAGAAGCGGATAGCCGAGACGTTCAGCCCGGCGCGCCCGGCGACCTGGCCGATGGTGAGTGTGGCGTCGTCCATGGAGGCTTGACCTCAAGTCGGGTTGAGCATCAACAGTAGCCCGATGAAGCCCATCGCCTGCACGCTCTCCCCCGAGGAGCGACCCGTCCGCCTCGCCGAGATCGAGTCGCTCGGCCGCGACGCCCTCATCGGCGCCGCCGCCGACGGCGCGCTCCGCTTCCGCAACGACCCGGCGATTCGCGCGCGCCTTGGCGCGGTTGTGGCCGCCGAGGCGCGCTGCTGCCCGTTCCTCCAGCTCGACCTGAGCGCGGACGGCGCGGAGCTGCGGCTCGCGATCCGCGCACCCGTGGAGGCCGAGCCGGTCGCTCGCGAGCTTGCCGCCACCTTCGCCGAGGGCAAGCGCCGGATGTAGTGTGGCCGGGTGCGCCGCGCCGCCGCCACGCTGCTCCTGCTGCTCGCGGTTCCCGGCGCGGCGCAGGCGCAGGGCTACGCGGCGCCCGAGGTCGGCGCCGCCGCGAGCGCGGCGGGCTTCGGGCACATCGCCGACCGGGTCGCCGCGAGCGCACGCCCCACGGTGCTCGTGCTGCGCAAGCTGTTGCGGCGGGCCCCGGTCACGCTCGGAAGCTCGCGCCTGGGCGGCAATCCGGACCTGCCTCCGGGCACGCGCTGGCCGCGCTGCGGGCGTCGCACGCAGACGTTCCTCGGCCAGTTCCGCCTCTCGGACCTGCCGCCCGAGGCAACCGAGCTCGGCGGCCCGTGGCGGTCTCTTGCTCGTGTTCACGGAGGTCCGCTTCGAGAGCCGCACCGACACGCGCTCCGGCCTCTGGGGTGGGCGCTGCACCACCGTCATCCACGCACCCGAGGGCAGCGTCCTGACGCGCCGGCGCCCGCCACGCGGGGCGATCGTGATGCACCTCCGGCCCGCGCAGCTTCGCTATGCGACGCGCCCCGACGTCCCTGACGTCGGGATCGACTTCCAGTCGCTGGCGGCGCCGCTGAGCGACATCCTTCTGGTCGACAGCGAGGTCGACCACTGGTGGGACCTGCGCGACTCCCTGCACCGGCGCAAGGGGCTGCTGAGCCACCGGCTGCTCGGCTATGTCGACACCCCGAACGGCGGCGGCAGCTGCTGGCGGCGAACGCAGCGGCCCGTCGACGGCTGGCGCCACCTGATCACGATCGGGCTCGACTTCGGCGTGGGCTTCGAGGTCGCGGACGGCGGCCGGCTGCAGGTGGAGGTCTCCCCGGCCGATCTGGCCGCCGGCCGCTTCGACCGCGTCTGCGGGATCTTCGACAGCGCCTAGCCGACCTGTGAGACCGGTCACAGAGCGGAAATAAACCCCGCCGTCAGGGGTCTAATCGGAATATGAACATCGATTCGCTCACCATCCGGATGGCCCACTCCGACGACACGCCCGCCCTGGGACGCCTCGCCGAGGTCGACAGCACCGTGCCGCTGCGGGGTAACGTCATGCTCGCGGAGCTCGACGGCAACTGCCTGGCCGCGATCTCGCTCGAGACCGGCGAGGTCAACGCGAACCCGTTCAAGCGCACGGCCGCGATCGTCTCCCACCTGCGCATGCGCCGCTACCAGATCATGCGCCAGGGCGGCGACGTCGCGCCGGCCCGCTCGCTCCTGCGGCGGCTCGCGCTCATGCCGACGCGCTGAGCAGCTCGCGCACGAACGCGAGCACCTCCGGGCCGGCCGGGTCGATCATGTGGTCGCCCTGGACGACCACGAGCCGCGCGCTCGGGATCGCCTTCGCCAGCACCTCGGTGGGCTCGCGCAGCTCGGGCCGCGAGTCCTCCGCGGCGACGAGCAGCGCCGGCTGCTCGATGCCCGCGAGCGCCTCGGCGTCGGCGTCGAGCCACCACTCGCCGCCGAGCTCGGCGAGGATCGCCGCGCCGTTCTCGGTGAGGATGCGGCGCAACGGCTCCGGCAGCTGCGGCCACACGCCGTCGCCGAAGATCTCGTCGATCAGCGCCTCGCCCGCGGCGTCGATCCCGGCCTGCTCGGCGGTCTCGCGCACGCGCCGCTCGGCCGCGTCGAGCCACGCGGCGGTGGCAGGCGCGAGCTCGCGCGGAGCGTCGCCCTCCAGCGAGGCGAGCGCGCGCACGTGCTGCGGGTGCCGGATCGCCATGTCCATCGCGACCGTGCCGCCGTAGCTGCGCCCGATGATCACGGCGGGAGCGGCGTCCAGCGCTTCGAGCAGGGCGGCGGCGTCATCGGCGTGCTCGGACACGCTCGTGCGCTCGTACGGCTCCGGCCGCTCGCTGCGACTGCAGCCGCGGCGGTCGTACGCGATCACACGGCCCAGCTCCGCGAGCTCGTCGACCGCATCGGCCCAGAGCTGAGTCGAGCTTCCGGCGCCGTGGATGCAGAGGATCGGGTCCCCGCTGCCGCGCTCCTCGTAGGCCAGGCGCACGCCGTTGACCGTGCGTGCCGGCACGGCCTCAAGTGTTGCGCAGAAGCCCCGCGTCGCGCGCCCACGCCACCGTGCGGCGGATCGTGTCGCGCGGGTCGCTGTAGCGCAGGCCGAGCTCGCGCTCGGCGCGCGAGCCGTCGTACCTGTGCCCGTGAATCAGCGTGCGCACCATCTCCCGGCACACCGGCGGCCGCCGCCGCACCAGCCGGAAGGCCCGCTCGACGACCGTGCCCGCGATGGTCGCGGTCTGGCGCGGCACGAGCCGCGGGCTGCGCTCGACGCCGGCGACATCAGCCGCCAGCGCAAACGCCTCGGCGATCGTAAGCGTCATCCCGTTGAGGATGTAGCGCTGGCCCGGTCGGCCGCGCTCGGCCGCGAGCAGGTGCCCGGCGCTGCAGTCCTGGATGTCGACGAGGCTCACGTGGGTGTTGACGAACAGCTTCAGGCGGCCGTCGAGGAAGGCGAGCAGGAAGCGCGCCGTGCCGCCGGCCCGGCCGGGTCCCTGGACCGACGACGGGTTGACCGACACGACCTCGACGCCCTCCTGGGTCCCGGTCTCGAACGCCACCGTCTCGCCCTCGGTCTTGGAGCGCTCGTAGGTCGAGAGAAACCAGCCGCGGTGCGGGGTGTCCTCGTTGCCGACGACGCCCTCCGGCTCGCCGAGCGTGGCGGCCGAGGAGGTGTGGATCACACGCGGGACGCCCGCGCGCGCGGCCGCGCGTATCGCCACCGCCGGCCCTTCGATGTTCGCGCGCAGCATCGGCGACGGGTCCTCGACGCACAGCGAGTTGACGCCCGCCACATGGAAGACCGTGGCGCAGCCCTCCATTCCGCGCGCGAGCACCTCGGCGTCGAGGATGTCGCCGCGGACGACGCTCGCGCCGCGACGCTCGAGGTCGGCTCCGGCCGCGTCGGACCGCGCCAGCGCGACCACGTCGTCGCCGCGCTCGCGTAGCGAGTCGACGAGCGCGCCGCCGACCACGCCGCTGCCTCCGGTCACGAAGACGCGGCTCACGGGTCAGAGCGCAGGACTGCTGAAGAGCGGAGCAGGTAGTCGATCCCGGACCAGGCGGTGACGATGGCGGCCACCAGCATCGCCCACTCGTCCAGGTACTCGCCGGCGACGATCACGTCGGGGCGCACGATCGCCAGCGCGATCGCCACGAACTGGACGGTGGCCTTCCACTTGCCGAGCAGCGACGTCTCGAGATGCCGGCCCTCGGCGGCCACCGCCGCGCGCAGGCCGAGCAGTACCAGCTCGCGCCCGACGATCACCACGGCGATCCACGGCGAGACCCGGTCGACCGCGACCAGCGCGAGGAGCACACCCGTCACGAGCAGCTTGTCGGCGGTCGTGTCGAGGAACGATCCGAGCCGGGTGGTGACCTCCCAGCGCCGTGCCAGCCGTCCGTCGAACCAGTCGGTCGCCGCCGCGGCCAGGAAGACGATCGCGGCCGCCGTGTCGGATCCGGCGAGCACGAGCGCCATCACCACCGGCGTCAGCAGGATCCGCAGGCTCGTCCCGATGACGAGCAGCCGAGTGCGTGTCTCGTCGCTCTGCGATCGCATCGGGCGCGCCGGTACCGCCGGGGCGGCCCCGTCGGCGGGTCCGGTCACAGAAGCGCCGCGGCGAGCCGCCGCGCCTCGTCGGCGTCCTCGGCGGCGAGCGCCTGTGCGGCCACCGCGCGCGCGTCGGCCATGCTGATCGCGCGCAGCGCCGCCTTGACCTCGGGCACGAGCGGCGGCGCCATGCTCAGCTCGCGCACGCCGAGCCCGGCGAGCAACAGGGCCGCGGGTGGGTCCCCGGCCAGCTCACCGCAGACCCCGACCCAGCGTCCGTGGGCCTCGGCGCCGTCGACCGTCTCGCGCACGAGCCGAAGCAACGCGGGCTGCGGACCCGCCAGCAGCGGCGCCACGTTCTCGTTCCCGCGCTCGGCGGCCATCACGTACTGGGTCAGGTCGTTGGTGCCGATCGAGAAGAAGTCTACGTGCCGTGCCAGCCGCTCGGACAGCAGCGCGGCGGCCGGAACCTCGACCATGATGCCGGTCTCCATCGGGGCGTCGATGCCGGTCTCCGCCCGTGCGCGCGCGAGCAGCTCGAGCGCCTGCTCGAGCTCGGACGCGGTCGCGACCATCGGGAACATCAGCTTCAGCGGGTGCTCGGCGGCCACCCGCAGGGCGGCGCGCAGCTGGGTCAGGAGCAGCTCCGGCCGCGCCAGCGACAGCCGGATCCCGCGGCGGCCGAGGAACGGGTTCGCCTCGGGCGCCATCGGCAGCGCGGGCAGCGGCTTGTCGGCGCCTGCGTCGAGCGTCCGCACGATCAGCGGGCGCCCGTCGAGCGCCTCCGCGATCGCGCCGATGCGGCGGGCCTGCTCGTCCTCGGACGGCAGGCTCGGCTGGTCGAGGAACATGAACTCAGTCCGCAACAGGCCGACGCCCTCCGCCCCCAGCTCGACCGCCGCGGCGGCCGCCTCCGGGTCGTCGACGTTCGCCGCCACCTCGATGCGCACGCCGTCGCGCGTCTCGGCCGGCTCGAGCGCGTGCTCGCGCGCGGCCGCGCGCCGCTCGGCGGCCTGCCGGCCGCGCTCGCGGGCCGCCTCGAGCTGCTCCTCCGGCGGTGCGATCTGGACCGAGCCCGCGTCTCCGTCGAGTAGCAGCGGCGTGCCCTCGGGCACGGCCAGGATCTGGCCACCGAGGCCGACCACCGCCGGCAGCCCGAGCGCGCGCGCGAGGATCGCGGCGTGGGCGGTGGGCGTGCCGCGCGCAGTCGCCACGCCCCGCACGAGCGCAGGATCGAGCGCGGCGGCCTCGCCGGGCGTCAGCTCGTCGGCGACTACGACGCCCTCCTCGACTGGCCCCGCTGCGGCGTCCTCGCCGCTGATCGCCGCGGCCACGCGCCGGCCCACGTCGTCCACGTCGGCGGCGCGCTCGCGCAGCAGCGGAGCGTCGAGAGCGCGATAGGTGGCGGCGACCTCGGCGGCGGCATCGAGCCAGGCGCGCTCGGCGGTCGCGCCCGCGTCGATCGCCGCACGCGCGGGCGCGAGCAGCGCCTCGTCGTCGAGCAGCGCCAGGTGCGCGGCGAAGATCTCCGCCTCCGCGCCCGCTCCGCGCGCGGCGACGCGCTCGCGGTCGGCGTCGATCGCAGCGCGCGCCGACTCCCGCCCCTCGTCGAGCCGGCGGCGCTCCGAGTCCGGGTCGCCGGCATCGCGCTCGGGCGGGGCGGGCGGAGCTCCCGAGAGCCGCCGCGCCGGTGCGAGGGCGATCCCGGGCGAGGCCGCGATGCCGCTCAGCACCGTGCCCGGGTCCGGCGCCTCCGGCGGGCCCGTCTCCTCGGCTGGGGGCGCCGCCTCCTCGCTCGCCGCGGGCCGGGAGTCGCCCGCGGCGACGCCCTCCCCGAAGCCGCCGTGCGCCAGCTCCTCGAGCTCGGCGAGCGCCTCGCGCGCGTCCGGGCCCGTCGCCGTCGCGAGCAGCTCGTCGCCGAGCCGCGCGCCCAGCGTCATCAGGCCGGTGAGGCTGCGCGCGCTCACGGGCGCCCCGCCGCCCGCCCTGGCGAGACGCAGATCCGACTCATGGCGCGAGGCGAGCTCGACGACGAGCGCCGCCGGCCGCGCGTGCAGGCCGATCTCGTTGAGCACGGGGATGCGTGCCTCGGCGTCGGCCGCGACGGGCGCGGCCTGCTCCTCCTCGGCCGGCGCCTCATCTGCGCCGAGCTGCGAGCTCTTCATGGCGAGCGCGCCGCGCGCCTCGCGCGCCACCTCCTCCAGCGAGCTGCCGCCGCGCGCGGCGGCCGCCGCGGCGACGGCCCCCTCCACGAGCGGCGCCTCGCTCAGCAGGACAGGGCCGCCGTCGGCCAGCATCTCGGTCGCCATCTCGGCGCTCATCAGCGCGCTGCCCAGGTCCATCAGCACGAGCACGCCGTCGTCGGACATCGCGCGCTCGATGGCCGCGAGGACGCGCGCGGCGTCGGTGCCGACGGTCCCGTCGTCGAGGCCGCCGGCCGCCTCGATGCGCACCTCCTCACCGCCCATCTCGCGCGCCAGCTCGACGACGCCGTCGGCCAGCGAAGCGCTGTGCGAGACGACGACCAGCCCGACCATCTACAGCCCGTAGGCGCGGTGGAGCAGCTCCAGCGGGTGCACCGAGTGCCGGCCCGTAGCGTGCTCGATCTGCCAGCGACAGGTCTCGCTGTCGCAGGCCACGAGCCCGGCTCCGGAGGCACCGATCTGGCCGAACAGGTCGGCGCCGACCTTCATGGCGATGTCGTACTTCTCGACCTTGATGCCGTAGGTGCCGGCGATCCCGCAGCAGCGCGCGTCGAGCTCGCGCAGCTCGAGACCGGGCACGAGGCCGAGCAGCTCCACGGCCGGCTTGCCCATGAAGTGGCCCTGCTGCTGGCAGGGTGCGTGGTAGGCCACGATCTCGTTCACGGGGCTGAAGTCCGTCTTCAGCTGGCCGTCGTGGTGCAGCTCGAGCAGCAGCTCACAGATGTCGTAGGTCCGCTCGCTCACGAGCTTCAGGTCGGGGTCGTCCTCGAGCCCGAGGATCTCGCGCGCCTCGCGCTTCAGCATCAGCGTGCAGCTGGTGGCGTTGCCGACGATGATCCCGCCGTCGCGAGCGTGCGGCGCGAGCGCGCGTGCGAGCCGCAGCACGTAGCCGCGGGCGTCGTCGAAGAGCCCGTTCGACTGCAGCGGCAGGCCACAGCAGTCCTGCTTGGGGACCTCGACGTGGAAGCCGTTGTGCTCGAGCAAGGCGACGGTCATGCGGCCGGCGTCGGGCTCGTAGTACTGGGTCCCGCAGCCGTGGAAGTAGACGGCCTTGCGCGGCGCCGGCGGGCTCTGGTGGCGCTTCGCCCACGAGCTGAAGCGGTGCCGCGCGAAGCCCGGCAGCGCGGCGTCGCGGTGGATGCCGAACACCTTCTCGATGGCGACCCGCAGCGGCCGGACGCGCAGCGACGCGTTCGCGAGCGGCGCGGCCGGCAGCCCGAATCGCCCGATCAGCGTGGGCCGGCCGATCAGCCGGTCGCGCAGCTTGATGCCCTTGTCGACCTTCACCTTGGCCCGGGCCTGGGAGTTGATCTGCGCGATCTTCACGCCCTGCGGGCACACCTGCGTGCAGATCCCGCAGCCCGAGCAGTAGTCGACCGACCACTCGACGGGAGCCTCGTCGTGCACGCGGAAGCGCTCCGCCTGCGGGCCTGCGTACTTCGGCCCGGGGAAGAGCGGCGTCACGTTCGACACCGGGCAGGCCGTCTCGCAGATCGTGCACTTGACGCAGTGGTCGAGCGAGTCGCGCAGCGTCTCGTCCTCGAGCAGCTTGTCGACGAGGTCGGTCACGCGGCCGCCTTCTGTCCCGCCTCCGCCAGCACGAGCCCGGCGGCCCGGTGGCCGCTCGTTATCGCGATGCCCTCGCCCGAGCCCTCGCGCCAGGGCACGGCGCCGGGAAGCGCGGCGCCCGCCACCAGCACGTTGTCGGTCCCCACGGCGCGCTGCTCCGCGTCCACCGCAACCCCCGCCTTCGCAAGCGGCTGCTCGCCGAAGTAGTCCGGGCGGAAGCGCGGCTCGCCGGGGCCAGGCGCTCCGCTCAGCGGCAGCCCGAGCGCGCGCTCGTGCGTCTGCCAGTCCGAGTCGAGCTCGACGCCGCCGGAGGCAAAGCCGCCGCTCGCGAGCACGATGTGCTCGGCCCCGTAGACGGTGTCGCGGCCGCCCGCGTGGGTGTGCAGGGTCGTGACGCGGGCACCGTCGCGCTCCGCGGCGACGACCTTGGCGCCGAGCACGAGCCGGCCGCGGGCCACCCGCAGCGCGGCCTTCAGCGCGTCGAAGACGCGTATGCCGGGCACCGATGGCGGCAGCGTCGGGATCTCGAACAGCTCGTGCCCGAGCCGCTCCTCGAGGTCCGACCAGACGCCGTGCGGATCGCGCAGCCCGAGGATCGCGGGCACACCGACCCGCTCGCCCTCGCGCAGCAGCGGTCCAAGGCGACCGGCGACGACGTTCCTGAACGCCGGGTCGTCGAGCTGGCGCGCGAGCCCGAGCGCGTTCACCTCGGCGCGCCCCTCGCCGATGTCGAGCTCGACCGCGCGCGCCTCGATCCCGAGCCGGCTCAGGTTGGCGGCGCACAGCGACGCGTGCAGGTCGCGCAGCCGCGGCACCTGCACGATGCAGATGGGTCCGCCGCCGTCGAGCGCCCCGCGCGCCATCGTCTCCGGGACGAGCGCGGACGGCCGCGCAACGCCCAGCGCCGTCGGCAGCAGGACGTTGCGCTCGAGGCCGCCGGTGTACGAGTAGCCCGCCTGCGGCCCGTTCGCGATGCGCTCGCTGAACCAGTCGAGCGCCGGGGCGATCGCGTCGACGCCGAGCAGCGCGTACGGGTGATCTGGATGCGCCTCCACGAACGCCGGCAACGCCTGCGCCGGCTGCTCGACGCGCTCGGGCGCATAGCCGAGCACGTCGACGACGCCGGGCGCCAGATGGGTCGAGCCGACTCCGTGGGCGAGCACGCATACGCTCGCGCCGCTCTCGGCGATCCGCACAGCCGCGCACAGCCCGGCGACGCCGGCGCCCACGACCGCGACGTCGTAGCGGAAGTCGCTCATTGCGGAAGGTGGGCCACGTCGAACACGCCCTGGTAGATCCAATCGTCGAGCCGCGCCTGGCGGAGCTGGTCGCCGTACAGGATCGGCCAGGAGCCCTTCCAGCGCTCCTCGAGGAATCCGACCAGCGCACTGTTCGCGTCGTCGGTCGTCATGCCGTCGAGGTGGTGCAGGATCCCCGCGGCCCTGTACGTGCAGAACCCGCCCTGGCAGGGGCCCATGCCGAGCCGCAGGACGCGGCGGATGTCGTTCAGGTTCGCGGTGCCGCGCCGGTTCATCGACTCCTCGAGCCTGCTGCGCGGAACGAGCTCGCACTCGCAGACGAGCTGATCGGACAGCAGCGTCGACTCGCGCCGCTCGAGCCGCTCGGACAGCTCGTACTCCTCGCCCTTCTCCGAGCCCGGCAGCGGCGTCGTCGCGGTCTGGCAGGGGCGCGGCTCGCCGAGCTGGCGGCACACGGCGTCGACGGTCTCCTCCGCCATCAGCCGGAAGGTCGTGAACTTGCCGCCGGTGATCGTCACGAAGCGACCGACGCCGTCGCGCTCCGAGTGGTCGAGCAGCGTGTGCGCGCGCGTCACGTCGCGCGTCGAGGCGACGTCGCCCTTCGCGTCCTGGAACAGCGGTCGCACTCCCGTCCAGACGCGCAGCGCCCGCGCCGCGCGGAAGCCCGGGACGAGCTTCTCGCCGTCGGCGAGCATCGCGTCGACCTCCTCCTGGGCGACCGTCTGATCGTCCGGGTCGGGCGTCTCGACGTCGGTCGTGCCGATCACGCAGACGGTGCGAATCGGGACCAGGATGTCGCCGTCGGTCGGCAGCTGGCAGCGGTTGATCACCGTGTTCACGAGCCGGTGATTCATGGCGATCATGATTCCGCGGCCGGGATGGATGCGGACGCCCTCGATGCCGGCCAGGTCGGCGATCCGGCCGGCCCAGGCGCCGGCGGCGTTGACGGTCACGCGCGCCTGGACCTCGACCTCGTCGCCGCTGCGCACGTCGCTGAGCAGCGCCCCGGTGACCTCGTCGCCGTCGCGCCGGATCGCCACCGCCGCGTGGTAGGGCAGGATCTGCGCCTCGCCGCGCTGCTTGGCGCCGCGGGCGAGTGCCCAGACGGTCTTCCAGGCGTCGATCGCCGCGTCGGGGACCTTGAACGCGCGCGCGAGCTGCGGGTGCAGGCGCGGCTCCTCCGCGAGTGCGGCCCGCGGCTCGATCTCCTCGCAGTCGACGCCGGTGGCGCGGCAGCCCTCCGCGAAGCGATCGGCGTAATCGGGGTCGTCCCAGGGGGTCGTCACGAACATGCCGCCCGTGTCCTCGATGCAGTCGGGGACGATCTGGCGCAGCACGCGGTTCTCGACGATGCACTCCTCGGCCGCCTTCGGGTCCTTGACCACGTAGCGGCCGCCCGAGTGGAGCAGCCCGTGGAAGCGCCCGCTCGTCCCCTCCGCGAGGTCGAGCCGGTCGGCCAGCACAACCCGCAGGCCACGCAGCGCGGCGTCCCAGGCCACCCCTGCGCCTGTCGCGCCACCGCCGATCACGAGCACATCCGTATCGAGCGCAGCCACTGTCCCTCAGCCTACCCGGCTGGCTTGGTGGGCCGGGCGCAGGCGCCCGGCCCAGCCCAGCCGATTACTCCGCCCAGTCGAATGTCCGCGTAACGGCCTTCTTCCAGAAGCGGTAGGCCTCGTCGCGCGCGGCCGCATCCATCTGCGGCTCCCAGCGCTTGTCCTCGACCCAGTTCTCGCGCAGGCTCTCCTGGTCGCTCCAGAAGCCGGTGGCGAGTCCGGCCGCGTAGGCGGCGCCGAGCGAGGTCGTCTCCGCGACCTTCGGCCGGATCACCGGCACGCCGAGGATGTCGGCCTGGAACTGCATGAGCGTCTCGTTGACGACCATGCCGCCGTCGACCTTCAGCGACTCGAGGTCGACGCCCGAGTCCGCGTTCATCGCGTCCGCGACCTCGCGGCTCTGGAAGGCCGTGGCCTCGAGCGCCGCGCGCGCGAGGTGACCGCCGTTGACGTAGCGGGTCAGGCCGGCGATGACGCCGCGGGCGTCCGACTTCCAGTACGGCGCGAACAGCCCCGAGAACGCGGGCACGATATACGCGCCGCCGTTGTCCTCGACGCTCTTGGCCAGGTCCTCGACCTCCGCCGACGAGCGGATGATCTTGAGGTTGTCGCGCAGCCACTGCACGAGCGCCCCCGTGATCGCGATCGAGCCCTCGAGGCAGTAGACCGCGTCGTCGTCGCCGATCTTGTAGCCCACCGTCGTGATCAGGCCGTTCTTCGACTGGACCGCCTCCGTGCCCGTGTTGAGCAGCAGGAAGTTGCCGGTGCCGTAGGTGTTCTTCGCCTCGCCGACCGAGAAGCAGGTCTGGCCGAACGTGGCCGCCTGCTGGTCACCGAGGTCGCCGGCCACCTGGACGCCCGCGAAGGCGCCGCCCTTGACCTCGCCGTAGACGGCGCTCGAGGGCCTGATCTCTGGGAGCATCGAGCGCGGCACGCCGATGGCGGACAGCAGCTCGTCGTCCCAGTCGAGCGTCTTGAGGCTCATCAGCATCGTCCGGCTGGCGTTGCTCGGGTCGGTGATGTGAAGACCGCCGTCGGTGCCGCCGGTGAGGTTCCAGATGGACCAGGTGTCGGTGTTGCCGAAGATGAGGTCGCCGGCATCCGCCCGCTCCCGCGCGCCGTCGACGTTCTCGAGAATCCAGCGGATCTTCGGCCCCGAGAAGTAGGTCGCGATCGGCAGACCCGTCTTCAGCCGGAAGCGATCCTGCCCTTCGTCGGCGGACAGCTCGTCGCAGATCTTGTCGGTCCGCGTGTCCTGCCAGACGATCGCGTTGTAGACGGGCTCGCCGGTGTTGCGGTCCCACACGACCGTCGTCTCGCGCTGGTTCGTGACACCGAGCGCCGCGATGTCGCCGGCGTTGCCCCCGACCTTCCCGAGCGCGCCGTCCATCACCTGACGGGTGCGTTGCCAGATCTCACCCGGGTCGTGCTCGACCCAGCCCGGCTTTGGATAGATCTGCTCGTGCTCGAGCTGCTCGACCGCCGCCACGTTGCCGCCGTGATCGAAGATCATGCAGCGGGTGCTCGTGGTGCCCTGATCAAGCGCTGCCGCGTACTGCGCCATAGATGCTCCTTTCAGCCTGCGCCGCCGAGCGCCTCGGAGGCGCAGCGAAACAGGTAGTAGGTCGAGGTGGCGCCCGGATCTTGGTGGTCCTTGCTGCGCTCCCCCAGATAGCTCGCGCGGCCCTTGCGCGCGACCAGCGGAATCGTGTCCTTCACTCCGGTCTCGGCCGCCTCGACGGCCGCCGTCAGAGCGGAGTCGAGGTCACCGGCCTGCTCCATCGCCGCCAGTGCCGGCGTGAGCACGTCGACCATCGTCTTGTCGCCCGGCTCCGCCTTGCCACGCGCCTTGACCCCCTCGAGTCCCTTCTGCCAGGCGGCGACGTAGCCGGCCAGGTCAACCTCCTCCTGGCCGGCCATCGCCCCGCCCATCTGCAGGAAGAGCGTCCCGTAGAGAGGCCCCGCGGCGCCGCCCACGCTCGAGACCAGCGCCATCGCGACGGTCTTGAGCACGGCGCCCGGGTCGTCCTGCTCGGAGGCGTCGAGCTTCTCGATCGCCTTGCGCATCCCACGGTCCATGTTGGTGCCGTGGTCGCCATCGCCGATCGCCGTGTCGAGGCGGACGAGCTCCTGACGGCGCTCCTCCATCTCGCCGGCGAAGCGGCGCATCCAATCCAGGACGGTGTCACGCGTGACCGGCACGTTCCATTAGCCCCAACGCAGGGCCGGTGTGTCCACCGGTGCGTCCCAGTAGCGGGCCATTTCGTCGTCGAGCCTCAACAGCGTGATCGAACAGCCCTGCATCTCGAGCGAGGTGATGTAGTTGCCGATGAGGTTCCGCTCGATCTGAAGGCCGTGGCCTTCGAGGAGCTTCGCCACCTCGCCATACATCAGGTACAGCTCGATCAGCGGGGTGCCGCCCATGCCGTTGACGAAGGCGAGCACGCGGTCGCCGGACGAGAACGGCAGGTCCTCGACGATCGGCGTCACGAGCCGCTCTGCAATCTGCGACGCCGGGCCGATCTCCTCGCGGAAACGCCCCGGCTCCCCGTGGATGCCGATGCCGATCTCGACCTCGTTCTCGCCCAGCTCGAAGCTCGGCTCACCCGAGCCCGGCGTGATGCAGGGCGTGAGCGCCATGCCCATCGAGCGGCCGTTCGCGTTGACACGCCGCCCCAGCTCGGCCACCTCTGCGAGGGAGCGGCCGTCGTCGGCCGCTCCGCCGCAGATCTTCTCGACGAGGACGGTGACCCCCACCCCCCGTCGACCGGCCGTGTAGAGCGAGTCTTCGACCGCTACGTCGTCGTTCGTCAGCACCGACTCGACCTCGGTCCCTTCGCCCTTGGCGAGCTCAGCCGCCATGTCGAAGTTCATGACGTCGCCGGTGTAGTTCTTGACGATGTGCACGACGCCCGCGCCGCCGTCGACGGCCTCGGTCGCTGCCTGCATCTGGTCCGGCGTGGGCGAGGTGAAGACCTCGCCCGGGCAGGCCGCGTCCAGCATCCCGGGGCCCACGAATCCACCGTGCATCGGCTCGTGTCCCGAGCCGCCGCCCGACACCAGGCCGACCTTCCCCTGAACGGGAGCGTCGGCCCGGACCACATAGGGCGGGTCGTAGTTGACGCGGAGCCGGTCGCCATGGGCCGCCTCCACCCCCCGGAGCGAGTCCTGCAGGACCGCGTCCGGCGCGTTGATCAGCTTCTTCATAGTCGCCTCCCAGGGCGTTTACGGCTTAGGGCCACCACCACCAGAAGCAGAACCCGCCGAGCGCTCCGCCCATCAGCGGCGCGACCACCGGCACCCAGGAGTAGCCCCAGTCGGAGGAGCCCTTGCCCGGGATGGGCAGGATCGCGTGCATGATGCGCGGGCTCAGGTCACGCGCTGGGTTGATCGCGTAGCCCGTTGGTCCACCTAGTGACAATCCGATCGCGGCCACAAGGAACGCCACAAGGAGCGTGGTCAACCCCGATTCCCCTGGAGCCGCGTTGTCGGCGATCGCCAGGATGCCGAACACGAGCGCGAAGGTGCCGATGATCTCGGTCACCATGTTCCACCCGTAGTTGCGGATCGCCGGCCCGGTCGAGAAGACCGCAAGCTTCAGGCCTTGATCCTCGGTTTCCGCGAAGTGTTGGTAGTAGGCGAGGAACACGAGCAGTGCTCCGATGGCCGCCCCCAGGAACTCGCCGGCGAAATATTCGGGTACGTCGCTCCCGTCGATCGCACCGGAGACCCATAGCCCGACGGTGACCGCCGGATTGAGATGAGCACCGCTGAATTGGCCCGACGGCGTACGCGCCGACCATGACCGCGAAACCCCAGCCGAGGGCGATCACGATCCAGTCGGCGTTCTGAACCTTGGACTTGTTCAGAAGCACCGCCGCCACGACACCATCTCCGAACAGGATCAGGAGCGCCGTCCCGATCGTCTCAGCACCGAAGATGCTCAAGAGCTCCTCCTCTCGTGGGACAAAGCTGGCGCCGCGACACTATCCGAGCGCGTTTGACAATGTCAAACGGAGTTCACAAACTGGTGGTTCTCGCATGCCTGGCCACATCCAGTCGATCGAGCGCGCGGCCGCGATCCTGCGGCTGCTGTCGGGACGCACGCACCGCATGGGCGTCGCCGAGCTCGCCGGCGAGCTCGAGCTGAACAAGGCGACCGTGCACGGGATCCTGCGCACGCTGCAGCGTGTCGGCTTCGTGGAGCAGGACGCGGACTCCGGCAAGTACCAACTCGGCGCGGCCCTCCTGCACATGGGCTCGAGCTACCTCGACGGCAACGAGCTGCGGACGCGCGCGCTCAACTGGTCCGACGCCCTCGCCGCCCGCAGCGAGGAGAGCGTGCGCATCGGGACGCTGCACGAGAACCAGGTGCTCGTCGTCCACCACGTCTTCCGCCCCGACGACAGCCACCAGGCGCTCGAGGTCGGCGCGCTGCTGCCGGCGCACGCGAGCGCGCTCGGGAAGGCGCTGCTCGCACACCACCAGTACCTCGCCTCCGAGCTGACCCGCGACGGCCTGCGCGCCTGCACCAGCTCGACGATCACCGACCTCTACCGGCTGCGGCGCGAGCTCCAGGACGTGCGCGAGCGCGGCTGGGCGATCGACCGCGAGGAGCTGATTGAGGGAGTCGTGTCGCTGGCGGCTCCGATCGAGGACCGCCGCGGGCTCACCGTCGGGGCGATCGGCATCTCCGGCGCTCCCGAGCGGATGTGCGAGGATGGCGGCGCTCGGGAGGAACTCATCGCTTATGTCCGGGAGGCTGCGCGGGCGGTTTCACGCGAGCTTGGCGCCATCCCGTGGTAGCAGCAGCATGAGCCAGTACGTCGCCTCGATCGACCAAGGCACAGCCTCGTCGCGCTGCCTCGTCTTCGACGAGTCGGCCCGCATAGTCTCGGTCGCCCAGAAGGAACACCGCCACGTCTACCCGCGGCCCGGTTGGGTCGAGCACGACCCGAAGGAGATCTGGGCCAACGTCGTGACGGTCGTCGGCGAGGCGCTCACCGGCGCGGACCTCGCGCTGAGCGACCTCGTCGCGCTCGGCATCGCGAACCAGCGCGAGACGACCGTGCTCTGGAACCGCGACACCGGTGAGCCTGTGAGCAACGCGATCACCTGGCAGGACACGCGCACCGACCACCTCTGCCGCGAGCTCGGGGGCGAGGTCGGCCAGCAGCGCTTCCAGGAGATCTGCGGCCTGCCGCTCGCCACCTACTTCTCCGGCCCGAAGATCCGCTGGCTGCTCGACCGCATACCCGGGCTCGAGGAGCGCGCCGAGGCCGGGCAGGTGCTGTTCGGGACGATGGACAGCTGGCTGATCTGGAAGCTGACCGGGCGCCACGTGACCGACGTGACCAATGCGAGCCGCACCATGCTGATGAGCCTCGACGCCGCGGACTGGGACGGACGGCTGCTCGAGGCGATGGGCATCCCGCGCGCGATGCTCCCGGAGATCCGGTCGTCAGCGGAGCTCTACGGGGAGGCCGGCGAGCCGCTTGCCGGCGTGCCGGTGGCCTCCGCGCTCGGCGACCAGCACGCGGCTCTTGTCGGCCAGACCTGCTTCTCGCCGGGCGACGCGAAGTGCACCTACGGCACCGGCAGCTTCCTGTTGCTCAACACCGGCGAGCGCCCGGTGCGCTCGGAGAACGGCTTGCTCACGACGCTCGGCTACAAGCTCGGCGACCAGCCCGCCACCTATGCGCTCGAGGGCTCGATGGCCGTGACCGGATCGCTCGTCCAGTGGTTCCGCGACAACCTCGGCCTGATCGGGAGCGCGCCCGAGATCGAGACGCTCGCCCGCAGCGTCGACGACAACGGCGGCTGCTACTTCGTGCCGGCCTTCTCCGGCCTGTTCGCGCCGCACTGGCGCAGCGACGCCCGCGGCGTGATCGCCGGGCTCACCGGCTACATCCAGAAGGGCCACCTGGCACGCGCGGTGCTGGAGGCCACGGCCTGGCAGACACGCGAGGTGGTCGAGGCGATGAACATCGACTACGGCGTGCCGCTGTCGGCGCTGCGCGTGGACGGCGGCATGACCGCCAACAACCTGCTCATGCAGATCCTCGCCGACGTGCTCGACGTACCGGTGGTGCGGCCGATCGTCGCCGAGACGGTGTCGCTCGGGGCGGCCTACACGGCCGGGCTGGCCGTGGGCTTCTGGCCCGACGTCGACAGCCTGCGCGCGAACTGGCACAAGGCCGCCGAGTGGAGCCCGGACATGGACGGGCAGCGCCGCGAGAAGGGCTACCGCAAGTGGCGCAAGGCCGTCGAGCGCTCCACCGACTGGATCGACGAAGACGACGACTAGCGCCCGGCACTAGTAGCGCTCGGTGACCTTCTCGCGCACGCGCGCGAAGCGGCCTTCGCCGTCTCCGTTCGCGTCGAAGAAGGTCTGGACGCGGTCGATCACCGCGGAGGAGTCCTTGCTCGGCGTGATCGGGTCGCCGAAGCAGACCTCGACCTTGTGGCGCCTCGACATGATCTTGCCGTGCAGCCGCTTGGGCCAGAAGCGCCCGGGCGGCATGACCTCGCTCGTGCCGGTCACGCGGATCGGGATCACGGGCAGCTTGTGGCGCTCCGCCAGCACCGCGGCGCCGCGCCGCACCCGGCCGAGCCCGCCGCTGCGTGAGCGCGTGCCCTCGGGATAGAGCAGCAGGTTCCAGCCCTGGTCGAGCAGCTTGTCGAGGTGCTCGGTGGCCTGCTTGCCGACGCCGCCGCCGTCGCGGTCGAGCGGCACCGTGTTGAAGATCAGCGATACGAGCGCCGCGACCATGCGATTGCGGTAGAAGTAGTCGGCCGCCGCGGCGACGGCCGTGCGCTTGCGGAAGCGCCGCGGCAATGCGGCCAGGATGACGGGCGTGTCGATGTGGCTGGCGTGGTTCGCCACCAGGATGACCGGGCCCTTGATGCGCGCGAGCCGATCGCTGCCCGTCGAGCGGCGGCGCGTGTAGACGTTCATCGTCGGGCGCAGCACGAAGCGCAGGAAGTTCTCCCGGATCGCGCCGGCGAGCCAGGAGCGGGCCCACGGGATGTCGAGCTGCGGCGCCGCCTTGCGAAGGGCGCGGCCATGACGGATCGCGCGATCCTTCAGCGAACGTTTGCGGCGGAAGAGCTGCACGGCGGTGATACCCCTCTCTGTGCGCCCTGTTACAGGCGGCGTAGAGTGCACCTACCCGGGTAACGCAAGCCCAGCCGGCTCCGACGCGTGCCGGCCTACAGGAGGTCAGTGGCATGGCACACGATCCAAACGAGCACTCCGAGCGGGATCCCGACTTCGCCAAGGGCGAGGACGCGCCGGAGGAGCACCCCGAGGACGAGAACCACGGGCGCTTCAGCACCGGCGAGGAGGAGCTCCCGGAGGACCAGCATCACGGGCGCTTCAGCGAGGGCCAGGAGGAGCTCGGCGAGGAGGACCCAGAGAAGCACGCCGAGCGGCGCTTCAGCGAGGGCCAGGACGACAAGCCGCCTGAGGTCAAGCCCTAGGGCGGCGGAGCGTCACCCGCATGGTGCGAGCGCCGTTCGCGCTCGCACCATGGACCACGATCGTCACCGCAAGACGCACGCGCGCGAGCGCCCTTCTCGCCGCGCGCGAGAGCCGCAGCGTGAGCGTCAGCTCGCCCGACCCGGGCGTCGTCTTCGACGCGCGCGCGACCGTCGACGGCTCGAAGCGACCGGGGAGCTTCGCCCTCACTCGCGCGCTCACGGTCCCGGCTCCGCCGACCGTGACGCGCAGGGTCACCCGGCCGGTCCGTGCCCAGCCTGCGAGCTGCTTGCGGGTCAGCGCCTTTCAGGTCGAGCGGCGTCTTCGGAGTCGCGGCCGGAGGCTGACCGGACCCGCCTGAGCCGCCGCCGCCCGCGGGCGGGCTCGTGCCCGAGCTGGTCGTGAAGGTGTGGTCGGCGCCCACGGACACCCCGGCGGCGCTCGACGCGATCACGCGGTAGTGGTAGGTCGTCCCGGGCGCGAGCCCGGTCAGCTTCGTGCTGACCGGCTGCACGGCGTTCCACGAGCCGATGCTCACCGGCGCGGCAGGGCTGAACGAGCCGTAGGAGGCGCCCGGGCCGTACTCGAAGCGGTAGCCCGTCTCGGCCCCGTTCGCGTTGACCGAGGCGGCAGGGTCGCGCTCGCCTCTCCGAGGGCGGAGACCGATTCGGCGGCGATCGTCGGCGGGGGCGTCGTCGTGAAGGTGCCGTCGGCGCCGGTCGTGGTCCCGTTCGCGCTCGTCGCCACGACGCGGAAGTGGTAGGTCCGGCCGTGCTCGAGCCCCGTGATCGTCTCCGTGGCGGTGAGGTCGTCGAAGCCGCCGCCGAGCGGCTCGTCGGGCGTGCTCTGTCCGTAGCCGTCGTCGGGGCCGTACTCGAAGCGGTAGCTGGTGTCGGCTCCCCGGGGGTTGATCAGCGCAGTCAGCGTCGCGGATGCGAGAGCGCCCTTGCCCGTCGCGGAGACGATCACCGGCGGGCTCAGCGTCGTGAAGGTGCCGTCCGCGCTGAAGTTGCTCCCGCCCGTGTTGGTTCCCCTGAGCCGGTAGTGGTAGGTGGTGCCGGGCGCCAGGTTTGTCAGGTTCGCCGTGACCGGCACGTCGTCCGTGCCGCTGCCGGCGTCCCCCGGCGTCGCCGGCGCGACGTTGCCGTAGCCGCTGTCGGTCCCCCACTCGAACTGGTACGTCGAGGCGGTGCCCACCGGGTTGATCGTGCCGCTGACGGTCGCCGAGGTCGTGGTGATCGCGTCCGCGGGCCCGGCGCTCACGTCCGGGATGGTGGCCAGCGGGCCGAAGACGTTCACCTGCACCGGCGGGATCGAGTTCGACACGTACACCCTGCCGCTGCCGCCATGGACCGCGACGCCGAACGAGTTGGAGACGCGGCCCGAGCCGAACTCGACGACGAACGTCCCGGTCTCGTCGTACTCGCTCACAGAGTTGCGCTTGTCGACGTAGAGGTGGTCGTCGCCGGGGTCGATCGCGATGCCGGTGGCGGAGTCCGCGATCAGGGTCTCGTCAGCGCCGGTCGCCGTCCAGCGCGTGACGTCGCCGGCGCCGTTCAGCAGATGGACGCGTCCGGACGAGTCGAGCGCGATGGCATCGGTCTGGAAGTAGCCGTTCGGCCAGCTCTGGACGAGGGCGCCCGTCGCGTCGAACTCGTGGACCATCCCGTTCGCGTCCTCGCCGCTGCCCGACTCGGCCACCCAGACGTGGCCCTCGGCATCGACGGCGACGCCGGTGGGCTGGACGAGGCCGGTGAGCTGGCGCTCGTAGGCGCCCGTCGAGTCGAACACGTCGACGACGTTGTTGCGCGTGTCAGCGACGTAGACGTCCCCGCTCGCTGCGTCGACGGCGACGCCGGAGCTGCCGATCCGCGAGAAGGCGAACGCCCCGGCGGGCGTGTCCTCACCGCTGATCTCGCGCTTGAAGACACCGGACGAGTCGAATACCTCGATGGCGCCCGTGCCGGCAAACACGCTGCTGATGTCGACGACGTAGACGTCGCCGGTCCCCTGGTCGACCCCGACGCGACCGGCGACGCGGAAGCTGCCGCTCGGTGTGCCGCTCCCGTCGAAGGAGCTCAGAAACGGATGTGTCGTCTCCGCTTGAGCAGGCCCGCTCGCCAGCGCGAGGCCGGCCAGCGCACCCAGCAGGACCAGAACACGAGAGCTCCCCCTCACCCTTCACAAACCTCTCTGTTCCTGGGCGATGTGTCAAGCGGACGAAGGGCCTCGAACCCACGTGAGCGTTGAGCGCGATCGCGCGATAGCGGGACGGGATCGAGGGAGGCGAGACCGTGGCTGATCATTCGCCGTGAGATGTGCGGAACGAACGGAGGCAGAGGCATGCGAATTCATCGAGCGGCTTTGGTGGTCGCCGTCCTTGCGTCGTTGACCCTCACGCTGGCGGGACCAGCGCAGGCGAAGCGGATGCTCGGCACCAAGGGGCCTGACAAGATCGTGGGCACCGCGAAGGCCGACGTGATCAAAGCTCGCGGCGGCAACGACCGAGTCAAGGGCGGTCGTGGCAGGGACCGACTCCGCGGAGGGCGCGGCGCCGACCGCTTGAACGCCGTCGATGGCCTGCGGGACCGTCTCGTCAGAGGCGGACCGGGCAAGGACGTCTGCAGGGTCGACCCGACCGATCGCGCCAACACCAAGGGCTGCGAGACCGTGAAGGTCGCGCGCGGCCGCGGTCCCGGCACTGGCGGTCCCGGCGCCCCCGGACCCGGCAGCGGCGGTCCCGGCGCCCCCGGACCCGGAGCCGGCGGTCCCGGCGGCCCGCTGGTCTGTGCCGCGCCCCCGGAGGACGCCAGGCTTGCCGGCCGGCGGCCGGGCGCGGGCTGCCCAGGAGGAACAGCCGCCGAGCTTCAGCGATCCGTTCTACGCGATCACGATCTCCATCAACGCTTCGGCGGATGGGTTGACCGGCGACGAGCTGCCGATCTCGATCGAGGAGGTCTGCGACGTCCCCCAGGGGCTGGCGAGCGAGGCCGCCCAGCTGATCGGCGGCGACGCAGTCGCGCTGATCAGCCCGGCGACAAAGGTGTTCGACGCCACAGGGCAGCAGCTGACCGGCGACGCGGCAACGACCGCGGTGGCAGGTGCCGACAGCCTTTCGCTCAAGGCCCAGCTCCAGCGGCCTGCCGCGTGGCGGCAGGACGAGGACGGCGAGCCCGTGGCCACCTTCACAACCAGCCGAGCCGACATAACGGACTGACCAGGCCCGCCCCGCCGGAGCCGCACGACCCCCCGGGCGCGCCGGGCCCGGCCGGGCCCGGCCCCACTCCGGTAGCGTTTGGCCGTTCCGAGCCCGAGTACGCGGCGCCCGGCGCGACCAGCCGAAGGGGGCAGACTTGCACGCACAGAGCAGGGCGCCGGTTTCAGTAAGCCGGCGTCGGCTTCTGCCCCGAATCGGCGGGCGGGACATCGCGATCGATCTCGGCACCGCGAACACGCTTGTGTTCGTGCGCGGCGAGGGGATCGTCGTCTCGGAACCCTCGGTCGTCGCCGTGGACACGCTCACGGGGGCCGTGCATGCGGTGGGTGAGGAGGCCCAGCGGATGATCGGCCGAACGCCGGCGAGCATCACCGCCATGCGGCCGCTGCGGCACGGCGTGATCGCCGACTTCGAGGTGACGGAGCAGATGCTTCGTCACTTCATGGAGCGCGTGCACAGCAGCCGCCATGCCCGCCCACGGGTGATGATGTGCGCCCCATCGGGCATCACCGACGTCGAGCAGCGCGCCTTGACGGAGGCGTGTCTGGGGGCCGGGGCGCGTTCCGTCCATCTGATTGAGGAGCCGATCGCGGCCGCCATTGGAGCCGGGCTCGCGATCGACGAGCCGAGGGCGAACGTGGTCCTTGACGTCGGCGGCGGCACGAGCGAGGTCGCGGTGATATCGCTGGGAGGGATCGTCGTGTCCCAGTCGTTGAGGGTCGGGGGCTACGACCTTGACGACGCGGCGGCCGCATGGCTGCGGAGAACGCATGGCCTCGCGATCGGGGAGACCACGGCCGAGCGGGTCAAGTTGGAAGTGGGCAGCGTGGCACCGGACCGAAGCGATGCCCATAGCGAGGTCACCGGCAGGGACCCGATTACCGGGCTTCCGCGTCAGGTCTTGATGTCGAGCGACGGGATGCGCGAAGCGCTGGAGGATCGAGTCGCCGAGATCATTGCGGCGGTCATTGCGGCGCTGGAAGAGACGCCCCCCGAGCTTGCGTCCGACGTTTCCCAGCGCGGAATCGTGCTGGCGGGCGGAGGAGCGCTGCTACGCGGGTTGGCCGAGAGAGTCGAGCAGGAGACCAACGTCCCGTCCCGCCTCGCGGATTCCCCGCTCACCTGCGTGGCGGCGGGTGCCGGCCGCGCCCTCGACGAGATCGAGCTGCTTGAGCGTACGAGCGCCAGGGCGACGGGGCGTCGCCGCTGAGCAGGCGTCGTTCGCGTCGCGCGGCGCTACGCCACGAAGCGGGCGAAGGAGCGGCGTCAAGCTCGCGCCTCGAAGCTGGCCAAGGCCTCATCCAAGCGGCCGAACGAATGGAAGCTCTGACTGAGGCCCGTGAGTACGAACACTCTCCATACCGTCGCATTGGGGCGAATCAGGGCGAGCTGGGCGCCGCGCTCGGCCGTGTCACCCAGACCCTGAACAAGCACCCGGAGCATCGTCGAGTCCAGAAAGCTCACACCTCTGAGGTCGATGACCAGCTGAGGCCTGTCGGCATCGATCGCATCACCCATCGCCAACTTGACCTGGGTGGCGTTCGATCGGTCGAAGGCTCCGTCCAGCGTGACGACGTCTGCGAGGTCGCCCGCTGATTGAGAGCTACAGCAGCCCTGGTTGGACATGGGCCGCCCCCTTCGGTGGCGCTTTGCTTTGGATCCGGGGAGGCTATGAAGCGCCTGACGTAACCGGCTCGGTTCCACTCAGGCTACTCCCACGCAGCGCAGCGCACACGACGGAGTCCGGCGCCGCTGGCAAATCACTGCCCGACAATAGACTCGCCCGCATGAGCATCGGGGCCGCGATCGCGGTCGGCGCGGTGACCGGACTGGCGCTCGGCATCGTCATCGCTTTGATCACCGACGTCCCCCTGGCCCCCGAGGTTGGGTTGGCGCTCGGTGCGCTGGGCGGCTGGTTCTCGCGTCGGGATCGCTCGTAGGAGAGCTTGGCCGAGATCGAGGGCCTAGTAAAGCGCCCGTCGGGGCCCCCAGATTGGGAGCCCCTACGGGCGAAGGACCTACCTGGCTGAACCGCCGTGCTCTAGCAGTCCGCCTTCCATTCCTTGAGCCACTGCCCGTAGGGCTGCTCGGCCTTGACGAACTCCGACTGCGCGGGGCCGAACCCGCCGTGCTCGCGGTCACCGCCGTTGCTGTTACGGGTCGCCCGCTCTGCGCCGAGGCAGCTAGACGGATTGTCGTGCGTGGCCGTCGGGTTGTCCGGTCCCGAGTCGCCCACCGCCGCCGATGGAGCGGCCAGCACGGCCACCGCACCGACGACCGGAATGACGGTCTTCAGCTTCAACACTCAGCTCCTCCTTTGTGGAGAGGTCCGCGAAACGCGGTTACGCGGCCCGCCTGTACGGGTTATCGCCTCAGATGCTTCAACGCACCAGCTCGCCGGAGGTTCAGGGTTTAGGTATCGGTGAGATGCGACGCTTGTGGAAGGCTCGGTCCGGTTTGTGGCTACGCAGCCGGCCCGTCGCCGGGCTCGGTGTCGCTATACGCGGAAGGAGCAGCGCCGGCGGGCCTTATAGCGGGATGCTCAGTCGCGAAAAGCGAGAGCGCGGTCGCGGATGGCCGCCGTGAGGTCGCGCCGCTCCCTACACGAGGACTTGGTGGGCGGCGATCGTGTTTCGTTTCAGGAACTCCGCCATGCCCCGAGCGACGGGCTCGGGACGCTGGATGTGCAGGAGATGGCCTACGCCGTCGACCGTGAGCTCCTCGACCTGTGGGATTGAGGAGCGGAGGAATTCGGCGATCTCCAGCCAGAGCGGCTGGGTCTGCGCGCCGATCACGGATAGGACCGGTCTGCGGATGGCGGCGGCCTGCTCGGGCCCGAACGTCCACTCGGTGAGGGCGGGCAGTTCGATTCCGAAGAAGGTGTCGGCGTCGTTGATCGACTGCGTGACGACACCCGGGATGCGCTCCTCGAGCAAGGCTCGACACGTTTCCCAATCGAGGCCGCTTGCGGCGGCCACGAACATGGCAAACGCGCCCGAGTGGTCGCCGCTTCCGTAGGCCTCGAACACCGGGCCCGCGGCTTTTAAGAACGGACCGCCGAGAGGCAACGACACGAGCGTCGGCTCCAAGAGAGTGAGCGTGTGCACCTTCTCGGGGTGGTCGAGGGCCAGTTGGGCTCCGATCGATGCCCCGGTGGAGTGGCCCGCGATGTGCGCGCGCCGCACGCCGAGGTGGTCGAGCAACGCCGCGGCGTCGGCGGCGTGCTCTGCGATGCTCACCGGCGGTGGAGTGTGCGTGCTGCCAACCCAGCCCCGCTTGTGGTATCGGATCAGCTGGTAATCGTGTGCCAGCGCCGGTTGTGGCAGGAGCGGCACGAAGCAGTCGGCGATGAGCATGTCGATCAGCAGCACGGGCTCCCCTGCGCCGCGCACCTCGTATTCCAGTTCTACGCCGTTGACCTTTGCACGGTCCATGACTTCTCCTGGCTTGGATTGGTGGTCCTCAACCCATAGGCGTGAGCAACCTCGATACGGCCGTAACCGTCGGGGTTCCGGCGGCGCGCGATGAGCGTCCAACGCGCGCGGGAGGCGGCCGCGCGGGGAGATTGGGACGAGGCCTACGACCTCCTCGTGAAGGCCGACTCGGATGGGCTCACTGGTCCGGCCGATCTGCCGTTGCTCGGGGAGGTCGCCTACGCGGCCGGCCATCTCGACGTGACCATCGAGACGTGGGAGCGCGCGCACGCGCTAGGCGTAAAGGCCGGCGACCCTGTCGCGGCGGCAGGCGCAGCGGTGCGGGTCGCGATGCACCTGCTGCTGGACACGGCGCTGATGGCGCCGGTGCGCGGCTGGCTCGCCCGGGCGGAGCGTCTGCTCGAGGGTCAGCAGGAGGCGCCCGCGCACGCGTGGCTCGCGGTGGTCCGCACCTACGAGCGGATGCTGACGGGCGACCTCCAGGAGGCTCGGCAGTGGTCCGAGCGCGCGATCGAGGTGGGCTCGCGATGCGAAGCGGCGGCGTGCGCCGTCGGACGAGTGGCCGCAGCCCGGCTGCGCATCCTGGACGGCGATGTCGCGGAAGGTCTGGAGCTGCTCAACGAAGTGGGAGTGGCCGCGGTCACCGGAGACCTCGATCCGCTCTCGACCGGGCTCGTGTACTGCGAGCTCGTCTGCGCCCTGCAGGGACTCGCGCAGTACGACGCCGCCGAGGAGTGGACCCAGGCGATGGAGCGGTGGTGCCAGACGAACGCCATCGGCAGCCTGCACGGACGCTGCCGCGTGCACCGCGCGGAGATCCTGAGGTTGCGCGGGGAGTGCGACGAGGCGGAGCGAGAGGCGCTGGTGGCCTGCGAGGAACTGAGCCCGTACCTGCGCCGGGAAATGGGATGGCCGCTGACCGAGCTCGGACGGATCCGGCTGCGCAAGCGCGATGTCGGCGGCGCCGAGGAGGCCCTCAAGGCCGCACATCGCGTCGGGTGGGAGCCCCAGCCGAGTCTCGCGCTGGTGCGTCTGGCGCAGGGAGACGCGGCCGCGGCGGCCGCCACCATACGAGACGCGCTAGAGCGTCCCTCGCGGGTCCCTTCCAAGGAGTTACCACCCGACACCGACCTGCAACGAGCGCCGCTGCTCGAGGCGCAGGTCGAGATCGAGATCGCTGTCGGCAATCTCGGTCGAGCTCGTGCCGCAGCCGACGAGCTCGAGCGGGTCGCCGCCCGCTTCCAGAGCAAGGCGCTGGTCGCCGGCGCGACCCTGGCTCGGGGCCGGGTGGAGCTCGCCGAGGGCCACGCGGCGGAGGCCGAAGAGTGTTGCTCGAACGCCGCACGACTGTGGAACCAGATCGGCGCACCCTATGAGGCGGCGGTCGCACGAGTCGTTCTCGCGGAGGCGCTGCGCGCCGGTGGCAGGGAGGACCAAGCCGTTCTCGAGCGACAGGCGGCCGCGACGATCCTCGAGCGGATCGAAGTCGTGGTGAACCCGACGACCCACACCAACGTCTTCCGCCGTGAGGGCGACCACTGGTCGGTGGGGTTCGACGGCCGCACGGTGCACGTCCGCGATCTCAAGGGCATGCGGTATCTCGCCCAGCTTCTCTTCCACCCCGGCCGCGAGTTCCACGTGCTCGACATGGTCGCCGCTGAAACCGGGCAACAGACGGCACTCGGCGACGCGGGCGAAATCCTCGACGAGCGGGCCAAGACCGCCTACCGCCGCCGACTCGCCGAGACCGACGAAGACATCCAGCAGGCACGCGCCCTCGAGGACACCGATCGGGAGGCGCAAGCCGAAGCCGAGCGCGACTTCCTGGTCCGGGAGCTAGCGAGCGCGGTCGGCCTGGGCGGTCGCCACCGGCGAGCCGCATCCGACTCGGAACGCGCTCGATCCGGCGTGACCCGCGCGGTGCGCCAAGCGATAGCTCGGATCGGCGAACACCATCCCCAGCTCGGCGAGCACCTCACCCGCTACATCCGCACCGGCACATACTGCGCCTACGTGCCCGATCCCGGCGCTCCCGCGACGTGGACGTCATGACGTCTACCGGCAAAACAGACCCAACACGGAGGAGCCCCGCGCTGCATCACAACCCCGCCCTGACTAGGAGGCGTCACCCGCCGTTGATCGCTATCGCTATGCGCGACGAGCGACAGCCGTGTCGGTGATGCGCTCCGCTTTCACTTTCCATGCAAAGCAGGAGGGGGACCTGAGCAGGTCTGCCGAGGATCGGGCGATGCGCCGGCCGACCTCCGCTGGACCCTCGCGGAAGGCGGGGGGCGGAAAGGGGCGGGGCATGAGCGACCACGAGCGCAGCGCCAGCTCAGCCAATGAGCGCGCACCTCGTGCGCCCGGCCGAGCAGAAGTCGGGGCGGCGGCCGGAACAACGGTCCCAGCCGCCGCCTGACGTGCGCGTCCGCCCTAGACGACTCGGCCTAGGGCAGCGCCCCGTCGCCCCGAACGGCACGAACAGCACCTGCAGCGAGGACGCGCCAACAGTCGTGCCGGCGTCGACGTCGGCGTATTCGAAGTCGACGGTGTGGTCCCCGGCAGCCACCTGGACGACGGTCTCGGTCGTGCAGTCCTCCTCCGTGTTGTCGGCGCCGAGCGAGATGATTCGCGCGGACGGCGCTGACTCGGCTCCGTCGACCTCGATGGAGCACTCACACCACGTCTCAGCCGGCCGGCACGTTGGTGACATCGGAGCCCGCGTTGATGACCAGGAAGCCGGCACTGGGGGCCGCGATCGTGGTGGATAGCGCGGTGCCGCTCACGCCGTCGAGGGCGAGGGTGTCTTCGCCATCAGACGCCACTCGCACGAGGCTGTTGGCCGCGTGCCCGCCAACTGTGTCCGCGTCTCGGCCGTCGGCCGTGTCGCGTGCCCGGCTGTTCGCGCTGCTCGGCCGTGCCGGCCGTGTTCGCGCGATCGGCTGTGCCGGCGGTGTTCGCGCGATCGGCGCGCGGGACCGTCCCCAGCGTGCTCTCGTTGATCAGCGCCCCGGTAACGGTGTCGTTGGCCAGCTTCGCGCCCGTGATCGTCCCGTTCTGGATCTTGGACCCGGTGACGGCGTTGCTCCCGATCTTCGATCCGGTCACCGCCCCCCGCGCGATGTCCGCGTTCTTCACGGCACCTCGCTTTAGGTCGCCCGAGTCGACGGTGTTGCTGCCGGGCAGGGCGACGGCCGTGCCGGAGAGCGCCGCGAGCAGTGCAACGAATGCCACCGCCATGGCAGGCGATGGACGCCCGCGCCTGAATGGGACGCGCATGGTGCGTACCTCCTGGTCTCGTGTCGAGCCCGGCCTGCGCGCCGAGACTCCTCCTCTCGCCGATCCTGTGGGCGGTTCTGCCGCCTGTCAAGAAACTGCCGCCCAATCCTCGCCAGCGGGCCGCGCGGCGGGGTGCGAGATCGTCCATGCGCACGCTGGTCCGTTCCAGCAGAGCGTGCAAGAGTCGCCGCGTCTAAGCGCTCACGACGGTCGCATGAAGCGGACGACGGGGGTCGAACCCGCGACCTTCGGCTTGGGAAGCCGACGCTCTACCAACTGAGCTACGTCCGCGTCGAGGGCCGGATTCTAGCCCCGGCTCTGGCTCTCGACGACGAGGAGCTGCCAGGTGTGCGGGCCCACCACGCCGTCGACCTCGAGGTGAGCGCGCTTCTGGAAGCGCCGCGTAGCCTTCTCGGTCTCGGGTCCGAATTTGCCGTCGGCCGCGATCCCGAGGAGCTCCTGGACCGCGAGCACCGGCTCGCCGGACTGCCCGCGCTTGACCGGGACGACGAGCTTCGACCAGGTCTTCGTTCCCACGGCGCCGTCCGCGTCCAGGCCGTTCGCGGACTGGAACTCCTTAACCGCCTTGGCGGTCGCCGGCCCGAACGTGCCATCCACCGCGACGTCGGCGCCGCGGTGGAGCAGCAGGCGCTGAAGCGCCCTGACTGCGACCCCCTTCGTCCCTGTTTTCGCCAGCGGCCACTCTGCGCTCATGCGCGCGCAGACTAGGGACCGGCCGGGCGGGACGCATGCAGCCCGACACTAAGGTTCGTGGCGGTCCATGAGGAGGGTCCTCACCCCGGTTCCGATCGCCATTGTCTGCGCCGTTCTGGCGCTCGTTGCGCTGCTCGCGTACGGGCTCTCGCAGAACGAGCCGGACCGCAGCGTGGAGGACGCGCTCGCGCGCGGCGAGCTCGAGCAGGCGCCCGCGCTGGACCTCCCCAAGCTGAGCGGTGGCGGCCAGGCATCGCTCGCCGACTACCGCGGCGACGTCGTGGTGCTCAACTTCTGGGCCTCGTGGTGTGAGCCGTGTCGCGAGGAGTCGCCGCTGCTCGAGCGCTGGCACAAGCGCATGGCCGGCAGGGGCGGAACGGTGCTGGGCGTCGACGTCCTCGACGTGACGGGCGACGCCGAGGAGTTCATCGAGGAGTACGGCCTCACCTATCCGATGCTGAAGGACAAGGACGGCGACGCCCTCGAGGGCTTCGGCGTCGTCGCCTATCCGGAGACGTTCGTCATCGACCGCGACGGCCGGATCAGGGCTGTCCGGCGCGGCCCCGTCGACGAGGCCTTCATGAGGACCGAGGTGGCGCCGCTCCTGGAGGAGACGTGAGGCGCGCTGCCGCAACCGGCCTCGCGCTGCTCGCGCTGCTGGCGCCCGCGCCCGCCGCACTCGCACAGGATTGCCCGCAGACGACGCTCGCCGACATCGAGGACGAGGTCATGTGCCCGGTCTGCGGCACGCCGCTCGGCCTCGCCACCGAGGCCCCGCAGGCCCAGCGCGAGCGCGACTACATCCAGAGCCTGATCGACGACTGCCGCTCGAAGGACGAGATCAAGCAGGCGCTCGTCGCGCAGTTCGGCGAGGAGGTGCTGGCGCTGCCCGGGGACGAGGGCGACGATGACCTCGGCGACGTGCTCGTGTACGTGATCCCGGCGCTCGGACTCCTGCTGGCGGCCGGCGGGATCGCCTTCGCGGTGGTGCGCTGGCGCCGCGCCGGGCCGCGTGGCGGGCCCGCTGCGTCCGGGGCCGCGGACAGCAGCCGCGTCGACACCGACATGGACCGCTACGACCTGTGATCGCGCAGGACACCGTCGACACCACGGTCGTGGCGGCTTTCGCGGTCGGCTTCATCTCGTTCATCTCGCCGTGCGTGCTTCCGCTGGTGCCCGGCTACCTGTCGACGATCTCGGGCGTCTCGTTCGCCGACATCCAGGAGGGCCGTGGGCGCATGCAGGTGCTGGGGCCGGCGCTGCTCTTCTGCCTCGCCTTCACCGCGATGTTCGTCGCCCTCGGAATGACCGCCACCGGCCTAGGCCAGACCCTGCAGGACAACCGTCAGCTGCTCCGCCAGATCTCGGGCGTCATCATCGCGCTGCTCGGGGTGCTCTTCATCGCGATGCTGTTCATCCCGAAGCTGAACAAGGAGTGGCGCCCCGAGGAGCTGATGCGGCGCGCTCACACCGGCGGGCCGATCATCGCGGGCCTCGCCTTCGCGGTCGCCTGGCTGCCCTGCACCGGTCCAACGCTCGGGGCCATCCTCACCGCCGCCTCCACCGAGGACACCGTCGGGCGCGGCGGCGTCCTGCTCGCCTTCTACGCGCTCGGGCTGGCTGTCCCGTTCATCCTCAGCGCGCTCGCCTTCACGACCTTCGCCGGCGTGTTCCGCTTCTTCCGCAACCACTACACCGCGATCACCGTGGTCTCCGGGACCGTGTTGATCGTGATGGGCGTGCTGCTCTACACGAACGAGCTGACGCGGCTGAACTCCGAGGCGCTCCAGGTGATGGACGACCTCGGCATCAACTTCTTCAGCGACATCTAGGCGACGCTCGGGATCAGCTCGCGGCCGATCAGCTCGACCGCCTCGAGATCCTCGTGCAGGAGGTGCTGCAGCATCACGCGCTGCGCTCCCGCAGCCTCGAGCTCGCGCAGGCGCTCGGCCGCCTCGTCGATCGTGCCGGCCACGCCGGTCTCGCGGACGCTCGCGAGCACCTCATCCGGCTCGCGGCCCTGCCAGTCGGCGAGCCGCGCCGCGCGCTCGCGCAGCTCGGACTCGTCGGCGCCGACGAGCACGCTGACCATCGCGCTGAAGCGGAACGCGTCGGGGTCGCGGCCGGCCTCCCGCCAGGCCTCCGCGAAGGCCTCGCGGCGCTCACGGATCTCGTCAACGGACGCGCTGAAGGTGTTGTACTCGTCCGCCCAGCGCGCGGCGAGCGCCAGGCTGCGGCGGCCGCCCCTGCCGCCGACGATCACCGGCGGGCGTGGGCGCTGCACCGGCTTGGGCCGCGCGTCGAGGTCCTCGATCTCGTAGTGCTCGCCCTTGAACGAGAAGGGCTCGTCGGCGAACGAGCGCGCGACGATCTCCATCTGCTCCGCCATCACGTCCATGCGCGTGCGCATGTCCGCGAACGGGAAGCCGTAGGCGCGATGCTCTGCCTCGAGCCAGCCTGCGCCGATCCCGAGCTCGGCCCGGCCGCCGGATACCTGGTCCACGGTGACGGCCGACTTCGCGAGCACGGATGGGTGCCGGAAGGTGGCCGGTGAGACGAGCGTCCCCAGCCTCACACGCGAGGTGACCGCCGCGAGCGCCGCGAGCGTCGTCCAGGCGTCGAGCGAGCCGCGGTCGCCCCTGCCCATGACCGACAGGTAGTGGTCGGAGCGGAACAGCGCCTCGAAGCCGTGCTCGTCACAGGCTGCCGCGAGCGCCTTCCACTGCTCCCAGGTCACGCCTTCCTGGCCCTCGATCATCAGGCAGATCCGCATGCGCGCGCAGGCTAACGACGCGCCGCGCTGGGCACCCTGACCACCGGGCCGAGCAACGCGACGACGCAGCACAGCAGCACCAGCAGGAGCAGGCCGACGCGCAGGCTCGCGACCTCTGAGATGCCGCCGATCGTCGGGGGCCCGGCCAGGAAGCCGAGGTAGCCGCCCGCCGACACCGCCGCCACCGACGGGCCCGCGACCTCTCCCTTCGCGGCCGCGGCGCGCAGCGCGATCGGGAACAGGCCGGAGAGCCCGAGGCCGGCGCAGCCGAACCCGAGCACGGCGAGCAGCGGCTCCTGTGCAAGCAGCGCGATGCCGATGCCCACCGCCGCCAGCGTCCCTCCGCCGCGCGCCAGCCGCACCGGCCCAAACGCGGTGTTGAGCCGGTCGCCGAACAGCCTGCCGATGCCCATCGTCAGCGAGAACGCCGCCAGACCGGCGGCGGCTGCGCCCTCGCCGGCGCCGAGCTCGCTCTCCAGGTAGACGGCGGACCAATCGTTGATGGCGCCCTCGCTGAGCAGCACGCAGAACGCGAACGCGCCGACCAGCAGGAGCGCTCGGCTCGGGACGGCGAAGAGCGGTCCTTCCGGGGTCGCGTCGGCGCCCGGCGGGAGCAGGAAGTGCCCCGCCACCAGGATGCTGACGACGCCCGCGGCGGCGACCGTGAACAGGTGCGGCTCCACGCCGACGTCCGCGCCCGCGACGAGGCCGCCGACGGCCGCGCCCCCGAGCGCGCCGAACGAGAAGGCGGCATGAAGCGTCGACAGGATCGGCCGGCCGAGCTGCTTCTCGACGGTCAGGCCGTGGGTGTTCATGGAGACGTCGAGCACGCCGTTCAAGAAGCCGACGAACAGGAAGCTCGCGGCCAGCACCCCCCACGAGTCGGCCAGCGCCACCGGGACGAGGCCGAGCGCGTAGCCGAGCCCGCCGATGATCACGAGCGGCCGGCTGCCCCGGCGGGTGATCAGCGGTCCCGCGACGAGCTGGCTCGAGAGCAGTCCGATCATCGAGCACAGCAGCGCGAGCCCGAGCGCGCCGTCCCCGATGTCGGCCCGCTCCTGGATCGCGGGCAGACGCGAGAAGATCGATGCGAACAGCGCGCCGTTGAGGGCGAAGATCGCGGTGACCGCGATGCGTGCGCGCTGGGGAGGCGTCATCACGCCCCCGTACTTAAGCGGCTAGCGCGGGAGTCCCCGGAGGAAGGGAACGACCGACTTCAGGAAGTCGTTGCGCCCGGGTGCGGCGGAGAGCGGGTCGAGGTGGCTCGTGCCGCGGTCGTCGACGATCGAGAAGTCCGTGATGTCCGACCTGCGCACGAGCCGCTTGGCGCCGCGCGCCACCCGTCCCTCGGTCAGGGACGTGCCGAACGCATACAGCGGCACGTCGATCTGGCGTCCGTGCAGGAGCCGCAGCCCGAGCAGGCGCGCCCCCGGCGTCTGGCGCAGCGAGCTGGCGGCGTCGATGTCGAGCAGCAGCCGGCGCGGGTAGTACCACTCCGTCGCGTTGGGGCGGTCGGCCGCGTAGGCGCGCGCGAAGCGGCGGATCGGCGTGATCTCGCCGTCCTCCCAGCCGCGCAGGTCGCCGCTCGCCGCGAGCTGGCCGGCGCGCACGTGGATCAGGGAGAGCTCGTCCGGCGAGGTCGTGTCATCGAAGGCGTAGCCGAGCAGCGCCTCGTTCGTGACGGGGAACGGCGGCTTGAGGAAGGCGGGCAGCGCCGGGTATTGCTGGAGGACCGAGGGCTCGTCGGGCCGCTTGTGGGCCCAGAGCGCTCCGACCTGGGCGAAGATCCCGTTGATCTCCGGCAGCCCCACGCCGAGCAGGTCGAGGAACACGTCGCCGGCGCGGATCTTCGCCAGCTCCTCGCGCGCGCGGGCGAGGCTCGCCGACGAGAAGCTCCCGAGCAGGCCGCCGTCGATCAGGACGAGACCCGCGAGGTCGCGGTAGCCGGGCCGCCCGCGGAAGTCCCAGGCGGCATAGGCGACCGCGGTCGATGCGCCCGCTGAGTGGCCGCCGAGGATGACCTCGCGGCCGCCGCGGCGCGCGCGCTGGACGACCCTGCGCAGATCCTCGAGCTGCTGGCGCAGACCCCACTCGGCCACGTACTTGGCGTCCGTGCCGAGCACGCGCCTGTACTTGAAGCCGAGGTAGTAGTCCTGCGCCGCCGCCGGGTCGCCGCCCGCGAACACCGACGTGTCCTCGAACGCCTGCTCACGGCGGTCGACGATCCAGACCTGCGTGCGCGGCACGCGCGCGACGATGTCGCGGGCGACCGGCGTGATCCCGCCGGCACCGCCGTTCGTGCCCGGCACGAGCACCACGACGCGGTCGTGGCGCTTCGGCCCGAGCTGCTGCACGAAGACGCGGTCGTACTTCGCAGGGCCGGCGCCGGGCGCGCCCTTCATCGGCACGTAGCGGTCAACCGCCGCCGCGGGAGCGGCAGCGATCAGCAATCCGAGGAGGGCCAGGGCCAATGCGGCGCGCATGCGGCGGAGGAGAGTAGCGAGGCCCTACATCGATTCCGGCGCCTCGACCCCGAGCAGGTCGAGCGACTGCGCGAGCACCCGCTTCGCCATCACCGAGATGGCGAGGCGCACGTCCTCGTCGCCACCCTCCTCGGCGGCGCCCACCACGCGGCAGTCGCGGTAGAAGGCGGAGAAGTCCTGCGCCGTCTCCGTCGCGTATGCGGTCAGCCGGTGTGGCGCCCGCCGGTCGGCCGCCTCGCGCACCTCGCCCGGCAGCTCGAGCAGCTTCTTGACGAGCGCGCGCGCAGACGGATGGAAGCGCTCGCTGCTGGCGCGCAGGTCCGCCGCGAGCGCGGCCTCGACGCGCTCGTCGCCCGCCTTGCGCAGGATCGAGGCGATGCGCGCGTGGGCGTACTGCACGTAGTAGACGGGGTTGTCCTGCGACTGGCGGCGCGCCAGGTCGAGATCGAGGTCGAGCGTCGTGTCGTGGCTGCGCGAGGCCAGGAACCAGCGCGCGGCGTCGACGCCGATGTCGTCGAGCAGGTCGTCGAGCGTCGCGATCGCGCCGGCGCGCTTCGACATCTTCACGCGCTCGCCCGCCTCGCTGAGGCTGACGAGCTGCATGATCACGATCTCGAACTTGTCCGGATCGCCGCCGAGCGCCTGCCAGGCGGCCCGCAGTCGACCGATGTAGCCGTGGTGATCCGCCCCCCAGACGTCGATCGCGCGGTCGTACTCGCGCCCGAGCTTGTGCACGTGGTAGGCGATGTCCGAGCCGAAGTAGGTGTACTCGCCGTTCGAGCGCCGCAGGACGCGGTCCTTGTCGTCCCCGAACGAGGTGGTGCGCAGCCAGAGCGCGCCCTCGTGCTCGTACACGTGGCCCTGCTCCTCGAGCCGCCGCAGCGCGTCCTCGATCGCGCCCGACTCGTGCAGGCTGCGCTCGGAGAAGTACTCGTCCATGCTGACCCGGAAGCGCTCGAGCGTCGCGCGGACGCCCTCGAGCATCAGCTCGATGCCGCGGCGCGCGAGCTCGTCCGGATCGGCGTCGGCGGCGCCTTCGATGCGACCGGCGAGCTCGGTCACGTAGTCGCCGAGATAACCCGCCTCGGGCGGCTCCTCGCCACGCGCCCGCGCCCGGATCGACTCGCCGAAGAGCCCCACCTGCGTGCCGGTGTCGTTGATGTAGTACTCGCGCTCGACCTCGTTGCCCGCCCGCTCGAGCAGCCGTGCGAGCGAGTCGCCATAGGCGGCGTGGCGGCCCGACGCGACCGTGATCGGACCGGTCGGGTTGGCGCTCACGAACTCGACGTTCACGCGCTCGCCGGCGTCGCCCTGGCCGAAGTCCGCGCCCGCCTCGACCATCCCGGCGAGCGCCTCGAGGTACCAGCGGTCGGCCATGAACAGGTTGAGGAAGCCCGGCCCCGCCACCTCGACGCGCTCGACCGCATCGCCGAGCCGGTCGCCGAGCGCGTCTCCGAGCCGCTCCGCGACGGCGCGCGGCTGCTCGCCCATCGTCGGCGCGAGCAGCATCGCCGCGTTCGACGAGTAGTCGCCGAAGTCCGCCTTCTTCGGGCGGTCCAGCCGGGTGGCGGCCAGCTTGCCGTTGCCGGCGAGGCCGGCGGCCGTCTCCTCGACGGCATTGAAGAGCTGAGCGATCGGATCCATGAGGTCAGTAGTGGTACGGCTCGCGCGCCAGGATCTTGTGGCCACGATAGAGCTGCTCGAGCAGGACCACCCGGGCCAGCTGGTGAGGCAGGGTCATCGGGCCCAGCGAGAGACGCATGTCGGCTTCGAGCTCGAGCCCGCGCGGACCGCCGATCACGAAGCAGAGATCGAGCCCGGCCTGGCGGCGCTCCTCGAGCCAGTCGCTGAACGCCACCGAGTCGAACGTCTGTCCCGTCGCTCGCGAGCAGCACTTTGAAGGAGCGTTCGGGGATGCGCGGCGCCACCTTCTCGTCCTGGCGGACCTCGACGAGGTCGACCTTCACGTGGCCGGCGAGCAGCTTTCGGTAGTGCTCGACGTCGTCCTGGAACGGAGGCCGCAGGCGGCCGACGGCGATCACCGAGATCCGCATGGGCGGGTGCGATACTACGCGCGTGTCCGAAGACGGCGAGCGCCACTTCAACATCCACACCGACCCGGAGACGATGGCGGGCCACTACGCCAACTTCGCCAACGTCTCCCATTCCGACTACGAGTTCACGATCACGTTCGCGCGCGTGGACCACGAGGTCGAGGAGGGTGAGGTACCCGGGGTCGTCGTGTCACGGGTCAACCTGTCGCCGCGCTTCATGCGCGAGCTGATCGACGCCATGGAGGACAACTTCTCCAAGTGGCAGACCCGTGAGGGCATTCGCGACCTGCCCGAGTTCGGCCCGGGCGGGGAGTCGAGCGAGACGAGCTAGGCCGGGGCGGCCGCCGCGCGGCCGCGCACGAACTCCTCGCAGACTTTCAGCGCGCCCTCGACGCTGTCCCAGTCGAGGTTGTCGGGCGTGTCCGAGGGCCAGTGGTAGTTGGCAGGGAACTTGGTCTCGTTCACTCCCCCGAGCAGGCAGGTGGGGTAGCCGGCGCGCAGTGCGATCAGGGCGTCGGTGGCGGCCACCGTGCGCAGGCCGCGGGTGAGCTCGACCCCGGCATCGAGGCCCGCGCGGGCCAGGCGCTCGCGCGTCTCGCCGGTGTGGTAGCGCATCCGCAGCATCCCCTCCCCCTCCACCACGCACAGCTCTGGCGAGCCGACGCACTCGAGGCAGACGAACTCGGTCGTCTCACGCGGGAGGCTCGGGAAGTGACGCTTCGCGAACGCCTGCATGCCCTCCATGAACGACTCCTCGGAGCCGGTGGAGACGAGCAGCACCCGCACGCCCACCGGCGGCTCCTCGCGCAGCGAGTGGGCCAGCGCGACGAGCACCGCGACGGCGCTGAGGTTGTCGTTCGCGCCGGGCACCACGCGACTCGCGCCGATGTTCGCCATCGCGGCCGTGGCGCCGAGCGTGAAGACGGTGCCGGCCGCGCGCAGCGCCCGCGCTCCGAGCAGCCCCCAGAGGGCGAGCAGCACCGGTCCGAGGAAGGGGCCGTACAGGATCGGCACGCTCTGCTCGGACCGCTCGTGCAGCCTTGGGAACAGCTTCATGGAGGTGCGCGGCAGCGCCGGGTGGAAGACGAGGCCGCTGTGAGCGGCGTCGTGGTGAGCGAGGACGACGATCGTCCGCCGCGCGTCCGGGTCGCCCGCCTCGGCCACGACGTTCCAGGCGGGCCGAGTCGGCAGGGTGGCGCGCCGGAACCAGAGCCGGCCCCCACTGACGTCGTCGTAGACGGCCGCCGCCGCGGCGGCGCCGGCCACCGCCGCGCCGCGGCGTCCGCCGGCGAGCGCGGCGAGCAGGGCGCCGGCGTTCAGGAGCCCGAGCGGCCACCAGTAGCCCCCGTGCGCGCGCTCCTCATCGACGCGCACATCGCGGCAACCGGCCTCGCCCAGCTCGGCGGCGATCAGCTCGGCGGCGCGGCGCTCCCCCTCCGAGGCGGAGGGGCGCTCGAAGGCGGTGAGCTCGCGTACGACTCGCTCTAGGAGGGCGCGGCGGGACACGGGCGCGGCAATTTAGCGTCCCTCCCCCTGCCGGAACGCCTCACCGATCCCGATGCGGTCGATCGTGCTCGGGTGCGTTCCGAACAGGAACTGCGTAATCGCGGGCGGGTCGGGATCGCTCACGTTCCGCACCGCGATGCGCTTCTCGAAGTCCTCGAAGGCAGCGGGATCGCCGGCGAGGCGCAGCGCGAACGCATCCGCCCGCGCCTCGACCTGGCGCGACAGGATGTTCGAGGCCGAGCCGAGCAGGAGCGACGCGAGCGTCACCGCCAGCGCGACCGCCGGCAGCACGATCGGCCCCGGCTTCACGGACGGATCGCCGAGCCCGTAGCGGCGCCCGAACGCCTCCGCGAGCCGCTGCGCCAGGAACGTGCCGGCGGGCGCGACGAGCGCCAGCCAGGCGAGCCCGCGCAGCAGGTCGTTGTGCTTCTGGTGACCGAGCTCGTGGGCCACGACCAGCCTCACCTCGGCGCGTGGGAAGTCGTCCAGCAGGTTGTCGTAGAGCACCACGCGCTTGCTGTGTCCGAGTCCGCCGACGTAGGCGTTGGCAGCGGTGGTCCGCCGGCTCGCGTCGACCCGGTAGACCTCGCCTACGTCGACGCCGGCCCTGTCCGCCAGCTCGACCACGTCGCGGCGCACCGGCCCGTCGGGGAGCTTCTCGAAGTCGTTGAAGAGCGGATCGATCACGACCGGCCAGAGCCAGATCGTGATCACGCCGAAGGCGACGATCACCGCCGAGGCGGGAATCCACCAGTTGCGCCGGAAGCGGCGGATCAGCACGAGCGCCAGCAGCCCGCCGGCGGCGGCGAAGACGGCGTCGATCGCGGTCGACTTGAGCACGTCGACGACCCAGTCGGGCCACGACTGGGTCGCGAGCCCGACGTCGAGCGCGCGCGAGCGCTGCCAGGCTGAGATCGGCAGGCCCACGGCCACGAGGAACACCGAGATCCCTGCTCCGGCGGCGGCGGCGCCGAGCAGCGGACGCCTGCCGAGCCGCTCGAGCAGGTGCCGCGGCGGCCGCCAGGCGAGCAGGGCCAGCGCGCCCGTGCTCACCACGATCCCGCTGATTCCGAGCAGGCGCTGAACGCTGCGGAAATCCTCGGCGCGGTCGAGCTGCAGGGACGTGAAGTACGCTTCCACGTCCACCGGGGCCGGCTCGATCAGGCCGGAACGCGGGCGCAGCAGGAAAGTCGCGGCGCCGGCAGCGGCCACCGCGACCAGGATCGCCAGCGGCAGCCGCAAACGCCCCATTCCCCGGACATCGTAGAAGCCACTCCCATGCGCATAGCTCTGCTCTCGGACGTCCACGGCAACCTGCCGGCCTTCCGGTCGGTTCTGGCGGCCATCGAGAAAGAGACGACCGACGAGATCTGGTGCCTCGGCGACCTGGTCGGTTATGGCGCCGAGCCGGACGGCTGCGTCGAGCTCGCCCGGGACAGCTGCGCGGTCTGCCTTGCCGGCAATCACGATCTGGTCGTGACCAAGGAGATCCCGATCTCCGACTTCTCATCGAGCGCCGCCGCCGCGGCGCTCTGGACGCGCGAGCACATCAGCGCCGAATCGCTCGAGTTCCTGCGCGGCCGGCCCGCCTCCGACCCCGAGCGCGAGCCCGGCCTCTACCACGGCAGCCCGCGCGACCCGGTCTGGGAGTACGTCCTCTCGACCTGGCAGGCGGACGAGTGCATGGATCTCATGTCGAGCCGCGTGGCCGCCGTCGGGCACTCCCACGTCGCGCTCTGGTTCGGGCGCGCCCCCAGCGGGGAGGTCGACGGCGGCCAGGCGCACGACGGCGACGACGCCGATCTGTCCGCCGGCGAGTGGCTGATCAACCCCGGAAGCGTCGGCCAGCCGCGCGATGGTGACCCCAGGGCCGCGTGGCTCCTGCTAGACACAGAGGCGTGGACCGCGCGCTGGCACCGCGTCGAATATCCGATCGACGAGGCCGCCGGGGCGATCGAGGCGGCAGGGCTCCCCTCGGTCCTGGCCGCGCGGCTCTACAGCGGACAGTGATCAATCTCAAGCGCACATTCCTGCTGTTGCTGCTCGGCGCCTGCCTGGCCGTCGCAGGCTGCGGCTCCGACGACGAGGGCGACCCGATCCCGGCCGATTCGGCCGCGGTGCTGCAGGATCAGCTCGACAACGTTCAGGCCCGGCTCGACAACGGCAGCGTCGGCGCCTGCGACGACATCCTCTCCGGTCCGCGCGGCCCCAACGTGGAAGCCGTCAACCAGGCGATCGCGCAGCTGCCGGACGGCGTAGACGAGGACGTGCGCTCCGGCCTCCAGGACGGCTTCGACAAGCTCTTCTCGCTCGTCGACGAGCGCTGCAACGAGCTGCGCGAGGAGACGGAGTCGCAGGAGACCGATACGACCGAGGAGCCGCCCGTCGTGACGGAGACGGAGACGGTGCCGCCGCCCGAGACCGAGACCGTAGCCCCGCCCGAGACCGAGACCGTGCCGCCACCGGAGACCGAGACGACCCCGCCGGCCACCGAGGAACCGCCCGCCGACGAGGGCGACGGCGGAGGCGTGCTCGCCCCGCAGGAGGACCAGGGATGAGCCCGCCCAGCCAGGTTGCCGGCCGCTACGTGATCGAGCGCCGGCTCGGCGCCGGCGGCATGTCGACTGTCTTCAAGGCCAACGACACCGTCCTCGAGCGCCCGGTCGCCGTAAAGCTGCTGGCCGAGCACCTCGCCGACGACGACGCCTTCGTCGCGCGCTTCCGCCGCGAGGCGCTCTCGGCGGCGCGTCTCCAGCACCCGAACATCGTCCAGGTCTTCGACTCCGGCCACGACTCGGAGAGCGGGCGCCACTACATCGTCATGGAGTACGTGGACGGCCCGTCCTGCGCCGACCTCCTGCGCGAGCAGCGTGAGCTCGACGTCGGGCAGACCGTGCGCACGGTCCGAGATGCCTGCCACGGGCTCGACTACGCGCACCGAGCCGGCGTGATCCACCGCGACGTCAAGCCCGGCAACCTGCTGCAGGCCCAGGAGAACTGGATCACGAAGCTGGCCGACTTCGGCATCGCCAAGGCGGCCGAGCAGACTCGAATCACCCAGGTCGGCTCGATCCTCGGCACGGCCGCCTACCTGTCGCCCGAGCAGGCCCGCGGCGACGAGGCAGGCCCGGCCTCGGACATCTACTCGCTCGGCGTCTGCGCCTACCAGTTCCTGACCGGGCGGCTCCCGCACGAGTACGCCTCGCTGACCGAGCTCGCACTCAAGCAGCAGCAGGATCCGGTGTCCCCGATCCGCGAGTATCGGCCCGAGGTGCCGGCCGCGCTCGACCAGGCCGTGCGGCTGTCGCTCGAGCCGGACCCCGGCTACCGCTACGCGTCCGCGCTCGACATGGCCGAGGCCCTCGAGGCGGGCCTGCACGGCGAGGGCACCGAGGTCACGCGCCAGCTGACTCAGGACGAGGCCTCCGACGCGACGCGCGCGCTCGACGACACCGCCGCCACACGCGCGATGGCCGCCACCCGGGTCGTCCCCCCGGGCGAGCCGCCGATACCGGCTCGCCCGCCGGCCGCCCCGGCCGAGCGCCGCCCCTCGCGCGACGAGGCCCGGCGCGCCGCAGCGCGCAGGCGTTGGGGGACCTTCCTGGCCGTACTGGCGGTCCTGGCGGCGGTCGTGGTGGTGGTGATCGCGCTCAGCTCGTCGAGCGGCGGCGGGGTCGACGCCCCCAATTCGAACGACCTGGATCAGCAGATCCAGGAGCTGCGCGACTTCATCCAGCAGAACACGGAGTGAGCGCTCAGCGGTCGGCGGGGAACAGCGCCGGCTCGCCGTTCCCGGTGCCGCTGATCGCCGAGGCGATCAGCCGCCCGGAGAGGAAGCCCGGCACGTTCCCGTGGCCGGAGTAGCCGCCCGCGACCCACAGACCCTCGCGGCCGGGCACCTCCCCCACGAACGGCAGCCGATCATCGCTGTAGCCGACCACCCCGGCCCAGCGATGGGTGATCACCGGGTCGAGCCCCAGCTCCTCCCGGATGTGGCGCTCGATGCGCTCCCAGATCGCCGGGCTCCCGTCGGCCGAGTCTGTGTACGACCCGTCGCCGTCGACGTCGCTGAAGCCGCCGATCAGCAGCCGTCCGTCGGGGCGCTGCTGGAAGTACTCGTAGCCCCAGCGGTAGTAGACGAGGTGCTCGGTCACGCGCTCCGGGAGCGGCGCGGTGGCGATCATGTGGAGCCGCCGCGAGCGCACGCGCGGCGAGTACTCGGGCACCAGCGCCGGCAGCGCGCCGTCCGCGGCCACCACCACGTGGCGGGCGCTGACGCTCGCGCCGCTCGTGGTGCGCAGGCCGCCCTCGCCCGGTGCGTTCACCGGGCCCTCGACCGTGCTGCCGTCGTGGATGCGCGCCCCGGCAGCCTCGGCGCCGCGCGCCAGCGTCCGGATCCAGCGCGCGGGCTGGAGAGAGCCGTCGTGCTCCGTGAGACAGCCGTTGAGCGCGAAGCGCGCCACCGCGGACGGCAGCTCGCTCCGCTCCACGAGCTCGCCGGGGAAGCCGTCCTCGCGCAGCGCCTCGGCCTGGCGCGCCACGTCCGCGGCCTCCTCCTCCGACGCGCTCGCCCGCAGCAGGCCGACGCGCCGCATCGAGTCGCCCGCGCCGAGCTGCTCGGCTAACGCGTACATGTCTCGCTGCGCTTGGAGCGTGGCCGAATACATGCGGCGCGCCCGCTCGCGCCCGTAGAGCTCGCGTGCCTCGGAGTAGAAGGGTGCGACGCCGGCGAGCAGGAAGCCGCCGTTGCGTCCGCTCGCGCCGCCGGCGACGGTGTCGCGCTCGAGCACGACCGTGTCGACGCCCGCACGCGCGAGCGCGAGCGCACACGACAGGCCCGCCACCCCGGCGCCGATCACGCACGCCTCCGCCTCCACGTGCCCCTCGAGCGCGGGCCGCGGCTCGTAGGGCTCGTCGAGCCAGTACGGGACTCCGGCGGCCACGCTCACGGCAGCTCACCCGACAGCACGGCGCGGGCGTGCTCGGCATAGCGACCCGCCTCGATCGCCTCCCGCATGCCGCTCATCAGGCGCTGCATGAAGGTCAGGTTATGCAGAGTCAGCAGTCGCTTGCCGGTGAGCTCGCCCGCGCGCAGCAGGTAGTGCAGGTACGCGCGCGTGTGCTCGCGGCAGGCCGGGCAGGGACAGCGCTCGTCGATGGGCTCGCGGCTCGTGCGCTGCGCGCCCTTCGTGAGGTCGAGCCGCCAGCGTCCCTCCGGGTTGGGAACGAGCGCCGTGCCGTGCCGTGCGAGGCGGGTGGGCGTCGCGCAGTCGAAGGTCTCGATGCCGAGCCCGACGGCGTGGACGAGGTCGTCGACGTCGCCGATGCCGAGCAGGTGCCGGGGCGGCCCGTCCGGCAGCCGCGCCACGGTCCAGCCGACCACCTCGCGCATCTGCTCCTTCTCCTGGCCGAGCGAGCCGCCGATCGCGATGCCGGGCACGCCCGACTGAGCGATGTAGTCGGTCGACTCCGCGCGCAGGTCCTCGTACACGCCCCCCTGCACGATCCCGTAGAGCAGCTGGCCCGGTGGCGCGTGCTCGGCGCACCAGCCGATGCAGCGGTCGAGCCAGCGGTGCGTGCGCTCCATCGAGCTGGCCGTGTAATCGCGCTCGACGTGGAACGGCGTGCATTCGTCGAAGGCGAGCGCGATATCCGAGCCGAGCTTCGCCTGCGTCTCCATCGACGTCTCGGGCCCCATGAAGCGCTCGCGCCCGTCGAGATAGGAGCGGAAGCGCACGCCCTCCTCCTCGATCGAGACGATCATCGACCGGCGCCGGTCGCGCCGGCGCTTGATCTCCTCGGCCACCGACCCGTGTCCCATCGAGAACACCTGGTAGCCGCCTGAGTCGGTGATGATCGCCCGCCGCCAGCCCATGAACTCGTGCAGCCCGCCCATCTCCTCCACCAGCTCAGGCTCGGGTTGGATGAACAGGTGGAAGGTGTTGCCGAGGACCATGTCGTAGCCGAGCTCGGCGACCTCGGAGGCGTGCAGCGACTTGACGGTCGCCGTCGACGCCAGCGGCACGAAGGCGGGCGTGCGCACGTCGCCGTGAGGCGTGTGGATGAGACCCGCGCGGGCGTCGCCGTCGCGGGCGAGGATGTCGAAGGGCGCCACGCGGGCTGAGACTATGCGCAGCGCCCCAGCCGCCCTCGCCCCGGCTAAGCCAGCAGCGACTCTCCCGTCATCTCGGCAGGCTGCTCCAGCCCCAGCAGCTCGAGGATCGGTCGGTGCGACGTCCGCGAGCACGCCGCCCGTCGCGCAGCTCGCCCACGTCCGCGGTCACGACCAGCGGCACCGGGTTCATCGAGTGCGCGGTGTTGGGGCTGCCGTCCTCCTCGAGCATGTGGTCGGCGTTGCCGTGGTCTGCCGTGACGATGCACACTCCGTCGCTCTCGGCGACCGCCGCAAGAACCCGGCCGAGGCACTCGTCGGCCGTCTCGATCGCCTTGACGGCGGCCGGGATCACGCCCGTATGGCCGACCATGTCGGGGTTCGCGAAGTTGATGATCGCGAAGCTGAAGTCGCCGTCCTGCCACGCCTCCACGAACGCATCCGTCGCCTCCCGCGCGCTCATCTCGGGCTTCTCGTCGTAGGTCTTGACGTCGCGCGGCGAGTCCACGAGGCGGCGCTCCTCGCCCGGGTACGGGTCCTCCTCGCCCCCGTTGAAGAAGTAGGTGACGTGCGCGTACTTCTCGGTCTCGGCCACGTGCAGCTGGCGCAGGCCCCGCTCCGCCAGCAGCGCCGCGAGCGTCGTCTGCGGGCGCGCCGGCGGGAAGGCCACCGGGTAGTCCCAGTCCTCCTGATACTCGGTCAGCGTGGTCAGCGCGAGCTCTGGAACCTGCTCGCGGTCGAACTCCGCGAAGTCGGGCTCGCCGAGCGCGCGCGTGAGCTGGCGGGCGCGGTCGGGGCGGAAGTTGAAGAAGATCACGCTGTCCCCGTCGCGGACCCGGCCCTCCTCCCCGACCAGCGTCGGCACGATGAACTCGTCAGTCTCCTCGCGCTCGTAGGCGGCCTGCACGGCGGCCTCGCCGCTGTCGGCTTCGTGCTCGGCCCGGCCGAGCACGATCGCGTCCCAGGCGCGCTTCGTGCGGTCCCAGCGCCGGTCGCGGTCCATCGCGTAGTAGCGGCCGCTCACGGTCGCAATGCGCGAGCCGCCCCAGCTCTCGACCGCCGCGACGTAGCCCGCCCCCGAGTGCGGCAGCGTGTCGCGGCCGTCCGTGAACGCGTGGAGCACGACGTCCTCGACGCCCTCGCGGCCGGCCAGCTCGATCAGCGCGCGCAGGTGTTGCATGCTCGCGTGCACCCCGCCCTCGGAGACGAGCCCGAGCAGGTGGAGGCGCTCGGTCCGGCAGGCAGCCCGCAGCACCTCGTTCTCGAAGAAGCTGCCGTCCTCGATCGACTCGTCGATGCGGAGCAGGTCCTGTTTGACGACCGCGCCGGCGCCGAGGTTCATGTGGCCGACCTCCGAGTTGCCCATCTGGCCCTCGGGCAGCCCGACCGCGGGGCCCCAGGCGGTGAGGGTGGTGTGCGGGTGGCCCTCCCAGAGCTCGTCGAAGACCGGTGTGTCGGCGAGCGCGACGGCGTTGCCCGGCCCCGGGTCGGCGAGCCCCCAGCCGTCGAGCACGACCAGGCAGACGTTCTTCACGCCGCTGCCGCGATGATGCGAGCGAAGCCGTCCGGGTCGAGGCTCGCGCTGCCGACGAGCGCACCGTCGACATCGGGCTCGGCGAGGATCTCCGAGCAGTTGTCCGGCTTGACGCTGCCGCCGTAGAGGATCGGCACGCGCGCGGCGGCGTCGCGCGAGCGGCCGGCCACGAGCGCGCGCACGAACGCGATCGCCTCCTGCGCGATATCGGGCGTGGCGACCTTCCCGGTGCCGATCGCCCAGATCGGCTCGTAGGCAATCGCGATCTCCGTCAGGCGCACATCCGGCACCCGCTCGAGCGCCTCCTGGACCTGGTGGCGCAGCTTGCGCTCCGTATCGCCGGCCTCGCGCTCCTCCTCCGTCTCACCGACGCACAGGATCGGGCGCAGCCCGGCCTCGAGCGCGACCGGCAGCTTCTCCTGCACGGCCCGGTCGGTCTCGCCGAAGTGCTGGCGGCGCTCCGAGTGGCCGAGCACCACCCCGTGGACGCCGATCTCCCTCAGCATCGGAGCCGACACCTCGCCGGTGAAGGCGCCCGTCTCGGCCTGGTGCATGTTCTGCGCGTAGACGGCCACGCCGCTGCCCTCGAGCTCACGGACGCAGACGTCCAGGCTCGTGAACGGCGGGCAGATGCCGACGGCGGCTGGACGACGCGTCTCGTCCGGCAGCAGCTCGAGCAGCCGGTCGCAGTAGGCCTTCGACTGCTCGCGCGTACCCCACAGCTTCCAGTTGGCGACGATCGCCGGCCGGCGCGGCACCTCGGACTCGTGCTCAGGCGTCATCCAGGGCCTCCACGCCGGGCAGCTGCTTGCCCTCGAGCAACTCGAGCGAGGCGCCGCCGCCAGTCGAAAGATGGTCGATCCGGTCGGCGAGCCCGAACTGGGCGATCGCCGCCCCCGAGTCGCCGCCGCCGACCACGGTGGTGCCGGGCGCCTCGGCCACGGCCTCCGCGACCGCATGGGTCCCGTCCGCGAACGGCTCCAGCTCGAACGCGCCCATCGGGCCGTTCCAGAAGACGGTCCCGGCGCCGGCGATCTCCTCGGCGTAGGCGGCGGCGGTGCGCGGCCCGACGTCGAGCCCCATCCAGCCGTCCGGGACCTCGACGCCGTCCTGCTCGCGCGTCTCGGTGTCGGCGTCGAAGCTCCGGCCGAGCACGAGGTCGACCGGCAGCACGAGCCGGCAGCGCGAGCTCTCCGCCTTCTCGAGCGCCTTGCGCGCCAGCTCGACGCCCTCCTCCTCGACGAGCGAGTCGCCCGTCGAGATGCCCTGCGCGCGGAAGAACGAGAAGCACATCGCACCCCCGACGAGGAGCACGTCGGCGTCGTCGAGGAAGCGCTCGATGAGGGCGATCTTGTCGCTCACCTTCGCCCCGCCCAGCACCACCACGAGCGGACGCTCGGGTGCCTCGATGATCGAGCGCAGCGTCACGACCTCGCGCTCCAGCAGCAGGCCGGCCACCGCCGGCCGCAGGAACCGGGTGACGCCCACGGTCGAGGCGTGCGCGCGGTGGGCGGCGCCGAAGGCGTCGTTGACGTATGCGTCGGCGAGCGCGGCCAGCTGCTTCGAGAGCTCCGGGTCGTTCTCGGTCTCGCCGCGTTCCCAGCGAGTGTTCTCGAGCACCAGGACGTTGCCCGGCTCGAGCCGCTCGACACCGCGTCGCACCTCCGGCCCGACGACGTCGGGCGCCTGATGGACGCGCGCGTCGATCAGCTCGCCGAGACACTCGGAGACGGGCGCCAGCGAGGTCTCGGGATCGCGCCCCTTGGGTCGGCCGAGATGGGAGCAGAGCACGAGCCGCACGCCCTGCTCGAGCAGCAGCTCGATCGTCGGCAGCGCCGCCCGGATGCGGGCGTCGTCGCTGACGCGGCCGTCCTCGATGGGGACGTTGAAGTCGACGCGCGCGAGCACGGCCTCGCCCGTCCCGATCTCCAGGTCGCGGACGGTCCGCTTTCCCAGATTTGCGGTGGCCGGCTCAGGCAACCGGCGACCCCGCCAGCACGCGCTGTGCCAGATCGACGACGCGGTTCGAGTAGCCCCACTCGTTGTCGTACCAGGCGATCACCTTCACGAGCCGCTCGTCGATCACCATCGTGAGCGGGGCGTCGAAGATCGACGAGTAGGGCGAGGTGACGATGTCGCTCGAGACGATCGGGTCCTCGTTGTACCTGAGGATGCCCTCGAGCGTGCCGCTGTCGGCCTTGTCGGCAAACGCGCCGTTGACCTCTTCCACGCTCGTCGGGCGCGCCACCTCGCAGACCAGATCGACGACCGAGCCGGTGATCACAGGCGCGCGCACAGCTATGCCGTTGAGCTTGCCGTCGAGCTCGGGGATCACGAGGCCGATCGCCTTGGCCGCGCCCGTGCTCGTCGGCACGAGGTTGGCGGCGGCCGCGCGAGCGCGGCGCAGGTCCTTGTGCGGGCCGTCCTGAAGGTTCTGGTCCGCGGTGTAGGCGTGGATCGTGGTCATGATCCCGCGCTCGATCCCGACCGTGTCGTGCAGGACCTTCGCCACAGGCGCCAGGCAGTTGGTGGTGCACGAGGCGTTCGAGATGACCTGGTGGTTCTCCGGGTCGTAGGCGTCGTCGTTGACGCCGAGCGCGAGGGTCACGTCCGGCTCGGTGGCCGGGGCCGTGATGATCACCTTCTTCGCGCCCGCCTCCAGGTGCTTCGCCGCGTCCGCCTTCTTCGTGAACAGCCCGGTCGACTCGATCACCACGTCGGCGCCCGCGTCCGCCCAGGGCAGCGCGGCCGGGTCACGCTCTGCGAACACCTTGAGCTCGTCGCCGTCGACGATCAGCGAGTCGTCGGTGTAGTCGACCTCGCCCTGGAAGGGGCCGAGGATCGTGTCGTACTTGAGCAGCTGCGCCAGCGTCTTCGTGTCGGTGATGTCGTTGACGCCGACCCAGTCGATGTCCTCCCCGCGCGCGTGGGCGGCTCGGAACACGTTGCGCCCGATGCGGCCGAAGCCGTTGATGCCGGCCTTCAAGGCCATGTCGAGTGCTCCCTTTCGTCGAAGTAGGTGGCGCCGCTGAATCTATCTCAGGGCCGCCGTGGCGGCTTGTCTATGTCGCGGTGCACCACGTCGATCAGCTGGTCGCCGCGCTGCTCGTATACCCGGGCCAGGTGCTCCGCGATCACCACCGAGCGGTGGCGCCCGCCGGTGCAGCCGATCCCGACGGTGAGGTGCGACTTGCCCTCGCGCTCGTAGGCGGGCAGCAGGTAGTCGAGCAACGGTGTGAGGCGGTCGTAGAAGTCCCCCACCCCGTCGGACTCGCGCACGTAGTCGATGACCGCCTGGTCGAGGCCCGTCAGCTCGCGCAGCTCGGCCTCGTAATGCGGGTTCGGGAGGAAGCGCACGTCGAAGGTGAGGTCGGCGTCGCGCGGGCTGCCGTGCTTGAAACCGAAGGTCATGAAGGTGACCGCGAGCTTCCCGGTCGTGCCGTGCGGCAGCATCTTGTCCGCCACCACCTTGCGCAGCCGGCTGGCCGACAGGTCGCTGGTGTCGATCGAGACGTCGGCGCGCTCCTTGAGTGGCTCGAGCATCTCCTGTTCGCGCCTGATCGCCGCCTCCACCGAGCCGCCGTTCGCGAGCGGGTGCCGCCGCCTCGTCTCCTTGAAGCGATTGATCAGCACCGGCTCCGAGGCCTCCAGGTACAGCAGCCGGTAGGGCACGCCGCGCTCGTCGAGGTCGTCGATCACGCGCACGAGGTCGTCGAAGAAGTCTCCGCCGCGCACGTCCGACGCGACGGCCGCGCGCTCGACCTTGGAGCCCTCGTGCCCGAACAGGTCGGCGAGCGATCCGATCATCTCCGGCGGCAGGTTGTCGACGCAGAAGTAACCCGCGTCCTCGAACGTGGCCATCGCCTGAGACTTTCCGGCTCCCGAGAAGCCGGTGATCACGACGAAGTCCTCGATGCCCCCTTTGTACGCCTCCGTCATCGAATTTTGTTGACGTAGTTGTGAATGTCGCGCGCGACCTTGCCTGGGAGGCCCGGAACCGCCTCGAGCTCCTCCGGGGTCGCACTGAGGAATCGCTCCGGTGAGCCGAAGTGCTGCAGGATGCTGCGCTTGCGCGCCGGACCGACTCCCGGCAGCTCGTCGAGGATCGAGCGCGTCATCGCCTTGTCGCGGCGACCGCGGTGAAACTCGATCGCGAAGCGGTGCGCCTCGTCGCGCACGCGCTGCAGCAGCTGCAGCTCGGGCGTGTCGTGCGGGAGCACGAGCGGGTTCTTGCGTCCCGGCAGGAAGACCTCCTCGATCCGCTTGGCGAGGCTGATGACGGTCACGCCGAGGTCGCGGAACGGGCCCAGCTCGCTGAGGCCGGCGTAGAGCTGGCCCTTGCCGCCGTCGATCACGATCAGCGCCGGCACGGAGGCGAAGCTCTCGTCGAACTCCTTGTCGTGCGGGCTGCGCTCGCGTTGCGAGACGTACTGGGCCATCCGGCGGGACAGGACCTCGGCCATGGCGGCGAAGTCATCCTGAACCGAGCCCCGGATGCCAAAGCGGCGGTAATCGGACTTCTTCGGCGCGCCGCCCTCGAACACGACCATCGAGGCCACCGGATGCGCGCCCATCAGCTGCGAGATGTCGAAGCACTCGATCCGCATCGGGATCGCCTCCATCCCCAGCGCCTGCTGCAGCCCGTCGAGCGCCTCGATCCGCTGCGAGCGGCGGCGCTCGGAGCGAAGCCGGTCCTGGTCGAGCGCCAGCCGCGCATTGCGCTCGGCCAGCTCGAGGATGCGGCGCTTGTCGCCGCGCTCGGCGTGGCGAACCTCGACGGGCGCACCGCGTCGCTCGGCCAGGGCCTCGGCGAGCGTCCCGTCCAGCTCGACCGCGCGCGGCACCACCACCTGCGGCGGCACCGCCACGGCGCTCGCGTAGTACTGGATCACGAACTCCTCGGCCACCTCGGACTCGTCGCGCTGAGCCGCGTTCTCGAGGTAGAAGCTCTGGCGGTCCGCGAGCACGCCGTCGCGGACCTGGAAGACCTGCGCGTTGGCGTCGGTCCCCTCGGCCGCCACTGCGATCGCGTCGAGCGTCCCAACCGCCTCGTTCGAGATGCGCTGGCGCTCGAGCAGCGAGCTGACCGCCTTCAGCTTGTTGCGGTACTGGGCGGCCTGCTCGAACTCCTGCTCGGCCGAAGCCTTCCTCATGCCCTGGTCGAGCGCCTTCTCGATCTGCCGGTAGCGCCCCGACAGGAAATCGATGATCGTCTCGACGTTCTCGCGGTACTCCTCCTTCGAGATGTAGCCGACGCACGGGGCCTGGCAGCGGTGGAGGTGGTAGTCGAGGCAGGGGCTGCCGCTGGCGCGCCCGGGCTGTGGCCCGTCGCAGGTGCGGTACTGGAAGACCTTGCCGAGCAGGTCGAGCGTCTCGCGCACGCGCTTCGCGTTCGAGAAGGGACCGAAGTAGGCGCGGCCTCTGCGGTGGCGCTCGCGCGTGAAGTAGATGCGCGGGAACTCCTCGTCGAGGCTGATCCCGATGTAGGGGTAGGACTTGTCGTCGCGCAGGCGGACGTTGAAGAGCGGCCGGTAGCGCTTGATGAACTCCTGCTCGGCCAGCAGCGCCTCCGCCTCGGTCTCGGTCGCGATGAACTCGATGTCGGCGATCTGGGCGACCATGTCGGCGGCCCCGCGGGCGCCGGGCTTCGAGAAGTGGCCGGCCACGCGCTTGCGGATCGAGCGCGCCTTGCCGACGTACAGCACCTTGTTCTTCGCGTCGCGGAAGACATAGACGCCAGGGCCGTCCGGCAGCGCGCGGCGCTGTTCCCTGATGCGGTCCTCGGTGCTCGTGGTGCTCGTGGCCATCCCTACTCCGAGGATAGGACTCGGGGTGGAGGGCCCGAGCGGGCCCTACGCGAGCAGGCGCACCACCGACTCGGCCACGCAGGCCGGCTTCTCGTTGCCCTCGACCTCGACCGTCCAGCGCTGGACGAGCTGGTACCAGCCGTTCCCGACCTCGTCGACGGACACCGTCTCGAGGCTGGCGCGGATGCGGCTGCCGCTCGGCACCGGCGCGGGGAAGCGGATCTTGTTCCAGCCGTAGTTGACGCCCATCTTGAAGCCCTCGGAGCGAAACAGCCCGTCGCGGAAGCCGTCGACCATCGACAGCGTCAGGTTGCCGTGCGCGATGGTCGTCCCGAACGGGCTGTCCGTCTTCGCGCGCTCCACGTCGACGTGGATCCACTGATGGTCGCCGGACACCTCGGCGAACTTGTCGATCTCGGCCTGGGTGACCTCGCGCCACTCGCTCGGCCCGGTCGTCTCGCCGACGAGTGCCTTCAGCTCGTCGATTCCGTTGACGGTCGTGATGGCCATGGCGGCAGCCTACAGCCGGGTGCTCGTCAGCTCCGGTTGTCCCAGGGCTTCGAGCGGAGCGCCGATCGGAGCGCCTTCTGGCCGTCCTTCATCACCGGCTGCCCGTGCGTCACGAGCACGCGATCGAAGTCGAGCTCGAGCAGCGGCTTCAGCGTCGGGTTGAAGCGCTCCCGGTAGAAGCGCTCGACGCGATCGTCCACGCGCTCCAGCGCCCAGACCCGCAGGCGCCCACCCTCCTCCGCCACCGCATCGCCGAAGACGAGCGCCCTGTGTGAGGGGATGAACAGCGGCGTCTCGGTGCGGCGCGGCTTGCCGATCACGTGAGCGCTGACCCCCGCGGGCAGCGGCTTGGACGGATCGATCGGCTTGAAGGCGGTCTTGCGCTTCATGCGCTTGGTGCAGTCGGGGTGGCCCCAGATCGTCGTCGCGACGTCCTTCCTGAAGCGGTCGCGCAGGAACTCCGAGCTGCGCACGTGGTAGGGCAGCGTCACCAGGATCGAGAGGCGCTCGCCGAGGTTGCTCTCGATCAGGTCCAGCACGGCGTCCGGCTCGGGCGGCAGCAGTGGGTCGATCAGCAGCGTGTCGTCGCCCGCGCGGACGGCGAAGCTCGCCACCTCGGCCCCGAACTCGCCCGGGTGCCACTCGGGGTGGCGGGCGGTCCAGCGCCATAGGTCCTTTGCGATGCGCTTCGGCTTGCTCACGGCGCGGACCCTAATGCGTGCCAGCGCTCGTCGCTCATGCTGAAGCTCCAGGTGTCGGCGTAGAAGCGCTCGGCGTCCCGGCCGAACGCGAGCACGAGCCGATCGCGACCCTCGTCGTAGACCGCAGCTGCCGATCGCCGGCACGCGGGTGCCGACGTCGGCGAGCAGGCCGACTCCGCGATCAGCGGCGAGCCGAGAAGCGCATCGCGCTGTCGTCGGTCGTGACCTGAACGTCGCGGAAGCCCGCAGCGGACAGCCGGCCGGGCAGCGAGATCGGCGGGATGACCACCTTCGTGTCGCCGATGTGAAGCAGCCAGAACCCGATGCCCGCGCCCAGGCTGTCGGTGCCGACGAACGCTCCGCCCGGGCGCAGCACGCGCGCGACCTCGGCGAAGAGGCGGTCCTGTGCCGCGGGCGACGGCACGTGATGGAGCATCGTGAAGCAGGCGACGGCGTCGAACGAGGCGTCGGCGAACGGCATCGCGGTTCCATCGCCGTCGACGATCTCGGCCCGTTCTCCCAGTCGCTCACGCAGGGACGCCGCCAGGCGGGGATCGATCTCGAGAGCCGTGAGGCGACTCGCCCTCTCGGCAAGCACCTCCGTCGCCGGGCCGAACCCCGGACCGACCTCCAGCACCGCACCGCCGAGCTCGACGCCTTCGACCGCCGGCGGCACGAGGTCCTCACGGACGTGGCGCTTCCACCCCTCGCGATTGCAGTACCAGTTGTGGAGCCGGTTCACGCCGCGGCCGCCGTGAACGCGATCGGCAGCTCGACCGGGCCGGTGTTGCCGCTCCGCGGCAGCGACTTGACCTCGCCGTCGACATGGGGGTCGCGCAAGCGCCGGGCGAGCAGCACCAGCGCCTCGCTCATGTCCATGCGCGCGACGAAGTGCCCGATGCAGTGGTGCCGGCCGCCGCCGAAGCCGAAGTGCCGTGGCCGCTCCGCGGTCATGTCGAAGCCCGGCTCCTCGAACACGCGTGGATCGGACCCCGCCGACTGCGAGAACAGGTGCAGGGTGGTGCCCTTCGCGACGTCGAGGCCCTGGAAGTTGAAGTCCTCTGTGGCCTCGCGCGTGACCCAGGTGACGGTCGGGTTGAGGCGCATCACCTCCTCCACCGCCGCCTCCGCGAGCTCCGGCCGCTCGGCGAGGAGGCGCCACTGGTCAGGGCGGGCGAGGAAGCTCTGCATGGCCAGTCCGAGCTGATTGCGGGTGGTGTCCATTCCCCCGAAGATCAGCAGCACGAGCGAAACGCGCAGCTCCTCGTGGCTGAGGCGGTCCTCCTGATCCTCGGCCTGCACCAGCTTCGTGACGAAGTCGTCCTTGGGCTCGCTGCGACGGTCGGCGATCAGCTCGTCCGCGAACCCGTACAGGCCCTCGAGCGCCGCCTCGATGCGCGGCAGCTCATCGCGGATCGCGATCGACAGCGAGAGCCCGAGGTCGGTCCCCCATTCCGCGATCTTCCTCCACTCGCTCTCGGGGATGCCGAGCAGGATGGCGATCACGCGCGCCGCGTAGGGCTCGGCGAACTGACTCATGAACTCGCAGCGCCCCGACTCGGCGAACGCGTCGATCAGCTCGTTCCCGAGCGCCCGGAAGCGGGGAGCCATCTCGCTGATCGCCCCGGGCGCGAAGACCGGGTTGAGCAGGCGCCGAAGACGCGCGTGGTCGTCGCCCTCCAGGTTGAGCAGCGCCTGCGACCACCAGTCCGCGAAGGGCCCGGTGACCCCGTGGTGTGCGGGCCATGCGGCGCTGCCCTGCTTGAGCCGGCGGTCCTTCAGCAGCGCGCTGACCTCGTCGTAGCGCAGGACCGCGAGCCCGTAGTTCGTGCGGACGTACCAGCTCTCCTCACGAGCCGCCAGCACCTCGTCGGAGTCGATGACGAACGCGGGATCCGCGATGTTGAAGTAGGCCGGGTCGGTGGTCATCGAGGCGATCCGGACAGTACCTCGCGAAAGAGCTTCACCTGCTCATCGCCGGCGGCGCCGGCCAGGAACTCGGGGTGCCACTGGACGCCCAGCGCGAGCCCGTGCTCGTCCTCGATCCCCTCGATCACGCCGTCCGCGGCTCGCGCGCTCACGCGCAGGCCTTCGCCGAGCCGCTCGACCGCCTGGTGGTGAACGCTGTTGACGGCCAGGGTCGAACTCCCGAACGCCCGCGCGAGCCGCGAGCCGTGCTCGAGCTGCACGTCGTGCACCGGGCGGTCCCATCCCTCGCGCGCGTAGTGCTCGTCGACGTCCTGCACCAGGCTGCCGCCGCGCGCGACGTTCAGGAGCTGCATGCCGCGGCACACGCCGAGGGTGGGGAGGTCCCGCTCGGCCGCGCCACGCGCCAGGCGCAGCTCGAAGTCGTCGCGCTCGTGGTTGGGCGGATCCGTCCTGTCGAGCGGCTCCGCGTCGTACAGCTGCGGCGCGACGTCGGAGCCGCCGTTCAGGATCAGCGCGCCGGCGTGCTCGAGCAGCGCCTCGGGCTCGGCCCAGGTGTCGCTTGCCACGGGCACCCCGCCGGCGGCGACCACGAGCTCGCCCAGCCGCTGGTTGATCGTCGCGTTGTCCATCGGAACGCCCAGCGTCGTCTGGACCGAACGCGGTATCGACGTGATGAGGACGAGCGGGCCCGCCACCTCAGCGCCCAAACGGGTATTCGAGCTCCGGCAGCCAGCGCTGCCAGCAGCTTGCGAGGCGGCCGTCGGCGATCGCACCGGCCAGCGCGTGATCGAGCGTGTCGCGCATGTCGGGCCGGGCCTTCGCCACCGCAACCCCCCACTCGTTGCGGGTTGGGACCGTGAACGCGACCTCGAAGTCCGGGTCGTCCGCGAGCGGCACGAGCGCCACGTCGTCGTCCACGATGCCGTCGACCTCGCCCGCGCGGAGCGCGTCGATCATCTCGCCGAACACGTCGTCGCTCTCCCCGCCGAACGGGACGAGCTCGGCGCCCGCGAAGGTCTCGGCCAGCGCCATGTTCGTGCTGCCCGCGATCGCGCCGATCCGGCGCCCGGCGAGCCCGTCCGGCGAGCTCAGCCCCGATCCGCGCGCGAACCAGCAGCGACTCGTCGAAGACCGCGTAGGGACGGGTGAAGTCCACCCGCCGGCGGCGTTCGGCCGTGATCCCCTGGCCGCACCAGATCGCATCGCCGTGACCGGCGTTCAGCGCGTCGACCATCTCGACCCACGGCGAGAACACCCATTCGAGCGGTCGCCCCAGGCTCTCTGCCACGAGCGCCGCTGCGGCCGGCTCGTAGCCCTCGCGCACGCCGTCGTGGCTCTTGCCGAACAGCGGCATGGCGTCGGCGTCGATGCAGATGAGCCGCAGTGACTCGCTCACGGCAGGTAGTTCAGGTACGTCTCGCGGTCCCACTCCGTCACGGCGCCGCAGGCTCGGTGCCACTCGTCGCGCTTGATCGCGACGAACGTGTCGTAGAGCTCGCCCGGCAGGGCGGCGCGCACGACCTCGCTCTCGTGCAGGGCGTCGAGCGCCTCGCCGAGCGTGCGCGGAAGCAGCGGGAAGCGTGCCTGCTCCGGATCGGGGAAGGCGTCCTCGGAGTGCGGCTCGCCCGGGTCGACGCGGCCCGCGATGCCGTCGCGCATCGCCGCGAGCAGCACCGCGTGCGTCAGGTACGGGTTGCAGCACGCGTCCGGCGCGCGGAACTCCATGCGCGCGCCGAGCACGCGCACGATGCACTGACGGTGGTCGTAGCCCCACACGGGCACGCTCGGGGCGAACTGCCCCACATCCCAATAGCGCGCGTAGGAGTTCGCCGTCGGCGCGACGATCGCCGTCATCGCGCGCGCGTGCTTCAGGATCCCGCCGATCGCCCAGCGCCCGAGGTCGTTGAGGCTGCGCCCGTCCGGGTTCGAGAAGCCCGGCTCGTCGTCGCGCCAGAGGCTGAGGTGGTGGTGGCAGCCGTTCGCCATGATGCCCGGCACGGGCTTCGGCATGAACGTCGCGAGCATGCCGAACTCCTTGGCGACCTGCATGCAGATCTGACGGAAGGTCGTCAGCCGGTCGGCGGTCTCGAGGCAGGGGCCGAAGAGGAAGTTCATCTCGACCTGACCCGGGTCCTCGTAGTCGGCCTGGATCATGTCGAGCCCCATCTCCTGGCCGTAGCGGGTCACGCGCTTGAGGACCGGACGCATTTCCTCGATGTGGCCGATGTGGTACGGCGTGCCCACGTGGGCGGGCAGCTTCGAGATCGACGCGGTGATCGAGTCGGCGTCCGGGAACCAGCTCATCTCCGGCTCACACCCCGAGCGCAGCGCCATGTCGAGCTCGGCCTGGAACTCCGCGTGAGCGCGCTTGAGGTTCGCGCGCGAGTCGCCGTGGGCCGCGGAGCCGGGACGCTCGGGATCGTCGAGGCCGTGGAAGTGGTCGCAGAAGACGCGCCCCACTTCGGTGTCCCACGGCAACACCTGGAACGTGTCCAGGTCCGGCACGAGCAGGCCCTCCGCGCACTGCGCCGGGCTCGGCCCGAGCACGTTGCCGTTGATGTCGACGGTGAAGCCGCCGGCCGACAGGTACGTCCACGCCAGGCCGTTCTCCGCGATCCGCTCGAAGTGCGCTGCCGGGACGACCTTGCCCATCACGCGGCCCGGCACGGAGGTGTATTGGAGGTAGACGTGCCTCACCCCGTGCTCGCTGATGCGAGCAGCCACCGCTTGCAGCGCCCCAGGGCGCGTGCTCTCCCCAAGCGTTTCCTCGAGCGTGCTCACGACTCAGCCGAGGACCCTAATCGTTTGGCTGCGGTGCTCGCCCCTGGCCCACGAGGAGGATGGCCGGTCGCAGGCGGGCATGGCGCTCCGGGTCACTCCACGAGCCTCACCTCGAACCCACCGACGATCGGGAGCTCGCCCGCGCCGCCCAGCAGGCCCAGGATCTTGGTCACGTACGCGCGCGTCTCGGCGTACGGCGGGATGCCGCCGTAGCGCTCGACCGCTCCCGCTCCCGCGTTGTAGCCCGCGAGCGCGAGCGCCACCTTGCCGTCGAACTGCCTGAGCAGGTCGCTCATCAGATGCGCCTGCGCGTCGATCGCCTCGACCGGGTCGAACGGGTTGTCGAGACCGTAGGCGTCCGCCGTGCCCGGCATGAACTGGGCGATGCCCTCCGCGCCCGCCGGGCTCTGCGCAAACGGGTTGAAGCCCGACTCGGCGTACAGCTGGGCGGCCAGCACGTTCATCGGCACGTTCCAGCGAAGCGCCGCCCGCGCGATCGGGTCGTGGAAGCGCGGCGGCACGAACGAAGGCAACCCGTGCGTGATCCGCCCGTGATCGCCGCCCGGCGGCTCCCAGGACCCCTGGTCGAAGCGGGCCGGATGCTCGCGGTCGCGCGGGTTGGCGCCGAAGCCGTAGTGCCAGGGCTCCCAGGCGTATCGCTGCATGAACCCGAAGCGGCGTGCGTTTCCTCGAGCCACGCATAGGCGGCCGGCGGCCCGAGGTCGAGCTCGGTCGCCCTAGCGGTGCAGCGAGGTACCGGGCGGCGCGACCCACTTCGGGTTCGGGTTCGCGGCGAACAGTCTCGCCTGCTCGGCGTCGGAGCGGAATGCGCTGTTGATCGACAGGAACAGGCCGGCCTCCTCGCGCGCCGCGGCGGCCATGCGGTCGAACGCGGCGGCCACGTCGGGGCGCATCGGCTTGCCCATCCGGTACGCGAGCGGGCCGTCGTAGCCGCCGCCCGACCCGAACGCCGGCATCCCCAGCGGGACGTTCAGGTCAGGGGCGATCTCCGCGGTCGCGCGCGCCTCGCACCGGCACCGGCTCGCCTCGTCCGCCGCCGCCCTGCTTCACGCGAACGCGCGCGACACCACGCACCCGCACCGCCACCCGCGTCGGCGCGAAGCCGCCGCCCGGGAAGCTCACATCCGCCCCGCTCACCTCGACGCCGTTGCGGCGCGCCCCACGCACCGCCGCCCGCCGCACCAGCGCCAGATACACCGGCAACGGCAGATGCCGCGGATTCGGCAACCCGTTCGCCAATACGGGCGGCTCGAACAAGCGCGGATACAGATCGCGCATCACCTGCCCCGCCGACACCGCCGCCAGATCCGCCGCCCGCTGATGCTTGCCCTTCGACCCCAGCGCCGACCCGAACGCGAACAACACCGCCGCCCCGGCAAGCAGCACGAACATCACCCCGAGCAACAGCAGCGACGCCTGGCCGCCCTCGCGCCGCCACCCCACGGGATCCCCAGCCACAGCCATGGCCCGTGACCATCGCGAGCGCCGAGTTACGGCTCAACACGCGCCCGCGACAACTCAGTAACGATCGCGCGAACCAACAGCGAAGCCGGCCGAACCCACGGTAAGTCTGGAAGCCGCGTGCCAAGCCACACGCCGCCGGGCGAGGGCCTTCATGAAGCGCAACGAGCCGATGGGCACGAACACGGCACGGATCTAGGCGCTCGTGCGTCTAGGGCTACCTGATCCGCACACGCTCCGACATCCCCCTAGCGACGGTCACGTCGCGCGACCCGCCAATGCTCCTGGCCGCGCTGGCGAGCGGCGCACAGCTGATCTCGACCGATTCCGCAACCGGCCGCTACGGCAGCGACTACGTCGCCCGCCTGCCCGAGGGGCTCCCGGGACGCTGCAACCCAATGCGGGCCGCGGCTGCCGATCGGAGCGCCTCGAGCGGCGGACGAGCGCCAGACGCTGAATCAGCCGGCGGCGGCCTCGTAGACCAGCATCTCCGAGTCGTCGTCGTCGGCCACCAGGTAGAGGCGCAGCCGGTCGCCCATGGCCTCGACGTCCATCGCGTTGCGGGTGGCGACGTGGTTCTGGGGCGTGTACTGGGTGAACGGGACCTCGTGCTGGGGGCGGATGCCGGGCAGCCTCACGATCCCGAGCCCACCCAGCTCGAAGGACTGGCCGCCCGGGGGCGTGTAGCTGGCGATGCCCCCGCAGATCATCCCCGGCCGTGTGCCGCGCTCGACGGTCAGGAACTTACAGTCCTGGTAGTCAACGTAATGGGACGGATTGGGATCGACTCGCCGCTCACGGCCCTCAAGGCTCCACTCGTAGGCGAGCCGGGAGCCCCAGTTGAGCCCGACGATGCGATCGCGCTCGGTGTCGTGGGCGATCCCGCCGATGTGGTCGGGCGTGCGGAACTCGGCCCGCGGCCGCAGCGTGCGCGGGCTCATGCTGTAGATGATCGACGGCTTGTTGGGCCGGTACTCGGCCACCGCCGTCCACAGCCGGCGGCCGTCGTAGTCGAGGCCGCCCGGGTGGTAGATCGTCGCGCCATCGTCCACGCGGACCTCACGCAGCTTGTTGCCCTGCGCGTCGAACTCGATCACCCAGCCCAGGCCCTTGCCCGGGCTGCGGTCGGTCCCGTCGCAGGTCGTGGGGCAGCGCACCGTCGGCTCGGTGACCTCGACGGTGGAAAGGAAGAAGCGGTCCCCGACCTTCACGACCCCCTCGGGATGGTGGGCGTCGAAGCCCAGTCTCACGCGCTCGACCAGCTCCCACTGGGTCGAACGGGTCGTCTGCTCGAAGAGCGCCTCCACGCGGGCGTCCCCAGCTTGCCCAGATGCGCCGTCATGGGTCGCCAGCGCCACCCCTGCGCTCAGCGCCAACGCGGCCACCGCCGCGAGCGCCACTCGTCTGATCATGCTGCCTCCTCCGATCGGTTAGGCCTGCTGCGCGATGACCTACCCGGGACCGCCAGCGTGATGTGAAGCGCTCGATACCGTCACTGTCTAGGAAGCCTCCGCGTCCTCGTGTGCTCCGAAAGGGCGCCCTTGTGCGTGTGGCTGGCCAGCGAAGGGGACGTCGACGTAGAGGCGGCGGCCCTTCGCGTTTCTCGACCGCGCCTTCGTTCGCGAGACGGCGCCGTGGGCGCTGTTCCTCGAGGAAGGCGCCCGAGCTGCCCTGGAGGTTGGCCGTTGTCTCCGCGACTGTGCGGTCAGCGTCGGTTGGTGGTATCACCCGGTATGAAGCGAGTCGGAGGTGAAGCCATGGAGCTGAAGGTCGGGAATCGCGTCGAGGTCGAGGCGGAGTCGACCGAGCAGAGGCCTCGGAAAGGCGTCATCGAGGAGGTGGTGCGGGAGGCACCTTCCCCTCGCTATCGCATTCGCTGGGACGACGGGCACGAGAGCATCTACACCCCTGCGGCGGGTGCGCTGCGTCGCGCCGGACCGAGCGAGAAGGACTAGGACGGGGCGCCATCCGGGCGCAGGAGGGCGCCGGCGGCCCGCACCGGCCCGTTTGGCGGCTGGTGGACAGCCAATCGTCGCGGGTCTGCGGGCGGCGCGTCAATCGGGACCACGGATGGGGCACGCCCTGTAACTGCCGCCTCCGCTTTCGCGCGTGGTTGCGAGCGTCTACTTCGCCACCAAGGTCAGCCACTCACCCAGCTGCGCATCGAAGGGCAGGTACGCGGCATCGAAGGCATGGTCGAAGACGACCGCTGCTGCATCGACGTCCTGACGCAGATTGCCGCTGTCCAGGCCGCCCTCGACAAGGTGGCGGCGCTCAGCCTGCTCGACGACCACGCTCGACACTGCGTGGTCGACGGCCGTGCCGAGGGAACCCTGAAGAGCTCACTCGACGAACTTATGGCAGCCGTCGGCTCGCCTGATGCGCCGCGGCTGATGCGGGTAGCGAGCCACGCGTCCGCTCGGTCCTTCCGCCGGGACGCTTGGTCAATCGCCGCTCAGGGAGGAAGGCGTCGCGGGGAGCGGGGTGTCACCCGAGCGGCTCCTCCATCGGGCGGCGCGAGCGCCGTCGCGCCCATGCACCGAGGTCTCAATGGATCACAGCGGGCCGCGGTGCCACGGCCCGGTGACCGCGCACGTCATGCCCTCCACCGGGTCCTCGTCGAAGCGGGCGCGGCCGAAGATGTTGAAAAACAGCGTCCGACCGCTCGGGCTGAAGCAGGCGCCGGCCAGCTCCGACCCGTTGAGCACGTTGACCGCCAGCTCGAACGCCTCTCCCCGGCGGGTCAGCCCGATCAGCCGGTTGACGTGCTCGATGCCTGGCGCGAGCGGGTGGGTGTCGACGTAAGCCGACGAGGGATCGTCTTCGCACGTGATGAGGCCCCCGCGCGGCGTCACGGTGATGTTGTCAGGCCCGTCCATCTCGCTTCCGGATGGCGACTCGTACACGAGCGTGAGTCTCCCGCCCGACCGGCCGGGCCGGTAGGCCCAGACCTGGCCGAAGCCCTCGGCGTAGCCGTCGGAGTTGACGTCACCGTTCTTGGCGTCGCCGCCGCTGGTGGAGACGAAGAAGATCGTGCCGTCGTCCTCCCAGCAGCCCTCGAGGCGGTTGAACTTCGCCCCGCCCTGCGCCCACCCCTGGTTGAAGGTGCTGCGCGGGTCGCCCACGGCCGTGAGCTCCGGGTCCGGCTCGTCGATTCTCACCCACTGCACCGGAAGGGCCTCGCCGCGCGTGCGCCCCTCGCGCAGGTCGACCTGCGGTTGTCCTGCGATCGCGAGCATCTCCAGCACACCGCCCGCCGTCAGGTCGTCGGGGTCGTCCGGGGTGTAGCGGTAGAAGCCGGCGCCGAAGCCGGACCCCGGGTCCTCGGTCTCGTAGACGATGCCGGTGCGCTGATCCACGGCCGCCGCCTCATGCGAGAACCGGCCGGCGGCGAGGATCGGGACGCCGACCTCTAGCTCGTTCGGGCCGCGGTGGACCGGCGTTTGGAACAGGTAACCGTGACGCTTCGCGAACCGGGCGGCGGGATCAGCGGCGTCCGGTCCGGCGACCGTCTCCTCGCCGGTGAGCCAGAAGCGGCGGCGGTAGGCAATGCCGCCGGCACAGTTCACCGTCGTGCCGTTGAGGCTGACGAAGTCGTTGACCAGCCTCCGCCGGTGCTCGTCGTAGACCAGTGTGGTGGTACCGCCGAAGGCGGTTGGGTCGTAGGCCGCCGAACGGTCGCCCAACAGGCCGCCAACCGTGCCCGCGGGGTTGCGGTCCTCGCTGTTGCGCACGAGCCGCACCAGATGCTGCTTGCCGCGGCCGTGAAACCGTCCGCCCGCGAACGAGCCCATGCCGTCGAGCGCCAGCGGCGTCGGGTTCCCGTCCGACATCACCGAGCCGGTATGGCTGAAGGTCACATACGCGAAGCCCACCGGGAGCGCGAGAACCTCCACGCCGCGCTGGTCAGCAACCCGCCGCAACGGTCCGTACGGCTCGGCGCTGCTCCGGTGTCCGTATCCCAGCGCGTCCCTGGCTACGAGCCGCTCGACCGCTCCCATGCTGAGCAGGCCGCCGCCTGCCATTGCCGCGCGGGTGAGGAACGTGCGCCTGTCAAGTCCTGTCTGCATCCCATCCTCCCTTGACACTGCGTTCGCGCAGAGAAAGCCGTAGATATTTACCCTCGATCGTGGGGACCAAACGGGTGAGGCAGACGTGACCGACTGCCGCGCTTCCTCGCGCTGATCCACCCGAGCCACGCGAGCCGAGGTGGAAACTCGTAACTCTGCTTCAGGGGTTAGTTAGCAGACCAACGCTGTCGCAGCTGGGAGTGTCGCGCGCCGGCGAAACGCACCGCGCCGAATGGGCGTACGATCAGCTCAATGTGCTGGACGCTCCTCACCCTTGGACTGTCCACCGGGACCGTGGTGCTGTGGCGTGGAGGCTCAACCCACAACCAGCGCCTAGAGATCAGCGGGGTGGTGCTACTCGTTGCAGCCGTGATCGTTGGCGCCTACTTCGGCTAGAGCTCTTCAGGCTCCTCTGAGCAGCTCCGCAGCGCGCCGCGAGCCGCGCGGCGCTCCGCCCCTCTGCCGGAATTCCTCGCTTGCGCTTCGTACGAAACGCAGGATCCTTCAAGTCCCGAATCGAGCCGGCCCACGAGCAGCGCGCGGCGAGCGGATTTGTGGGCTAACGGCAACCCGTAGTGCCACGGCTCCCAGGCATATCTGTGGATGAATCCGAAGCGGCGGGCGTTTCCATCGAGCCACGCGTAGGCGGCCGGCGGCCCGAGATCGAGCTCGGTCCCATAGCGGTGCAGCGAGGTACCGGGCGGCGCGACCCACTTCGGGTTCGGGTTGCCGAACCCTTATTTGTCCGAGTCGCTTTCTGCCTGCACTAGAGCGCCTTACGGCGAGCAAGGCATAGCGCAAGCCGACCTGGATGCGGGTTCCGCAACTATCGCGTCACGGGTTGCGGCAGCGCGTGAATAGCTGCGGTGCACTGCCGCTACTCGTCCAAAGCAGCAGCCGCGTTATGCGGGCAACGGGTCGCGCCGGACGTTCACGCCCGGCGCGACCCCGTGACGTGGTCAGCGGTCGACTGCGGCCATGTTCGTCTCGTCGTGGCGCTCGCCGGTGGCCGGCGTGAGGTCGTTGAGCCGCTGGATCTGCCCCGCGCTCAGCTCGATGCCGTCGGCAGCGGTGTTCTCTGTCACCCTGGCTCGCCGCCCGCGTTGGGCTGCCGGTTGGCCCGCTGCTCTGCATTATCGACGGCCCCACCCGCGGACGACCGTGGTCAAGCGCTGGTGTTCGCGTCGAGCTTGGCCGGCTCGCCGCCCAGGCCGGTGTCCGGCGCCGATTCGCGCCGCACCAGCTACGCCACGCCCACGCCCTCGAGCTCGCGCGCGAAGGCGTGCCGTTGAACATCATCCAGCGCCAGCTGGGGCATGTGAATCTCGGCACGACGTCGATCTACCTGCAGGGGATCGACACGGAAGAGATCATCGCCACCGTCCACGCCAGGCGCGCGCCGATGTTGTCCGCCACCGCGGGACTGCGTTTCTGAGCGACCCGATACACAACCAGCGGGAGCGCCGCAAGCGCTCCCGCTGCCCGCCCGGGTCCACGATCGCTTCGAGGACGACAGCGAGCGTCACAAGAAGTCGCCGGCGCCCAGCCGCTAGCGCCCGAAACTCGTCCATTTCGGTCGTCTGACGCTCGAATTGCGAGAGGCTCGCAACCACATCGTGACCTCAAGGCCGAACCGGCAGTGTGGGAAGCGCCCGGACGCTCGTTCCTCGAGGCCGTGCGGATCGCCGTAGTCCGGCGCGCGGCCGACCTGATCGATCCGAGCATCGCGGGCTGACGAGCGCCACGGCCCCCGCAGGCGCGTCAGCGCGGCCAGCGCACGGCGCTGGCTCGTCGGTCGCCTCGGACGGACATACGGTTCAAGGCGAGAAGAGCGCGGCGGCGAGTGCGCTCGGGTTCGTGATCGTTCGCAAGCCAGTGCTTGATCTGCATCGCGTATCGAAGGACGCGCCGGATGCGGTCACCATCGTCGCCATGCTGCAAAAGGTCGCTGTCGTTGGTGTCGGGGCGGTCGGGGAGGCGTGCGCGTTCGCGCTGATGCTGCGCGGGTCGGCGCGCGAAATCGTGCTCGTCGACCGGGTCGCCGAACGGGCGGCCGCGGCTGGCGACCGACATGCGCTACGGCGTTCCGCTGTCGCCGACGGTGGAGATCGCTTCAGGGGACTTGGAGCGACCTCGCTGGCGCGAGCGTGGTCCTGATCTGTGCGGGCGTGAACGAGAAGAGCGGCGGCGCGACGAACCGCGCGGACGAGCGCGGGCGGCTGAGGCTGCTCGACACGAACGCCTCGATCTACCGGGACGTCGTGCCGCGCATCGTCGCCGCGGCGCCCGATGCCGTGCTCGTCGCGGTCACCGATCCGCCCGATCCGCTGGCCGACCTGACCCGCGCGCTGGCGGGACACGACCGCGTGCTCAGCACGGGAACGACGATCGACACGCTGCGCTTCCGGGTGCACGTCGCGGCGGACCTCGGCGTCCACCCTTCTGCGGTCGTGGGCCTGGTGGTCGGCGAGCACGGCACCAGCGAGGTGATGCTCTGGTCGTCGCTGCGCATCGCGGGCACGCCGCTGGCCGACGCCGTCGGCGACCGGCACGGCTCGCTCGACGAGCTCCGCAGGCGGATCGAGCGCGAGGTCCGGTTCGCGAACATCACGATCATCGAGGGCATGGCGCCAGCCAGTTCGGCATCGGCATCGCCTGCGCGCGGATCACCGAGGCGATCCTGCGCGACGAGCGCGTCGTCCTGCCGGTGGCGGCCTACCGCGAGCGCTACGCCATGACGATCGCGCTGCCGACCGTCGTCGGGCGCGAGGGCGCGGCCGGTGAGCTCGAGCCGAGCATGTCCGAGCACGAGCGTCGCGCCTTCGAGCGCAGCGCCGCGACGCTCCGCGAGGCCGCACGCGGCATCGGCCTGTCACCCGCCACGGTCGGTCCCCGATGAGCCTGAGTCGCTACGGCAAGCGCGCGGATCTGATCGTGCATGAGGAGGAGCCGTTCAATGCCGAGTCCGGGCTCGCCGCGCTGGCCGAGGGTCCGCTGACGGCCACGGATGCGTTCTACGTGCGGGGGCACGGCGCGGTGCCGGAGGTCGACCCGGCCGCGTGGCGGCTGCGCGTGCACGGGCTCGTCGAGCGGGAGCTCGACCTTTCGCTCACGACGCTGCGCGAGGCGTTCCCGGAGCGCGTGGAGACCGCGACGCTGCAGTGCGCCGGCAACCGGCGCGCGGGCCTGATCGCCGTCCGCGACATCCCGGGCGAGGCGCCGTGGGGTCCGGGCGCGACCGGCACCGCCAGCTGGACGCGGCGTCGCGCTCGCCGACGTGCTCGCGCTCGCCGGCCCGCTCCGCGAGGCCGCGCACGTCGGCTTCGACGGCGCCGACCTGTGCCCGGAGGCGAGGCCGGCCCAGCGCTTCGGCGGTTCGATCCCGCTCGACAAGGCGTGCCGTCCCGAGGTCCTGCTCGCCTGGGCGATGAACGGCGAGCCGCTCCCGCCCGTCCACGGCGCGCCGCTGCGCGTGGTCGTGCCCGGCTACATCGGTGCGCGCAGCGTCAAGTGGCTCGAGCGGATCGAGGTCCGCTCGCGCGCCGTGGCAGGGCTACTTCCAGCACGTCGCCTATCGGCTGCTGCCGGAGGACGGCACGCCGGGCCCGGGCGCTGGGATGCCCCTGGGCCTCGTCGCGCTCAACGCCGACGTGCTGTCCCCGGCCGACGGCGAGACGGTGCGGCGGGCCCGGTCGAGGTGCGCGGCTACGCGTTCGCGGGCGGTGAGCGGCACGTCGCGCGGGTCGACGTCTCGCTCGACGGCGGCGCGAGCTGGTCGCAGGCGGAGCTGCTCGACGACCTCGGCCGCTGGGCGTGGCGGCACTGGCGGGTCACGGTCGAGCTCGCGCCCGGGGAGCACGAGATCCTCGTCCGCGCCTGGGACTCCTCGGCGGCCACGCAGCCGGAGGACGAGGCGGCCCTGTGGAACCCCGGGGGCTACGTGAACAACGCCCGCCCGCGCATCCGGGTGCGCGCCGCCCCGTAGCCGATGTCGATGTCGTCCCTGCGTGAACTGCCACTTGGACGCGCTCGTGGTCGGGGCCGGCCCGGTCGGCCTCATGCTGGCCTCCGAGCTTCGGCGGCATGGCGCCGACTGCCGCATCGTGGACCGAGCGGCCGCCCCCACCGACCCTTCGCTCGTTCAGGACATGGCGGCCGTCGCGAACCGCGGCCGAGCTCCACTCGTCGTTCGTGGGGCCTCCGTGGGCTTGGCGACACCGGCGACAAGTCCCAGGACGGCTCACTGGCGAGGGGCCGCCATGCGAAACGGCGGGTCGGCCTCGGAGACCCGGGAGCACTCCAGGGAGCTCGAGGGTGCCCTTCTGGGCGGGACGCACGAGCGATACTCACAAGCACGCCGTGCCATTCGTCCTGCTGATCCTCACCTGGCTTGCCGCGCTCGGGATCGTCGGCCTCGGCATGGGCTGCGACGCCGATCCGACGACGGCCCCCGGTGGCTTCCATCCCGAGCATGGGCGTGCCTTCGACGAGCCGGAAGTGCTGCGCTCCCAGCGCGGGCGGCTGACGACGACCTTCAGGGTCCAAGAGGGCCCGTTCAAGGTCGGCGGCGTGTCCGTTCGTGGCAAGTCCTATCAGGGCACCTTCATCGGACCGACGCTGCGCGTGCGCCCGGGCGACACCATCGAGGTTCGCGTAATGAACCGCTTGGGTGAACCGACGAATCTGCACTTGCACGGCTTCCACGTCTCGCCGTTCGGGGTCTCCGACAACGTCTTGCGCACCATGCCGGCGCGCAGCCGGCGCGCGGTTCGCGTCGACCTCCCGCGCGACATGGCCCCTGGCACCTACTGGTACCACTCGCACCAGCACGGCATGGTCGAGGAGCAGGTCTTCGGCGGGTCTGGCCGGCCTGATCGTCGTCGAGGGCCTGATCGACCTTCTTCCGCGCGCTCTGCGCCGACGTCGCCGAGCGCGTCGCTTCGCCCTCAAGGACTTCCAGCTCACGCGACGGCGCGATCGTCGACACGAACATCAACTCCGAGGCGCCGACCACACGCACGGTCAACGGCCTCGTGGATCCGGTGCTTCGCGCGCGGACCGAACCAGACGCAGCTGTTGCGCCTCGCCAACATCGGCGCCGACATCTGGTACCGCCTCCGCCTCGACGGCGTACGCTTCTCCGTCATCGCCGAGGACGCCAACCCGGTCGGCCGCGTATGGACGGCAGGTGAGCTCCTCCTGCCGCCGGGCAAGCGCTACGACGTGCTCATTCGCTGGCCACGCGCCAGGGACCTACCGATTACGAACCCTGCGCTTCATCACCGGCCCCGCGGCGACCCCTACCCCGATACGCCGGCTCGCGACGGTGCGGGTCGCCGGTGCGCCGGTCGCCGACGTGCGCTGGCCGCGCTCGCTCAGGTCGCTACCCCGCCTCCAGCGCGACCGCGTCCGCAGACGTCCGGCACCTCACGTTCAGCGAGGACGACGACCGGCACGAAGTTCTTCATCAACGGGACGTCAGTTCGATTCCAACCGGGTCGACCAGGTGGTGCAAGCTCGGAACCACCGAGGAGTGGATCGATCCGCAACGTCGCGCGAGAGCTGCACCCCTTCCACATCCACGTCGACGACTTCCAGGTGATGTCGATCAACGGCGAGCCCTACGAGGCGCGCGGCCTCCAGGACACCATCCCGCTGCCGGTCCGAGGAGTGGTCCGTATCCGCATGCGCTTCCGCGACTTCACCGGCGACTACGTCTACCACTGCCACATCCTCGATCACGAGGACACCGGCATGATGGGCATCGTCGACGTGACCCGCACCGGCCGCCGACCCTCCGACGCACTCTTCGAGCCCTTCGCGACATGCGCCACACGATGGGAATGGCTCCCCACGAAGACCATCCCCAGCCGTAGAGAGGCCGAGGTGGCCCTAGGCACGGCCGGAGTGGAACTGGACGTGCTCGGGTTCGGCTACGACGACCCCTGACGCCGTCGATCGCGCTGCCGTGCTGGGGGCCTACACGCGTCGACCTCAAGGAGTCGATCCTTCAAGCCTTCGCCGACGGAATCGCCCGTCAGTGGTAGGGAGCGGCTCCAGCGTGATCGCCACCACCGATCGACCCGCGGCGCGGCGGCCGTACGGTCCCTTTACATGACGGCGTCTCTGACCACACCCGGGGGACAGCTCGCATGATCGAGGAGCACCAGAACTTCGGTCGAAAAGGCGGCACGCTGAAGGTGAACCTGAGCCCGGTTCGAACCCTCGCCTTCGAGTTGAGCCTTGAGTCCGACCGGCGTTGGCATGACACCGAAGCACACCTCTATCTGGAACTCGGGCTCGACGCGGCCGAGTATCACGCCAATTGGGGCGTCGCATGAGCCCGGCCAGAAGGACGCTTCGTTCATCGACGACGAGTCGTCCGTCGAGGCCGCGGGCGCAGCCGGTCTGGCCGCGGGAGTAGCAGATCCGGCCGCGGGAGTAGCAGATCCGGCTGCGGGAACGGCCGATCCGCCTGGCGCCCGGGCAAGACCGCTATCGCCGGACCCGAGCGAGTACCGGGCCACGACCGCCACGACCAGAAGGGCGAGCAGAGCGGCGCCCCGAGTCAATCTGTCACCTCGACCCGACGCGCCGTGAACGTCGCGATGCGGATCCGGAGAACAAATGAGGGTTGGGGTTGGCGGCGAACAGCCTTGCCTGCTCGGCGTCTGACCGGAACGCGCTGGTGATCGACAGGAACAGTCCGGCCTCCTCGCGCGCCGCGGCGGCCATGCGGTCGAACGCCGCCGCCACGTCCGGCCGCATCGGCTTGCCCATCCGGTACGCGAGCGGGCCTTCGTAGCCGCCGCCCGAGCCGAAGGCCGGCATCGCGAGCGGGACGTTCAAGTCGGGCGCGATCTCCGCGACCGCACGCGCCTCAACCGGCACCTGCTCGCCGCGCCCGGCTCCGCCCTGCTTCACGCGCACGCGCGCGACACCACGCACCCGCACCGCCACCCGCGTCGGCGCGAAGCCGCCGCCCGGGAAGCTGACATCCGTCCTGCGAACCTCGACCCGTTGCGGCGCGCCCCGCGCCTGGGTCCGGCGTGCTGCGGCTGCGTGAAGCGCGTACGAGCGCTGGAAGGCATCAAGACTGTACGTCCTTTGACCGAAAAACACCTATGGGTGAGGCCGACCCCCGCACACTCCCGACGTGGGTGCGCGTCTGGGACGAGCCGACAGTGAACTACGGCCGCGCGGGCGGGCTGCTTCGCCCGCCGTTCTACGAGCGTGACCGCGAGATAGCCGACCTTGAAGTGTGGCTGATGTTGAGCGACCTCCAGCACCACGCGAACTGGGGTGTATGAGTGGAGGTGGCCACGGCTTCGGCGATCAGTCGCGCCTGCCAGGGGACTGCGGAACCTTGCCTGCGGCAGAAGGCGCGGGAATCCGCTGTCACAGCTCAGCGTGGTGGTCGCGCAGATGTGCCGCTCAGTCTCAGGATGCGCGACTGCCGGCGTGCGGGCCGCTGCCTCCGGATCGCTTCGGCGTCAGGACTAACGTCCCATGCCCTCGAAGCGCCGGCCGGCCGCTCTCCACTGGGAGGCGCGACGAGTGGCACAGGAGCCATGCGGAGCGACGTCGTCGGAAATTGAGGGGAGGGCGCGCGGCCATCCCGGGGGATCGCGCGACTCGGACGTTACGTCTGGCAAGAAAGACCGACGGAGGTCACGATGGGGCGACCTCGAGGCGCGGGAGGAGCTGGTGCTCCAGCATCGGCTACGACGGCGGCCCGCGTCAGCCGCTGCGAAGCGGAAGCCGAGTACTTGATCGTCCCATCGAAGTAATGCGCTTTGACCATGTTCCGCGCGGTCTCGCGGCCGGTCTACGGTCGCGATCTGGCGCTCGAGCTGCAACGGTCGAGTTCCGCGGTCGGCACCGAGCAGCTGTACTCAGGCGAGACTGGACGGTCAGTTGAGCCCAGCGGTTAGGCTGTCAGCCGCGAGCCTGGTATGACCGCGCACGCTCGACGGCCGCCGACACCATCTGGGCGAGGTGAACGAGGGCGGCCTCGTCGTCGCCGGTGAAGTCTCCTTTTGCTTGTCGAAGACCTGGATCGCGCCGAGCTCGCCGCCGTCGAGGGAGGTGAGCGATGCGCCGAGCCATCCCTTCAGCGGCCGATCGCTGGCCGCCGTCTGGAAGGGCGACAGCAGAGCGAGTGGCTCGCCGGCCATCCTCACCGAGCCGCCGCTCGCGCGGATCAGCCGGTAGATCGCGAACAGGTCGAGCCACTGGACGAAGCCGCCCCAGCGCCTGTCGGCCTGCGCGTAGGAGGCGGCCTCCGCGATCCGGGGCCGGCCCTCCACGGCGACGGTCGCCACGCAGCAGTCGGCACCCACGAGCTCGCGTGCCTGCTCGGCCACCAGCTGCAGCATCTCCTCGAGCGAGTTGGAGGCGTCGAGGGCGAGCGAGGCGTCGGCCAGGAAGGTCGACAGCCGGCGGGACATCTCGATGTGGCGCCGTTCCAGGCTGGCGCTCTCCCGCGCCTCGCTGAAGCCCCGCTGCACCATCTCATACGCAGACAGGCTCTCGAGGAAGAAGTCCCCCGCAGCCCGCGTCATCCCCTGAGTCTCGGCCGAGTCCGACACGCCTGCCAGCGCCGAGAGGAGGGCCTCGTGGTGAGCGACGGCCAGGTCGAGCACGCTGAGGTGCCGGGTCACGGCCTCCCGCCCGAGCTCGTAGGCCACGTGGAGCGTGGCCTCGCCGGGGTCGAGCAGGTAGGCGCGAAAGGCCGACGCATAGGCGGGGGCAAAGGACGCCAGGCCGGGGTGCGCCCCTCCGCTCACGGTCGTCGCCCCAGATAGCGCAGCGTCACGACCAGCGCGTCGTCGTCGACCCTGCCGTGTCTGGCCATGATCCGGTCGCTGATCGCCTGGGCCGACCCCGCGGCGTTGAGCGAGTCGGCAAATCCGGCCGCAATCCCATCCGTTGCCAGGACCAGGACATCACCGGGCACGAGGTCGAGCGTCGCGATCTGCATGTAGGGAAGCTGGTGCCCGGGAACGCCGCTCAAAAGCGCGAGTGATCCCTTGAGGCGCCGCACCGACGGGTCGCCGCTGAGCAGCCGCCCCTCGACGTTGCCGACGCCCAGCCAGCTCATCCTGCCCTCGCGGGCCGAAACGAAGGCCAGGCTGATGGCCGCTCCGCGGGTCTCGCTCAGCGCCGCGTGGCAGCACTCCAACAGCGGGACCAAGTCGCCGCCGTCGCTGTCGAGCACCACCCGCTCGGCGGCCCGGGCGGCGCGGGCAGCCTCGCTGCCGTGGCCGAGGCCGTCGACCGCCGCAACGAGAGCGCCGTCGCTCACGAGTTTTACGATCGCGAGGTCCCCATTCAGCGTCTCGCCGCGCCGGCACCTGGTCGAGACACCCCACTCAACCGGCTGCCGGGCGGCGCGCTCACTCACGCCGGCGGCGCTCCTCGCGGAGGCGCGCGAGCTCGTCGCGCACCCGCCATTTCTTCATCGTCACGATCGTGCCCGAGTCCGCGCTCGACTCGATGTCGAAGTCGTCCATGAGGCGCCGCGCGCCGGGCAGGCCGAGGCCGAGCCCACCCATCCCGCTGTAGTCGTCGCGGAGGGCCGCCTCGACGTCCAGGATGCCGGGCCCCTCGTCACGAGCGATCACGACGAGGCCGTAGCGATCGGCCTCCTGAAGCGGCCTCAGGATGATCTCTCCGCAGCCGACATGCCTGACGATGTTGCGCCCCACCTCCGAGATCGCGGTGGCGATCAGCGTGGGATCGGGACGGGGAAAGCCGAGCTGCTCGGCCATGGCGCGTCCCCGGGCTCGTGCCTTGACGAGATCCGCGTCGGTGCGGAGGGCGACCCGGACCTCATCGTCCATCCCCGCCGCCCCCACTCGTCAGCCGGTCGAGCAGCGATCGCGCCTGGTCCAGGTCCAGCGCGACGCGCAGCGGCTGCAGGTTCAAGCGGAAATGGACCATCGCTATGGCCACGTCCGGCTGGATTCCGACGATGACGGTCTCGGCGCCCCGCAACTTCGCGGAAAGGACGATCGAGCGCAGGGCGCGGGCGACGAACGAGTCGATCACCACCAGCGCGGCCACGTCGATGACGATCCCGCGCGAGCGATGGGTCCCCACCAGCTCGGTGAGCTCGTTGCGGAGCTCGACGACCTCGCTGTCCGAGAGGTCCGACTGGATCGACGCGATCAGGTAGTCGCCCTCGCGCAGGATCGCGACCGACATCGGAGGACGCCTAGGTCTCGGGGCGCGCCGGGTCGTCGGCTTCGAGGTCCAGGTCGCCGGCCAGGCGCTCGGCCTCCACGAGCCCGCCCTGCAGGTCGCCGACCGTCCTCATCATGCCGAGGTCGACACCCAGGTCCACGAGCGTCTGGGCGATGTCGGGCGAGAGGCCGGTGAGGATCGTGCTTGCGCCCATGAGCCGCGACGCCTCGACGGTCTGGACGAGATGGTTCGCGACGGTGCGATCGATCGTCGCGACCCCGGTGATGTCGATGACCACGACCCGTGCGCGGTTCTCCTGGATCGAGCTCAGGAGCTGCTCGGTGAGCTGCCGGGCACGCTCGGAGTCGAGGACGCCGATGATCGGCAGGATGAGGAGGCGGTCGCGAATCTGGAGAACCGGTGTCGACAGCTCGCGCAGGGACTCCTGCTGGTCTGAGATGACCCGCTCGCGCTCCTCGACGAAGCTCACCCCGACCGTCACCGCGATCCGATTGGCGGCGGGCTCGTACTCGTCGAGGATGCGATTCAGCAGCTCCCGATCCTCCTGGTACTTGGCGAACAGCGAACGCGCCAGCACGTCTCGCAGGAGCAGCACGATTCCGAGCACCTCGTGTGTCTCGACGCCGCGCGGGATGATGCGCTCCGACAGCTCGCGCGCGTAGGTCTGGAGCGTCTCGATGCTGCCGGTCTCCAGGGCATCCACGTAGTTGTCGTAGACCTCGGTGGCCTCGGAGAAGATCTCCTCGTCCGACATCACGCCAAGCAGCTCGGCCTCGCTGATGCGCCGCGCCCATTCCTCCCTCAGCTCGGTGCGGCTGTCGCGCAGGTACGCCACGAGCTCCTGGAGGAGCGCGCTGGCTTCCTTCGAGCCTTCGGCCGGCCGGTCGCTCATCCGCTGGTCCGCACCCTCGTCGGATGCCGGTTGATCCAGCTCTGTGTCCATCTCCCCCTCCTCGGGTCTCGCGTCGCCCGAGCCGCGCGCCGTCATGGCTACGGCGGGCCGATTCTCATCGATCACGGTTGTGGGCCGCGAGCACGAGCCCCGTCGAGGAAGAGGCCGGTGATCGTGGCGATCTGATCCTCCGTTCCCAGCGGCGGGTTCGACATGCGCACCCCGACGATCAGGCCGATGAGCGACTCAGTCAGGCGAGCGCTTTCGATGTCGCGGCGAATCTGGCGCTCGGCCTGACCACGCTCGAACAGGTCGCGCAGCGGCTGGGTGACCCTGCGCTCGAAGCGCTCGGGGTCAGAGCGCACCCGTTGGCGCGCGAGGAGCACGAAGGAGTCCCCGACGTCGACGAGGGCCCGCACGGCTCGAACGATGCCCTCCTCCGGCTCCACCTCGTCGATCCGGGCCGACGCCAGCCGGGCATCGGCGTCGTTCACCGCCGCCAGCGCCAGCTCGTCGAACAGAGCCTGCCGGTTCGGGAAGTAGCGGTAAACCGTGGCACGGGCGACACCGGAAGCGGCGGCGATGTCGTTCATGCTCGCCTGCTCGCCCTGGATGGCGAACGTCCGCGCCGCGCCGTCGAGGATCGCGGCGGCGACGCGCTGCTGAAGGGCCTGTCTCGGAGCGGGAGAGGACACGTTGGTCTCGTAGCCAGTCTAGACGGTCGTATAATGAGATGCTACCGTCTCAAATAGAATCGAAGTTGTCTAATGCCGCCAGGAAGGTGCAAACGATGTCGACGTTGTCGGAGCGAATGCGAACGGGTCTCAAGGAGATGCCGTCAAACGCTAGTTGGCTGTTGTCCCGAGTCCGCGAGCCGGTCGACTCCGCCGAGCACGCGGCCGATTCCGCCCGTGCGGGCGCTCGCGACCGTCGGCGCAAGTGGAGCGCGGCGCTGGTGGACGCCGTCCCCGGCGGCGGTGACTCGGTGGAGATCCGGATGAAGCGCGCCCGTGATGCGGCAGAGCGCGCTCGGCAGGCCGAGGACCGCGCCGTGGAGGCCGCGCAGGAGTCCAAGGAGTCCTCGGACCACGCCCGCGAGGTGAGCGCGCACGGTCGCGCCCGCCTCTCCGAGGTGGAGCGTGAGACCAGCCAGGACGTCAAGCAGCGCGTCGCCGACGCGCAGAAGGCCGCCGACGAGGCCGTGAAGCGGGAGCGCAAGGCCGCCGAGGCTGACGCGGAGGAGCAGCGGCAGGAGGTCCAGGCCGAGGTCGAGGGCGAGATCGAGGACGCGCAGAGCGAGGCCGAAGCGGCTCAGCAGCACGCCGAAGAGCTCGTCGCGGAGGCCACGGACAGATTGGCCGAGGCCAAGGAACTGGCGGATGAGGCCGCCGCAGCGGCGCGCGAGGCAGCCGAGGAGGCGCAGCGTCAGGCGCAGGAGCTGTCCGCCGAGGCGGAGGAGCAGGCGAGCGACGCGGAGGCTCAGGTGAAGGCCGCCGAGCAGATCCGCGCGCAGTCGAGGGCGACCGCGAAGCGCACCGCCCGAGAGCTCCAGCGCAATCCCTCGAACGGGAGCCTCGAGTCCTACAACAAGCCGGATCTGGTCGAGCTTGCCGCCAGCGTCGGCATCGAAGGCCGGACCAACATGACCAAGAACGAGCTTGTCGACGCCATTGCGAAGGCGTCGCGCAGCAAGCGCTGAATCGGAGGCGAGCCAGAATGGGACTCTTCAACAGAAAGAGCCAGTTCGAGCGGCTTCTCGACGCGGTCGACGACGCGCTCGACGAGCTGCCGGGCGAGCTCAAGGGTCTGCCTAAGGGCGGCTCGGGCAAGGCCCTGAAGGCGGGCCTCATCACCGCCGCCGGCCTGGCCGGCCTCACCGCCGGAAGCGCCGGAATCTCCTCGCTCAGGCGCCGTGGGGGTTCGAGCAGCGGGTCGTGAAGCCCATGCGAGGCGCGGCGCGCGTGACTCCGCGCAGGGCCGGCGCGACCTCTCCGCTCGCCCTGGAGGCGGTTCCGGATCGCAGGCGGCGTGTCTCGGACGGAATTCTCGTCGAAGCGTCGATCCTGGGCCGCGTGCTGGGACTGCGCCTGCTGACGCTCGACGTGACGCTCGTGCTCGTTCCGGCCGATGTCTCGCCACCGGCTCCGCCATCGGCACCTCGCGAGTTGCCCGCGGGCGCGTCGCCGCGACGCAACGGCCCGCCGCAGGTACGACCGGTGCCCGGCGGCGGGCTGGCTGACGCGGTCAGGAGCATCAACGAGGGAGCGGAGCTGCTCGCGGAGGCGCGCCGCAACGGCATCTGACGAGCGGGCTTCGGGGCCCCGCTACGCCGCGAGGTCCCAGCACGACGTCAACCACCCCGTGGCGCGTGATGACGCTCGAGATGGTCGCTCAGCCTGCGCATCAGCTTGTCTGCGGGCTCGTTGGCGGCGACCACGATAGGGATCTCGGCCGCTTCGGGATCGTCGGCGAGACGAAGCGAGGAGCGCAGCGGTCGCCGAGTCAGAGAGCGTCGAGAGCTCGGTGTCGGCCGAGCTGCTCAGGAGCGCAACAGGCCGCTGCCCATTATGAGGCGGCGTCGCTCGACGCCCCAACGCCCGTGACGGCTTGCCTGACCGACGGTGCTCGGATTCCCCCGTCCGGTCGCGGGTAGCAGCAGGCTCAAGACCGACCCACGAACAGGAGACACGGATGGCTGAGCTGACGGTGCTCGATGAGAAGCTCGCAGAGGTGATCGGCCTCGCGATGGCCGCGCAGGGTGCGACCGACAAGATCGTCGCATTGACCGACGACGACGAGCTGAGCGAGAAGCTCGAGCAGATGCACGAGGAAGCCCGCGAGACCGAGGAGCGGGGCACACAAGTTGCGGATCAACTGGACGGTAAGAAGACGGCCGTCCTCGACAAGGCGCGCGAGACGAAGGCCGAGGCCACCGAGATGATGTCGACCTATCTCGGCGACGACGCGGATGCTCTCGATGGGTTCGAGTTCCTGACCATGGCGGAGGCCGGCGAGGTCGGCCACTGGTCGGTCCTGGGCAAGCTAAACGAGCAGGCCGGCGACCAGCGCCTACAGCAGCTGATCGAGTGGGCGCTCCCGATTCAGGAGCGGCACTTCGACGACGTGAAGGCCGGTTCCCTCAAGCTGGCGGGACAGGAGGATCCGGCCGAGGCCGCCTAGCGGCAGCCGCCGGGTTCTTCGGTCACGTCCGTACCGCCCTCTCATCGAGGGCCCTGGGCGGGTGGCCCTCGCCAAGTAGGCAGGTCATCCGCCCGCACGCGCGGCGCGCGAAGCGGATCTGTTCGCGGCGGCTGAAGAGCCTGAAGCCGAGGCGGATCACGGGGTTGGGGATGCTGGCCGGCCGCGATACGACGTGGACGCGGGCTCTCGCCCGGAAGCGGCTGGCAGTAGTCGTCGACGTTCCAGCCGGTCTGGGGGCCAAGAGGAGCGCGGCAACGCCGAGCGCCGCGCCCTGTTCCCCGGCCTCTGGCCACCGATGCTCTGGCTGATCGGCGATGCTCTCGAAACCGCCGACGAACGCTCACGCTCGACACTTCGCGCCACCGACTGACGCGTCGGCTGGCCGCGGGGCGCTCACAGCCTTGACGCGCACGCCCCCGGTCGGCGGCGGAACGAGAGGGCCCGCGAACGGGCCCTCTCACGTCGCTGCCGCTACGCGTTGCTGAGCTCGGTCTCCGTAGCCTGGATCACTCCGGCGCGGGCCTTGTGCCTGCGCTCGTAGGCGCGCACATCCTTGCGCCGCTGATCGTCGCCCTCGGAAAGCACGGCCCGCACTTCGTCGACGTTCAGCTCGTCGTAGCCGGGCCACGGCTCGTCGCCCTGCAGGGAGTCGATCCTGGCGGTGACCGTGGAGCGGTTCTGGTTCTTGCGCTCGTACGCCTTGACCTTGGCAAGGTCGATCTGCGAGAGCTCGGAGAGCTTCTCCTGAGCCTCGTCCGCGCTGAGCGAATCGTAGTTCGCGATGGCCAGGTCCGACTCGGAGGCCACGGCTCCCTTCACGGTCCCTTCGGCGCGCGCAACTCCCGGCACCTTGCGGGCCTGGCGGCTTGTCCGCTTGGCCTGTCCGGCGCCCCGGCGCGCGCTGCGCTTGGCAGCGCCGCCCGCCTTGCGCACGGCGTCGGCGGCACCGGTCTCAGTCACCTCGTAGGAGCCCTCACCGTCGAACTCCGCCCGCGCCATCGCGTCGGTCAGGCGCGGTATCTCCTTGGACAGCCGGTCCAGCATCCGCTGCTCGTCCGCCATCAGCGAGTTGGCCAGGCGCTCGGTCTTGGCGTCGCCGGCGATGCGTGCGAGCCGGGCGATCGCGGTGTAGGTGGCGATCTCCAGCGCCTCAGCCGCGCACGAGTCCTTGGCGTTCTTGAGCACCTTCTCCTCGCCACCGCTTCCCCGCACCAGATCGAGCGGGGTCTTGGTCAGCGCCAAGGCCTGCCCGATAAGGCTCTCCATGGCGCCGAGCCCCGCCTGCAGCGGGTTGTTGCCTTCGCCCAGCTCGTTCAGCCGCGCCTCGAGGCGTTCGGCGTGCCGGCGGGTCTCGTCGAGATGGGTCTCGAGCCCGTCGCGATAGCTGCCCTTCGGCGTCATCGCGATCTGCGCTTGCAGCTGGCGCACCAACGCCAGCTCCGAGCCGTGGGCCTCATTCAGGTACTGCACGATCTTCTGCTTCTGCTGCTTGCTCACGAAAACACCTAACTCCGTATCGAATGTGCGGCGGTGGATTGGTCTAGAGGATCCGGATGATCAGGTTGACCAGGATGGTCAGCGTGATCGAGAGGATCACCGACGTCACCAGGCAGCCGGGCACGAAGCGGACCTGGGTGCGCCTGCCCGGCTGCTTGGTGAAGAGGAACATCGTTCGCGGTCAGACGCCGTCGGCGCGACCACCACGGTGGTCCGGCTCGTCCGAATACGGCTCGCTGCTGCCGGACTTGGCGAGGCCGCGCGAGATGAAATAGCCCGCGCCGAGAATCGAGACATACAGCCATGCCTGGCGGGCGATGAACTCGTCCGTGCCGTTATCGCCGCCATTGATGACGGCGGCGCTGACGAGGATGGCCACGATGAGGCCGACCATCGCCCAGAACTCGGTGGTCTTGAAGGCCTGCTTGGTCTCAGTCGCGAGCCGGCGAGCGGCTCTCCCGACCGACGATCCATTTCCATCCGCGCGCACGCTGCCGCGGGTAACGTCTGTTGCTGCCATCAGAACTCCTTGGGGGTAGTCGCCGGCGGGGACCCCGCAGGTAGCGAGGGGACCGGCGTAGGTTGCGTAGTTTGAGGAGGCAGAGCGCGCTCGTTGCTAATGAAGGCTCGTGCCTACCGCTCGTTTACCCCAAAGGAGAGACGCGCAAAAGTTTGGGGCAATCATCACGCACTTTCAGCGCGAACCGCAAGTAACGACAGCGACCTCGTCGCAAAACCGCCAGCCGACGAGCTCGCCCGCCTCGCGCACCGGCTCTCGGAGCGCTCGAAGCGGACCTCCAGAGGATGGGCGTGCCCGGCTCGAACGGGCGCCCTCCTGCTTGTAAGGCACGAGCAGGTGCTGCGGTCTATCCCGGCTTTCGCCCGCACCGCTCGCGAGCGATGAAAACCTCACATGGCTGCTGCCCTTTGCTGCTGTTTGCCGCCTCCAGAACGCTTCCGCGTTAGCGAGCGACCTGCTCGCTGACGATCGGATCTCCGAGGACGATCCCGCCCGGGGTGATGTCGAATTCGCGGATCTCGGGCTCGTGGGCGCTGCCGCGCGACTTGAGGATCGTCACAGTGCGAAGCAGTTGTGATTCGGCGCGCAGGTACTGCAGCAGGATGACGTTGTCGGAAAGGTGCGAGATGCCGTATTCGGCCAGGCGGCCGACGTGGAAGAGGTCGGGTATCTCGCTGGTCATGATGGGGCTAATGCCGTCGCGCGATAGGCGTTGCATGAGCGAGTAGACGAACTCGCGGAAGCGCACGGGATCGGGCGCCGCGTACTGCAGGTCGCTCAGGCTGTCGATCAGTACGCGCTTGGCCGCGGTGCGCTCGATCAGGTCGAGCAGCTCGTACACCCATTCGTCGATGTAGACATCGTTGGGAGATCGGTACATGACCGCCACCCGTTGGTTGTCGAGCGACCAGCCGAAGCCGTTGGCGACCTTTTGGAGCTGAATCGGGTTCTCCTGCAAGCTCGCGATCACGCCAGGCTCACCGCTTGCGACGCCGCTGAAGATGAAGTGGAGGCCCATCAACGTCTTGCCGGCACCCGACGGTCCGGCCACCAGCGTTGAGCTACCCGGCGCGTAGCCCTCGGCGAGCATCGTGTCGAGCGGCGCAATCCCGGACGAGATTCGCTCGTTGCTGAGCCGGTAGTCGTCCGTCCTGAGGGGATCGGCGAGCCGGGGAAAGACCGTGATGCCGTCCACGGAGAGCCGATATGTGTGACGTCCTGAGCGGAAGTCGCTGCCGCGCAGCTTGGCCACCTGGATCAGGCGTAGCGTGCGCTCGTTCACGCGCTCCGTCGCGAGCGAAATGATGCCGTCCGCGACCGCGAACTCCGGCGCCGTGCGCATCTCCTCCTCGCTGTATTCGCCTATCCAGAAGCAGGTTGCTGGGAAGGCCGTGAGCAGTGCGGCGAGGTCGTGCAGGAAGCCCCGGAAGGCGCGCGCGTCATCCGCGAACGCGGCAAGCGCTTTGAAGCTGTCGATAGCGATGATCCCCGGCCGCCGCTCCTTGATCAGCGCGTCGATGCGCTCGACGATGGCAGCCAGCCCGCCGTCGCCGACGGTGCCGCCGAGGTCCTCGTAATAGACCCTCCGCCCAATCGCGCCGCGATCGAAGAAGCTGAGCGTCTGGGCGTAGCGGAGGATCTTCTCGAACGGCTCGGAGACCGTGGAGAGGTAGATCGCAGGGCGCTCTTCGGTCGCGCCGGCGAAGACGAACTGTTGGGAGAGGATCGTCTTTCCGGAGCCCGGCAGCCCAATGATCAGGTTGATCCCGCTCACCGGCAGACCGCCGCCGAGGATCAGGTCGAGCCCCTCGTCGCCGCTCGTGAGGCGCTCGTCCACTAGCGACTCTCTTGCGCGGAACGAGCGACCAGCGCGCTCGCGCCGAGCAGGTCCTTGACGGTTGACACGAGCTCAAGCGGGTCGAAGGGCTTCTGCAGAAAGGCGTCGGCGCCCGCGGCCAGCGCCTCGTCTCGAGCCTCCAGGACGGAGATGGCGAGCACCGCTTCAGCGTCGTGCTGCTTCAGGCGCCGACAGAGCTCCGCGCCCCGACCTCCGGAGATCATCAGCTCCACAATCGCAAGCTGCGGCCGGCTCTCGAGCCAGTGCTCCTCGGCTTCCCCCACCGCGAACGCCAGGCTCACGTCATAGCCCTCGGTACGCAAGAAGAACTCTTGCAATTCCGCCGACACAGGATCGCGTTCGGCGAGCAACACGAGCAGCCGCGTACCACCGCTCGCGCCCTCGCTCATCATGGGCTGGCCCCGTTGCTCTCCGAGCAGCCGGTGAGCGTCAGCCGCCGAAAGCCCGCCCGAAACCTCCGCCGCGACGAAGCGAAGCTCCTCCACCTGGTCACGGGAGTACAGCCGGTGTCCCCCCTCGCTCCGCTCCGGGACCACCGTCGCGTAGCGCTCCTCCCAATTGCGGATCGTCGCGGCAGGAACATCCAGCATTCGAGCCACCGCCCCAATGCTGTACACGCCGCGGTTCCCGCCAACCTCACCAGACACGTTCGCCATGCTAACCGATCCCACACGGAACTGGTGAGCCCATGATGAGCCTCTGACGAGATTCGGGGCGCAAACGCCTCATAACCTCATCAATAAATGCTATGGTGGCTCCCGATGTCTGCCCTGAAGCCGAAGAGTAACTTCTGATGAGCTTTGCTAATCGCGAGGCGTCGCACAACGGTCATGAGGGACTGATCGCCGCGGAACCGCCACGCGCCCAAGCGACTCTGAACGCGGCGTCGTCGGGGCACCACGGCGCCAGAGGGGACGACGCGTGGCCGTAAAGCCGGTCGCGCTGCGGACCTCACGTCAGTCAACAGCAAAGACGGAGGTCCCATATATGACCGCGGTAACCCTCGCCTCGGCGAGCCCAGCCTCTGAGCCTCATCGCAACGAACGCGACCGCGACCGCGCGGCTGCGCGGGCGGCAGAGCGCCAGCTGCTGCTCCGCTATCACCGTTGTGGCGACCTGACCGCGCGCGAGGAGCTCGTGGAGCGCTTCCTGCCGTTCGCGCGCGGTCTGGCGCTGCGCTACACGTACGCGGACGAGTCGTTCGACGACCTGATGCAAGTCGCGAGCGTGGGCTTGATCAAGGCGGTCGACCGCTTCGACCCCGATCGCGGTGCGAAGTTCACGAGCTTCGCGGCGCCCACCATCCTCGGTGAGCTGAAGCGCCACTTCCGCGACAAGGGCTGGGCGTTGCACGTTTCGCGCGACCTTCAGGAGCGCACGCTCGCGGTGAACCGCGAGACGGAGGCCTTGTCGAAGCGGCTCGGCCGCTCGCCGTGGCCTCGTGAGGTCGCGCTGGCGCTCGGACTCGCGGTTGAGCAGGTGCTCGAGGCGCAGGAGGCGGCGGCCAGCTACGAGGCCGCCTCGCTCGACGCCCCTACCGCCCGCGACGACGAGGAGTCGGCGGCGCTCGTGGACCTGCTGGGCGGCGAGGACTCCGCATACGAGCTGGTCGAGGAGCGCGACGCGATAGCGAGGAACTGGAAGGCGCTACCCGATGAGGAGCGCGAGGTGCTCGAGCTGCGCTTCACGTCGGACCTCACCCAGCGCGAGATCGGGGAGCGCATCGGCTACTCGCAGATGCACGTCTCGCGCCTCTTGCGGCGTGGCCTCAGCCGCATGCAGGACGCCGCGGCGCTCGCATCGTGACGGCGCGGCGGACGGCGAACCTGGTCGCGGTGGTCCTCCCTCCGCTTGCGGTCGTCGTGGCGGCGGTCCTGTCCTGGAACGAGCTCGTGGAGCCGGTCGACCTGGTCATCCTGGTCGTGGGCTACGGGCTCACGTGTGTCGGGATCACCGTCGGCTTCCATCGCCTGCTCACGCATCGCGCGTTCCAGACCTACCCGTCGGTGCGTTACACGCTCGCGGTGCTGGGCACGCTCGCGGTCGAGGGATCTGCGATCAAGTGGGTAACCGACCACCGCAAGCACCACGACTTCGCCGACGAGGACGGCGACCCGCACACCCCGCACGGCGGCGGCCCGGGGGTGGTCGGCGCCGCCAGAGGGCTGTGGCACGCCCACCTCGGCTGGCTCTTCACGACGGTGGGCCAGGCAGACCGCCGCCGATACGGCGCCGACCTGCTGAAGGATCGCGGTCTCCGTTTGATCGACGCCGCAGAGAAGCCGTTGATACTGGCGAGCCTGGCGATCCCATTCCTGCTGGGTCTGGCGATCAAGGGCAGCTTCACCGGCGCGCTGCTGACGCTCGTCTGGGGTGGCCTGCTGCGCATCTTCCTGCTGCACCACGCGACCTTCAGCATCAACTCGATCTGCCACTTCTTCGGCCGGCGTCGCTACGCCACCGACGATGAGTCGACCAACGTCGGGTGGCTGTCGCTCCTGACGTTCGGCGAGTCCTGGCACAACAACCACCACGCCTTCCCGACCTCGGCCTTCCACGGCCTGAGGCGGCGGGAATTCGATCCCGGAGGCCTGTTCATCCGCGGCCTGGAGCGACTCGGGCTAGCCTGGGACGTCGTGCGCATCAGCCCCGATCGCCAACTGAAGAAGGCCGTCGGCCGCGCGGCGTGAGCCGAGCGGCTTCGCGGGCGACGGCTTCGACACGTCCTGCCGTGCCTGCGCCGGAGGCCATCGACCAGCTGTATGACCTGCGCGACGGGCATGCCGCGACGATGCTGCACCCGGCGGGCTGCCGATCGGCCCGTGTCGCTTTTCCCAGAAGCATCGCGAGGTGCTCGGCGGCGGGGACTTCGGTGGCGCCCGCGTGGCTGTCGCCTCGGGGTGCGGATACCCTGCCATTGTGGAGCGAGGTGCCGGGCGCACCGTCGTGGTCATCGGTGACGGCGACCTTAGTGAGGAGACCGTCCGGGCCCTGAAGGCCTCTGGCGCCGAGGTCTCTTATCTGCGCGAGCCAGACGAAGAGGAGGTTCGCTGCGCGCTCGAGGGGGATCGGGTGGAGTCGGTCGCGGTGGTGGGGCGTGCCGATGCGGTTGTCCTGCGGCACGCCCTGACGGTGCGCTCGGTCTCTGACGAGGTTCCCCTGCTGCTCACGATCTTCGATCCGACGATGGCCGAGCAGATGCGAGACCGGCTCGGCCACACGCGCGTGACATCGCTGGCCGACATCGTCGCGCCTTCGCTTGCCGGTCCCTGCGTCGACGAGCGCTTCACGGCTGTCGGTGAGCGGGATGGGCGGACGGTCGGACTGGTCGAGGACGGCGGAGCGGTACGCGAGGTGCCGATCCCGAGCACCAAGCCCCGCCGCCCGGAGGCACTTGCACGAGCCCTGTTCACCCCCTACGACAAGAGCGCCGGGCTGCTCTTGTTCGGCGCGATCGGGCTGGTGGCGGTGTTCCTGATCGAGACGATCACCGCCGTGTTCGTCCTCGACGACACGGTGGTCGACGCGATCTACGGGTCGGCCAAGACGCTGGTCACGGTTGATCCCAATCTCGCGGTAAAGGACGGGCCCGGCTGGTACAAGCTGTTCACCTCGGCCACGATGGTGATCGCGCTGGTATTCGCCGCCGCCTTCACCGCGGGCCTCGTAAACCGTGTGATAGACCGCCGGCTGACCGGAGTGGTGGGACGGCGCGCCGTGCCCCGGCGCGATCACGTAGTCGTGATCGGGCTCGGGCAGGTGGGCCTGCGGCTATGCCTGGTGTTGCGCGCGTGCAAGATCCCGGTGGTGGCCGTCGAGCGCGACGAGGAGCACGAGAACGTGGGCCTGGCGCGCGAATACGGCCTGCCCGTGGTGGTGGGCCGGGGCGCGGACCGGTCCGTGATGCGACGCCTCTCGGTCGCCAAGGCCAAGGCCGTGGCGGCCGTGACCTCGGACGACCTGGCCAACATCTCCGCCGCCATGACCGCCCGCGGGATTCACGAGCCGGTGCGCGTAGTGCTGCGGGTGGGCGACGGCGAAGTGGCCAACGAGACCCGCTCGCTCCTGGCGCTCGGGATCGTTCGCGACGTGCACCGGATCGCCGCCGCCCTGCTAGCACGGATGGCGGTCGGCGAGGATGCCGAAGGCGTGGTCTGCCTGGGCGACGATGCGCATATCCGCTTTCCCGACGGGCGCCTTGAGCGGGCCGAGCTCGACCCGCTAGCCGGCCCCGGCGCCTAAGGCCCGTGCGGCCAGCACCAGCCTCTCGGCGTAGTCGCCGGGCAGTCCCGCGGCAGCCACCCCTCGGGCGATGCACTCGGCGTGCCGACCCACCACGCCTGTTCCGCGGCGATCAGGCCGCGACGCTACGCGCCAAGGAGAGGGCACGACGGACCAGGCGTAGTCGGTGCCATTTCCGAGACATCAGCACGGCCACGGCCGCGGCCTTGAGTCCTGTCCGGTCTGCCCAGCCCTGCGCCAACACGGGCCCTCATTAACTACGGTTCCCCGCTCCACCTTGCGCGAAGGGGGAGCTAGTAGGGACGCGAGGGCGCTGCTTTCCATCCGATGCAAGCGTCTCTGGCGCCGCCGACGAGACGCCCGCATGGGACGTCGCGCGAGCGTCTGAGTGGCCCGCTCGAACACGCCCGCTTAGGTAGGGCGAAACGAAAGCGCAGCCTCGCGCGCGCGTGACACCTGTCTGTCGTCCGGAGCGCGCACGAGATCAGCGGCGACACTGGCATCCGCTCGCCGAGGCAAAGCAGGCGCCGCCTCGTCCTGTCTTCCCCGCGTTGCAGGTCCGGCGCGACCGGCGGCGCGAGACGCGCACCGCGCGGAAAGCAGGACTGATCTCGGCGCCGACCTTCGGGTGCAAGGCTTCGGCTCCGGAACGGAAGGGGCTATCCGGTTAGCTGCCCCCGGCTAGGGCGAGGGAGCGGCGGGGTTGGCTGCGGCCTGCGTCAGCGACGTGGTGAAGAAGCGCTGCACCGTGTCGAGTGGCTGGGTGCTTTGGTTTGCTCGGCTCAAGATCAGGGCGCCCTCGAGAGCTGCGAGGAGTACGGAGGCATCCTCCTGTGCGGTTGACGCCTGGACGCCGAATTTGACCAACGCGGCGTGTATCGAGTCACGCCATTGATCGAGGAGGGCGCGAGCCTCTTGCCGGAGCTGGTCATCTCCGCCGGCATCTACGACCGTCGCGGCGAGGGGACATCCCATCGTGAAGTTGCTCGCGACGAGCACGTGGCGCCAGGGGGCGAAAATTGCGTCGATCGCATCGGCCAGCGTGGCCGCCTCGCTGAGCCCTGCCTCGGTGTCGTCTAGCACCTCGGCGCCGGCCAGGTTGAGGGCCTCGGTGATGAGCTGCGTCTTGCCGCCCGGGAAGTAGCGCTGGAGGGACCCGCGAGGGCCGTCGGCATGGGCAACGATCTGGCGAAGTCCGACACCGTGAACACCCCGCTCGCGCACTAGCGCGGCCGCGCTGCGCACGATGCGGTCACGGGCCGACTGCTGCTCGCCGCTTCCCCTCGTCCACGACCTCTCTTGCCGGGCGTCCATGAGGACAGCCTATCTGGGCGCGATGACGGTCGTCATCGGAGTCTGATATCGTCAGCCGATGACAGTCGTCATCGGCTGTTCTTCAACCCGATCGATTCAGCACCCAAGAAGGAGCGCACCAGTGAGCGAGGAAAGCGATCCGGAGGCAACAACGATGAATGCAGCAGGGTATTCGCCCATCGCTCCGCTCTTTCGAGTCTGCGACGGGGTGCGGATTCGGTTTGCTGACAACAGAGCGGACTCGTCGGCAGTGACCGTGTTGATGTTGAGCCCGTGGCCGGAAAGCCTGTGGGCGTTCCGAGGGATCTGGGACCGAGTGTCGGGGGCGGCGCGCGTGGTCGCGATCGACCTGCCGGGCTTTGGCCACTCAGACGGTCGCCCGGAGCTGATCGCACCGGATGCGATGGGCACGTTCCTTGCGCGCCTCATCGAGGAATGGGGCCTGGGCGCGCCGCACGTGGTCGGTCCGGACGTGGGCACCGCCGCCGCGTTGTTCTTGGCGGCCAATGCTCCAGACCGCGTCACGAGCTTGACCATCGGTGGAGGCGCGGTGCGTGCTCCCATCGATGCCGGCGGCGCGCTCAAGGACGTCATCGAGGCCCCGAGCCTCGACGTCGTCCGACAGCTGGATGCCCGAACCAACATCGGGTTCGCCGTCGAGCCCGCGGCCGGTGCCGAGAGCGAGCCCGACGTCCACGAGGACTACGTCAGCGCGTACGACCTCGGGCGCTTCGCCGAGTCCGCTCGCTTTGTCCGCCACTACCCCGAGCAGAACCCGGTGCTGCGCGGTCTGTTGCCCACGATCACCACGCCGGCTCAGATCATCGCCGGACGCGACGACGACCTGGTGCCGTGGTCCAACAACAAGTACCTCGCCGACCTGCTGCCCAACAGCGAGATCCACCCACTGGATGCCGGCCACTTCGCGTGGGAGCAGGCGTCCGAGGAATACGGCCGTCTCATCGTCGATTGGGTCACCGGCGGCTTCCAGCGGCTCGGTGGCGCGGTGACGGCCTGAGACCTCCGATGCACGGAAGAACTGCCGTGCACCTGCCGCTCGCCAATAGCGGGACGCCGAGCGTCTGCTTTACCTCGGCGAGCGGGAGCCAGCGTCGCCGCTGATCTGGTGCCCGCTTCGGACGAGAGGCGAGCGATGACGATGCTCGTCACGCTTCCGCTTCCGCGTGAAAGCAGCGGTGCCGCGCCTTCCCGGCGGCGCTATAGAGCGGAAAACAAATGAGGGTTGGGGTTGGCGGCGAACAGCCTTGCCTGGTCGGCGTCCGAGCGGAAGGCGCTCGCGATCGACAAGAACAGCCCCGCCTTTTCGCGCGCTGCCGCGGCCATGCGGTCGAACGCCGCGGCCACGTCCGGCCGCATCGGCTTGCCCATCCGGTACGCCAGCGGCCCGTCGTAGCCGCCGCCCGACCCGAACGCCGGGCATCCCCAACGGAACGTTCAAGTCAGGCGCGATCTCCGCGACCGCGCGCGCCTTCACCGGCACCGCCTCGCTGCGGCCACCGCCCACCCGCGTCGGCGCGAACCCGCCGCCCGGGAAGCTCACATCCGCCCCGCTCACCACGACGCCGTTGCGGCGCGCCCCACGCACAGCGGCGCGCCGCATCGTACGGCTCGACGTCGCCGAGGTCAGCGCACGGGAAGCGCAAGGGTTCCGGCATAGCGGGCGGGCCCTCTGCGCGCGGAGACGCGCAGGATCCAGTTGCCGCGGACCGGCAGATACGCACGGCGGACCGTGAACGCGCGCGGGTCGACGCCGCGGACCGCGGTGAGCTGGAGACCTTCGTGGACGCCCTCGAGCGTGGCGCGCAGGCGGACCTCCGAATAGCCCCCGGACGCGGCCGTCGGGCGCGGCAGCGTCAGGTGGATGCGGTTAGCGCCCGCGCGCGCCGGCGTCACCCGCAGTCGACCGTCGAGGTTCCCCATCATCACCCGTGAGCGGAAAGCGGTCTGTGCCGCAGTACCGCTTCCGGGTCGGCGGCGTTGCGGACGAGCGGCATCGCCGCCAGCGCGGCGGCCGCGACGATGAGCGCCCAGAGCAGCGTCCGCCGCCGCCGGCGAGGCTACGAATACGAGGGCGATCGCGCCGGCCGCACACACCGCGAACAGCACGTAGCCGGCTACACGCGTTATGCGGCTCAAGTCGCTCTCACCGCCCGCGGGCGCCGGGACAGGCGGCGCTGCCTCGCGCGTGGAGACGTGAAACGCGAAGGCCCCCTCGACCGGGTCCCCATCGCGCGAGATGACCTTCCAGACGACGGTGTAGCTGCCGCGCTCGAGGGCGCGCCCGAGCGGCACCACGAGCTTGCCTTCCTCCGGCTGGCGCAGCCGGCCGGTTGGCACCGGCTGCGCCACGCCGTCGAGCACCTCGACGGAGTTCTTGCTCGTGATCACCGGCTCGCTGAAGGTCAGGACCAGCCGGCCCGGCGACTCTGAGACGACCGCGTCGGTTCCCGGTGTGGTCGACATCAGGGTGGCGTGGGCGGACGCCGAGGCCGGCAGCATGAGCATCGCCGCCAGCGCGACGCACAGCGTCCTCACGGGGCGCCTCCGTCCGCCTTGACAGCCGTCGAGTGGCTCGGGGATACTGATTCTCGTCTGCTCAATCTGATGCCCGAGTCCCGGCGCGCGCCGGACTCGGGTTTTTAGATCGCAAGAACTGCAAACGATTGCAGACGGAGGAGAGTGCCGCGCCATGGATGGGTCCCGAGGCAAATTCCGGCGAGCCGCAACGGTGTTGGCAGCGGCCGCCGTTGCGGCCGGAGCAACCGCCGTGCTCGCGAACGCGGGCGGCCAAGACAACGATCGGGGTGACCGGGTGAGCCTCGGCACGCTCGGCGTGCCGACGGTGATTCTCTACGACGGGAAGATCTCGACCGTCGACAAGCGCAACTCGACGGTCGAGGCGATCGCGCTGCGCGACGGCGAGATCATGGCGACCGGCAGCACGCGCTCGATCAGGAAGCTCGCCCGCCGCGGCACGAAGCTCATCGACCTCCACGGCCGCCGCGTGCTTCCCGGCCTGATCGACGGCCACATCCACGGCATGCGGGAGGGCTACCACTGCTGGACCCAGGTCGTGCGGCTCGACCTCGTAACCAGCCGCGCCGAAGCGCTGGCGAAGTACCGGGCGAAGGCCGACGAGCTCGACGACGGCCGCTGGATCTGGACGACGTCCGGTGGCTGGAACCTGAACCAACTCGACGACCCGACGGTCTTCACCTATGACGAGCTGAACGCCGTCGCGCCGAACAATCCCCTGTGGATCCAGGGCAGCGGCATCACGGGCGCGCGCGTCAACAGGGCGGCGCTGAACGCGGCGGGCCTCACGGAGACCTCGCCCGGCGTCACGCTCGGCCCCGACGGCCGGCCGACCGGGGCGGTCACCGCACCGGCGACCGCGCTGATCAACGCGGCGATCCTCGCCCAGCTCGACCAGCTCGGGATCGATGGCGAGGCGGGGTGCCTGCGGGACTTCATCGCCGAAGCCAACAGCCGCGGCCTGACCGCCTGGAAGGACGCGGGCGGCAACACGGCACCGTGGAGCACCATCGGCGCGATCAACGAGGGCACGCACGTCGAGGAGGGCGCCATGGCGCTCTACCGCGAGCACGGCCTGAACGCGCGCATCGCCTTCAACGCGATGAGCGGCTACGGCGGCTGGCCGCGCCAGGAGCAGGACATGCGCAACGAGTTCGGCTTCCTCGGTGACGACATGTTCCGGTACCTCGGGCCCGGCGAGGACATGATGCCGGACGACCCCGACTACCCGACGTTCACGCGCGCGGCAGCCAACAAGCGGCTCAGCGTCGAGACGCACGTCGGCGTCCTCGACCCGCTGCTCGCCGGCTTCGAGGAGGGCAACACGGTCTACCCGGTGTCGAAGCTCAAGTGGCGGATCGCGCACCCCAACAACAACGAGCCGAGCGATGCGCAGCTCGCCCGCGCCAACGCCCTCGGCGTCGGTTGGGCGCTGACCTTCTCGGCGGTCCGCAACGGTCAGCCTGGTCCGCGCTACAAGACCGTCATGGACAGCGGCGCACACATGTGCCTCGCCACCGACGCGATGAACGTCGCGCCGTGGGCTCCGTTCCAAACGCTGTGGTACGTGACCACCGGGCAGACGATGCTGCCCGGCGTCATGGGCGTCCCGCCGGAGCAGCGCCTGACCCGCACCGAGGCGCTTCGTCACGCGACGGTCGAGTGCGGGTGGTTCATCGACCAGGAGGGGCGCGTCGGCTCGCTCGAGCCCGGGCGTCACGCCGACCTGATCGTCCTGAGCGACGATTACTTCAAGGTCCCCGACAGCGAGATCAAGGACATCCGCTCGAACCTCACGATCGTCGACGGACGTATCGTGCATGCGGACGGTCGCTTCAGGTACCTCGATTAGGAGATGGAACCGGCCGACCCGGCCGCGGGCTCGCCCCGTGGCCGGGCCGGCGGGTGGAGAAGACCTATGGGGAGATGGCTCGTCCTCGGTGCGTGCGCGCTCGTGGTCGCCGCGGGCGTCGTCGTGCTCATCCGGGCGGACGACTCGGACCCCGAGCCGGCGGCCGTGGTGCCCGACTTGATCGTCCACCACGGGCGCATCACCACGATGGACGGCCGCGGTACCACCACGGAGGCGCTTGCGATCCGCGACGGGGTGATCATCGCCTCCGGCAGCGACGACCGCATCCGGGGCCTCGCCGGCTCAACGACGCGCGAGATCGACCTCGACGGGCGCCGCGTGCTCCCCGGTCTGGTAGACGCCAGCCTCCGCGGCCTGCGCATGGGATCAACGGAGTGCTTCTCGCGGTCCCCGCGCTTTGATGGCGTTTACACACGGGTCGAGGCGTTGCGAATCGTCGCCGATCGCGCGCGGCGGACTCCGGCGGGGAGCTGGCTGGCGGCGACCGGCCGCGGCTGGAACGCCGCGCAGCTCGATACCCCCGGCATGCTCACGAGGAGCGAGCTCGACTCGATCGCACCGGCCCATCCGGTCTACCTCCAAGCGGCCGGCTTCGCGGGTGGGCAGCTGAGCAGCCTGGGACTGCGGCGACTAGGCCTCGCGGTCGGCGACCGTGGGGTCGTGCGCGACTCGGCGGGCGTGGCGACGGGGCAGGTAAAGGGACCGGCCAACGTCCGTGCGCTGCGCGCGGTCAAGGCGCAGCGGGAAGGGCTTGCGCTCGATGAGCGGCAGTCGTGCATGCGGCACTTCGTTCGCGAGCTCAACCGGCACGGCCTCACCGCCTGGGATGACCCAGGCGGCGGCGACCCGGCGGCGATCACCGCGCTGTACCGCGCAGGCGACCTGGGCGCGCGTGTGCGGCTCAACTTCCCGGTCGGCGCGAACGCGATCGGCAATGTCGGCGACGACCTGCTGCGTATCGGGGGGATAGGCCCCGACGTCATCACTCCCGGAGCCAACGGCGTATACCCGCCGGGTCCGTATCGCCGGCTGCTCAGCCGGCTCGCCGCCCGCGGCTGGGCGTACGAGGCCGCCGCGTCCCGCCCGACCACACAGCACGGCCTGGTCGAGGCCTGGGAGAAGGTGAACGCCCGCACAGCGATTACCGATCTGCGCTGGCGGATGCTGCACCCGGGCGGCGGCCCGAGCGAGCCAAATCCCGACGCCCTGACGCGCCTCAGGGAGCTCGACGCCGGCGTCGTCCCAACCGACCCCACGGTCAACGGGGTGCCGTCGTACCCGCCCTACCGGCGCATCTATGAGAGCGGCACGCGCGCCTGCCTCGGCAGCGGCGCTCCTGGCGAGGCGCCGTACCCCCCGTTCGTGCACCTCTGGTACACGATGAGCGGGCGCAGCTCGATCCCCAACCGCGGCGGCGTGGCCGCTGAACAGCGGCTCACACGCGAGCGGGCGCTGGCACTGGCCACGCGCCGATGCGACTGGTTCATGGGCCTTGACGGCCGGATCGGCGCGCTCGAGCCCGGCCGCCTGGCCGATCTGATCGTGCTCAGCCGGGACTACTTCCGGGTTCCGGTCGATGAGATCCGGGGGCTCACGTCAGTCCTCACGATCGTCGGCGGCCGGGTCGTCTACGGCGAGCGACCGTTCGCTGCGCTCGCGCCGTAACAACTCGACCGCCCGCAACGGCCGCGATGGCCGTTGCGGGCATAGGGCGAGGTGGATCCGGGTTCAGGCGGCCGTCGGCTGCAACGGCGCCTGCTGTTCGGACGTGAGCGGAGGCTCCGGCAGCTCGATCGGCGCTTCGCGCTCGATGTCGCGCTCACGCACGAGCCAGAGCGCTGCGACCGCGGCGAGCAGTGACACGATCCCTCCGAGCATGATGATGTCGTTCAGGCCGGAGATGAAGCCCTGACCCGCCGCGTCCGCCACCGTTTCGCGGGTACCGGCCGGAATCGAGGCCGTGGCGGCGTCGAGGTTGCCCGACGATGCCGCCTCGATGAGCTGGCGGGGGCGCTCCCCGGTCGCGGCGGGAGTGCCGGCCGCGAGCTGCTCGACCTCGGACGCGCCGCGGCTGAGGAAGATCGCTCCCCAGGCCGCGATGCCCACGGCGATTCCGACCTGCCGGAACGTGTCGTTGATCCCGGCGGCCATGCCGCTCTGCTCCTTGGGCACCACGCTCAGGGCCACGTCGGCGATCACCGGGTTGAGCAGCCCGACGCCCGCGCCGGCCACCAGGAAGCCTCCGAGCAGCGCGGTCCATTCGTCGGCCGGGTCGATCCCGCCCATCAGCAGGAGGCCCACGCCGGTCAGGCCCAACCCGGCGGACATGATCACCCGTGCGGGTAGCTTCGTCAGCAGCGCCCCGCCGGCAGCGGCTGCGAAGAAGCTGATCACCGTGAACGGCAGGTAGATCAACCCCGCCTCGAGCGGCGAATGGCCGAGGTGGTTCTGCAGGTAGAACGTGATGTACAGGAACAGCGCGAACATCGAGGCGGACACGCCCAGCGCCGCCAGCTGCACGCCGGTGAAGGCGGGCTTGCGGAAGAGCCGCAACGGCAGCATCGGCTGCTTGACCCTGCTCTCGATCGCCACGAAGGCCACCAGCAGGAGGGCGGCGGCGCCGAGCAGCCCGAGGATGAACGTGCTGCCCCAACCCTCCTCGTTGCCTCTCAGGAGACCGAAGACGAGCAGGAAGAGCGCCGAGCTGAAGGTCGCCAGGCCAGCCCAGTCCACACGGGTGGCGTTCGGGTCGCGGCTCTCGCGGAGCTTGGTGTAGGTGGCAGCGATCGCAGCGATCCCCACCGGCACGTTGATGAAGAACACCCATTCCCAGCCCAGCGAGTCGACCAGTGCACCGCCCACGAGCGGTCCAACCGCCACCGACACGCCGATCGTGGCGCCGTAGATGCCCATCGCCGTGCCGCGCTCGCGGCCGGCCGCGAACTCCTGGGCGACGAGCGCCAGGGATACCGCGAACAGGATCGCTCCGCCGATCCCTTGGATCGCGCGGGCGATATTGAGGAAGGTCGGATCAGGAGCCAGGCCGGCGGCCAGCGACGACACCGAGAAGATCCCGAGGCCGATCGCAAACACCCGGCGCCGGCCCAGCCGGTCGGCAAGGGAGCCGGCCGTGAGCACCAATGCGGCCAGCGCGAGCGTGTAGGCATCGATCACCCACTGCAGCTCGGTGAAGCTGGCGTTCAGGTCCTCCTGGATCGCCGGCAACGCAGTGTTGACCACCGTGATGTCGAGCAGGAGCATGAATGTGGCCACGCTCACCACGAGCAAGGTCCACCATTTGCGTTGCATTTCGAATCCTCCGAGCAGAGACTTAGTCAGGTAAGCTTGTAAGGCGACCGTACCATAATCATCAGGCCGCCTTACCAACTGTGACCATGGACACACAACCCGATCTCCCCCTCGTCGCCCTGCTGAGCCGCGTCAGAGACGCCGTCGCAGAAGAGCTCTTCACCCGCCTGACCGCGCTCGGCTTCGCGGAGCTGCGGCCGGCGCACGGCTGCGTGTTCGGAAACATCGACGACGGCGGCTCCCGGCTCACCGACCTGGCCGAGCGATCGGGCTTCACCAAGCAATCGGTTGGCGAAGCGGTGGCGGACCTGGAGCGGCTCGGATTTGTCGAGCGCGTGCGCGACCCGGCGGACGGGCGCGCGAAGATCATCCAGCTCACACCGCACGGCCGGGAGGCGCTGACGACCTCGCAGGAGATCTTCGACGACATCGAGCGCCGCTTCACCGAAGAGATCGGTCGCGAGCGCTACGCCCAGTTCCGGGAGACACTCCTGGACCTTCACGGGCTCACGCGAGCATCCGCCGAGCCGGTGCGCCGGGCGGCTTGACGCGAGCCACGAGCAGCCTCATGCCCAGGCGCCCGGCGCGCGCCTAATCGTTGGTGCCGGCGCCGCGCTGCCGGCGGGCGAGGATACGCTGCTCGGGTAGCCCGATATGGGCGAAAGGAGACCCGATGAGCAGCGTCGAGACCGTGCAGCAGATCTACGAGGCATTCGGTCGCGGGGACATCCCCGCGATCCTCGAGCACCTGGCGGAGGACGTTCGGTGGGAGCATCACCCGACCGGGAACGCTGCGCAGGATCAGGACGTCCCGTACATGAGGCCCCGCAGCGGTCGGGCGGCGGCGGCCGGGTTCTTCCAGGACATCGAGGAAGACTTCGAGATGAAGTCCTTCAACCCCCATTCATTCCTCGAGGGGGACGGCCGCGTCGCGGCAGTGATCGAGTACGACCTCACCGTCAAGGCCACCGGGAAGCGAGTCCTAGACGAGGAGATTCACCTCTATGAGTTCGGCTCCGACGGCGAGGTAACCGCCTTCCGCCATTTCCTCGATACGGCGAAGGCGATCGAAGCCCACTCGTGACGCGGCTCCTCGGGACTGGGCCTTAGCGCGGTCGGCGCCTGCGTTCCGCGGCTCCCCTCGCCGCCCATCACTTTCGCGTAAATGACCGCTCATCGGGCAGAGCAACAGCGAGGCACTCGCCGCTGCCGGATCGCGCGTCGTTGATCGATCCCCACCGGCGAGCCTGGAGCGGTCGGCAAGCTCACGTGGCTGGTTGGACTTGTCGCATGGCGATCTGGCGAGCGACGATGGCGGCGTCTTCGCCTACCCCGTTCAAGAGCGATGACTTGCGCTTGCGGAGGAAGTGGACGCCGAAGAAGTAGAGCCCCGGGGCGACCGTGCTGGCCCCTTCCTCGTGGACCGGGAAGCCGAGCTCGTCGAACGCTCCCGGGACGCGGACCCAGGACTCGTAGTCGGGCCGAAAGCCACCCGCGAATACGGCCGCACCGAAGCTGCTCAGGTTCAGCTCCTCGGGCGCCTCGCCGTAGAACGGTTCCGGCTCGGGGATCTCCGGCAGCGGCAGGCCGCGTTCGGTGACCAGCTTTCGGACCAGATCCATGAGTTGCGCATTCCGCTCATCGCCCCAGGCGACGCTCTCGCCGAGGTCCGGCGCGAAGCGGGCGTGGCGGCCCTCGGCGCCGAGGAAGTGACCGAGCAGGGTGACGCCCAGCTTCCGGAGAGTGCGGTAGGGGAGGTCATGGCCGCCGCCGGCCCCCGTCGCCTGCACGTTGGCGGCGAGCCGGGCGGCCGGGCTTTGCAGCGAGCTGAGCGGCGCGTCGAGGAAACCCGTCTCGAGCGCCCACCAAGAGAGGTCTCGGCCGCCGAGTCTGCGGGGGAACCACGGAGCCCGCCCACAGGCCAGGAACACGTCGCGGCCGGCCTCCTGGAGCTCCTCGGCGATCTGGCAGCCGGACTGGCCGCTCCCGACCACCAGCACCGCGCCGGCAGGGAGGCCGGCCGGGTTGAGGTACTCCTCGATATCGATCTGAAGCAGGTCAGTAGGCAGCGTCGACGCTGCGGCCGGTCGGTGGGGCCGCTGGAAGGCGCCGGTGCTGAGGACCACCGTCCGCGCCGCGATCTGCCCGGCCGAGGTCTCCAGGAGGAAACCGCCGTCGGGCCCCGCCCGCAGCGAGATTACCTCGACACCTTTTCGCACCGGCGCTTCGAACCCTGCCGCGTAGCGCTCGAGGTAGGACACGATCTCGTCGCGGGGCATAAAGCCGTCGGGGTCGCCGCCGTCGTAGGGATAGCCGGGGAGCCGCAGGAACCAGTTCGGAGTGACCAGACAGAAGCTGTCCCAGCGCCCCCGCCAGCTTTGCCCCACCTGGCCCCTCTCGAGCACGACGTGGGCAATGCCCGCACGCGTGAGCTCGTGGCTCACCGCGAGGCCGGCTTGGCCGGCGCCAATGATCGACGACATCGATCCTGTTGGTCATCCCACCCGGCTCCAGCACTGCAGCAGCGTGAATGTTGTCTTGGCGCGGGCCCGGTCAGGCTCGACCGTTCGGATCGAGGTTCTGGTTGAGCCTGAACAGGTTGTCGGGGTCGTAGCGCCGCTTGAGCTCGAGGAGCCGTTCGTAGTTGGGGCCGTAGGCCTGGCGGACGCGGTCGTGCGCGTCGGCCGACAGGTAGTTCGTATAGGAGCGATCCGCCATGTAGGGGGACAGCGCGTCGAAGGACTCGCGCGCCCAGGCGATTCCTGCCTCTGCGTCGGCCGGGTCGGTCCATTGGGAGATCAGCAAGAGGTTGTAGCCGGGCTCCCTGTGCGGGTAGGCGGTGGCTGTGGGGGCGACGCGCGTGACCGCACCGTGGAAGTCCTCGACGCCGAGCAAGCAGAGCTCGCTGGGGGCCCGCTCGAACGCCCTGACCAGCACCTCGACGGCCGGATCCGATAGCTCCGAGAAGAAGGCCGACTTCCAATAGTTGAACGCGCCCGGGAACAGCCAGTCGACCCCTGTGTTCACGACGGGGTACGGCATGCGCTGGAGCATGTCCACGACCGGCGAGCCGAACTCGCGGAGCGCGCGGACGTCGGCCTCGGCTCGATCGGCGTCGTCGCCCGCGTGACAGACAGCGACTCCGCAGAGCTTGGTCCCCGATCCATCGGGCGCATGCACGAACACGGCCTGCGTGGAGAGCTCGTCCGGGAGCTCGGCGGCGAAGTCGCGGTAGAACGAGAAGAGTTGCGGCGCGGCCTCGAGAGGATGCAGCACCACACCGCCGAGCACGCTCGCGACCGGGTGCGCCCGGAACTCGAACGACGTAACGACGCCGAAGTTGCCGCCACCCCCGCGAAGCGCCCAGAACAAGTCGGCATCGGTGTCCTCGCTCGCGGTGACCACCTCGCCGGACGCAAGCACGACTTCGGCGGAGAGAAGGTTGTCGACGGCCATCCCGTACTTGCCCATCAGCCAGGCGATCCCCCCGCCGAGGGTGAGGCCCGCGATCCCGGTAAGCGAGATGACGCCGCTCGGGGACGCGAGCCCAAAGGCGGCGGCGGCACGGTCGAGCTCACCGACCCTGACGCCGGCCTGCGCGCGGACGGTCCGTCGCGCCGGGTCGACGTGGATGCCCTTCATGACCGAGAGGTCGATCATCAGCCCCCCGTCCGTGACCGCCTTGCCGGCAACGTTGTGGCCGCCGCCGCGCACCGAGATCTCGAGGCCCTCCTCCCTGCCGAGGTTCACAGCGTCCACGACGTCCGCCGTGTGCAGACATCGCGCTATCACCGCCGGACGATTGTCGATCAAGCGGTTGTGAATTCTCCGGGCCTCGTCGTAGCCGGGATCGCCCGGGACGAGGACAGTCCCGGAGAACGCCTCCCCGAGCAACTGGACGGAGTCGGCTGTCGTCGCGCTAGACATCATTGATTCTCCTGGCCGCGGGCGAGACGGCGACCGCGGGGACGATGCGGTCGAACGCCACGCCTGCGCGCCGGTTCGCCTCGGCAACCGCCGCCTGCGACGGCGCCTCGAATTCGCAGAAGCACGCCTCGTCGTCGGGCACGATGGTCGACCCCAGATAGCGGATCGGGGTCCCCTCACCGCGCATCTCCCGAGTCGTTCGTCTCAGCACAACGAGAGCGCGTTGCAGCTCGGAGCTGGAGAGACCCGGCAGGTAGCGCTCGACGACGTAGACCATGCACCAACGCTACGCCCGACAGGCCGGAGGGGAAATCCTGGAAAGCCCCACACTTTGGGCCCGCTACTCCTCCACCGCCTGCTCTCCCGATGCCGCGAGCCGCCCGGCCAGCGCCGTGCGCGAGCGGACGCCGAGCTTCCGGTAGGTACTCGACAGGTGCGCCTCGACCGTGTGCACACTCATATGCAGGGCTGAGGCGATCTCCTTGTTCGCGAGCCCCTTTGCCGCAAGCGAGGCGACCCGCTCTTCGGTCGCGGTCAGCTGTCCGGAGCCGGGCCGTCGGCCGCTTATGCGCTCGAGCTCTTCGCCCGCCCTCTGCGCCCACAGGCTCGCCCCAAGCTCGTCGAAGATCCCGAGCGCCTGCTCGAGCGCCTCGCGCGCGGCGCGCTTCTGTCGCGCCCGGCGCCGGACCGAGCCGAGGACGAGCAGGGAGCGGCCGCGCTCGAACGGACAGCGCATACGGTCGTGCTCGGTGACGGCGCGGTCGAGCGCGGCCAAGGCGAGGTCGAGATCCCCCTCCACGGAGGCCAGGAGGCCACGGTCACGGGCGGCCGTGGCAAGCGCCCAGGGGCTCGCGGAGCGCTCCGCTCGCTCCTCGTACTGCTCGAGGTAGGAGCGTGCGCGGTCGAGCGCCGCGATGCCGATCGCCGCTTCGATCGCGTTCGTCCAGGCAAAGTCCGTGGGCTCGTTCCAACCGTGTGCGACGAGCCAGACGGGCAGCTCGCGCAGGCACCGGTCCGCCGCGTCGAAATCGCCAAGCGAGAGCTCGAGGAAACCCAGCACAGTGCGGCTCTGAACGCCAAACAATGCGTCCGAAATCGCCTCCGAGATCGACAGTGCCTCTTGGGCCGCGGCACGCGCGGGCGCGACCTGTCCGAGATGGGCCCCGAGGAGCGCCTGCGCGTAGAGGGCGATCCCTCGAAACTGCTCGTCGCGCAGCTGGTCGGCGAGTTCGAGCGCGGCCGAGGCGTGCCGGCCGGCCGCCTCCCACCGCCCGGTGAACCAGTCCACCTGGAACAGGTGGAAGAGCACGTGCCCGCGTGTGCCTTCGTCCCCGCGCGCCATCGCCTTGCCCTCGGCAGCCTCGAGGATCGGATACGCGGCGTCGAACTCGGCGAGGCACATGAGGCGCCGTGCGAGCGTCACGCTCGGGCTCTCGTGAAACTCGAGCGGCCGCTCGAGACGCTCCTCGACAGCCACGCCGCGCTCGAGTAGGCCCGGCGTGACGTCGAGCGTCCAGGTCTCCGCCATCGCGACCCTCGCGATCGCCCGCGCGAGCAGCTCGGGGTCGTCGAGCTGCTCCGCGTGCTCGAGCGCAGCGCGGGCATGAGCGAGGGCGGCCCGGACCCGTCCCTCGAGCAGGCGGGTCCAGCTGAGGAAAGCGAGGATCTCCGCGGCACGTGTGTGGTCGTCGCCGACCTCTCGTAGCGCCTCCTCGCATCGTTCGGCGATGGTCGGCAGGTCGGCCCGGCGCCCGCGCGCGAGGGCGAAGAGGACGTCGGCGCGCTCCGCACCGGGGAGCACGTTGGGCAGGAGTTCCTCGAGGATCGCGCCGGCCCGCTCGCGATCGCCCGCCAGCCGATGGGCTTCGGCCGCCGCGAGACGTCGCGCACGTCGCCCTTGGCTGTCCTCGGACGGGGTCAGCTCGGCGGCGAGCTCGGACAGCTCGGCTCCCGCCGCCGGTGCCCCGCGAGCGATGGCGCCCCCTACGGCGGCATCGAGCGCAGAGGCGACGCCCGCATCGGGGTGCTCGGCAGCGAGCGCGAGGTGGCGTGCTCGCTCCTCCTCTTCGTCGACGGCCGCGGCGAGCCTCCCGTGCGCGGCCCGGCGCCTCCAAGGCGGCGCCTGCTCGTAGCACACTGAGGCGAGCAGCGGATGGGCGAAACGCACTCGGGCGTCCTCGATCTCGAGGACTCCGGCGCGGGCGGCCCGTTCGAGCGCGTCGGTGACCTGCTCGGTGTCGCCGTGGGCCCCGGCGAGGACCGCCACGGTCGGCCGGGCGAGTGCCGCCGCTGTCAGGAGTACCTCGCGCGTCTCGGCGGGCAATCCATCAAGACGCTCGCCGAGGAGCTGCCTCAGCGTGCCGGGGACCCGGAGAGGTTGACCGGAGGCGGGTCTTGAGGTCGCCAGGTCGCGGCCAAGCTCGAGCGCGAAGAACGCGTTCCCACCCGTCACGTCGCGCAGTTGCACGAGCTCCGGTCGGGACAGCTCGAGCCCGAGCCGGCTCCTGAGCAGCTTGAAGAGCGCGCCGAGGCTGAGCGGACCGACAGAGAGCCGCTCGACCGCACCCTCCCGGAGCCAGCGATCGACCTCTATCAGAATGTCGCTCGCGGGCCAGGGCCGAGCGGTCGCGAGGAAGCCGACCGGCTCGCCGCGCAGTCGCCGAAGCGCGATCTGGAGGACCGCCGCTGAGGATCGATCGAACCACTGGAGGTCGTCAACCGCGACGACCACTGCGCCGCCCGCGGCGAGCGCCCGCAGGCTGTCGAGGACAGCGAGTCCGATGGCGCGCGGGTCAGGGATATCGCGGCCCGGCTCGGCCAAGAGGAGCGCCACTTGGAGCGCCCGCCGCCGCGGGGCGGTGAGCGACGGCAGCACCTCGTCGACCACTCCCGCGAGCAGGTCGGAGAGCCCTAGGAACGAGAGCGCGGCCTCGGCCTCGACGGCGCGTGCAGAGAGCACCCTGGCCCGGCCCTCCCGAGCGCGCTCCACCGCCATCTGCCATAGCGCTGTCTTGCCGATCCCAGCCTCGCCCACGAGCACCAGAGCGGAAGGGGCCTGCTCGGACCGCTCGAGGAAGGCCTCGATCGAGGCAAGCTCGTCCTCCCGCCCGATGAATTCGGCAGACATAGCCCCAAAAACATTCTGCACCCCCAGCGCGCCTCCGAGTGCGACCCGGCGAGCCCGACCGGCGGCCGCTAGGCGGGCAGGCGGACGAGCGCCAGAACCTGAATCAGCCGGCAGCGGCCTCGTAGACCAGCATCTCCGAGTCGTCGTCGTCGGCCACCAGGTAGAGGCGCAGCCGGTCACCCACGGCCTCGACGTCCATCGCGTTGCGGGTGGCGACGTGGTTCTGGGGCGTGTACTGGGTGAACGGGACCTCGTGCTGGGGCCGCATGCCGGGCAGCCTCACGATCCCGAGCCCACCCAGCTCGAAGGACTGGCCGCCCGGGGGCGTGTAGCTGGCGATGCCCCCGCAGATCATCCCCGGCCGTGTGCCGCGCTCGACGGTCAGGAACTTACAGTCCTGGTAGTCAACGTAATGGGACGGATTGGGGTCGACTCGCCGCTCACGGCCCTCAAGGCTCCACTCGTAGGCGAGCCGGGAGCCCCAGTTGAGCCCGACGATGCGATCGCGCTCGGTGTCGTGGGCGATCCCGCCGATGTGGTCGGGCGTGCGGAACTCGGCCCGCGGCCGCAGCGTGCGCGGGCTCATGCTGTAGATGATCGACGGCTTGTTGGGCCGGTACTCGGCCACCGCCGTCCACAGCCGGCGGCCGTCGTAGTCGAGGCCGCCCGGGTGGTAGATCGTCGCGCCATCGTCCACGCGGACCTCACGCAGCTTGTTGCCCTGGGCGTCGAACTCGATCACCCAGCCCAGGCCCTTGCCCGGGCTGCGGTCGGTCCCGTCGCAGGTCGTGGGGCAGCGCACCGTCGGCTCGGTGACCTCGACGGTGGAAAGGAAGAAGCGGTCCCCGACCTTCACGACCCCCTCGGGATGGTGGGCGTCGAAGCCCAGTCTCACGCGCTCGACCAGCTCCCACTGGGTCGACCGGGTCGTCTGCTCGAAGAGCGCCTCCACGCGGGCGTCCCCAGCTTGCCCAGATGCTCCGTCATGGGTCGCCAGCGCCACCCCTGCGCTCACCGCCAACGCGGCCACCGCCGCGAGCACCACTCGTCTGATCATGCTGCCTCCTCCGGTCAGCTAGGCCTGTTGCGCGATGACCTACCCGGGACCGCCAGCGTGATGTGAAGCGCCCGATACTCGTCCTGAGGCGGCTTGCAAGTTCAGTGAGCCTCACCGATGCGGACCGGGCGGCGTTCACAGAGATTGGTTCGCCGTGCGCGTGACGATCGAGATCCACGACGACGAGGGCGCCGTCGCGGGGTGGCTGGAAGGCGATGGTCAACCGCGCCGGCCGTTCGTGGGGATGCTCGAGCTGATCGCGCTGCTGGATGCTGTGCGGGGGGTACGATCGGCGGCGGGCGACGAAAATGGCCGCACCGATCTCGGCGAGTAACGCACCGGCGCCGTGGGCGCTGCTCGAGCGCGACGACGAGTTCGAGCTGCTGCTTCGTGCGGTCGCGGCGGCCGAGCGAGGCGACGGCGCGCTGGCGGTAGTGGAGGGCGAGGCGGGAATCGGCAAGACGTCGCTGCTGGACGCCGTCTGCGCGGAGGCTCGTGAGCGCGGCGTGTCGGTGCTGCGCGCGCGGGGCGGCGAGCTCGAGAGCGACTTCGGCTACGGCCTGGTGCGCCAGCTGTTCGAGGCGGTGCTCGCGGGGGAGAGCGACGCGGGGCGGGCCGAGCTGCTCGAAGGCGTCGCCGCGATCGTCGAGCCGATTTTCGGCCGGCACGGGGACGTGGGCGCACCGCCTGGCCAGGACGCGTCGTTCGCGGCGCAACACGGTCTGTACTGGCTCGCGGCGAACCTCGCGGCGCGCGCGCCGCTGCTGCTGTGCGTCGACGACGCGCAGTGGGCGGACCCTGCGTCGCTGCGATGGCTGGTCTACCTGGCACGCCGGCTCGAGGGCGTCCCGGTGGCGGTGGTGGTCGCGGTGCGCAGCGGTGAGACCAACGCTCCGGGCGAACTGCTCGAAGCCGTGCGCACCGAGGCCTCCGAGACGGTGGTCCCCCAGCCGCTGACGGAAGCCGCGAGCGCGAGCGTGGTCCGCGCCGCGCTCGGCCTGTCGGCGAACGCCAAGTTCTGCCGCGCTTGCCACGAGACGACCGGGGGCAACCCGTTCCTGTTGTCAGAGCTCGTCAACGCGCTGGCGCGCGGCGACGTCGAGGCGAGCGCCGCGGGTGCGGAGCGGGTCCGTCAGCTCGGACCGAGCGCCGTCGCGCGGAGCGTGCTGCTGCGCCTGTCGCGGCTGCCCGAGGAGGCGACCGCGCTGGCGCGCGCGGTCTCGGTGCTGGACACCGACGCCGACGTGCACCTCGCCGCCGCCGTCGCCGGGCTCGACGCCGGGCGCGCGGTGGCGGCGGCCGAGGCGCTCGTTCACAGCCAGATCCTGGCCGCAGGTGAGCCGCTGCGCTTCACGCACCCGATCCTGCGCGCGGCCGTGTACGAGGAGCTGTCGTCGTCGCGGCGCGCGCTCGAGCACCGTCGCGCCGCGGAGGTCCTCGCCTCGCGGAACCCCGACCGCGCAGCGGTACACCTGGTCTCCACGGCGCCGGCAGGCGATCCGTGGGTCGCCGAACAGCTGCTGCACGCCGGCGAGCGCGCTGCTGCGCGCGGCGCGATCGACGCCGCGACGGCGCTGCTGGATCGCTGCCTGGCTGAGCCGCCGACGCCCCCGCTGCTGGCCCGGGCCCATCTCGCGCGCGGTCGCGCGGCGCACCTCGCCGCAGACCACGCGACGACACGGCGGGCGCTCGGCAGAGCATTCGAGCTCTCCGACGATCCGGTCGTGCGAGCCCACGCGGCGGCGGAACTCGCCGTGAGCTGGTTCCTAGGTGGTGACCTGGACAAGGCGACCCGCGCCCTCGGCGATGCGGTCGAGGCGCTCCCCGAGAAGGCGGCTGAGTCGCGAGCCGAGATCGCGCTGGCGCGAACCACGCTCGAGCTCGCCACACCGCTGGTTCCTGCGGCGGTCGCCGGCTCATCGCTGAAGGAGCTCATCGCGACGGCCGACCCGTCGTGGCCGAGCTACCCCCTGTTCGCGGCATTCGCGCTACTCACGCCCTACTTCGCCGTCGACGTCCGCTTCGAGGATGTCGCCCGGCTGCTCCCGGAAGCGCGCCGCCTGGACGCAGCAGTCGAGGTCCGCGGGTCGGACGCGCACCACACCGAGGCCGCATATGCGATCTCCGGGCTGGGGTCCGCTGGCGAGATCGAGGCGGCTCAGCGAGCCTGTGACAGCTGGGTCCGCGTTGCGCGCGAGCAGGGCGCGATGGCCATCCTGATCAACGCGCTCGCGTTGACAGCGCGGACGCGCATCCTGGCAGGCCGTCTCCCCGAGGCAGAGGCCGACGCGCGGGAGGCCATGCAACTCTCCGCCTTGCTGGGCACGCCGCTCGTGCGGCGCATCGCGATAGCGAACCACCTGTGGGCCCTGACCGAGCTCGGCCGGCTCGACGAGGCCGATCAGCTGCTCGAGGAGAACGGACTGGGTGGGGCCGTCTCCATCGGCCCCATCCAGGACATGATCTTCATCGCCCAGCGAGCCCGCCTGCGCCTGGAACAGCACCGCGTCACGGAGGCGCTGGCCGACATGGAGGCGGCCGACGGCTGGATCAGCCGACGCGGGATCTCCCGCTCATTTCCCTACCCGGCCTACTTGCTGCGCCCCGAGTACCTCCTCGCCGCCGGACGGACCGAGGAGGCGACCGCCGCCGCACGCGAGGGGCTGGCGAACCTGCTGAAGCTCGCGCCGGTCTGCCGCGGGCTCGTGCTGCGATCGGCGGGGGTCGTGGTCGGCGGAGACGAGGGAATCGACCTGCTGCGCGCGGCGTGCGATGGCCTCGAAGCGTCCCCGATGCCCGTCGAGCACGCGCGCGCGCTGTTCGGGCTCGGCGCGGCTCTGCGCCGCGCCAGGCACCGCGCCGACGCGCGGCAGCCGCTGGCGCGCGCGATGGAGCTCGCACACAGCTGCGGCGCGCAGCCGCTGGTCGAGGCCTCGCGCGAGGAGCTCGTTGCCACCGGCGCGCGGCCGCGCCGCCTCGTGCGCTCCGGCATCGACGCACTGACGCCGAGCGAGCTGCGCGTGGCCAAGCTCGCCGCCGAGGGAATGAGCAATCCCCAGATCGCCCGGCAGCTCTTCGTCACCCGCAGGACGGTCGAATCGCACGTCGCCGCAATCCTGCGCAAGCTCGATCTCAAAAGCCGCGAGGGCATTGCCGCCGCGCTCGCCCGCGACGCGCCCGCACCTCTCGCCCCAGCTCCAGACACACCGATCGCCGCCGTGACGGTGCTGTTCACCGACATCGTCCAAGAGGCGACCATGCGCGAGCTGCTCGCTGCGCACGGCGGCCGTGAGGTCAAGACACTCGGCGACGGCTTCCTCAGCGTCTTCGACCGCCCCGCGAGCGCGGTCGCCTGCGCGATAGCGCTGCGCGACGCCATGCAGGAGCTCGGCCTGCCGGTGCGTGCGGGGCTCCACGCCGGCGAGGTCGAGATCGCAGTGCGGATCGCCGCGCTGGCAGACGCCGGCGAGGTCTTGCTGTCCGCCACGGTGCGCGACCTCGGCGCCGGCACGCCGATGCCGCTGGTCCCGCACGGGCGCCACACACTCGAGGGCGTCCCCGGAGAATGGGAAATCCTGCGCGCCGGATAGCGCCGTAAGTTCCGTGTGGCTCACCGATGCGAAGCGGTGGGGCCAGGACCGACACTCCCGTCCATGACGTACGACTACGTGATCGTGGGCGCCGGCTCCACCGGTTGCGTGCTCGCCAACCGGCTCAGCGAAAACCCGGATGTCGAGGTCCTCTTGATCGAGGCCGGCGGGCCGGACGACAGCGACCTGATTCGGATCCCGGCCGCGTTCCCGGCGTTGATGCGCACGGACAAGGACTGGGACCACCTCGACCGGCTACGAGCAGGGATGCAACAACCGGCGCATCTTCCTGCCGCGCGGCCGTGTTCTCGGCGGGTCGTCGTCGACCAACGGGATGGTCTACGTCCGCGGTCACCGGCTCGACTACGACGAGTGGCCCGACCTCGGCTGTGCGGGCTGGGGCTGGGACGAGATGCTGCCGTGCTTCAAGCGCGCCGAGGACAACGAGCGCGGCGCCGACGAGCGGCACGGCGCCGGAGGTCCGTTGAGCGTCTCGGACGGGCGCTCGCGCAACCCGATCGCGAAGGCCTTCATCGACACCGCAATCGCTAACGGGCTCAAAGCCAACGACGACTTCAACGGCCCCGAGCAGGACGGCGTCGGCTGGCACCAGGTGACCCAGCGCGACGGGCTGCGCTGCAGCACGGCCGGCGCCTACCTTCGCCCGGCGCTGGCGCGGCCGAACCTTCGAGTGGAGACCAATGTGCGGGTGCTGAAGGTCCTGTTCGACGGCACGCGCGCCGTCGGTGTGCACGGTGCACGGATCGGCAAGCTGCTCGACTTTCGCGCGTCGACCGAGGTGATCGTGAGCTGCGGCGCCTACAACTCTCCCCAGCTGCTGATGCTGTCCGGGATCGGCCGCCCCGACGAGCTCGCCCAGCTCCAGATCGATCCGGTCGCGGAGTCGCGGGGCGTCGGGCGGGGCCTCAGTGACCACCCGGCATGCGGCGTCGGCTACCTGGCGTCGCGCGAGGACAGCCTGTTCGGAGCGATGAACCCCGACAACCTGGCGAGCCTCGTGGCGAGCGGCCGCGGCCCGCTGACCTCGAGCATCGCCGAGGCGGGGGGCTTCTGGCGAACCCGCGGCGGCCTCGACGCTCCGGATGTCCAGCTCC
>CAWFZK010000019.1:0-148884 GCA_963820315.1 uncultured Thermoleophilaceae bacterium | reverse complement strand
CGCCCAGGGAGACTCGAACTCCCACCCCGTTTACACAGGACAAGGCCCTCAACCTTGCGCGTCTACCAATTCCGCCACAGGCGCGTGGAGGCGCCCAGTATAGAGCGGGGGTTCGGGCTCTCCCGGCCCCCGCTTGATGTCGTCCGACCCCCGGGGTACTCTGCGAACACATGTTCGGATCAGGCAACCGAAACGGCTTCGCAGGGAGGTCTGAATGGTCGAGCTGAACCTCACCAAGCGGCAGCGGGAGATCTTCGATTACGTCAAGAGCTACGGCGAGGAGCACGGCTACCCGCCGACCGTGCGTGACATCGGCAAGGCGATCGGGCTGACCTCGTCGTCGACCGTGCACGCGCATCTCGCGAACCTCGAGAAGCTCGGCGTGCTGCGCCGCGACCCGACCAAGCCGCGCGCGATCGAGGTGCTGGTCGAGAAGGCCAAGGCGGCGGTCGCGCCGGCGGGCCTGCCGATCGTCGGCCAGGTGGCCGCGGGCCAGCCGGTGCTCGCCGAGGAGAACATCGAGGAGTACGTGCCGGTCCCGCAGATCGCGGGCGGCGACGAGGGAGAGTTCGTGCTGCGGGTCAAGGGCGACTCGATGGTGGGCGCCGGCATCTTCGAGGGCGACTACGTCGTGGTGCGCCCGCAGGAGACCGCGAGCGACGGTGAGATCGTCGTCGCGCTGGTCGAGGACGAGGCGACCGTCAAGCGCTTCTTCAAGGAAGACGACCACGTGCGCCTGCAGCCGGAGAACGACACGCTCGATCCGATCCGCAGCCGCGACGTGCAGCTGCTGGGTCGCGTGGTCGGCGTATGCAGGAGGGTCTGATGAGCACTTTGCTACTGGAATCGCCCGCGCGCCTGTTCGGCGAGTCGCCCTGGGAGGCGGCGGAAAGCGGCAGGCGCGTAACGCTGGAGGAGCGGCTGCGCGCCACCTGGCGCGCCGCGCACGCCGAGGGCGCCGCAGACTGCCCGCTGTGCGAGTCGCGCATGACGTGGATAGACGACGTCGCGGAATGCGGCTCGTGCGGCACGCGCCTGAGCTGACTCGATGCTGCTTGCAGATGATGGACGGCTCGGGGGCCGCGCGTCCTCAGTGGATCGCGCGGCCCCTTTGCCGTGTGCAGGGCGCGCCCGGAGGGAGAGGCGCTACCCAGGTCGCGCAGGGAGGGAGGGCGCGACCGAGTTGAATAGCTTCAGCACGTGCAGGTGCTCACCAGATGTAGTTGTCGATTACGCCCGCGACCTCGTCCGCGGGGACCGGGCCGACGGTGAGCTCCCAGTTGCGGCCGTCGATCGAGTTGCCGACGGTGGCGGGATAACCGGCCTCGCTCAGCAGCCGGCGGACCACCACGGCGCGCAGGATGCACTCGCGCCCGTACCAGCGAACATCGATTCCGAAGGAGCCGTTCTCGCTCGGCCACACCGTCAGCCGGTCCGGCCGGATCGGCGCAGCAGCGTGGGCCGCGGACAGATCGGCGGGATAGCGGTCGACCTCGTAGCTGCTGCCGTAGGTATGACCGTTACGGCCATCTGCGGTGAGCGAGAGGGGTGTCGCTTCGAGCATCGTGTTCCTCGGCCTCCGGTGTCGCATCGAGTGGGACGTGCGTCGAGAGCACTTTCGGTTACTTGGGGCCCCGTATGTGAGCGAGTCGTCACAGATGGGTCATCCGGGTGGACGGCCTACGTCCTCGGTCGTACGCGGAGATCCGCCTGGCGGCCGATGTGGAGCGGCGTCGCGGCGGTCACGATTCAGCGCTCCGAACACGATCCCGGAGGCCCCTCATGACCACCGCCCCCCGACCCCGACACCCCCACGCCCCGCGCCGGCGCGGCCCCGCGCCCGCCGGTCGCGGGGCGGCCGCTCGGGCGCGAAAGGGGCGCGAGCACCCGCCGGCCGGGCGCGGGCCGGCCGAGCTGCGTGGCCGGGTCGCGATGGTCACGGGCGCCGGCCGCGGCAGCGCCGCCGTCGCGGCCGCGCTCGCCGAGAGCGGCGCCAGCCTGGTGATCGGGGCTCCCGACGAGCTTGCCATCGCGCGCGTCGCCCGCAGCGTTGAGGCGCGCGGAGGCCGGGCGCTCGCGCTCGGCACCGACCTCAGCGATCCGAACGGCGTGGCGCGCCTGGCGGACGCGGCGCTCGCCGTCTTCGGCCGGCTCGACATCGCGGTCAACGCGCCCGGGCGCGCCCGCGGTCTCGACCACCTCGCCGAGCCAGACTGCCGCGCCGTCTACTTCGCCGTGCGCCATCAGCAGCCGGTCATCGCCGGCTCTGGCGGCGGCACGATCGTGAACGTTGCGCTCGGCCCACTCGGCTGGTCCGACGACGCGCGCTGCGTCGCCGGGCTCACGCGCGCGTCGGCCCTCGAGCACGCCGGCAGCGGCGTGCGCATCAACGCGCTGGCGCACGAGCCGGGCGGCCGCGGCTTCGCGGAGGCCGCCCGCTGGCTCTGCTCGGACGCCGCCGTGGATCTCAACGGGGTGGTCGTGAGTGGCCCGGCGGGCGGCGAGGAGCGCGACCCGGTCCCGGCCGGGCCGCCTGGCGGCGCCGCGGCGTAGCGCTGGGCGCGGCGGCGCGGCGTAGCGCGCCGACTCCGGCCGCCGCGCCAGTGATCGGCGGGTTTCGCCGCGCCCGGCGTTCACCGCCCGCGGCGCGAAAGATTGAACGGTTACGGGGGCTATAGCCCCCAGAAGCCTTCAATCTCTGCGTTCGGCTCGCCGCCCGCCGCGACCGGGGCGCCGGCACAGGCCCTAGCTCACCCAGCCCGGCCGCACCAGCCCGTGCTCGTAGGCGAGCACGACGAGCTGGGCGCGGTCGCGCGCGGCGAGCTTCACCATGGCGCGGCTCACGTGCGTCTTGGCCGTGGCCGGGCTCACCACGAGCTGCTTCGCGATCTCCTCGTTCGACAGCCCGCCTGCCACCAGCGCCATCACCTCGCGCTCGCGCTCGGTGAGCTCATCGAGCGGCCCCGCGGGCGGCGGCTCCTTGGCGCGCGAGGCGAACTCCTCGATCACGCGGCGGGTCACGCTGGGGGAGAGGAGCCCCTCTCCGCTCGCGACCAGCCGCACCGCGGCCAGCAGGTCGACCGGCTCGGTGTCCTTGACGAGGAAGCCGCTCGCGCCCGAGCGCAGCGCCTCGAACACGTACTCGTCCAGCTCGAAGGTGGTCAGGATCACGATCCGTACGCCGGCAAGGCGGGTGTCCGCGGCGACCTCGCGGGTGGCGGCGAGCCCGTCGAGGTCGGGCATGCGGATGTCCATCAGGACCACGTCCGGCTTCATCTCGCGCGTGAGTGCCACCGCCTCGCGGCCGTTGCCTGCCTCGCCGACGACAGCGATGTCGTCCTCGGCGTCGAGCAGCGCCCGGAAGCCGCCGCGGACGAGCGCCTGGTCGTCCGCGAGCAGGACGTCGATCACTGCTCGCCGTCCAGCGGCAGCCGCGCGCGCACCTGGAAGCCGACGTCCGGGCGGGGCCCGGCCGAGAACTCGCCGCCGAGCGCGGCGACGCGCTCGCGCATGCCCGCGAGGCCGTTGCCGCCGTAGCCGTTCGGCTCGTGCGCGCGCAGCCCATCGTCCTCCACGACGATCTCGATCGACTCGTCGGTGTAGGCGAGCCGCACGAGCGCCGCGGCGGGATGGGCGTGGCGGGCGACGTTCGTGAGTGCCTCCTGCACGATTCGGTAGACGGCGAGGTCGACGCTGGCCGGCAGCCCGCGTGGCGAGCCGCTCACGTGCGCGTCGACCGAGATGCCGGCAGCCTGCGTGCGCGCGATCAGCTCGTCGAGGCCGCCGACGCCGGCGGTCGGCGAGCGCGGCGGCTGCTCGCCGGGCTTGCGCAGGATGTCGAGCACGGAGCGCATCTCGCGCAGCGTCTCGGAGCTCGCGTCCTTGATCGCCTCGAGCGCGGGCCGGGCGCGCTCGGGCTGCTCGTCGAGCAGGTGCAGGGCCACGCCCGCCTGCACGTTGATGAGCGAGACGTTGTGGGCGAGCACGTCGTGCAGCTCGCGCGCGATCAGCAGTCGCTCCTGCCCCGCCTGGGCAGCCGCCTTCTCGCGCTCGGCGCGCTCCTGCTCGAGATGACGCTCGCGCTTCGAGCGCGCGATCTCCGCGAACTCGCCGAGCAGGAAGAGCCAGACGGCGATGCCGATCGCCTTGCCGAGCGTCGGCGGGGATGCGTCGCCCACCAGGTGGGGGATGAAGACGAGCCCGGCCCAGGCGACCCCGAGCAGGATCCACGCGGGCACGCGCCGGCCCATGAAGACCGCGGATACGAACGCGACGATCGCGGCCAGCCACACCGGCCCGCGCGGATAGTCGAGCGCCCAGTACGCGAGCGCCGGCGCGAGCGTCCCGATCATCACCAGGACGGGGGCGCGACCGCGCCAGTAGAGCGCGGCGGGACCGGCCAGCACGAGCGCGATCGCGAGCGCGTCGATGCTCTCGCGCCCGTCCTGGTCGTGCCCGATCATGAGCGTCGCGCAGAGCTGGATGATGCCGACGGCGCCCGCGAGGAACAGGTCCTTCGGCAGGCGCTCCAGCGCGAGGGTCGTGCTTCGGATGTAGCGATCGAACGCGCTCACCCTGCACGATGATCGCAGCGCGGCGCCGCGCCGTCGTCGTACACGGGACGCAGCGGCGGCTACTCCGGGCGCGGTAGGCGTGCCCCCGGGCCGGGGGCCCCGCTCGACCGGATCGCGAAGGCGCAGAGCCTCCCTCCAGCCGACGACAGAGCGGCCGATCCGGCCGAGCATGCGGTGGGTCCGATCCCGACCCCAGGAGACCCCCGTGACCGACCGATCCGATTCGAGCGCACCCCCCGGGCGCCTGGCCCGCCTGGCGCGGTTCGCCTACCGCCGGCGACGGCTGACGGTTGCCTCATGGGTCGCCGCGCTGGTGGCGGTGATCGCACTCGCCCCGCTGCTCGCGGGCGACTTCAGCCAGGACTACGCCGTACCCGGCTCCGACTCGCGCGAGGCGCGCGACCTGATCGCCGAGCGCTTCGACGGCGTGTCGTCCGAGAGCGTCGACGTCGTCTGGGAGGCGGACGCCGGTGCTCGATCAGCGGCGGTGCGCGAGGAGATGAACGGGTTCCTCGCCGAGGCCCAGACGCTCGAGGGCATCACACGCGCCTCTCCGGTGCAGGTCTCCGAGGACGGGACGATCGCGGTCAGCCGGCTGCAGCTCGACCGGCCCGGCTCCGAGGTGCCGGTCGAGACGGGCGAGCGCCTGATCGAGATGGCTGACGAGCAACGGACCGACTCGCTCGAGATCGGCCTCGGTGGCCCGCCGATCATGAACGCCCAGGGCGGCCCCGGCCCCGAGACGACGGGCCTGATCGCGGCGATGGTCGTGCTGCTCGTCGTCTTCGGATCGCTGGTCGCGGCGGGCCTTCCGGTCGCGGTAGCGCTCTTCGGGCTCGGGATCTCGACTCCGATCATCGGCGTCCTCGCCGGCGTGATGGTCGTGCCCGAGTGGGTCACGGCCGTGTCCGGGCTGATCGGGATCGGCGTCGGCATCGACTACGCGCTGCTCGTGCTGACGCGCTTCCGGGCCGCGCTCGCCGCCGGCGCGAGCACCGAGGCGGCCGTCACCGAGGCGGTCTCGACGGCGGGCCGCAGCGTGCTCGTGGCGGGCGGCACCGTGATCATCTCGCTGCTCGGCCTGTTCGCGGTCGGGCTCGAGTACATGAATGGCGTCGCGCTGTCGGCGAGCCTCGCGGTGCTGGTCGTGATGGTGGCATCCGTGACGCTCCTGCCCGCGCTGCTCGGCATGGCGGGGCAGCGCGTCAACCGCCTGCGGCTGCCGGTGCTCGGCGCGCGAGCGGAGCGGGCCGCCGGCGCGCGCGGGCCGCTGGCGCTGCGCTGGAGTCGCGTCGTGCAACGGCGTCCGTGGGCCGCGATCACGGCGGGGGTGGCGGTGCTGCTGCTGCTCGCGGCGCCGGCCCTGGGGTTGAAGCTCGGCTTCCCCGACGCGGGCAACGACGGTGCGGGCGAGCCCACCCGGATCGCCTACGACCTGACGGCCAAGGGCTTCGGCGAGGGAGCCAACGGCCCGCTGGCGGTGGTGACCGAGCTGCCCACGCCCGCTGCGGCCGGCGAGCTCGAGGAGACGGCGAGCGAGCTCCGCACGCTGCCGAACGTCGCCGCCGTCTCGGAGCCGCGGCTCAACGAGTCCGGTGACACGGCCGTGCTCACGGTCACGCCCACCGGCTCGCCCCAGGCCGGCAGCACCGAGCAGCTCGTGCACGACCTGCGCGGGCAGGCCTTCCCCGGCGAGACCCACGTGGGCGGCACATCGGCGCTCGCGATCGACCAGAGCGAGCATCTTGCAGGGCGGCTCCCGCTGTTCGTGGCCGGCGTCGTCGGGCTCTCGTTCCTGCTGCTCGTCGCCGCCTTCCGGGCGCCGCTCATCGCCGTCAAGGCCGGCGTGATGAACCTGCTCTCCGTCGGCGCCGCCTTCGGCATGATCGCGCTGTTCGCGCAGGGCGGCTTCTTCGGAGAGCTGATCGGGATCGACCGTGAGGTGCCGGTCGCGCCCTTCATCCCGGTGATGATGTTCGCGATCCTGTTCGGGCTCTCGATGGACTACGAGGTGTTCCTGCTCTCGCGCGTGCGCGAGGAGTACCTGAAGCTCGGCGACACCTCGAAGGCGGTCACCGAGGGCCTCGCTCGCACCGCGCGCGTGATCACGGCGGCGGCGGCGATCATGGTTGTCGTCTTCCTCGCCTTCGTGGTCTCGCCGGAGCCGTTCCTGCGGCTGCTCGGTGTGGGCATGGCGACCGCGATCCTCGTCGACGCGACGGTGGTGCGCATGGTCCTCGTCCCGGCGATCATGGAAGTGCTCGGGCGAGCGAACTGGTGGATTCCCGATTGGCTCGACCGGCTGGTGCCCCGGCTCGACCAGGAGCCTGCACCAGTCGACGTGCAGCCCCAACCGGCCTACCATTGATGGGCCGGCCAGGCAGCCGCGGGGAGTCCGGAGAGACAACCGGTCCCTCGAGGAAAGTCCGGACACCGAAGGGCAGGGCGGTCGGGAGACCGACCCGGGGAAACCCGCGGGAAAGTGCCACAGAAACACACCGCCTAAGCGCTGGGCCTCAGCTGAGCTCAGTGCCGGCAAGGGTGAAATGGTGCGGTAAGAGCGCACCGGCGTCGCGGCGACGCGGCGGCCAGGCAAACCCCGCCCGGTGCAAGGCCAAGCAGGAGCGTTGACGCTGCCCGCCGAGCTCCAGGTAGGCCGCAGGGCCGAGAGGCCCCGCCGCAAGGCGAGATGGATGGCTGCTCACGACAGGATCCGGCTTACCGGCCGGCTACGGAAGGCCCCCGCTCAGGCGGGGGCCTTCTATTTCCTCAGCCGCGCCCCCGAGGATTGGGGTTCCGGCGGCGAGACGCTCCGTTACAAGCTGAAGGTGACGCGCGTACGCTGAGGCCGTGACGAAGGCATAACCCACCTGGGGGACCTTCCCAACATTGGGGTTTGGAGAGCCGGAATTGCGGCAAGGAGAGGGGCAGCCCCCGCATGCCCACCCAGACCGCCACCCGCCGCAGGACAAGTCGTCAGACGAAGGCCGCCGACGATGCCTACTGCCCGCACTGCCATCTGCTGATAGAGAAGGCGGTGGGGGAGGAGTGGCCGAAGCAGCCATTGCGCTGCCAGCATTGCCGGCTGCTGGTCGGCGCAGGGCGCGCGCGGCCCGAGCCCTCCGCCGAGCCCGGCGCGCGCGGCAGCGCCGCCGGCGTCTTCGCCCACGAGGCGAAGCGCTCAGGCCCCGAGCACATCGTGCCGAAGCACGTCGTCTGCCGGGCGATTCGCGATGTCGCAGAGACCGTCGGCGCGCGTCCGGAGCGGCTGCTGATGGTGGACTACCAGCAGCAGGCCTCCGACGACGACGAGCTCCCCGGCCTCGACCAGATCTTCGCGGCCTACGGAAGCTGGAAGCGCGCTCGGCGCGCCGCCGCGACCTCCGCGTAGACCCCGGCGCTCGTCGCCCGCGGCCGGTAGAGTGCCGCGCCGATGGAGATCGTCTTCGTCCTAGCCCCGTTCGTCGTAGCGGGCATCGCGGTGCTGTTCATCGCGTTCGCCGGCGGCGCCGGCGCGGCCCGCGAGATGTACCTCACGCGCGGCGGCAAGCTCTTCACGTTCACGATCCTCATCCTCTACGTCGCGCTCGGGGTGATCGTCCCGGCGGCCGTGATCGCGTCGCGCGGCGAGTCCGAGGGCGGGGTCGGCGCGCTGCGCACCGAGCAGCCGTCCCAGGCCGACGAGCGCGGCAAGATGCTCTTCATCCAGAGCTGCAAGAGCTGCCACACGCTCGCCGCCGTCCAGGCCGCCGGCGTGACGGGCCCGAACCTCGACGAGCTGGGCGGGCTCGACAAGCAGCGCGTCCTCAATGCCATCAAGCGCGGCGGCACGGGCGACGGACGCATGCCGGCCAACATCCTCGAGGGTGAGAACGCCGAAGACCTGGCCGGCTGGGTCTCCCAGGTGGCCGGTCAGTAGCGCCCGCCGTCGGGGAACTGGCACAAATTCCTGCAGCTTGGGCGGAATGTTGCAAAACGCCCGCAAGCAGCGGGCTTTTCCGTCCGGGCCATGATCTCTACTGCTAGCATGGCCGCGTCCACAGCCGAGGCCCTGAGCGGAAAATCAGGGCGCGGGGGACCCGTTGGCCGCTAGGCCGGGGGCGAATCACGCAGGTGCGTGTAGCGCAACTCTTTCAGCGCGAGCCCGTCAGCTAACCCCGCAGGCGAAACGAGAGAGAGCTGATGCAGCAAGCCGGTGCACGCGTTCTGCGCGAGGATGATCAGCACGACATGAGCCGTGAGGCGGTGCTCCTCCAGTGGGAGCGCAAGATCGAGGCCGCCGAGCGGAGCCCGGGCGGATCGGAGCTGCTCGACTCGGAGGGCGGGACCGTCGAGGAGCTGCGCCCGACCGAGGACGCCACGCATCGCGAGCCGCGCCGCTTCGAGCGCCGGGCCGCGTCGCTGGCGACCGCCCCGGTCGCCGCGGAGCCCGAGCGCCGCACGATCACGATCACCGGCCAGCCGACGCCCGCGCGCCGGCGCCGCCCGCTGATGGACGCGCCGATGGCGCAGCCGGACCGGATCGCTCTCTGGGCATTCCTCCTCGGGCTGCTTCTGGTCGCCGTCGCGGCCGGCACCGCGCACGCCTAGCGCTCGCCGCAGACATCCGCGCGCCGCTGATCGCGGCGCCCATTAGTCATCCGTCGCGCCGCCCGCTCCGTATGCATATTGGAGTGGAAATCATGCCTTTTTCCTTTACACTTACCGCAGGTAAGTCGTACGCAGAAAGAGAAGCGCGATGAAGGTCAAGGAGAGCAGGTTCCAGGTCCACGACGAGCTCACGGCCCCCGAGCGCAGCGTCCCGATTTTGAAGGGCGCGCTCGCGGGTGGGGGACAGCTCCCGAACTTCATCGGCGTGCTCGCCGGCTCGCCCGCCGTGCTGCGCGCGTACGCCCGCTTTCGTTCGGAGCTGCGCAACGGCGCGCTCGCCTACGCCACCCAGCAGCGCATCGCGCTGGCGGTCGCGGAGCACCAGCGGAGCGAGTACGCGCTCTCGACGCTGCTGCGCACCGCCCGTGACGCCGGGCTGGGCCTCGACGAGATCGCCCTCGCGCGCGAGTTCGACTCGCGCGACGACAAGGAGTCGATGCTGCTGCGCTACGTCAAGTCGCTGCTCGAGACCGACGGCTCGCCGCCGCGGCACGTGCTCGAGGAGACGCGCGAGGCGGGCTGGGACGACGAGCAGATCCTCGAGGCGATCGCCCACGTGGCGCTCGCCACCTTCGGCAACCTGGTCACGCGCGCAGGCGACGTCCCGCTCGACGGCTCGAGCGAGGACTCGCGGCTTCTCCAGGCCGCCTGATCGGCGCTGCCGAGATGAGGGCTACGATGTACGACATGGCCTCCGAGCAGGCTGTGGTCGTGCGCCGCGAGGTACGTCGGGAGACGTGCTGCGGTCACTATCACCAGGCGGTCGAGCTTGTGGGCAAGCGCTGGACGGGGGCGATCCTGTTCGTCCTGATGGATGGACCGGCGCGCTTCTCCGAGGTCAAGCAGCTGGTCCCCGATCTGTCCGACCGGCTGCTGTCCGAGCGCATGAAGGAGCTCGAGTCGGAGGGCATCGTCGAGCGCCGCGTGATCGACGACATGCCGGTCAGGGTGGAGTACTCGCTCACCGAGAAGGGTGCCGCGCTCGAGCCGGCCGTGCGGGCGCTCAAGCTCTGGGCGCGCGCCTGGATGTAGCCGGCCGCCGCTCCCGCTGTAACTTACGCGGCTCCCGACATCGAGAAGGAGTCGCATGGCCGACCAGCCGCAGACCGCTGACGACGTCAAGGCCCTCGTCAAGGACAGCGACATTCGCTTCGTCCGCCTCTGGTTCACGGACGTTCTCGGCCAGCTGAAGAGCTTCTCGATCAACGCCGCGGAGCTCGACGACGCCTTCGAGGGCGGCATGGGCTTCGACGGCTCCTCCGTCACGGGGTTCAACGCGATCGAGGAGTCGGACATGATCGCGATGCCGGACCCGTCGACGTTCGCGGTGCTGCCCTGGCGGCCCGAGGACCGCGGCGTGGCGCGCATGTTCTGCGACGTCGTGACGCCGAGCCGCGAGCCCTACGAGGGAGACCCGCGCCAGGTCCTGCGGCGCACCCTCGAGCGAATGGAGGGACTCGGCTTCTCGAACTTCTACGTCGGACCGGAGCTGGAGTTCTTCTACTTCCGCAGCGCGCGGCCGCCGGACGGCATCCCGGAGATCCTCGACGAGGGCGGCTACTTCGACCTCACGACGCTCGACGCCGGCTCCGACGTACGTCGCGACACCGTCCTGGCGCTCGAGCAGCTCGGCATCCACGTCGAGTACACCCACCACGAGGTCGGCCCATCGCAGCACGAGATCGACATGCGCTACGCCGACGCGCTGAAGATGGCGGACGACTGCATGACCTACCGCATCACGGTCAAGGAGTACGCCATGAAGTACGGATGGCACGCGACCTTCATGCCGAAGCCGCTGTTCGGCGAGAACGGCTCGGGCATGCACACGCACCAGTCGCTCTTCAAGGACAGCCGCAACGCCTTCTACGACGAGAACGACCAGTACTTCCTGTCAGACGTCGGCAAGGCGTTCATCGCGGGCCAGCTGAAGCACGCGCGCGAGATCACGTCGGTGTTCGCGCAGTGGGTCAACTCCTACAAGCGGCTCGTCCCGGGCTTCGAGGCGCCCGTCTACTGCGCGTGGTCGCGCCGCAACCGCTCGGCGCTGGTGCGCGTGCCGCTCTACCACCCGGGCAAGGAGCAGGCGACGCGCATGGAGCTGCGCTGTCCCGACCCGGCCTGCAACCCGTACCTGACGTTCGCGATCCTGCTGGCAGCGGGCCTCGAGGGCATCGAGAAGGGCTACGAGCTGCCCGAGCCGATGGAGAAGAACCTGTACCACATCAGCCCCGAGGACCGGAAGCGGCTCGGCATCGAGCAGCTGCCGGAGACGCTGGGCGAGGCCATCGAGCTCACGGCCGAGTCGGAGCTCGTGCTGCGCACGTTCGGCGAGCACATCTTCAACCGCTACATCGAGATCAAGCGGCAGGAGTGGGAGGACTATCGGGTCCAGGTTTCCCAGTGGGAACTGGACCGTTATCTCTCCATTCTGTAGCGCGCGCGGCGGCGATGTCGGCCGCGCCGTTGAGGAAGTCGACGATCGCCTTGCGGCCCGCATCGGACATGCCGGCGGCGGTGCGCGCGAGCGCCTCCGAGTAGGGCAGGTAGATCCGGGCTCCGGCGTCCATCGACTGGTCGCTCATGCGCACGACGACGGAGCGGCGGTCGCTGGGGTGCGGCGCGCGCTCGACCCAGCCGCCGCGCTCGAGCCGGTCGATCACGGCCGTGACCGCGCCCGAGCTGAGGCTGAGCCGCTCGCCGAGCTGTCGAGGCGTAAGCTCACCCTCGGCCTGGATATGGTCGATCGCCTTCATCTCGGCAAGCGACACGTCGTGCGCACGCGCGACGTTTGCGTCGAAGCGGTCGTTCTCCAACCCGTAGCGCCGCAACGCGACGAGCACTTCGATCGGATCGGTCATCGGACGGACTGCATCTTAGCCGTTAAGTATCTTGACAATCAAGAGATATATCGGTAGCACTTCACGGTCATGAACCCCCAGCGCCGCTCGATCTTCGCCGTTGCCGCCGGACCCCGTGCCAAATGGGTCGTCTTCCTGATCTGGCTCGTGGGCATATTCATCGCCCTCGGCGCCAACCTGCCTGGGAAGTTCATGGACGCCGAGGAGAACGAGTCGACCTCGTTCCTGCCTGGCGACGCCGAGTCGACCAAGGTGCTGACAGCGGCGGAGGACCTGCAGGGCGGCGAACTGGCGCCTGCGGTGATCGTCTACCGGCGCGAGAGCGGTCTGACGCCGGCGGACAAGCAGAAGATCGAAGAGGACGTCGGGCGCCTGACCGAAGAGCGCTTCCCGGCCGTGGTGGCCGACGGCGCCACGGCGGCGTCGGGCGGTCAGAGCCAGGGCGGCCAGGGCGGCGGAGCGCCGCCCGGCAACGTCCCCGAGGGCTGCGGCGGCCCGACGACGACGATCCCCGGGCAGCCCGACGACTACGCCCCGTTCGTCGGGCCGGTCTGCTCGCAGGACGGCAAGGCGGCCATCGTCACGGCCTACATCAAGGGCGACGGCGAGTCCGACGACATCCTCGATCCGGTCGACTTCTGGCGCGACACCGTCTCCGATCCGGGCGGAGGCCTCGAGGTCAAGATCACCGGCGGCGCCGGCTACGCGGCCGACGCCATCAAGGTCTTCGAGGGCATCAACGGAACGCTGCTGCTCGCCGCGGTCTCGCTGGTGATCTTCCTGCTGATCGTCATCTACCGGTCGCCGATCTTCTTCTGGATCCCGTTGGCGGCGGTGATCTTCGCCGAGATGCTGGCCCGCTCGGTGGGCTATGGGCTATCGGAGCTCGGCGTGACGATCAACGGGCAGTCCAGCTCGATCATGTCGGTCCTGGTGCTGGGTGCAGGCACGGACTACGCGCTGCTGATCGTGGCCCGCTACCGAGAGGAGCTACACCACACCTTGGATCGGCACCAGGCAATGCAGGCGGCGATGACGTCCGCCGGGCCGGCCGTGTTCGCCTCGGCGGCGACCGTCATCGCCGCGCTTCTGTGCCTGACGATCGCGAAGGTCAACGGCACGTCCGGGCTGGGCCCGATTGGCGCGATGGGCGTGGCCTGCGCGGCTATCTCCATGCTGACGCTGCTGCCGGCGATGCTCACGATCTTCGGACGGCGCGCCTTCTGGCCGTTCGCGCCGCACACGCCGAACTGGAGCGCGCCGACGGACGTGGCGCAGAGCGGCATCGGCAAGCGCATTGTCGAGGGGTCGAGCGTCCGCGCGCTGCTGCCGGTGATCGGCGCGGCGCTCGTGGCGACGATCCTGCTCCCGATCACGGTCCTCACCGCGCTGCTGCGGCGCTTCGTCTCGCTGGTCACGGGCGGTCGCGTGAAGACGCCCTCGGTGATCAGCGCGTTCGACGGCTCGATCTTCAAGCCCTACGAGGTCCGGCGCACACAGCACGAGCACCTCTCGGACGAGACGCACGGCTTCTGGAAGCGCGTGGGAGACCGGGTGGCGAAGCGCCCGGCACGCATCATGACGAGCTCGATCGTCGTGCTGCTCATCATGTGCGCGGGTCTCGCCTTCTTCTCCACGGACCTGACGACCAACGACGGCTACCGCACGACGGTCGAGTCGGTCGAGGGCCAGGACCTGCTCGCGCAGAGCTTCCCGGCCGGCGCCAGCGCCCCTGCCGACGTGATCGTGCCGCCCGGCGGCGACGTCCAGGCGGTGCAGACGGCGCTCGAGCAGACGGATGGCATCGACGCCGTGACCGGCCCCGTGGCCGAGGGCGAGCAGGGCACGCTGATCCAGGCGACACTCGACCCGCCGCCCTACTCGACCGAGGCCTTCGACCTCGTGGAGCCGATCCGGGCCGCGGCCTCGGGCGCCGTGGAGGGCACGGTGGTGGGCGGCGCGAGCGCCGTCGAGTTCGACGTCCGCGAGGCGGCGGGCTGGGACTCGACCGTGATCCCGCCGATCGTCCTGGTCGTGGTGTTCCTGATCCTGGTGCTGCTGCTGCGTGCGGTGGTCGCGCCCCTGATCCTGATCGGGACGGTCATTCTCAGCTTCCTCGCGGCGCTGGGCGTGGGCTACTTCGTCTTCGACCTGATCTTCGACTTCCCCGGTTCCGACCCGTCACTGCCGCTGTTCGCGTTCGTGTTCCTGGTCGCCCTGGGTGTCGACTACAACATCTTCCTGATGGCGCGTGCGCGCGAGGAGACGCTCAAGCACGGCACGCGCGACGGGATGCTGCGCGCCCTGGCGGTGACCGGCGGGGTGATCACGAGCGCCGGCATCGTGCTGGCCGGCACCTTCTCGGTGCTCGCCGTGCTGCCGCTCGTGTTCCTCACGGAGATCGGCTTCGTGGTCGCCTTCGGCGTGCTGCTCGACACCTTCCTGGTGCGCAGCGTGCTGGTGCCGGCCATAGTCGTGAAGCTGGGCCCGAAGGTGTGGTGGCCGTCGCAGCTCGCCAAGACCGACGGGGGTGCGGGCGCCGAGGAAGAGCGCACGCTTGTGACGAGCTAGCGGAGCGCCTCGGCGACGAGCCGGCGCGCCTGGCGAAGCGAGACGGGGTCGAGCCGGCCGGCGCGGTCGCACGGACTGTGCCGGCACGGCTCGCCGCCCGCGCCGACGCCGAGCTTGGCGGCCGGCAGCCCGAGCAGCTCGAACTCGCGGTGGTCGGAGTTGCCGGTTGACTCGTCGCGGACCCAGCTGACGGGCACGCGGGCCCGCCGGGCGGCGGCGAGCAGGTCGCCCTCCACCGCACGGCGCGGGGCGGTGGCCGGCGAGCGCAGCCAGAAGGGCCGGTCGCGGCCGACCTCGTCGAGCGACAGCGCCCAGTCGAGCCGGTCTCCGGCGCCGCGCGAGCGCACCCGGCGCGCGAGCGCGAGCGCCCCGAGGTGGTCGGGCGAGCCCGTGTAGATGCGCTCCTCGGCACCGGTGGCGACGAGCCAGACGTCGCAGGCGGGCTCGATCCGCTCGAGGCGGCCGGCCAGCTCGGTCACCACCGCGACGCCCGACGCGTTGTCGTTCGCGCCCGGGGCGCCCGGGGTCGTGTCGCTGTGGGCCATGACGATGCGCAGGCACGAGGCCTGGGTGTCGTAGACGCCGATCACGTTGCGCGATTCGCCGCGGCCGGGCACGTCGAACTCCTGGGTCCCCACGCGCAGGCCGGCCCGCTCGAAACCGCGTGCAACGAGCCGCTGGGCGCGCGCCTCGGCCGTGCTCGCGGCGGGCCGCGGGCCCCACGAGGCGAGCCGCACGGCGAGCTCGTGTGCGCTCGGGGTGGGGGCCAGAAGCAGCGCGAGGCTGGCTAGGAGAGCAGTCGTTCCAGGTCTCCGGGCTCGGTCACCGGCCGCTTGCAGGCGAAGTGCTCACAGACGTAGGCGGCGGCGCGGCCGTCGACCGGCTCGCGCCCCTCGAGCAGCGGCACCCCGTCCCGCGGACCCCCCGCCAGCACGATGTGCGGGCGGAACTGTGAGCGCACCACGCGCTCGAGCGCGCCCGCGTCCGGGCCCGCGATTGCCACCTCCTGGACGGGCGAGAGGTGGAAGTCGAGCGCCTGCAGCAGATGTCCGAACGCCTGCGGGTGCTGAGGGGCCAGCTCGTGCAGCAGCCGCAGCGCCGACACGGCTCGTTCCTCGTAGCGGTGCTCGCCCGTGAGCGCCGCCAGCCGCAGCAGCCCGTAGGCGGCGCTCGAGTTGCCCGCCGGAATCGGGTGATCCTCGAGGTCCTTGCGGCGCGCGACGAGCTGCTCGTGATCCGTGGAGGTCTCGAAGAAGCCGCCCTTGTCGTCGTCGCCGAAGCGCTCGATCATCGAGTCCGCGAGCGCGCGCGCCTCCGCGAACCAGCGCGGCTCGAAGCTCGACTCGTAGAGCGTGAGCAGCGCCTCGAGCAGGAAGGCGTGGTCCTCCAGGTAGGCGTTCAGCTTCGCCTGCCCGTCCTTCCACGAGCGCAGCAGCCGTCCCTGGTCGTCGCGAAGCTCGGCCAGCACGAAGCCGGCGCAGTCGCGCGCCGCGTCGAGGTAGTCGTCGCGCTCCAGCACGGCGCCCGCCTCTGCGAGCGCGGAGATCATCAGCGCGTTCCAGGAGGTCAGGCGCTTGTCGTCGATGCCCGGCCAGACCCGCCGCGAGCGGACGTCGTAGAGGGCGCGCCGCCATTCGTCGCGCCGCTCGGGCTCGCCCGGGCCGCGCACCGGGATGTTGCGTCCCTCGAAGTTGCCGCGGTCGGTGGCGCCGAACCAGGCGATCGCCTCGTCGGCGTCCGGCTCGCCGGCGAGCGCCTCGCGCATCTCCTCGACCGACCAGACGTAGAACTTGCCCTCGACTCCCTCCGAGTCCGCGTCGAGTGCGGAGAGGAAGCCGCCCTCGGGGCCGCGCATCTCGGCGAGCGCCCAGTCGAGCGTCTCCTGGGCGACCGTCAGGAAGAGCGGGTCGCCGCTGACCTGATGACCGTGGAGGTACGCGCGCGCGAGCAGGGCGTTGTCGTAGAGCATCTTCTCGAAGTGAGGAACGAGCCAGTACGGGTCGACCGAGTAGCGCGAGAAGCCGCCGCCGACCTGGTCGTACATGCCGCCCGACGCCATCGCGCGCAGTGTCTGCATGGTCATGTCGAGCTCGCCGCGTCGCAGCAGGAACTCGAGCGTCGACGCCGGCGGGAACTTCGGCGCCTGGCCGAAGCCGCCGTTCGCCGGGTCGTACTGGGGACGCAGCGCCGCGACCGCGTCGTCGAGCGAACGCGGGTTCATCGGCTTGAGCGACGGATTCAGGTGCGCCCCGCCGCGCAGCCGCTCCGCGATGCGCGCGCTGCCCTCGTCGATCTCGGCGCGCCGGTCGCGCCAGGCCTCGGCCACGGCGTCGAGCACGTCGCGCCAGGCGGGCATGCCCATGCGCGAGTCGGGCGGGAAGTAGGTGCCGGCGTAGAAGGGGACCTGGTCGGGCGTGAGGAAGACGTTCAGCGGCCAGCCCCCCGAGCCGGTCATCGCCTGGCAGGCGTCCATGTAGATCGAGTCGAGGTCGGGGCGCTCCTCGCGGTCGAGCTTGATGCAGACGAACTGCTCGTTCATCAGCGCCGCCGTGTCGTCGTTCTCGAACGACTCGCGCTCCATCACGTGGCACCAGTGGCAGGCCGAGTAGCCGATCGAGAGCAGGATCGGCCGCTGCTCGTCACGGGACCGCGTGAGCGCCTCCTCGCCCCACGGATACCAGTCGACGGGGTTGTCCTTGTGCTGGAGGAGGTAGGGGGAGGTCTCTTGTGCGAGTCGGTTCGCCATTCGCAGCTGAGGCTACCCAGACCTGTGTTTACACAATCTCTGTGTAGTCATTACACAGAAACCGTGTAAACTTCGGAGTCGATGCGCCAAGCCAGCGGAGACCTGTTTCCGAGCGACTCCCCGATCCCCGCGAGCCAGCTGATCGGGCGCCGCGACGACGTGCGCGAGCTCACCACCAGGCTCGAGGCGGGCACGCACCTGATCGTCGCAGGACCGCGGCGGACGGGCAAGACGAGTGTGTGCGAGGCGGCGCTCGGCCGTGCGCGGCGGCGCGGCGCCTACGTGGCGAAGCTCGACCTGTTCCGCGTCTCCGACGCCGCCGAGCTTGCCGAGGCGCTCGCCACCGCTGTGATCTCGAACCGCTCCGGGGTCCACCGCGTGCTGCGCCGCGCGCGCACGGCGGGGCGCACGGCTCTGTCCGCGGTGCAGTCGCAGATGTTGATCCGCATGGTCGGCGAGCTGGGGGAGGGGGTGGAGCTCGCCGTCCGGCCTGGCAGCGCTGCGCAGGACCCCGAGCGCGCGCTCGACCTCGCGCTCGAGCTGCCGGAGCGGGTCGCGCTCGCGGACAAGCGCCGGCTGATGCTCTTCTTCGACGAGTTCCAGGAGGTCGCCGCGGCGCGCCGGCCCTACGGCGACCCGGACGCCGTGACGAACCGGATGCGCGCCGTCTTCCAGCGCACCACCTCGGTCAGCTACCTGTTCGCGGGCAGCATCGAGCACGTGATGCGCGACCTGTTCGCCCCGACGCGGCGGGCCTTCAGCGGCTTCGGCAGCTTCTATTCGCTGCGGCCGATCACGGAGGACGAGTGGCGCCGCGGGCTGGCGGAGCGCTTCGCCGCGGACGACTGCAGCATCGCCTCACCGGCGCTCGACCGGATCGTCGAGCTGGGCGGCGGCCACCCACGGGCGACCATGCGGATCGCCCAGCAGACCCACCTCATCTCGATCGAGCTCGACACCCGCGAGATCGGGCTCGAGCTCGTGCAGCTCGGCTTCGAGCGCGCGCTCGAGGGGGACCGTCCGACGATGGAGCAGGTGGTCGAGCGGATCCGGCTGCTGCACAAGCACGGGCTGCTCGTGGCGCGCAGCGTCGCCGCCGGTGACTCGCCGCCGCGGCGCCTTCACGCCGGCGTGCGCGACCGCGTGCTGAAGCTGCTGCGCGACGCCGGCATCATCGAGCACGAGGCACGCGGGCAGTGGCGCGTGATCGACCCGCTGCTGCGCCACTACCTGGCGACGCTAGATCCGTTTCGCTGACAGCTCCGTCGCGATCCGCTCCTCGAGCTCCGGATAGGACGGCGAGCCCAGGTGCATCACCCCGTTCACGAAGAAGCGCGGCGTGCTCGGCGTCCCGCTGCGCACTCCGCTGCGGAAGTCCTCCTCGACCCGCGCCCTGTGGACGCCCTCATCCAGCTCGCTGCCGAAGCGCTCGAGGTCGAGCTCGATCGCAGCGGCGTGCTCGCGCAGCTCCGCGTCGCTCAGCTCGAGCTGATGCTCGAACAGGCGGTCGTGCATCTCCCAGAAGCGCCCCTGGGCCGCGGCGGCCTCGGCGGCCTCGGCCGCCGCCGGGGCGCGCGGATGCAGGTCGGCGAGCGGCATGTGCCGGAACACGAAGCGAAGGCGCTCGCCGAAGCGCTCGACGAGCTCCTGGACGACCGGGTAGGCATCGCCGCAGTACGGGCACTGGAAGTCGCCGTACTCGACGAGCGTGACGGGTGCGTCGGCCGGGCCGCGCACGTGGTCGCGCGCCGGGTCAACCGGGGGATCGAGAGTTGCCACACCAGCTTCCATGGGAAGAGCTTACTGTTCGTAAGTAGGTTGGCTTCGCAGCTCGGCTCGCTTGATCTTCCCACTCGCCGTCTTCGGGAGCGTCTCCGCGAACTCGACGACGCGCGGGTACTTGTAGGGCGCCGTCGTCTCCTTGACGTGATCCTGGAGCTCGCGCGCCAGCGCGGCACCGGGGGCGTAGCCGTCGCGCAGCACGATCACGGCGCGCACGACCTGTCCACGGACGTCGTCCGGCGCCGCCACCGCGGCCGCCTCGGCCACGGCCGGGTGGGAGACGAGCGCGGACTCGACCTCGAACGGGCCGATGCGGTAGCCGGCCGAGATGATGAGGTCGTCGGTCCTGCCGTCGAACCAGAGGTAGCCGTCGTCGTCCTCGCTGACGCGGTCGCCGGTGTGCCAGGGCCGGTCACGCGGGCCGTCGAGGAAGAAGGTCGGCACGGTCGCCGGGTCGACCACGAGCTCGCCTGCGTCGATCCAGGCGTGGAAGCCGGGCAGCGGGCGCCCCATCGAGCCGGGCCGGACCGGCGGTCCGATCGGCATGCCGGTGAGATGGCCCGTCTCGGTCTGGCCGTAGCCGTCGTGGATCGAGACGCCCACCTCCTCCTGCCAGGCGCGCACGACCTCCGGGTTGAGCGGCTCGCCCGCGGCGCATGCGTGGCGGAGCGCCGTGAGCGGCCGCAGCTCTGCGCGCTTTGCGATCGCGCGGTACTCGGTGGGGGACATGCAGAGCACCGCCACGCGCTCGCGCTCGAGCAGCTCGAGCCGTTCGTCCGGGTCGAAGCGAGCGTCGTGCAGGAGCGCGGTCGCACCGCGCAGCCATGCGGCGACGAAGGCGTTGCGCGCCGACAGCGACCAGCCGCTCGCGGCCGTGCACCAGCACAGGTCGCCGGGCCCGGCCCCGTACCAGTGCTCCGCCTGGACGCGCTGGCCGTACAGGTAGCCGTGGCCGTGGCGCACCGGCTTGGGCTCGCCCGCGGTCCCGGACGTGAAGACGATCAGCGCCGGGTCACGCGGGTCGAGCTCGAGCGTCGCCGCGGGCTCGGCCTCGAACACGGCGGGGTCGGGGAGGGTGAGCACGAGGCCGTCGAAGCCGGTGGCGCCGACGAGATCGAGATTGCGCTCGTCCGCCACCACGGCGCGCGGAGCCACGAGCTCCATGCGTGCGCGCAGGTCGGCCGGGCGCAGCTGCTCGGTGCAGGGCTGGGCGACGGCGCCGAGCCGCCAGCAGGCGACCATCGCGTAGGCCCACTCGGGGCGGTTGCCGAGCACGGTCATGACGACGTCGCCGCGCTCGACGCCGCGCGCGGCGAAAGCGCCGGCGAGCCGCTGCGAGCGGTCGGAAAGCTCGCCGAAGCCGATCTCGCTTCGCTCGCCCTCGCGCGAGATGCAGACGAGCGCGGTCCGCCGCGGGTCCGCCGCGTCGACTATGTCGGCGACGAAGCTCGCGGCCGGCCTTCCGTCAGCCCTCGTGCGTCCAGCGCTCGCCGGCGCTGAGCCGCTCGAGCCCCACCCAGGCGAAGTCCATGACCATCTCGACGGCCTGCTCGCGCGCGACCTCGGGGTGCTCGGCCCACCAGTTGGCGACCGACTGCACCGCGCCGACGAGCATCTGCGCGAGCACGCGGATGGCCGGCTCGGACTCGTCCCCTCCCTGCGAGCGCGCGCCGGGGTCCTGCGCGATCAGCGCTGCGACGACCACGGTCACCTGCTCGACGATGCGGTCGAGGGCGGCTGAGGTCTCCGGGTCGGAGACGTCCCTGAAGAGGATCCGCCAGGCGTCGCGGCGCTCCTCGACGAACGCGAAGAAGGCGTCCAGGCCCGCGGCGAGCCGGGCGGCGCCGGACTCGACCTCGACCCCTTCGAGCGCGCCGGCAAGCTGCTCGAACAGCTCGTTCGCGTTCCGCTCGAGAAGGTCGCCGTAGAGGCCCTGCTTGGAGTCGAAGTGCTCGTAGATGAGCGCCTTCGAGATGCCGGCCTCGCGCGCGATGTCGTCGATCGACGACGCGTGATAGCCACGCGCCGAGAAGACCGCCAGCGCGGCACCGAGGATGCCGGCGCGACGCTCCTCGGCCGTGAGCCGTCGTCGTGTCGGGGGTGAGCTCATGCGTCTTCTGTGATGCTTGTCACACTAGACTTACTGAATGGTCAGTTAGTTTGTTGCCCGGACGGGGAAAGGACCGGCGCAGGGTGCATTCGAACCTGGGAGCTTAAGCAGATGGGTGGCGTGACTCTTCTCGCGCAGGCAACCGGCAGCGAGCCGGCCGGCGGCGCAGCCGCTGCCGAGGCGATCGGAGCGACCGTCGGCGCGCTCGTCGTGACCGCGGTGATCGTGCTCGTGATCGCCGCCCACCGCAGCCGTCGCATCAGCTGGCTGCACCAGCTCGCCCGCTTCGCCGAGCGCCAGACCGGGCTGCCGGGCTGGGCCGCGCTGCCCTCGGCTGTGATGGGGGCGTCGCTGCTCACCGCCGCGCTCGGGATGTACTGGGACATCTCGCTGCACATCGACAACGGCCGCGACGACGGGCCACTCGCCAACCCCGCGCACTACCTGATCCTCGTGGGGCTGTACGGCACGCTGCTCGCCGGCGCGCTTTCGATCGCGCTCTCGGGACGCGAGCGTCCCTGCCCGACCGCCATTCACCTCGGCGGCGACTGGTGGGCGCCCGTCGGCGGGCTGATGATCGCGGCCTGCGGCGCGTTCGCGCTCACCGGCTTCCCGCTCGACGATCTCTGGCACCGCATCTTCGGCCAGGACGTGACGCTCTGGGGGCCGACCCACCTGATGCTGATCGGCGGCGGGTCGCTGGCCGTGCTCGGCGGCATGGTCCTGTTCGCGGAGGGGATCCGCGAGGTCGGCCGCGACCCCGAACGCGACAGCAGCCCCGTGGTCGTCTACCACCTGCGCCGCGGCCTGCTCGTGGGCGGCTTCCTCGTCGCCCTGTCCACCTTCCAGGGCGAGTTCGACTTCGGCGTGCCGCAGTTCCGGCTCGTGCTCCACCCGATCCTGATCATGCTGGCGGCGGGCATCGGGCTCGTCGCCGCGCGGATCTACCTCGGCCGCGGCGGCGCTCTTCTGGCCGCGGTCGGCTTCATCGCCATCCGCGGCTTCATAGCGATCATGGTCGGCGGAGTCTGGGATCAGACGCTGCCGCACTTCCCGCTCTACCTCGTCGAGGCGCTGCTCGTGGAGCTCGTCTTCCTACGCTCAGCGGGTCGCAGCCCGGTGGCGACGGGCGCCCTCGCGGGCATTCTCATCGGAACGATCGGGCTCGCCGCCGAGTGGGGCTGGTCGCACGTCTGGATGCCGATCCCGTGGCCGTCGGCCCTGCTCCCGGAGGCAGCGATCGCGGGGCTCGTGACCGCCGTCGCGGGCGGGGCGGTCGGCGGCTTCATCGGTGCCGCCCTGATCGGGAGCATGCCGTCACTCGCTCCCGCGGCGCTCCCCGCGCGGCTCGGATCGGTGGACCGGCGCGCCGCACTGCTCGGCGCCGTCGTCCTCGTGGCCGTGCTCGCGTGGAACGTTCCGCTCACGGAGGACGGCCCGCGCAGCGCGACGATCGCCCTGCGCGACGTCGAGCCCGGCCCGGACCGGACCGTCGCGGCCGACATCCGAATCGACCCGCCGCGGGCCGTGGGCGACGACCCCGAGTTCCTGAACGTCACGGCTTGGCAGGGCGGCGGCAGCGTGCTCGACCCGCTCGAGCGGACCGGCCCGGGCGAGTACCGGACCACTGAGCCGATCCCCGTCCACGGCGGCTGGAAGGCGACGCTCCGCCTGCAGCAGGGCAGCTCGCTCGTGGCGGTCCCCATCTTCCAGCCCGAGGACCGCGCGATCCCGGCGCCCGAGACGCCCGCCAGCCCGGCGTTTACGCGCAGCTTCCGGCCCGACATCGCGGTGCTTCAGCGCGAGCGCAAGCAGGATGTCGCGCCCGCGCTCAGCGCCATCGCGTACCTGACGGTGCTGGCAATCGCGCTGTCGCTGTTCGCCCTGATCGCGTGGTCGCTCCTGCGCGTGGACGCGGGTGGGCCGCGACGGCGATCGGAAAGCAGGAGCGCGGCGTCGCGCGCTGAACTGGTTTGAAACAAAATTAAAGTGGGGAAGTCACCTGCCGAATCATTTGGTAGGTTGCACGCCACGCCGAATCCGCGGTTGCGCGGAGCGGGGGAACCAAAGGTGGCTTCGGCCACTGGGGCGAACTTCTTGGATGTCTCAAGAAGCGCGCGAGCTCTTTCAGCGCGAGCCCGTCAGCTAACCCCGCAGGCGTTCGAGAGAGAATGCCTTCACCTTCACGCAAAAGTTTGCTGCGCGCTGTCATGGCGCTTGCCTGCCTCACAGGGGTTGCGACGGTCGCGCCGACCGCGTCCGCCGAGGTCATCGCGAGCGGTGGCGGCGGTGCCCAGTTCACGCCTCCTCCGCCCCCGCCGGAGAAGGCGAAGCTCGTCAACGGCCGGCTGATCGCCCCGGTCTCGGCGCCGGTTCGCGTGGCGCGCGCGATCGAGGCGGCGAACCGCCTGGTGGAGAAGCCCTACATCTACGGCGGCGGCCACAAGCTCTACAAGAGGGGTCAGCTCGACGCCGGCTACGACTGCTCCGGCGCCGTGTCCTACGCCCTCTACGGCGGCCGCTTCCTGCGCTCGCCGCTCCCGAGTGGCGCGCTCATGAGCTGGGGCGAGGAAGGCCCCGGCACCTGGATCACGGTCTACGCCCACGGCGGCCACGCCTACGTCGTGATCGCGGGCTTCCGCTTCGACACCTCCATGCGCGACTCGGACGCCCCGGGCCCGAGCAGCGGACCGCGCTGGAGCAAGACGCTGCGCCGCTCCTCGGCGTTCGTCGCCCGTCACCCCTCCGGCTACTAGGCCGGCCGCGCCGTCACAGGGATATCCTTCGTTGACTCGCGAGTCAACGAAACCGGAGCATCCCTGAAGCCATGGCGATAGCCACGAGTCCCTTTACCGAGAAGACCGAGGAACAGCAGGCCATCACCGAGATGGTCCGCCAGTTCGTCGACAACGAGGTCCTCCCGATCGCCGAGGAATACGACCACGAGGACAAGTTCCCCGAGGCGGTCGTGGAGCAGATGAAGGAGCTCGGCCTCTTCGGGGTCACGATCCCCGAGGAGTACGGCGGGATGGGGCTCGACCTCACGACCTACGCGATGATCGTCGAGGAGCTCTCGCGCGGCTGGATCTCCGTGTCGGGGATCGTCAACACGCACTTCATCGGCTCGTACCTGTTGATGAAGTTCGGGACGAACGAGCAGAAGGAGCACTTCCTCCCGAAGATGGCGACCGGGGAGATCCGCGCCGCCTTCTCCCTGTCGGAGCCCGAGTGCGGGTCGGACGTCCAGGGCATCAAGGCCACGGCCAAGAAGACGGACGACGGCGACTGGGAGCTGAACGGCCAGAAGATGTGGGTCACGAACGGCCTGCGCTCGGCGGTCGTGTTCGTGCTCATGAAGAGCGACCCCAAGGCAGAGCCGGCACACACGGGCATGACCTGCTTCATCACCGAGAAGGAGCCGGGCGCCCACGAGAACCCCGGACTGACCGTCCCGCCGCAGATCAAGAAGATGGGCTACAAGGGCGTCGAGTCGACGGAGCTCGTCTACGACGGCTTCCGCTGTCCGCCCGAGCGCATCCTCGGCGGCGAGGAGGCCGGGCTCGGCAAGGGCTTCGTGCAGATGATGGACGCGCTCGAGGTCGGCCGCGTGAACGTGGCTGCGCGCGGAGTCGGCATCGCTCAGCGCGCGCTCGAGCTGGCGCTGCGCTACTCGCAGGAGCGCAAGGCCTTTGGCCGCCCGATCGCGAATCACCAGGCGATCCAGTTCAAGCTCGCCGACATGGCGACGAAGACGGAGGCCGCCCGGCTCCTCACCTTCAAGGCGGCGCGCATGAAGGATGCGGGTGTGCGCTCCGACCTCGAGGCGGGGATGGCCAAGCTGCTCGCCTCCGAGACCGGCAAGGAAGTGGTGGAGGAGTCCTTCCGCATCCACGGCGGCTACGGCTACTCGAAGGAGTACGAGATCGAGCGCCTCTACCGCGACGCGCCGCTGCTCCTGATCGGCGAGGGCACCTCCGAGATCCAGCGCATGGTCATCGGCAAGAAGCTGCTCGAGCGCAACAAGATCTGAGCACGAGCCCCCGGCCGCGGGGCGACGATACGCATAGCCGCGCCAACGCGCCAACCGGGTCACGTCCGGACAGGAAATGGGTGCTGCGGCATGGCGAATGTCGTCGTTTGCATGTAGGTTCGGGATAGGTCGCTACCGAGTGCTCTGAGTGCTCCCGAAATGGGAGCGCTCCGGCTTTTGAAAGGTGCCGATGACCCTCAGTGGTGCTGGGGAAGCGACCGTAAATTCGCCCGAGTCTGAGCAGGTGGCCGCCCTTGGCGCCGCTGACCTGAGCCTGCTGCCGGCGGCTGAGCCGAGCAGCGCGCGCAGCGCGGTCGAGCTGTTCGGCAGCGTCGCGATCCGCATGTTCGACATCGTCGTGGCGTCCCTTCTGCTGCTCGTCCTGTTGCCGCTGCTGCTGGTGGTCGCGCTCGCCGTGCGCATCGAATCGCCCGGCCCCGCCTTCTTCCGCTGCGAGCGCGTTGGCTACCGGGGCCGGCCGCTTCGGATGTTGAAGCTCCGGAAGATGAGCGACCGGGCGCTGGGCGTCGCGCTCACGACTGGCGAGGACGTCCGCCTGACCCGCCTCGGCCGCCGGCTGGCGAAGCTGAAGATCGACGAGATCCCTCAGCTCCTGCACGTCCTGCGCGGAACCATGAGCCTCGTCGGACCGAGGCCGGAGGTCGCCGAGTTCGTCGGGCTTCATCGCGACTCCTACGAGGAGATCCTCTCGGTGCGTCCCGGCATCACCGGCCTGTCCCAGATCGCGTTCGCCGAGGAGTGCCGGATCCTCGATCCGGATGATCCGGTCGAGCACTACGTCAGCCGCATCCTCCCTCAAAAGGTCGGCCTCGACGAGCTCTATGTGAGGCGCCGGAGCGTGGCCTTCAACCTGAGGATCCTCTACTGGACGACGGTGGCCGTGGTCATGAGACGCCCGGTCGCGGTGCACCGCGACACAGGCAGGATGAACCTGCGCAAGCGGTGACCGGAGCCTCGCCGTCGCGCAGACGCACGGGGTTCATTTACGCAAGTTGTGCGTACCCCGTGCGAATGCGCCAATTCCATAAAGGGTTGGGTGCGTAGGCGTGGCGGATCCGCGAAATCGGATATACGGTCGATAGGTCCCCCTCGATATAGCCCGCCGCCCCGTGTGCCAACGCTGAGTGCTTCCCGGACCGGAAGCACTCCGCTTCTGGAGATCGATGCTCATGAGCCTCAGTACTGCTGGGGAAGCAACAGCCCCTTCGCCTGAACACGACCAAGTCGCCGCTCTGGCGACCGCCGAGCTGGCCGTGCTGCCCCCGGCCGAGCTGGCCGAGGCCGCCCGATCTTCGACCCGCGAGTTCCTCGAGCTCGCCGCGATTCGCACTTTCGATGTCGTCGTGGCCCTCCTCCTGCTGGCCGTGCTCCTGCCGCTGATGGTGCTGGTCATGATCGCCGTCCGCCTCGAGTCGGCGGGCCCCGCCTTCTTCCGCTGCGAGCGGGTTGGCCATCGGGGGCAGCGGCTGTGGATGCTGAAGATCCGAAAGATGTGCCATAAGGCCCGCGGCCCGGCGCTGACCACCGAAGAGGACGCACGCTTCACGCGCATCGGTGGATTCCTCACGAAGCTGAGGATCGACGAGATCCCGCAGCTGCTGCACGTGCTGCACGGGACCATGAGCCTGGTCGGCCCGAGGCCCGAGGCCCCCGAGTTCGTCGACCTGCATCGCGAGGACTATGAGGAGATCCTCGCCGTGCCGCCGGGGATCACCGGCCTGTCCCAGCTCGCGTTCTGCGACGAACGCCGGATTCTCGACCCCGAGCGTCCGGTGGAGCACTACGTCAGCCGCATCCTTCCCCAGAAGGTCGCCCTCGACCAGTTGTACGCGGACCGGCGGAGCCTGTGGTTCAACCTGCGCATCCTCTACTGGACCGGGGCGGCCGTCATCTGGCGGCGCCCGATCGCCGTCCATCGCGATTCGGGCAAGATGAACATCCGCCGGCGCTGATCCAGCGGCGTTGTTCGCACGGCGTAGGGCCCCGCTTGTTGCGGTTAGCATGGGTGCATGGCCGAGAGGCGGGAAGGACCGCGAATCCTGCATGAACCCGATCCCCAACCCGCCGACGCCAACGCAAGCGTCGACGTCAGCGACCTGTTGGCGAGACTGGCGGACCGGACAGCTGAGCTCGCCGAGGCGAAGGTGCAGCAGAAGAACGCCGAGGCGAAGCTGAAGACGAAGGCCGGCGAGCTGGAGTCCGAGCGAAAGGCGCACAAGCAGGCAGTTCGGCAACTCGAGGCCGACTGCCGCGAGCTCGAGACGGAGTGCGAGCAGGTCGCGGCCGCTTGCAGCGAGCTCGAAGCCGTGCTCGAAGGGCAGCGCTCGGCGCGCGACGCCAGCGAGACGGAGCTCAAGCGAGCGAGGAAGCGCGGTGCGGCGCTCCAGCACCAGCTGCGGGTGGTCCAGGGGCAGCTGGGGCAGGACAAGCCCCAGGGACCGCCGCCGTGGTGGCGCAGGTTCAGTCCGTGACCGGCAGCGCACGCGAGCCCGGCAAGCTCCCGATCTAAGCGAACGGTGTTGCGCCTGGAGCGAGTGCCGCTCGACGAGGTGGACTGGAAGGCGCTGGACGGGTTCGGCGACCGCAACGTCTTCCAGACCTCCGGATGGCTCGAGTTCGTCGCGCGGACCCAGGGGGCCGATCCGGTCGTCGCGCGAGTTGTGCGCGCCGGCGAGCCCGTCGGCTGGTTCAGCGGCCTGACGCTGCGGCGCTACGGCGTGCCGATCCTGGGGAGCCCCTTCCAGGGATGGACGACGGGGCCGATGGGCTTCAACCTCGCCCCGGGGATCGACCGCCGCGAGGCGGTGGAGGCGCTGCTGCCGTTCGCCTTCAAGGAGCTGCGCTGCATGCACATCGAGCTGCTCGATCGCCGCGCGGGCTTCGAGGAGCTTTCCGGTCTCGGCGCGCGGCTCGCCGAGTTCAACACATACGAGCTGGACCTCGCGCGCGAGGAGAAGGAGATCTTCGCGGGCATGTCGAGCGCCTGCCGGCGCGCGATCCGCAAGAGCGAGAAGGAGGGCGTGCGCGTCGAGGAGGCGCACGGCGTCGAGTTCGCCGACGAGTACTACGCGCAGCTCGAGGATGTGTTCGCGAAGCAGTCGCTGCGCCCGCCCTACGGCGTCGAGCGCGTCCGCGAGCTGATCCGCTGTCTCGAGCCGAGCGGGAACCTCCTCCTGGTCCGGGCGCTGAGCCCGCAGGGGGAGGGAATCGCGACGGCGATCTTCCCGGTGCTGAACGAGTTCGGCTACTTCTGGGGAGGAGCCAGCTGGCGGAGCCGCCAGATCCTGCGCCCGAACGAAGCGGTCTTCTGGCACACGATGCGCCGCCTCAGGGAGCGGGGCGTGCCGCTGCTCGACATGGGCGGCGGGGGAACCTACAAGCTCAAGTACGGTCCGCGCGCGCGCCGGATCCCGTTCTTCCGGAAGTCGCGTATACGCGGAATGATGACGCTGAGGGACCTCGCAGCCCAGATCCAGTGGAGGCGCGCCACGCGCCAGGGGGCCCGGGCAGAGTGACCTCGATGGATGCCGCGATCAGGAGCGTCTCGGTGATAGTGCCGATGCGGAACGAGCGTTCGAATGTCGACCCGTTCGTGAGCGACCTCGCCGCGCAGGACTTCGACGGTGATCTCGAGGTGCTCGTGGCGGACGGCGCCTCCGAGGACGGCAGCATCGAGCGGCTGCGCGCGGCCGCGCGCGACGCCGGCCTTCCCCTGCAGGTGATCGACAACGCCGCCGGCTGGGTGTCGCCCGGCTTGAATGCATGCATCCGCGCGGCGCGCGGCGACCTGATCGTCCGGCTCGACTGTCACTCGCGCTATCCGCACGACTACCTGCGCCGCTGTGCGGAGGTCTCCGAGCAGACGGGGGCCTGGAACGTGGGCGGACGGCTCGTGCCCACCGGGACCTCGACGATCGAGCGGGCCGTGGCGTGTGCCATGGACAGTCCGTTCGGGGGCATCGGCTGGACGCGCCTCAGCGGGGACGACCTTGTCGAGACTGACACGGTCACCTTCGGGGCCTTCCGGCGTGAGGTGTTCGAGCGCGTCGGCCTGTTCGACGAGTCGCTCGTACGCAACCAGGACGACGAGTTCAACATGCGCTTGCGCGCGGCCGGCGGGACGATCGTGCTCGACCCCGCGATCACGGTGGCGTATCGGCCGCGCGGGTCGCTCGGCGGAGTCTGGCGCCAGTACTTCGAGTACGGGCTCTGGAAGGTGCCGGTGATGATCAAGCACCGGCGGATCGCGACGCTCCGCGGTGTGGTCCCACTCGTGTTCGTCGCCGGTACGGGAGGCCTGCTCGTCGCCGCGCCACGCTCGCGGGCGGCGCGCCGCCTCCTGACGGCGGAGTGGCTCGCCTACGGAACCCTCGCGGCCTTCTTCGCTGCCCGAGGGGTGCGCCGCCGTGAGGAGTCCTGGAGGCTGGTGCCGAGCGTCATGGCGGCCTTCCCGGCGTTTCACCTGGGGCAGGGATCGGGCCAGCTGCTCGGTCTGATGCGTGCTCTGCGGCGCGAGCGGTCATGAGGGTCCGCGCGCTGATGTACCACGGGCTGGGCGCCGACGGCGGCCCCCGCGACGGCTTCGAAGGCGCCGGTGCCGCCAAATACGCCGTCGCGCCGGAGCGCTTCAGCGAGCATCTGGAGCGCATTGCCGTGGCCACCGGAGGCCCGCCCGCGAGCGCCGACGCGCTGAGCAGCGGAAGCGCGCGCGGCTGGGCGTGGATGCTGACCTTCGACGACGGCGCCGCCAGCGCACTGGAGGCGGCGGAGCAGCTCGCGCGGCGCTCCTGGCAGGGACACTTCTTCATCACCACCGATCGGGTGGGCACGCCGGGGTTCCTGACGTGGGACGGTGTGCGCGAGCTTGCGCGATGCGGCCACGTGGTCGGCTCGCACTCGTGCAGTCATCCCGACCGGATGGCCGCGTGCTCTCCGGAGGCGCTCCTGGACGAATGGTCCCGCAGCGGCGCCGTGCTCGCAGAGGCGCTCGGCCGGCCCGTGTCGACCGCAAGCGTGCCGGGCGGGTTGTATTCGCCCAGCGTCGGCCGGGCGGCGGCGGCGGCCGGCTACAGCGTCCTGTTCAACTCGCTGCCGAGCCAGCGGCCCGGACAGGTCGACGGCTGCCTGCTCGTCGGCCGCTATGCGATCCGCCGCGACACCGCGGCGGACGAGGCCGCGGCCGCGGCGGCCGGTCGACCGGTTCTCTGGGCGCGTCAGCGCGGCGCGTGGGCCGTGCGGGGGCTTGCCAAGCGACTCGCCGGCGAGCACTACGAGGCCGTTCGGCGCACCCTGCTCGGCCGGCGCTGATGGGCGACCTCCTCGTGCTCTGCTACCACGCCGTCAGCGAGCGCTGGCCTGCGCCGCTGTCGGTCACGCCCGACGCGTTCGAGCGCCAGCTGCGGCGACTGTCCCGCGGCGGCTTCCGGGGCGTGACCTTCGAGCGTGCGCTCAGCCAGCCGTCCGACGGGCCCACCGTCGCCATCACCTTCGATGACGCCTATCTGTCGGTCCTCGAACTGGCGATGCCGATCCTGGACGACATCGGTTTCCCGGCGACGGTGTTCGTGCCCACCGACTACCCGGAGAGGCCGGCGGAGCCGATGTCGTGGGACGGGATCGACGGGTGGCTCGGCGGGCCGTACGAGCGGGAGCTGCGGCCGATGTCCTGGGAACAGCTCGGCATGCTCGCCGATGCGGGCTGGGAGATCGGGTCCCACACCTGCTCGCACCCTCGGCTCACGACGCTCCCGGATGATCAGCTGGCTCGCGAGCTGGTCGAGTCGCGGGCGCTGGTCGCCGAGCGGCTCGGCCGTCCATGCGGCGCGCTCGCCTATCCGTACGGCGACCACGACGAGCGCGTGGTGGAGGCCGCCCGCAGCGCGGGCTACGACGTGGCGGGCACGCTGCCGGGGCGGCTCGCGCCTGCGCTCAGGCTGGCCTGGCCGCGGGTCGGCATCTACCACGGCGACGACGAGCGCCGTTTTCGCCTGAAGATCTCGAGCGCCGTTCGCTGGCTGCGCGGGACGCGGGTCTGGCCGCGCTAGGAGAGGAAGCGCGCGACCAGCGCCGACTGGGCCTCGAGCGTGCGTCCACGCAACCGCTCGATACCGGCGCTGACGAGCCGCCGGCGCAGCTCGGGATCGGAAGCGAGCCGCTCGAGCGCGCGCGCCGCGGCGTCGGGATCGCCTGGAGGAATGAGCAGCACGGCGTCGCCCGCCGCCTCGGGAACGCCTCCCACGCCGGTGGCGACCACGGGCGTCCCCGACGCGAAGGCCTCGAGCAGCACCTGCGGCATGCCCTCTGTCCACGAGACGTGCAGGAACGCGTTGGCGGCCCGGTACCGGTCGAGCAGCCCGTCGTTGATGGGGAGATAGCCGAGCAGCTCCGCCCGGTCGGCGACGCCCAGCTCGGTGAGTCGGGCCCGCAGGTCGTCCTCGAGCGGGCCCTCGCCGCAGACGAGCAGTCGCCAGTCACCGCCGTCGAGCCGCTCGAGGATCTCGGCGAGCATCAAGGGGTTCTTCTCCGTCTCGAGCCGTCCCACGGACAGCACGGTCCGTTCCCCGTCCCAGCTGCGCCGCGCGGACTCATCCGCGTCGGCGATGTCGGAGTCCCGCACCAGCGACACCGAGATCGACAGCAGCCGGCGCGCGCGCGAGTACTTGCGCTCGAGCTCCGGTCCGACCACGACCGTCGGAAAGCACCGCGCGAGCAGCCGATACGAGAGCTCGAGGAGGTCGCCGGCGAGATGGACGCTTCGTCTGCCGGGGTGGCGGCTGCGCACATAGGCGGGAAAGTCCTGTCGCACGCCGAGCGCGATCCGCCGCCCGCGCAGCGCGGCGAGCGCGCTGAAGGCAAGGCAGAGCGGATGCGGGCCCAGCAGCCAGACGACGTCGACCTCGCCCAGCACACGCCAGAAACGGCGGAGCGAGGCCAGCATCGCCAGCGGCGCGCGCACGCTCAGCAAGCTGGGGTAGGACGGAAGGCCTACGAAGTCAAGCTCGTCGGGGACCCGGTAGTGCGCGCGCGGCAGCTCTGGATCGAGTTGCCCGAGCAGCACCGCGTGCTCGGCCGCCGCGGCGACGCCGGCGATGAACAGCACAAGCGAGCGATCGGCGTACACGCCATCCGGCTGGGGCCGATACCAGTTGTCGGCGTAGACGGCGATTCGGAGCGGTTGCTTTTCGGTCAAATTACGGCGCGTTCGACGCGCAGACTGATGTCATAGTTACCCGTATGAACCCACCCGATGCGGAGGCGGCGCGGGATTCCGCGAGCGCTCCTTGGCGCCGTCCCCAGGTGGGGACGTCGGGTCTCGAGCGCTATCTCCACACGTTACGTGAGCGACTCCGGCTGATCGCGGCGGTGACGATTGCGACGACGCTCGTCGCGGTCGTCTACCTCGTCGTCGCCGACGACAAGTATCGCGCGGAGGCCGACCTGCTCGTCTCTCCCGCCAGCCAGAACGACACCGCGCTGACGGGGCTGCCGGTGATCCACGAATCGAGCGATCCGACCCGCGATGTGTCGACCGCCGCTCGGCTCGTCACGAGCCGCGACGTGGCGGCACGCGTTCAGCGCGAGCTCGGCCTCGACGAGAGCGTCGGCGAGCTGCAGGGGGCCGTCTCCGCCGAGCCGGTCGCGCAGAGCAACATCGTCTCGGTGCGAGCGGAGGCGGTGTCGCCTGAGCTCGCCGCGGACATCGCCAACGGCTTCGCGACGGAGGTGGTGGCCGAGCGCTCTGAAGACCTGCGCCGTGCGATCGACCAGCAGATCCCGCGCATCCAGGAGCAGATCGCGGCGGCGGCGGCGCGCGGCCAGGACACGCAGGTCCTCAGCGCGCAGCTCGTCCGGCTTCAGAGCCTTCGCGCAACGGGCGATCCCACCCTGCGCGTGGAGACCCGCGCGCAGCCACCTCCGTCGCCCTTCGCGCCGCGTCCCGGTCTCACCATCGCGGCGGGGATCCTCGCGGGCCTCATCCTCGGTATGGGCGCCGCCTTCGCGATGAGTGCGCTCGACCCCCGCCTACGGCGCGAGGAGCAGCTGCGCGAGCTCTACAGCCTGCCGATCCTGGCGCGGGTCCCCAAGGAGAAGCGCGCGCGCACGTTCTCGTTCGGGGACCGCCGCTGGGGGTTCGGGCCGCGCGAGAAGCGCCGGCATGCCCTGCCACCCGGTGAGCTGTCACCCACGACCCAGGAGTCCTTCAGGACACTGCGCACGATGCTCGCCGCACAGCGCGGCGCCGGCAGCGAGGGCCGTTCGATCCTGATCACGGGACCGTCGCCCCTGGACGGCAAGACGACGACCGCCATCAACCTCGCCTCCTCCCTCGCGCTGGCCGGCAACCGAGTGATCCTGATCGAGGCGGACTTTCGCCGCCCGACCGTGGGTGAGGCGCTCGGAATCCAGGCGCGCGCCGGAATCGGCGATGTGCTGCTCGGCAACGTGCCGCTCGAGAACGCGCTCGTGCCCGCCCCCCCGTTCGACTACAACCTCTCGGTGCTGTTGGTCGACCACGCCGACGACTGGCTCGCCGAGGTGCTCTCGCTGCCGGCCGCGGAAACTCTGCTCGAGGAGGCCGAGAGCCTCGCCGACTACGTCGTGCTCGACACCCCGCCGCTCACGCAGGTGATCGATGCGATGCCGCTCGCCCGCCAGGTCGACGACGTCGTGCTCGTCGTGCGCACGGGATCGAGCAACCTCGCGCAGCTCGCGCGTCTCGGAGACCTGCTCGATCAGAACGCGATCAGGCCCGCAGGCTTCGTGGTCGTCGGCGGGACCTCGGCCGAGGAGCAGGGCGACTACCGCGCGGCGCAGAGCCGGCGGACGCCCGAGGCCGAGTGGCTGATGCCTTCGGAGACCGAGGAGAAGCCGATCTTCCCCGCCGAGCGCTGAGCCGGCCGTCGTGACGGCGCGAGCAGAGCTGCCGACCAGGCTGCTGGCGGCCGGACTGGCCGCTTCCGTCCTGTCGATGGGCATCCTGGCCGGCGTCGATCCCGCCCTCGCGATCGGCCTGACCGTCGGTCTGGTGCTGCTCATCATCGCGATGACGAACCTCACCGCGGGCATCTGCCTGCTCGCCTTTCTGACCTTCCTGGAGACGGTTCTCCCCGAGGGAGCGCTATCGATCTCCAAGGTGGTGGGCATCGTGCTGGTGCTGTCCTGGTTCGCGCTCATCACCGCCGGGGACCGCGATCAGCGCGAGCGGATCTTCAGTCCTGCGGGCTTTCTGTTCGTCCTGATCTTCTTCGTGGCCTGGGCCGCCGCGAGCGCCGTCTGGGCCGAGGACTCGGGCGCGGCGCTCGACGCAGCCACCCGCTACCTGCCGAACGCGTTGCTGTTCCTGATCGTCTTCGCGGGGGTCCGTACGCGCGAGCAGTTCCTCTGGGTCGTGGGCAGCCTCGTCGCGGGGGCCATCGTTGCCGCCGTCTACGGGCTGGTGGCCGGCGCGCCGGCGGACGACCCGGCGCGGGTTGGAATCGGCAACGCGAATGAGACCGCGGCCTCGCTCGTCGCCGGCGGCACCCTTGCCGCGGCGCTCGCTTTCGCGCTGACCGGCAAGCCAGTGCTGCGACTGATCACGACGATCGCCGTGCCGCTGTGCGTGTTTGCCGTCTTCCTGACGTTGTCCCGCGGTGGCCTGGTGGCGCTGGGGGCCTCGCTGCTGGCGGCGGTGTTCATGGCCGGGCGGCGGCGACGGGGCGTCGTGCTCGGCGTGGCGGTGGCTGCTGTCATCGCGGCCGTCGTCTACTTCGGCGCCTTCGCGTCGGTCGACGCGCGCGACCGCATCCTCGAGGTGGAGGGCGGCACTGGCCGGACGGACATCTGGACCGTTGGTTGGCGGATGGTCGAGGATCAGCCCTTGCGCGGCGTCGGCGCGGGGAACTTCCCGATCGCGTCGATCCACTACCTGCTCGAGCCGGGAGCGCTGCTGCGCGACGACTTCATCGTCGACAACCCCAAGGTTGCCCACAACACCTACCTGAACGTGCTCGCGGAGCTGGGGGTGGTCGGCCTCGCGCCTGTTCCTGGCCGTGATCGTCTTCTCGCTGTGGTGCGCCGGGCGCGCGCTGGGGGTCGCGTCCCAGGCCGGCGACCGGCAGCTCGACGTGCTCGCGCGGGCGATGATCGTGGTGCTCGTCGGCCTGCTCGCGGCCGACTTCTTCGGCTCGCGCCAGTACAGCAAGCAGCTATGGCTTCTGTTGAGCCTCTGCCCGGCTCTGCTCGCGATCAGCCGGGCTGAGCTGGCCCCGCGCCGCGCGCAGAGCGCAGCCGCCGAACCAGCGCTGCCAGCTCCTCGCGCGTGACCTGCCGGGTCAGCAAGAGGACGGCCCCGTAGACGGCGACCCCGAGCGTCCCGCCCACGACCACGAGCGCGACGGCGACCTCGCCGGTGCCGAACGGCAGCAGCACGAGGGCCATGGCGCCGGCCGCTGCGAGCGAAGCCAGCGTCGGCGCCACGAGCGATCTGAGGCGCAGCCCCGCGAGGTCCCGGCAGAGCCAGAGGTGACCTCCGACGTAGAGCGCGTAGGCCACGTCCGTACCGATCGCCCCGGCGACGATCCCGATCTCCTTCAGCAGCGCTAGGTCGATCGCCGCGTTCACGGCCACTGCCGCGATCGCGATCGGAACTCGGCGGGCGGCCGCGCCGAGGTAGTTCGCCGCGCCCGCCAGCAGGGGGGAGACCGCGGTCAGGAGCGCGAACGGCGCCAGCGCCCGCAGCGTGTCGACCGAGCCCAGGTAATCCGTGCCGAGCACGATCCGGGTGAGCGGCTCGGCCCACACGATCAACGGCGCGAGGATGACGCCCTGAACCAGGACCATGTAGCGCAGTGCGGTTTCGAGCGCCTCGTGGTCGGGCCCGCTGCCGCCGCGGGTGAGGCGGGGCGCCACGGCGCTGCGCACGGGCAGCCCGATGAAGTAGAGGAGGCCGGCGAGCTTGAAGGCGGCCTCGAAGAGCCCGACGGCCGAAACGGTCAGGATCGCGCCGATCAGGAGGACGTCGATGGCGCTGAAGAGCGTGAAGGCTCCGTCGACGAGCAGGAGGGCGGAGCCGTAGACCGCGATCCGCCGCGTGTGACCGTGCCCGGCGCGGCGCGGTCGCACGCTGCGGCCGATCGTGCGCGCGACGAGCGCCAGGCCGAAGCCGGCGGCGAAGGCGTAGGCGGCGGCTCGCCCGGCCATCGCCCCGGCGGCGCCGGTGCCGAAAAGGACGATCACAATGGAGAGGCTGGCCTCGATCGCGCTCTCGGCGAAGACGACGCGCAGGTAGACGGAGATCCGTCCCAGCGCCTCGAAGATCGTCGCCCAGAGCAGCATCATGCTCTGGCCGAAGATCGCGAGCGCCAGGATGCGCAGCGGCCAGGCCAGGCTCGGCTCGCCGTAGGCGGACGCGATCGGGCCCGCCAGCGCGATCAGGCCGATCGCGGAGAGGCCGGCCACGACGAGCTTGAGCCGGAACGCGTCCGCCACGAGCTGCGCCACGGAGGCGGGGTCGCCGCGGACCTCCGCGACGAAGCGGGCGGCGCTCATCGAGATGCCCAGGTCGGAGGGAACCGTGACCAGGGCGCCGACGCCCAGCGCCAGTGCGAACACGCCATATTCCGCCGGTCCGAGGTAGCGGACCAGGAAAATCGTCAGGATGGCCGTGAAGACGGTGCCCGTGAGCCTCACGGCGACCGCGAAGGCGGTGTTGCGGGCGATGCTGTCGACTTGCGCGTGGGGTCGGCTCACCGCAACGCGCGCATGGTAGCGGTCTGAATATGAGGAGCTTGGGGAATACTCGGCGCGTGGATTCGACTGAGCGCTACTTCTCGGTGCTGGAGAACGAATGGCCCGAGCGCAACGTCGGCAGGCTGCGCTACTACCTCGAGTACCTCTTCGACGGCGTGCCGCTGGCCGGACGCCGCGTGCTCGACATCGGCGCCGGGGACGGCATCTACAGCTTCTATGCCGCGGCGGCCGGGGCGGAGCGGGTGGTGGCCCTGGAACCCGAGGCCGCGGGCTCGTCGCCCGGCGTGACCGCCAGGTTCTCGCATCTGGCAGAGGTGCTCGAGGTCGACTCGGTCGAGCTCCGGCCCGAGACCTTCCAGGAATTCGACCCTGGGGGCGAGCGCTTTGACGTCCTGTTCCTGCACGCAGCGATCAACCATCTCGACGAGTCCGCGACGATCGCGATCGGCTCCGACGAGGGCGCGCGCCAGACCTATCGCGCGCTCTTCTCCAAGCTCGCGTCCATGGGCGCTCCCGGCGCGAAGCTCGTGGCTGCCGACGCCGCGCGCAGCAACCTGTTCGCGCGGCTGCCGGTCACGAACCCACTGCAGCCCACGATCGAGTGGGAGAAGCACCAGGCACCGGAGACGTGGGCGAGGCTGCTCGAGGACGCGGGCTTCGGCGATGCGCGCGTGCGCTGGAACTCCCTCAACGTGCTCCGTCGCCCCGGCCGGGTGTTGCTCGGAAACCGCGTGGCGGCCTGGCTGCTCGACAGCACGTTCTGCCTGACGATGACCCTGAAGCGCGGTCCGGCCGCCTGAGCCGCTAGCGGCCCTCAAGGCGCAGACCGGGCCGGCCCGCCCGGCCGGCGAGGGCGGCGCACCTCGAGCCTTCCCTGAGCCGGTAGTCCCCGGCGCTCCGGTCGACGTAGACGGGCGCGTTCGCGACCACGTTGCCGGACGACCGGAAGCCATTCGTGTAGCCGAGCCCGGACGGCGCCCCGCGACCGGTGCTGAAGAGACAGTTCTGCGACGCGCTGTTGCCCCGGCCCGACGGGCCGCCGCTCCACGACGACTCGACGTTCCAGCGCGGGGATGAATTGGTGATCACGTTGCCGCGCACGACGTTGTCGTCGGAGGTCGCGCCGCCGCCGCTCCCCGCGAAGATGACCCCGCCCTGGTTCGAGTCGATGACGTTGCCCTCCACCAGCGTGCCGTCGGCGTTCGGGTACATGTGGACCGCCCAGCCGCCGGGATTGTCAACCAGGAGGTTGTGACGTATCACCGCGCCCCGGCTCTGCGTCAGGTAGAGCAGATGGTCGAGCTTGCCCGTGCGACCGCAGTTGTGGATGCGATTGCCCTCGATCAGCAGGCCGGACACGATGCGGTCGGAGCCGACGAGCACGCAGCTGATGCTGCGCGCCGCGCTGATGTCGTTGCCGAGCAGCTTGACCCCGTCGGCCTGCACCTTGAGCGGAATCGAGAACTCGGGGTCGTGTGACGTCAGACGCACTCCGGCTATGCGCGCCCCGCGCGCGCCGGGCAGGACCCAGACCGCCCCGTCGATGGTGGCTCGAGGGCGCCCGACCGAGCGGATCGTCGTCCGCGCCTCGTCCAGCCTGACGACTCCGCGGTGGCGAAAGCGGCCCGGCATCAGGCAGCCGACCTGGCCCGGCTCGAGCGAGCGCACCAGCCGCTCCAGCGACTGAAACGGACGGGCCCGGCTGCCGCTCCCCTCGCCGCTTGCGCGCGGCGAGGCATAGCGATCGCACGCCGCCCTGGCGTGCAGGACCGCAGGCGCCGCAGGCGCCGCTTCGGCGAGATCGGCGGCGGCGCCGGGGGAGGGCGACTCGCTGCTGCAGGCGGCGAGGAGCACCAGCCCGAGAGCCGGGAGCGCGGAAAGGCTTGTCAGCCGCGATGGCACAACGCAACGTGGTACGCCCGGCCGGGACGGGCGGTTCGATCGCCCGGCGTCCCACCTCAGCCTAGTTGAGCGCGATTCGGCGCCGATAATCAGCGCGCGTCCAAGGATCGAGCCGCAGCGGGTCGAGCCGGCCGGCGCGCCGCAGCTCCCTGAGGACGGCCGGAGCGACATCGTCGCGCGGGGCGAGTCGGCGCGCCTCCGCGACGAGGCTCAGCGCCTGCCGCGGCCGGCCGCGCTCGGACTGGGCGAGGCCGAGCAGCAGGTACAGGTCGGGGTCGCCGCCGTCGCGCTCGAAGGCGCGCCGGAGCTCAGCAGCGGCGGCGTCGTAGCGCTCGCGCCTGATCTCGACGAGCGCGGCCGTCTTGTACGGGGCGGGCGAGAGGGGGTTCAGCTTCGCCGCGCGGTCGAGCCGCTCCAGCGCCTCGTCGGGGTTCGCCGGTGCGACTTCGATGGCCCCCCGCTGCTCCCGCTCGGACAGCCACGGCGGCACGATCGAGATCGCCAGCAGCGCCCAGCATGCGCAAGCGGCGACGAGCGCGCGCCGGCCGCCGAGGAGGGAGCCCGCCTGCTCGGCGCCCTCGTTCCGGCCGCGCGCCACCGCGATGCCGAGCCCGAGCCCCGCCAGGGCCGCGCCCGCCAGTGCCGGGAACTCCCAGAAGCGGTCGAGCGACCCGTGCGCGAGCCAGTACCCGAACATGAGCACCCCGGCGCCGGACGCGGCGGCGCCCAGATGGGTGCCTCGGCGGCCGGGCAGCGCGGCCAGCAGCGCGCATACGAGGGCGGCGCCGAGCAGGAGCGCCCCGACCACCCCGGTCTCGGCGAGGGCCACCATCTCGGTGCTGTGCGGGAATCGTGGCCGCTGCGGGCTCTCGCCCTCTCTCAGGTATGCGCGCCCGAAGTTGTCGGCACCGGCCCCCACGAGCGGCGCGTCCTCGAACTCGCTCCACGCAACGCGCCAGTAGTCGTAGCGATACGTGGAGAAGCCGGCACTCAGCCTGCTCGACCGCTCCGTCGGGCTGTAACCGCCCTGCTTGAACTCGTCCCAGGCGTCGGCGCCGGCCGAGACCGGGTTGCGCTCGACGACCGCGTATCCCGCGACGACGGCGACGGCCGCGAGCGCGACGGCGACCACCGTCGCGGCGCTGATGCTGCGCGCGCGTGCCGCGGAGATCCGAACGCGTTCGTCGGCCAGCGCGGCCAGCGCGCCGACAACGGTGAGGCCCGCGCTCGCGAGCAGCAGCGCCCGCAGCGCGCTGTCGAAGACGGCTCCGGGCGGGCCCCCGGGCGGCAGGTCGCTGTAGACGTCGAGCAGCGGGTTCAGGATCAGCAGGATCGCCGCGCCGACGGCAGCGAACGCCGCGATGGTCCGGCCGCGTCCGGGGACCACGAGAATGGCCAGCACGGCAACGATCGGGAGGGCCATCAGCCAGCCACGGCTCTGGCCGAGGAGCGCGGCGCCGGCGAGCAGGCCCGCGGCGCCCAGGAACAACCCCCGCAGCGGGGCCGGCACGCCCCGCCGCCCCGCGAGCACGGCACAGGGAAGCAGGCCCAGCATCCAGAGCCCGACGTTCGCGTTCGTGTAGCCGACCGGGTGGGCGAAGCGGGCCTCGTCGAAGTACTGGACCGACAAATCCGCTCCCGCGGTCTTCAGCAGCTCGATCAGGGCGATCGCGGCGACCCCGAGCCCGTAGCCGCCGAGCAGGAATGCGGCCGAGCGGCCGCGCAGCGGCCAGAGCGCGCAGAGCGCGAGGATCACGGCGTACAGCAGGGTCCGGTTGCCCGCGTCCCAGGCGAGCTCCGGCTGCTCCGCCCAGAGCATGGAGAGCAGGCAGAACGCCCCGTAGCCGGCGAGCAGGAGGATCGCCGCCAGCGCGAGCCGCGCCGGGCGCGGCCGCGGCAGCAGCGCGAGACAGGCGATGAGGAGGACCCCGAGCAGCAGCGTCGCCGGCATCCACGTCGTTCCCCTGAAGCCACCCTCGTCGGCGGCGAACCAGAGCAGGACGGCGAACGCGGCGAGCGAAGGCACGAGGCCCGGGCTGCGAGCCACGAGCGCGGCCGCGCGCTCCCGGCTCACCGGCAGCCTGCGCGTGGCCGACGTCGGTGACGCTAGATTCTGGCTCGTCTCTTGACCTCGGCGAACTCTTCGATGGTGGCTGCCCGGTGAGCTCTAGGTATTCCATCATTCCGGGAGACCCGCGAGCGCACAAGCGCCAGGTGCTCGGCCTCGCGGACCGCAACCTGCTGATGCCCCTTCAGGGGCGCGAGGCCCGCTACGCGAAGTACTACGAGCGCAACCCGCTTGGCCCGCCCGCCTTCTTCCTGGCTCAAGAGGCGGAGTCGCAGGCGTACGTCGGGATGGCGGCGGCCTTCCCGACGCGCCTCCGCGTCTTCGGCGAGCTCGTCCCGGGCGCGATCTCCGGGGACTTCGCCGTCGACGATGGGCACCGGGGGCTCGGCCCGTCCGTGGCGCTGCAGCGGGCCGTGGTGTCGGCGCTCGGCGAGCAGGGGCTGAGGTGCGCGTACGGCTACCCGAATGAGCATTCCGAGCCCATCGTCAAGCGGGTGGGCTACGTCGACGTGGGGCGTCTGACTCGCTTCGTCAAGGTCCTCAGGAGCCGCGTGGTCGTCGAGAGGTACGTGCGCTCGCCGGGACTCGCCCGACTGGGCGCCGGGCTGTCGCGGGTCGGCGTCGACCCGTTCCTCTGGGTGCTCTCGCGCGAGCGTCTCGGAGGGCGCCGGCACGGGTTTCGCGTCGAGCAGCCGGACCGCTTCGATGACCGCTTCGAGGATCTCTGGGAGACGATCTGGCGCGAGCACGCGATCACAAGCGAGCGAAACCCGGAGCTGCTCAACTGGAGGTACGAGAAGAACGGGCAGGGCGGGGGACTGTTCACGATCTTCGCGCTCGTCGGAGCCGACGAGCGCGTCGCGGCGTACGCGGTCTACCGGGTAAGGGACGGCGTCCGCCACCTGGTCGACGTCGCAGCGCCGCCCTCTCAGGTCGTCGTCGACGCGCTTCTGTCCGAGTTGATCCGTGACTCGCGACGGCATGGCGTGCTCGCCATCACGCTGCTCCATCTCGGCTCGGCCAACCTGCTCACCCGGCGCCTCAAGAGCTTCGGCTTCCTCCGGCGCACGGACGAGAGCGGGCTGCGCGTCTACGTGCCGGGCGACTCGCCCCTCGACAAGGATCTGGTCGAGGGCCGGAACTGGTACTTCCTCACGGGCGACGCGGACGTCTAGAAGTCCGTGTCGCCCGTCATGTAGCTCCAGCTGTCCTTGTCGAGCAGGTTCACCCCGATCGGCGCCTCCTCGCCCACGTACACCCGCAGTCCGTTCTGCGCCGTCCGCGGCAGGAATCCAAACGCGCGCAGCCGCTGGGTCAGCAGGGTGTCCGGCCCGACGTAACCCAAGTCGATGGCGGTCGCCTTCTTGTGCCGAGCGTCGAGTATGAACTCGGCGAGCAGAGCGTCGATCACCCTCCGGTCCGGCAGGCACTGGATGTCGTAGACGAGCCGGGCGCCGTCGCCCAGCCGGTAGACGACGTAGCCGGCCACGTCTCCGCCCTCGGCAAGGGCGAAGACCGAGTACTTGCCGCGCTCCTCGACGGGAGCGGTCTTCTCGTACCTCCAGTTGAGAAGCTCGGCGCTTCGCTCGCTGGTCACGCCCTGATGGCCGCGCGCGACCTCCCACAGCTTCGAGAAGCGCGCGTCGAAGACGTCGGGCTCCTCGACGGAGAAGCTCGCGGAGCGCCGGTGGAGTCGCTCTCGGGACAACGCCGACAGGACCGGGCTGGCCACGGTCGACGCGAGCCAGGCGAGCCGCGGGCGCCGGATGTAGCGCTCGGCGAGCGGGCGCGCCGTGAGTAGCTTGACGAACCTCGTCAACCTCCCGACGTCCGCGTACCCCGCGCGGCCCACGATCGGCTCGGATGACGTGTTGGGGGAGCCGTAGGCGCATGCCAGATCTCGCTCCGGGAGAACCGAGGTCGTCGCCCGCTGGAGCGCAACCGCCGGACCGAAGCCACGATGGCCGTCGTCGACGGCGAAGTCGCCGCCGATGGCCGCCGCGACGAGCTCGCCGGCGACCCGAAGGGTGGTCGGGAACAGGGCGGTCATCCCCACGAAGGCCCCCGACTCGTTGTCGCGAGCAAGGAAGATCGAGGGAGGCCCGAGCGGGCTGTGCTCGTAGTACTTGCGGTACTTCAGCTCGAGTCGCTCGCGCGGCCCCGGCCGGTTCCGCGTCGCGATCGCGAGCAGCTCCTCCCTGTGGGCCTGCGGATCGCCGCTAACTATGGAGTAGCGAGCGCTCACGGCCAGGCGATTCGAGGTCGACGTGGCACCAGCGTGGCCGGGCGGGCGCCCGGGTCATCCCCGCCAGCGAGAGCCTGGGACGCATGCGGAAGCCGTCGAGGACCTCGTACGTCCCGTCCGAGCCGTACGAGTGGGTCCTGAGGTTGCCGCTGTCCGGCGCGGGCTCGATGGCGCTCACGGGCCGCTCGCGATACTCGCTGGGGCTGAGGGTCTCGATCCGGTTGAAGACGAGCCGCCAGCCGTACGAGCGCGAGCAATCCTGCGAGGGCCTTACGAGCTCCCCGTCCCGCATGAAGATCCTGCCGGCCGGGCGCGCGCTGCGCACGTCGGAGACGACGGGGTTCATGGGATGCGGCTCCCATTCGCCCTGGAGCGAATCGGAGGAGAACAGGCACAGCTCGTCGACCGGGCGACCGCCGTCGACGGCGATGGCCACGAACATCCACAGCCGGCCATCGTGCCGCAGCAGGGTCGCGTCGGTGGCCGAGACGTCTCTCAGCAGGACGCGGTCGAGCGTCCATTCGTCCGGGAAGCGCGCGGCTCGGTAGAGCTCGACCGTCCGGCGACCCCCGGTCTCGGGGACCATGTAGACGGCGTCGCCGTCCTCGAAGACGAACGGGTACGAGAGGTGACAGTCCTGGCTCAGGGCCGGCCGCGGCGAGCAATGGCGGCCGCTCTCGTCGAGCTCGACGTAGCAGATGGCTGCGCGTCCGCAGCTCCAGTCGTAGTCCTCGAAGAAGATGAAGCGGCGACCGTCGCGCTGGAAGAGAAACGGGTCGGCGTAGAAGCGACCGGCTGGGGGAGCGATCAGCGTGAGACGCTCGGAGTCGGCCCGGCGGTACGCGATGAACCACTGCTTCTCGCCGAGCTTCCCGGCCAGACGCCTGCTCACCGCTCCGGTTGCCACGCGCCACAGGAAGGACGCCATGGTCGCGTTCGACGGCCGCGACCGCTCCGGCTCAGGCGAGCTGGACTCGCCATTCACGGCCTCCGAGGCGATGAAGGGCCAGCCCCGATCGGCGAGGTCGCGAAGCCGCCGGGCGGGGAGCTGAGCCGCCCTGCGCGCGGCGCGGCAACGGCTGCGATGAAGCGAGAGCCGATCGGACTCGACGACCGAGCGGTAGATGGTGCGCTCGCCGTCCGCGCTGGTGTGCGCCCGAAGGGTGATGGGGGCGACGAACTCGTCATCGTCCATCTGCCAGAAGAGCTGCGCCTCGCCGGCGCGTCCGCGCAGCCCGCCGGCGTAGAGAGACCAGGCTCCGTAGCGCGCGCATCCGGAGAGCCGGTCGGCGTGGACATCGGGCGCGAGGCACAGCAGCACGTCGAGCTTCTCCGCGGCGATGGCCGCGCAGCCGGCGTCCGAGGACGGGTCAGCCGGCAGCTCGACCCGGTGCGCGGCGCTGCCACCGCAGTGCTCGATCGGCACCCGCCCCAGTGCGTCGTCGGGGCGCCCGAACCAGCGCCGGTCGGCGAGCACGTACGCGTCGTAGAGCAGGTGACGGCCCGCCGCCCGCGTGCGGGCGAGCATGCCCTTGCAGGAGAACACGGTCAGGCTGCAGAAGCCCAGCCGCTCGATCTCCGAGACGGCGGTCGCGTGCCAGCGTGGAACGTCCGGAGCGGCCAGCACCACCCCGACCCGCAGCACGTCCCCGGGGCCTACTGCGGTCATTGCCGCCTTTCGAGCAGCGCGACCCAGCGCTCCGCGACCGCCTCGGGCGAGTGGACCTCTTGGATGAAGCGGCGGGCACGCTCGCCGATCGACCGGCGCCTGGCGGGGTCGTCCCACAGGCTCGCCGCGGCGGCGACCAGGCGCTCCATCGAGCCGCGCGCCGCCACGCCGATGTCGTTGTCCTCGATCTTCGCGTCCGGATCGACGTTCAGCGACAGCACCGGCACGCCGCGCGCCCACGCCTCCAGGAAGGCGTTCGGCATGCCCTCGATGCGCGAGGTCTTGATCACGGCGACCGCCTGCAGCATCTCGTCCAGCAACTGGCTGCGCGGACGCGGCGGCAGGAGCTCGAGGTTGGGGAGCCGCTCCGCGGCCGCCTCGATCCGCTCCGCCATGCCGGGCGGCGTCTCGTTGTTCGCCGCCCCGACCATCCGGAAGCGGGCGTCCGGAAGCGCCTCGGCGAGCTCGACGTAGCGGTCGGGGAGCTTGTACTCGACGAGCCGGTCCGCCCAGAGGAAGTACTGCCCGTCGCCATTCGCGCTCGGCGCCGGCTCCGCGAAGCTCGGGATCACGATCGGATCGCGGTCCGGGAACGCGCGTCGCACCAACTCTGCCTGCTGACGCGTCTGTACGACGAGCTCGTCCGCAAGACGGAGACTCGTCCTGTAGAGCCTCAGCGTCCGCGGGTTCCGATCCGGGCGCTCGAAGTCGAAGTCGAGCTCGCTGGAGCTCGAGAAGATGAAGCGCCTGCGCATGGCCCGGCAGAACAGGCTCGCGGCGATGACGTGGCCGCCCCCGCCGCGCACGATGTAGGCGTCCGCGTCGGCGCGGCGGAGGCCGCGCCAGATCGCCGCCGTCTCGGCGAGCTCGCCCAGGCGGCGGTGGCCCTGCCACTCGGATCGTTCGACGAGCGACGGGCTGGAGCTGTCGACGCGGCGCGGCTCCTTGACCGGGTAGACGATGTGCGCGACGCGCAGCCCTCTGCCCTGGAGCGCGTGCGCGAGCATCGTGGTCTGCACCTCGGCGCCGCCCATGTAGTCGCGGTCGGGGCCGTAGTAGAGCGCCCCCCAGGGCGCATAGACCGCGACGTCGTGCGCCCGGCCCCGTCGCTTAGACGGAGCGCGCCTCATGGGCTGCCCTCTGCTCGACGATCCACGCGATCGTCCTCTGGAGCCCTTCCTCGAACTCCACGCGCGGCTCGTAGCCGAGCAGCTCCCGGGCGAGCGAGACGTCCGCGAGGCTCTCGGAGACGTCGCCGGGGCGAGGCGGTCCGTACTCGGGCTCGATGTCCGAGTCGAGCAGCCGTCGCAGCGCGCTCACGACTTCGTTGAGCGTGTGCGCGCTCCCAACGGCGACGTTCATCACCCGCCCGGCCGCGGCGGGCGCGTCTGCCGCCGCGAGGTTTGCCTCGACGACGTTCTCGACGTGCGTGAAGTCGCGCGAGTTCTGCCCGTCGCCGAAGATCGTCGGCGCCCGGCCGTCCAGCATCAGGCGGATGAACTTCGGGATGACGGCCGCATAGCCGGACAGCGGGTCCTGGCGCTCGCCGAACACGTTGAAGTAGCGCAGCGCCACCGTCTCCACGCCGTACACCCGGTGCGCGACCATGCAGTACTGCTCGGCGGCGAGCTTCGACACGGCGTAGGGAGCAAGCGGAGCCGGTCTCTGAGACTCCTGCCTCGGCATCCCGGGCGCGTCGCCGTACACCGAGCTCGAGGACGCGAACACGACCCGGCGCACCCCGGCGTCGCGGGCGGCCAGCAACACGTTCAGTGTGCCCTCGACGTTGACGGCGGTGGAGGTCAGCGGGTCCTGGATCGACCTGGGCACCGAGGGGAGGGCGCCCTGGTGGAAGACGACCTCGACGCCCGCAACGGCGGCGGCCACCCGCTCGTACGACCTGAGGTCGCCCTCGACCAGCTCGGCGTCGAGCGGCTCCAGATTCGAGCGATGGCCGGTCGAGAAGTTGTCGAGCAGGCGCACCTCGTGACCCGACGCCAGGAGGGCGAGGGCGAGGTTCGACCCGATGAATCCGGCGCCGCCGGTGACGAGGGTCTTCACTGCTAGCCGATCGTCTTTCCCATGACCTCGACGAGCCCGCGGATCTCGTCGGCGAACGCGGCGAAGCGCTGCGTCGGAATCTGCTGCGGGGCGTCGCAGAGGGCCCGCTCGGGCTCCGGATGAGCCTCGACGATGATGCCGTCGGCGCCGGCGGCCACGGCCGCCCGGGCCAGCGCCGGCACGAGCTCGCGCCGCCCGGCCGCGTGGGAGGGATCGACGATCACCGGCAGGTGGGTCTCCTCCTGGAGGACCGGGACCGCGGCGATGTCGAGGGTGAAGCGGGTCGAGCGCTCGAACGTCTTGATGCCGCGCTCGCACAGGATCACCCGCGGGTTGCCCTCCTTGAGGATGTACTCGGCGGCCATGAGCAGCTCCTCGATGGACGCCGACGGGCCGCGCTTCAGCAGCACCGGCTTGTCGGTCTTGCCGACCTCCGAGAGCAGGAGGAAGTTCTGCATGTTGCGCGCGCCGATCTGAATCACGTCGGCGACGTCGAGCACGGCCTCCACGTGGCGCGCGTCCATCAGCTCCGTCGCGAGCGGCAGGCCGGTGTCCTCGCGCGCCTCCTGGAGTATCTCGAGGCCCTCGACGCCCAGCCCTTGGAAGCTGTATGGCGAGGTGCGCGGCTTGAAGGCGCCGCCGCGGAGCATGCTGGCCCCGGCGGCTTCGACCACGCGCGCCGTGGTGAGCGTCTGCTCGCGCGACTCGACGGTGCAGGGGCCGGCTATCAGCGCGAAGTGGTCGCCGCCGACCCGGCGGCCGCGCGTCTGGATGACTGTCCGCCCGGGCGCGCTCTCGCTCGACACGAGCTTGTAGGGCTTGCTGATCGGAAGCACGCTCTCGACGCCGTCGCGCTGGCCGAGCTGAAGCCCCTTGAGCACCTCGCGATCGCCGAAGGCACCGATGACGATCGACTCGTGCCCGGGCGCCACGCGCCCGTACGAGCCGTTCTCCGAGAGCAGGCCGAGAACCTCCTCGACCTGGTCGTCGGGAGCGGCGGCGCTCATCATGATCAGCAGCTGGATCTCGCCGGACTCGTCCACACCCATCACGCCGAGTCTAATCCCGGTTCTGCTCTCGTAGCCACAGCTGGCGCAGGGACGTCGAAATGACCCGGGTCATTTCTCCCTCCTCCCAGCGCCGCACGCCCTCGTATTCCCTGACCGGCTCGACCCCCCGTACGGAGCCGCTCCCGAAGACCTCGTCGGCGCCGCCGAGCTCGTCCTGGGAGACAACCTCCTCATGCACCTGGATGCCGGCGGCGGCGGCCGCCTCCATCACCCGGCGGCGCGCGACCCCGGGGAGCAGGCGCCCGTCGGTCGCGGGTGTGACGAGCGATCCGTCGCGCACCAGGAAGACGTTGCCGCGCGAGATCTCGAGGACGGTGCCGTCTTCGTCGAGCAGGAGCGGCAGCGCCGCGCCGCAGTTGCTCTGGGCCTGGTCGACCAGGCGGCGATCAGACCACTTGTGGGCGCCGAGCCCACCGGGCACGAGAATCCCCGCGAGGGTGGCGGCTCGCTCCCAGGAGGGGAAGACGAGCGCGCGCTCCACCGGCGCGACCTTGACGGTCGCAGCCAGCGGGCCCTCCTGATCGGGCACCACGTCCAGCCGCAGCCGGCCGAGCTCGACTGTGCGGGCGTGCCGGTCGACGAGCTCGCGCACCCCAAGCGGCGGCTCCTGACCGAACAGGTCGCTCGTGCTGGAAGCGAGGCGCGCGAGGTGCGCCTCGAGCTCGACGGGCTCTCCGTCCACGACCAGAAGCGTCTCGAAGACGCCCCGTCTCGGGTCGGGAAGCGGGGCATCGATGCGCACGCCATGAGGTCCCAGGGCAGCACCCATTCTAGAATCGCCTTCCCGGCACGGGTCAGGAGGCGCCATGCTTTTGCGGACAGGGCGTGCTCGGGCTACGGTGTATCCCGTAGGGGCTGACGCCGAGCAGAGCAAGGGAGGCAGTGGATGGGCGTGACGCAGGAAGTCGGGGATTTCATCGCCAGCGAGCTCCTGCCCGGACGCAATGCGGACGCTCCGGGACCCGACGACGACCTGCTCGCGAAGGGGCTCGTCGACTCACACGGCGTGATGGAGCTCGTGACCTTCCTCGAGGAGCGCTACGCCATCTCCGTCGGGGACGAGGACCTGACGCCCGAGAACTTCCAGACGCTCGGCCAGATCGAGCAGCTCGTCGCCCGCAAGCGGAGCTGAACGGCCATGATGATGCGCTACCTCTACCAGCATGCCGCCGAGCGGCCTGACCACACCGCCGTGGTCTACCGCGACGAGCGGATCGGCTTCGCCGAGCTCGTGGAGCGCATCGAGCGGCTCGCGGCGGGCCTCGCGGACCGGGGCATCGGCCCCGGGGACGCCGTCGCCCTGATACTGCCGAACGACCCCTCCTTCGTCGTCAGCTGGCACGCCGTGACGGCGCTGGGCGCCATCGTCGTGCCGGTCAACCCGTCCTTCAAGCAGGACGAGATCGAGTTCACGTTCCGCAACTGCGACGTCAAGGCGGTGATCAGCGACGAGCGCACCGTCGGCGTTTGCGAGCGCATCGTCGCGGGCTTCGACCGCCCCGTCGAGGTGATCCCGACGACCGCGGCGCACGGGCAGTCGCTCACGCTCGACATGCTGATCGAGAGCAGCTCCGGCGGGCGCCTCGAGGCGCGTGCTCCCGACGAGGTCTACCTGTACCAGTTCTCCTCGGGCTCGACCGGACGCCCCAAGCGCGTGCCGCGAACGCATGCGCAATGCGTCGCCGAGGGGGAGCTCTACAACGACGTCTTCGGGCGTGATCCCGAGGACAAGGTCTTCTGCGCGATCCCCATGTTCCACACCTACGGCATGGGGGCGTGCCTGTTCTGGAACGCCGCCTCCGGGGCCACGATGGTGATCCTCGAGGACCCCAACCCCTTCCTGCTGAGGCGCCACCGCGCGCTGGAGCTGATCGAGCAGGAGCGCGCCACGGTGTTTCCCGGCGTGCCCTTCAACTTCAGGCTGATGGCAGAGGCTCCGGCCGAGGCGGACCTGTCCTCGCTGCGGCTCCTCTTCTCGGCCGGCACCGCGCTGCCGCGCTCCAGTTTCGAGGCGTTCGGCCAGCGCTTCGGCCTGCTCGTCCGCCAGCTCTACGGGAGCACCGAGGCGGGCTTCATGACGGCCAACCTCGACCCCGACCCCGTCGATACGTCCGCCTCGGTCGGGAAGCCGGCCGGGGACGTGGAGATGCGCATCCTCGACGACGACGAGAACGCGCTGCCTCCGGGGGAGGAGGGTGAGGTCGTCGTCAGGAGCCCCGCGATGACCGACGGCTACTCGGACATGGAGGACCTGAACCGCGAGGCGTTCCGCGACGGTTACTTCCATACCGGCGACCTGGGGCGCCTCGACGAGGAGGGCAGGCTCTACCTGACCGGCCGCAAGAAGCTGTTGATCGAGGTGGGCGGCTACAAGGTCGACCCGATCGAGGTGCAGGACGTGGTGCTCGCGCATCCCAAGGTGCAGGAGGCGGTGGTCGTCGGCGCCGAGGGGCGCGTCCCAGGGGAGGAGCTCGTGAAGGCGGTCGTCGTCCCGTCCGACGACCTCGACGACCGCGAGCTGATGGAGTTCTGCCGCGAGCGGCTAGCCAACTTCAAGGTTCCCCAGATCGTGGAGCTCCGCGAGGAAATCCCGAAGAGCCCGCTCGGAAAGGTGCTGCGCAAGTACCTCGTATGAGGGTTACGCTGGATCGGTGAAGACGCTCCTCCTCGACAACTACGACTCGTTCACCTACAACCTCTTTCAGCTGCTTGCGGAGGCGAACGGGGAGGAGCCGGTCGTCGTGCGCAACGACGGCGCGGTCTGGCAGGACCTGTCGCGCTGGGAGGTGGACAACATCGTCATCTCGCCAGGCCCGGGGCGCCCCGACCACGAGAAGGACTTCGGCGTCTGCGCGGACGCCATCCTGGGGACCGATGTGCCGCTGCTCGGCGTCTGCCTCGGCCACCAGGGTCTCGGCTGGACCTCCGGTGCGCAGGTCGTGCACGCGCCGGAGGTGATGCACGGCCGCCTGAGCGCCGTCATCCACGAGGACTCGCCGCTCTTCGCCGGGATCCCGCGCGAGTTCCAGGCGGTGCGCTACCACTCGCTCTGCGTCGCGCAGCCGCTTCCGGACGAGCTCGAGCCGATCGCCTGGACGAGCGACGGGGTGCTGATGGCGGTGGCCCACCGCCGGCGGCCGCTGTGGGGGGTCCAGTTCCACCCCGAGTCGATCTCGACCGAGTACGGGCGCCGCCTGCTCGCCAACTTCCGGGATCTCACCGAGCAGGCGGCCGGCCAGCGCAGGCAGGGCCCCGGCCCGGTCCGGATGCCGTTCAAGGCATCGAGCGCCGGCCGGCGTCCCGAGCAGCGTGCGCGGCTTCAGCTGAACGTCAAGCGGCTCGATCGCCTCTATGACACCGAGCGCGCTTTCGTCCACCTCTACGGAGACAGCGAGCACGCGTTCTGGCTCGACAGCAGCCGCGTCGACGAGCGCGCGCGCTTCTCGTTCATGGGCGCCACCGGCGGGCCGCTCAGCGCCTTCGTGACCTACGACGTGGGCTCGAAGGAGGTGCGCGTGGAGCGCGGCGGGGAGGTCGAGCTGCACAGCGAGACGATCTTCGACTACCTCGCCCGCGAGATGCGCCGCATGCGCTATCTCTCCGACGACCTGCCCTTCGACTTCAACTGCGGCTTCGCGGGCTACTTCGGCTACGAGCTGAAGGGCGACTGCGAGGGCGATCTCCCCTACGAGGCCGCGACGCCGGATGCCGCGTTCGTCTTCGCCGACCGGCTGATCGCCTTCGATCATCTCGAAGGCGCGACGTACGTGCTGTGCCTGACCGACCCCGCCAACGAGGCCGACGGCGAGCGCTGGGTCCGCGAGACATCGTTGCGGTTGGCGGCGCTGCCGCCGATCACCGCTCCGGACTGGGAGGCGCTGTCGCGGGATTCGGAGCCGGCCGCGTTCAGGCTCAGCCGCTCCCACGAGCAGTACCTGGACGACATCGCGCGGGTGAAGCAGTACCTGACGGACGGCGACAGCTACGAGGTCTGCCTGACGAACAAGGTGTGGAGCGACGTGGCTCCGCCCGCGCTGCCCCTCTACAGGACCGTGCGCCGCGTGAATCCGGCCCCGTTCTCCGCGTTCCTGCGCTTCGGCGAAACCGCGGTGGTGAGCTCGTCACCCGAGCGCTTCCTGAGTATCGGCCGGGACCGCTGGGTCGAGGCGAAGCCGATCAAGGGCACGAGCCCGCGCGGCGCCACCCCCGCAGAGGACGCGCGCATCAGCGAGGACCTGCGCACGGACGAGAAGAGCCGCGCCGAGAACCTGATGATCACCGACCTGCTGCGCAACGACCTTGGAGTCGTCTGCGAGATCGGGACCGTGCACGTTCCTCATCTCATGCACATCGAGACCTACGAGACCGTGCACCAGCTCGTCTCGACGGTGCGCGGCCTGCTTCGCGAGGACCTCGAGGCGCCGGACTGCATCCGCGCCTGCTTCCCCGGCGGCTCGATGACGGGCGCCCCCAAGAAGCGCACGATGGAGATCATCGACGAGCTCGAGCGCGAGCCGCGCGGCGTGTACTCGGGGGCGATCGGATACCTGGGGCTGAGCGGCGCGTCCGACCTCAACATCGTGATCCGGACGATCGTCATGGACGGCGAAACGACAACGATCGGCACAGGCGGGGCGATCGTCATGCAATCCGATGCCGAGGACGAGTACATGGAGATCCTGCTGAAGGCGCGCGCTCTCATCCAGGCGATCGACCAGCGCGCCGACCCGCAGTCCGCCTTCGAAGGCGTCCCCGACAGGCCGCTCACCGCGGCCGCGCCGGACGATGGAAGCTGAGCAGCTCCAGGCAGCGGCCGGGGTTGGCCCGGTGACCTCGATGCTCGACGCGGCGGCCGGCAGTGACCGCGGCGGACTCGTTCACGGCGGCGACAAGATCGACTGGGCCGGGGTGCGCGAGCGTTCCGACCGGCTCGCCCAGGGGCTCGCCTCGATGGGCGTCGGGCCGGGTGACCCGGTGGCGATCGTGCTGCCGAACGTGCCCGAGTTCGCGTTTGCCTTCTTCGCGGTGCTGCGCCTCGGCGGGATCGTCGTTCCGCTGAACCCGCAGTTCAAGGACGCCGAGCTCGACTTCCACTTCCGTGAGGCGAGTGTCCGGGCCATCGTCACCGACGAGCGCAGCGCGGAGACCTGTCAGAGGATCGTGGGCGACTGGACCGACGAGGTGCAGATCGTCTCGGCGGTGGACTCCCTGATCGACGCCAACCAGCCCGCCGCCGAGGACGCCGGCTCGCCGGATGCCGAGGCCGTCTTCCTGTACTCGTCGGGCTCGACCGGCCGGCCGAAGCGGGTGCCGCGCACGCACCGGCAGCTGCGCGTCGAGGCGCACAGCATCGTGTCCACCGCCGCGATCGGCCCCGAGGACGTCGTCTTCTGCACGATCCCCCTCTTCCACACGTACGGCATGGGCTGCTGCCTGCTCGCCGCCGTGTGCGCCGGCGCGAGCCTCGTGCTCGCCGAGGATGCGCATCCGTTCATCCTCAGGCGCGACCAGGTGCTGGCCGAGCTGGAACGCGAGCGGGCCACGATCCTGCCGGCCGTGCCGTTCACCTTCCGGATGTTCGCCGAGGCACCGGGCTCGGCGGACCTCTCCGCGCTTCGCCTCTGCATCTCCGCCGCAAACGCGCTGCCGCGTGCCACCTTTCAAGCGTTCGAGAGCAAGTTCGGCGTGCCGATCCGGCAGATGTACGGGTGTACCGAGGCGGGTGCCGTCACGCTGAACCTCGACGACGACCCGCGCGCCAGCGCGACCTCGGCGGGCCGCCCGCTCCAAGGTGTCGAGGTCGCGATCGTCGACGAGGCGGGCGAGGAGCTCGAGGTCGGGCGCAACGGCGAGGTTGTGATCCGGAGCCCCGCGATGAGCGCCGGCTACGCCGGCATGGACGATCTGAACCAGCAGGTCTTCCGAGAGGTGGGCTTCCTGTCGGGCGACCGCGGCAGGATCGACGATGACGGTCGGCTCTTCATCACCGGGCGCAAGAAGCTGCTGATCGACGTCAAGGGCGAGAAGGTCGACCCGATCGAGGTCGAGGACGTGCTCGCCGTGCACCCCAAGGTGGACGAGGTCGTCGTCGTCGGGGTGCCGAGCGACGTGGCCGGCGAGGAGCTGATCAAAGCTGTCGTCGTTGCAGGGCGCGAGTGTGGCGATCGAGAGCTGATCCGCTACTGCCGCGAGCGCCTCGCCGACTACAAGGTGCCCCAGCTTGTCGAGTTTCGTGAGGAGATTCCGCGCAATCCGGCCGGAAAGGTTCTCCGGAAGTACCTGGTCGAGTGACTTCGGGCGCCAATGGCCTAGCATGACTGGGATGCCCGACATGCGGCCCGACGCACCGCGGTATCTGCGCGAGCAGGCTGCGCCGGCCGCGGATTCGCGGTCGACCGTCGACGCCACGGAGCTGCTGAGCCGGCTGTCGGAGCGGACCGAGGAGCTGGCCGAGGCGAAGGTGAAGCAGAAGGCCGCGGAGGCCGATCTGAGGCGCAAGTCGCGGCAGCTGAGCACGCAGCGCAAGGCGCACGGCGAGACGAGAGAGCGACTCGAGACCGACCGCCGTGAGCTCGAGCAGGAACGCGACCAGGTTGTGGCGGAACGCCGCGAGCTCGAAGCTGAGATCGCACGCGAGATGGAGGCACGCGCCTCGCTCGAGGCTGACCTCGAAGAGACACAGGAGCGCGTCGCCGCGCTCCAGCGTCGCCTTCAGATGTCTTGGACCGAGCTTCAGGGGACCGAGGCGGAGCCTGAAGAGCGGCGCTGGTGGAACAGGCGCGGGTCCTGAGTCGCCGGCGTGTCCTCGACTCAGACCAAGGCTCAGATCGCCCGCGCCGTCGAGCGCCTGCAGGACGAGGTGCCGTCGCTGCGGCAGCTGAAGCTCGTGGTCAAGGTTGAGCTGCGGGCGCGCGGCATGGACGCGCCGATCTGGCGCGTCGAGCTGCCCGGACCCAAGATCGACCGCGACCCCGCCGGCGATGCCCGCATCGAGGTGTCGGTGGCGCGCTCACACTTCAACGAGCTGGCGCAAGAGGGCCAGCTGCGCGACTGGGCGCAGGCGTACGAGCTCGGCCATGTACGCGTGGCGGGGGACTCGGCGGTGCTGAAGCTGCTCGGCAACGTCGTGCAGCGCCAGTTGGCGCGAACCCGCGCCTGAACTACGCACCGTGCGGGCTGTTCGGGCCGAAGATGCATTCTTCCGCCTCTGCCCTGGGTAGGGTCAGGGCATCGCGGAGATGAACGCACCGGCAGGGGGCGGCCGCCGTACCGCGCAGCCGCGGAACGGCCAGGCTCGCCAGAAGGACGGCCGCTTTGCGCGCCGAGAGGGCGCCGCCGAGGTGACCGTGAGCGGCGCCGAGCTGCTCGACCGCCTCGAGCGCCAGGCCACGGAGCTGGGCGGGACGCAGGAGCGGATCGCGGAGCTCGAGCGGGCGCTCGCAGAGGCGCGCGAGGGAGGCATCCAGGCCGCCAAGGCGCTGAAGGCGGAGCGTCGCCTGCGCGTGGCCGCCGAGGCGTCGCTGAGCCGGATGACACAGGAGCGCGACGAGGTGTCGGCGGCGCTGGCGGAGATGAGCGCCGCGGCCGCCAAGCTCGAGGAGGAGCTGCGCGCGGCGAACCTGCAGGCCGAGATGCTCGACGAGCGGATGCGCACCGTGTGGGCGGAGGCCCAGGGCGGCGACTCCGAGCGCGGTGGTCGCCGCGGCCTGAGGCGGCTCGTCGGCGGCGACGGCTAGCTGGCGGCGGCGCTATCGCCGGCGCTCCGCTTCGGCAACGACAGCAGTGAGGGGTTCGGGACCCACTGTGTCCGATTGATGTCGTCTGACGACACCAAGTCGCCAACGTTCGGGCTGCGCCGCCCCCCCGGCGCCCCTCAGCTCCGCTCGAGCGCCGCCCCGCCGTCGTAGAGCTTCACCACACGCACCGAACCGGGGGGCGCCGCGTCCAGGCAGAGCTCGCACAGGACGCACTCGTCGAGGTTGGCTCGCACGATCTCGACGCCCTCGTCGCCCGCCGCGAAGATGTCGACCGGGCAGGCCTCCTCGAGCTTCCTGGCGAGCTCCAGATCGCCGCGCGCGGTGTCCGACACCTCGACGTCGATGAAGATGCCGTGCTTCTCGCCCGGCTCGACGCTCATGCCGTAACCCCGATCCGTTCCTTGACGAGCTCCGGTATCTGGGCGATCTCCTCGGCCACCACGATGCCCGCGGCGGACAGGCGCGCGATCTTCTCGGTCGCCGTGTCCTCCTTGCCCTCCACGATCGTCCCGGCGTGGCCGAAGGTCATGCCGGGCATCTCGTCCATGAAGCGGCCCGCCATGAACGCCACGATCGGCAGGCGCGAGTCGTTGTCGGCGACCCAGCGTGCGAGCTCGGCCTCCATGCGGCCGCCGGGCTCGGTGTAGATGACGATCGCCTGGGTCTGCTCGTCGGCCTCGAACAGCGGCATCAGCTCGGCGTAGCTCGAGCCGATGATCGCGTCGCCGCCGATCGACACGGCCGTGGACTGGCCGAGGCCGGCCGCGGTGAGCGTCGAGGACATCTCCGTCGTCATGCCGCCGGAGCGCGAGATCACGCCGACGGCACCGCGCGAGTAGGCCTTGGCGGCGTCGCGGGCCGGCCCGCCGATGCCGCCCATCTTGATGACCTCGGGGACGATGATCCCGAGGCAGTTCGGCCCGATGATGCGCGCGCCGCGCAGGGCGGCCAGCTCGACCATCTGGGCGACGTCGCCGCGCGGGATGCGCTCCGTCACGATCACGATCAGCTTCACGCCGTTCTCGATCGCCTCGAAGACGGCGTCCTTCGTGAACGCCGGCGGCACCGTCACGACCGAGCCGTCGATCGGGCCGCCGTGGTGCTCGACGGCCTGGGCGACGGTGTCGAAGACCGGCACGCCGTGCACCTCGCGGCCGAGCCGGCCGGGCGTCACGCCGCCGACGATCCTGGCGCCCGCGCCGTAGTCGAGGCACTCGCGGGTCAGGTTCACGGCCTCGCGGCCGGTGATGCCCTGGACGATGAAGGTGGTGTCGGCGTCGATCAGGATCGACATCAGGCCGCCGCCCCCTGGATCTTGACCACGGCGCGCCGGGCCGCCTCGTGCATCGACACGGAGCGGTCGCAGTACTCGACCCCGTACTTCTCGAGGATCTTGAAGCCCTGCTCCTCCCACGCGCCCGGGATGCGGAAGATCGCGATCTTCTCGGCCGGGTCGTAGCCGAGCTCGAGGCACGCCTTGATCACGCCGCGGGCGACGATGTCCACCCTCGTGTTGGAGACGATCGACATCATCACCGCGATCTTGTCCACGCCGGGCTTCTGCAGCACGAGCTTGGCGAGCCCGCAGGCCTTGCGCACGGACGGGTTGCCGCCGATCTCGCAGTAGTTGGCGGGCCGCCCGCCGTGGGCGCGGACGGCGTCGAAGAGCGTCAGCGAGCCGCCGCCGGCGCCGATCACGAGGCCGAGGTCGCCGTCGAACTCGGTGACGTTGCCGGCCACGCCGCGGTGGTCCATGGCGTCGACCTCCTCGCCGGCCAGCTCGAACGCGGTGGGCTCGCGCGCCTGGCGGGTCTCCTCGTCGCCGACCCCGAGCTCCTGCAGGAGCGCCCGCTGGCGCGGCCGGGCCTCGTTCTCCATGTCCATGTGCGCGTCGAGGGCGACGAACGAGCCGTCCTCGAGCTCGCCCAGCGGGTTGATCTCGGCGAGCGTCATGTCGCGCTCGACGAAGAGCTGCGCGAGCCGCGTGAGGATGGGGGTGATGCGCGTGAGCTGGCGACCGGTCACGCCGGTGGAGGCGATCACCTCCTTGGCCATGAAGTCGCTGAACGGCTGGATCGTCGAGAAGTGGCGGCGCCCGACCTTGTCGGGCTGCTCCTCGGCCACCTGCTCGATGTCGATGCCGCCGACGGGCGAGAAGATCATCACCGGCAGCTTGCGCAGCCCGTCCCAGACGACGCCCGCGTAGTACTCCTGCTTCAGCTCGGCCTTGGGGTCGACCAGCACGCCGCGCGGCATGTGGCCGCCGATCTCGAGCTGGAGGATCGCCTCGGCGTGGTCGGCGGCCTCGTCGGCGTTGTCGGCGAACTTGACCCCGCCGGCCTTCATCCGGCCGCCGGTCAGCACCTGGGACTTGATCACGGTCGAGCCGCCGATCCGGTGCGCGATCTCGCGCGCCTCCTGGGCGGTGGTCGCGAAGCCGAAGTCGGTGACGGGGATCCCGGCGCGCTTGACTATCTCGCGCGCCTCGTACTCGAAGAACCGCATGAGGGGCGGGAAATCTACCGGGCGCGGCCTAGGCCGGCACCGGTGCCCTGGTCGGGACCACCTTGTTCGTCTCCTTGCTCGACTGCGAGCCGGAGAGCAGCACGAGCCCCGCGATCATCACCGCGAACCCGGCCAGCGCCACGGCTCCGCCGATGAACGTGTCGTGCAGCGATTCGTCGAAGGCGAACACGCCGAGCGCCACGCTCACGACCGGATCGAGCGACATCTGGGTCGCCGCCGCGGGCGCCAGGGCGCCCGTCTGCAGCGCCTGCGAGCTGAGCGTCATGCTCACCCAGCCGACCGCGATCAGGGCATAGAGCTGCCAGTGGACGAGGATCTCCAGAAGGCCGTCGCCGAGCTGGTCCGCGACGGCCTTGGTCAACACCGCGCTCAGCGCGAACAGGATGCCCGCCGCGCTGCCGAGCAGCGACGCCTTGATGCCCGGCGAGCGGCCGCGGGCGAGCAGCGCCAGCGCCCCGGAGACCGCCAGGCAGATCGCGACCGACACGATCCACACGCTCAGTTTCGGGTTGTCGACGCCCCCGGTCGGGTTCGAAACAACGACGAACGCGGCGACTCCGCCGACCACGGCCGCGGCGCCGAGGATCTCGTTGCGCGTGAGCCGGCGGTGGTCGAGCCGGGCCCCGAAGGGGAGCGCGAACACCACCGCGGTGGCGAGCAGCGGCTGCACCACCACGATCCGCCCCACGGCGAGCGCCACCGCCTGGAGGACGAAGCCGAGCGCGTCAGCGACGATCCCGGCGAGCCAGACGGGCTGCTTCGCCAGCCGCACGAGCAGGCCGGCCTTCGCCGCCTCCTCGTCGGGCACCTGCATCGCCGCCCGTTCCTGCAGCACCGTGCCGACTCCGAACAGGAGCGCGGCACCGAGCGCGAGGACGATGTCCATGCGCGTGCCCGCCTAGGCGGGCTGGAGCTCGTAAGCCTCGGCCAGCTCCGGATCCTTGCGAGCCAGCATCTCGGCCAGGTCGACCATCACCCGGCACTGCTTCCAGGTGGCGTCGTCCTGCATCTTGCCGTCGATCATGTGAACCCCGCGGCCATCCGGGATCGCCTCGATCACGCGCTTGGCGAACTTGACCTCCTCCGGATCGGGGGAGAAGACCTTCTTGGCGATGTCGATCTGCGCGGGGTGGAGCGACCAGGCGCCGACGCAGCCGAGCAGGAAGGCGGCGCGGAACTGCGTCTCGCAGCCCTCGACGTCGCGGATGTCCCCGAAGGGCCCGTAGAAGGGCAGGATCCCGGCGCCGGCGCAGGCGTCGACCATGCGCGCGATCGAGTAGTGCCAGGGGTCCTGCTGGGCGCTCGCCCGCGGGGCGTCGGAGCCGTCCTCCGGCGGATCGGCGATCACGCGGTAGCCGGGGTGGCCGCCGCCCACGCGCGTCGTCTTCATGCGCCGGTTGGCGGCGAGGTCGGCCGGGCCGAAGCTCATGCCCTGCATCCGCGGGCTCGCCGTGGCGATCTCCTCGAGGTTCGTGACGCCCTGGGCCGTCTCGAGGATCGCGTGCACGAGCAGCGGCCGCTCGAGCCCGGCCTTCGCCTCGAGCTGGGCGAGCAGCCGGTCCACGTAGTGGATGTCCCACGGCCCCTCGACCTTGGGCACCATCACGACCTCGAGCCGGTCGCCGATCTCGCTCACGATCTCGGTCAGGTCGTCGAGCACCCAGGGGCTCTCGAGGGCGTTCACGCGCGTCCACAGCGCGGTGTCGCCGAGGTCCATCTCGCGGCCCACGCGGATCAGCCCCTCGCGCGCGGCCAGCTTGCGGTCCACCGGCACCGCGTCCTCGAGGTTCCCGAGCAGGATGTCGACCTGCGGCGCGATCTCGGGAGCCTTCGCCACCATCTTCTCGTTCGAGAAGTCGAGGAAGTGGATCATGCGCGACGGCTTGACCGGGATCTCCCGCAGCGGCTCGGGCGCGCCGATGGCGAGGGGCTTGAGGAAGTCTCTTGGGTTGCGCATTCGGCGACGGAATCTACCTGGCGATACGATTCCGCGTCCCATTGACTGACCAGTCAACCAACGCCGATGAGGACTCCATGACCGAGACGAACCAGGCCGAGCGCGAGGCCTCGGGGGCGCGACCGTACGGGCGCTACCTCGAGGACTTCGAGGTCGGCGCCGTGTACAAGCACTGGCCCGCCAAGACGGTGACCGAGGCGGACGACCATCTCTTCTGCCTGCTGACGATGAACCACCACCCGCTGCACATCAACGACGTGTACGCGGCGGAGTCGCAGCAGGGCCGCAACGTGGTCGTCGGCCCGCTCGTCTACTCGCTCGCGCTCGGCATGTCGGTCGCCGACGTCTCCGGCAAGGCGATCGCCAACCTCGCCACCGAGGAGCTCTCGCACCCGGCGCCCGTGTTCCACGGCGACACGCTGTTCGCCGAGTCGGAGGTGCTCGACGTGCGCCCGTCGCAGTCGAAGCCCGACCGCGGTGTCGTGAAGGTGCACACGCGCGTCTTCAAGCAGGACGGCACGCTCGTGGCCGAGTTCAAGCGCGCGGTGCTGGTACCGCGGCGCGCCGACGCGGGCTAGCGAGGCCGGCCCGGTGCGCATCCACATCGTGGAGGCGGGCGGGCGGGGCGGCGTCTATCAGCATGCGGTGGCGGTGGCCGAGGCGCTCGCGCGCCATGGCGAGGAGGTCGTCCTCCACACGGCGGACGACGCGGAGCTGCTGCCCGGGCCGGGCGTGCGGGTGTGCCAGTGCGTGCGCTGGTACCGCGACTCGGAGGGGCCGCTGCGGCGCGCGCGGATCCTCGGGAACTGGCTGCTGCGCACGGTGCCGCACCTGGCGCGCGCGGTGCGGCGCGGCGAGGTCTTCCACTTCCAGGGCGAGTTCAAGACGCCGATCGTCTCGCTGCTGCTGCTGACCCAGAGGCTCGGCGGCAAGCGCGTGGTTCAGAGCCGCCACAACACCTTCTCGCGCTCGGACCGGCGCGCCGACGACGCGCTGTTCCGGCTCGACATGCGCCTGGTCGATGCCGTGATCGTCTTCTCCCGGCAGGACGCCGCCCGGATCGAGGAGATGGGGGCGCGCGCGTTCGTGTCCCCGCTCGCCCAGTACTCGCCACCCGTCGACGGCGATGCCGTCGCGCGCTGGAAGGAGCGCTGGTCGGCGGACGGGCTGCCGGTGGTCCTGTTCGCCGGCCAGATCCGCCCCGACAAGCGGCTCGACCTCGCCATCGAGGCCTCGGCGCTGATCGAGCGCGAGCACCGGCTCGCGGTCGTCGGCGAGGACAAGGGCGACCTCGAGCGCTGCCGCGAGCTCGCCGCTGCGCTGGGCGTGCCGGTCTCGTGGACGACCGAGTACGTACCTCTGGCCGAGTTCGTGGCTATCCTCGCCGCCGCCGACGTGATCGTCTGTCCCTACGAGCGAGCAAGCCAGAGCGGCATCCTCGCGCTTGCGCGCAAGGTGGGCGCACGCACGGTCGCGAGCGACGTCGGCGGGCTCGGTGAGCTCGCCACGATCGCGGTCCCGCCCGGCGAGGCCCGCCCGCTTGCCGCCGCCATCGAGCGGGCGCTGACGATGGCGCCGGTGCCCGACGACATGGAGGCCGGCCTCGTCGAAGCGCACCTGCGCGCCTACGGGATGGAGCCCGTGAACCATCGGTGCGCACCCGGCCGAGCCGGGTGCTTCCGCATGAGCCCGAGCGCATCCCCGTCTTCGACGTGCAGCTCGACGAGAGCGTCGTCGAGGCCGTTGCGGACACGCTGCGCACCGGCTGGCTCACGCTCGGCCCGCGCACGCAGGAGTTCGAGGCGGAGTTCGCGGAGCACCTCGGCGTGCCGCACGCGATCGCGATGAGCAGCTGCACCTCGGCGCTCCACCTCGCCTATCTCGCCGCCGGCGTCGGTCCCGGCGACGAGGTGATCGTGCCCGGCATCACCTTCGTGGCCACGGCCGCCGCGGCGCGCTACTGCGGCGCGGAGCCGGTGCTCGCCGAGATCGTCGGCCAGGACGACCTGGGCATCGATCCCGAGGACGTGCTGGGGCGCATCACGGGCCGCACCAAGGCGGTCTGCGCGGTCCACTACGGCGGCTACGGCGCGGCGCTCGAGGAGCTGAGGGCGATCTGCGCCGAGCGCGGCATCGCGCTGCTCGAGGACGCGGCGCACTCGCCGGACGCCTTCGCGGAGGACGGCAAGACGATGCTCGGCACGGTCGGCCTCGCCGGCGCGTTCAGCTTCTTCTCGAACAAGATCCTGTCCTGCGGCGAGGGCGGCCTGCTCGCGACCCACGACGACGAGGTGGCCGAGTTCGCGCGCAGCCGGCGCTCGCACGCGATGACGAGCGGGACCTGGGACCGCCACCGCGGCCACAGCCTCGGCTACGACGTGGTCGGGCTCGGCTACAACTACCGCCTCGACGAGCCGCGCGCGGCGCTGCTGTCGGCGCGCCTGCCGGGACTCGCCGCCGACATCGAGGCCCGCCGCGCGGTCACGCGGCGCTATCGCGAGCTGCTCGCGGACGAGGACGCGCTCGTGCTCCCCTACAGCGACGAGGAGGTCGGGCGGAGCTCCTGCTACGTGATGCCGGTGATGCTGCGCAACCCCGAGCTGCGCGATCCGCTGCGCACGATGCTCGCCGACAAGCACGGCGTCCAGACGACGGTGCTCTACCCGTCGATCTCGCAGTTCAGCGCCTACGCGGACCGGGGCGCCTCGCTGCCGCGCTGCGAGCTCGCGGCCGCCACGCAGCTGACGCTGCCGCTCTACCCGCACCTCGGCGACGAGCGCCAGGACCGGGTGGTCGAGGCGCTGCGGCAGTCGCTCGCCGAGCTCGGCTAGCTCCCGCTGCTGGACTCGACGGCGGCAAGGAACTCGCTCCAGGGCCGGGCATAGGGGGCTACGGCCTCCGCCAGGCGCCGGCAGTGCCGTAAAGCCTTGGTCCGCCTCCCAGCCGAGATGCAGGGTCAGCTGCAACCACAGACCTGCAGCGCTCGCCGTGAGCCCGCCGAGCGCGGCCTCGATTGCGCCGGCATGGCCGTAGAGCGGCGGATAGCTCGGAAAGTAGACGGTCTCGCCGCGCCAGACCGGGCCGCGTAGGAAGCCGATCAGCGGCACGCTCTCCGGTCCGCCGCAGACGACCTCGAAGCGCTCGGAGAGTACCGGGAGCTGGCGGGCGTCGAAGCGGTTGAAAGGCGGCACGAAAATCCGAGGTCGGATCCCCGCCGCCTCGAGCTCCTCATCGGCGCGCGTCAGCAATGCGGTCAGCGCGGGCTCGCTGAGCCCGCGGAGCTCCGAGCGGTGCCGTGGTCGCCGGGCGCGGGTGCGATGGGTGAGCCCGTGCGAGGCGGGCTCGGCGCCCTCCGCGAATGCCTCGGCGAGCAGCTCGCGCTCTTCCGCGGTGAGCGGGCGGTCGCCCTCGGCGGAGGGGTCGAGATATGCGTGGCACGGGCGCGAGCTCACAGCGAGTAGATAGGGGACGCCCGCGTCGCGCAGAATCCGGTGCAGCCGCCGGAAGGCGTCGTTGCCGTATCGCTCGGGCTCGTCCCACACCTGTGCGTGTGGGAACTCATCGACCCGGACCAGGATCCGCGGCGGCTCGGCGGCGACCCCGTCCCCGAGTGCCTCGCGCCGGCCCGCTGCCATGGGCTTGATCAGCCCGCGTTCGAGCGACAGGATGCCTCCCCTCAGGCCCATCGCCTCGGCGAGGCGCACCGGCTCGGCCGGCACCGGTCGGCTGCGGACAGCACGCTGGAGTGCCGGGCCGTTCGGCACGACAGTCCTCCGGCCCGAGGAGACCGAGCAACAGCCGGCCGGTGCGCACCTCCTCCGGCGTCACGTCCCGCAACTCTATGCTCAGCGCGCATGGCAGGCGCACCGCTACACGTCGTCTCGGTCCAGACGACCGGCGAGAAGGGCGGCGCCGAGTACTCGAACGTCGACCTCATGCACGGGCTCGCCGAGCGCGGCGCGCGCGTCAAGCTGCTCACGAACTTCCCCGAGATCGCCGAGGGGACCGGGGTGCCGGTGCGCGAGGTCGACCTCGGGCCGAAGCTGTCGCGGCGCTCGGTCGTGAAGGTCGCGCTCGGCTTCCTGCCCTGGCTGGTGCGGCTGCTGCGCGAGCTGCGCCGCGAGCGTGCCGAGAACGGCCCGATCGACGTGCTGCTCGTCCACTACAAGAAGGAGCAGCTGATGGCGGCGCTCGTGCCGCGCCGGCTCGCGCGCACGGTCGTCTGGGCCGAGTGGGGCCCGGTGCCGTTCGAGTTCCGGCGCGGGCTGCCGCGGCTCCTGTACCGGCTGGCCGCCCGGCGAGCTGCGCGCATCGCGGCGATCTCGGCCGGCACCAAGCGCTCGATCGAGGAGCTCGGCGTGCCGGGCGACAAGATCGAAATCGTTCCGAACGCGATGGACGTCGCCGAGATCCAGTTCGACGCCGAGGCGCGCGAGCGCTTCCGCTCCGAGTGGGGGGCGAAGGACGGCACCTTCGTGATCGGCACCGTCTCGCGCCTGCACCCGAAGAAGCGCAACGACGTGCTGATCGAGTCACTCGCGGATCTCGACGGCGACGTGCTGCTGGTGCTGGCGGGCGACGGCGACGACGAGCCGCGCCTGCGCGACCTCGCCGGCCGCGACCCGCAGCGCGTGCGCTTCATGCCGACGCCGCGCGGATTCGCGGGGAAGGTGCTGTCCGCCTTCGACGTCGCGCTCTGCGCCCCGGCCCCGACCGAGGGGGCGCCCGGCTCGATCGTGATGGCCCAGCTCGCCGCGCGCCCGGTGGTTTCGACGGCCCCCCAGGGCGCCGCCGACATGCTCGTCGACGGCACCGGCACGGTCATCTCGCCGGCCGACGACCCGCATGCGCTCGCGCGCACGCTCGAGCAGTACCGCGCGGATCCCGAGCGCCGCCGCGCCGAGGGAGAGCGGGCGCGCGCGCACGCCGAGGTGCGCTACGACCGTGTGCGCGTCGAGGACTCCTTCGACCGGCTCGTACGCGACGCCGCGCGCTCGTGATCGACATCCACTGTCACGTGCTGCCGGGGATCGACGACGGCCCCTTCAAGCTGGACGGCTCGCTCGAACTGGCGCGCGCGGCCGCGGGTGACGGCACGACCGTGCTGGTGGCGACCCCGCACGTGAGCCACGGCTTCCCGAACGACTCGGGCGTGATCGCCGCTGGAGTGGCCCGCGTCAACGACGCGCTGAGGGAGGCGGGCGTCCGCGTCGAGGTGAAGCCCGGCGCCGAGGTCGCTCACGACATGCTTCCGAGGCTCGAGGACGACGAGCTGCGCGCGCTCACGCTCGGCGGCGGCCCCAACCTGCTGCTCGAGGCGCCGCTCGCGGCCGTCGGCGGCGAGCTCGAGGAGGCGATCGAGCGCGTCCACGGGCTGGGCCTCGGCGTCGTGCTCGCCCATCCCGAGCGCTGTCCCTCCTTCCACCGCGACCCCGATCGGCTGGCGCGGCTCGTGGCCGGTGGGGTGGCGACCTCCGTGACCGCCTCCTCCTACGGTGGCGGCTTCGGCGGCACGGTGCGCAAGCTCACCGCCGTGCTCGCGAGCCGCGGCCTGATCCACGACGCCGCCTCGGACGCACACGACGCGGTGCGCCGGCCGCCGCTGCTGCGCACGGCCCTGCTGCGGGCTTCCGACGGCCTGCCCGGCCTCGCCGGCCAGATCGAGTGGCTCGCCGAGGACGTTCCGCGCGCGCTCGTCGCGGGCGATCCGCTGCCGCCCGCGCCGCCGCCGCCGGGCGCGCGCCGGCGCGGCGTGCGGCTGCCATGGCGGTCGGGCCGCGGCTCCGTTTAGGCTGCGGCCGCGTGAGCGAGAACGGAGCACCCTCCAGTCAGCGCCGCGCGGTGATCCTCGCCGGAGGCCTGGGGATGCGCATGCGCCCCTACACGACGGTTCTGCCGAAGCCGTTGATGCCGGTCGGCGACCGCCCGATCCTCGACGTGATCATTCGCCAGCTCGCGCGCCATCGCTTCGAGCGCGTCACGATCGTCACCGGCCACCTCGCCGAGCTGATCGAGGTGTTCTTCGGCGACGGCTCGAAGTACGGCCTCAATATCGACTACTACCGCGAGGACGAGCCGCTCGGCACGGCCGGAGCGCTCGCCTCGCTGGACGACCTCGGCGAGCACTTCCTCGTGATGAACGGCGACGTGCTCACCGACCTCGACTACGCGGCGCTGCTGGGCGGGCACGTCGAGAGCGGGGCGGCGGCGACGATCGCCGCGCACAAGCGCGACGTCGACATCTCGCTCGGAGTGCTCCAGTTCAACGACTACACGGACCCGGAGCGGTTGACCGGCTACGTCGAGAAGCCGACCTACCACTACGAGGTCAGCATGGGCGTCTACGCCTTCGCGCGCCGCGTGCTCGACTTCGTCGAGCCCGGCAAGCGGCTCGACTTCCCAGATCTCGTGCTGCGGCTGATCGAGAAGGGCGAGGCGGTGCGCGCCATGCGCAGCGAGGACTACTGGCTCGACATCGGTCGCCACGACGACTACGAGACGGCCATGGACGAGTTCGAGCGGATGCGCGATCGCTTCCTGCCCGGCGAGTCGCGATGAAGTGAAGCTGGAGGGCCAGGACCTCGTCTGCGTCGGCTTCGCCGACTGGGACGCAGAGCTGCCGACGAACCAGCACCACCTGATGGGCCGCCTCGCGCAGCGCAACCAGGTGCTGTTCGTGGAATCGCTCGGCCTGCGCCGGCCGCAGCTCGCCGGCCGCGACGTGCGCCGCATCCTGCGACGGCTGCGGCGCGGCCTCTCGAAGCCGCGCGAGCGCGGGGGAGTGCACGTGCTGTCGCCGCTCGTGATCCCGCTGCACGGGCACGCGCTGCTGCGCCGCCTCAACGCCCGGCTGCTCCGCCGCCAGGTGCGCCGCGCCGCACGCCGGCTCGGCATGGAGCGACCGATTCTGTGGGGCTACGTGCCACAGGCCGAGCAGCTGATCCCGGCGCTCGAGCCGCGGCTCGTCGTCTACCACTGCGTCGACGACATCGCGGCCCAGAAGGGCGTCGACGCCGACGCCTTCCGCGCCGCCGAGGAGCGCTTCGCACGCGCCGCCGACCTCGTGATCGCGAGCGCGCGCTCGCTCGCGGAGCGGCTCGGGCGGATCGCAGGGCACGTCCTGTACGCGCCCAATGTGGCGGACACGCCGCTGTTCTCCACGGCGCTCGAGCCCGGAGCGGAGGACCCCGGCATCGAGCCGCTCTCGCGGCCGCGGATCGTCTTCCACGGCGCGCTCGTCGCGACCAAGCTCGACCTCGGCCTGATCGCGGGCCTCGCTCGCCTGCGCCCCGAGTGGAGCATCGCGCTGGTCGGCCCGCGCGGGCTCGGCGACCCCGGCACCGACCTGTCGGCGATCGAGGGCGTCGCGAACATCCACATGCTCGGCCAGCGCCCGCACGACGAGCTGCCGGCGGTCCTGCGCGGCGCGGCGGCGGGGATCATCCCGTACGCGATCAACCCGCTCACGAGCAGCGTCTTCCCGATGAAGGTCTACGAGTACCTGGCCGCCGGGCTGCCGGTGGTGGCGACGCCGCTGCCCGCGCTCGAGGGGGTCGAGGACGTCGTCGTGGCCGCCGACGCGGAGGCCATGGCCGCGGCGCTCGACGCAGAGCTGGCCGCCGACACGCCGGAGCTGCGCAGGCAGCGCTCGGGCCGGGCCGCGAGCCACTCCTGGGACGCGCGCATCGAGGAGATCGAGGCGGCGCTGCCGTGAGCGAGCGCTCCGTGCTCGTGACCGAGCACACGCCGCGACTCGACTCCGGACACGGTCTGCGCCGCTACGCGATCGCCCGCGCGCTCGCTGCGGAGCGTCCGCTCGACATCGTCTACACGGTGTTCGGCGCCGCCGAGCCCGCGCCGGAGTTCAGCGAGGACGAGCGTTTCCGCCTCCTTCCCGTCGAGCCGAGCCGTGGGGCGAGGCGGCTCGCAACCTATGCTGCGCGCGCTCGCGGGCGGAATTCCACGCGGCTTCGCGCGGGGAGTCTCGCCCGAGCTCATCGCCGCGACGCGTGCGGCGAGCGACGGGTCCGTCGCCACGATCGCCGACGGTCCGGTTGCCGGGGCGGTCATGCTCGCAGGCGGCATCCGGCCGTTCGTCTACAACGGCCACAACGTCGAATCGGACCTGCGCGCGCGTGTCGAGGACCGCGACGTGGGCTCTCCGCGCATCCTGCGCCGCTTCGAGCAGCGGCTGCTGCGCAGCGCGACCGAGTCCTGGATGGTGAGCGAGCGTGACATGGCCCTGGCCGCCGAGCTGTGCCCGGGGGCGTCGCTGCGACTCGTGCCGAACGCCGTGGACGTAGCGGCGATCGAGCCCGTCGCGCCCGAACCCGGCGAGCAGCGGGCGCTCTTCATCGGCAGCCTGGACTACGAGCCGAACCGGCGCGCGATCCGCTTTCTCGCCACCGAGGTCATGCCGCGCGTCTGGGAGGAGCTGCCCGGTGCACGACTGCGGGTGGTCGGACGCGGCGCCGGTGACCTCGTCGAGCCCTCGGATCGCGTCGAGGTCGCTCGGCTTCGTAGAGCACATCCGCGACGCCTACGCCGGCGCGAGTTGCGTCGTGATCCCGTTGCTCGAGGGCGGCGGCTCACCGCTCAAGTTCGTCGAGGCGCTCGCCTACGGGCTGCCGGTGGTGGCGACCCCGTTTGCGGCGGCGGGCCTGTCGGTCGAGCCGGGGCGCGACTTCGCCCAGGCGGACGGCACGCCAGAGGCGTTCGCCGCCGAGCTCGTCGCCGTGCTGCGCGGCGAGCGGCCGGGGCTCGGCCGCGAGGGCCGCGAGCTGGTCGCGCGCAGCTACTCGATCGAGGCGGTGGCACGCGCGGTCGGGCCGCGCGGCAGCTGACGCCAGGCGGCGGCGATCCAGCCGAGCAGCGCCCCGAACACGATCGTCAGGCGTGGCTCCACGCCGGTGAACGAGGCGGTCAGCTCGACTATCACGAGCGCCACGAGCCCGCCGAGCGCCGCCAGCGCGCCCAGCCGGACCATCTCGTTCGGGTGATTGCGCCAGACCCCGAAGGCGGTCCACATCGCGACGCCGTACAGCCAGATGAAGGCGAGCACCCCGATCAGGCCCATCTTGAGCCAGTACCAGAGCAGCACCACGTGGGTGTAGTTGCGGTCGTGCTCCTCGGACAGCGGATAGCGGGCGCTCCAGGGGATGTTCATGCCGAGCCCGGTAATCGGCGCATGCTCGATCTCGGCGACCACGTTGCGCCGCTCGTCGATCCGGTAGCGGTCGCCGCGGTCCTCGCCGATCGAACCCGGCTGAAGCGAGCGGGCGCGCTCGAGCACGGGGCTCTGCACCTCAGACGAGCCGCCGAGCGCGGCCGTGCCCGCCAGGACGAGCACGAGCCCGGCGGCCAGGATCGCAAGCGCCGTGCGAAGCGAGCGCTGGCTGGCGGTCACGAGCACGACCACGACGGCGAACGCCGCCGCGAGCCAGAACGAACGCCGGTACGAGAGCAGGAAGGCGAGCAGCGCGAGCGGCACCGTCCACCACACCCAGCTCGGCAGCGTGAAGCGCCGCATGCGCGCCGCGAGCACGAACAGCAGGAACATCAGCATCAGCCAGTTCGCCACCGGCTCGTAGTAGGTGATGACCCCGCCGTCGACGGTGAAGCCGGCGCCGCTCGCGACGGCCAGGAGCCCCGTGACCGCCTTGAAGGCGGCCAGCCCCGCCGCGCCGACGAGAAAGCCGCGCACGGAGGCCTCGTCGGTCAGCAGGTTGGCGACGAGGAACGGGAGCAGCAGCAGCTGCCCGAAGCGCAGCCCCGACGCCACGAGCCCGCTCGGCGACGCGCCCGCGTAGTAGCCGGTGGCGAGCCCGCCGATGGCCGCGGCCGCAAGCGCGATGATCGGCAGCGTCATCGGCCCGATGCCGCGCGGGTGGCTGCGCTCGCGCATCAGGTTGAGCCCGGTCCCCGCGACCAGGATGTAGAAGAGCAGGTCCGGCGGGGTCTGACCGGCCCGGATCGGCGAATAGAAGCTCGGCCCGATCGGCAGCAGGCCGACGGGGTCCGCCTCGACGACGATCACGACGCCGAGCAGGGCCGCGAGCGTGAGCCGCGGCTGGCTCAGCAGGAAGGCGACGACGAGCGCAGCGAGCGGCAGCAGCGCCGCCACCGGGCCGAAGCGGTCGATCACGATGACGAAGAACAGCCCGGTCAGCGCCCCCAGCAGCACGGCGACTGTCCCTGGGAGGACGACCTGGCTGAGCCTCGGCCTCAGCTTGCGGCTCCCCTCACGCGCCCACTGGCCTGGCCCTCGACGGCCGTGCCGAGCGCGTCGTACGAGTAGTAGCCGCCGACCGGCGCCTCGCTGCGGTTGTAGACCATGCCGAGCACCGGCGTGCCGATCGCGCGCATCGTCTGAACCGCCCGGCGGGCATCGCGGCGCTTGGTCTTGCGCGAGTCGATCACGATGATGACGCCGTCGGAGTAGCGGGCCAGCACGACCGGGTCGACAACGGCCAGCGCGGGCGGGCTGTCGATGATGACGAAGTCGTTGAGCTCCTTCAGCCGCTCGACGATGTCGGCCATGCGCTGGGAGGCGAAGCGCTCGACGGAGTCCTCGATGTAGGGGCCCGCCGTGAGCGCGCGGAGCTCGCCGCGGCCGCCGGGCTCGGTCGCCGACGAGGACACCTGGAAGGCGACGCGCTCCGGGTATTGCTCGAGGCCGCCGCCGGTGAGCAGGTCTCCGAGGCCCGGCTCGCGCGGCACCTCGTACTGGTCGTGGAGCGTCGGCCGGCGCAGGTCGCCATCCACGGCCATGACCTTCCAGCCCTCGGCCGCGAGCGCGCGCGCCAGGTTCGAGCTGACGAAGCTCTTGCCGGAGCCCGGCTCCGCTCCCGTGACCAGCACCGTGCGGCCGCTGTCTGCCGTCGCGCCGACGCCCGCGCTCTCGAGCGCGACCACCACGGCGGTTCGGAGTCTTCGGAACGCCTCGAGCACCGGGACGTCCGCGGACGCCTTCGGGATCTCGCCGAGGATGGCCACGCCCAGGTCCGCGGAGGCCTCCTCGGGCGAGCTGAAGCGATCGACCAGCGCCTCGCGCACGTAGGCCGCGATCGCGCCGATGATGAGCGCGCCGAGCAGGGCCAGCAGCGCGTCGCGGACGGGCTTCGGCGAGATCGGGTTGCTGTCGGGGACCGCCTGCTCGATCACGCGCACGGTGTCGCCCGGCGCGGCGGTCTCCGCGGCCGCGGACGACTGCAGCGCCTCGAGCTCGGCGGTCAGGCCCGCCACGCTCGGGTCGTTCGCGCTGACCCCGCGCTCGTCCAGCTCGGTCTGGATCTCGTCGATGCGCACCTGGATGCGGTCGAGCGAGCGCGCGCGCTGCTCGGCCTGGAGGCGGTCCGTGTACTCGACGAAGGCGTCGGCGTAGGCGTTGGCCCAGTCGGCCGACTGCTCGGGGTCGCCCGTCTCGGCCTTGAAGCTGAGCACGCCGACCCGCTGCTGCGGCTCGACCGAGACGCTGTCGTCGAACTCGGCCTCCTGGCCGCGGACGGACGGGTCGCGGCCCGCGATGCGCGAGACCGTGTCGGTCTGAGCGAGCTCGACGTAGACGTTCGTGAGGCTGAGCAGCTCGTCCTCGCTCAGCTGCTCGCCGGCGGCCTGGCGGCTCGAGACGATCTGGGCGAGCGCCGAGGCGCTGTAGACCGAGTCGCGGCTGTTCGAGATGACGTAGGTCACGACCGCGGCCGTGACGGCGAACGCCAGCAACCACCATTTGTAGTTCCAGAGGATTCGTAGTTGCTGCGCGCGCTCCATGGCTGTCCGGCCCGGACCAGAGCCGTGCGGCAACTCTAACCGGGTCGAATATGCGTTGACGCCAGGCGTCTCTTTGCGCAATTCCGCATGCAGGCTTCCGAAATCTGGAAAGATGGTTCAGCCGTGAGCACGCCTGCTCCTTGGGCAGCTCTCGACAAAGGCACACCCGCCGCGAGGCGGGGTCGCAAAGCCAGGGGTCTCTCTGAGACAGCCCGGTCGCCGAAGGAGCCCAGACAGCCGTGCTCAAAAGCCCTCCAAGCGCCCTCCGTCCGGCGGCAGCCGTGCTCGGATTCGGGGCGCTTGCGCTGGCGGCGCTGCTCGTCGCGCTGCTGGTCGGCCTCGGCGACGCGCGGGCCGAGTCGGCGCGCGCGGAGCGACGGGCCGGCGCCGGCGCAGCGGCAAGGTCGCCGCGGGCGGTCGCGGCCTGCATGCGCTACAAGCGCGCCAAGCGGCACCTGCAGCGCGCCCGCCGCAGCTTCGCGGCGCGCGCGGCGCGCACGCACCCGCGTTCGCGCCGCGCCAAGCTGCGTCGCGCCCACCGGGTGCGCACCGCCCGCCGCGTGGCGCGCCTGCGCCGGCTCCGGCGGACGTGCGTGCGTGCCCGGCGCGGCCGACCCCGGCACGCGCAGGTTCGCCCCACCGGCGCCGCCAGGGCCCGGGTGTGAGCCGCCCGCAGGGCGTCCGCTGGGGCCTGCACGCCAACCGCTGGGGCCGCGGGCGCGGAGGGACCGTTCGAGCTCGACCGCATGCAGGCGATGGGCGTCGGCTGGATCCGCGAGGAGTTCGACTCGGTGCCGGACGAGCGAGAGCGACGTCGCTGTATCGCGAACGCCGCGCGGCGCGGGCTGCGCATCCTGCCGCTGCTGCAGAAGTCGAGCGCGCTGCCGGCTGACGTGAACGAGTACGCGAACGTCGTCGCCGCCTTCGCGCGCCGCTACGGCCCGGGCGGCGACTTCTGGGCCGCCCATCCCGAGCTCGACGCCTCGCTGGCCTCGACCCACTTCGAGGTCTACAACGAGCCCTACGGCGACTGGTACGGGCCGGTCGAGCCGGCGCGCTTCGCCGCGCTGCTGCGCGCGGTCGTGCCGCGCGCCCGCCAGGCGAACCCGCAGGCGAAGTTCCTGATCCCGGTCGACCGCACCCCGGACGGCGAGCGCCACACCTGGATCGACGATCTCTACCGCGCCGACCCGGGCCTGAACGAGCTCTTCGACGGCGTCGCGATGCACCCCTACAGCGGCAACCGCGCGCCGGACGAGCCGAACGATCCCGTGGGGCTTCGTGCGGATCGTGGACGCGCGCAACGCGCTCCAGAGCCACGGCGCGGGCGACAAGGAGTTCTGGATCACCGAGGTCGGCTGGTCGACCTGCCCGGGCGACCCGGAGTGGTGCGTGTCGGAGGCCCAGCAGGCCGCCAACATGGAGCGGCTCGCCGCAGCTCGTGCGGACGCGCTACACGTTCGTCAACGCGGTCTTCTACTACCACTTCATCGGCTTCGAGCGCGACCCGAACGACACCGAGGACTTCTTCGGGCTGGTGCACGCCGACTTCTCGCCGAAGCCCGGCTTCCACGCGCTGCGCCGGATCACCGGCGCCGGTTGACCCGCCGCGCGCCTGTAGGCTGATGGCCGACGATGAGCGGCATCCGGGTACCGCGCGCGCGCGCCGCGGCGGATGTCGCGATCCAGGTGCTCGGGCGCGCGCTCAACCTCGTGCCGGGCATCGTCGTCACGGTCCTGCTGACGCGCTCGCTCGGCGACGACGGCTTCGGGCAGTGGTCGACGGCGCTCGCGATCGTCCAGATCGCGACGCCCTTCGGCGACTTCGGGCTCGAGCAGGTGGCGGTGCGCAAGGCCGCCGCCGCGCGCGCACGAGGAGCGCGATTGGATCGGCGCGCTGATCACGCTGCGGCTCGCGTTCGCCCTGCCGGTGGCGATCGTGACGCGCCGTCGTCCAGCTCGTCGTCGCGGACAACTCCGAGATGGCCGCCGCCGGCCTGCTGCTCACCGGGCACGCTGCTGCTGGCGCCGCTGAGCATGACGCGCGTCGCCTTCCAGACGCGCGTGCGCAACGACCTGACGATCCTCGTCCTGACCGTCAACAGCATCCTCTGGACCGCCGCCGTCATCGCGATCGCGGCGTCGCGACGGCGGCATGGTCTGGTTCGCGGCGGCCTTCCTCGCGTCGGCGGTCTGCAGCGTGGGGCTGGGGCGTGTGGCTCGGCAGCCGCGCTGTCGCGCCCGATCATGCGCGGCTCGCGCCGGCTCTGGCGTGAGCTCGCGCGCATCGGCGTGCCGATCGGCGTGGCCGGGCTCGTCGTGACCGCCTACGTGAAGCTCGACCAGGTGATGCTGTTCTCGCTCGCGGGCGCCGAGGACGCCGGCCTCTACGGCGCCGTCTACCGCTTCCTCGACCAGGCCCAGTTCCTGCCCGCCGCGCTGATGACGACGCTCTTCCCGATCATGGCATCCTCGTGGCCCGCCGACCCGGAGCGCGTGCGCCGCATCGGCCGTCTGATCGCCGACTACCTCGCGATCGTCTCGCTGCCCGCGCTCGGCTTCACGATCGTCGCCGCCGAGCCGGTCGTGCGGCTGCTCTTCGGCGAGGACTTCCTGCGCGCGGCCGACGCGCTGCCGATCCTGATGGGCGCCTTCGTCGTGATCTGCTTCGGCTACCTGGCCGGCAACCTCGTCGTCGTGCTCGAGCTGCAGCGCATCTTCCTGCGCAACGCGCTGATCGCGCTCGTCTTCAACGTGGTGCTCAACCTGATCCTGATCCCGCCCTACGGCTTCGTGGCGGCAGCCTGGGTCACGCTCGCCACCGAGGTGCTCGTGACCGCGCTGACGCTCAGCGCCGTGCTGCGGCGGCTCGAGCTGTCGCTGCGCCTGCGGCGGATCGCTGCTCGCCACCGTCGCGACCGCGCTGATGACGGCGTGGTCGCCGGGCTCCAGGCGCTCGGCGCGCCGCTCGGCGTGCTGCTCGCGGCGGCGGCCGTCACCTATCCGGCCGCCCTCCTCCTGGTCGGCGCCGTGCGGCCGGACGAGTATCAGCCAGCTGCTGCAGCTGCGCGGCGGCGGGCGGACGACGGGCCGCGCATAGCATTCGCCCCGCTGAGGCCGAGCCGGCCGACATCTCGCTCGTCGTGCCGAGCCACAACCGCGCGGACGCGCTGCGGACGAACCTGCCCGACATGCTCCGGCTCGAGGGCCTGGTCGAGATCATCGTCGTGATCGAGCGCCACACGAGCGACGAGTCCCCGCAGGTCGTCGAGGCGCTCGGCGACGAGCGCCTGAGGCTGATCCGCAACCCCGGGCCGCCCGGCCTGTCGGCCTCGCGCAACGCCGGCGTGGCGGACGTCCTCCGGGCGCTGGATCCTGTTCGGCGAGGACGACTGCCGCTTCCCGCCCGACTACGCGGTCGTCCTCAAGCGCGAGGCGGTCGCCCACGACGCCCAGATCGCGGGCGCGCCCTGGATCCACGTCGACGCCGGCGTCGACGCGCTCGCGCGGCTCGCCGAGCTGCGCGGCGAGCGCGCCCGCCGAGCCGCGGATCGACGCCCACGGCGGTGTGCCCGGCGACGACCGTCGAGACGCCGTTCATTCCCGCGCCTGCGCTGATCCGCCGCGACGTCTTCGACAACGTCTCCTTCGACGAGGGCTACACCGGCAACGCCTACCGCCAGGAGACGGCCTTCTTCGTCGCAGGCGGTGCGCAGCGGCTACCGCTGCGTCCTCACGCCCTTCACCGCCTCGCTACCAGCAGCAGCAGTGGGACGAGGGCGGGGCGCGCTCCGCGCCGCTCGCGCTACGAGCTCTCGACGCTGCGCAACAACTGGCGCTTCCTGCGCCTGCCACGGCGACTGGCTCACGCGCGCAGGGCTACATCCCCGGCAAGCTGCGCTTTCAGGCCGCCTTCACCGCCGAGCGCGTCGCCAAGACGGTGCGCGGCGTCGTCTCGGCGCGGCTCGCGCGGCGGCCGGCATGAGCCGCACGGCGCTCGTCGTCTCGCCCGCGGTGGGAACACGGGCGGGGTCGAGCGCACCTCCGACCTGCTGCGCCGGGCGCTCGAGGCGAAGGGACTGGCGGGTCGAGATCGTCACTCCGGCCGAGCACCCGCCGCGCTGGGCCAGCCGCACGCGGCGTCGTCGCCGCTGTGGTCGTCGCGCCGGCTGATGGCCGACCTGCCGCCGGCGGACCTCATGATCAGCTCGTCCGCGTTCGGGCTCTGGGCGCCGCGAGGGGCTGGCGCGCATCCACGTCTTCCACGGCACGATCGATCGAGCACACGATCCGCGGCGACCTCGACCTGCCGCTGCGCGAGCGCGCGCGGCGCGCGCTTGGGTCGGTGGTCGGGGAGGGCGGGGCCGGGCGCGGCGCGACCCGTGTCGCGGTCTCGGAGAGCGCCGCGCGTGAGGTGCGGCGCTGGTTTCGCGAGGACGTCGACGAGGTCATCCCGAACGGCGTCGACACCGACGTCTTCCGCCCGCGCGACCGCGCCGAGGCGCGCGAGCGCTTCGGGCTCGAGCCGGAGCGGCGCTACGCGCTCTTCGTCGGACGCACCGAGGTGCGCAAGGGCGCCGACCTGCTCCTGCCGAGCTGCGCGCGCGCGGGCTACGAGCTGCTCGTGGCGGGCGCCTCGACGCTCGACGGCGGCCGCGAGCTCGGCATGCTGTCGCCCGAGGAGACAGCCTGGGCGTACGCTGCGGCCGACTGCGTCCTCTTCCCGACCCGCTACGAGGCCTGCAGCTGGGTCGTGCTCGAGGCGCTCGCCTCCGGCACGCCGCTGCTCACCACGCGCGTGGGCTGGATGGAGACGTTCCTGCGCGAGCAACCCGGACTACCGCGCGCTGTGCGTGTGGCCGGACGTCGGACGACATCGCGGCGCGGCTCGCGAGCCTGGCGGGCGAGGACCACTCGGCGCTCACGGCGGCCGCGCGCGCCTGGATGGAGGAGAACGGCAGCTACGCCGTGTTCGCCGAGCGCTGGGGCGCGCTCGCCGAGCGCGTCTTCGCCGCCACGACCTCCTCGTAGAGCGGCGCGCGTGCGGCGCCAGATGTCGTCCCAGCTGAAGCCCTCGGCGAGCGTGCGCGCGCTCGCCTGCATGCGCGGCCAGTCCTCGCGCTGCGGCGACGAAGCGCCGCAGCGCCGCCGGTCAGCTCCCCGCTGTCCTCGGGTCGTTCGAGCAGCAGGCCCTCGAGCGCCGTCCTCCATCCAGCCGGCCATTCCGGCCAGGCGCGAGGTGATCACGGGCGTCCCGCATGCGAGCGCCTCGATCAGCACCAGGCCGAACGGCTCGTAGGTGGTGGGGAAGACGAAGGCGTCCGCCGCCTGGAAGAGCGGCGCCAGCTGGCCTGGTGGCCGAGGAAGCGCACCCGCGCCGGCGATCCCGGTCCGCTCGGCGAGCCGCTCGTAGGGCCGCGGTCGGCGCTCGCCCGCGACCCAGAGATGGAGGCGCTCGTCTCGCCGAGTGCCGCCATCGCCTCGATCACCTGGCGAGCCCTTTGCGCTCGAACTCGTAGCCCGCGAACAGCAGTGCCACGGCGTCCTCGGGCAGCTCGCCGGTCAGCGCGGCCACCGCCGCGCGCGCGCCGCGCGTGACTCGGGCGGGCCGAATGCCTCGGTGTCGACCCCGTTCGGGATCACGCGGATGCGATCGGGGTCGATGCCGACATGCGCCTCGAGCTCCGTCCTTGACGACCGGCGTGAGCGCGATCACAGCGCCGGCGAGGACCGATAGCAGTAGCGCTCGAACGCGAGCTCCACGACGTGCGGGGGATAGACGCGGCTGAGCCAGGCGCGCGCGCCGCCCTCGGCGCGGCGCATTTCGAGGTAAGCCGCGTGGCACGAGTGCGCGGTGTAGACGTCGGCCCGGAGCCCCTGCGGGTTGTGTACGTGGACGACGTCGAAATCGCTCCCGCGCAGCCGCCGTCGCAGCCCGAGGGCGAACGTCTGCGACTGCAGCCACTCCGGCCGCCGCAGCATCCGGCACGTGCTCGAAGTTGGCCCGGAGTCCTCGCCGGTCGAGCAGCTCGTGGGTGAAGACGGTGACCTCGTCCCGAGGGCGGCCCGGTCCGAGAGCTCCGCGATGCAGCGCGAAACACCGCCCTGGCGGTTGTAGTAACGACCCGCCATGGCGATCCTCATGGTCAGGCGCCGACCCCCGCGTCCACAGGGCGCGCGCCGAGCACGTACGAGAGCTCCGCGACGTTGCCCGGCGGCGGCGAGATGCGCGGCAACGCAAGCGGGTCGGCCTCCGGGCGTGACGACGCCTCCCTGCGGCGGTGAAGGCGGCGCCGAAGCCGGCCGCGCTCGACCGCGTGCGCGCACGTCGCGTCCCAGCCACCGCTCGGGTAGGCGAAGACGTCGGTGGCCGCCCGGCTATCTCCTCGATCTCCTCACGCCCGCTGCGACCGACTCGCTCGAGCTCCGCCGCGCTCAGCAGCGGGCAGGTAGTCGTGCCGGGGCGTGTGGCAGCCGAGCTCGAAGCCGCCCGCCGGCGAGCGTCGCGCAGCTCGTCGCGCGCTCAGGCCGTCGAGCGCCGGGTCGCTCCCCGACTCGCTCGCGTCAGGGCGGCTCGGAGCAGCTCGCGCTGATCCGGGCCGCAGCTGGGTGATCGGCGGAGCCGATGCTGTCGAGAGCCGGTGGCGCCCGGGCCGGGCGGCGAGCTCCATCAGCGCGAGCAGCTCGCAGTCGATCGTCCGCTCGTCCCAGGCGCGCTGGAGCTGCTGCCACCAGAGCGGGCGCGGCGCGTCGAGCGACTCGGCGTTCACGAAGAATGTGGCGGTGAGCCCGGCGTCGCGCAGCAGCGGGCTGCCGTCGCCGGGTGGGTGTGGTCGTCGTCGTCGAAGGTGATGGCGACCGGGATGCGCCCGCCCAGGCGGCGCGCCGCGATCGCCGCCTGCAGCTCCGATGCCGGCACGAGCTCGTAGCGGCGGGCAGCAGCGCGAGCTGGCCGGCGAAGAGCGCCGGGGGCATGGCCGGCACCAGCACGTCCGGCCGCGCCCGGTCGTCGTCGGCGATCCCGTGGTAGAGCAGCGCGACCCCGACCCTGCGCGGCGAGAGCCGCGCGAGCCAGCGCAGCAGGGCCCCGAGGACAGCCTTGGCCAGCCTCCGGCACCACGCTCAGGGGGTGTTGCGGTAGGCGCTCGCCCAGGGATCCCCGAAGGCGCCGTCGTCGAGTGCGCCGGCCACCTCCTGCACGCCGTCGGGCACGCGCATGCTGGGCTCGAAGCCGAGCTGCTCGTGGACCTTGCCGAAAGCAACGCGGTAGTCGCGCGGGTCCTCGTCGCGATGGACGTAGCTCACCTTCCCGCGCCCGAGCCGGCCGGTGATGATCTCGACGAGGTCGAGCTTGCGGTAGTTCTCGTCCGAGTCGCCGACGTTGAAGACCTCGCCGCCCATCGCCTCCGGGCCGGCGTCCAGCACCATCGTCATCGCCCGGGCGGCGTCGCGGACGTGCACGTACGGCCGCCAGAACTGCTCGCCGAAGACCTCGAGGTCGCGGTCGGCCCAGAGGTCGCGGGTGAACTCGTTGACGGTGAGGTCGAAGCGCATGCGGGCCGCCACGCCGTAGACGGTCGCGAGCCGCAGGCAGGTTGCGGCCATCGGGGCGGTGGCGCCGGAGAGCAGCAGCGTCTCCACCTCGACCTTCTGCTCCGCGTACAGCGAGACCGGCGCCAGCTCGGCGGTCTCGTCGACGGCCACCGTCGGGTCGGTCATGCGCCCGTAGTTCGAGCAGGTGGAGGCGAAGATCATGTGCTTGACGCCCGCCGCGCGCGCCTCGTCCGCGAGCGCGCGGGTGCTGTCGACGTTGACGGCCTGAGCGAGCTCCGGGTCGCGGGCGCAGGCCGGGTCCCCGACGATGGCCGCGAGGTGCACGACCGCGCCGACGCCGTCGAGCGCCGAGCGGCGCGCCGCCTCGTCGCGGATGTCGCCGCGCTGGAGCTCCGCGCCGAGCTCCTCGAGCCGCGCACCGACTCCTTCCTGATCGTGCAGGAAGACGTCGAACGCGCGCACCGGGCGGCCCTTCTCGCGCAGCTGCTCGACGAGCGACGCTCCCACGTAGCCCGCCCCGCCCGTCACCAGCACCAGATCACTCATGTCTCACTCCTCGGCGTGCAGCGTCATCAGGAACTCGGATATCTCGCGGCGAAAGCGCTCCGGCGAGAACGCCGCGGCGCGCGTGCGCAGCTCGTCCTCGTCGAAGCTCGTCGCCTCGAAGCGCTCGATCGCCTCACACAGCGCGTCGACGCCCGGATCGTCGTACAGGATGCCGGTCACGCCGTCGACGACGCTGTCCGCCGCCCCGCCGCGCCCGTAGGCGATCACGGGAACGCCCGCGGCCTGGACCTCCACGGGCACCATCCCGAAGTCCTCCTCGCCCGGGAACAGCAGCGCGCGCGCTCCTCCCACGATCGCGGCGAGCTCGTCGTCGCCGACGAAGCCGAGCAGCTCCGTGCGCGGTCCGGCCAGCTCCGCGAGCGACTCGCCGCCGCGTCCCGAGCCGACCACCTTCAGCGGCCGGTCGAGGCGGGCGCAGGCGGCCACCGCGAGGTCGGCGCGCTTGTACGGGACGAGCCGGCCGAGGAAGAGGTAGTAGCCGCCGTCGCGCCGCGGAGTGCCCAGGAAGCGCTCGACGTCGACGGGCGGATGGATGACCGTCGAGTCGCGGCGGTAGTACTTGCGGATGCGCGCGGCCACGTGCCGCGAGTTCGCGATGTAGACGTCCGGCCGCGCCGAGGCGATCGCGTCCTGGCGGCGCAGGCGGCCCAGCAGCAGCGGCAGCAGCGCGCGCTCAGCCAGGCCGAGCTGCTCGCCCGCGAAGAAGCCGGGGTCCCAGGCGTAGCGCATCGGCGTGTGGCAATAGCACACGTGCAGCGTCCCGGGCGCCGTGATCACGTTCTTCGCGCAGGCGTGGTTGCTCGACAGCACCAGGTCGTAGCCGCTCAGGTCGAAGGACTCGAAGGCGGCATTCATGAGCGGCAGCAGGCGCGGGTAGATGCGCTGGGCTGCCGGCAGCCGGTTCAGGTACGACGTGTGCACCCGCGCGTTCGTGATCGCGTCCGGCCACGGCTCGGGGTCGTAGACCGTCGTGTAGATCTCGGCGTCCGGGAACAGCTCGAGGAACTGCAGCACGACCTTCTCCGAGCCACCCGGGATGGTGAGCCACTCGTGGGAGATCGCGACGTTGGGAAAGCGCTTGCGGAGGGCGCCTTGCTCAGGCGTCACGCGACCCGGTGAAGATGGCACCCAGGGTCATGAGAAGGATCTTGGTGTCCAGGGTGAGGGACCAATTCTCGATGTAGTAATTGTCCCATTCCACCCGGTCGCGTAGCGAGGTCTGCCCGCGGAGGCCGTGCACCTGGGCCCATCCGGTGACCCCTGACTTGACTCGGTGACGGTCCTCGTAGCGGGCGATGCGGTCGCCGAAGAGGTCCACGAACTCCGGCCGCTCGGGCCGCGGCCCGACGAGGCTCATCTCGCCCTTGACCACGTTGAAGAGCTGCGGAAGCTCGTCGAGCGAGGTGCGGCGCAGGAACGCGCCGGTGCGCGTGCGCCGGTCGATGCCCTCGATCCCGCCCGGCCCGATGTCCGTGGGAAGCGTGAGCACGTTGTTGGGCGTCGCCTCCGGCTGCGGCGGCGCCAGCGCCATCGAGCGGAACTTGAGCATCTCGAAGCGACGCCCGTCGCGGCCGATTCGAAGCTGCCGGAAGAGGATGGGTCCCGGCGAGCTGAATCGAACCGCGAGGGCGATCGCAACCAGCACCGGGGACAGCACGAGCAGCATGCTCCCGGCGACGATTCGGTCGAAGACGTGCTTGATCGCGAACTGCCAGCCCTTGGGATCGATCGAATGGAGCCCGAAGAGCGGCAGACCACCGAGGTGGTCGAGCGCAACGCGGACGTTGACGCTCTCGAAGAGGCGCGGCACGAGCGACACCTCGAGCCCGCGCGCCTCGCACTCCTTGACAAGCGGGATCAGCTCGTGGTCCGGGCGCCGTGCTGAAGCCGAGCACGACGTGGCGGGCGCCGGTCTCGGCGACGACCCGGCCGAGGTCGGCCGGCGAGCCGAGCACCGGGGCCTCACGGTCGGGGACCATGTCGGTGGGCGGCGGATCCGAGTCGAGGTAGCCGACCGGCTCGAGGCCGAGCTGCGGCTGGGCGGTCAGGCGCCGCTCCACGTGTGAGCCGATCACGCCGGCGCCCACGATCAGCGTCGGCTTCGCTATCAGGCGACCCGCCCGGGCGCGGCGCTGAGCCCAGCTCAGGACGATGCGGCCGCCGACCAGGTAGACCGTGCCGAACAGCCAGGCGCGGGCGAGCAGCGGGGCGAGCTCGGCGCTCGGGTCGAGGAGCGCCGCGATCGCGATGATCGCGATCGTCGGCAGCGCGGTGGCGGCGGTCACCTGGCCGATGCCGTCGATCAGGCGCATCGTGGTGCGGTCGCGATACAGCCCCCAGAGCGCCATCAGCACGAGCGTGAGCGGCGGCAGCAGCCAGACGAGGCCGGAGCCCGCACCGACGTCGCCCTCAGGGGCGCCGACTATCGCGGAGACGACGCCCAGGACCAGCAGGACGGCGTCGACGGCCAGCCGGAAACGCAGCCACCCACGACCCTCGAAGAGCGTCTGGACGACCCGTCGCCGCTCGGCCGACGTGCGGGCAGCGCCGGTTCCGTCGGCCGCGTCCGCGGCAGCGCATCCATCGCTGGATTATGTGCGAAGGCGTGGTCGCTCATCGGATCGCTCCGAAGCTCCAAATCCGAGGCATGGTCAGGAACGACCGCCCCACCGTCGGCTGCAGTGCCGCGGTGGGGGGTCATCCTGAAAGGGTCTAGGCAGTGCCGGCCGAGCGCGTCAGGCGACGCATCCCGACACCGGCGAGAATCAGCAGACCGCCGGCGCCGGCGAACAGCGCGACGTCAAGGCCGGTGAACGGCAGGCTGCCGCTGCTGGTGTCAGCGGTCGTGGCGGCAGGCGGCGAACCGCTGCCTCCGACGCCACTCTGGACCTGTCCGCCGATGTCGTTGTAGCCGTCGACGGCGGACTGGCCGAAAGCCGTGGTTGCGAACGCCAGGCACAGGGCCAGCGCAAGCAGCATTGAACTGATCTTCTTCATCTTCATCCTCATTCTTGAGTCTTCCCTGGTGGCACGACACCGTGGCCCATTGGGCCTGCGAGTCCGCGGTGTACCCCCACCCCGCCCGTAAAGTCCTCCATTTTCAATACCACGACTCTGTGACCCCCGCCACGCTTAAGTGCAGAATTTCACAGATCTTTAGTTCCCTGAGCCCGCCGCGCGGTTAGCCACGGACTGAGCGCTCCGCGCGATTCTGGCGTTCACGGCGGACGGAGAAACGCGCCTGCCCGCCTTGACGTCCTCGAGCACCTCGAGGACGAGCGGATCGCGCGGATTCTGGGCGAGCGCCAGCTCCAGCATGCGCCTCGCCTCAGCGTTGTTCCCGTTTGCGGAGGCGATCAGGCCGAGTTCGAGCGCGGCGTAGGCGTTCTCCGGATCGTCGTCGAGCACCTCGCGGAAGTGGCGCTCCGCCTCGTCCGTCAGGTCGAGCCGCAACGCGATCGTGCCCGCCGTCGCGCCCGGGAGCGTCGACAGCGGGTTGAAGGTCTCGGCCCGGTCGAGCGCGTCGAAGGCGGCCTGGGGATCCTCGCGCCAAATGTCACTTGCGTGATCGACCTCGCGCGCGGAGAGCCAGGGCGCCGCGATCGCGAGCGCGAGCAGGGCCGCGGCGACCGAGCCCACCACGAGACCGGCGGTGCGCCCGCGCGCGGGCCGCTCGGCCGGCTCGACGGCGGGGGCGGGCGACAGCGATGCCGCCATCGCGAGCGCGGCGAGCGCGGAGCCGCTGAGCGCGAAGAAGGCCCAGAACCAGTCCACGGAGGCGTGCAGCAGCCAGTAGGCGAAGATCCCGAGCGCTGCGGCCGCCGCTCCGCGCGCCTCGGGCGCCGCGAACAGCGCCCGGCAGCCCGCCACGGTCAGCGCCAGCAGCGCTCCGAAGAGCAGCAGCGCGCCGACGATGCCGAGCCCGGACAGCACCTCGAGCTCGAGGGAGTGCGGGTAGCGCGGCTTCTCCGTGCTCTGGCCCTCCTTCAGGTAGAGGCGCTGGAAGTTCTCGGCGCCGAGCCCGCGGATGGGCTCGTCCTCGAAGCCGTGCCAGGCGACCGTCCAGAAGTCGTAGCGGTTCGAGCCGGCGCTCCCGAAGCGCGACTCGCTCTCGCTCGGAGCCTCGTCCGAGTAGCCCTGCTTGAACTCGGACCAGGTGTCGCTCAGCTTGTCCACCGGATCGTTCACGGCGGCGAGCGCCACCAGCCCCGCAGCCGAGCGCCAGCGCGACGAGCACGATCCCGGTGCCGAGCGCCAGCCGTCGCCTCGTGCCCTCGTCGGGGACCGCGCGCCGTTCGCCGAAGGCCCAGAGCGCGGCGACGACGCCCGCGACCACGGTCACGAGCATGAGCGCCGCGGTCGCGTCCGAGAGCAGGCCGTCGAGGCGGGCGGGGGAGTACCTGTCGTGCACGTCGAGCAGCGTCTGGCGGATCGGCAGCAGCGCCAGCGCGACGAGGATCGAGCCCAGCGCGATGCGGAGCCGGTCCGGCGAGATCACGAGCAGGACGAGCAGCGCCAGCGGCAGGGCGAACACCCAGCCCCGGCTCTGGCCGAGGAGCGCCAGTCCGGCGAGCATGGTCGCGCCGGCCAGCGCGCTGCCCCGCAGGGCCGGGTGGGCGCGCGCGGTCGCGGCCGTGGCGACGCAGCCGAACAGCCCCAGGGTCCACATCGCCACGTTCGCGTTGATGTAGCCCGCCGGCTCGGCGAAGCGCACGTCGATGAAGAAGGTGCCGGGCGCCGCGGCGGCGTCGGCGCGCAGCAGCTCGACCACGCCGATCACCGCGACCCCGAGCGAGAAGACGGCGATCAGCAGGCGCACCCCGCGCGGTCCCGGCGGCCAGAGCAGGAACAGCGCGATCACCACGAGGTAGCCGCTCGTGCGCCCGGCGGCCTCCCAGGCGTCGGCCGCGACGCCCGCCCAGGTGATCGAGAGGAAGCTCCAGGCCGCGTAGCCGGCGAACAGCGCGAGGCCCGTGAGCTGGAGCGCGCCGGGCCGCCGGGGAAGCGGCACCACGAAGGCGGTCACGACCAGCAGTGCGAGCAGCAGCAGGGCCGCGGGCGGCCAGTTGGTGTCGCCGTAGCCGGCCTCCGTGGCGACCATCACCAGCAGCACGCAGACCGCGAGCAGCTGTGACGGCAGCGCCGGCGCCTCGGCCAGCAGCTCGCGCAGCCAGTCAGGCAGCCGCGGGAGCCGGTAGCGTCGCCCTCTGCTTTCGATGCGCATCCTGCTGAAGGTCCTCTATTGGCTGGCGGTGCTCGCCATCGCCCTCGCGCTCGTCATCGGGCTCATCCTGTGGTTCGAGTCGCGGGACCAGTCGGATATCGAGGGCGCGATGGTCCCGGGCCACACCGAGCTGCGCCCGGAGGCAGTTTAAGCGCGCTACCCCTCGACCTTGACCGTCGGCGGTTGTCGCTTCGTCAGACGCGCGAACACCACGATCCGCTGCGCCGCGCTGTAGAGCGGATGGCAGGCGCTCAGCACGAGCCGGTCGTAGCCGACCGGATCGGTGATCCAGAGGGCGGAGTCGTCGACGATCTGGGTCTTCTCGACCCGGTAGACGAAGCGGCCGTAGGGCATCGACATGATGATCCGGTTGCCGTGCTTCAGCTGGTCGATGTTGCGGAACGGGGCGCCGTAGGTGGTGCGGTGGCCGGCGACCGCGACGGTCCCGCGCTCACCGGGCAAGCGGCGTCTCCGGATAGTGGCCCGGGCCCTTGCGGAGGTTGTCCGTGTCGGTGCCCTCGACCATGAAGTAGTGCTTGCCGAGCGAGGGCATGATGATCTCGCCGATGGAGTCGCCGGGGAGCGGGCGCTTCTCGCGGATCCGCTTCTCGACGTGCGCCGGCGGGTCGTAGAGCTCCTCCTTGAGGGCGTTCTGCTGGCGCTCCGCCAGGAACGCCGAGACCGGCTCCTGCCACGCGAGCGTGATGCCCGCGTCGGCGATCAGGAGGACCCCGCTGACCATCAGCACGGAGCCGAGAAAGCGGAGCACGTGCCGCCAGGGACCAGATCGCCGCGCGTTCAAGGTCCCGCTCAGTGTAGGGGGACTGGCCCAACCGATCGGTCAGTCCCGGCGGGGGGACGTGGGGTACGGTTAGCGGCCCCCGGAGTGACCCTAAGGAGATCGCGAGACCAGTGACACAGACGACCACGGCCCCCACCACCCACAAGCGGCTGCTCGCCTGGGTGGAGGAGGTGGCGGAGCTCACGCAGCCAGACGCGATCTACTGGTGCGACGGCTCAGCGGAGGAGTACGACGAGCTCTGCGAGCGCCTGATCACGGCCGGAACGTTCGAGCGGCTCTCGGACGCCAAGCGGCCGAATTCGTATCTCTCGCGGTCGGATCCCGACGACGTCGCCCGCGTCGAGGACCGCACCTTCATCTGCTCCGAGCGGGAGGAGGACGCCGGCCCGACGAACAACTGGCGCGACCCGGGGGAGATGCGGGAGACGCTCGAGGGCCTCTTCCGCGGCTCGATGCGCGGCCGCATCATGTACGTCGTGCCGTTCTCGATGGGCCCGCTCGGCTCGCGGATCGCGCACATCGGAGTGCAGATCACGGACTCCTCGTATGTGGCCTGCTCGATGCGGATCATGACTCGCATGGGGCAGGGGGCGCTCGAGGTGCTGGGCGAGGACGGTGGGTTCGTGCCCTGCCTGCACTCGGTCGGGATGCCGCTCGTGGACGGCGTCGAGGACGTCCCGTGGCCCTGCAACGCCGACAACAAGTACATCGTCCACTACCCCGAGACGCGGGAGATCTGGTCGTTCGGGTCGGGCTACGGCGGCAACGCCCTGCTCGGCAAGAAGTGCTTCGCGCTGCGGATCGCGTCGGTGATGGCCCACGACGAGGGCTGGCTCGCCGAGCACATGCTGATCCTCAAGCTCACCTCCCCGGAGGGGAAGGTCAAGCACGTGGCGGGCGCCTTCCCGTCCGCCTGCGGCAAGACCAACCTGGCGATGCTGATCCCGACCCTCGAGGGCTGGACCGTCGAGACGGTCGGTGACGACATCGCCTGGATGAAGTTCGGCGACGACGGCCGCCTGTACGCGATCAATCCCGAGGCGGGCTTCTTCGGCGTCGCTCCGGGCACGGGCGTGGACACCAACCCGAACGCGATGGCGACGGTGGAGTCGAACACGATCTTCACCAACTGCGCGCTCACGGACGATGGCGACATCTGGTGGGAGGGCATGACGCCCGACCCGCCGGCGCACGCGGTCGACTGGAAGGGGCGCGACTGGACGCCCGACTCCGGCGAACCGGCGGCGCACCCGAACGCCCGCTTCACGACCCCGGCGGACCAGTGCCCGTCGATCGCGCCCAACTGGGAGGACCCGGCCGGCGTGCCGATCGACGCCTTCCTGTTCGGCGGCCGGCGCGCCTCGGTCGTGCCGCTCGTCTTCGAGGCGTTCGACTGGGAGCACGGTGTCTTCCTCGGCTCGATCATGGGCTCGGAGAAGACGGCGGCCGCGGCCGGCAAGGTCGGCGGCCTGCGCTTCGACCCGATGGCGATGCTGCCGTTCTGCGGCTACGACATGGCCCGCTACTTCGGGCACTGGCTCGAGACCGGCCGCCGCGAGGGCGCGGTGCTGCCGAAGATCTTCATGGTCAACTGGTTCCGCAAGGACGACGACGGCAACTTCCTGTGGCCGGGCTTCGGCGAGAACAGCCGCGTGCTCGCCTGGATCTTCCGGCGCTGCGACGGCGAGGCCGAGGCCGCCGAGACGCCGATCGGGCTGGTGCCGACGAAGGACGCGCTCGACCTGAGCGGGCTCGATCTGAGCGACGCCGCGCTCCAGCAGCTGCTCGAGGTCGACCCCGAGAGGTGGCAGGCGCAGTTGCCGCAGGTGCACGAGCACTACGCGCAGTTCGGCGACACGCTGCCGAGCGAGCTGCGCGAGCAGCTCGAGGCGCTCGAGCGCCGGCTCGAGCGCTAGCCCACGAGCACCGACAGGCAGGTCACGCAGCCCTCGAGCTTCTCGAACTCGCTGATGTCGACGCTGAGCACGTCGAAGCCCAGGTCGTCGAACAGCTCGGCCGACCGGGGTGCGGACGCCGCCATCAGCAGCGTGCCGTCGCCGAGCGGGACGACGTGGGAGCCGGCCTCCTCGGGAACCATCCGCAGCGCCGGGAACGCGCCGCGCTCGATGCCCGCCGCCTCGGCGGCCACGAGCGTGCCGTCCGGCAGCGCCGTGACGGCGGACTTGAGGTGCAGCACCCCGCGCAGCGCCACGGGCACGACCGTGCGGCCGCGAGTGGCGAGCAGCCGGCGCAGCTGGCGTATGCCCTCGGCGTTCGTCCGCCCGCCGCGGCCGGCGTAGACGGTCGTTCCGACCTGGAGCACGTCGCCGCCGTCGAGCGTGCCCGGGGGCTCGATGCGCGCGACTTCGAGCCCCAGCGAGCGAACCAGCTCCTCGGTACCGCGCGACCTCGGCCTGACGCTCGGGAGCGCCGGGCCTCGCGAGCACCGCGAGCTCGCCGCACACGACCACCGTGTCCTCGACGAAGGCCGAATCGGGGAGGTCGTCGGCGGGCGCCACCTCGCGAATCTGCCAGCCGGCGCCTGCCACCGCAGCGACATACGCCTCGTGCTGACGGCCGGCGAGCGCCGGATCCGCGCTGGCGCGGTCGACATGGGTCACGATGCCCTCATCCATGCGGCTGCTCGGCCGCCGGACGATCGCGACTCGTTCGGTCAGCGCGCCCCGAGCTGGAGCACCCAGACGGTGCTCCGGCGTCCGTTGAAGCGTCCCTCGACCGCGGCCGCGCCCGCCTGCCGGAAGCTGCGGCTGAGGAGCAGCGGCCGGTGCCCCGGCGAGGCGAGCCAGCGGCGCACCGTCCAGCCCGGCCGCGAGGCGCCTCCCGTGTGCATGGCGATGCACTCGCCGAGTCGGCTGAAGCCCCCGGCCGCCTGGATCGTGCCCGCGTGCGCGAACACGCCCGTGCGCATGATGTGGCCGGCGAAGTTCTCGGACGAGCGGGTCAGCGCGGAGGAGAGCGCGAGCGGCCGCAGGCCGGCGCGGCTGCGGGCGTCGTTGATCGCGTCGAGCGCCGCCTCGGTGTCCGCGGGAGCACCCAGCGCGGGCGGCGCGGCCGACAGCGCCACCGCAAGCATCACCAACCCCAAGCGAGCTCCTCGCATCAGGTCCTCTCTCTCCGGCCTACGGGGTTAGCTGTCGGGCTAGCGCAGAAAGAGCAGCGCTACGCGGCACAGCGGCCACGTTTCGCCCCAATATGTCGTGGGTCCCCCGCTCGCCACCGCACGTTCGGCGACGATTCGGCATTGACGGCGCGCACCCTACACAGCATCGCGGCCGTATTCCAGCCCTGGGACTACGCTTGCGCCCATGAGCATCACTGAGACGAGGACCGTCGCGTCGATCGTGGGCGGCGAGATCCGCAGCGAGGGAGAGCGGATCGAGTCGCGCAACCCCGCCAACCTGGAGGACGTGGTCTGCGAGGCCGTGCTGGCCGATGCCGGTGTCTTCGTGGACGCCTGCCGCGCCGCACGCGCGGCCCAGCGCGAGTGGGCCGCCGTACCCGCGCCGGTGCGCGGCAAGGCGATCCAGCAGATCGGCCGGCTCGTCGAGGAGAACAAGGAGGCGCTAGCGCGGCTCGTCACGCGTGAGATCGGCAAGCCCTACCCGGAGTCGCTCGGCGAGGTCCAGGAGATCGTCGACACCTGCGACTTCTTCGTCGGCGAGGGGCGCCGGCTCTACGGCCAGACCGTGCCGTCGGAGATGCCCGACAAGCAGCTCTTCACCTTCCGCAACCCGGTGGGCGTGGCGGCGATCATCACGGCCGGCAACTTCCCGGTGGCCGTCCCGTCCTGGTACCTCGTCCCGGCGATCCTGTGCGGCAACGCGGTCGTCTGGAAGCCGGCCGAGTACGCCCCTGCGCTGGGCGACGCGCTCGCTCAGCTGTTCATCAACGGCGGCCTGCCGGACGGCGTCCTCAACCTCGTCCAGTGCAAGGGCCCGGCGGCCTTCGAGGGGCTCGAGCGGGCGCTCGACGAGAAGCTCGTGGACAAGGTCGGCTTCACCGGCTCGTCCGCCGTCGGCTCCGAGATCGGCGCCCTCTGCGGGCGCCACGTCCAGTCCCCCTGTCTCGAGCTCGGCGGTAAGAACCCGCTCGTCGTGATGCCGGACGCGGAGCTCGACCTCGCCGTCGAGGGCGCGCTCTTCAGCGGCTTCGGGACGGCCGGCCAGCGCTGCACGTCGCTCGGCACGGTGATGGTGCACGAGTCGATCCACGACGACTTCATGGCGCGCTTCACGAAGGCCGTCGAGGAGGCCGCCATCGGCGACCCCACCCAGGAGGTGCTGTATGGGCCGATGATCCACGAGCGCTTCGCCGAGCGCTTCGAGGATTGGCTCGGGCTGATCCGCGACCACCACACGGTCTCGGGCTCGACGGGCACCGGCCGCATCAGCGCGGACAACCCGCGCGCCGGCTTCGTCGGCGACCCGGATGCCGGCATCTACTGCCACCCGACGATCGTCGACGGCGTGACGGCCGGCGACGAGATCTACTCGACCGAGACGTTCGGGCCGATCGTCGGCGTCGCGAAGTTCGGTGATTTCGACGAGGCGGTCGAGCTGGCGAACGGCCACGGCTACGGGCTCTCCGCGGCGATCTACACGACGAACGCGAAGTGGGCGTTCCGCTTCCGCGAGCGCGTCAGCGCCGGGATGCTGTCGGTCAACAACTCGACGAGCGGGGCCGAGGCCCACCTGCCCTTCGGCGGCAACGGCCGCTCGGGCAACGGGAGCCGCCAGTCCGGCATCTGGGTGCTGGACCAGTTCACGCGCTGGCAGTCGATGAACTGGGACTACGCCGGCAAGCTGCAGAAGGCGCAGATGGACGTCATCGAGCTGACCGGCGACCCGGACTTCCGGCTCGGCGCCTAGGAGCGCCGGGCGCGGCGTTCACGCCGCGTGGGGGTCGAGCGTCGAGCGCACCGCCTCCTGCGCATGGTGGCGCTCCATCCCGGTTGCGCGCAGCAGGTCGACGGCGATCAGGCGGACCTGCCCGACGATGTGGAGCGCCGACATGTTGCCGGTCTCCTCGAGCACGGCGTTGGCGATGCCCGCCGCGCGCACGGCACCCTCGCGGGCCGGCCCCGGGTCGCCGTCCTCGTCCAGCAGCCGGTTGAGCGCCCGTGTGGCGTCCGCCAGCTCGACGATCGATGCGCTCACCTCGGGCGGAGTCGCGTCCCCCGTTGCGATTGCGCGCCCGACACCGCGCGCGAGCGAGCGCGCGTCCGCGATGCCGAGGCGCAGATGGCGAGCGAGCTCCGAGAGCTTGCCGATCTCGACGAGCGCTCCCCGGCGTCCAAGCGAGAGCCGCGCCGCGTCGGCCGCGGCCGCGATCGAGTCCTCGAGCTCGTCGTGCTCGGGTCGCAGCCGGGCGACGGCCTCCACCGCCCGGTCGGCCCCGGCCTCGTCGCGATCCTCCACGGCCTTGGCGATGCTGTCGAGCGCCGCCGCCAGGCCGTCGATCACCGGACCCAGGTCCTTGCGGACGAGGCGCAGGGGGTCGACGGGCAGCAGGATCGAGCCGACCAGCAGCCCGATCGCGGCGCCCGTGGCGGCATCCACGGCGCGCGTGAAGTCGAAGGCGCCGTCCGGCGGCTGAAGCGTGGCGACCAGCACGGCCGATGCGGCCGCCTGCGAGGCGAGCAGCGGGCCTCCGCCGACGAGCGTCGCCCCGAGCATCGCGAGCGCGACGACGACGCCGATCTGCCAGGCGCCGGTGCCGATCAGCGCAACGAGCAGGTCCGCGATCGCGATGCCGACCGCCACCCCGATCCCGAGCTCGACCGCGCGCGCCCTGCGCTCGCCGACGGTGAGGCCGAGCGTGATGACGGCGGAGATCGGAGCGAAGAAGGGCGTCGAGTGGCCGACCAGCTCGGTGGCGACGAGCCAGGCGAGCGAGGCAGCCACCGCGCTCTGCAGGATCGGGCGGGCCGTCGCGATGATGCGCGTGCGGCGCGCCTCGATGCCGGCGCGCGAGGCCGTCGCCGCCTCCTCGAGCAGCTCTGCGCGCGCCGGTGCCCGCCTCAGCGCGGCGGCACGCCGGGCGGCGCGCGAGACGTCGTCCATGCGCGAGGGCGGAACGCCGGACCCGCGCCTGTCGGTCATCGCCTGTACCAGCGCGGCGACACGTTCGGCGGCGGCCCCAGAGCGGCACGCGCCACCAGCAACGTCGGCTCCCGCATCGAGACGTGACCCTTGAGCGCCATCGCGAAGTGCTCGCCGAGGCCGTCGACGTGGTCGGCCCGCACCCCGAACGAGCGCGCGAGCGCGACGAAGTCCGGGTTGACGAGGTCGACGCCTTCGCGCGGGTCCCCGTGCCGGTCCTGGTCGAAGCGGATCATCCCGTAGCCGCCGTCGTCGACGATCACGGCCGTGAGCGGGATGTTCTCCTGCTTCGCCGCCGCGAGCTCGCCGCAGGCGTACAGGAAGCCGCCGTCGCCCGAGATGCTCACCGCCGGGCCCGCTCCCGCGAGCGCCGCGCCGAGGCCCTGCGGGAAGGCGCAGCCGAGCGTCCCCCAGCCGAGTGGATAGGAGAGCTTGCGCGGCGCCGGCGTGCGGTGGAAGCCGCCGAGCCAGTAGCCCGGGATGCACATGTCGCTGACGATCACGGCGTCGTCGGGCAGCGCGTTCTCGATGGCGGCGAGGAAGTCCATCGCCTCCGGATCGCTCTGCGCGTACTCGCTGCGCACCTCGTCGCAGACGCCGCGCAGGCGGCGCGCGAGCGAGTCGAGCCCGCCGCGCTCGCCGAGCCGCTCCGCCAGCGCGGCCGTGGCTGCGGAGGCGTCGGCTTCGAGCAGTACGTCCGGCAGGTAGTTCTTCGCGGCGTCCGCGGGATCCACGTTGATGGCCACGAGGTGGGGTGGCTGCGGCTGCTTCCAGGCCTGGGTCATCATCGCGTCGAAGTCGGTGCCGATGGCGACCACGAGGTCGGCCTCGTCCCAGAGCGCGCCCACCTGAGGCACGTGCGGCGGCGCGTCAACCAGACACGGATGCCCGGGCGCGACGAGCCCGTGCGCCGAGTAGGTGAGCACGAGCGGCGCCACCAGTCGTTCGGCCAGCTTCGCCACGGCCTCACCGGCGCCCGACTGGAGCGCGCCGCCGCCCGCCCAGACGAGCGGCCGGCGCGAGCGCTCGAGCAGCTCCAGGGCGCGACCCAGATGCTCCTCGTCGGCGCGCGGCACGGGGGCGGGGGAGGGCAGCTCGGCCGGGTGCTCCTCCTCCGCGCCGGCGGCGAGCAGGTCGGTCGGGATCTCGACGTAGACGGGTCGCGCGGGCGGCGCCAGCGCCATGCGCGCCGCGGCCGCCACCACCGGCCCCGCGTGCTCCGGCCGGGTCACGCGGTAGGCCTCCTTGACGACCGGGGCGAACATCGCGGCCTGGTCGGTCGCCTCGTGCAGCATCCCGCGCCAGACGCCCGGGCGGCGCGCGCTCGCCGGGATGTCCGTGGCGATCACGAGCACCGGCTGGCGCGAGGCCCAGGCCTCGCCGACGGCAGCGAGCGTGTTGGCGGCGCCCGGGCCGGTCGTGGTGAGCGCGACGCCGAGCCGCCCGGTCGCGCGCGCGTAGCCATCGGCCGCGTAGGCGGCCGTCTGCTCGTGGCGCACGCCCACGAGCCGGATCGGCGAGCCGTTCAGCTCGCGCCAGAGCGAGAGGTTGTGGACGCCCGGCAGCCCGAAGGCCACCTCGACGCCCGCTTCCTCGAGCGCCGCCACTGCGAGTGCGGCGCCTGTCAGCATGCCCGTCCGGGATGAGCTCACCGGACCAATCCTTACAGGGTCGGCCGCCGCTTCAGGGTGTGCGCGTGGCGGACCTGTCGCGCGTGCTCGCGGGGCCGTACTGCACGATGGTGCTCGCCGATCTCGGTGCCGACGTCGTCAAGGTGGAGCGGCCGCAGGGCGGGGACGAGACGCGCACCTGGGGGCCGCCCTTCGTCGCCGGCGAGGCGGCCTACTTCCTGTCCGTCAACCGCGGCAAGCGCTCCTGCGCGCTCGACCTCGGCAGCGAGGAGGGGAGGGCGCTCGCGCTCGAGCTCTGCGCCCGCGCCGACATCGTGATCGAGAACTTCAAGCTCGGCGGGGCGCAGCGGCTCGGGGTCGGCTACGAGCAGGTGCGCGAGCGCAACCCGGGTGTCGTCTACTGCTCGATCACCGGCTTCGGCTCCGAGCGCGAGCCGCGCGGGCGGCCCGGGTACGACTTCGTCGCCCAGGCCGAGACGGGCCTGATGTCGATCACCGGGCCGCGCGACGGGCAGCCGTTCAAGGCGGGCGTCGCGGTGGTGGACGTGCTGACCGGGCTGCACGCCGCGGCTGGAGTGCTCGGCGCGCTGCACGGCGGCCAGGGCGGCCACATCGAGGTCCCGCTGCTCGACAGCGGGCTCGCCGGGCTCGTGAACGTCGCGCAGAACGCGCTCGTGACGGGCGTCGAGCCGGGCCGCTACGGCAACGCGCACCCGAACATCGTCCCCTACCAGGACTTCGAGACGGGCTCGGGCCGGGTCGCCGTCGCGGCGGCCAACGACGGGCTCTTTCGCGCGCTCTGCGGAGCCATCGGGCTGCCCGAGCTCCCCGGGGACGAGCGCTTCGCGACCAACGCGGCGCGGGTCGAGAACCGCGACGTGCTGATTCCGATGCTGGAGGCACGCTTCGCGGAGCGCAGCGCGGAGGAGTGGCTCCCGGCGCTCGACGCAGCGGGCGTGCCGTGCGGCAAGGTGCGCTCCGTGACGGACGCGCTGGCCGCCGCCGCGAGCTCGGGGAAACCCGCGACGATGACGGTCGAGCACCCGGCCGCCGGCCCGCTCGAGCTCGTGGCCTCGCCGATATGGGGACCGGTCGACCCGGCCTCGTCGCGGCCGCCCCCGCTCCTGGGCGAGCACACGGCCGAGGTGCTGGCGGAGCTCGGCCGCTCCGAAGAGGAGATCGCCGCGCTGCTCGCGTCCGGCGTGGCCGCTACTCGCTGAGCCCCGCTGCCTTCAGCGCCTGGTCCCAGCTCTCGAAGTACTCGATGCGGACCATCACGCCGTCCTCGAACGTGCTCACCTGGTGGTACAGCTCCTCGTCGAGCATCAGGCCGCTGCCCTTGCCCTTGCCGTAGTGGCGCAGCCTCACGGCCACCAGATCGCCGGCGTCCCGGTACTCCTGCGGCTGCAGCTGGAGCTCCTCCATGTTCTCGTCGATCTCGTTCCAGAACTGGATGACCTCCTCCGGCCCGATGGCGGAGTCCGAGCGCTGGAGGTCCGGCAGCACCCATTCGACCTGCGGGTGGAAGTCGCGTACGGCGGCGTCGAAGTCGCGCCGGTTGTACGCAGCGATGAATTCACGGGTCTTGTCGACGTTCAACTGCGAAATGACCCGCGCAGTATCTCGCTGAAAGGAGACAAGATGGACATCAAGCTCGAATTGGTCGTGGTGCCGGTCTCGGACGTCGACCGGGCCGTCGACTTCTATGTGGAGAAGGCCGGCTTCAACCTGGACGGCGACCACGGGGCCGGTGAGAACTTCCGCGTCGTGCAGCTGACGCCGCCCGGATCGGCGTGCTCGATCGCGGTGGGCATCGGGATCAGCCCCGTCGCCCCCGGCACCTACCAGGGGCTGCACCTGGTCGTGGAGGACATCGAGAAGGCGATCGCGGAGCTTTCGGAGAAGGGCGTCGAGATCGGCGAGCCGTTCCACTTCGGCGAGGCCGGCCAGACGACGGGCCTCGATCCGAACCGCGCCGACTACGGCACGTTCGCGACCTTCAGCGATCCCGACGGAAACGGCTGGCTGCTGCAGGAGGTGCGCCGGGGCGCGCCGGGCCGCTAGTGCGGCTCGTCCGGTGACGAGGCCGGCGGGCGCGACTCCTCCGCGAGCGAGGTGATGGTCAGCGCGCCGCGCGCGGCCTGCTCCATCACCTCGGTCGCCTCGTCCGACGAGCGCGCGTACAGCTCGACCAGCATGTGGATGACGATGCGCTCCTCGTCGTGCTTGTGGAAGCGCACGTGGGTGAAGAACTCGCGCGTGCCGTGGTCGCCGAACGCGGCAAAGGCGAGCGACTCGGCGGCCTCCGGCCCGGAGCAGGATTCGACCTGGTCGGCATCGACCGTGACCGTGCACGACGCGACCCAGGGCGTTCCGGTGACCATCCGCTCCCAGCGGTCCTCGACCGGCTCGATGCGCGAGATGCGGCGGCCGTTGTCGTCGTAGAACGTGAGGCTCAGATGGGGCTGGTCGTGCAGGCAGTCGAGGCACTGGACGACCGCCTCCTGCACCTCCTCGACAGGATCGACGGCCTCGCCCGTGTCGGGGTCGACCTTCAAGATGCCCTCGTAGTGAAGCTGAACCTCGAGGTTCTGCGACCAGCAGCGGTAGCAGCGAAGCCAGCTCGACTGGGTTCCAAGCGTGTCGGGGGCGGATCCCTCCATGCATCCATTATGGCCGTCGGCGGCGTTCTTACCCTGACGGGGTGCTCGCTGGGGGCAGACGAGGAGCCCCAGCGGGCCACCGGAGCGCCTGCTGAGATCGCCGCGGTCGTGCAGCGGCTCGAGCACGCGACGGCCCAGCGCGACTGGTCCACGATCTGCGCGGACCTGTTCACGGCGGCTGCACGCGAGCGCGCCGGAGGCCCCGATTGCGCCCGCCTGCTGCGCGAGGCGGCGGCCGACGTGCGCAGTCCCGAGATCGAGATCCGCGGCATCCGGGTGCGTGAGGGAGGGCGCGCGAGCGTGGACGTCCGCACGAGCGCGGCCGGCCAGAGGACGGTCTCCGACGTGCTCGAGCTGCGCGACGAGAAGGGCGAGTGGCGCGTCGAGGCGCTGGGCGGCTGAGTCAGCCCGATGTCCCAGGATCCTGGGATTGCACGCCGCGGCCTGGCGGGCGACCGTTTCGGGATGGCAAACAAGCTCACACGAATCGCGGCCACGTGGCGCTCGTCGCGGTGTCCATCGCCACGGCCGGATCGCTCGCGGGTCCGGTTTCGTCCGCGTCGGCGACGACGTCGATCGACATGTTGAACTTCCTGAACTTCCCCCATAGGGGTTCGCAGTCGTCGATCTGCTCGGTGGCGCGCAGACTTCGGCTCAGCGGCACCTACGGCTTTCGAGCCTACGCCGCCCACAGGCTGCACCCGAACCAATTCTTCGCTGCAACGCGGCGGCTCCGGCTGCGCGGCGTGTATGCCTGGCAGGTCTGCCTCCTCAGGAACCTCGACGGACCGTACGGAATCCAGGCCCAGATCCGGAACATGGCCACGGGCGGGAGGGCGAAGGTCCAACACAACGAGTACGGGGGCGTCTGGGCGACGGCTACTACGACTGGGGAAGCACGATCGACAACGTTCGCTGAGCGGCTGATTCAGTCGAGGCAGCCGGCGAGGGCCTCGAGCGTGGCGTCGAAGTCCGTCTTCGTGACGCCGCCTATGCACGGCGAAGTGGTGCCGCAGTCGCGATAGCGGCGCACGCTGGCGACGGCCTCCTCCGGCGTCCCGATGGCTGCGAGGAGGCCGAGGTACTCGTTCGAGATCGCCTTGATCGCAGCCTCGGGCCCGCCGTCCTGCATGCCACGGTCGAAGCCGGCGACGTCCTCCTCGAAGCCCGATGACTCGATCATCGCCCGGTAGAACGGCAGCGAGAAGTACGTGATGAGCTCGGTCCTGAGGCGGGTGCGCGCCTCCTCCGGCTCGGTCGTGACGGCTGACGGGACCGCGGCGACGATGTCGAAGCCCTCGAGCGGCAGCCCGGCCTGCTCGCGGCCCTTGCGTACGGCGGGCACGACGACGTCGCGGATGTAGTGCGGGTTGCACAGCCAGAGCACCACGCCGTCGGCGATCTCGCCCGCCAGCCAGAGCATCTTCTCCGACAGCCCCGCCAGGTAGATGGGGATGTCCGGCCGCGGGTCGTAGCCCATGAAGCGAAAGCTCGAGCTGAACTTCTCGCCCTCGGGCGGGTTCTCGCCGCGCAGCGTGGCGCGCACGATGCCGACGTACTGGCGCGTCTCGCGGAGCGGCTTGTCGAGCGTCTGGCCGTACCAGGCCTCGACCACCGGGCGGTGGGAGACGCCGAGCCCGATCACGGCGCGCCCGCGTGAGAACTCGTCGAGCGTCGCGAACGACTGCGCGGTCGCGACCGGCGTGCGTGAGTAGATCGGCATCACCCCGGTGCCGAGCAGGATGCGCTCTGTGCGCGAGGCGTACGCCATCAGCGTGGTCACCGAGTCGCGCGCGGCGATGTGGGTCACGTAGGCCGACTCGTAGCCGAGCTCCTCCGCGCGCGCGGCGCGCTGGATGGCCTTCTCGAGCGAGCGACCTGCACCGATGAACGAGCCGAGGGCCACGGCGCGCGCAAGCCTATACCGACGCCGCACGCGGATAGGCTCGCGCGCTGTGATCGGCGTGGTGCTGGCCGGCGGCGAGGGGCGAAGGCTCGGAGGGGGCTCGAAGGCGGGCACGCAGCTCGCGGGCAGGGCGCTCGTCGAGTACCCGCTCGAGGCGCTGGCGGAGGTGTGCGGGCGCGTGGCGGTCGTCTGCAAGCGCGACACGCAGCTGCCGCCGTTGCCGGGGGCAGAGCGCTGGGACGAACCGGACGAGCCGCGCCACCCTCTCACCGGGATCGTGCACGCGCTCGAGACCGCAGAAGCGCCGGTGCTCGTATGCGCTGCGGACATGCCGTTCGTGACGGCCGACGCCTGCCGCACGCTGCTGCAGGGCGCGGGCGGCTCGCCGGCGGTGGTCGCAACCGCCGCCGGCGTGCTGCAGCCAACCTTCGGGCTCTACGCGCCCGCCGCCCTCGATGTGCTGCGCGCGGCGCCGCCGGACGCGGCGCTCACTCGCACCGTCGAGGCGCTCGACCCGGCGCGGGTGGCACTTCCGCCGTCGCTCGTCCGCAGCGTCAACACGCCGGAGCAGCTCGCCGACGCCGAGGCGCTGCTCGCCGCGCGCTAAGGCGAGATCAGCAGCGGGACGTCGCGGGCGCGGGCCGGCAGCTTGCGGAGCGTCCGCCCGTCGTCAAGGTCGAGCACGTGCAGCGTCTTGGTCGGACGCACCCAGACGTAGCCGAGCTCATCGGTCGCACCGGCGATCACCAGGCCCTGCCCGCGGAAGCGGCTGTAGAGCCGGCGGCCCTCGCCGTCGAACACGAGCAGCCCGGTGCTGTGGCTCGAGCGCCAGCCCGCTGTCCACGTCGTCCCGTGAGCGAGCAGCCGGTCGCCCGCCACCATGGCCTGGTTCGGCTCCTCGGCGAGCGTTCGCATGCTCCAGTCCGAAGTGTCGATCAGGCGGACGCCGTAGGGCTCCTCGGGTGGCGGGAAGCGGCTGCCGCGCCGCGCCGGCCGGTTGCGGAACCCGGTGACGGCGATCGAGTCGCTGCCGAGCCAGCTCGCTTCGCGCCAGCGGACGTCGACGTTGCCCTTGGCGGCGCGCGCTGCCGGCGCCTCGGCGGGCTCGTGGTACTCGACCTGACCGGAGGCGAGCTCGACGGACGCGACGAGCGGACGATCGCGCGCAGCCACCACGTAGGCCCGGCGTCCCGTGGGGTCGACGGTCAGGGCCGGCTGGCGGTAGCGAGCCGGGCGCACCCTGGGATGGGTGGAGCCCGCCGCGATGCGCTCGAGGGTAAGGCGTGCGCACCGCTCCCGACGCGTCCGCCACCAGCAGCCGCGCCGGTCCGAGCCGGCGTTCGGGACCGAGCAGCACGGCCGCTCCGGTCGCGGTGGGTTCGTGCGAGAGGAGCCAGCCGCGGAAGCCGTGGCGCGCCCGGACCTTTGCGGCAAACGGGTCGACGACCGAGATCTCGTAGCGGCTGTACGGCCTGCCTGCGATCGCGAGTATCCGGTCGCGGGTCGGCCACTCGACGAGGACCGGTCCCTGCCGGCCCAGCTCGATGATCCGCTCCGAGCGCCGCCGCTCGAGGTCGATCACGCGGATCGCGCCGCTGCGATCGAAGTTGCTGCCGACCGCAAAGTGGCCGCCGTCCGGTGAGCGGGCGCCGCTGAAGGCCTCGCGAAAGCCCCGTATCCGGCGCGACTCAGGGCGCAGCGTGACCGGGTCGACGAGCCGCAGCCACTTCGCGCCGTCGCCGCGGTCGACCGCGATCAGCGGCTGCCCGGCCTGCCGCGCGCCGGCGTAGCCGCCCACCGGCACTGCGACGAGCATGAGGGCCGAGACGAGCAGCGCTCTTCGCATGCCCTCTATACGGTCCGGAGAGGCCGTGAGGTTCCAGACGTCACGGACCGGAGGGGTTGTGCGAGGCCCCGATGCGTTCGAGCTCGTCCGCTAGCGCCAGACGATCAGCGCCACGAGCACCAGCCCGAAGGCGATCTGGCCGATGCCGAGCGCGACGCCCAGGTTGGCGGCACCGGCGGCCCACGAGAGCAGCGACACGACGATGAACACCCCGAGGGCGATCGCGGCCGACGGCCCGAGCCCCCAGCCCGGGCGCTGCGGCGGGTCCGGCTCGGGCTCCGGGCGTCCGCGCGCCGGGGGCTCGTCCGGGGTGCCGCGGCGACGGCTCACGCGTCCACCTCGAGGCTCGCCACCAGCTCGTTGACGCTCAGGCCCGGGTCGCTGGCGGCGAGCAGCCGCTCCGCCTCGCGCCTGCCGCCGAGCGCCCGCAGGGCGCGCTCGCCGTGCTCGGCGCCGAACTCGCGCAGCGCCGAGGCACGCCGGGCGCGCAGCCGGCGGGCCGGCAGGTCGATCCGCTCGCGGTGCGCACCGAGCGCCTCGGCGAGCTCGTCGATGCCGCTCGGCGGCGGCACCGAGGAGACCGCGACCACCGGCGTCTGCGCCGACCCGATCGCACCGAGCGCCTGCTCGAGGTCGCGCCGCGAGCGCGCGGCCGCGTCACCCAGGTCTGCTTTTGTCACGACGAGCACGTCGGGCACCTCCATGATCCCGGCCTTCAGGAACTGCAGCACGTCGCCCGAGGCGGGTTGCACCACCACGGCGACCGTGTCGCACACGTCCGCCACATCGATCTCCGACTGGCCGACGCCGACGGTCTCCACCACGACGATGTCGAAGGCCGCGGCGAGCGCGTCGGCCGCCTCGCGTGTCGGCGCCGCCAGTCCACCCAGACGCGTTCCCGCCGCGGTCGAGCGGATCAGCACCCCGTCGTCGCCAGGCTCGTACTCGATCCGAGCGCGGTCGCCGAGGAGCGACCCGCCGGAGCGGCGCGAGGAGGGATCGACGGCGAGGATCGCCACGCTGCGACCGGCGCCGCGCCATTCCGGCAGCAGGGCCGACAGCAGGGTCGACTTGCCGGCACCCGGCGGACCCGTGATGCCGACGAGGTGCGCGGGCGCCTCGCCGCCGAGCGCCGCCGGCGCAACCTCCGCGAGCAGCTGCGCCGCTGCCTCGCGGCCGGCCGGCGAGCGGTCCTCGATCAGGTTGAGCGCCGCCGGGGCGGCCGAGCGGTCGCCCTCACGCAGGCGCCGGCCGAGCTCTTCGGGGTCCGGGACCATCGCGCTCGGCAAGCTAGCTGACGCCTACTCCCACCATCGATTGGAGCCTTGTGGGGGCTATCGGCCCAGCAACCCTTCAATCGACGCTCAGGCGGCTGCTTCAACGCCGTGGTGGGCGGCCACCAGGTCGACGATGTCGCCCATGATGCGGCTGACCTCGAAGTCCTTCGGCGTGTAGACGCGCGCCACGCCCGCCTCGAGCAGCGCCGCCTCGTCGGCCGGGGGGATGATCCCGCCGACGACCACCGGGACGTTCGCGCCGGCGTCCTCGAGCTCGGACAGCACGCTCGGGATCAGCTCGGCGTGCGAGCCCGACAGGATCGACAGGCCGACCACGTGCACGCCCTCCTCGACCGCGGCGCGCGCGATGCGCGCGGGGGTCAGGCGGATGCCCTCGTAGACCACGTCCATGCCGGCGTCGCGGGCGCGCACGGCGATCTGCTCGGCGCCGTTCGAATGCCCGTCGAGGCCCGGCTTGCCGACGAGGATCTTGATCCGCCGCCCGAGCGACTCGGAGACCTGCTCGACGCGCTCGCGCAGCTCGGCCAGCGTGTCGTCGGCGGCGGGAGCCGCGGCGTCGCCGACGCCGGTGGGCGCGCGGTACTCGCCGAAGGTCTCACGAAGGGCCGCCGCCCATTCGCCCGTGGTGGCGCCCGCACGGGCCGCCTCGAGCGTGGGGGGCATGATGTTCGCCTCGGGGTCCGCGGCCGCGGCTCGCAGCCCGTCCAGCGCGGCGTCGACGGCCGCCTGGTCGCGCTCGGCGCACCAGCGCTGCACGGCCTCGATCGCGCCGCGCTCGACATCGGGGTCGACCCGCAGGATGCCGCCGTCCTCGCCGTCCTGCAGCGGGGACGGCTCCGCCTCCGTGTAGAAGTTCTGCCCGACCACGCGCAGCTCGCCCGCCTCGATGCGGCGAACGCGCTCGCGGTGCGACTCGACCAGCTGGGTCTTCATGTAGGGCACGGCCTCGACGGCGCCGCCCTGCTCCGCCACCACGGCCATCTCCTCGCGCGCGCCCTCGATCAGCTCGTCGACGAGCCCGTCCATCACCTTCGAGCCCTCGAAGATGTCCGGGTACTCGAGCAGGTCGGTCTCGTAGGCGAGGATCTGCTGGATGCGCAGCGACCACTGCTGGTCCCACGGCCGCGGCAGCCCCAGCGCCTCGTTCCAGGCGGGCAGCTGGAGCGCGCGGGCGCGCGCCTCGCGGCCCATCGTCACCGCGAGCGCCTCGAGCACGATCCGGATGATGTTGTTCTCGGGCTGCGACTCGGTGAGCCCCAGCGAGTTGACCTGCACGCCGTAGCGGAAGCGCAGCAGCCGCTCGTCGTCGACGCCGTAGCGAGAGCGGCCGATCTCCTCCCAGAGCCGGCCCATCGCGCGCAGCTTGGCGTGCTCCTCGACGAAGCGGATCCCGGCGTTGACGAAGAACGAGATGCGCCCGAAGACGCGCGGGAACGTCTCGTCGTCGACCCGCCGGCGCACGCGGTCCAGCACGGCCTGGGCGGTGGAGAGCGAGTAGGCGATCTCCTGCACCGGCGTGGCGCCCGCCTCCTGCAGGTGGTAGGAGCAGATGTTGATCGGGTTCCAGCGCGGAACCTCGTCGACGGTGAACGCGATCATGTCCGCGATCAGCCGCATCGACGGCTCCGGCGGGAACGCGTACGTGCCGCGCGAGAGGAACTCCTTGATGATGTCGTTCTGGGTCGTGCCCTGGAGCGAGTGGCGCCCGACGCCGTTCTCCTCGGCGACCGTCATGTAGAGGGCGAGCAGCCAGGCGGCGGTCGCGTTGATCGTCATCGACGTGTTCATCTCGTCGAGCGGGATGCCGTCGAGCAGCGTGTGCATGTCCCCCTTGTGGGCGATCGACACGCCCACCTTCCCGACCTCACCCCGTGCCAGCTCGTGGTCAGGGTCATAGCCCGTCTGGGTGGGGAGGTCGAACGCCACCGAAAGCCCGGTCTGGCCCTTGGCCAGGTTGCGCCGATAGAGCTCGTTCGACTCGCGCGCGGTCGAATGCCCTGCATAGGTGCGCATCACCCAGGGGTTGTCGCGCTCGGGCAGGCGGTGCTCGCTCACACCGCAATTCTATGTTGACCCCGCTCAGCGAACGAGCAGGTAGCGGCGCGAGGAGCCCTCGCTGCGCTTCGTGGAGGGCCCGTCGGCGGTATCGTCGGCTGCTCGTGAGCAGCGCGATTGACGTCATGCACATGGATCGCGACCGCGTGATCTGCGCCTTCGAGATCGACGGGCTGATCGTCGACCCGGGGCCGGCCTCCTGCGTCGACACCCTGCTCGACCGGCTCGGGCCGGTCGAGCCGCGCGCGCTCCTCCTGACTCACATCCACCTCGATCACGCGGGCGCCGCGGGCGTGCTGTGCCGGCGCTTCCCCGAGCTCAGCGTCTACGTGCACGAGCGCGGCGCGCCGCACCTGATCGATCCCTCGAAGCTGCTCGTGAGTGCCAGTCGCCTGTACGGGGATGAGATGGAGGCGCTCTGGGGAGAGGTCGCTCCGGTGCCGGAGGAGCGCGTCCACGCGCTGACGGGCGGCGAGACGATCGAGGGCTTTCGGGTGGCCTACACGCCGGGTCACGCCTCGCACCACGTCTGCTACCTGCACGAGGACTCGGGCGACGCCTACGTCGGCGACATGGCCGGCGTGCGCATCCCGCCCTTCGAGCACACGCTGGCGCCCACGCCGCCGCCCGACATCGACGTCGAGCTGTGGCTCGACTCCCTGCACACGGTCGCGAGCTGGAACCCGCAGTCGCTCTGCCTCACGCACTTCGGCCAGGTCACGGACGTGGCCGAGCAGCTGCACCGCATCCGCACGGCGCTCGCGGATCAGGCCGACTCCGCCCGCACCGACGGCGAGGAGGCCTTCATCGCCCGGCTCGAGAACGAGGTCGGCGCCGTCGCGGACGCGGAGACCCTGAAGTCATACGAGCAGGCCGCCCCGCCCGACCAGCTCTACAAGGGCCTCGAGCGCTACTGGCGCAAGCGGGCCGAGGCGGCGTGACTGGGACGATCGAGCTCCCGCGCGCGAAGGAGCCGGGCAGCGGGCTCGACGACAACTGGCGCGTGATCGTCCTCAACGACAACCACAACACCTTCGAGGGCGTCGCCTTCGCGCTCTCCTCGACGCTTCCCGGCGTCAGCTACGACCAGGGCATGGCGTTGGCCAACACCATCCACAACAAGGGCCAGGCGATCGTCTGGACGGGCGCGCGCGAGCCCGCCGAGCACTACTGGGAGCTGCTCAAGGAGTCGGGACTGACGATGGCCCCGTTGGAGCAGGGCTAGGCTGGTCGTTCGCAGCGACCGGCTCGACCGCCTCGCCGCTGCCGAGTACCTCCCAGTAGGTCGGCAGCAGCGGAACCTGGTAGCAGCCCGACAGCTCGATCCGCTTCGTCGCGATCTCCTCGGAGTACCAGTACTGCTCGAAGTGCGCCTTGGAGGGGAACTGCGCCGTCTGTACGAAATCGAGCCCGCCGTCGAGGTTGCGCGTGAAGGACCACTTCGTCGCGCCATAGTCGAGCACCGCCTCGGCGGCGGGCAGCCAGCCTTGGGCGAAGCGGTCGCCCCTGAAGGGGTTGATCCCCCAGCGGATCTGTACCTCGATCATGCTCCGACCTCCGCGTGGATGGCGCCGGGGTGCCCGTCCTCGGTGGCGCCGTCGCCCTTCTCGGCGCCGACGAGGATCGAGATCTTGCCGAGATGCTGATTGTCCCGCATCAGCTGGTGCGCCTCGGGAACACCGTCGAAGCCGAGCGTCCTCCACAGCACCGGGCGGATCTGGCCCGAGTCGATCAGCTGGTTGGCCTTGTTGCACTCGTAGGCGTTCGCGAAGTGTGAGCCGAGGATCTCCTTCTGGCGCATCCACAGGTAGCGGACGTCGAAGTCGAGCTCGAAGCCGGTCGTCCCTGCGCAGATCACGACCTTGCCGAACGGCTTGCAGGTGAAGACCGAGGTCGGGAAGGTCGCCTTGCCGACGTGCTCGAAGACGATGTCGGGCTGGTCGCCGAGGATCTCCTTGACGCGCTTCGAGAAGGCCCGTGACACGCCGAAGCGCTCCTTCTCCTCCTCGGGCGTCTCGCCGCCCTTGCGCATCATTCCCGCGAACTCGTTGCGATCGATGTAGTCGACCGCGCCGAGCTTCTTGACGAGCTCGCCCTTCTGCGGGCTCGACACCACGCCCACGGCGTGCGCGCCCGCCATCGCGCAGATCTGAGTGGCGAAGACGCCGAGGCCGCCGGCCGCGCCCCAGATCAGCACGCGGTCGCCCGCCTGCAGGTCGCAGCGCGTGATCAGCATCCGGTAGGCGGTGAAGTAGACGAGCCCGTACGAGGCCGCCTCGTCCCAGCTGAGCCCCTTGGGCTTCGGCAGCAGCTGCTGTGCCTGCACCTTCGTGAACTGGGCGAACGAGCCCCAGGTCGTCTCGTAGCCCCAGATCATCTGCGAGGGCGCGGCGAGTGGATCGAGGCCGTGCACCTCGGGGTCCTCGTATGAGGCCATGTTGCAGTGCACGACGACCTCGTCGCCCGGCTTCCAGCGCGTCACGCCCGGACCGACCTTCCAGACGACCCCCGAAGCGTCGGAGCCGCCGATGTGATGGCCCCATTCCGGGTGGTCGCCGTAGCGCATCACGGACACGGGCTGACCGAGCGCCGCCCAGACGTTGTTGTAGTTGACCCCGGCTGCCATCACGCGCACGATCACCTCGAACGCGCCCGGTTCCGGTACCTCGATCTCCTCGAGCTGGAAGGCGTCGCGCGGCTCGCCGAAGCGCTCCTCGCGGATCACCCAGGCGGCCATGGTCTCCGGCAGCGTGCCGGGTTCCACGTCCAGTTCGGACACCTTGCTCACGTCGACGGCCATGTTCGTCTCAAACCCTCCGCAGTCAGTCCAGGGGGGCGGGAGGTTACCGGCGCGACGGCAGGCGGACGCCGATCTCGCCACAATCCCGAGGTCATGCCCGACCCCTTTCTGATCGCCCAGTTGAGCGACCCGCACATCGGGGCCGACTGGATCGCCCCCGACCCGGCGGCGCTGTTGAGCGCGGCGGTGGCCGCCGTCGGCCGGCTCGGGCCGGACGTCGTGATCGTGTCCGGCGACCTCGTCGAGAACGCCGAGGACGCGGAGTACGAGCGGTTCCAGGAGGCACTCGAGCCGCTGGATGTGCCCGTGCACGTCCTTCCGGGCAACCACGACGACCGCGACGCGCTCCATCGCCACTTCGGCGTCCCGGGCGCGGGCGGCGAGCCGGTCCAGTACTCGGTCGAGCTCGGGCCGCTGCGCCTCGTCGTGGTCGACAGCACGGCCCCCGGCCATGAGCACGGCGAGCTCGACGGCGAGCGCCTCGAGTGGCTCGAGGGCGAGCTCGCCGCGGCGCCGGAGCGACCGACGCTGATCGCGATGCATCACCCGCCGCTGTGCACCGGCGCACCGGCCATCGACGCGATCGCGCTACGGGACGACGGCAGGCGTGCGCTCGGCGACGTGCTCGAGCGCCATCCCCAGGTGCTCAAGGTGGTGGCAGGCCACGTCCACCGGACCGTTGGCAGCGAGGTCGGCGGCCGGGCCGTGCTCGCGATCCCGAGCACCTACGCGGAGCTGCGGCTCGACTTCGATGTGTCCGAGTTGAGCGCCGTCGACGAGGGCCGCGGCTACGCGCTGCACACCCTCGTCGCCGGCAAGCTCGTCTCACACGTCGAGAACCTGCCCTAGGGGCGAGCTCTGCCGGCCTAGCCGGGCACGGAGACCTCGGCCGCGGCCTCGGGCTGGACCGCCGGCTGGGGCTGCCCTGCCGGCTTCGGCTCGATAGTGAACAGCGCGACGAGCACCCCGACGGCCGCCACGCCCGCGGCCAGCCACATGCCGGTCGAGAGTGCGTGGATGAAGGCGTTGTGCGCCGCCTCGGCCGCCTGGGGGGTGAGGCCGCCGATGCTGCCCGAGCCCAGGTTCTCGACGATGTGCTCGCGCGCGGCCGCGGTCACGCCGGTGCCGGCCAGCTCGTTCTGGAGGTCGCTGCGCGCCAGGTGCTGGAACAGCGCACCGATGGCGGCGACGCCGAAGGTCCCGCCGACCATGCGGCTCATCGAGAGGATTCCGGACGCCACGCCCGCCTTGTCCGGGCTCACGGCGTTCATCGCCGCGGTGGACATGGGCGACATCACGAGCGCCATGCCGATGCCGAGCAGGATGAAGGCCGGCAGCAGCAACTCGTAGCCGGTGTCGACGCCGATGCGCGTCTGCAGGAACAGCGACAGCGTGGCGAGCGACAGCCCGGCGACCATCAGCGGGCGCGCGCCCACCTTGTCGGTCAGCCGTCCCGCGAGCGGCGCGATCAGCACGATCATCAGCGTCGAGGGCAGGAAGCGGACGCCGGCCTCGACCGCCGAGTAGCCAAGGATGTTCTGCATGTAGAGCGCGATGAAGAAGAAGGTCGCCAGCATCGAGAAGGTCACGATGAAGGCGACGATGTTCGCGCCCAGGAACGTCCTCGAGCGGAAGAAGGTGAAGTCGACCATCGGCTCGCGCACGCGCGGCTCGAGCAGCACGAAGCCGACGAACGACACCACCGCGAGGGAGAACAGGCCGATGATCTCGGGCGAGCCCCAGCCCCACGCGTTGCCCTCGACGAGCGCCAGCACCAGAGCCGTCAGCGCCACCGACAGGGCGACGATGCCGGGGAAGTCGACGCGGTGCTCGGTGGTCTCGTCCCGCGACTCGTGGGTCGCGAACAGGGTCACCGCCACGGCGCCGATGGCGACCGGCAGGTTGAGGAAGAAGATCGCGCGCCAGGACACGTACTCGGCGAGCGCTCCGCCGACCACCGGCCCGATGGCGAGTGCGAGCGCCGAGACGCCCGCCCAGGTACCGATCGCCTTGCCGCGCTCAGCGGGCGGGAAGGCGTTGGAGATGATCGAGAGGGTGGCCGGCATCATGAAGGCGGCGCCGACGCCCTGGATCGCCCGGCCGGCGACGAGCCAGCCCTCGCCGGGCGCCAGCCCGATCGCGGCGCTCGAGACGGCGAACACGACGACGCCGAACAGGAACATCCGGCGGCGGCCGAATATGTCGCCGAGGCGACCACCCGTCACGAGCAGCACGGCGAAGGTGAGCGTGTAGGCGTTGACGGTCCACTCGAGGCCCGACAGCGTCGCGCCGAGATCCTCCTGGATGGAGGGAAGCGCCACGTTCACGACGGTGTTGTCGAGCATGATCATGAACAGCGCGAAACACATCGCCGCCAGCGTCCACCAGCGGCGGTTGTCGTCGTTCAAGCGAATACGGTCAGTCATGGGCGAGGTCTCCTGATCACGGGAGCCAGCGCGTCGGCGAGCCCCCGCTGTTCTTCTGGGTCGAGGTCCGCCACGAAGTCGCGGATACCGGCAAGTCTCAGTGCGGTCAGGCGCTCATAGGTCGAGCGCCCGCGTGCGGTGGCCGTGACGAGCTTGGAGCGCCGGTCGCGCGGGTCCTCTTCGCGCTTGACCAGGCCGCGTCGCACGAGCGCGTCGACCACCCGGCTGATCGCAGGAAGGGAGAGACCGAGCGTCTCCGACACGGCGCCGAGCGACATCGGCTCGTCGGCCTCGGCGAGGGCTCGGAGTGTCTTCGCCTGCGTAATCGATACGTCGGCCTCCTCCATTGCCGCGAACATGTCCCGCTGCCCGGCGGCGAAGAGCTGATTGACGAACTCGAGCAGGTCGCGTGCGAGCTCCTGCGTGAGCTCGTCGCTGACGGGCGGGATCAGATCCGGCTTCTTGATGGAAGATGCTTGCACGCAAACAAGTATTGCAGGCAAGCAGTGATTTTGTCGACGGCAGGATTTTCCCGTCGAGCTGGGTGGGCGCGTCCGGGTGCATCGCCGTGGCTGCCTGCCGCCATAGGATCCGCGCCATGACGGCGACCCTGTTCGGAGTGCCCGCGTCGCATCCGACGCTCGCCGCCGAGCTGATGCTGCGCCACAAGGGGATCGGCTACCGGCGAGTGGACCTCGCCGCTGGCCTCCACCGCGGAGTCCTGCGCGCGCTCGGCTACCCGGGCGTGACGGTGCCGGCGGTGCGGCTGAACGGCGCCCGCGTGCAGGGAACGAAGGCGATCGCGCTCGCGCTGGACGCGCTCGTCCCCGAGCGGCCGCTCCTGCCCGCCGACCCCGAGCGCCGCGCCGCCGTGGAGGCCGCCGAGTCGTGGGGCGACGAGGTGCTGCAGCCGGTGCCGCGGCGCCTGACCTGGGCCTCGCTCAAGAAGGACCACTCGACGATCGCGACCTATCTCGAGGGCTCCCACACCGGCATGCCGATGCCGGTGGCGAGCCGCGCGGCGCTGCCGATCATCCCGCTGGCGGCACGTCTCAACAAGGCCACCGACGAGAACGCGCGCCGCGACCTCGCCGCGCTGCCGGGGCTGATCGAGCACGTGGACGGGCTGATCGGCGAGGGCACGCTCGACGGGCCCGAGCGCAACGTGGCGGACTATCAGATCGCCACCAGCGTCAGCCTGCTGCTCACGATGGAGGACCTGCGTCCCTACCTCGAGGGGCATCCTGCCGAGCAGCACGCGCGGGCGATCGTGGAGCGCCAGCCCGGACGGCTGCCGCCCGCTCTGCCGGCCGACTGGCTCCCGCCGCGCGGCTGATTTCAACCGTTCCGTCAGGTCGTCCCCCTACGGTGCGACCAGACAGAAATGGAAGCTGCAACACCCCTCAGAGCGCCCCACGTCCGGGTCGTGGGCGATCGCGTGGTCGTCGACGGCCTCGTCGTGGACGATGAATGCGCCGTCCGCCTCGTCTCGGAGCGCGAGCAGAACGGCGAAGACGCGGTCAAGCTCGTCCGCGACGCGGTCGAGATCGGCGCGCGCGTCCTCGACCGCGAGCAGGCCGGCGCGAACGCCGAGTTCGTCAAGACGGAGTTCGAGCGCGCCGCCACTCAGCTCAACAGCGAGTTCACCGACAAGGCGCGCCAGGTCGCGGAGTTCCTCGGCGAGCGCGTCGACATGGTGTTCGGGCCGGAGAACGGCCAGCTCGCCAAGGAGCTCGAGCGGCACTTCTCGGACGGCTCGTCGGCGTCCGTGCAGAACCGCGTGCGCGAGCTCGTCAACGAAACGCTCGCGCGCTCGCGCGAGGACCTGATCCGCCAGTTCTCGGCGGCCGACGGGAACAACCCCCTGGCCGACTTCAAGGCCGGCACGATCCGCGTCCTGAAGGCCGCCGAGGAGCGCCAGCACGAAAGCCAGCAGGCGCTGATGCACCAGATGGCCGAGCTCGAGAAGCAGCTGCAGGCGCTGCGGCTCGAGAAGGAGAAGCTCGAGGAGGTCGAGGCCGAGCGCGAGCGCGGCTCGGCGAAGGGGCGCACCTTCGAGGAGCACGTCGCCGAGACGATCGACCGTGTCGCGCTGGCGCAGGGCGACGTCGCGCAGGCGGTCGGCGACTTCGTCGAGGCCACCGGCAAGGTCGGCGACGTGGTCGTCGCGATCGACGCTGCCCACGGCCCGGCGCGCGGCCGGCTCGTGATCGAGGCGAAGGACAGCCGGCTGTCGCAGCCGCGGGCGATGAAGGAGCTGAACGACGCGCTCGCCGAGCGGAGCGCCGACTTCGCGCTGCTTGTCGTCCCCACCGAGGCGGAGCTGCCCGCGAAGGTCGAGCCCCTGCGCGAGTACAACGGCAACAAGATCGTCGTCGCGCTCGATCCCGAGACCGGGACGCTGGCGCTCGAGCTGGCCTACCGGCTCGCTCGTGCGCGTGTGCTGATGAAGCGCTCGGACGCGGACGGCGTCGACGCGGACGCGCTGCGCGCGACGGTCGAGCGGGCGCTCGCGACCCTGGGCGAGGAGCGCAAGGTCAAGCAGCAGCTGACCGGAGCCAAGACGGGCATCGACAAGGCCTACGAGCTGGTCGAGGCGATGGCCGCGCAGGTGCGCGCGGAGCTCGACGAGATCGACTCGCTGGTGCGTGCGGGCTGCGACGAGGGCGAGGGCGGAGGCTTCGGCGGCGCGCCCGCCGCGCCGGCGCGCTGCCGCCGCCGGCTGAACCGGAGCCGCCGCCGGCTGAACCGGAGCCGCCGCCCGACCAGCTGGCGCTCTAGGCGCCGCCCGTCAGGGCAGCATCAGATCGTTGTTCGACGTCGGCCGCTCCGCGCCGATGTCGAGCACGGCCGGCTCGATCTCCCGGCGAACAGCCGTCGGGGAGCCCGCCCGCACCTCGTAGCTGCCCGGAGCGAGCGTGCGCTGGATCGTCGCCGTGTCGCCGGGCTCGATCGGGCCCTGGCGAGTCACGAGCGTCTCCCCCTCGAGCGTGATGGTCCGCCTGCGCTGCGTCTGGTTCGAGATCGTGATCACGATCGGGCCGGCGCCGACCCGCGCGGGGGAGACGGTCACCCGGTCGGTCTGGATCACGCCGCTCAGCCCGATCGGGACCGGCGGGCGCGGGTCGTTCTTGAAGTCCTCGTCGCCGCAGCCCGCGACGAGGGCGGCGGAGATCGCGACCCCCAGCAGCGCTCCTACCCTCCTCGACCCCACGCGGGAGAACCTACCCGAACCAGACCGAGTTGCGCGCCAGCAGGAGGTCGTCGAGCTCCTCCTGTATTCGCAAGCGAATCCGCTCCGAGAGCCGCTGCACGAGCGCCACGTCCTCGGCGTCCTCGGGGCCGTAGCGCGACATGTCGACGGGCTCGAGGAAGCGGATCTTGAACTTGGCGGGCAGGTACATCAGGGCGGCCGCGAGCCCGAACTGCGGGAACGCGTGGTTGACCGGGAAGTAGATCAGCCCGGTCAGCCGCTGCAGCAGCGGCACGTGAGCGAAGATCGGCATCGCCTCCTCGCCGCCGATCAGCGCCACCGGCACGATCGGGACGCCCGCTCGCATCGCCGTGCGGACGAAGCCGCCACGCCCGAAGCGGCGCAGCCGGTAGCGCTGCCAGTAGAGCTTGCGGCTCCCCTTCTGGCCCTCCGGGAAGACGAGCGCGAGCCGCTGCTCGTCGCGCAGCAGCCGCTGCGCGTTCGCCGGGTGGGCCGCCACCAGGCCCATCTTGCTGGTCAGCATCGACACGCCCGGGTAGCCCTTGAACCAGTGCTCGCCCAGCATGTAGACGGGCCGCGGCGCGGAATGCTCGAGCTTGATCGCCTGGATGATCATCGGCGCGTCCGGAGGCAGCGCGCCGGAGTGGTTCGAGACGATCAGCGCCCCGCCCTCGGCCGGGACGTTCTCGATCCCCTCGACCTCCACCCGGAACCAGTAGCGGTAGTAGAAGTCGAGCAGCGGCTCCACGAGATCGAAGACCCGCTGCGAACGGCCCCAGTCGTCCACCTCCCGGCCCGGCTCGGCGGCGGGTACGAGCCGGCGCAGCTCGCGCAGGTCCGGGCCCGGCTCGTCGACCGGCTCCGCCATCGGCGGCATGTCGAGGACGTTGCCGCGCGGGTCGTAGCCGAGCAGCGGGCTCTCGCGCGAGAGCCCGCTCCTGCTCGTGGGCGTGCGGCGATCAGCCACGCGTGAACGGTAACCCGACCAGCTCCGCGGTCGCTCCGTTCACGCTCACGCTGGCGCCCGGCTCGGCCTCGCGGCGGACGAGCGCGAGCGCGATCGGGCCGAAGCGCGGCGAGACGCAGGTCGACGCGACGCGGCCGACGACCTTGTCACCCAGCACGATCTCGGTGCCGCGCTCGACCGGCTCGGGCAGCCGCAACCCGCGCAGGTGACGATTGGGGCGGCCCCTGTAGTGCAGCCGCGCGACGGTCTCCTGGCCGACGTAGCAGCCCTTGCTGAAGCTGACCGCGCGCTCGTTGATGCCGGCCTCCTGCGGCATCGTCTCGGCGTCCATGTCGTAGCCGAGCCGCGGCCGGCCGCTCTCGATGCGCACGCACTCGGCGACATCCTGGGAGACCGCCGGCACGCCCAGGTCGAGCCCCGGCGCGCCGATGACGTCGACGCCCAGGTCGGTCGACACGTAGAGCCCGTGCTCGCCCTCCACGAACGCGTGCTCCTCGGCGGGCGGCTCTACTTCGAGCGTCGCGCGCGCGGCGGGGCCGATCAGCGAGACGAGCGCGCGCGTCGCCGTCAGGTCCTCGTGCTGGACGTCGCGGCCGAGCGAGTAGGTCTCGAGCATGTGACGCAGCACCGCGTGGCCGATCGCCTCCGTGTCGAGAAAGAACCAGCCAGCGGAAGCACCCGGCTCGGCCGGGTGCGCACCGATGTCCTTCCCGCGCAGGATGCGCAGGTCGGTGCGCAGCTTCCCCTTTACGGTCAGGATCGTGGCGTAGCAGCCCTCGCCCGGCTCGAGCGCCTCGACGTCGTTCGAGACCTGGCCCTGCAGGAAGTCGGCCGCCTCCGAGCCGCGCACGAGGAACTTGGCGCGGTCTGAGCGGTCGGCGGCGCCGACCGCCTCGGTCACGAGCTCGTATTCGCTTGTGGCGATCACGGATCCAGTGTACTTTTAGACCCGTCTAAACCTGCTCCACAGACTGGCCAAACTGTGAAACCCGGATCGACCAAATTCTCCCGGCGCAAGCTGCTGGGCGGCGCCGCCGCCGCCGGCGCGACCATTCCCGTCCTCCACGAGCTCGTTCCGCACCAGGGCCTGCACAACGGGAACGCCGCAGCGTCCGAGCACCTCGCTCACCGCGAGAGCCACAGCCGCGCCTCCGGCCACATGGGGTTGCGGGGCACCGTGGACCCGCGCGTCAACGGCTTCGATCCGCAGGAGATCCTGCGCGACTTCGACGAGGGCACGCTCGTGAACGGGGTGCGCGAGTGGGAGATCGTCGCCCGCGAGAAGGAGATCGAGGTCGCGCCCGGGGTCAAGTACGTCGCCTGGACCTACAACGACCGTGTGCCCGGTCCGACGCTGCGGGCGCGCGAGGGCGAGCGCATGCGCGTCAAGTTCGTGAACGGCTCAACGCACCCGCACACGATGCATTTCCACGGCATCCACCGCGACGTGATGGACGGCGTGCCGGGCATCGGCGCCGGCAACATCGATCCGGGCGCGCGGACCGTCTACGAGTTCGACGCTTCGCCGTTCGGCCTCCACCTCTACCACTGCCACTCGACGCCGCTGGCCGAGCACATCGCGAAGGGCCTCTACGGGGCGATGATCATCGACCCCAAGCAGGGCCGTCCGCCCGCCGACGAGCTCGTGATGGTCATGAACGGGTTCGACACGGACTTCGACCGCTCGAACGACGTCTACGCGGTCAACACGGTCGCGTTCGAGTACATGGAGCGCCCGATCCAGGTGAGGCAGGGCGAGCTCGTCCGGATCTACCTCGTGAACGTGCTCGAGTATGACTTCCTCAACTCGTTCCACATCCACGCGAACTTCTTCGACTACTACCCGACCGGCACGCGGCTCGAGCCGCGCGACTTCACCGACACGGTCACTCAGGGCCAGGGCGAGCGCGGCATCCTCGAGCTGCGCTTCCCGTACACCGGCAAGTACATGTTCCACGCCCACGTGAGCGAGTTCGCCGAGTTGGGCTGGATGGGCTTCTTCGAGGTCAGCTGATGGAAGCCGCCGCCGTCCGCGCCCGGCGCCGGCCCGCTTGGCTCGCGGCGCTCGCGCCGCTGGTCGTGCTGGCGCTCGCGATCGGTGTGTTCGTCGCGCTCGACGCACCCGGGCTCGATCGGATCGGCGTGCCGGAGGAGAACCTGGCGGTCGAGCGGACCGTGCTCGCTCCGGGTGAGATCGAGCTGCACGTGCGCAACGACGGCGCAGATCCGGTCGAGGTGCGGCAGGTGATCGTGAACGACGGCTTCGCCGACTTCACGCAGTCGAACGACGACATCGGCCGCCTCGGCGGCTCGACGATCGACGTGCAGTACCCCTGGATCGAGGGCCAGAACTACGAGGTCATCCTGCTCACGGCCACCGGGGCGACGGTCACGCACGCGATCGAGGCGGCGGTGGAGACGCCGGACGCCGACGCCGGCTTCTACGGGCTGATGGCGCTGATCGGCCTCTACGTCGGGGTCATCCCGGTCGCGATCGGGATGCTGTGGCTGCCCTGGATGCGCGGCGTCGACGCGCGCTGGATGCGCTTCCTGCTCGCCTTCACGATCGGCCTGCTCGCATTCCTCGGGATCGACGCTCTGCTCGAAGGCACCGAGCTCGCGAACAGCGGGCCGGGCTCGTTCGGCGGCGCGGCGCTCGTCTGGCTCGGGGCGGCCGTCGCGTATCTCGCGCTCGCCGCGGTGGATGGCTGGGTGAGATCGCGGCGCGAGCGGCTCGAGGGCGAGGAAGAAGGCGGGGCCGGCGGAGCGAGCGCGGTTGGCTACCGGGCCGCCTTCCTCGTGGCGCTCGGCATCGGGCTGCACAACCTGGGGGAGGGGCTCGCGATCGGCTCGGCCTACGCGATCGGCTCGCTGGCGCTGGGTGCGGCGCTCGTGGTCGGCTTCGCCATCCACAACACCACCGAGGGGCTCGCGATCGTCGCGCCCGTGGCACGCGAGGGGCGCGCGCGGCTCGACCGGCTGCTGCTGCTCGGGCTGCTCGCGGGCGCGCCCGCCGTGCTCGGCGCCTGGATCGGCGCGTCCGCCTTCCACCCGAGCCTCGCGGCGCTCATGTTCGGCATAGGCGCCGGCGCGATCGCCCAGGTGGTCGTGCAGATCGCCCCGCAGGTGCGCGACGAGAGCGGCCGCTTCCTGCACCCGCTGGCGAGCGCTGGGCTGCTGGCGGGACTGCTCGTGATGTACGTGACCGGCCTGCTGGTGTCCGTCTGATGGCGACCAAGACCGATACCAGCGAGATCACGGGCGCCGTCCAGGACTACGCGAAGGCGATCTGGTCGCTGGCGCGGCGCGGGCGCGGCCCCGTCGCCACCTCCGCGCTCGCCGAGCGGCTCGACGTGTCGCCCGCGTCGGCCTCGGCGATGATCAAGCGGCTCGAGGCGCTCGGGCTCGTCTCGCGCGAGCCCTACCACGGGGTGCGGCTCACGCGCGCGGGCGAGCGGGTCGCGCTCGCGGTGCTGCGCCACCACCGGCTGCTCGAGCTCTATCTCGCCGAGGCGCTCGGCATGCCGTGGGACCGCGTGCACGAGGAGGCCGAGGTGCTCGAGCACGCGATCTCGCCCGAGCTCTCCGAGCTGATCGCCGCCAAGCTGGGCAACCCGACGCACGACCCGCACGGCGACCCGATCCCGACCCGCGAGGGCGAGATAGACGAGCCGCCGTCGCGGGCGCTCGCCGACCTGCTGCCGGGCGAGCGCGGGACCTTCTCACGGGTGTCCGACTCGAACCCGGAGATGCTGCGCTACCTCTCCGAGCGCGGCATCGCGCCGGGCGACGAGCTCGAGCTGATCGGCCACGAGCCCTTCGGCGGGCCGCTGACGGTATGCGTGGCCGGCCTCGAGCATGCGCTCGGCGACCAGCTCGCCCGCGCGATGCGGATCGAGGGCGGCCGAGCGGGTCGCCGGCCCCGGTAGGGTTCCGGCCGGATGGCGCTTGCCGACGAATTTCAGGGCGTGGTCGACACGCTCCCGCCGGATTGGACCCAGCTCGAGCTCGATCTGCGCATCGCGGACGAGGATCGCTACGTCGAGGCCGCCACGCTGCTCGTGACCATCAACGCGATGCCGTACTCGCAGGCCGACTGGCACTGGCGCATCCGCACCGCACACTCGTTCGGGCACGCGGCCGCCCCCGAGACGGTCCGCGGCACGCTCGGCCTGCTCGATGACAACGGGATCGAGGGCGAGCTCGTCGTGCGCGAGGCCCGCTCCGGGCGGGCGGAGGTCGTCCAGATGTGGGGCCGGCCCGAGTCCGTGCGCCAGGAATTCCGCCGCCGCCGCGACCTCTAGGCGTCATGGCCCGCGTGGCGCTCGACTGCCCGGACCTGCTGTTCGGCTCGAAGCTGCAGGGCGCGCTGCGCGCCGCCGGCCACGAGCTCGTCAGGCCGGAGGAGGGCGCGGAGCTTCTGATCGTCGACCTCACGGCCGAGCCGGAGGAGCGGATCGCGCGCTCGGCGGGGACCGGGCTTCCGCGGCTCGGCTTCTACTCGCACGTCGAGCAGGATGTGCGCAAGAGCGCGGAGGAGGCCGGCTTCGACCGTGTCGTGCCGCGTTCGCGCATGGCGCGCGAGGCGCCGGCGCTCGTCGAGGCGATGCTCGCCGCCGGCTGAGCCCGGCTCAGTCGAGCGGGCGGTCGCCGATCCAGTAGCGCGGGCCCGGGCCGCCGCTGCCGGCGCGGTCGCCGGGGTTGGAGAACTGGCAGCGATCGAGTGACAGGCAGCCGCAGCCGATGCACTCGGTCAGGCCCAGTTTCAGGCGCTCGAGCAGGGCGATGCGCTCGTCGATGCGCGCGGTCCAGCCGCTCGACAGCCGCGACCAGTCGCGCCGGGTGGGGGCGCGGTCGGGTGGCAGCTTCGCCAGCTCGGTGCCGATCTCCTCGAGCGTCAGGCCGACGCGCTGTGCGAAGACGATGAACGCGATCCGGCGCAGCACCGGGCGCTGGTAGCGGCGGTGCCCGGAGCCGGCACGCTCCGAGCTGATCAGGCCGCGCTCCTCGTAGAAGCGGAGCGCCGAAGCCGCCACGCCGCTGCGCTCCGCGACCTCGCCGATCGTGAGCTGCTCAGACATATCAAGCTCACTTTAGCTTGAGGGCGGCAGCAGGAAGGCGCGATCGACGTCGGGAGCCGCGTCGAGGATGCCGAAGCGGGCGTCGAACTCGGCCCAGGCCTCCAGCGCGCCGCGGTCGAGCACGAGCGCTGGGCGCAGCGCCGGTGCGACGGCCGTCAGCTCCGCCTCGATCAGCGGCTCGTCGGCGCCGGAGGCGCTGACGATGTCCGCGACCGCCGCCGGGCGGTCGGCCAGTGCCGCGCGCGTCCCGGCCCGCAGCGCCGCGAGCGTGTTCTCCACGAGCGCGGGCTCCTGCTCGAGCGTGTCGCGCTCGACCGCGAGCACGAGCTCGGGGTAGCGCGGCGCGCCGAACTCGTCGACGCGGAACTCGCGCGTCTGCACGCCGCGCTCGCGCAGCGCCACCCCCTCGACGTTCCAGAACGAGACGACGGCATCCACGCGCCCTGTGATCAGCGCCGGCACGGCCGAGAAGCCGATCGTCAGCGTCCGGACCTGCGAGAAGTCGCCGCCGTCGTCCTCGACCACCGCGCGCAGAAGCGCCTCGTCCGACGGCAGGCCGGTCACGCCCACGCGCCGCCCCTCGAGGTCGCGCGGGCGCCGCACCTCGCCGGAGCGGGCGATCACCGCGGCGAGCGGCCGCTGGACGAGCGCGCCGACCCCGACGACGTCGCGGCCCTGCTCGCGGGCCAGGCCGAGGTCGTGGATGTCGACGACGGCCATGTCGGCGCGCCCCGCCGCGAGCAGCTTCAGCGAGTCGGTAGAGGCGGACGGCACGCGGATCTCGAGCTCGACACCGTTGTCCTCGTCGAGCCCAAGCCGCTCCGCCGCGTAGATCCCCGAGTGCACGGCGTTCGGCTGGAAGTCGAGCGCCAGCGCCACCTGCTGCGCACCGCTCTCGGAGTCGCCTCCGCACGAGGCCAGCGGCAGCAGCAGGGCGAGCAGCAGGAGCCGGCGCACGGCGGACAAGGGTATGCGCCCTCCGCGGCGAACCCGCACAGCGTGGAGGACCGCGGGCCCGCCGCATACATCGCCGAGTTCGTCGGCACCCTGCTGCTCGTCTTCTTCATCTGTGCGGCCGTGTCGCTGTACGGGCCCGAACCATCTCCGGTCAACCCGAACCCGTTCGTCGACTTCGGCGTGATCGGGCTCGTCCACGTGCTCGTCCTGTTCGTCGCTGATCCAGACGCTCGCGGTCGTCTCGGGAGCGCACTTCAACCCCGCCGTGACCGTGGCGCTGACGGCGCTCCGCCAGATCAAGATCCCCGATGCCGCCATCTACATCGTGGCCCAGCTCGCCGGCGCGGTCGCCGGGGCACTCCTCACCAAGGCGATCCTGCTCAACGAGGGCAACGCCGAGAACTACGGCGCCCCGGCGGTCACGAACGTGGTCGATGGCGCCGCCTTCCCGGGCATGGTGGTCGAGGCGCTCGGCACCTTCTTCCTGCTGTGGGCGATCATCGGCGTCGCCGTTCATCCGCGGGCGGCCAAGGACTGGGCCGCCTTCGCGATCGGCGGCGCGCTCGGCATGGGAGTGATGGTGCTCGCGCCCATCACCGGCGCCGGCTTCAACCCGGCGCGCAGCTTCGGCCCGATGCTCGTCTCCGGGGAGTGGGACAACTTCTTCTTCGTCTACCTGCTCGGCCCGCTGATCGGGGCGCTCGCGGCGGGGCTCGTCTACTTCTACGTGTTCGTGCAGCCCGGCAAGAAGGGCGAGCAGGGCATGACGCCGGTCGGCTAGCCGAGGTCACACGACTTTTACGCCCTGTTTGCACGGTCTTCACTGACGTCCGGAGTGCCTTGGCACACTGGCCGTGAATGGCCGTTCGCCGCCGCGAGCTGATCGGGATGGGCCTGGGAGGAGTGGCGGCCGTGACGCTCGGCGCCGCCTTCTGGGACGACCTGTTCGGCGAGGCCGAGAGCCGGCCGCTGCGCACCGGTCCCGGCTACGGGCCGCTCGCCCCGCCCGACGAGAACGGCATCCGGCTGGCGAACGGCTTTCGCTCGCGGATCGTCGCCCGTGGCAACGAGCCGGTGCCCGGCACCGACTACCGCTGGCACATCGCCTCGGACGGGATGGCGGCGTTCCCGCGCGAGGACGGCGGGTTCGTGCTCGTGTCCAACTCGGAGACGCTCGAGGGCGGCGCGTCGGCGCTCCGCTTCGGGCGCGACGGGCGCGTCGAGGACGCCTACCGGATCCTCTCCGGAACCTCCCAGAACTGCTCCGGCGGCGGGACGCCATGGGGGACGTGGCTCTCGTGCGAGGAGGTCGACGACGGGCGCGTCTGGGAATGCGACCCGGATGGGCGACGCCGCGCCGTGGTGCACCCGGCGATGGGGGTCTTCAAGCACGAGGCGGCCGCGGTCGACGAGCGTGACAGGCGCGTCTACCTGACCGAGGACCTCGAGCAGGGCGGCCTGTATCGCTATACGCCGTCCGACTGGCCCGACCTCTCCAAGGGGCGCCTCGAGATCGCGCGCGCGGACGGGGGCGCCGTCGAGTGGGTGGAGGTGCCCGATCCGCTCGCCCGCCGCCAGGACACGCGCCGCCAGGTCCCCGGCTCCCTGCAGCTCCGCCGCGGCGAGGGGATCTGGCTCGACGGCCACACGCTCTACGTCTCGACCACCATGGACCACCGGGTGCACGCCTACGACACCCGGCGCGAGCGCATCGAGGTGATCTACGACGGGCTGGCGACCAAGAGCGCCCCGCTGCTGCGCGTCGACCAGATGACCGGCTCGCGTGCCGGCGAGATCTTCGTCTGCGAGGACATCGCCACCGACGAGATCGACATGGGGGTGATCGACCGCAACCGGCGCGTGTCGCGCTTCCTCTCCGTCACGGGGCCGCAGCACGAGCGCTCGGAGATCACCGGCGTGACCTTCGACCCGAGCGGCCGGCGGATGTACTTCTCCTCGCAGCGGGCCTTCCCGGAGAGCGAGCTGCTGCCCGGTCCCGGCGCCATCTACGAGATCACGGGCCCGTTCAAGGGCGCCGCGGCCGCGCGCACTCGGCGAGCCGAGCTGCGGCAGTCAACGAAACAGGTCCTGCTCGGCCGGGCGGACCAGCGCCGCCGCTCCCGGCCCGTCGTCGGGGGTCACGTGGCGCTCGAGGCCGCGGACGAGCACGGCCGGCTCGAGCGAGTCCTTGGCGCGCGCCAGATCTGCCGCGGCCGCCGCGGCGTCGGCGATTGCGATCGAGCTGACGCGCAGCTCGCGCCCGAAGGCATCGGGCCGCCCATGCCAGTGGTCGACCGCGGTCAGGCCCGCCAGGCCGATCGCCACGTCCGTCTGGCCGATCCTCCAGGCGCGCCCGAACGAGTCGGCGACGATCACGGCCGGGCGCGCCCCGCGGAGGGCGGCGATGCCGGCCCGCAGCCGGCGCGCCGACGCGTCGGGATCCTCCGGGAGCAGCACGAGCTCACCGGGCGCTCCTGCGTTCGACTGGTCGACGCCCGCGTTCGCGCACACGAAGCCGTGCCTGGTCACGCAGATCAGCACGCCGTCGACCGCGCGCAGCAGCTCGGCGGATTCGTCGAGCACCGCCTGCACGAGCCGGGCGTCCTTGTCGTGCTCGGCCGCGAGTGCCCGGGCTCGCTCGCCCGGCTCGATCTCGTCGAGGCGCCGCACCCTGCCCTCGGCCTTCGACACGACCTTGTGCGCGACCACGAGCACGTCGCCGTCGCCGAGGTCGGCGGGCGCGGCGGCGGCGATCTCCGCGGCGAGGTCGTCCCCCGGAGCGAGCGTGGGCAGCGCGGGCAGCGCGAGGCAGGTGAGCTGTGCCACGGCGGGGAGACTAGGGCGGAGCTAGGCCGAGGCAGGCGCCACGCGCGTGGCCGACGCGCGTGCCCGTGAGCGGTCGAGCTGGCGCAGCGCGCCCCGCGTCGAGGCGGCCTGGCCGCGGCGCTCGTCGAGCGCGGCCGAGAGGTCGGCGAGGTCGTCGGGCGTATCGACGTCGAACATCAGCGCCGAGATCCGCGCGACCGCGTACTCGACGCCCGCGTCGCGGGCCGCCGCCACGTGTCGGTCGAAGCTGCTCGGGCCGAAGCTTGGCGCGATCACGTCGGGCGGTGCGATCAGCAGCGCGTTGGTGCCCGTGCCGTGACGGTCGGGAACTATCGCCACCGGGGCGTCGAGCTCGAGGAGCGCGCCCACGTCGTCTGGTTCGACTAGCGGCGTGTCGCCCGGCACGAGCAGGACGCGCTCGTAGCCGGCGGCCTGCGCGTAGCGGATGCCGATCAGGGCGGCCTGCGACTGCCCCGCCTGTTCGGTGTCGCGCAGCACCTGGACGCGCTCCCCGAGCGCCGCCGATTCGGCGACCCGATCGGAGGTGACGACCGCGACGGCGTCGAGCCCCGGGACATGCCGCAGCGAGGTGAGCACGTCGGAGAACATCGCTTGCGCGAGCGCCTGCCTCGAGCCCGCGCCAAGCAGCCCGGCGAGACGCTGCTTCGCCGCGTTGAAGCTCTTGACCGGGAGGATCGCGATCGTTCTCATGGGAGACGGCCGGCGGGTCCGTCGAGACTAGCGCGCCTGCGCTTCCGGCCTCGGTCTCAGCCCGCGAGCTTCGCCGCAAAGTCGAGGGTGTTCGTCGCAAGCGCGAGCCGCTGTTCCGAGCTGCTCATCAGCGTGTCGGTGACGAGGCACTCGATGCCCGCGACCTCCTCGTCGGCGACGATCCCGTCGAGCACGTCCCCGTAGGCCCCGGCGATGCCGGCGGCGTTCGTCTCGATGCCGGCGAAGCGGCAGAAGTCGTCGGTCGGGCCCTTGAGCGTTTGCCCACCCACGAACGGGCTCACCGCGACCACCGGCGCGGCGGCGTCCCTCAGCGCGGCCGAAAGGCCCGGCAGCGCCAGGATCGGGCCGATCGAGATGACCGGGTTCGACGGGCCGATGACGATCGCGTCGGCCGCTGCGATGGCCTCGAGCACCGCGGCGCTCGGACGCGCCGCGTCGAGGCCGCGCAGCTCCACCGACTCGACGGGGCCCTCGGCGTGCTCGACGATCATGAACTCCTGGAACGGGAGGCGTGCGGCCGCGTGCGCCGACCCAGGTCGTGACGGGCTCGTCCGACATCGGCAGCACGCGCGCTCGTGCGCCCAGCGCCGCCGTCACGGCGGCCTGCGCCTCCGTGAGGCTCGCGCCCGCGCGCAGCCGCTCGGTGCGCAGCAGGCAGCTCGCCAGGTCGCGGTCGCCGAGGCGGAACCAATGCGGCGCACCGGCCGCCTCGAGCGCCTCCATCACCTTCCACGTGTCGTCGCGCAGTCCCCAGCCGCGCTCATCGATCGCGTCGGCGAGCCAGTAGGTCACCAGGTCGGGATCGGGGGAGACGTGCACGCCGTAGACCTCGACGTCGTCCGCGGTGTTGGCAACGACCGTCAGCTCGGCGGCCACGTCGAGCAGGCCGCGGGCGAGCTTGGCGCCGCCCGTGCCGCCGGAGAGCAGAAGCGTCAGACGCGCTCCTCGGGCCAGCTGTCGACGAAGATGTCGAGCGTCAGGTCCGCGTCTGCCGCCGCGTAGCCGGACAGGTCGGTGACGCCCGCCTCGGCCAGGACCTCGTCGTCGATGAAGGTGTTGCCGTTGGTCTCGCGCGGGTCGCGCACCAGGATCGCGTGAGCGGCGTCGCCCATGATCTCGGGCGTGCGCGAGCGGGCCATCGCCTCATCGCCGCCGAGCAGGTTCTGGACGGCGGCGGTGGCGATGATCGTGCGCGGCCACAGGCAGTTCGCGCCGATCCCGGCCTCGGCCTCGTCGGCAGCGACCCCGAGCGTGATCATCGTCATGCCCATCTTCGAGAGCGTGTAGGCGCTGTGGCCGGCGAGCCAGCGCCGGTCGATCGTCAGCGGCGGGGAGAGGGTGAGCACGTGCGCGTGCTCGGACTGGCGCAGGTGCGGCAGGCAGGCGCGCGTGACGACGAACGTGCCGCGCGCGTTGATCGTCTGCATCAGGTCGAAGCGCTTGACCTCGAGGTCGCGCATCGGCGACAGGTTGATCGCGCTCGCGTTGTTCACCACGATGTCGATCCCGCCGAAGCGCTCGACGGCCTGCGCCACCGCGCCCTCGACGGCGTCGGCGTCGCGGATGTCGCCCACGATCGGCAGCGCCTCGCCGCCCGCTGCCTGAATCTCGTCGGCGGCCGTGTAGACCGTGCCCGGGAGCCTCGGGTGAGGCTCGGCCGTCTTCGCCATCACGACGACGCGCGCACCATCCTGGGCCGCGCGCTTGGCGATCTCGAGCCCGATGCCGCGGCTCCCGCCGGACATGAAGATGACGCGGCCGTTCAGCGAATCTGCCATTTCGGAACTGCTCCTCTCGCTCAGGCCGCGACGCTCAGGTCGTAGCGGCGCCGAGAGCATATGCTGCGCCGCCGTGCGACTCGCTGACCGCACAGCCCTCGTGACCGGCGCCGGTTCGGGCATCGGCGCCGCGACCTCTCGCCGGCTCGCCGCCGAGGGCGCGCGCGTGGCCGTGACCGACGTGAACCTGGACGGCGCGCGTGCCGTGGCCGCCGAGATCGACGCCGCGGCGTTCGAGCTCGACGTGCGCTCGACCGACTCGATCGCCGAGGCCGTGTCCGCCGCGGAGTCCGAGCTGGGGCCGCTCGACATCCTCGTGAACAACGCGGGCTACGACGAGTGGGCCTGGTTCAGCGACACCGATTCGGAGCTCTGGGACCGCGTGCTGGCCGTCAACCTGCGCGGCGTGATCGCCGTGACGCACGCCGTCCTGCCGGGCATGCAGGAGCGCCGGCGAGGCCGGATCGTCAACACCGCCTCCGAGGCGGGCCGCGTCGGCTCGAGCGGCTCGGCCGTCTACTCGGCTGCGAAGGCGGGTGTGATCGGCTTCACCAAGACGATCGCCGTCGAGAACGGTCGCTACGGGATCACCTGCAACGCCGTCGCGCCGGGACCGATCGAGACGCCGCTCCTGATGGCAGCCCCCGAGCAGCTCGGGGACGTCGGCAAGCGGATCGTCGAGACGATGATCGGCTCGACCACGCTGCGCCGCCTCGGGCATCCCGACGAGGTGGCCGCCGCGATCACCTTCCTCGCGTCGGACGACGCGTCCTACATCACCGGCCAGTCGCTCGGCGTGAGCGGCGGGCTTGCCAGGATCTAGTCATGGTGAAGATCCGCGAGGTCGGCCCGCGCGACGGGTTCCAGAACGAGCCCGAGGTCATCCCCACCGACGACAAGGTGCGGCTCGTCGAGATGCTCGCCCGCACCGGCCTCAAGCGGCTCGAGGTCACGAGCTTCGTGCGACCCGACGTGATCCCGCAGCTCGCCGACGGGCCCGAGGTGCTGCGCCGAGCCGACGTCCCCGACGACGTGGCCGTGACCGTGCTGATACCGAACGAGCGCGGGCTCGACAACGCGCTGCCGCTGCGCGAGCACTTCCAGGAGGTCAACCTCTTCCTGTCCGCGTCCGAGACGCACAACCGCAAGAACGTGAACCGCTCGATCGAGGAGTCGCTGTCTGGGCTCGAGCGGGTGCTCGAGCGGGCGCGCGCCGAGGGGCTCCGCTGCGAGGGCGTGATCTCGGTTGCCTTCGGCTGTCCCTACGAGGGCGACGTGCCGCGCGAGCGCGTGCTCTCGATCGCGCGCCGGCTCGTCGACGCGGGTTGTGAGGAGATCGCCTTCGGCGACACCACCGGCATGGCCAACCCCGTCCAGGTCGAGGAGTTCTTCGACGGGCTCGACCTCGGGGCGGAGCTCACGGCCCACTTCCACAACACGCGCGGGCAGGGGCTCGCCAACGTGGTCAGCGCGCTGCGCGCCGGAGTGCGCTCGTTCGAGAGCTCCTTCGGCGAGCTCGGCGGCTGTCCCGTGCCCGCGGGGGCCACGGGCAACATCGCGAGCGAGGACCTCGTCTCGATGTTGCACGAGATGGGCTACGAGACCGGCGTCGACCTCGAGAGGCTGATCGCGTGCGCACGCGAGGTGCAGCAGGTGCTCGGGCGGCCGCTCGGGAGCCACGTGCTCACCGCCGGGCCGATCGACTGGAAGTCCTCTAGCGCCGCTTGACGCGCTCGCAGCGGCGCAGGCGGTCCTTGCGGTCCGCCACCACGCTGTCGCGGGCGGCGCTGGAAGTCATACATGCTCAACCCGTGGAGCCTTAGCGATTAAAGCCACGCCAGTCCCGGGTACGCCCTGCGGCATGACGACGCCGACGAGGGAACGGCGCGTCGAGGAGGAGGAGGGTCGCACCAACGGCGACGGCCGCTTCGGCCGCGGCGGGACCTACCGCACGCTCGACGAGCAGACCGAAGAAGGACGGCTGTCACCCGCCGAGGAGCGCTTCGAGCGCAGACGGCGGACGGTGGGTCTGTTCATCGGGCCGCTGCTGTTCGCGCTCGTCCTGCTGATCCCGTTCGACCTCGAGCCCAATCAGCACCGGCTCGCGGCGATCCTCGCGCTGGTCGTCGCCTGGTGGGTCACCGAGGCGATACCGATCCCGGTCACGGCGCTGGTCGGCGTTGCGCTTGTCGCGCTGCTCGAGGCAACGCCACCGCCGACGGAGGACGAGGCCGCGACCGACATCGTCTTCGGCACGTTCGCGGACGACACCGTCTTCCTGTTCATCGGCAGCTTCATCCTCGCCGAGGCGATGGTGGTCCACGGGCTCCACCGGCGGCTCGCCTACCGCGTGCTTTCGCTGAAGAGCGTCGGTGGCTCGACCTACCGGATCATCCTCGCCTTCGGCCTGATCGGCGCGCTCACCTCGCCGGTGATGTCGAACACCGCCGGGGCGGCGATGATGCTGCCTATCGCGCTCGGCGTGATGGGCGTCGTGGGCGGGATGGTCGCGAGCCAGGCCGAGGGCGAGCAGCGGGTCGAGAAGCTCAGGTTCGGCGCCGCGCTGATGCTCGTCATCACCTACGGCATCACCGTCGGCGGCCTGCTCCTGCCGATCGGCAGCCCACCCAACCTGATCGGCCGCGACCTGCTCGAGTCCGAGACCGGCGAGCCGATCACGTTCCTCGAGTGGTTCGCGATGGCGCTCCCCATCGTGATCGTGATGTTCATCGCGGTGATCGTGATCGTGCTGCTCATGAACCGCCCCGAGATCAAGCAGGTCAAGGGCGTCGAGGAGTACGTGGCCGAGGAACGCAGGAAGCTCGGCCCGCTCAGCCGCGGCGAGAAGAACACGCTGCTGGTGCTCGCGTTCGCGCTGATCGGCTGGTTCCTGCCCGGCGTCGTCGGGGTGTTCGCCGGCGATGATTCCGACGCGTACGCGCAGGTGAGCGAGGCGGCCAACGAGGGCACCGTCGCGCTGATCGCCGTGGCGCTGCTGTTCCTGCTGCCGGTCGACTGGAAGCAGCGCAAGTTCACGATCAACTGGAACCAGGCGGCGCGGATCGACTGGGGCACGATCCTGCTGTTCGGCGGCGGCATCGTGCTCGGCGCGATGCTGAGCGAGACCGGCCTCGCCGAGCGCATCGGCACCTCGATCTCCGACGCGCTCGGCGTCAGCGACGTGTTCGGCATCACCGTGGTGGTCGTCGTGATCGCCGTGCTGATCTCGGAGACGACGAGCAACACGGCCAGCGCGGCAATCGTGGTCCCGATCGCGATCTCGATCGCCGCGGCCGCGGACGTGAACCCGACGATCCCGGCGCTGGCCGCGATCTTCGCGGCAAACTACGGGTTCATGCTGCCGGTCTCCACGCCTCCCAACGCGATCGTCTACTCCTCAGGGTTGCTTCCGATCACGCGGATGATCAAGGCGGGCTTCGTCTTCGACATCATCGGCGCGGTGCTGTGTATCGCCGGCGTGATCGTGATGGCGAACCTGGTGGGTCTCGCGTAGGCCTCGTCCGCCCCTCACTGCTCGCGGTTGCGGCCGGGACCGTGACCGTGCTGCCCGGGTTCCTCGTGGGCGCGCTCGCGCTGCAGATCCGCGGAGACCTCGATGCGAGCGTCGAGGCCGTCGCCGCCGGCGTCAGCGTGTTCTTCCTGGCGGGCGCGATCGGCGCCGGGCCGGGCGGCCGGCTCTCCGAGCGCACCGGCGCGCTGCGGGCGATGACCGCCAGCGCGCTCGTGACCTGCGCCTGCCTCCTGCTCGGAGGTCTGGCCGCGGGCTCGCTCGTCGTGCTCTTCGCATGCCTCGTCGTGGCGGGGCTGGCGAACGCCGTCGCGCAGCCCGCGATCAACCTGTTCATGGCGGACCAGGTGCCGCCGGAGCGCCAGGGGCTCGCCTTCGGGATCAAGCAGTCGGCGATCCCGGCGGCGGTGCTGATCAGCGGGCTCGCGCTGCCGGTGCTCGCCATCCCGCTCGGCTGGCGCGCCACCTTCGTGATCTGCGCGCTCGCGCCACTCGTGGTGGCGCTCGTGCTGGCCCGGCAGGGGGCGTCGCTCCGGCCGGTCCCTCAGCGCGAGCGGCCGCCGCGCCCGTCGCGTGCGCTGATCCTGATCGCGCTCGGGGCGGCGCTCGGCAGCTCGGCGCCATGCGCGCTGAGCGCCTACCTGGTCGCGTCGGCGGTCGACGTGGGGATCGCCGAGGGCACGGCTGGGATCCTGGCCGCCGTCGGCAGCGCGGTGTCGCTCGGGGTGCGGCTGGCCGTCGGCGTGCGCGCGGATCGCCGCGTCGACTACGGCTTCGGGATGGTCGTGACGTTGATCGGGTTCGGCTCCATCGGGTTCGCCCTGCTCGCCGCGGGGGCGCCGCTGCCGTTCGCCTTGGGCGCGGTGCTGGCGTTCGCGCTCGGCTGGGGCTGGCCCGGCATCTTCAACATGGCGATCGTGCACCTGCACCGTGACTCGCCGGGCGCGGCCACGGGCGTCAGCCAGACCGGGATCTACATCGGGGCCGGCGGAGGGCCGGCGGCGTTCGGCGCCCTCTACTCGATGAGCGGCTACACGGTCGCCTGGATCGTGACCGCCGCGGTGGCGCTGAGCGCGGCCGGCGTGATGGCTCTCGCGGGCCGCCAGGTCGCACTCAGCCGGTCCTGATCGCCCGCTCCGACGTTTTTCGGTCCCTTCCCAGGTGTAGGACCTTTCAAGTTGGGGTAGTAACCCAAATAGCCGCCGAGGCCGGTTTTCGGCACATATGGGTTCCCCCGACCCAGCCTCGGCATTAATGCGCACTCGAGCTCGGACACCAGACCGGGCTCGAGTCGTTTCTGGGGCCGGTTCAGCGGCCGGCGAACTGCGGCGGGCGCTTCTCGAAGAAGGCGCGCGCCCCCTCGGCGAAGTCCTCGCTCGCGGCGAGCTGCTCCTGCGCGGAGACCTCCAGCTCGAGCGTCGTGGCCAGCGCCGGCTTGGCGGCGGCGTCGAGCACTCGCTTGGCGAGCCCCACCGCGCGCGGCGCGCAGGCGAGCAGCTCCTCCGCGAACTTGCCCGTGAGCTCGTCGAGCGACTCGGCTGGGGCGATCCGGTTCGCGAAGCCGATCCGGTGCGCCTCCGTGCCGTCGATCACCTTGCCGGTGAGGATCAGCTCCTTGGCGTTGCCGAGCCCGACCACGGCGGGCAGCCGCGAGCAGCCGCCGACGTCCGGCAGCAGCCCGATCCGGACCTCCATGATCCCGGCGACGGCGTCCTCGGCCATCGTGCGGAAGTCGCAGGCGAGGGCGAGCTCGAAGGCGCCGCCGAGCGCCGCGCCGTGGATCTGGCAGATCGTCGGCTTCGGCATCTCCTCGAGCAGGTTCCACCAGCCGATCAGGGGGCGCCGGAACGTGCGCAGGCCCTCCGGGTTCTCCGAGAGCTGGCGCAGGTCGGCGAGGTCCATGCCCGATGAGAACATCGGGCCCTCGCCGCGCAGCACCAGCACGCGCACCGCGTCGTCGGCCGCCGCCTGCTCGAGCGCGGCGCCCAGCTCGCGCACGACCTCGCCGTTGAGCGCGTTGCGCTTCTCCGGCCTGTTCAGGATGAGGTGGCGAACCCCGTCGTGATCCTCTGTCAGCACAAGTCCCATGGTGCGCGGGACCCTACCGGGAGCGAAGTTGCAGCTTGGAGGAGTGCACCGGGTACAGGCGAAGCGACCTCTTATGCCTCTCACCGGCCCCGATCAGACCAAGCTCGCCCCGCGCCCGATGGTGGCGGCGCTGATCGGCGCCGAGGCGGGGGCGGCGGTTGGCCTGGTCGTGCTCGGCGGGACCGTCTTCGCCCCGCTCGGGCTGGCGCTGGCCGGCGCCGCGGCGGGCCCGCTCGCGCTGGCCGGCGGAGTGCGCGTGCAGCGCGCACTCGTGCGGCGTGGCATTCGCCAGCAGCTGCGCGAGAGCCACGCGGCACCCGACGCCTGACCCTAGGCCGCCAGCCGGTAGCCCATCCCGCGCACCGTCTCGATCGAGTCGGCGCCGAGCTTCTTGCGCAGGTAGCCGACGTACACGTCGACGACGTTCGAGCCCGGGTCGTAGTCGTAGCCCCAGACGTGCGAGAGCAGCTGCTCGCGGCTCAGCACCTGCCCCGCATGGCGGATCAGCACCTCGAGCATCGTGAACTCGCGCGCGGTCAGGTCGATCGTGTGCCCGTCCGTGCTCGCCCGGCGCGTTCGCAGGTCGAGCGTCATCTCCCCGGCCCGCAGCACCGTGGGCTCGACGCTGCGCTCGTCGCGCAGGCGCGCGCGCACGCGCGCGAGCAGCTCCTCGAAGCGAAACGGCTTCGTCACGTAGTCGTCCGCGCCGCCCTCGAAGCCGGCGACCGTGTCGCTCACGTCGTCGCGCGCGGTGAGGATCACGACGGGCATGCGCTGGCCTGCCGCGCGCAGCTCGCGCAGCACGACCGTGCCGTCGCGGCCGGGCAGGCCGAGGTCGAGCACGAGCAGGTCGAACTCGTCGTCGCGCGCCATCGCGGACGCGTTGACCCCGTCGCCGACGATCGTGGTGACGAAGCCGTTGGCCCGCAGGCCCTTCTCGAGGAACGAGGCGAGCCGGGGCTCGTCCTCGGCGATCAGGATCCGGTTCAAGAGACGCCCACCTCCTTGGAGGGCCTGGTCGGGATCACGACGGTGAAGCGGGCGCCCGCGCCAGGCCGGCTGTCCAGCTCGACGTGGCCGTTGTGCGCCTCGGCGATCGCCTGCGTGATCGCGAGGCCGAGGCCGCTGCCGTCGGCCCGGCTCGCATCGGAGCCGCGCGCGAAGCGCTCGAAGATCCGCTCGCGGTCGGCCTCCGAGACGCCCTCGCCGGTGTCGCGCACCCACAGGCTCACGTGGCCGTTCTCGATCGCCGAGCCGAGCTCGACCGCGTCGCGCTCGCCCGTGTGGTTCACGGCGTTCTGGCTCAGGTTCATCACGGCCTGGGTGAGCCGCTGCCGGTCGGCGACCATCGGGCCGCTCGCCACCTCGCCGAGGCGCCAGTCGCGCCCGGCGAGCGCCGACGCCTTGGCGAACAGCTCGCGCGTGAACTCACCGGCCTCGATCGGCTCGGGCTGCAGGAAGTCCGGGCGCTGCGCCTTTGCGAGCAGCTGCAGGTCGTTGACGAGCCGGCCCATGCGATCGAGCTCGTCCGTCACGAGCTCGATCGTCTCCTCGCGCTCGTCCGGGTCCTCCTCGAGCAGCTCCAGGTGACCGCGCACGATCGTGATCGGCGTGCGCAGCTCGTGGCCCGCGTCGCTGATGAACTCCTTCTGGCTGGCGAAGGCCGCCTCGAGGCGGTCGAGCATCTCGTTGAAGGTGCGGGCGAGGTCCGCGAGCTCGTCGTCGCCCTCGACGGGGATGCGGCGGGTGAGGTCGCTCTCGGTGATCGAGCGCGCCGTGTCGCGCAGCACCCGCAGCGGTGCGAGGACGCGCCCGGCCACGACCCATGCGAGCAGCGACGCGATCAGGAACACCCCCAGCGCGATCCCGGCCGCCACGCGCAGGTCGCTGTTGACCTGGTCGATCTCGCTCGACAGGTCGCTCGTTACGACGAAGGCCCCGCCGGGTGCGCCGTCAACGCGCACGGGCACCGACAGGTAGCGGATCCGGCGACCGTCCGCCTCGAACTCGCCGCTACCCGAGCCGTCCGGCGCGGCGGCGCTGATCTGGGCCACGCTGGGCGCGTCGACGCCCGGCGCATACGTCTCGCGGTACGGGCTGCCGCCGACGAAGGTGAAGAAGGCCTCGCCCTGCGCGGGCACGTTGCGCGACAGGAACACCCTGAAGATCGCCGTCACGTCGTCGCCGAACGGCCGGCCGGTGCGCGGGTTGCGCCCCATGTTCGCGAGCGTGCGGAACTCTTCGGTCTCCTGGACGAGCGCATCGTCGACGCGCTCGCCCGCGCGCGCGAGCAGGACGCTGCGCAGGGCGATGCCGCCGACCACGGCCGAGAAGAGCAGCAGCACGAGATAGGAGGCCAGGATTCGAACGCGGGCGCTACCGAGCAGGTTGCCCATCAGTCGTCCCCGTCGTCGTCGCCATCGTCATCGCCGCCGTCGCCGTCGTCGTCGTCTTCCGGGGGCGGCGGCGCGGGCGCCGGCTGGCGCGGCTCGGGGGCGGTGGCGGCGCGGCCGCAGGCGGTGGGCGGGTCGGCCGCGGGCGCGGCGCCGGGCTGGGGGCGGGGGCCGGGGCGGGCGCCTCCGCCGCGGGCGGCTGTGGAGGGGTTGCGCGGGCGGCGCCTCGGCGGGCGGCGCCGCGCGGCGGCGAGCGCGCCGCTCGGCGCGTGCCCGTCTCTCGGCGCGGCGGCGCCGCTCGGCACGCCTGCGCTCGGCGCGGTCGCGCCGCTCGGCCCGCTTGGGCGCGTCGGTCTCGTCCGCGGCGCCGATCTCGATCGGCGCCACCTCGGGTCTCTTCTCGGGAGTCAGCAGGGCTGTCATGGCGGCCAAAGCCGCCGCGCCGGCAAGGAGCGCGACGACCAGACCGGCGGTCAGCGTGCGGCCCGAGCCTGCCCGCCGGCGAGGCTCGTTCATGAGACCGTTCTCATGTGATCCTCGCCTGCGCGGCCCACGGCGCGACGATGCGCCGGTCGGGTGAGGACTGTATGAGAGACCCGTGAGAGAGCTCTCATATGCCCGCGTAGACTCGAATCGGTGACCGCCTCCCGATGATCGACGCCCAGCCGAAGCCCGCCCGCTACCGCTGGGTGGTACTTGCGGTCGGGGCGGGGGCTACGGCGGCGCTGTCCGCGGTGCAGGGTGGTCTGCCGGCGCTCGGCCCCGCGATCCAGAGCACTTTCGGGCTCACGCTCGTCGAGGTCACGGCCGTCTTCAGCTCGTTCGGCCTCGGCACGGTCGCGACGCTGCTCGCCTGGGGCGTGCTTGCCGACCGGGTCGGGGAGCGGCCGGTGATCGCCTTCGGCCTCGGCGCGGCCTCGCTCGTGGTGGCCGGCGTCGCCGCATCGGACGGGTACGGCGCGCTGCTCGGCGGCATGGCGCTCGCCGGGGCGCTCGGCGCGGCCGGGATCGCCGCCAGCGGCCGCGCGGTCTTTCACTGGTTCCCGCGCGACGAGCGCGGCCTTGCGCTCGGGCTCAGGCAGACCGCGGTGCCGGTGGGCGCCGCCGCGGCGTCCTTCTCGCTGCCGCCGCTCGCAGCCGGCGCGAGCCTCGACGCCGCCCTGTACGCGCTCGCGGGCGCGCTGTTCGTGGCCGCCGTCGCCGCGGCGATCTGGCTGCGCGAGGGCCCGCGCGTCGAGTCGGCCGCCCCGCCTGCGCCCGACGCCGCCCGCGACCCACGCATCTGGCGGCTCAGCGCGGCCTCGTCGCTGATGATCATCGGGCAGGTGGGTGTGACCTCGCTGCTCGTCCTCTACCTGTACGACGAGCGCGGCTGGTCAGCCGCCGCGGCCGCGGTGGCGCTCGGAACGACGCAGTTGGGCGCCGCCCTCGCGCGCGTTGCCGCCGGGCGCTGGTCCGACCTGCGCGGCGAGCGCATCGAGCCCTTCCGGCGGCTCGCCACCGCCGCAGGGCTGCTGCTGCTGGCCGCCACGGCGCTGTCGCCGGCGCCGGCGGCGATCGCCGTGCCGGTGCTGATGGCCGGCGGCATCGCCGCGATGAGCTGGAACGGCCTGTCCTTCACGGCGGCCGCGGAGATCTCCGGCAGGCGCCAGGCCGGCAAGGCCATGGGCATTCAGAACACCGTCATGCGCATCGTCGCGGCCGGGGTGCCGGTGGCGCTCGGGGCGCTCGCGTCCGGGGTGTCCTGGGCGATGGCCTTCGCGGTGATGGGGGTGACGCCGCTGCTTGCGCGCGCGCTGCTCGAGCCGCTCGTCGAGGACGAGCGCCGCCGCGGCCGCGAGCGCACGGCGCGCCTGCAGTCGGTTGCCATCAGGCCCTAGGGTTAATCGCCGATGCATGAGGGAGATCTGCTCTGGGAGCCGCGCGGCTCGTCGAAGCTGTCGGACTACATCGAGGAGCGCGGCTTCTCCGACTACCACGAGCTGTGGCGCTGGTCGGTCGAGGACCTGGAGGGCTTCTGGGGCTCGATCTGGGAGCGCTACGAGGTCGGCCCGCCGCCCGAGCGGGTGCTCGCGGACGACCGCATGCCGGGCGCCGTGTGGTTCCCGGGCACGCGCCTGAACTACGCCGAGCAGCTCTTCCGGCGCGCGCGCCCGGGCGCGACGGCAATCCTGCACGCGAGCGAGTCGAGCCCGCTCGCGGAGCTGTCCTGGGACGAGCTCCGCGAGCAGACCGCGCGCTGCGCCGCGGGCTTGCGCCGGCTCGGCGTCGAGCGCGGCGACCGTGTGGCGGCCTACATGCCGAACGTCCCCGAGACGGTGGTGGCGTTCCTCGCGTGCGCGAGCATCGGCGCCGTCTGGTCGAGCTGTGCGCCGGAGTTCGGCGTGCCCACCGTCGTCGACCGCTTCAAGCAGATCGAGCCGCGCGTGCTGCTGGCGACCGAGGGCTACCGCTACGGCGGCAAGGACTTCGACCGCCGCGAGCGCGTGCGCGAGATCGAGGCGGCGATCCCGTCGCTCGAGCACACCGTGCTCGTCCCGTCCGGCTGGGAAGAGCTCCTCTCCGAGCCGGCCGAGCTTCAGTTCGAGCAGCTGCCCTTCGACCACCCGCTGTGGGTGCTCTACTCGTCGGGCACCACGGGCCTGCCCAAGGCGATCGTGCAGGGCCAGGGCGGCATCCTGCTCGAGCACCTGAAGAAGGCGAACCTGCACTCAGACCTCTCCGAGCGCGACCGCTTCTTCTGGTTCACGACGACCGGCTGGATGATGTGGAACTTCCTCGTCGGCGGCCTGCTCTCGGGGGCCGCGATCGTGCTCTACGACGGCCAGCCCGACCCGGAGGCGCTCTGGAAGCTCGCCGCCGAGGCCGAGGTCACGAGCTTCGGAACCAGCGCGGGCTTCATCACGGCCTGCATGAAGGCGGGCATCGAGCCGGCCAGGCCGGCCGGGCTGCGCGCGGTCGGGTCGACCGGCTCGCCGCTGCCGGTCGAGGGCTTCGAGTGGGTCTACCGGCACTTCCCGGACGTCTGGCTGTTCTCGACGAGCGGCGGCACCGACCTCTGCACCGCCTTCGTGGGCGGCGTGCCCTGCCTGCCCGTCTATGCCGGCGAGCTCCAGGCCCGCTGCCTGGGAGCCTCGGTCGAGGCCTGGAGTGAGGACGGCGAGCCGCTCGTCGACCAGGTCGGTGAGCTCGTGATCACCCGGCCGATGCCCTCGATGCCCCTCTACCTCTGGAACGACCCGGACGGTGAGCGCTACCGCCAGAGCTACTTCGAGATGTTCCCGGGCATCTGGCGGCACGGCGACTGGATCAAGATCACGAGCCGTGGCGGCGCCGTCATCTACGGCCGCTCGGACTCGACCATCAACCGCGGTGGCGTCCGCATGGGGACGAGCGAGATCTACAGCGCCGTCGAGGGGACGCCCGAGGTGCTCGACTCGCTGGTCGTGGACGTCGACGAGCGGATGCTCCTGTTCGTCGTGCTGCGCGAGGGCGTCGAGCTCGACGACGGGCTGCGCGCGGCGATCGGCCGGCGCGTGCGCGAGTACTGCTCGCCCAGGCACGTGCCGGACTCGATCGAAGTGATCGCCGAGGTGCCGCGCACGCTCTCGAACAAGAAGCTCGAGGTCCCGGTCAAGAAGATCCTGCTCGGGGCCGACCCCGCCGGCGCGGCGAGCCGCGACTCGCTTGCCAACCCGGCGGCGCTCGACTGGTTCGCCGAGCGGGCGGCCCAGATCAGCGCTCGCTGAGCGTCTCCAGGCCCACGAGCGCCGGGCCGACCTCCGCGTCGACGCGCGCGATCAGGTCGAGGCAGAAGGCCTCCGCCGCGCTCAGGGCGTCCTCGTCGAGCCTGCGCGAGGCCGAGCCGTGCTCGTCGCGACAGCTGATCGTGATCGCCGCGACGCCGGCCGAGCGCGCCGCATAGCCGTCGCTCGGCACCCTGTTCGACAGGGGGCGCGCCTTGCCGCTCTCGGCGCACAGCCGCACGAGCTGCGGGTGAGAGCGAAGCGAGGGGAGAGCGCCCTCGCGACGGGTGTAGCGCGGCGAGCCGTCGCCGACCTCGTCGAGGTTCAGGACGACGGTGCGCTCGCGATCGAGCTGGTCGCGGTGCGCGCGGACGAACGAGCGCATGCCCTGGGCGAGCGCCTTCTGCGAGCCCGTCAGCAGCACGTGGACCCCGAACAGCTCGGGATCGGCGCGCTCCGCGAGCCGCAGGGCGAGCGCGACTCCAGACGCGTTGTCGTTCTCACCCTGCTGGACCGGCGACATCGCCATGTCGAGCAGCAGCGGGAACGCCAGGATCAGCGCGACCGTCGGGACGAACTGGACGACCGTCAGCCACGTCTCCTCGACGCCGGCGAGCCGGACCAGGCAGCAGATCAGCACGAGCACGAGCGATCCGAAGAAGGGCGTGAACGGGCCGACAGCCGTCAGCCGCCGGCGCCAGCCGTCGCGGCGGACGAGGCCGCCGCGGCCGCTGTCGACGTGGGCGACGACCAGCAGCGAGCCGGGCGCGCGCCGGTCACCCCACGAGATCACGTTCTGCGAGGCGCGGCGCCCGAGCAGCCGGCGCGTGGTGACAAGCGTGCCGCTCACATCGAGCAGCGTCAGGAGCACGGCCAAGAGCACGAGCGTGGCGCCGACCACGGGGAGCTCGACGGACAGTGCGCTGCCCACGATCGCGAGCGCGGCGTGGACCGCGTACGCGAGTTGCCAGGCGGGCCAGGCGTTGAACGACTCGAGCTCCGCGTCCCGCCCGAGTGCCCGCAGGCGGCCGGCCAGATGGCGGGCGGCGCGCCGCTCGCTGTCGGCGCCGGGCGCCCGTGCGCCGAAGCTGTCGACGAGCGCCTCGGCCTCGGCGAACGTGTCGATCGTCATCGCTCGGCGCGAGGATAATCGCCGGGATGGAGCACGCGCCGCAGAACGTGATGACCGACGCCGAGGAGGTCGAGCGCTTCCGCGATCGCTGCAGCGAGCTCATGGCGGCGCTGCTCGACGAGCTGGCGCGGACCCCGGACCGGCCGCGCACGTTCCCGGACATCGAGAGCTCGCTGAGCTGGCCGCGGCGGCGGATCGCCTCCATCCTCGGCGGCGTCTTCCACCTGCGCCAGACCGAGTTCGCGGGGCGCCGGCCCTACCACTTCCTGGGCTCGCGCGAGTCGAGCTCGGGGCGCTGGGAGATCTGGGTCGACGCAACCCAGGCGCGTGCGCTGCGGCGGGCTGCGGCTAGTCAGCCGGTGTGACGGAGGATCGCCGGGACGACGACATCCCAGGTGTGAGGCGGGAAGTACTCGTGTCCCGTCGCATCCATCGGCAGCAGCTCGGCGCCCGGGATCTCCCCCGCCAGCGCGAGCGCGTGACCGTACGGGAACATCGGGTCTTCGTTCCCGTGGATGACGAGCGTGGGCACGGTGATCTCTCCCAGCCGTTCCCTCCACGGCTCGCCGGCCGCCTGGGCGAAGCTGTTGGCAAGCCCCCACTCGAGGTTGGTGCTCCGATCGACGACGCGGCTCATCAACTCGCGCACGGCGGCCTCGTCGAAGGGCCGTGAGCGCGCCGCGAACGGCCGCTCGGCCTCGACGAGATAGTCGATCACCGCCTCGCGGTCGGACCAGTCGGGCGCGGCGGCCTCGTTCGCGAACAGCCCCGGCGCCGGGTCCGGCAGGTCTGGGCTGGGATGGCCGGGGCCGCCGGGCGTCGAGGACGCCAGGGTGAGCGTCGCGACCCGCTCGTCGTGGTCGAGCGCGAGCAGCTGGCCGATGGCGCCTCCAGCCGACATGCCGACCACGTGCGCGCGCTCGACCCCGAGCGCGTCGAGCAGTCCCACAGCATCCGCCACCAGGCCCTCGATCCCGTAGCGGGCGCTGCCCGGCTCGTACGTGACCGAGCGGCCGGCGTCGCGCAGGTCGTAGCGGATCACGAGCCGCCCGCCGTCGGCGAGCCGGCTGCAGAGGGCCTCGTCCCACGAGAGCAGCGAGCTGCCACCCCCGTGGATGAGCAGGATCGCCGGATCGGCGGCGTCACCGTATGTCTCCACACAGAGGTCGACGCCGTTGGCGTGAAGGATGTGCTCGCCTGACGAGTTCAATACGGCGGGTGGGACTCGAACCCACACGCCCTTTCGGGCAGCGGTTTTTGAGACCGCCCTGTATGCCAATTCCAGCACCGCCGCTTGCGCTGCGAAGGATAGGTGCGTCGCCGTCAGGCCGTCTGGGGCGCGGGGTCGTCCGGCGCCACCTCGACCTCGACGTTCCACTGCTGCTGAAAGCCCCGCATCGCGAAGGCGATCAGGAGCAGCTGCACCGGCACGATGATCGCCGTCAACAAGCCGAGCATCGACGGGTCGAGCCCCGGATCGTCGAACCCGGCCTTGTCACGCTCGAACCAAGCGGGCGCCGCGACGGCGGCGACGACCGCGAACAGGATCGCGAGCGCGGCGGCCACCGGCAGCACGCCGCGGTTCCAGCGCGCGACGTAGAACGCCATCACGAGATAGACGACGATGTAGCCGATCGAGATGATCTGCGCGCCCTGCAGCTCGGACCAGCCGCCCGCCGTGACCACGAAGATCAGGAGCGCGCTGACCACCAGCAGCAGCACGACGATCGCCCTGGTGGCCTTGGATTCGGCCTTGTCCCGGTTGGGACGAACGACAACCGTGTCGGCCATCGACGACACCCTAACCCGTGAGCGGCCGGATTGCGCCAATCGAGCCGGTGTACGCGGGTCTAGAATCGGGCGCTCGCGCGGGCGTGCTGGAACCAGGTAGACAGGCCAGGTTTAGGTCCTGGTGCTCGAAAGAGCGTGGGGGTTCGATTCCCTCCGCCCGCACCTAGGGTCCTTGAGCTGCAGGCCGTTGCTCATGCGGTGCGGTTGTACTAGGCAGCGAGGACGAGCTTGTCGGCGTACTCCTCCGGGAGGCCGGCGGCGGCAACCTCACGAGCGACGGCTTCGGCGTCGTACTGGACGCGCTCGATCGTCACCTGGGGGTGACGGTTGCCGGGACTGAGGAGTGCGAAGGAGGCGCGCGGGTCGCCGTCCTTGGGCTTGCCGACGGAGCCGCAATTCACGAACAGCACGCCGCCGTACTCGCGAACCCAGGGCTTGTGGGTGTGCCCGAAGACGAGCGTGTCGGTCTCCTCGGCTCGGGCTAGCCGCTCATACAGAGAGGCGGGCTTGTCCTCGAAGAGGTACTCGTTCACCTTGCGCGGCGAGCCATGCACCAGATGGACCGTGTTGGCGCCGACCTCGAGGTGGAGGTCGAAGGGAAGGGCGCGCATGAAGTCCTTGGCGTGCTGGTTGGTATGCGCGAGCGTCCAATCAACCGACTGCTGGCCGAGGTCGCGTTCGTGCTGGGTGGGGTAGGCGCAGCCGCAGTCGTCGAGGTCCCGGCCGATCGCGTAGTCGTAGTTGCCGTAGATCGTCGGGATACCGCGCTCCTCGATCAGCGCGCAGACCTCGTTTGGGTGGGGGCCGTAGCCGACCAGATCGCCGCCGCAGTAGATGCGCTCGATGCCGAGTTGCTCGATGCGTTCGAGCGTGGCCTCAAGGGCGGGCAGGTTCGCGTGGATGTCGGTGATGACGGCCACGCTGTCGGCGCTCGTGGGCGTCACCGGCTAAGCGGTGGTGAGCGCGTCGCAGCTTTCGGCTGCGAGGCACTGGCGTGTGCGTCTGTGGGCGATCGTCATCACGAACGAGCGCACCGGCACCTCGTCGTAGTCGGCCAGGATCGCGTCCGCGCAGGCGCGGATCTCGCCCTCTGAGCGGACGCCTTCGAACTCGCGGGCGAGGTCAGGCAGGAGCCGCGCCAGCCGGATCTGGTGAGCGGTGCGGTCCGCGCGGATCGCGTCTAGGCGCTGCTCGATCAGGTCCTTGACGCGGGCCTCGACGGCGTCGCGGATCGTCCTGACCTCCTCGATCGCCTTGCCGGCCGGGTCGGGGATGTCCCAGTCCTCGACGATCGTGGGGACGTAGGGGCATTGCGCGCCGCAGGCGAGCGTGATCGCCCAGTCGGCGTGCAGCTGCATCTCCACGGTCAGCTTCTTGGGTCGCCGGCCGGACAGGTCGATGTCGATCTCGCGCATCGCCTCGACGACCTCGGGCCAGACCCGGTCTGCCGGCTGCTGGCCGGCTGACTCGGCGCGGATGTCCTCCGGCGCGTGACGTTCAAAGAGCGCCTGCGCCATCTGCGAGCGGCCGGCGTTGTGGGTGCAGACGAAAAGGACGTACTTCACCTCGATACCCCCTTCGGGTCGGCGCCTCAGCGCTCGGTAAGATCGCGCCGCCGATTCTAAGCATTGACAACCTTCACTTCAATCGATATATGTAGATAGATGGCCGTCGATCTAGAGCTGGCCCCGAAGCAGAAGCGGCCCGCCGGCGAACCCTGTTGCGAGCCGGTCGTCTATCCCGACGTAGAGCGCGAGCAGGCCGAGCGGATGGCTGCGATCGCGAAGGCGCTGGCGGACCCGGTGCGGCTGCAGCTCGTCGATGTGCTGCGCAAGCACGCCGGCAAGGTCTGCGTCTGCGAGCTGGTGCCGTTGTTCGACCTCTCCCAGCCCACCGTCTCCCACCACCTGAAGGTGCTGCGCGAGGCCGGGCTCGTCGAGAGCGAGCGACGCGGCCTGTGGGCCTACTACTACGTGATCCCGGACTCCCTGGAGGAACTGTCCGCATGGCTGAGCTGACCGACACCGACATCCGCGAACGCGTGCGTGAGCGTTACGCCGCCGCGGCAACCGCCGTGGCCGAGAGCACCGGTTCCGGCTGTTGCGGGGCCCCGGCCGCGATCGCGGGCTGTGGGCCGGACATCGCATCGACGGACAAGCACGGCAACGAGGTCTTCGGCGCGACGCTCTACGACGACGCCGGCGACCCCGCGCTGAAGGCGGCCGTGGATGCCTCGCTCGGCTGCGGCGTGCCGACCGCGGTCGCCGATCTGCACGAGGGCGAGACCGTGCTCGACCTCGGCTCAGGAGCCGGCGCCGACGTGCTGATCTCAGCCCGCCGCGTCGGTCCGAGCGGCAAGGCGATCGGGCTCGACATGACCGACGAGATGCTCGAACTCGCTCGCCAGAACGCCGCCGATGCCGGCATCGCGAACGTCGAGTTCCTCAAGGGCTACATGGAGGAGATCCCGCTTCCCGACAACTCGGTCGATGTCGTGATCTCGAACTGCGTCATCAACCTTGCCGCCGACAAGCGCAAGGTGCTCGCCGAGGCCGCCCGGGTCCTCAAGCCCGGCGGTCGCTTCGCCGTCTCCGACGTGATCGCGGACCCCGACATGGACAGGGCCACCCGCGAGGACATGGAGCAATGGACCGGCTGCGTCGCCGGCGCGCTGACCCGCGGCCAGTTCGAGGCGATGCTCGCCGACGGGGGCCTGGTCGATGTCGAGATCCGCGAGACTCACCGCGTCCATGAGCACGCCAGCTCCGCGATCGTGCGCGCACGCAAGCCCGCATAGCTGCTCCTGCACGAGCCAGTGACGGCGCTGCGGGCGGCGATTCAGCCGTACCCGTTGCTGCTGGCGCTCGGCGCGCTCGACGCCGCGGGCTACAGCGTGATCGTCCCGGTCGCGCCCGCGATCGCCGACCAGACCGGTGCGGGGCCGACCGTGATCGGGCTGCTGGTGGCGTCGTTCGCGGCAGGAATGGTCGCCGGGTTTGCGCTCGCCGGCTGGGCCATCACCGAGCGCGGCTCCCGGATTGTGCTGGTCGTCTCGCTCGGACTCGTCGTGCTCGGCACACTCGGGTTCGTTTTCGGCGACACGCTCGCTATCTACTTCCCCAGCCGCTTCCTGATGGGCCTCGGCTCCGGCGGGATCTGGATCGGAGTCACGTTCGACACCCTGGCCCGCTGGCCGGGCCAGGAATACCTCTGCATGAGCCGCATCTTCGCCGCCTACTCCGCCGGCGGGCTGATTGGCCCCGCGCTCGGCGCGATCGGCGGCATCCACGCACCATTCCTCGCCTACTTGGCGCTGCTCCTGCTCGCCATCCCGTGCGTGCTGCTCGTTGCCGAGCCGGCCAGCCCGCGAGCCTTCGCCGCCGACAGGGAGGTACTGCGCACCCGCGGCTTCAAGCTCGCGTCCGCCGCGATCCTGTTCGCCGTGCTCGCGCTCGGAGTCTTCGAGGGCGTGCTGCCCCTGCACTTCGCCGACCGACTTGACCAGACCGAGATCGCTGCGCTCTACGTCGCCGCGGCAATCATCGTCGCCGCCAGCGCAGCACTCGCGGGCAACCTGCGTCCCCGACCGCTCGTCGTCGCTTCAGTGGTGCTCGCCACCGCCGGGATCGCCCTGGCCGGCGCCGCCGCCCAGGTGCCGCTCTGGATGCTCGCCCTGCTCGTGACCGCGATCGGGATCGGGATCGGCAACACCGGCTCGATCGGGGTGCTCGTCCAAACCGTCCCCGTCGAACGGATCGTGACCGCCATGGTGATCTGGTCCCAGATCGGCATCGCCGGCTACCTGCTCGGGCCGCTACTCGGCGGACTCACCGCCGACCAACTCGGCTTCGCCTACCTCGGCCTCGTCCCAGCCCTCGCAGGAACGCTCGTCCTCGCCCTAATGGTCACCAGCCGGGTGGCGGTGCGACGCGAGAACGCTTGCGGATAACGCGCCGACCGCACTGGCCTAACACCGCCAGACTCAGTCAGGCGGTCGGCTCGCCCATTGGTGGTCTGCCGGCATCGGTGACGACGAGATGGAGCCCCTGGGGCGGCAGCGACTCGCGCTCCGAGAAGAGCCCGCAGACGTCCAGGCTCTCGCAGCCGCAGCTGCTCGCGGTTTCAAGCCACTGCCGCACGGTCTCCGCCCGCTGGATGAGTTCTTCGACTTCTGGCAGCTTTCGCTCCGCCAGTTCCTGCAGGTGGGCGCCGGCGGGCTCGCCCGCATCGGTGGCGGAGAGCAGGACGCGGATGTCGTCGAGCGAGAAGCCCGCCCGCTTGGCCACGTCGATCACGCCGAGGCGGGTCAGCGTCTCTTCGGAGAAGCGCCGTTGGCCTGCGACGCGGGCAGCCGGCGGAAGCAGCCCCTGTGACTCGTAGTAGCGGATCGCCGAGACGTTCAGCCCCGCCCGTTCCGCGACTTGGCCGATCGTGAGTTTGACGTCGTCCATGAAGTGCTTGACCTAAACCCGGGTTGAGGGTGAACAGTAACGTCCGACCCCGCCAACGGAGACGACTGAGATGACTCGAGATCCACCTATCGCCTGTTCTTTGAACGCGTCGGACCTGGGCGCCCGAGTGGACGAGATCAGCGCGTTCGGGCAGGTCGCGCTGCTCTCAGCCGAAGTGGGCGGAACCATGCGCTTCCGGGCCGACGAGACCACCCGCGCACGGCTCGAGGCGATCATCGCCGCGGAGGCGAGCTGCTGCTCTTTCCTTGACTTCGAGCTGACCGATGAGGGCGACACGCTCAGGCTCGCCATCACCGCGCCGGCGGGCGCCGAGTCGGTCGCGCACGCCCTCACCGCGGCGTTCGCCCGCCAGGCGGAGGTGGCCTGATGGCTGCCGGCGCCGCCAGCGGCCGCACCGGCAGCCTGTTCGGGGTCGCTGGGGTGATCATGGCGCTCTGCTGCCTCGCCGGCCCGGCCGTGTTGGGCGCTGTCGCCGGCACTGCAATCGGCAGCTGGTTCGGCATCGTCGCGGCAGTCGTCGTCGCGCTCGCGGCCGCGGTACTGCTGCGCCTCCGACGTACCAACAACAAGGGGTGCTGAGCCGACCGCGCCCCCGCCCGCGCGTCGGCCGAACACCTGGGCGGTCCGACGTTGGGCTCGCCTGGCCGTGCCCGCAGTAGATCGCAAGGCGGCGGTGCGGCGCGTCGTCGACGAGGTAGTCAACGGCGGTCGCTCCGACCTCATCGACGATCTCTTCACACCGGAGGCGGCCGCGGCTGCGCGTGAGTGGTTCGGGGCGTTTCGAGGCTCATTTCCCGACCTGGAGATGAGGCTCGAACAGCTCGTTGCCGAGGGCGACACCGTGGTGGGGCGCTTCTCGTGCTCAGCCACCCACCTTGGCGACTGGCGCGGGCACGCTCCGACCGGGCGACGCTTCGACGCGGTCGCCGAGGTCTATTTCTTCACGTTCGCAGAGAGCACATCCCCTCGTTCTGGGGAGTCGAAGACACGCTCGACCGCTTCAAGCAGCTGGGGCTCGACGCGGCGAGCCCATGACGCAATCTGCCTGGTCGCCGTCGCACTGATCATGTACGCACCACGCTAGATCGCAGTGTCGGCACCCCGCGCGAACCCGACAAATCTCCGCACCTGAACGCACGGCCTAGAATCGACCAGCCACGGGGCAGTGGCCAAATTGGCAAGGCACCGGTCTCCAAAACCGGCGATTCCAGGTTCGAGTCCTGGCTGCCCCGCTTCTCGCGCGCGTTAGGTTCTCCGCACCGCGACCCCGGAGGAGAGCCAGATGGCCGCAGTCGAAACCGTCAACGGGCCGATCGACGTCGAGCAGCTCGGCAGGACCCTGATCCACGAGCACTTCCGCGCCGCCGACGAGGCGACCCGCTTCCAGTTTCCCCACCTGTACGACGAGGAGGCCGAGTGGGAAGCGGCCATCTCCGACGCGAACGCGTGTGAAGGGACACGGGATCACCACCGTCGTCGAGCCGAGCGCGCTCTTCCTCACGCGCGACGCCGCCTTCAGCAAGCGCGTCGCGGACGAGAGCGGCCTTCAGATCGTCCTCGCCACCGGCATCTACACCTACGACCACCTGCCGCAGGTGCTGGCGAACCGCAACGAGGACCAGCTCGCCGACATCTTCGTCCACGAGATCGAGAACGGCATCCAGGGGACAGGCATCAAGGCGGCCTTCATCAAGTGCGCCGCCGATGAGCCCGGTCTGACGCCGAACGTGGAGAAGGTCCACCGCGCTGCCGCTCGCGCGTCGAACCGCACGGGCAGGCCGATCATGGCCCACTCGCGCCCGGCCAGCGGGACCGGGCCCGAGCAGATGCGGGTCTTCGCCGAGGAGGGCGTCGACCCGGCGAAGGTTCAGGTGGCCCACACCGGCGACAGCGACGACCTGGACTACATCGAACGGCTGCTCGAAACCGGCTGCTACATCGGGCTCGACCGCTGGGGCATCGACATCTACCTGCCGACCGAGCCGCGCCACCAGACGACGATCGCCCTGCTCGAGCGCGGCTACGCCGACCGCATGTTCATCGCCCAGGACTTCTGCTCGACGCTCGACTGGTTCCCGCGCGAGATCCAGGAGTACCTGAAGGCGAACGAGGTGCCGGACTGGTCGATGACGTTCCTGTTCGATGAAGTCATCCCCGAGCTGCGCGAGCGCGGAATGACCGAGGAGCAACTCGACCAGATGATGGTCGAGAACCCGAAGCGCTGGCTAGGATCCTGACTGCTGCGGGCGTGGTGTAATGGCTGCACAAGAGCCTTCCAAGCTCTTGAGTAATCCGGGTTCGATCCGCCGTCGCCCGCTTCCGACCGACTTCACGCCCTGATCCGGCGAACCCGAGGGCAGGCCACCGTGATGCGGCGAGCCGCAGGACGATCGAGCGAGCATACGAGCGGAGCCACGCTCAGCGACGAGGAGATCGACAGACGGTTCGGATCGGTGCGACGGTCGCGTCGCGCCCGCCGCCTCGACCGCTGACGACGGCGACGACAGCGGCGACACGGGCGACGACAGCGGAGACGTCAGTGACACCAGCGACACCGGGGACGACTCAGGCGACTCGAGCGACACCGGTGACGACAGCGGCTCGGGCGCCTAGCCGCGGCCAGGGCGCAGCCGGGGACGCGCTCGGGCTGACGCTCGACCCGCTCGGCGAGGCGAGCTTCTTCGACGAGTACTGGGAGCGACAACCGCTCGTCATCGCGCGCGAGGAGCGCGAGCGCTTCACGGGATTGCTCGACGTCGCCGAGATCGAGCGGCTCGTCTGCGAGACCGCGATCAGGATGCCGGCGTTCCGGCTGGTTAAGGACGGCACGCCGCTCCCGGCGGGCGACTACACGGACGACATCCCCTGGCGCCCGGGGAGCTTCTCCCAGATCGCATCGGTCGAGCAGGTCGCCGCCGAGTACGCCGCGGGCGCCACGCTCGTCCTCCAGGCCCTTCATCTCTGGCGCCCTGCGGTCGCGCTCTACTGCCGCGGGCTCGAAATGCGCCTGGGCTTTCCCGTTCAGGCGAATGCCTACCTCACGCCGGCCGCCGCCCAGGGGTTTGCGATCCATCACGACACGCATGACGTGTTCGTCCTCCAGGTCGCGGGCCGCAAGCGCTGGCGGCTGTACGAGCCACTCCTCGAACTGCCGCTGAAGGACCAGCGCTGGTCGCCTGAGCTTGGCGAGGTCGGCCCGCCCGTCGACGAGTTCACCCTGGAGGCGGGGGACACGCTCTACATCCCGCGCGGCTGGCCTCACGAGGCCGAGACGTCTCACGAGGAGGCGCTGCATCTCACGATCGGGCTGCATCCGCCGACGCGCATGGACGCCCTGCGCGCGGCGCTCGAGGGCTGCGCGGACGACGTCGAGTTCCGCCGCAACCTCGGCGCCGACGGCGAGCTGCCCGATCACCTCGTCGAGCGCTTGGCGGCCCGGCTCCGGCCGGACGAGGTCGCCCGCCGCGCTCGGCGGCGCTTCGTGGCGGGGCGCCGGGCCATCCTCCACGACCAGTTCGCCCAGTTGCGGGCGCTCGAGCGACTCTCCATCGACTCGCCGCTCGAGCGGCGCCCGACCGTCATCTTCGAGCTCGAGCGCGGCGAGACCGGTGCGGTGCTCGTGTTCGAGGGCAAGGAGCTGCGGCTCCCTGCCAAGGCGGCGCCGGCCGTGGAGGCCGTGGCCGAAAGCGACGGCCCGTTCAGCGCCGCGGAGCTCCCGGGCCCGCTCGACGAGGAGGCCCGCCTCGTGTTGGTCCGCCGGCTCGTGCGCGAGGGCTTCCTCCGCGTCCTCGGCTGAGATCTCCCGCGCGGCTATCATGCACGCCTGCAGCACCCCGGGGCGTGGCGCAGTTTGGTAGCGCATTCGGCTGGGGGCCGAAAGGTCGCTGGTTCAAATCCAGTCGCCCCGATGAGAAGAAACCGCCGCAAACGGCGGTTTCTTCATTGAGGCAACGAGCGTGGAGCCAGAACGGCGGCCGCAGCTCGCGGGCGAGCCACGGCCACAGTCCGTCCGTCGGACTCAGGGCCGGTTGGAGCGCGCCCAGGAGATGATCGAGCTGAGCGCCGGTCCGCCGCCGTACTCGTTGTCGCCGATGGTGCTGCCGGTGGGCTGCTGCACCGCCGTGCTGCCGATCGTGCTGCCGACGCCCACCACGCGTGGCCAGGGCTCCTCGCCCCACCAGCCCCAGGCCGAGCCGCCGGACTGACCTGGCGTGAACTCGTTGAAATGCCCGAGCACGTAACCGGTGTTGCCGCTGAGGCTGAAGTCCTGCTGACTCGAGACCACGGCGTCGCCCTGGAAGGCCGGACGCTCCCCGCTCGAGAGCTCACCGGGGTAGCCGATGTACTGCCAGTACTCGCCGTCGTTCCAGTCGTCGTCGTAGGTCCGGTAACCGGGGTAGCCGATCACGTCACCGATTCGCTCCGCCATCACCAGCACGACGTAGTCGAACGCGGTCTCCTCATCGGTCAGGGACCCGGGGCCTGCTCCCAGAAGATCACCTCGGTGGCGGCGATCTCGCCCCAGGGGCCGCGGCCGTCGAAGTAGCCGGGCGTGAAGGTGACCCAGCCGACGTTGCCGCGGCCATCGCTGTCCCAGTTGACGACGTGGCTCGCGGTGAGCACGTGTCGCGGCCCGATGGTCCAGCCCGAGCCCCACCCGCCCGCGGTGCGCACCTTGCCGGTGGTCCGCCACGGGAAGCCGGTGTCCTGGAACAGGTAGCGATCGTCGGTGTCGAAGATCGTGCCGCCCTTGTCGCGGTTCTTGCCGCTCGGCCGGCGCCCGTGCGTCCGGGAGCCTGTTCAGGGGCGAAGCGGTCGACCCCGCGCGGGCGCTCACCGTCGAGGTCGCTAACGCCCAGGTGAGCGCCGATGCTCTCGCGATCAACGGCACCGGCTTGGGGTTGGGGAAGGGCTGGAGGACATCTCGCCGTTCGCGCCGAGCTCCACCGCGAGCTGGAACCGGCCGTTCTCGCGCACCAGCCGCGGCTCGGTCCTCCTGTCGAGCTTGATGTCGAGCGGCCCCCCTGCTGTCGTGTCGGCCGTCCGCGCGCGGGGATCCTGTCGCCTTGGCGAGCCGTCACCGATCAGTGGGCTTGTCCATGTGTCCTCCGTGTGAGGGGCCCGGGGTGAGGTCGATCGTGAGGGCTCGCGAGCGTCCTCACTGTGAGCGGGCTCACGCGAAGAT
>CAWFZK010000018.1:0-21918 GCA_963820315.1 uncultured Thermoleophilaceae bacterium | reverse complement strand
GCCTCCGCCTCCTCCGGCGCTCAAGGTCGAGAAGCCGGGTGGCAAGCCGCTGATCCGCGAGGGGCAGCTCGACCGCCAGCTGCTCGGCGGCACCTGGTACTTCCGCCAGGACGACGCCCAGGTGGGCGTCGCCGAGGGCTGGTACGCGCAGAGCGACCTCACGGGCTGGTCCGAGATCACCGTTCCGCACAACTGGAACGGCCAGGACACGCAGTTCAACTATTCCTCCGTCGGCTGGTACCGCAAGGAGTTCAAGGTTCCGCTGGCAAAGACGGCGATGCTGCGCAAGCTCGAGCTCTGGAAGGTGCGCTTCGAGGGCTCGAACTACCGCACCAAGGTGTGGCTGAACGGCAAGGAGATCGGCGGCCAGGTCGGCTACTTCCCGTTCGAGCCGGACCTGACCGGCATCCGCAAGGGCCGTAACACGCTCGTCATCCAGGTCTCGTCGCTGCGCGGCCGCACCGACCTCACGCACTGGCGGCCGGCCGCGGTCAACGGCTACGGCACGGGCGGCTGGTGGAACTTCGGCGGGCTGTTGCGCGAGGTCTACGTCCGCCACGTGGACACCGTCGACGTCGAGCGGGTGCTCGTGCAGCCGCGTCTGCGCAAGCTGAGCGGGCCCGCCAAGGTCGAGGTCGTCACCGAGGTCCGCAACATCAGCTCGCGCGACCGCGACGTGACGCTCGTTCTCAACATCGCCGGTCAGCGCATGGTGATGGACCCGCAGACGGTCGCCGCGAAATCGACCCGCGAGCTCGAGAACTCATTCGAGATCAAGAAGCCGTCGCTCTGGCAGCCGGGCCGGCCCGCGCTCTACGAGCTGACCGTGTCCGCTTACCTCGAGGGCGAGCGCAAGTCGAGCTATCGCGTCCCCTTCGGGGTCAAGAAGCTCGAGGTGAGCCGCGGCCGGCTGCTCCTCAACGGCAAGCGCCTCAACCTGCGCGGCGCGAGCATCCACGAGGACGACATCAAGGAGGGCGGCGCGCTCAGCCAGCGCACGCGCCAGCTGCTCGTCAACCGCCTGCGGAATCTCGGCGGGACGGTCACGCGCTCGCACTACCCGCTGCATCCGGCGTTCATCGAGCTGTTCGACCGGCTCGGGATCCTCTACTGGGTGCAGGCGCCCGTCTACCAGGTGCCGAACGACGTCTTCGGACGCGTGCTGACGGCGGCGGAGCGTGCGGCGCTCTTGACCGTTCGCAACAACATGAACCACGCGTCGATCCTCACCTGGTCGCTCGCGAACGAGCCGGCCGGCAACCGCTCGGAGCTCGGCCTCTTCGGCTCCGGTCTGCAGTCGTACATCCGCGACACCTCGACGGCGATCCGCGAGCTGGACGACACCCACCTGCTCGCGATCGACCGCCAGTCGCGCGTGGGCGAGCCGCTCACCGACCCCTCCTACCGCTACCTCGACGTGCTGGGCGTGAACGAGTACTTCGGTTGGTACGACTCCTACAAGGCCGACCTCGTGCGCCCGCCGACGACGCTCGCCGAGCTGCCCGGCTACCTCGATGAGTTGCACGCGGCGAATCCCGAGATGCCGCTCGTGATCACCGAGTTCGGCGCCGAGGCATCACGCCCGGGGCCGGTGGAGCAGCCCGGCAGCTACGAGTACCAGCGCAAGTTCGTCGCCGATCACATCGCCGTGCACGCCTCCAAGCCGTACGTCTACGGCTCGATCCACTGGGCGCTGCGCGACTTCCGCGTCGACCCGACCTGGCAGGGCGGGGCGCCCGCCGACTGGGCCACTCCGCCGTGGCACAACAAGAGCCTGATCGAGCAGACGAATCAGCGTAAGCCGGTCTTCCGGACCGTCCAGCGGCTGTGGCGTAAGACGCGGCCGCTGCGCTAGCGCCTGCCGGCTGGTCCACTACCCTGCGCGGCCGTGAAGCGCCCCCTCGTCCTCGTTGTCGCGCTGCTCCTGCTGGTCGCAGGGTGCGGCTCCAACGACGCCGCTCCCTCCGGCGACGACTCCGACGCGCGCTCGGCTGCGCTCGCCTGCATAGCCGACCAGAAGGGGATCGACGCGCGCCTCGACGGCGACGACGAGATCGAGCTCGAGGGGCCTGCGACGGGCACCCACATCAGGTTCTATCTGACGGCCGGCGAGGCCGAGGCGGCCCAGTTCGAGGGCGACGGCGAGGGCGCCGAGCAGATCGGCGCGGCGCTGCTGTTCGTGGAGCCGGAGGTCAACCCGGACACCGAGGACATCCTCGGCGACGTGGAGAAGTGCTTGGCGGAGCTGTAGGGCTTCGGTCGCCGCGCCGGGAGCGCGCGAACGACGGCTGGGAAAGGGGGACGTGAGTGACCGTGTCCCCGTACGTTGCCGACTTAGTGTCGCCAGACGACATCAAGTCGGCAACGTGCTGCCCTTCATAGCCGTCGTTCGCCCGAGGACGACCTACTCCACCGACAGCACCTCGACCTGATTCCGCCCCTTGCGGAACGCCGACTCGGGGACCATCACCGAGACGAGCTCGCCCTCGTTGCCGGTCGCGAGGTCGAAGGTGTTGCCGACGGCCACGATCTTGCCGTTGACCGCCACGGCGATGTCACGCGGATGGCGGTCCGGGCCGTTCACGCGCGCGATCACGTGGGTCGGCACGAAGCCGCTCGCCGGGTCGACCTTCCCATAGTCGCCCGCGTAGACGAGGTCGACGTCGAGCGGCGGGCCCGCGGCTGAGGCGGGCTTCCCGATCAGCTCCTGATGCGGCCCGAGCCGGTACATGCGCTCGAGGCCGTCGGAGCCGCGTCCGATCAGCCGTTGGTTGCGGTCGAGGACGTCCTGCTGCTCGGCCTCGAACTCGTCGGCCGGGATGCGCAGGGTGTCGAAGGTGTTGCGGATCAGGAAGCGCAGCTCGTCGCGGTTCTGCACCTCGTCGCTGTAGGCCGACTTGCCGTCCATCTCGACGCGCGGGTCGAGGTTCAGGACGTCGAATATCGTCGGCAGGATGTCGATCGTCTCGACGTAGGCGTCGTTGACCTTCGGCTCCGTCTGGCCCGGTGCCTTGATGAACAGCGGGATCGGCGCGATCTCCGCCGCCGTGTCCCGGCGCAGGCGCCTGCGTTCGACGCGGCCCTTCGGGAACGCCACGCCGTGGTCGGCCGCCACGACGATCAGCGAGTCGTCCCACATGCCCTCGTCCTTCAGCTTCTTCCACAGCTTCTGCAGCTGGAGGTCGGCGAACATCGTCTGCAGCGCGTGGCGCTGGAACAGCACGTCGAGCTGGCCCTGGTCCTCGAACGACTGGGTCGACATGCCTTCGATCGCGTCGTTCGGCTGGCGCCGGTAGCGGTCACCGGAGGGCAGGTACTGCCAGGGCACATGCGGCAGGAGCGTGTGCTTGAAGTTGAGCTGGGGGCGCCGGCCCGGCTCGATGGTGTCGATCCACTCCTGGAAGCGGACCGGGCGGCCGCCGTTCAGGTTGCCGCGCGCCAAGCGGCCGATGCGCGTGCCGCCCTGGGACTTCGGCGCGGCCTCCTCCTCGTCACCCGCGCCGCCGAAGTTGCCCCAGTTCTCGGAGACGCTCGTGAGGTCGGTCTCCATCTCGGGCGGGGCCACCACGTGCAGCCATACGAGGCCGAGGTCCTCGCTCATCGACGAGATGCGGTCGGGGTATGACTCCTCGAGGCGCTCGTCCGTGCAGATGTCGCGCGAGCACACCGAGGTCGCCTCCTCGGAGACGTTCATCCGATGCGTCTTGCCGAACAGCGAGAAGATGCTGTTCGGGTGGTCGCCCGAGATCGGCTGGTGGTCCTTCTCGGGCAGGTTGCCGTCCATGATCGCCGGCTGCGCGCGTTCGGTCGAGTCGTAGATCGTGTAGGCGTTCTCGAACCAGGTGGAGCTGTCGGCGAGCTCCGCGAAGCCCGGGTAGCGCTCCTTGTCGAGCTTGCCGTCGGCGTCGAGCAGGGTGTTCACGGGCAGCTCGTCGAGCAGCACGACGACGATCGGCGACTGGGTGACGCCGCCGATCGTGCGCGCGCTCGCCTCGTTCGGGAACGCGAGCTCCGAGATCGAGCCGCTGAACAGGAACAGCGCGAGGAACACGAGCGGCGCCGGCGACAGGATGTTGAGAAACGAGCGGACCGGCTCCGCGCGCAGCCACAGCAGCGCGGCCGCCACCCCGATGGCGACCGATCCGACGATCAGCACCAGGTCGGACGCGTCGATCAGCTTCTTCAGCGCCTGGACTCCGACCAGCGCCACGAGGCCGCCGATCAGGACCACGTGCGCGATGCGCCGCGGTCCCCTGCCGGCGAGACCGACGAGCAGCTCGACCGCGAGCAGCAGCGCCGGCGGCAGCACCACGAGCAGCACCGAGAAGGAGATGATGTCGAAGCCCGAGGAGCCGCGTGCGGCGAAGAACTCGGGGTTGTCCTTCAGCAGGTCGAAGAGCGGCTGGGCGACCGCGAAGCACCACAGCACCGCGAGGTTGAGGTACGACCAGGCGGCCTCCTTCACGAGGCTGCGCTCGGTGCCGGGCTCCGGTTGCTGCACCGGAGCCTCGGCGGTGCTCATCCGGCCTTGGGCCGGGCGTAGTAGAGGACGCGCGTGCCCGACTCGAGCCGCTCGGAGCGCTCGACCTCGAACGCCTCGGCCAGGCAGCGCTCGAAGAAGCTCAGCTCGTAGTCGGGATGGAGCCCCTCACGCTTCGGCGCCAGCAGCTTCTGCACCATCGGGTCCTCGCGCGTCGGGAACTCGATCACGAGCGCGCTCCCAAGCGACGCGAGCCAGTCGATGAACTCGCGCACCGGCACGTTGGCGCTGATCGCGACGTGGTGGATCAGCGCAAGCGCCAGCACCAGATCGGGCTTGCCGCGCTCCGGGAGCGCGCGGCGCTCGAGCCCGCGCCAGCCGAGGCCCGGCGAGGGATCGGCCAGGTTCATCGTGAGCGTGAGGATCTGTTCGTTCTTCTCCGCGCGCAGGTCGCGGTAGAGCAGCTCGACGGGCCCGTCGTCGGCGTCGACCGCCAGCACCGTGCGCGCCCCCTCGGCCGCGATCCGCGAATAGCGGCCGTTGTTCGCGCCGATGTCCCAGACGAGCGGCCATTCGCGGGCGCCGGCGACCTCGCGCACGAAGTCGTCCTTACGGCGCGCGTCGTCGTCCGTATAGCTGTTGCGCTCGCCGTAGGCGGTCCAGACGCCCTGCGGCGGGTCCCACTGCTGCCGCTCGACCAGCTTGCGCATCTTGCGCACGTTGGCGACGAACAGCTCCTTCTTGAAGACCCGCTTGACCTCCTGCTTCACCTGACCGGGGCGGTCGGCGTAGCGCGCCTCGAGCTTCGCGTGCAGGAAGACGTTCGTGAAGACGCCCTTGCGGAAGCGGTCGCGGAACGACATCAGGTTGCGCATCTGCGTCGGCGTGATGCCGTCGATCGAGCCGCGCAGCCACGGCTGGAACGGAACGCCCTTGGCCGCCTGCAGCAGCAGCGGATACAGGTAGAGCATGCAGAACTGGCGATAGCCGATCCACGGCTCGCCCTCGCGCAGGCGCTCGAACGAGCCGACGTCGACGAACACCGGCCGGGCGCCCTTGAACTGGACGTTGTAGGGCGTCGAGTCCTTGAGGACGAGGTCGTGGTCGAGCGCGTCCAGCAGCAGGTCGAGCTGCAGGAGCGCGGCGTCCTTCAGCATCGAGAAGGTCCACTCGTACGGATACGAGACGAACGGGATGCGCTCGTGCCGCAGCACGGCGGCGGGCTCGTGCACGAGCAGCCCCTTGAGCGCGCTCACGTCCTCAACCCGCTCGGTCGCGACGACGCGCCCGTCGTCGAGCAGGCCGCTCGCCTTGACGGTCTCGAAGTCGCTCAGGCCGTCGGCCGAGAGCGCGCGGTACACCTCGTCGCCGGCATAGAAGACGCGGCTCTCCGGATCGCGGAACGAGCCGGGTTCGAGGGTCGAGGTGTCAGCGGTGGGGCCCATGGGCGGCCGGGAATGGTAGACACTGCGGGCGGGCCCTCACCCGCGCGGGGACGGCATCCCTGCGCAGCCGGCCGAGCCGGCTGCTTCGGGCCTCAGGCCGTGTCGGTGCTCTGCGGCGCGTCGGACTTGCCCGCCTCGGGCTCGTCCTTGCGGATGCGGAGGAACCTGAGGATGCGGTTCCAGTAGAGCTTCGCGGTGACCGCGACCGCGGCGAGACCGCCCGCGAGGATCTGCAGGATCATGCTCCCGCTGCCGGGGTCCAGATAAGCGAGAACAGTGGTCATCGTGGTGGTGGCTCCATCGAGGCCGGGTTTCGAATGTGCTGCGCACCGCGGCGTTCGGCACATTGGGAGACCCCGCGGAGAGGAGCGCAGGCTAGCAGAGGTGTTGCCGTCCCGTGAACGTCGCGTTGCGAGACGGTGTCTACCCGGCGCGGCGCGATCTACTCGTCTGTTAATTCCCTGCAAACTTGCTGTAAACGGCGCCCTCGCGACGCGCTTGCGCGCGCGCAAGCGGGAACGTGATCCGGTCGCGCTCGACGACCCGCCAGTCCCCCAGCCGGAGGACAGTCCGGCGGACCCGCGCGCGGCCGGTCGTGTAAACGCGGCCGGCGCTGAGCACACGCCACGAGCGGAAGACGAGGCGGTGGGCGCTCACGGCCTCGACCACGCTGATCGGCACCTTCAGCTCCCAGGCCAGGTGGCTGTGGTAGGCCCGGTTCGCCGTCGCCGTCCCGACGGCGCTCACCGCGGCGGGCCCGCCGAGCCGGTCGACCGCGCGGGCCAGGTCACGGTGCAGGTCCATGCGCACGCCGATCTGACGAAGCTCCCGCTCCATCCGCTCGGCGCGCTCGTTCGCAAACGGCACCGCCACGATCGCGAGCACCACAGCAGCCGCGGCCGCGCCGAGCGCGGGCGACGGGCGCGCGGTAAGGCCGCCGGCCGTCACGAGAATGCGGGCCGTGCCGACCCCCGCCAGCACACAGGTGAGGGCGAGCGCCGGCAGCACGTAGCGCGGGTTGCCCGAGAACCCCGCCTGTGTCATGACCACGAACAGCGCCGCTTCGGCGACCACCACGGCCGCGAGCAGCAGCGGCGCGAGCCGGCGAGCCGAGACCGCCCAGACGACGGCCGCAAGGGCCAGCAACTCGACGAGGAGACCTGAGTGGTCGTGGGCCAGGTCGAGCGCGGCCAGCCAGGGCCGGTCCTCGCGCGACAAGCTCCAGATCGGTTCCCCGGTGGCCTGTTTCGCGCCGTCGAGCGGGTTGCCCGCGCCGATCCACTCGGGCACGAGCCAGGCCACGGCCGATACGAGCGCGGCGCCCACCACGAGCAGGCGCAGGCGCGGTTCTGCCCACCAGAGCCAGATCGTGTAGACGCCGAGGAACGGGACCAGCTCGGGGCGCAGCAGGCAGGCGAGCACTCCGAGCACGAAAGCGTGGTCGCGGCGGCCGTCGAGATGGCGCTCGATAGCCCAGAACATGAGCGCGACAGCCCAGGGAGCCTCGCTGCCGTGCGCGCTGAACTGGAGCCAGTCCGGCAGGACGGCGAGCGTCAGCGCCGCCACCAGCCCGCCGATCGCGCCCGGGACTCCCCCGCCGGCGAGCTTCGAGGCGAGCCTGAACGCCATGGCGAGCGCGAGCAGCGCACCGGTCCGCGCGACCACCATCCAGAGTGCGACGGGGATCGCGTCGTCGATTCGCGAGAAGGGGGCGAACAGGATCGTGAAGACGACCGGCAGCGGCTTCCACGAAGACCCGCCCGTGGTGTCGAGATGACCGTGGGCGATTTCGCGGCCCCAGACGAGCCAGGCGAACGGGTCATAGCTCGGCTCCGACGGCAGGAGCAGCGAGAGGGCGGCGAGCGCCAGGCAGGCGGCGAGGAGCTTCGCCATTGTCGGAAGCGACGCTAGGCCGCCCGATTACCCTCCCTGTGAAGGAGCTGTGAGTAAGGCGTGAACCTCCTGTGCTCCGTCTACGCTACGGGCGCCGCATGAAGCTGATCATCCAGATCCCCTGCTACGACGAGGAGCACACGCTTCCGTCGACCCTCGCGGACCTCCCGCGGACCGTCCCGGGCGTCGACGCGGTCGAGTGGCTCGTCATCGACGACGGCTCCGCGGACCGCACCGTCGAGGTCGCGCGCGAGCACGGGGTCGACCACATCGTCCGCCTCACGAACAACAAGGGACTCGCCGCCGCCTTCCAGGCGGGCCTGGACGCCTCGCTCAAGCTCGGCGCCGACGTGATCGTCAACACCGACGCCGACAACCAGTACTTCGGCGGCGATATCCCGAAGCTCGTCGCGCCCATCCTCGCGGGCGACGCCGACATGGTGATCGGCGACCGCGAGACCGACCAGATCGAGCACTTCTCGCCGCTGAAGAAGCGCCTCCAGCGGCTCGGCAGCGCAGTGGTGCGGCGCGCCTCGGGCACGAACGTGCCGGACACCACCTCCGGCTTCCGCGCCTACAACCGCGAAGCCGCGCTGCAGGTGAACGTCGTCTCGAAGTTCACCTACACGCTCGAGACGATCATCCAGGCGGGCAAGCAGACGGTCGCCATCGACCACGTCCCGATCCGAACGAACGACCAGACGCGCGACTCGCGCCTGTTCCCGTCGATGTGGTCATACGTGCGCCGCAACACGGCCTCGATCTTCCGCGTCTACTCGCTCTACGAGCCGCTGCGCGTCTTCCTGGCCGCGGCGATCCTCACGGCGCTCGCCGGCTCCTTCCTGTGGATCCGCTTCCTGGTGTTCGTCATCCAGGGCGACAGCGGCGGCCACATCCAGTCGCTGATCCTCGGCTCGACGCTCTTCATCATCGCCGTCCAGTTCGTCGCGCTCGGCGTGCTCGGCGACATCCTCGCCGGGTCGCGCATCCTCCAGCAGCGCATCCTCGAGCGCGTGCGCCGGGTCGAGCTGCACCTGGGCGTCGAGCCCTCGCACTACGAGCCCGGCGCCGCAGAGACCGGTCAGGCCCCGACCACCGGGGCGCAGGCCGGGCGCGCCACCGGCAAGACGGAGGAGCGGGAGGCCGTGAAGCTGTGAGCACCGCGACAGAGGTGCCCACCGGCAACACCTTCGACAAGTACGGCTCTCAGAACCCCGTCGTCAGGCGGCTGATGACCGGGTTCCACTCGACGCTCGACGAGCTGTGGGCGCAGGCGGCGCCGGAGTCGGTGCTCGACGTCGGCTGCGGTGAGGGCGTACTGACGGTGGAATGGGCTGAGCGCCTCGGCGACGGCCGCATCGTCGGCATCGACCTCGACGACCCGAAGCTGCGCGCCGAGTGGGAGAAGCGCTCGCGCGACAACCTCGAGTTCCGCGCCGAGGAGGCCACGCGGCTGTCGTTCGAGGACGACGAGTTCGACCTGGCGGCGGCGATCGAGGTGCTCGAGCACGTGCCCGAGCCGGAGGCGACGGTGGCCGAGATGGCGCGCGTCGCGCGCCGCCACCTGCTCGTCTCGGTCCCGCGCGAGCCGCTCTGGCGCGGCCTCAACATGGCGCGCGGCGCGTACCTGCGCGACCTCGGCAACACGCCGGGCCACGTGAACCACTGGTCCAAGCGGGCGTTCGTCTCGCTGCTCTCGCGCTACGGGACGGTCGAGAAGGCCCGCTCGCCGTTCCCGTGGACCATGCTTCTTGTCCGCGTCGGCAAGTAGAGAGCAGTCCTCATATGGCCGCGGCGCCGCCGTCCTCTCGGTCGGCATCGGCGTCACCGGGCTCGTCACCTTCGCCTACTTCGCGCTCGCGTCGCACTCGCTGACGGAGGACGAGTACGGGCGCATCACGCTGCTGTGGTCGGCGATCTTCATCACGGTCTCGGTGCTCTACCGGCCCGTCGAGCAGCTGCTCTCGCGGACGATCGCCGACCACGATGCGCGCGGCATCGAGGGCGCGCACCATCTGCGCGTCGCGGCCACCATCCAGCTCGCCCTCGGCGTTGCGTTCGCGGTAGCCGCGCTCGCGCTGCGCGGCCCGATCCAGGACGACCTGCTGGGCGGGTCGAGCGCGCTCTACTGGGTGCTCGTCGTCGCGGTGCTGGCGTACGCGGCGAGCTACTTCGCGCGCGGCTATCTCGCCGGCCACCACCAGTTCGGCCTCTACGGCGGGCTCGTCCTGATGGAGGCGAGCTCGCGCTGCCTGTTCGCGCTGGCGGTGGCGATCGGGATCGCCGAGGGCCAGACCGCCGTCGCGCTCGGGATGGCGGCCGCGCCGATCGTGTCGCTCGCGGTGGTGCCGCCGGCGCTCGCGCGGCGGCTCGCGCCGCCTGAGCAGGTCGACGCCGCCGAGGAGCCGGCGCCGGCCCAGCTCGACGCCGCCGCGCGCGACGAGCCGTCCGCCCGTGAGCCGGAGTTCACGCTCGCGCGCGGCACCGGCTTCGCCGCGGCGGTGCTCCTGATCATGGTCTGCGAGCAGACCTTCCTGAACGCCGGCCCGCTGCTGATCGAGGCGAGCGAGGAGGGCGCGCGCGGGGCGGCGCTCGCCGGCATCGTCTTCAACGTGCTGCTGATCGCGCGCGCGCCGCTGCAGCTCTTCCAGGCCGTGCAGACCTCGATCCTGCCCCACCTCACGCGGCTGCGCGCGGGCGGCGAGAGCGACCCGTTCAGGCGCAGCGTCAACCTCACGCTCATCGCGATCGCCGGCTTCGCCGGCTGCGTGGCGCTCGTGATGCTCGTGCTGGGGCCGTGGGTGATGGACCTGCTGTTCGGCGGCGACTTCGACTACGAGCGCGGCGGGCTCGTGCTGGTGGCGTTCGGGATGGGCCTCTACCTCGCCGCCGCGACGCTCAACCAGGCCCTGCTCGCCCACGGCCGCGCTCCCCAGGCGTCGGCGTCGTGGGTGCTCGCCGCGCTGGCCTTCGTCGCCTTCCTGCTGTTCGTCGAGTTCGACGACCGCGTGCTCCAGGTCGAGCTCGCGTTCACGGGCGCCGCGGCCGCGCTGTCCAGCGCGCTCCTCCTGCTCTACCGGCGCACATGAGCCCGCGTATGCTCAGCGGATGGCCAAGCATCCGCAGGTGGGCGAGCCGGCGCCCGACTTCGTGCTGGAGGGCACGGATGGCCCCTTCAAGCTGTCCGAGCATCGCGGCGAGCGCGTGGTCCTGCTCTTCTATCCCGGCGACAACACGACCGTGTGCACGAAGCAGTTCTGCTCCTACCGCGACAACGCCGAGGCCTTCGGCGCGCTCGACGCCACCGTCGTCGGCATCTCGTCGCAGAGCGTCCAGTCGCACCAGGGCTTCACCGACACGCACGGCCTGAACGTCCCGCTGCTGGCGGACGAGGACGGCGCCGTCGCCAAGGCCTACGGTGCGCACGCCCCCGTGGTCGGGACGAAGCGGGCCGTGGTGATCGTCGACGAGGACGGGGTCGTACGGCATCGCCACGACCACCTGCTCGGGCTGGACTTCCAGACGGTCGGCGACCTGCGGGAGGCGCTCGACTCGCTTCCGCGCGCCGCCGTCAGTGACTGACGGCCTCAGCATCGCGGCCCGTCACAACGGCCCACCCGGGTCGGCGAACGGCGGCTACACCTGCGGTCTGCTCGCTCAGCGGGTCGACGCCGAGGTGGTCGAGGTGACGCTGCGCAGCCCGCCGCCGCTCGAGCAGCCGCTCGCGCCGGTCGCGGACGGCGAGCGCCTCGAGTTGCGCGACGGCGACACCCTGATCGCCGAAGCGCGCCCCGCGGAGCTGCTGCTGGACGTGCCCGAGCCGGTTCCCGCCTCCGAGATCGAGCGGGCCGAGCGCGACGGGTACGAGCGCTGGGCCGCCGACCATCCCTTCCCCACCTGCTTCGTCTGCGGCCCTGCGCGCGAGCCCGGCGACGGCCTGCGCGTCTTCCCGGTCGAGCTGGCGGGCCGCGACGGGCTGTTCGGAGCGCGCTGGCTCCCGGACGAGTCGCTCGCCGCGGCCGATGGCAGCGTCCGGCCCGAGTACGTCTGGGCGGCGCTCGACTGCCCGACGAGCGCGCCGGTGGCGAACTTCGGCGAGGGCCCGGCGATGGTGCTCGCGCGCATGACCGCGCGGCTCGGCTGCTCGGTGCGAGTCGGCGAGGAGCACTCGATCGTCTCCTGGCCGCTCGGTCACGACGGTCGCAAGCGCCACGCGGCGGCGGCGCTGTTCGACTCGTCGGGACGCCTCCTGTGCGCCTCGAAGGCCCTTTGGATCGAGCTGCGCGCGCCGGGTTAGCATCTCCCCATGGCGACCCACTACCGGACCTGCCCGTTCTGCGAGGCCACCTGCGGGCTCGAGATCGAGACCGACGGCCACGAGGTGGTGGCCGTCCGCGGCGACGACCAGGACGTCTTCAGCCAAGGCTTCATCTGCCCGAAGGCGTACGGGATCAAGCAGCTGCACGAGGATCCGGACCGGCTGACGACGCCGCTCGTCCGCCGCGACGGCGAGCTCGTCGAGGCGAGCTGGGACGAGGCGTTCGAGGAGATCGACAGGCGCCTCTCCCCCATCCTCGCCGAGCACGGGCGCAACTCCGTGGGCGTCTACCTGGGCAACCCGAACGCCCACAACCTCTCGGCGATCCTGTACGCGCCCGCGCTCATGCGGATGCTCGGCTCGCAGAACCTCTTCAGCGCCTCGACGGTCGACCAGATGCCGAAGCAGGTCTCGGCGGGCCACATGTTCGGGACGATGCTGTCGATCCCGATCCCCGACGTCGACCGCTGCGAGCACCTGCTGCTGCTCGGCGCCAACCCGCTCGTCTCGAACGGCAGCCTGCTCACCGCCCCCGACATGCGCGGCCGTCTGCGCGCGATCCGCGAGCGCGGCGGCAAGGTCGTCGTGGTCGACCCGCGCCGCACGCGCACCGCCGAGGAGGCCGACGAGCACCACTTCATCCGGCCCGGCGCGGACGCGCTGCTGCTCGCCGGAATCGCCTGCACGCTCGTCGAGGAGGGCCTCGACGACCCAGGCGAGCTCGCGGGCCACGTGAACGGCCTCGACGAGCTGCGCACGCTCGTGCGCGAGTTCCCGCCCGAGGCGGTGGCCGGCCCGTGCGGCATCGAGGCGGGCGAGATCCGGCGCATGGCGCGCGAGCTCGCAGCAGCCGAGCGCGCCGCCGTCTACGCGCGGATCGGCACCTGCACGCAGGAGTTCGGCACGCTCGCGAGCTGGCTCGTCGACGTCCTCAACGTCCTGACCGGCAACCTCGACCGCGAGGGCGGCGCGATGTTCACGCGCGCCGCCGCCGGCCAGAGGAACTCGTCCGGCGCCGGCGGCACGGGCAAGGGCGTGCGCTTCGGCCGCTGGGCGAGCCGCGTGCGCGGCCTGCCGGAGGCATACGGCGAGCTGCCGGTGGCGGCGCTGGCGGAGGAGATCGACACCCCGGGCGAGGGCCAGATCCGCGCGCTCGTGACGATCGCGGGCAACCCGCTCGTCTCGACGCCCAACTCCGAGCGGCTCACGCGCGCGGTCGAGGGGCTCGAGTTCATGCTCGCCATCGACATCTACGTCAACGAGACGACGCGCCACGCGGATGTGATCCTGCCCGGGCCCGAGCCGCTCGAGAAGTCGCACTACGACATCGCGCTCTACCAGCTCGCGGCCCGCAACGTGGCGCGCTACTCGCCGCCGGTGTTCGAGCCCTCGATGCCGCCCGAGTGGCGGACGTTCCTGCGGCTCGCGGGAATCGCCGCGGGCCAGGGCGCGCACACGGACGTCGACGCGCTCGACTCGATGGTGGTCCAGACGCTGATCCAGCGCGAGCTCTCGAGCCCCGGCTCGCGCGTGGCGGGCCGCGACGCGGGCGAGCTGCTCGCGGCGCTCGAGCCGCGCCACGGCCCGGAGCGCATCATCGACCTGATGCTGCGCGCCGGACCCTACGGCGACGCGTTCGGGGCGGACCCCGAGGGGCTGTCGCTCGACGTGCTCGAGCAGCACCCGCACGGGATCGACCTCGGCCCGCTCGAGCCGCGTGTGCCGGACGTGCTGCGCACGCCGTCGGGCAAGGTCGAGCTGATGCCGGAGCCGATCGTCGCGGACGTCGAGCGCCTGCGCGGCGCGCTCGCGCGCGAGCGAAACGGCGGCATGGTGCTGATCGGCCGCCGCCAGCTGCGCTCGAACAACTCCTGGATGCACAACCTGCCGGCGCTCGTGAAGGGCAAGGACCGCTGCACGCTCCACATCCATCCCGAGGACGCCGAGCGGCTCGGGCTGAGGGACGGCGGGCGCGCGCTCGTGCGCTCGACGGCCGGCCAGGTCGAGGCGCCGGTCGAGCTGACCGAGGGGATCATGCCGGGCGTCATCTCGATCCCGCACGGCTGGGGCCACGACGAGGACGGCGTGCGCCTGGGCGTCGCGTCGGCACACGCGGGCGTCAACAGCAACGTGCTGGCCGACGAGGCGCTCGTGGATCCGCTGTCAGGCAATGCGGTCCTCAACGGGATCCCGGTCGAGGTTGCCGCGGCTCCCGCCGAGTGACCCGAATCGCAGCCGCGCGCGAATGAAGGGACATGGCTACTCGCTCCCTCCTCGCGCTCGCGGCGGCGCTGCTGCCGGCCCTCCTGATCGGCGCCCCCCGCGCCGACGCGGCGACCTTTCTCGGCTCGCCCGACAGCTCCGCGGCTCCTGAGGCGTACGCCTGCCAGGCCTGCCCCGGCGGGGCCGCGGTGGGCTTCCGCCAGTTCGCCCTGCGCGGCGCGGACATCGAGGCGGTTGAGGACGGCGTCCTCGTCGAGGCCGCCGCATTCGCCAAGCGCATCTCCGGCAGCCAGCCGGCGCGCGTGGCGGTCCTGCGGCCCGAGGGCGACGGCGTCGGAGTGAGCGTGGTCGCCTCGGCCCCGCTCCCCGTGAGCTCGCCGGCCGGTGCACTCGAGCAGGTCGAGGGCCTGCGCCTCCCGGTCGAGCAGGGCGATTCGGTCGGGGTCCTGTACCGGGCCGGCGAGGTCGACATCGGTGTCCGCTCGCGCCCGCGGCCGGACGGGGCCGTGCAGTCGCTCACCAACCCGTGCGCGCCCTGCGGCAGCGACGGCGGCACCGGCGTCGAGCTGCTCCTCGACGCCGTGGTCGAGCCGGACGTGGACGCCGACGGGCTCGGCGACGAGTCGCAGGATCCCGACGGTGGCGGGCTCGGGATGGACTGGGAGGACGACTGGTTCGACGACTTCGGCGAGGGCGACGAGCTCGACGAGGACTTCGACGAGGAGGCCCGGGCGCGCCGGCGGCTGCGGCTGCTGAACGTCGACCGGCGCGGGCGCGGCGACGGCGCGAAGCTGCTGCTCAGGGTGCCGCGGGCAGGCCTCCTGAGCGCCGCGATCACGCTTCCGGACAGCCAGCGCACCGGCGCCGGGCCCTTCATCACGCTGCTGACCGGCGACATGAACGTGCGCCGCCCCGGCCGCGTCTGGCTGCGGATGGACTCGACCACGCCCGGTACGCGCGTGCTCGAGCGGCGCCGGCGCGTTCGCACGAAGGTGGTCGTCTCGCTGTTCCCGCGCGAGCGTCCGCTGAAGGTCCTGATGCGCTCGGCGAAGCTCTAGGCGGGCGCTAAATCGCCTGCAGCATGCTGCCGCCGCAGTTGCGGCAGATCACGTTCGCCGTGTCGGACATGCGGGCGATCGTCGAGTGGGCGCCGCAGTTCGGGCATTCCGAGCGCAGCTCGAAGCGGTGCAGGCAGGACACGCAGCGGTAGCGGGCGGCAAGGTTGGTCGCCCGCAGCCACGGCTCCCCGCATGCGGGGCACTCCGGTCCGAGGTCGATTCGCTCGTTTTCCACCGTTGGCATCCCTATACCCGTGTCCAACGCTAGCCGAGCCGGGCGGCGTTGCCTCTGAGCCAGTCGGCCGCGCTCATCGTGCGCTTGCCCGCCGGGTGCACCTCGAGCAGCTCGAGCGCGCCCCCGGTGGCGCCGTACAGGAGCCGCCCGTCGCGCACCGCCAGCTCGCCGGGAGCAGGCCCCTCCTCGGGCGTGATGGCCGCGCGCAGCACGCCGAGCGGCTCGTCCCAGGGCAACTCGACGAACGCCCCGATGTGCGGCGTGAGCGCGCGCACGCGGCGCTCGAGCTCGTCCGCCATCAGCTTCGGATCGAGCACGCGGTCGGCGCGTCCGATCTTCTCGGCGTAGGTGGCCCCCTCCGCAGGCTGCTCGCGCAACGGCGGACGCAGGTCGAGTGCCTCGATGAGCAGTTCGCCACCCAGCGCGGCGAGCCGCGCGGAGAGCGAGCCGTAGTCGTCGTCGGGGCGGATCGGCTCTGCACGCTGTAGGGAGAGCGGCCCGGTGTCGAGCTCGGCGGTGGGGCGCATGATGGTCACCCCGGTCTCGTCGTCGCCCGCCTCGATGGCGCGCTCGACCGGCGCGGCGCCGCGCCAGCGCGGCAGCAGCGACGGATGCACGTTGAGCATCTCGTGCTCCGAGAGCAGCGGCTCCCTGATCAGCGCGCCGTAGGCGCAGATGCAGACGACCTCGGGCTTGGCGGCCGCGATGGCGACCCTGGTCTCCTTGTCGTTCAGCTGCTCCGGCTGGATCAGCTCGATGCCGAGCAGGCGGGCCGATTCGGCCACGGGCGGCGCCGCGAGCTTGCGCCCGCGGCCGCGTGGCCGGTCGGGCCGCGTGACGACGAGGCTGGGACGGTGGGCGCTCGCGGCGAGCCGGTCGAGCACCACGGCGGCGAACCCGGACGTGCCGAGATAGACGGTGTGCATCGCCTGCTAGTCGCTCACCAGCAGCACGTGCAGGATTCGCGGGCCGTGCACGCCCTCGACGCGATCGAGCTCGATGTCCGAGGTGGCCGACGGGCCCGACACGAAGGTCAGCGGCCGGCCCTCGCGAACGGGCTGCTCGAGCCGCGCCACGGCCTCGGGGACGAGCCCGACCACCTGCTGCTCGCCGACGACGCAGACGTGCAGGTCGGGGACGAGCGAGAGGGCGCGCCGTCCCTGCCCCGGGCCGCCGTCGAGCACGAAGCTGCCCGTCTCGGCGATCGCAACGGCGCAACCGGTGAGGGCGCCGCCCAGGCCGTCGAGCTCGGCGGGAGCGAGGCCATCGTCCTCCACGAGCTCGACCCCGGCGGGGCGCCACTCGGGCGGCGCGTCCGGCGGCAGCCCGAGCCGCTCGACGCCGTTCTCGGCGCAGATCGACGCGACCAGCGCCGCGACGCCGTCCGCGCCCGTGCGGTGCACCGTCGCGCGGTACTCGGCGACGCGCTCGGCGAACAGCGCGACGATCTCCTCGGGTGAGCGCGAGTCCTCCGTGCGGTAGCCGCGCGGGCGCTCGCCCGGCGCCTCGGCGCCTTCGATGGCGGCGCGAACGCGCGAGAGCACGGTCGCGCGCGCCGACCCCGCCCGCGCGGGCTCGGCCCCGAGAGGCTCCGGCGGCGCGGGCGCCGGCCGCGCCGCCACCCGCGGTCCCGCGCCGGCGTCGCCGCGCGTGCGCCGCCACCAGTCGCGGAAGCTCTCGCGCGCGGGCGCCGGCAGGTCGCGCGAGCTCGTCCAGCCGGAGAGCGGGCCCGGGGCGCGCGCTATCCGTCCGCGGCGCGTGAGCGGCCGCGCCGCCGCACGCGCGAGCCGCTGCGCGCGCTCGTAGCGCTCACGTGAGGAGAACACGGCGTAAAGGCCCTTCATCGACAGCAGCTCCGGGTCGAGCGAGGCCGCCTCGTCGCGCTCGCGGGCCCGCAGGTGCGTCAACAGGCGCGGGATCTCGATGTTGACCGGGCACACCTCGGCGCAGGCGCCGCACAGGGACGATGCGTACGGCAGCGAGCCGGCCGCGTCCATGCCCTTCAGCTGCGGCGTCAGGATCGCGCCGATCGGGCCGGGATAGACGGACTCGTAGGCGTGGCCGCCGACCCGCGCGTAGACCGGGCAGACATTCAGGCAGGCGCTGCAGCGGATGCAGCGCAGCGCCTGGCGCCCGAGCTCGTCCGCGAGCGCTCGCGTGCGGCCGTTGTCGAGCAGGACGATGTGGAACTCGCGCGGGCCGTCGCCCTCGCGCACACCGGTCCAGAACGACGTGTACGGGTTCATGCGCTCGCCCGTCGAGGAGCGCGGCAGCAGCTGCAGGAACACCTCCATGTCGCGCCACGCCGGCACGACCTTCTCGACGCCCATGATCGTCACGAGCACCTCGGGGAGCGTCGTGCACATGCGCCCGTTGCCCTCCGACTCGACGACGCAGACCGTGCCGGTCTCCGCGATCGCGAAGTTCGCGCCGCTCACGCCCATGCGCGCCCGGAGGAAGTGCGAGCGCAGGTGGAGGCGCGCCGCCTCGGTGAGCGCGGGCGGGTCGTCGGGCAGGTCGGGCAGGTCGAGGGCGGTTCGGAACAGGTCGCGGATCTCGGCGCGGTTCTTGTGGATCGCGGGGACGAGGATGTGCGACTGAGAGTCGTCGCCCAGCTGGATGATCAGCTCGGCGAGATCGGTCTCGAGGGCTTGAATCCCGGCGGCCGCGAGCGCTTCGTTCAGCTTGATCTCGTCCGACGCGATCGACTTGACCTTCACGACCTCGCTGATGCCGTGCGAGCGGGCGACGTCCGCGACGATCGCGCACGCCTCGCCCGCGTCCGCCGCCCAGTGCACCCGGCCGCCGGCCGCGCTCACCGCCTGCTCGAGCCGCTCGAGCTGTGCGTCCAGGCCGAGCAGCGCCTCGTCCTTGGCGGCGGCGCCGGCGGCGCTAGACCCCATAGACCATACCTTGGGGATCCGCCGCATCCTCGACCCGCTGCACGCCCCCCGCGTGCAGCGGGCATGAACGGCGCGATCAGTTCGGCGCGAGGGTGCGCAGGTAGTTGACGATGCTCCAGATCTCGTGGTCCGATCCCGTTGGACCCCGTCCGCCAGAACACGAGCCAGGTGGTCGGCGAGCCCACGACGCTCAAGGTGAAGTATCCGGGCCGACGCATCGACGTGAGGTTCTGATGAGCTCCCTGACCAGACGTGAGCTGCTGAAGACTGCGGGGAAGGCGACCGCCGTGGTGGTGGCCTCGCCGCTCGTCGAGCTCGCGTTCGGCGGCGACGGGGTGCTGTCGGCGCAGGCGCTCCCCCCGGCCGCCTTCAACGCTGCCGCCGGACCTGACCGCGTGGTGATGCGCCACGGCAAGACATATCTGAACGGGTGGACCGGCGTCGGCCAGCAGCCGCGCAGGCAGCGCCTCCCGGGTGGCCCTCCCCCGCAGGCCGCCCCGCCGCCGCCGCCACCACCAGGGCCCGCCCCGGCCGTGGCCTGGAGCCAGGTGTCCGGTCCGGGCACGGTCACGTTCGCCGACCCGAAGGCGCCCGTGACGACGGCTCTGTTCTCGGCGCCGGGCGAATACGTCGTCCAGATGGCGGCCGACAACGGTACGGCGAAAGCGACCTCGACCCTCATCGTGAAGGTGGAGCTGCCGCCGCCGCCCGAGCAGCTCCGTTTCGTGGTCACGCGGCCCTACGCGGTGACGGGCCCGTTCTGGGCGTCCCGGGTCAAGGCCCTGATCACCTCGTGGATTCCGTACTGCATCGACCAGTGCAACCGCACCGACATCCCCGCCGGGCGAGGCGACGGCGGCATCGACAACTTCGTCGAGGCCGCGAAGGCTTTGCGCGGCGAACCGTACGCCGCGCACAAGGGCTACGTCTTCTCGAACGCGTGGGTGCACCAGACGGTCGAGTCCATCTGCCTGGCGTTGATGATCGACCCGCAGGGCGATCAGGAGATCATCGCGGCGCAGAAGAAGCTGCGCGCGTCCCTCGAGGACTGGATCCCGAAGATCCTGGCCGCGCAGCATCCCGACGGCTACCTGCAGACGGCGTTCACGCTGCGCAACGCGCCGCGCCCCGACCAGCCTGCCGCAGGCGGGCCGGGACCCTGGCTGGAGCGGTGGTCCGTGTCCCACCGGCGGAATCATGAGGGCTACGTCGCCGGCTACTTCATCGAGGCGGCGATCAACCACTACGTGATGTCGGAAGGCAAGGATCTCCGTCTGTACCACGCGGCCAAGAAGCTCTGCGACTGCTGGGCGGATCACATCGGCCCCGCGCCGAAGCAGGCGTGGTACGACGGGCACCAGCAGATGGAGCAGGGTCTCGTCCGGTTCGGCCGCTTCGTGAACGAGATCGAGAGGAAACCGGGAGCGAAGACCGGCCCCGGCGACCGGTACATCGCCCTGGCGAAGTTCCTCCTGGACTGCCGCAAGGACGGCACCGAATACGATCAGAGCCACCTGCCCGTCCAGCAGCAGTACGAGGCGGTCGGCCACGCCGTGCGGGCGGTCTACACGTACTCGGGCATGGCCGATGTCGCCGTCGAGACCCACGATGTCGACTACCAGAGCGCGACCAGGTCGATCTGGGACAACCTGGTCAACAAGAAGTACTACCTGACCGGCGGGGTGGGGAGCGGGGAGACGGCGGAAGGATTCGGGCCGGACTACTCGCTGCGCAACGACGGCTACTGCGAGGCATGCTCCAGCTGCGGCGAGATCTTCTTCCAGTGGAAGCTGCACCTCGCGTATCACGACGCGCAGTACGCCGACCTCTACGAGCAGACCATGTACAACGCGGTCTACGGCTCGATGGACCTGGCGGGCAAGAACTTCTACTACGACAACCCGCTCGACGAGACCACGGCGCGGTACCCGTGGCACAACTGCCCGTGCTGCGTCGGCAACATCGCGCGCACGATGCTGATGCTGCCGACCTGGGCCTACTCCCGGTCCGCCGACGCGGTGTACGTGAACCTCTTCGCCGGCATGCGGGTCAATCTCGGCGAGGTGGCCGGCACCGAGGTCGAGATCGTGCAGGAGACGAATTACCCGTGGGACGGCACGGTGAAGCTCACGGTGAACCCGAAGGCGCCGAAGGCCTTCGCCGTGCGGATCCGCGTGCCGAAGCGTGACGTGAGCACGCTGTACCGCGCGACGCCGAACGGCGACGGGATCACGAAGATGACGGTGAACGGCACTGCCTTCAAGGCGCCCGAGGCGCGCGGCTACGCGGAGATCTCGCGGCGGTGGAAGGCCGGCGACACGATCGAGCTCACCCTGCCGATGCCCGTCCAGCGCGTGTACGGGAGCGACAAGATCATCTCGGGCGACAGCCGGCCGTCGCCGGTCAAGGACAAGGTCGCGCTGCGCATCGGCCCGCTCGTCTACAACATCGAGAAGGTGGACCAGGACATCACCGGCGTGCTCCCGCCGGCAGCACCCCTCGTCAGCGAGTGGCGAGCCGATTTGCTCGGCGGCGTCAACGTCATCAAGGGCACGTTCGCGAGCGGCGCGCCGATGACCGCGATTCCGAACCCCATGCGGTACAACCGCCATCCTCCGGCCCCGCAGCCGTCGCCGGGTCCCCCGCCGGCCCCCGGCACGCCGCGTCCGGAACCGCCGCCGCCGGAGTCGATCGTGTGGATCCGGGAGAAGTAGAATCCCAAGGCGTCTACGGCGTCAGGCGGATCTCGTCGAACGTCATCATCGGTTGCGTGGCCCCGCTGTTCTCCTGGATGTTGAGGCGCTTGATCGAAGGCCGGGTTGCCGAGCGAGCTGAGGGGCACCGTGATCTCGGTCCAGGTGTTCGCGGGGGCGCTGACCACGACGGAAGTGCTTTCGCCGCCGAGTGTCGGCTGTCTGCGTGTAGACGCGCAACGACTTCGCGGCGCCCGTCCCCGCCGTACACCCAGAATTTGAGCGTGGTGAAGCCCGAAGTGCCCTGCGCGGTGCCTTTGCGCAGCGAGAGGCCGCCCCAGCCCTGATAGGGTGACGTCTGATCGCCCTCGCGCCGACCCGGACCGGGTTCGTGCCGTTGAAGTCGATGGTGGCGCTCCAGGACCAGGTTGGCCCAGTCCGCGGCGAGCGCGTCGCCGTAGATCGTCACCACGGGCGTCGTGGCATTGAACGTGGCCGTCACCGATCGCGCCGCGCTCATGGTCACGGCGCGGCTTCCCGGTGCCCGAGCAGGCGCCGCTCCAGCCGGCGAACGTCGCGTCCTTGCGCCCGGAGCGGCGGTCAGAGTCACGCTGGTCCCGTTGGCGTAGCTCTCGCTGCAGTCGCTGCCGCAGTTGATGCCCGCGGGCGA
>CAWFZK010000017.1:0-24075 GCA_963820315.1 uncultured Thermoleophilaceae bacterium | reverse complement strand
ACCTGCTGCTGCACGCAAACGAGCCGGTGAGCTGGGAGCGCGTGGCGGAGGCCGTCTGGGGAGAGGACGCCACACCCGACTCGCGCAAGAAGGTGCAGGTCAACGTCTCTCGAGTCCGCAAGGCGCTCGGCGACCCGGAGATCCTGGCCACTGGCTCAGGTGGCTATGAGCTGCGCGTGCTGCCCGGCGAGCTCGACGCCGACCGCTTCGAGGAAGGTGTGGAGGAGGGACGCCAGACGCCTCGCCGCCGGCGATCCCGAGAGGGCAGCCGCACTCCTGCGCGACGCCCTCACCCTCTGGCGCGGCACTCCGCTGGCCGACCTGACCTTCGAGACGTTCGCGCAGGCGGATATTGCGCGCCTCGACGAGCAGCGACTCGCCGCGCTCGAGACTCGCGTCGCCGCCGACCTCGAGGCAGGCAGGCACGCCGATCTGGTGGGCGAGCTGCGGCAGCTGGTCGCCGACAACCCGACCCGCGAGCAGCTCGCCGGTCAGCTCATGCTCGCTCTCTACCGCTGCGGTAGGCAGGCCGAGGCGCTGCAGGCTTTCCAGGACGCGCGCAGGCGGCTCGTCGAAGACATCGGCGTAGAGCCCGGGCCCGAGCTGCGCGAGCTCCAGGACGCGATCCTGCGCCAGGACGACTCGCTTGCACTCCGGCCCGCGTCGTCGAGCTCCCGCGCGAGCTCGACCCGGCGGCGGCGCCGGCGTTGGCGGGTCGGGCCGCGAGCTCGCCCGGCTGCGGGAGCGCTGGGAGAGGGTTGAGGCCGGCGCAGGCGCTCTGATCACCCTCAGTGGGCCGCCCGGAATCGGCAAGAGCCGGCTGGCGGCCGAGCTGGCGGGCGAAATCCACCGGGTGCCGGCCACGTCCTCTACGCGTCCGGTGGCGGCCCGCCGGGCGAGACCTTGGAAGTCCTCGATCGGGCGCGAGAGGCGACCGGGCCGACGCTCGTCGTCGTCGACGCCGCCGATCTCGCGAGCCCCGAGGTACTTGCCCGGTTGGGCGACCTTGGGCGCGCACTCCGATCCATCCCGGTGCTCGTGGTCGCGGCGGGCGAGGACGACGAGGTACTCGCGCGACTTGGTGCGAACGAGGACGTCGCCCTCCAGCCCCTCGACGCCGAGGCTGTCCAGGAGATCGCACTTTCGTACGCGCCGGAGGCAGACGGCACCGTTCCGGTCGAGCGGCTGCGCGAGGCCAGCAAAGGCCTTCCGCGTCGCGTGCACGAACTCGCCAGCGAGTGGGCGCGGCGCCAAGCCGCCGAGCGCGTGGAAGAGATGGCAGGCCGCGCCGCCGCCGGCCGGGCCGAGCTGCGCTCGGTGGAGGCTGAGCTTGCCGGAGGCGTCGTCGATCTGCAGACGGCCCGCGAGCGCCTCACGCTCGCCAAGGAGCGCGACGGTCCTGTTGTCTGCCCGTTCAAGGGGCTTGCGCCGTTCGACGAGAGCGACGCCGACTACTACTTCGGTCGCGAGCGGCTCGTCGCGGAACTGGTTGCCCGGCTCGTGGGAGCGCCGCTGCTCGGAGTAGTCGGCCCGTCGGGCAGCGGCAAGTCCTCGGTCGTCCGGGCTGGACTCATGCCCGCATTGGCGGGCGGCGTTCTGCCGGGCAGCGATACCTGGGTGCGCGTCCTGATGCGACCAGGCGAGCACCCGCTGGGCGAGTTGCAGGCTGCCGTTCGGGAATCCAAGGCGACCCACGGGTCGTGCTCGCCGTCGACCAGTTCGAGGAGACGTTCACGGCGTGCCGCGACAAGGAGGAGCGCGCCGTGTTCGTGGCCGAGCTCGTACGGGTGGCGCAGGATCGGCATGACCGCGGGCCGGTCGTCCTGGTGATCCGCGCCGACCATTACGGAAATTGCGCGGCCTACCCCGGCCTCTCGGAGTTGCTCGCGGACAACCACGTCCTGGTCGGGCCGATGCAGCGCGACGAGCTGCGCCGCGCGGTGGAGCTTCCCGCCCACCGCGCCGGGCTCGAGGTCGAGCCCGCGCTCGTGACGGCGCTCCTCGACGACGTCGAGGAAGCGCCCGGCGCCCTACCCCTGCTCTCCGCCGCACTGCTCGACATCTGGCAACGGCGTGACGGGCGCGTGCTGCGTCACTCCGCCTATCTGCAGACGGGCGGAGTCACAGCGCGGCGTCGCAGGCTCGCCGAGGACGCGTACGCCCAGCTCGATCCGGACCAGCAGGTGCTTGCGCACAGCCTGCTTGTCCGGCTGGCACACGAAGGTCCCGATGGGGCGATCGAGCGACGCCGCGTCCCGCTCACTGAACTCGACATCCAGCATGATGGAGACAGCCGGCGGGTATTCGAGCTGTTCGCAGACCGCCGCCTGCTCACGGTCAGCGCCGGCTAGGTCGAGCTTGCGCACGAGGCACTGCTGCGCGACTGGCCCCGCCTGACAGGCTGGATCGAGGAGGACCGCGCCGGCCTGCGGATCAGTCACAGCCTCAGCTCGGCGGCCAGAGAATGGGACGACCACGGGCGCGACGAGGACGCGCTCTACCGCGGAACGCGGCTGATCGAGGCAGACGAATGGCGCGAGAGCCACGAGCCCTACCTGAACGAGCTCGAACGGGAGTTCCTCGACGCGAGCGACAGGCATCGCGAAGGTCAGCAGCGGGCGCGGCGTAAGCGGCAGCAGTTGGTGATCGTCGCCCTGCGGCCGCGCTTGCGGCGATCTCGGCGATGGCGATCGTTGCGATCTATCAGGGCCAGGAAGCGGAGCGTCAGCGAGACATCGCGGCATCGCGCGAGCTGGCCGCGCGTGCGACGAGCTTTCTCGACGTCGACCCTGGCCTGAGCCTCGCCCTGGCGTTGCGGGCGCTCGATCGCCAGGACACCCAGCAGGCGGAAAACGTGCTGCGGCAGGCCACGCTGGCCACACGTGCCCTGTCGACCTGGCCCGCGCACGACGGCCGGGTCAATGCAGTGGAGCCGAGCCGCGACGGACGGCTGGTTGCAACGGCTGGACAGGACGGCCTCGTACGCGTCTGGGACCTGAATCGCGGGCGGGCCGTGACGACGATCAAGGCACACGCCAGGTAGCTGGGCACTGGGCGCCAGCCTGTCCCCGGACGGCCGGCAGGTTGCGACCGCCGGCGACGACGGAACCGTCGCCCTATGGGACCTCAACGGCGAGGAGAAGCGCGTCTTATTGCGTCTGAGCCCGAACTACGCGAACGCGGTGGAGTTCAGCCCGGACGGGAGCCGCCTGTTGGTTCCCGCCTTCGACGGCACCATCCACCTCGTCCCGGTCGAGGGCGGTAGGCCGGTCAGGGTGTTGAGGGGGCACACGGACCTCGTGTGGACAGCACGGTTCAGCTCTGATGGCAAGCGGGCCGTCAGCGCCAGCGACGACCACTCCGCGCGGATCTGGGATCTCGCCAGCGGAACCTCGACCGTCCTGCGTCATCCGGAGCCGGTGCTGGGTGCCGACTTCAGCCCCGACGGGAGGCGTGTGGCGACGGCCGGTCAGGACGGCGTCCTGCGAATCTGGGACGCGGACAGCGGCGGGCGTCCACTGGAGATCCCCGTCGACGACCAGGCCTTGAACAGCGTCCGGTTCAGCGACGACGGCAAGAGGCTGGTCACGTCAGGGGAGGACGGCGTTGTCCGCGTGCACGATGTGAAGGGAGGCCCCGCGCTCGCCGAACTGAGGGGCCACAGGGGCCTCGTTCAGCAAGCCGCGTTCGTGCCGGGCTCGAACATCGTCATCAGCGCCGGCGAGGATGGGACGCTCCGCAGGTGGTCTCCAGCCACCGTTGCCACCCTGCAGGCACCCGTAACCACGGCGAGCTTCAGCCCCGACGGCAAGACGGTCCTGAACGGGGGTGCAGACGGCGTGCTCCGGCTGTGGGATCCCTCGGCCGGTTCGGTTACGGACTTGCCGGGCCATGCAGGGCCCAGCTTTCCGCGGTTCTCCCGCGACGGCGAGCGCATCGTCAGCGTAAGTGTCGATGGAAGCGTCCGCCTCTGGGACTTGGAGAGCAGGCGATCGAAAGTCGCGGCTTCAGAGGATGCGCTGCTCTTTGCGGCGACGTTCGATCCGGCCGGGCGCCGAATCGCTTTCGGCGGGGCACGCGAGACGATCACGATTCAGCGACTTGACGGGGGTGATCGTGTCGTCCTGAAGGGTCACGAGGCGGCGATACGGGCTGTTGCCTTCGATGGGGATGGGACCCATCTCGCGAGTGCGTCGGACGATGGAACTGTGCGTCTGTGGAACGCCGCAACCGGGAGGCTCGAGCGAACCTTGCGGGGACACCGACAGTCGGTCACCTCCGTCGCGTATAGCCCTGATGGGCGACGCCTCGTGACCGCCGGCGCCGACGGCACCGTTCGAGTCTGGGGCGTGGACGGCGGCCCCACGACCATCCTCAGAGGCCACGAGGGACCGGTCTCGTCAGCGGCTTTTGATCCAACCGGGCAGCGGGTGGTCAGCGCCGGAAAGGACGGAACCGTGCGGGTATGGAGCGCCGAGGGAGGGGAGACGCTCGTGGTGCTGTTCAGACATGAAGGGCCCGCAACCTCGGCCGAGTTCAGCAGCGACGGTCGCCGCGTGGTGAGCGCGGGCGAGGACGGCGTCCGCGTTTACACCTGCGAGGTGTGCGGGCCAATCAGCGCGGTCCTGAGGCTCGCGCGTACTCGTGCCGAGCGCGAGCTGAGCCCCGTCGAGCGGCAGCGTCTCCTACCGAGCGACGACTGAGCACCGTCAACGACAGCAGTAAGGCGGGGGCCTGGTCCTTCGGCTCGTGTACCACTGCTTGGGCTCGTCCCCGAGGGCGAGCAGTTGCAGGTCTGCCAAACGCGAGTTCGAATCGAACTGCCAGGAGCTCACGTCGGAGCTTAGAAACTCCGCTTCGAGTTGCTCGAGCAGCGTCTCATGATCGAGCGAGGCGACCGTCCCATCGGATCGCATCAGTACCGCCCTTCGTGTTCACGGATCAATCCCATAAGTACCGCGGCGAAGTAGCGTGAAGCGGGAAGGAAGTTCCAAACGCTCATTCTGGCGGTACGAGCTCCCGCTCCAAAACCGACTCGGCGTTCTCGCTGAAGACGTCAACGTGCATCAGGCTTTCGCTTCGTACCCACAGAACCGCCTTGCCCAGGGGGTCATCGGCGTTGAGCGGACTGGAGGTGACGATGTCGTCCACCGAAAAGTCCATGAAGGCTTGGAAGTCACGGTCGGGATGCATGCGAACGAACGCCTCGGCGTCGTCCGCTTCACCGATATAGCCGACGACGTCGACTACGGCCTCTATCGGCCCCTCCCCATCGCGAGTTCGCAGATCAGGAAGAATCGGAGCCGTCGGGGGAGTGGGATCGCGCGGCACGGCACGCTCCTTTTCCGGGGTGCTTGCGACTCTACGCAGCGCCGGTTGACGCTGTCAACCCTTGCGCCGGACGAGCAGGGGGCTCCCCACCCCTCGGTCACACAGGCGCAGGTAGAACATCCCGACGCCCGCAAAGCCGAGCATCAGGGCTGGGGTCTCGCCCACCGCCACGCCACACGGGAAGGGAGCCGCTTCCGGTCCGAGGTGCCGCTCAATTCCCTGCCGGCCAATCTCAGCGGCCAGCTGGCCCAAGTTCTCTCTTCCCGCATACAGCAGCACGTCGGCGGCGCCCGCCGCGCCGTGGCAGAGCGAGAAGTCGTCCGGCGTCCCGGCGAGCAGCTCGGACACATGCCGTTCGCAGGCCGCCAGCGCGAGCGCTGCGTCCCGACGGATGACCGCTGACCCGAGCAGCTCCGTTGCGCGCAGTCGCGAGAGCGCGATCCCCGCCATACCGTTGCACCACGAGAAGCCGGGCGTGGGCATCGGAGCATCCCGGCCGGCTTGGCGCGCCACTCCCCGGAGATCTGGCCAGGTCCCGCTTCGAGGGTCAAACCAGGAGCGCTCGTAATCGAACGCGCGCTCGCCGGCTTCGCGAAAGCGGGTATCGCCGGTCACGCCGAAGAGTTCCAGGAAGGCGTGCCCGATGCCGGCACACCGTGCGAGTAGCCACAAAGGTTGTAGTCCGAGTGTCTGCCGGGAGCCGCCCATGACCATCCGGCGCCGGTGACCTCCGCCCTGGCGGCCAACTCTTCGCCGAGCTCCACCGCGCTATCCAGAATCCACGGCTCGTCGATCAGCGCGCTGATTGCCACGAGGCCCGTGACCGCCCCCGCGCAGCCGCTCATGACATCGGACGCTTCCGATCGGATCTCCTCAGTGCGCCACTCCAGAAGCAAATCGCGCGCGCGCGTCAGGAGATGGTCCGCTTCCAGCAACCCGGCTACTCGCGCGGCTGCGTAGGCGATCCCGATCGCTCCCGTGTACAGGCCGTCGCGGGCTCTGGGGTCCACCCGCCCGGCGTGAGCCAGGGCGTGGTTGATGGCCCCAAGCGCGGTGGCGCGGAGACGGGCGTCGCCGAGCTTGACACCGGCCTCTGCAAGGAACAGCGCCACACCACTCGTTCCTTCGTACAGGTCCGGCCCGAGTGCCGCATGGGCCACGACAAACTCGACCGGCGGGGCGCGTCCGGAAGCGCCCCGATCCAGTTGCAGCGGCCTTCGAACGAGATTGCAGAGTCCGCGATTCGGTGGCCCAGCTTCGCCGGCCGCGGCGAGAAACTCAGTGTCGTCAGAGGACATTGTGGTTCGCGGGCACCAGATAGGGCGCGTCCAGGTCGAAGCCGCGTCGCGCGAACCGGCGAGCCACGGCATCGAGCCGATCCTCGAGCCGTGTTGAGCCGCGCTCATGGGCATCGACTATGCCCTCGGCGAGGAGGCGGCAGCGGCTTGCCCCGAAGCTCGCTCCGAGGCTGGGACGATGCTCGCCCACGGCCGCACCGTGCGTCAGCGGTCTCGTGAATGCCGGCGCGTCCCGGCGAAGGTGGGAAGCGCACACGGAAGCCGCGACCGCCAGTGATCGTTGCACCCCCTTGAAGCCGTCGCCGTCGAGGTACAGCACCGCGGTGTCGCAGCGGAAGAACCCCATCGGATGATCGACGACCTTGAGCAAGAAGGGGATCTCCGCCTCGTTCAGAAGTCGCGTGCACACTCGCCACCAGCGGCGCCGCACCGGCGGCCGCGACGTTGAAGTACAGGCGTACCTCGAGCCCCTCATCGCCTATGGCGAGGTCCCGGTCACCAAGCGCGGTGTAGAAGCCCGGGAAGCGGCGCTGAGTTCGTTGGGCCGGCGTACGCTCACCGTGTCGCCAATCGCGGGGGTGCCACGTGACGAGCGGCAGTCCGAGGTTCGCACACGAACACGAAGCCCGTTTCTCTCCACGTGAAGGATGCTCGGTGCTGCCTTCTCGACTCGCCAGCCGCTGTCCCAGCCCCCCTTTCCGTTGTTCGCGAGCGACAACCCCTGGACGAACGCATCGTCCGGCCGATTCGGCCTGGCAACGTCCGGATTGACGGGTACCGCCCGTCCCTGCGTGTAGAACGATCGATACAGCTCGCCGGCGACCAGGCCGACCAAGTAGTCCCGCGCGGTGTCGGCTGACAGTGCCTTCACCACCGGCCGTGGCAACGGAGGCGAGCGTCGGCCAAACCAGGCGTACGTCGTCGCCGACGAGACCTTGACGGCGCGGAGCGCCTGCATGACCTGACCCCGGTAATCGGTCATGCCACGGCTCGAGACGGTCCGAACCCGAGGAGATGAGCCGAGGCCTCCTCGGGACGCCGGAGGATGTTCTCGCTCAGGCGCACCAGGCCAAGCACGCCTGGGCGCAGCTCCGCGAGCGTCTGCGCCTGCTCCAGCGCGACCGTGAGCACGCTCGACGCGGCGAAAAGCGTGGCCCGGCGCAGGGTACGACCGAGCTCGCCGGAGCGGAGCGGCGGCGCCGGTAGGCGTCCCAGAACGCTCGGAGGGCGGGTCGCATTTGGCGCAGCGGAAGTCGAGCGTCCCCGAGCAGCCGACCGGGATCCTCGGGGTCGACGATCGGAATGGACTGCTGCCAGGCGCGCAAATACTCTCCGAGGAAGGCTCCGATGTCCAAGCAAGGGTCTCCGGGTGCGCAGTGCTCCCAGTCGATCAACCGCAACCCGTTCCAGCGGTGGGTTCCGGCCGCGCGAACGGCGACGCAGTTGTCCCAGCGCACGTCGCCGTGGATCACCGAGTCCTCGCTCCAAGAGGCCAGGAGGTCATCCAGCCCAGTGCACAGCTCGTCGGAGCTCTGGATGACCCGCGTCAGCTCAAGCGCGGCTCCGCTCATTCTGCAGGTCGACTCCCAATCGGGCTCGTGCACGCGCAGGGTCCAGGTCGGGTCCACCGAACCCGAGAGTCCCTCTGAGGGCCCCAGCCGGCATCTCGTGGAGGCGAGCCAAGGCCTCTCCAGCCTGGCGTGCCAGCTCACGGGAGAAACGTCCTTTGGCGTGGTGACGGCCAAGGTCTCTCGCGCCGGGAGCCGCCTCGAGGATCAGCACGCGCTCCGCTGGGTCGTACTCGACGACCGCCGGTATGAAGGTGGCGACCCCCTCAGCGTCCAGCGACCGCAGGCGCTGCAGGACTTCTGCCTCGCGAGCTACCCCCGTGTGACCCGAAGGCCCACCGAACTTCAAGACGAGGCAGCGTTCGGTCTCCGCCGTCACGATGAAGACGCGATTCAGCCGCGAGACGTCCACGACCCTAAAGCCCCCGTCGACCACCGCTCTCGGGCTGATCAGCCCACGATCCCTCAGGTACGGCTCGATGTCGGCCAGCTCGAGCACGTTGTGTCCAACTTCGACCCGTATTGGCTGCCTGTCAAGCGCCGGCGCCGACCGCACGCTCGAGGCGTCGACCGAGCATCGCCACGTGCTCCCGCAGCTCCTCCGGCTCGTGCACCTCGAAGTCGACGCGGAACATCATGATCCGCAGCGCCAGCCAGTCGAGGTCGTCGTCGCCCGTGCGGAACTCGCAGCGTTCGTCGTCGAGCGGCTCGAGCGATCCCCAGTGACCCGGCACCCATCTTCGGATCGAGTCGATCGGCGCGTGCAGCGTCACGCGCGCCTCGTAGCGGTTCGGCGCCGCGGACAGGCTCTGCGAGACATACGCCGCACCGTCCTTGGCGGGCAGCTCGCGCGGCTCGAAGCGCGCACCCGCGGCGACTGGACGGGAGAGCCGGTCGACCCTGAACGTGCGCCACCCCTCGCGGCCGCGGTCCCACGCGACGAGGTACCAGCGCCTGCCCACGTTGACGAGCGAGTGCGGCTCGACCTCGCGGCGGCTGCCGGCGCCGTCGCGGCCGCGGTACGCGAAGCGCACGCGCTCGGCGTCGCGACACGCCGCCGCGAGCACGCTCAGCACCTGCGCGTCGACCTCGGGGCCGCCGGGGGCGATGGCCGAGGTCGCCGCGCCGAGCGCGCGCACGCGCCGGCGCAGGTGCGAGGGCAGCACCTGCTCGAGCTTCACGAGCGCTCGCACGGACGTCTCCTCGATTCCCCTGACGGACGCGCGCGCGGCCGTGCGCAATCCCACGGCGATCGCGATCGCTTCGTCGTCGTCGAGCAGCAGCGGCGGCATGGCAGTTCCGGCGCGCAGCCGATAGCCGCCTGCCGGCCCGGTGAGCGACTCGACCGGGTAGCCGAGGCCGCGGAGTCGCTCGACGTCGCGCCGGATCGTGCGTCCCGACACCTCCAGCCGCTCGGCGAGCTCGCCGCCCGGCCAGTCGCGGCGCTCCTGGAGCAGGGAGAGAAGCGTCAGGAGGCGACTCGAGGTCTCGGTCATGGACCTTTACATCATTGATCAGATTGAGGACAGATCCTGGCCTAAACCTTTCGTAGTCTGCCCCCGACCACGAACGCGAAGGAGCAGCGATGCTGGAGCGAGACGGATATCCGCAGGGTGTGCCGTGCTGGGTCGACACCGCCCAGCCCGACCCGGAGGCTGCGGTCGAGTTCTACGGGGGCCTGTTCGGGTGGGACTTCGAGGACCGCATGCCGGCCGACGCGCCCGGCAACTACTTCGTCGCGACCATTCGCGGCAAGGACGTCGCCGCGATCGGCTCTCAGCCGGAGGGCTCGCCGCCGCAGCCGTTCTGGAGCACGTACGTCTGGGTCGAGAGCGCAGACGACGCGGCCGCCAAGGCCAGGGACGCCGGCGGCAGCGTCCTGGTCGAGCCCTTCGACGTCATGGAGGCCGGCCGCATGGCGGTGCTCGCCGACCGGCAGGGCGCGCCGATCAACGTCTGGCAGGCCGGTCGCCACAGGGGCGCCCAGCTCGTCAACGAGCCGGGCACATGGAACTTCAGCGGGCTGAACACCGACGACATGGATGAAGCGCGCGCCTTCTACGGCGACGTGTTCGGCTGGCAGGCGGACCCGCTCGACCTCGGCCAGGGGAGCCGGCAGCATGTGGCGGGTCGCCGGCTACGGCGACTACCTCGAGAAGCTCGATCCGGGCCTGCGCGGCCGCATGGCGGACCAGGGTGCGCCGGCGGGCTTCGAGGACGTGGTCGCCTGGCTGATGCCGCTCAACGGGAACGCGCCGGACGCCCCGCCGCACTGGAGCGTGACCTTCGCGGTCGACGACGCGGACGCCGCCGCCGCGAAGGCCACCGAGCTCGGCGGCACGGTGCTGGCGCCTCCCATGGACGCGCCCTTCGTCCGCTTCACGGTTCTGCGCGATCCGCAGGGCGCGGTGTTCACCGCCAGCAAGTACGTGCCGCCCGGCTCGGAATGATCGTGCTCTGCGTCCGCCTCGCGGGCGCTCACACCCCCACCGAAGCGGGGGCGGCGGCCGGCCGCCGCCCCCGCATCGCTGCGAGGGCGACGAGCGCCAGACCGCCGAGCGCCCAGGCGAGCAGGACCGCCACCGGCACTCCGGCGGCGGCGCCGTCGAAGAACCCGGTGCTGCGCAGCAGGTTCGCTCCCGCCCCGGGCGGCAGCAGCTGACCGATCCCGCCGACGGGCTGCGGCAGCATCTCGGGCGCCGGAGCCGGCTCCGGAGAACGGGTTGCCGATGAAGACCATCAGCGCCGCCGCGACTCCGATGCCGACGCCGCCGAGCCAGGCGTAGAGGCCGGTCACGCTCGCGCCGATGGCGAGCACGGTCAGGCCGAGCACGCCGGCGTTGACGATCCAGTCGCCCTCGACGACGTCGAGCCAGCTCTGGACGATCCCCGCCGCGACGAGCCCGATGATCGCCGAGCCGGCCACCAGCAGTCCCACGCGCCCGGAAGCACTCGTGGTGAGCAGCGAGGCGGCCACGCCGATGAGGATCCCGGCGATCACGAGCGGCAGCACCGACGACGGCAGCGCCGCGCCGTGCTCGGCCGTGACGACGTCCTCGGTGGATGCGCCCGTATCGGCCGCGGCCTGACCGAGCAGCTGAGCCACCACGGGGCTCGCGGCGCTGGAGCTCAGCACCTTCGGTCCCTCGGGCGTTGCGACGAACGCGCCGTAGACCTCGCGGTCCTCGATCGCCGCGCGCGCCTCGGCCTCGTTCGCGTAGCGGTGCACGTCGAACGCGTCGGGGTTCGCGCCGAGCTGCTGCTCGAGCTGGCCCACGGCCGGGGGCGGCCCGGCCACGCCGACCGGCAGATCACGCGGCTCGAGCCTTGCGGTCGGCCAGGCGAACAGGGTCAGCACGATTGCCACCACGACCGGCACGATCACCAGCGCCGCGAGCGGCGAAGGATGGCGGTGTCCGGATGTCTTCTGCGTTGTCATTGCTCACTCCTTCGACTGCGGTCGATGACGACAACTCGGCGACGTCGCGCCGAAAAGCGCGGCGGCGGTCCGAACGGCAGCTGCAGGACGTGGTAGCCGCGGGCGATCAGCCAGCCGAGCACGCCCTTCACCCGCAGAGTCTCGTCTACCGACACACGCCCGTGCTTTGTCGAGCGGCATTCCGAGCTGGGCGAGCAGCGGGTTTGGCGTGACCCCGGAGCGGCCGGCCGGCACGGGCCGTTCTGGAACACTCCCGGCGCATGCCCACGGCCGCTTACGTCGTCGCCGCCTGCTCGCCCTCGACGACGACACCGACCCGCGGAGCGTCGGCGCCGCCGTGACGGTCGAGCTGTGCGGACACTGGGACCACCCTGGGCCGTGCCGCTGGCCGCACAACAACGCGATCGAGACGGGCCGCGAGGCGGCTCGGTTTCGCACCGTGTTCGTGGCCGGCGAGGAAGAGGAGCCGGCCATCCGGACCCGCATCGAGGATGCTCTCCGCGGCGGGTCCGGTTGGAGCGTGCTCTTGGTGACGTCGCGGCCGGTCGCGGCCGACGAGCGGCGGCTCGCCGAGAGCCTGCTCGCCGGCCCGCGGCGGGCTGCTTAGTCCCTCGACATCGCGGCCGCGAGCTGGCGTTCGACGTCGATGTAGGCGTCGTCCCCGACATCGAACACCACCTTCACGATGCGGCCGCCGGTGAACTCGAACTTGGGCTTGTACTCGGCGCTCACGGCGTCGCCGCCGTCGTAGCCGATACAGAGACCCTCGCCGCAGAGCGAGTAGCGGGACATGATCGTGCGCATCGCGTCCTCGGCGACGACCTCATCGTCGACGTACAGCTTCATCGTCCCGTGTGGCTCGTGGTACTCGCCCGCGCGCTCCTTCGTGAACGCCACGCCCACGAAGTGCGTCCCGGAGGTAGGCGCATCGGTGACGAGCGACTGCTCGGGCGGGATGCCGAGGAAGTTGTAGACGTAGTGAGGCCGTCGTCGGCCAGCCGCTGCATGATCGGCATCTCGATGGCGCCGCCGTAGGGCGACCAGGCCGCGCAGCCGGTGTCGTCGTAGAGCACGACCAGCACGTTCGGTCCGCCGGCGCCTTGTCCGGCAGGAACGCGTCCCAGTCCGGTGTCGAGTCCCTGATGTCGAGATCGATCTTGCCCTTGAACTGCTTCGCCATCCGCGTCTCCTGAGTGGGTGAGGTCGCTTCGCCGAGGCGTTCTATCACCTGATCGCTCACACTTGCCCTCATGAGCACCGCGGAGGGGACAACCCCCGAACGCACTCCGCGCATCGCGTGGCTCCTCCCCCGCGGAAACATCACGGGAAGCCTGTACGGGCTCGTGCTCGTGTCGTCCGTGCTCGTGACGCTCAGCGGCAAGGATGTGGAACTGGCCGCCGTCGCGGTCGTCGTGACCGCGGGCGTCTTTGCGCTCGCCCACGCCTGGGCACGCGCCCTCGGCGCGGCCGCCGAGACGCGGGCGCCGGTCGACCGCCGCGCCTTCAGGCACTCGCTCCGGCACGAGCTGCCGATTGTCGCTGCCGCGATTCCTGCGGCCCTTGCGCTCGGGCTCGCGGCGGCCGGGGTCTACTCCGTGGCCACCGGGCTCTGGGTCGGCCTCTCGGTCAACGTCGTGCTCCTGTTCGTGTGGGGCGCGGGCCTCCGCGAGCTGTCGGGCGGCTCGCTGGCGCAAGTGCTCGGCGCCGGGATGTCGAGCGCGTCACTCGGGCTCGTGCTCGTCGCCCTAAAGGTGTTCGTGCACTGACGAGTCTGCGCCGGCTAGGCCCAGCCCGCGACATCGGAGCCGCCCTCCTCCGTGATCCGCGCGCCGAAGCGGATCAGCGCCGGATGCGAAGCGATCTTGCCTGCCACGAGCGCCTCTCCCTGGTCGAAGGTCGAAGCGCGTTCGACCAGCCCGGGCGGCACGAACGAGAACACCTCCGCCACGTGGCCGAGATCGGCCACCGAGTTCATCCGCATCAGGACGAGGTTGTCGCACTGCGACAGCACGTTCTCGTGCACCTTCTGCGGCCGCTGGGTCACGACGATCAGGTAGAGGCCGAACTTGCGCCCCTCGCCCGCGATCCTGATCGCGTCCTCGGTGGCGAGCGCCGTGAGCGCGTCCTCGGGCCTGGCCGGGCAGACGTTGTGGGCCTCGTCGATGACGATGGCGACCGGGTGCCGTTCGGCGCGGCGGCGCCAGAGCCGCTCGAGCATCGCCCCGGCCACGAGCGAGCGCTCCGCCGGATCCGCGAGCGAGCCGAGGTCCGCGACGAGGCAGCGGATGTCGCCATCGAGGACGTCGTCGAGGATCGAGATGTCCCGCTCACGCGACCACACGCCGAAGCGATGCACACCGATGTTCGTCGCTCGCAGCACGAGCCGCTTCGCCTGCTCGTCGCCCTGCGCGAGCGCCTCGAGGCTGTCGGGGGTGGCGGTCTCGGCGATCGCCGCGATCTGCGCGTACTCGTCGCGGTCGGCAACCGGGTCCAGTCGCAGCAGCGCAGCCTGCTGCGCGGCCGCCAGCTCCCGGAAGTGGAGGCCGAGGCGAGAATCGCCGTCCGTGCCGCTCCGCACGACGATCCGGCCGGCGCGCTCCTCGTAGCGCGCGGCCGCCGCAGGATCGGCGTCGGCCCGGCGGTCGGCGAGGCGGACGTAGTCCGAGTTGGGATCGAGGACCACCACGCGCAGGCTCGTCTCCGCCAGGAGGCGCTCGAGCAGGACGCCGAGCGAGTAGGTCTTGCCAGACCCGGACTGGCCGCACAGAAAGGTGTGCCTGCCGAATCCGCGTGCGTCCAGCTCGAACGGCACGCCGGGCGCAAGCGCGAGCTCGCCGACGCTCAGCGTCGCGCTGGAAGGGCGGGAGCCCTCGCGCCAGGCGCCCACCTCGGCGACCGTGGCGCGCCGCACGCGGGCGTCGTGAAAGGGGCGGCCGTCCCCGTCGAGTAGCGCTCCGTCGCCCTGTGCGGCGCGCACCGTGATCTGTCCGTGCGGGCCGGGAGCCGCCATTGTGAGCGCTTGCATCTCGAGCGACAGCAGCTGGCCGAGTCGCGTTTCCTCACCGGTGTCGATGGCCACATAGCCGCCGGCCTCCAGGTCGAGTCCGTGCAACGAGGCCTGATAGTGGAAGCGCCGCCCGTCGACCGAGGTGGCGATCGGAAGGATCGCCCGCTCGACGGTTTCACGCAGGTCGCGGTACTCCTCGATCCAGGTCAGCGCATCGTTGGCCGACATCCTCCCCCTCGATCCAGCTCGCGGCTCCGGGCCGAATCCCGGAGCCGCGCGGCGGACGGTCTCAGGCCTTCGCCTTGTCGAGCGCCTCTTGCAGCGCCGCCTCGTCCTCGCTCGAGAGCGAGGTCTGGATCACCGTGCCGGGAATCTGCACCTTCGGCAGGATCTTGTCCGGCGTGACCTTGCTGACCAGCAGGATCAGCGCGGCGCCGCCAGGCTGAAGCTCCTCGCCGAGCTTCTTCATGAAGTTGTCGTCGACGCCGCGATCCGACACCGCGCCGCCCGCGGCTCCCGCCGCCGCGCCGATCGCCAGGCCGAACAGCGGCATGAAGAAGATCAGTCCGATCAGCCCGCCCCAGAGCGCTCCGCCGGCGGCGCCGAGGCCGACCAGAGACGGCTGGTGGAGCTTGACCTTGCCGTCGTCCCTGTGCTCGACGATCACGAGATCCTCGAGCTCGATCTCGTGGGCCTTGACGGCCTCACCGAGATTCGCGGCAACCTGCTGGGCGGTCGGAACGTCCTTGTAGGCGATCGCTACGAGATCACTCACTGCGAGTCCTTCCTGTCGGAATTGGGCGACACAAGCTACGGGATAATGCCGCGATGCCAGCCCCGCTCGCATCCTGGAATGACACGCCGACGCGCGAGGCGATCGTCGCGTTCGCCGAGAGGGCCGGCGACCGCCTGCCAGCCGAGGAGCGCGTCGCCGTCTTCGACAACGACGGCACGCTCTGGTGCGAGAAGCCCATTCCCATCCAGCTCGACTTCATCCTGCGGCGGTTCGCCGAACAGGCGGATGAAGACGAGTCGCTGCGCGGCCGGCAGCCGTGGAAGGCTGCCTACGAGCACGACCTGAACTGGCTTGGCCAGGCGATGGTCAAGCACTACAGGGGCGACGACAGCGATGCGAAGTTGCTCCTCGACGCCGTCGCCACGGCTTTCACCGAGCTGAGCGTCGAGGACTATCAGCGCTCCGCAGCCGACTTCGTCTCCGAGGCCCAGCACCCGACGCTCGGACGCCTCTACCGCGATTGCGCCTTCGCGCCGATGGTGGAGCTGCTGCGCTACCTGGAGTCGCACGGCTTCACCACCCTGATCGCCTCGGGCGGCGACCGTGACTTCATGCGCGATCGTGGTGGTGGCCCTGGCGGGCTTCTTCCGAGTTGACGAGCTGCGGCGCTTCCTGCGGATCCGGCCGAGCGCCGCCGTCTGGGCCGGCCTGGCGCTCGTCGGGGTGCTCGTGCTCGGCGTGCTCGAGGGCCTCGTGATCACGGCCGTGCTTACGCTGATCTACGTGATCCAGCGGCTTTCCCGACCGTCGGTCGGGCAGCTTGCACGCGATTCGGAAACCGGTGTCTGGGGGCGGGCCGACCGACACCCCGACTGGGAGCTCCCGGCCGACGTGCTCGCCGTTCGCAGCGACGGCCCGCTCTTCTATGCCACCACCGACCCGGTCAAGCAGCGCATCCTGAGCCTGCAGGGCGCGAACCGCGCCCCTCCGCGGTGGTCCTCGATCTCGCCGAGACCTTCGAGGTCGACGTCCAGACGGCCGACACGCTGGCAGAGCTGGTCGATGAGCTCGATAAGGAGGGAATCGAGCTGCGCCTGGCCGAGGTCCGCGCACCCGCTCTCGATGTCCTGCGCCGGGCCGGAGTGGCGGGGCGCGTGCGCATCGACGCCACGCTTGACGAGGCCGTCCGCTAAGCACCAATAGTGTTCCCGCGCTATGGGCGACGCGATCGGCCAAATCGTCTCGCTCGGAGTGGGCGTCGCGCTCAGTCCCGTGCCGATCATCGCAGTGGTCCTGATGCTCTCGACCCGGCGCGGGCGCGCCAACGGGCCGGCCTTCATCGGCGGCTGGCTGATCGGCCTGAGCGTTGTTGGCGCGGTCGTCCTGCTCGTGTCGAGCGGCGCCGACGCGAGCGAGTCGGGCGAGCCGGCGAGCTGGGTCGGCGTGCTGAAGCTCGTCATCGGTGCTCTCCTGCTGCTCGTGGCCATGCGCCAATGGCGCGGACGGCCGCGGGGCGATGCCGAAGCCGCACTGCCGAAGTGGATGCAGACGATCGACCGCTTCACGCCCCAGCGCGCGCTGGCGATGGGCGTGGCGCTGTCCGCGATCAACCCCAAGAACCTGCTGCTGACGGTCGGCGCCGCGACCGCCATCGCGCAGACCGACGTTGCTACTGGCGAGCAGGCGGTCGCGCTCGCCGTCTTCGTCCTGATCGGGACGCTCGGGCCCGGGCTGCCGGTGGCGATCTACTTCTTCATGGGCGAGCGCGCGACACGCATCCTCGATGACCTCAAGAACTGGATGGGGCACCACAACGCCGCCATCATGGCCGTGATCTGCCTCGTGATCGGCGCCAAGCTGATCGGCGACGGCATCTCGGCCCTCTGACGCGGTGAACCCGCTGCGCTGGCTGTTTCCCTCGCGCGAGAGGGCGCGGTGCTCGCGCTCGCGCGCGACATCGGCAGCGTGCGCGACGTCCTGCGGCGCGCCGACGTGACCCTCGAGCACGTCTACCCGCCGGTGGCCGAGGCCGTCGCGGCGGTGAGCCGGGAGCGCTAGCGGCGCCTCGCGGTTGCGCCTCGGCGCCGGATCGTATTTAATGAAGACGTTAATTAACTGATCCGTTACGTGCCTACCGACCAGCTCAGCCTGACCTTCGCCGCGCTCGCCGATCCGACTCGGCGCTCGATCCTCACCCGCCTGTCCGAGGGCGAGGCGACCGTGGGCGAGCTGGCGGAGCCGTTCCCGGTGAGCCTGCCCGCGATATCGCGTCACCTGAAGGTGCTCGAGCACGCGGGGCTGATCGTCCGCAGCCGCGACGCCCAGTGGCGGCCGAGCCGGATGCAGGCCGACCCGCTCGACGACGCGGTCGAGTGGATGCAGTCCCGCAAGCGGACCTGGGAGGCGCGGATGGACCGACTCGATGCGCACCTGCGCAAGGAAGAGGACCGATGAACGACCGGCAGGTGCTGATCACCCGGATCTTCGAGGCGCCTCGCGAGCGTGTCTTCAGCGCCTGGACCGACCCGGACGACGTGGCCGTCTGGTACGGGCCGGAGCACTTCGACACGCCGCGCGACAGGATCCGCATCGACCTCAGGGTCGGTGGGCGGTACGAGCTGACGATGGTCCGCCGCGACGACGGAGCCGAGTACCCGGTGGGCTACGAGATCCTCGAGATCGTCGAGCCCGAGCTGCTGGTGTTGCGCTCGGACCCGCTGCCCGAGGTGGGTATGCCCGATCCGATCGTGCTGCGCGTCGAGTTCCACGACCACGGCGAGAAGACGCGCATGACGCTCAGCGACGGGCCCTACCCGGTGGAGGCACGCGGGCACGCCGAGGCCGGCTGGACCGCGGCGTTCGACAAGCTGGCGGCTCGGGTCGCCGGCTAGCCCGTGTTGCGCAGGCCGGCAGCGATGCCGTTGACGCTCAGGAGCAGCGCGCGCTCCACATCTGGGTCGGTGTCGCGCCGCTCACGACGGTCGGCGCGCCAGCGCTCGATCAGCTCGACCTGGAGGTAGTGGAGCGGCGCGAGGTACGCGTCGCGCACCTCGAGCGTGCGCTTCAGCACCGGATTCGCGCCGAGCAGCTCCTGCTCGCCCGTCACCGCGAGCAGCTCCCCGATGGTCAGCTCGTACTCGTCGCGGATCGCGCCGAAGACGCCGTGCAGCTCGGCCGGTACGAGCCGCTCGACGTAGTGGCGCGCCAGCTCGATGTCCGTCTTCGTGAGCGTCATCGCGACGTTCGAGAGGAAGTTGTCGAAGAAACGCCAGTCGGAGTACATCTCGGCGAGCAGGTCGCTCATGCCCGCTGCGCGGGCCGCCGCCAGTCCGCTGCCGACGCCGTACCAGCCCGGCACGATCTGGCGTGACTGCGTCCAGCCGAACACCCACGGGATCGCGCGCAGGCCGTCGAGGCCGGCCGCCGAGTCGGGCCGCCGTGACGGCCGCGAGCCGAGATGCAGCTCGCTGAGCAGCTCGGCCGGCGTCGAGGCGAAGTAGTAGTCGGTCAGGCGCGGGTCGTCCATCAGCCCGCGATAGCGCTCGAAGGCGGTCTCCGACACCATCTCCATCGCCTTTGTCCAGGCGGCGAGCTTGTCCGGCGTCATGCGCGGCCGCCGGTGCAGCACGGTCGACTCGAGCGCCGCGGCGAGCATGAGCTCGAGGTTCTCGCGCGCGAGCCGCGGCACCAGGTACTTGTCCGAGATCACCTCGCCCTGCTCGGTCAGCTTGATCTCGCCGTCGAGCGTGCCGGGCGGCTGGGCGAGGATCGCCTCGTGGGTGGGCCCGCCGCCGCGCCCGACCGTGCCGCCGCGGCCGTGGAAGAGGCGCAGCCGGACGCCGAAGCGAGCGGCGGTGTCGCGCAGCCGCTGTTGCGCGCGGTGGATCTCCCACTGGCTCGTGGCGATACCGGCAACCTTGTTCGAGTCCGAGTAACCGAGCATCACCTCCTGGATGTCGCCACGTAGCTCGACGACGCGCCGGTAGCCGGGGTCGCTCAGCAGCTCCTCGAGCACGGCGTCGGCGCGGCGCAGCTCCTCGATCGTCTCGAGCAGCGGTACGAAGCCGATGCTCGCCACGCCCGCCTGCAGGTCGACGAGCCCGGCCTCCCGCGCGAGCAGCAGCGCCGCGAAGATGTCGTCCGCCCCCTGGCACATCGAGACGATGTAGGACTCGACCACGTCATCGCCGTAGCGCCCGCGCGCGGCCCGGATCGCAGCGAAGGTGCCGAAGGTGCGCGCGCCCGCCGCGTCGAGCGGCGGCGGGCTCGGCGCCAGCGGGCGGCGCGAGCCGAGCTCGCGGGCGAGCAGCTCGCGGCGCTCGTCGCGCGAGAGCTGGGCGTAGGGCCGCTCGCTCTCGGCGAGACGGTCGAAGAGCTGGCCGACCGCGTGATGGTGGGCGTCCGCGTGCTCGCGCATGTCGAGGGTGGCGAGCTGGAGCCCGAAGGCCGCGATCGTGCGGGTGGCGCGCTCGACCCGCCCGCGCCCGATCAGCTCGCCGCGGTGCTCGAGGAGCGACGCGCGCACCAGCCCGAGCTCTGCCAGCAGCTCGCCCACACCGACGTAGTCACGTCCGGGCTCGTGCGGCCCCCGCCGCGCGAGCCGGCGGCGGGTGTTGACGAGCTTCTGGCGCATGCAGGTGAGCTTGAGCCGGTACGGCTCCTCAGCGTTCAGGCGCCGGTAGCGCGGCTCGATCTCGGGCAGCGCGTCGAGGTCGCGGGCGAGCGAGGCTTCGAGCGCCGGCGTCGCGCCCGCTATCCGCACGGACGGCGAGAGATCCGAGCGCAGCTCGTCCATCAGATCGAGCGCGCCGCGGATCGCGTGCTCGTGTTGGAGCCTCAGCACCTGGTCGGTGTTCTCCGGACCGACGTTCGGGTTGCCGTCGCGGTCTCCCCCGATCCAGCTGCCGAAGGCGAGCGGGCGCGAGTCGACCGGCAGCTCGTAGCCAAGCCGCGCGAGCTGCTCGGCGAGCGCCTCGAGCACGCCCGGCAGCGCATCGCGGTAGAGCGCGTCGAAGTAATAGACGGCGTTGCGCGCCTCGTCGACGACGTCTGGCTTCGCGACGCGCAGCTCGTCCGTCTGCCAGATCAGGTCGATCAGCTCCTCGAGCCGCCGGCGCAGCTGGCGCTCGGCGTCGGGTGCCGCGAGCCTCTGATCGCGCTCGTCGAGGAGCCCGGCGACCTGGCGCAGCTTGGCGAGCACGGTCCGGCGCGCGGCCTCGGTCGGGTGTGCGGTGAACACGGGCCGCACGGCGAGCCGCTCGAGCTCGGCGCGAAGCTCGCCGCCGTTCACCCCGGCTGCCTCGATGCGGTCCACGGCCTGCGAGAGCCAGGTGCCGTCGCTGACCCGCAGGGCCGCCAGCTCGCGGCCGCGGTGAACCTGCTCGGCGATGTTGGCCAGGTGGAAGTAGATGCTGAAGGCGCGTACCAGCCGGCGTGCGGTGGCGGGCTCGACCGCGCCGAGCTGCTCGACCGCCGCCTGCCGGTCGCTGCGAATCAGCCGGTGCACGCGCTCGACGAGGTCGAGCAGCTCCTGGCCCTCCTGGCGCACCAGCCTCTGGCCGAGCAGCGTTCCCAGCTCACGGATGTCGCGTTGGCAGTCGGCCGGCGTGTCCACGCGTGAAGACAAGGCAGGCCGCTAGGCCTGGTGGGCTGTGGGGGGTTCACCGGCGCCGAGGGTGCTGGTGCGCAGGATCAGGATGAGCGTGATAATAACCCCGGCGCTGGCGGCCAGCACGAAGCTGGCCTGGGGCCCACGCCGTCGGCAAGCGCGCCTGTGCCGGCCGCGCCGAGCGACGCTCCCATGGCGGTAGCGGTGGCGAGCCACGAGAACGCCTCGGTCACGGTGCCGTCCGGGCAGCCCGCCCACCATCGCGTAGATGCTCGCGTAGGCCGGGGCGATCGCGGCGCCTGCGGCGAGCAGTACGGCTGCCATCGCGAGCACGCTGCCGGCCGCCGGCACGAGCGCGAAGTGGCCGGCGGTCCAGTCCGCCGAGCACGAGCGTCAGGCCGGCCGCGCTCTGTGCGCCGCCACCGGCGCGGGCTGCGAGCAGCCCGCCGAGCAGCGAGCCGGCGCCCCAGATCCCGAGCAGCGGGCGGCGGCCGCGGCACTCCCGCCCGCCTCGGTGGAGGCGGCCACGGCCACCTCGACCGCGCCGAGCAGCGCGCCGACGGCCATGAGTGCGAGCACGAGCGTCCACATCGCCGGCGCCCGCAGCGCGCCGCCGCGCCGCTCACGCGCCACGGGGCGGGGGCTCCACGCACGCGAGACCGGCTGGGCGGCGAAGGCAGCGGTGCCGAGCAGGACCACGAGCGCCGCGACGACGAGTGCGCCACCCGTCGACCACAGCACGCCGAGCCCGAGCGCCAGCGGCGGGCCGGCGATCCAGGTGAGCTCGACCGCCGAGGCGTCCACCGCGTAGGCGGCGCGGACGTCGGCGTCGTCGAGCAGCTCCGGGAAGAGGGCGCGCACGCAGGCACCCACCGGCGGCGTCGCAAGGCCGGCGAGCAGCGTGAGCGCCACGAGCAGCGGCAGCGGCGTGCCGGCCGGAAGCAGGGCCAGCGCGACGAGGACCACTGCCGCCGCGACGGCGCTCCCCGAGCAGCACGACCGTCTGGCCGCGGCGGTCGACGAGGGCGCCGAGCAACGGGCCGCCGATCCCCCAGCGAGACCGCGTAGCGCGGCGGCCACGAGGCCGGCGGCTGCGAACGAGCCGCTCAGCGGCCCGGCGTGCACGAGCAGGCCGATCCCCGAGCATCGTCAACGGGAGCCGCGCGACAATCGAGATGGAGAGCAGGCGGCGGGCGCCGGGTGTGGAGGAGATCGCGTTCATGGGAGCGATGCTACGTTTGCACTGGTGCACTGGGAAGATCCCGACTTTCGCGGCACTTGAACGAGACCAGTCAGCCCGTTGAGCTGCTGCTCACGATCAGCCTCGAAGGCCCCGAGACGCTCGTCGCGCAGATCGAGGGCCAGCTCCGCGTTGCGATCCGCGACGGCTCCCCTGCGTCCCGGCGCTCAGGTGCCCTCGACGCGCGACCTGGCGCGCCAGCTGGGCGTCTCGCGCCGCGTAGTGGTGGATGCCTACGGGCAGCTCGCTGCCAAGGGTTACCTGCTGCTGCGGCAGGGGGCCCGCCCGCAGGTGTCCGAGGCCACTGCCGCGGGCGTGGCGAGCGAGCACGTCGCGACGGCACCCGCGCGCCCGCCACGCTACGACTTCCGCCCGAGCGTCCCCGACGTGTCCGACTTCCCACGCAGCTCCTGGCGCCTGCTCGCTGCGCTCAGGCACTGCGGCGCGATCGCCGACCTCGACCTCGGCTACGGCGACCCGCTCGGCGTCGAGGAGCTGCGCAGCGCGCTGTCCGACTATCTCGGCCGCGTGCGTGGCGTGGTCGCCGAGCCCGGGCGTGTGATCGTGACGAGCGGCTACACGCAGGGACTCGCCGCTCGTGGCGCACGCGCTCGCCCACCGGTGGCGCCAGACGCATCGCGATCGAGGACCCGACCAACCCCCAGCAGAGGGACATCGTCGCGCGCGCCGGGCTCGAAACAGTCCGCGGTCGGGGTCGACGAGCCACGGCCTGCGCGTGAGCGAGCTCGCGCGACGTCGACGCCGTGGTGCTGACACCAGCCCACCAGCACCCGACCGGCGTCGTGCTGAGCGGCGAGCGCCGCACGGCGCGCTGCTCGTGCCGGCTGCGCGACACGCGGTGGGATCGCGATCGAGGACGACTACGACGCCGAGTACCGCTACGACCGCGCCGCGGTCGGCGCGCTGCAGGGACTCGATCCCGAGCGGGTCGTCTACGCGGGCTCCCTCGAGCAAGACGCTCGCGCCCGCCCTCCGGATCGGCTGGCTCGTCGCCGCCGCCGGCGCTCGTCGAGCCGATCCCGCGCCGAGAAGCTGCTCGCCGACCGCGGCACCGCGCGCATCGAGCAGCTCGCGCTCGCCGACTTCCTCGAGGCGCGGCGACCTCGACCGCTATCTGCGCCGTATGCGCGTCCGCTACCGGGCGCGTCGCGACGCGCTCGTTGCGGCGGTCGAGGAGGAGCTCCCCGAAGCGACGATCCGCGGCATCGCGGCGGGTCTGCACGCGACCGTCGAGCTGCCGTCGGGCGCCGATGAGCGAGCGATCCAGGCCGAGGCGGCGCGGCGGCGCGTGCTGATCGCGGTGATGAGCGATGCACGCATCGGCGCGGCCCCGCTCCCCGCCCGCGCTGCTGCTCGGCTACGCCCATACGCCCGAGCCCTCGATCGCCTCTCGGGTACGCGAGATCGCCGCCGCGGTGCGGGCCTGCGACTCTTGACGGCCGCTCCCATGGCCCACCGCTCCGACATCCGCAACGTCGCGATCATCGCGCACGTCGACCACGGCAAGACGACGCTCGTGGACGCCATGCTGCGCCAGTCCGGCGTGTTTCGCCGCGCACGAGGAGGTCACCGACCGCGTGCTCGACTCGATGGACCAGGCAGCCTGAGCGCGGCATCACGATCCTCGCCAAGAACGCGGCTGTGCGGTACGGCGGCGTGAAGTTGAACCTGGTCGACACGCCCGGGCAACGCGGACTTCGGCGGCGAGGTCGAGCGCGGGCTGACGATGGTCGACGGGGTGATGCTGCTGGTGGACGCCTCCCAAGGGCCGCTGCCGCAGACGCGCTTCGTCCTGCGCAAGGCGCTCGAGGCCGGGCTGCCCGTGAT
>CAWFZK010000016.1:0-31369 GCA_963820315.1 uncultured Thermoleophilaceae bacterium | reverse complement strand
AAGGCAGCGGCCCTGTCCACCAGCTGGCCGAGGCGTTCGAGCACGCTGCCCGTGTCCTCGGCAAGCAGGCGCACGCTGATGTCGCCGGCACCTCCACTCCGTCGATTCGCGTGACCGGGCGGCCCGTCCCCGTGCGCGCGTCCGTCGTCCCCAGAAGGTCCACGCGCCGCTCGCCTCTGGTTCCTGATGCAGAGCGTGCCGATCGACCGAGCGCGAGGGAGGATCGATCCGGGCATAGAGCCAGGCCAGCGGTTCCTCGCCCCCGGTCAACGCGGCGTCTCGCGGTAGCCCGGCGCCCGAGCGACGACCTCGATGTGGCGGTCGCGTGTCGCGGCACCGCGAGCGCCATCAGCTCGACGAGCTCGGCATCCGTGTCGAACGCGACGTCGGACATGCAGGCTTCGGAGCCGGGCGCCATCTCACCGGCGCCTGTGCGAGGTACGGCGGCGGCACCGGAACGCCGGCCACGTCCTGGCGCTCCCGCGTCAGGTAGGGCACGAACCACGCGATCAGGGCGATCAGCAACCCGAGTCCGACGCCGATGCCGGCCCAGGTGCGCGGGGACCGGAGCGCGCTACGCATAGAACCTCACGAGCGCCATCCCCAGTCCGGATAGCTGGCAGGGTGATGCCGGTGGCCACGAGCGCGCCGCTCGCGAACGCACCGATCCGGCGCGGCAGCGCGGCCACGACGACAGTCACGGCGATCGCGAGCAGGGACAGCAGCGGGAACAGGTAGCGGCCGGTGAAGACCGGATCGCCGGGGTTGCTGAGCATGGCGGTGTACGACGTGACGTGGAGCACCGCGACCATCGACAGGCCGGTGAACACCAGGAACGCGAGGGTCGGCCAGTTTCGCCTGACCGCGTCCAGACGGGTCACGGCGACGGTGTACAGGCCAACAGCAGCAACATCGTCGCCGCCTGGAGCAGGTCGAGCGCGAAGCGCGGGATAGCCGATCTCGAGCCACGCGAAGTCGCTGTAGAACGACTGGATGTAGACCTCGCGGAACCCGTACCCCGGCACGCCGATGGCGGGCTGCATGAACTCCAGCTTGGGCAGGTAGAACTGCCAGACATACGACAGGAACTGGCGCAGGTTGAAGGCCGTGTCGCTCGACCCATCCGATGGTCCCGCCGTACGCGGCAGCCGCCGCCGGATGACCCCTGACGTGAACACACCGGCGACGGCCAATCCCGCGACCGCGACGGCGAGGCCCAGCGCGACGAACACGAGGGTCTGCCGCAGGGGCGGCCGCCAGCGGATGTAGGCGATGCCGAGCAGCACCAGGAGCGCGGGAAGGATCGCCAGTCCCGCGGCCGTGCGTGAGGACGGAGGCCGCGACCGCCGCTCCGGCGCCGACGAGCCGTTTCAGGGTCAGGCCGTGGCGAACGATCCGCAGCCCGACGTAGATGAACGCCGTCCAGATGAGCACGAGCAGGATGTCCGGGTTGACCAGCGCTCCGAGCATCGCGAGCTTGGGATGCAGGGCGAAGATCGCGGTCGCGAGCGTTCGCGCCCAGAGCGGGGCGGAAGAGCTCGGACGCGATCAGCCACATGAACACGACCGCGGCCAGGTAGAAGACGGCACTGGCCAGCCGGGCCATGTAGAAGCGGTTGAAGAACGAGCCGCCCGGGGCGAGGCGGTAGGGAATCGCCTCGAGCGCGTAGTAGAGCGGCGGGTTCTGTCCGGCGGCATTCTGGCCGCTGTCCGAGCTCGCCGTCGTCCGGCAGCCCCGTCTCGACCTCGTGCCAACGTCTCTCCTGGGCCTCCGTCCAGCCCGGGCCGGGCGGCGATGACCCCACGCAGCACGAACAGATCCGCCCACTTCATCGCCTCGCCCTGCTCCGTCGAGTAGACCAAGCCGTTGCCGTCCGGGCCATCGGGCCGCTGGCCGGTCTCGGCGAGATGCTGGACGTACGCGAAGTGGGCGTCCTCGTCCGGTCCCTGGAAGGGAGGAAGGACGATCATCCACGCCACGACCTGGATCGTCGCCACGACGAGCAGCGCGGCGAGGGGCCGCGGGATCGCACGCGCCCTTCCGGCCCACGCGGGCCAGGGACGCACGCGGAGAGCGCCCGGCTGGCACGCGCCTGCACCGCGCTCAGGATCATCGCCGAGCGGCGGGCTCGGAACGGCCCGCTCCTCGCATCGCGTTGCGGAGCGCGTCCTCGACCTGGTCGGTCGCCCGGTCCCAGGTGCGTCCGGCCACGAGCCGGAGGCCGGCCTCGCCGAGCGCGTGTCGCCGCTGCGCGTCGTCGAGCAGGTCGCCCACGCATCCGAGCGAGGGCGATCGGGTCGAAGGGCGCCAGCTCGGGCGCATCGGAGCCCGCGAACGCGGCGCGCACGCTCGGCGAGTCGAGCTCGATGCAGGGCAGGCCGCAGGCCATCATCTCCTGGCTCGTGCGCGAATAGTTCGTCATCGATAACGCGATACCCACGGTGGCCTCGGAGTAGAGGCCGCGCCAGCTCGGGCTCCGACAGCACGCCGCCGTGAAGGTAGGGAAACGAGGTTCGAAACGGCTGCTCCTCGCCGAACAGGACGATGCGCAGGCCCGGGCGCCGGCGGTGGAGCTCGGCGAGCGCCAGGAGGCCGAGCGGCACCGCGCGCCGCGGCGTCGCGCGGCGCGCGTAGAAGGCGATCGTGTCCGCGCGCCGCTCCGCGCGCCCCGGGCGATAGACGTCGTGGTCGACGCCGAGCTCGAAGTGCTCGGCGACCGCCCCGTAGCGGTCACGCAGCATCTCCGCAAGCCAGGGCCCGGCGGTGATGTGATGCAGGCCCTGCGCGTAGCTGCGCTCGGCCCAGTGCGATTCGGCCGAGGCGGGGAAGAAGTCGGGCTCGTAGTCCTGCACGAGGTAGGCCCGCGCTGAGGCGTTCGGGAGCAGCTGCGTACGCGCGACCGTCTCCCAGCCGGTCGCCACCACCACGTCCGCGCCGCGCCAGTGCTCGAACCCGTCGTAGGCGGGCGCGTCGGAGAAGCCGAACGACTCCGCGAGCCTGCGGCCCACGTCGGCGCTCGAGCCGCGGACGCGACGGCGGGGGTCCTCGAACCACAGCGAGCACCGCATGCCCGCGCGCCGAGAGCCGGCGAACGAGGGCGAGGATCGTCGCGAGCCCTCCGCTGCCGCGCCTGAAGTCCGGGATCAGGAGGGCGATCTCGAGCCGTGCTGGACGCGGAGCGCGTCGCGCCCTCGCCCGTCAGCGGGGTCGGCACCGAGCGCGCGCGAGCTCCGCCATCACCTCGAAGCGCTCGGGGCCCTTCAGGAGTCCAAGCCTGTGCGCAAGCCTCCGGCCCAGGCGATCGATCACTCAGCGTCCTGCTTGCCCGACAGCGGCAATCCGAGCTGCCGTTCGAGCTCGTGGATGTAGCCGCGCCAATCCTCCAGCTCGCTGCGCAGCCATTGCTCGGTCGCCTGCAGGTGGGCGAGGTCGCTCTCGCGCTGGCGCTCCCAACGACGCTGCTCCAGCAGGTCCGCATCCGCCACCTCGGCGGCGCCGCCCAGCCGCTCCGCCCCGGGGCCGAAGGCGACCAGGAAGTGGGTGGCGACGGGCGCGGGCGCGGGCTCGACGCTCACGCGTGCGGCGCTCCTGCTCGGATCCCTTCGACGACGGCGACCGAGCCCTGGAGGGCATGCTGGCGGATGACCACGTGCCCCTCGGGCAGCAGGCTGCGGAGCTCGGCGAAGGCTCCCTCCCCCCACCTCGTCAGGTGATAGGGGTTCTCGATCGCCCAGAAGGCGTCGTTCGGGACGCTCAGAACTGAAGTGAAGTCGTGCTCCTCGGCCAGCTCCATCGAGCAGCTCGATCAGCGGCACGAAGTTCTCGAGGTGCTCGACGACCTCGAAGGCCGTCAGGCAGCCGCCCTCTGCACGTCCCCGCGGTCAAGACCTCGCGCACCCGCTCCAGATCCGCGCTCGCCGCCAGGTCCGCCTGAAGCGTGCTCACCTCGGCCTCGAACTCGCGCGACGCCTGGCCGAGGGCGTCCGTCGACGCGTCGACGAGCACGATCCGCTCCGGGAGAGCCGACCGCCCTCCAGGGCCTCGGCGGCGGCGATTCCGTTGCCACAGCCGAGGTCGGCCCAGAGCGATGCGCTCGCGATCAGCGGGGCCGCGACCGCGTAGCGCACCCGATGCTCCACCCGTATCGGCCGCGCCCGTATCCCGCGTTATCCGTTCCTGCCAGTCGATCAAAGCTCCTCCGCGATCCGGGGCGCCTTGCGGTTGAAGTAACGCAGTCCCACAACGGCGATCAGGACTATCAGGGCGAGCGGCACGAGTGCGAGCGCATCGCTGCTCATGGCCTCGGCGACGCTCGGGTTGCTCGGGTCGATTACCGCGTGACGAAACTGCTGAATGATCGCCGCGAAGGGATTGAGCAGCAGTAGGTCCCGAAGCGTCTGGCTCGGCACGATCTCGATCGTGTAGAAGATCGGCGAGCCGTAGAAGAGCACCTGGAGCACCACGTCCCAGATCGGCTTCACGTCCCGCACGTGCACGTAGAGAGCCGACAGCAAGCGCGGCGAGCCCGGCAGCCATCACGGTCAGTAGGAACACCAGGACACGGAATCTCAAGCCAGCTGAGCCTGACCTCGCCGCCGGAGGCCAGCAGGAACGCCAGCACCACCACGAGGTTCAGCGCCAAGCCGGAAGAGCGCGGTCAGCACGGTCGCGAGCGGGACCGCCAGGCGCGGGAACTGGATCTTGCGGACGATCGGCTCGCGCTCGACGAGGCTCTGCACCGCCTGGCCGGTCGACTCCGACAGGAAGACGAACAGGACGATGCCGGACAGGAGCGCGACCGGATAGAAGGCGACCCCCTCGCCGAGTCGCACCACCTCGGTGAAGACCAGGTAGAGCACCCCGAACAGCAGCAGCGGGTGCATCACCTGCCACAAGTATCCCAGCGCCGAGCCGAAGAAGCGCAGGCGGAAGTCGGTCACCGCCAGCAGGCGCGTCAGGTGGAGCAGCCGCCGCCAGTCGCCGCCCATCGCCGACGGGCCCGGCCACGAGCCGACCCCGCGGCGGCCGCGCGGTATCGACGCTCACGAGAGCGCCTCGGTTGGCGCCAGCCCGGTGCTGTCCCTGTGCGACGCTGACCCGTAGGGGACGTCGATGAGCGCCCCGGTCTGTGAGCTGCCGCTCACCACGAGCTCCACGAAGCGTTCGCGGCGGTCGATCCAGGACACGCCGCTACCCGCGTGAGCCACGGCCGGGCTGGCGAAGTAGCGGTCGGGTCGAAGCAGGTTGTCGAAGGCCGCCCGGAAGGTCACTTCTTCCCCAGGGCTGAAGCGGCCCTGGCGCGGCCCGTCTCGAGCGTTGACAGCGCGAACAGTTCTCGTCCTCAGCGGTGAGGACCGAAACACCGAAAATCGGGTCCTCGACCTCCGCGAGGAACCGCACTCGCATCGCGAAGCTGCAGGGCCGGCCGCTCGGAAGAACCTTCGTCTGGTTCCCGTTCTCGTCTTCAAACCAGGCCTCCACAATCTCCGCCCGCCCGTCGCCGAACCGGTCCGCATCGCCCTTCGGCTCCTCGTCAACCGCGCCTCGCCCGAAGTTCATCTCCATGTAGCGCAAGCCCGACGCGCGTGTGGGCTGCCGCTCGCCGCCACGCGGCCGCGCTCGAGCAGGAGCGCCCGGTCGCAGAACCGCTCCACCGCCCCCATGTCGTGCGTCACGAGCAGCACCGTGCGGCCCTCCTCGCGCAGGCGGGCGAACTCGTCGTAGCACTTCTGCTGAAAGGCGGCGTCGCCGACGGCCAGCACCTCGTCGATGAGGAGCACGTCGGCGTCCACCTGGATCATCACCGCGAAGGCGAGCCGTACGAGCATGCCGGACGAGTAGTTCTTGAGTCGAAGATCGGCGAACTCGCGCAGCTCGGCGAACTCGAGCACCTCGTCTGTGCGCGGCGGGCCTCGCGCGGCGAGAGGCCCAGCATGGTCCCGTTGATGACGATGTTCTCGCGCGCCGGCGAGCTCCATGTTGAACCCGACCCCGAGCTCGATGAAGGTGGACACACGGCCGTTGACGTAGATCTCGCCCGCCGTCGACCGCGTAGATCCCTGCAAGGCACTTGAGCAGCGTGCTCTTGCCCGACCCGTTGCGCCCCACCACCGCGAAGAACTCGTCCGGGCGCCACCTCGAAAGAGACGCTCGTCGATCGCCGCGAGCTCGTCCGTCGGAACGCTCTTGAACGGGTGCAGGGCCCGTTCCTTGAGCGTCATGACGCTGTTCTCGGGGTACGCGAAAGCGCTTCGACACATCGTCGACGACGATCGCTGTCTCGGGCGCGGCCATCGTCCGGAAACGGTAACGGTGGGCGGGACGTCAACGCCGGAGCGCCCGGGCCAGGCGCGCGCCGGCGCCAGCAGCACCCGAATGGGCGCCACGATGCCGCTGTGCGGCGAGCCACAGCAGCGCCCGATAGCACCGGCGCCGCTTCAGCCACTCGTAGTCGGCCAGCGCGCGGTCGCGAGCCGCGAGCTCGCGCAGCGCGGCGGCGGCCGCCGCCTGAGCGTCGAGGGCGAGCAGCGAGCCGCTCGCGGCCGGTTCGGGCTGCGGGGAACGCGCTATCCCGCGCAGAGCGGCTGCCATGAAGGTCGATGACTGCTCCCACGACGGCCAGCTTCGGCCGTCGCAAGCGCGTTGGTGCGGAGGAAGTGGAGGTAGCGCCGGTCGCGCGCCAGCACATCGAGCAGCCGCGCCGTGCCGCGCAGGGTCATCCCACTCGGTGACCAGGCCATTCCAGCCGTGCTCCACGAACTCCTCGTGGCCGGTGACCGGGGTGACGACGCAGGTCGCGCCCCGATGGAAGCCCTCCAGCGGCGGACCGAACATCCCTTCGATGCGGGAGAGCTTGAGCACGACGTCGGCCTCCGAGTAGAGCTCGGCCAGCTCCTGCCTGGCTGACCGCCCCGACGACCGTGTCCGCCTGGCACGTCGCCCTCCGTCGGCCCGGTCCGGAATGACCGCCGTCAGGTGGGCCGGCTCCGACATCGCCGCGACTGCCGCGGCGGCATCGTCCATCCCCTTGAACGCCGAGCCGCGATAGCCCTCGATCAGCACTCGCAGCGGCCCATCGAGCCGAGGCTCCACCCGCTCGAGCGGGACGAACACGTCCTTGGCGATGCCGTTGCGGACGTAGCGCACGCGCGAGCCGGGGCGGAGCTCCTCGAGGGTCCGAGCGATCCAGGCGGCCTCGGTGATACATGTCGACCGGCAGCGCGTGCGGCAGCGCGGCACCGATGCGGCGCGTGTCCCCGGGCAGGTAGAAGCGGTCCTCCAGGCTCTGGATGAAGCAGACGTGACGCTCGGCCGGGACCTGAAACAGGTGCGACGTCGTCTCCCACCAGGTGGCCACGGCCACGTCGTAGCGTTGCTCGCGCGCCTGCTCGATTGGCAGGACGTGCAGGCCGTCGAGGCCGCGGAAGCTCCAGTCCGGCTCGGCCTGGGTGCGCGTCATCGCGAGCGTCACGTCGAAGCCGTGGCGGGATGCCAGCTGGCTCGCGTGCTCGACGACGACCCCCACGCCGCCCGACAGCTGGAGGTCCTGCAGGAGGAATACGACCTTCACAGGGCCGACTATCGTACTGGCGTCCGTGGCTCGCTCCGACGCTTCATCGGCGCCGCGCTCACCGCTTCTGCGGCCGCTGCCACCGGCGCCGACGGCCAGTGCCGTCTATCCGCATCCGCCGGCCGGGGCGCCCGCCCGCGTGGCCTTCGTCGGCCAGGAAACGCTACTTCCGGGTCACCTCGCTGACGTCGGCGACGAAGCCAGATCGCTCCGCGCTTCGTCGACTTCCGGGCAGGAGCAGACGCCGAGCAGATGCTCGCTTCCGTCGTCGGGTATGCGCCCGACGCGGTCGTCGTGTTCCGGCCGGAGATCGTGCCGCCCGGCCTGTTCTCGTCGCTCCGGGTGCCCGTGCTCGGATTCCTGACGGAGCCGTTGCCGCGCGGGCAACGGCAAGTCCCATCCCGACCTCCAGGCGCGGCTCGCGCAGAGCCTCGACGCTCGACCCGTCGAATTTCGACCGCATCGTCTCGTTCGATCCGCTCTTCGTGGAGGCGGCCGAGTCGCTGGCGCCCGTCTGGCGCTCTGTGCCGCTCCCGGTCGACGACTCCTGCTTCGGTCCGGTCCGCCCCTCCGCGGTGCCGCCTCGGGTCGCCTTCGTCGGACGCTCGACGGAGCACCGCGAGCGCTTCCTGGTCCCGGTCAAGCACCGCTTCGACGTCCTGCACATCGCACACGGCGTTCACGGTGAGCGGCTGCTCGAGCTCCTCCGCGCGACCGATGTCGGGCATCAACCTCCACAACGAGCCCTATCCGTCGTTCGAGAACCGGGTCTGCCTGCACATGGCGGCCGGCAATCTGGTGATCAGCGAGCCGCTCAGCCCGACGCACGGCCTCGAGCCGGGGATCGACTACATAGAGGTCGACTGCCCCGAGGCTCTCGATCTCGAGGTCGACCACGTTCATCGCTTCCCCGACCTCTACCGACCGGGTCCGGGTTCGAGGCAGGATGAAGGCGGAGGCGTTCCGGGCCTCGCGTGTATATCCGCGGCTGCTTCGCGACCTGCTTCTCGACCTGGAACTGTTCGGGACGGAGCGGTCGTTCGCCTAGCCCGACGCGTCCGGCCCGTCGGTATCGCTCTATGTAAAGCCGATCGCCACCGCGCGGTCGCCAAGCCGGTACTGCTCGTTGTGCTCCGAGCCCGGCTCGACGAAGGTCACTCGGCTGAGCCCCGCTACGTCCATCGCCTGTGCCAAGGCAGGTCGGTTCGGCACGAGCGATAGGACTCCGCCGAAAGCCGCAAGCGGCTGGTGCTCCTGATCGTCGGCCGGCTCCAGCCGCGACGCCCAGGAGGCGGGCTCGATCCGAGAACTGCCCGGACAGGCCCCAGCCCAGGCGGGCTGGGCCGGCCCGTGTCAGCTGTGACTCGACCACGATCAGCGCGCCTGGTGCCGCCAGACCGCACGGCGGTCCGGAGCGCACCGACCGGGTGCTCGAGGTGATAGATGAGTCCGAGCATCGAGCACGACGTCAAATACGCCGAGCTCGCCAGGGTCTAGTCCATAGACATCGCCCTCCCGGACCTCGAGCCGATGAGCCGGGACCTCGTGGTGGTCCCGCAACAGTCGCGCCCGACGGACGTGACCTCTCGCACGTCAACGGCCACCACCGAGTCGGCGCCCCAGCGCCAATGCGCGCTGGGAAAACCAACCCTCATGCGCGCCCACGTCGAGCACCCGGCCGCCTCCCGCCAATGCAGAGCGAACCGGTGTCTCGATCAGCGCCTCGCGCGTGCGGTGGATCGACGACAGCTCAGGATCCATCAGGTTCACTTGCTCGCCGTCGATCCTCCACGGGTACATGAAGCGAAGGCCGGACTCGAGCTCCGCCCGCAGACCCTCGCTCACCACCTCGCTGGACCCCACCCAGGCATGTGCCAGCAGAATAGGGACGAGGTCCTGATCTGCGTGCGCGCTCGCAAGAGCGGCGTGGTCGTCACGGAACCCCTCCGCCCCTCCCGTTGTACTACAGCCACGGTGGAGGACCGGCCACCCACGGAGGCGGAGCTCGTTCGACGGGCGAAGCGCGGCGAGCTCGACGCATACGAGGAGATCGTGAGGATGCACGCGACGGTGGCCTTCCGCACGGCCTGGCTGATCACCGGCTCGGCCGCGGATGCCGAGGAGGCGGCGCAGGACGCTTTCGTCAAGGCTCAGAAGGCGCTGGGCCGCTTCCGCGAGATCAGCGCCCTTCCGGCCCTGGCTGCTCGCGATCGTCGCCAACGAGGCGCGCAACCGCGTGCGGGCCGCCGGCCGGCGCGCGACGCTCGCGCTGCGCGTGGCCGAGGAGCGCCGCCCGGGTGACGCGGTCCCGTCGCCCGAGGCGGCGCTCCTCGACTCCGAGCGGCGCGAGGAGCTGCTGGCGGCGCTCGCCCGCCTGAACGAGAACGACCGGCGCGCGATCGCCTGCCGCTACTTCCTCGACCTGTCCGAGGAGGAGATGGCCGAGGTGCTCGAGTGCGCCCGCGGCACCGTCAAGTCGCGCCTGTCGCGGGCGCTCGAGCGGTTGCGCGGCGAGCTGGGGGAGGAGGTGGCGTGACCGAGCTCGAGCAGGCACTCACCCGGCTCGGCGGCGAGCTCGACTACCCGCAGACGCCGGCGCTCGCCGCGCGCGTCCGCGCGCGCCTCGAAGAGCCCGCCCCGCGAAGGCTTCTGCCGGCGGCCGGCTTCCGGCGCGCGCTCGCGCTCGCCCTGGTGGGCCTGCTCGTGCTGGCGGGAGGCGTATTCGCCGCGGTGCCCTCGGTCCGCGACGCCGTGCTCGAGTTCTTCGGGCTCCAGGGCGCAACAGTCGAGCGCCGCGAGCGGCTCCCTGCGGCGCCCGAGCTCCAACCGCTGCGCCTCGGCCAGCGCACCACGCTGGAGCAGGCGACGAACGTCCTCGGCTTCACGCCGCTCGTGCCGGCCGATCCCGGCACGCCGGACGGCGTCTACGTGCGCCGCGACATCCCGGGCGGCGAGCTCGCGCTCGCCTACGGCCCGCGGCCGGGCCTCCCCGAGACGAGGACGACGGGCCTCGGCCTGCTCGTGACGGAGTTCCGCGGCGACCTCGTGCCGGAGCTGATCGGCAAGCTCGCCGGCGGCGCGACCGCAATCGAGGAGCTGACGCTCGACGGCGAGCGGGCCGTATGGATCGAAGGGGGCGAGCACTTCTTCTTCTACCGCCGCCCCGACGGCCAGACGAGCGAGCGCGACCTGCGGCTCGCCGCGAACGTGCTGCTGCTCGAACAGGGCAACATGCTCGTGCGCCTCGAGGGCGCGTTCGGGCTCGACCGGGCCAAGCAGATCGCCGAGTCGCTGCGCTAGTCGAGCGAGCGGCGGATCGGCACCGCGTACCAGAGCAGGAGGAACATCAGCGCGACCGCGGCGGCCACGATCGCGACGGTGCTGCTCTTGTAGAGCATGTCGGTGATGAGCACGATCGCCCCGGTCATCGCGGCGGCGAGCAGCACCAAGCCGACGATCGCGAACCGGTTCGCGGTCAACACGATGCGCTCCTTGTCCTGCTCGCGGAACTGCACCCGGTGGTGGGCGGTCGGTGCGATCAGGAAGGCGGTGGCCGCGGTCGCGAGCAGCAGCGTCGCGAAATAGATCGACTTCTGGAAGTTCGTGATGTCGGGGAAGCGCTGGTTGAACGGCACCACGAGCAGGAACGCGAACAGCACCTGCACTCCCGGGATGGCGACGCGGAGCTCCTGCAGGAGCTCCATCAGATTGCGGTCGAGCCGCTCCGACTCGGTTTCGTCTCTACCCGCGCCCGACGTCTGATCGGCCATCGTCGCCCGAAGGAATACCCGCCGGGCGCGGGTTTACACGCCTCGCTAGCGGCTCGAGGCAGCGCGCGTGCGGCGCGAGCGCGACGAACCGCTGCTCGACTTCGACTTGCTCGACGACGAGCGCGAGCGGCTGGAGGAGCTGCGGCGTGCCGCTGCTGCGGGAGCTCGTGCGCCGCCGGCTCGACGAGGCACCGTTCGACCACTCCGCGGCCGGGATCTCCTCCTTGGCGACGCCCTTGGCGAGCGTCGCGATCTCCTTGGCGAGGAAGGCGGCCATGCGCTCCTCCTGGCGCCGGATCGAGCGAGCGAGCTTGACGGTGTCGCGGTCACCCACGGTCTCGGCGAGCGCCTCGATGCCGGCGTACGTCGCGATCTCCTCGTGCTCCTCGGAGAACTCGGTCTTCGCGTTCTTCAGCATCTTCTCGCTCTCGCCGGTGCCGCGAATGGCGTGCAGTCCACCCTTGGCGGTGGAGACGGCCTTCGAGGCGACCTCCTGCGCCGTCGCGGCGGCCTCGGCGACTGGGCCCGGGACGTGCGAGTCGGTCGAGCCGCCGAGCTGCTTGATGCGCCGCTCGACGCTGCGGGCGTGCTCCTTCGTCTCCTTCAGGTGCTGCTGAAGGCGCTTCTTGTAGGGCGCGCGGGTGGTCATGGCGATGTGAGCCTGGAGCGCGGTCTCGAGCTCCTTCTCCTTGCCGTGCGCTTCGTTCAGGTACTGGATCAGTTTCTGGTCGCGAGATGACATATGCACGCGGCTACCCGGATGCGAGGCGGTGAATCGCGTGTGTCGTCGGGTACAAGTTCCACATGGGCGCGTGGGACGACGATGACTGGACGGGCGAGCCTCCGGAGGGCCGGATCTCGCGCGACCGTGCGAACCCCGGCTTCTGGTACGAGAACCGCACGCCGCTCTCGATCACCGGGATCGGCGTCGGGATCGCGCTGATCGTGTTGCTGATCGTCTGGCTGCTCTGAGTCAGCCGAGCAGCTCGAGCGCGACCGAGCGATAGCAGTCGACGGCGAGCGCCAGGTCGCGCACGTCGATGCGCTCGTTGCGTGCGTGCACGAGCGCATTGATCTCGCCCAGGCTCATATGGCGCTGGGGGAAGAAGCCGTAGGCGACGCAGTCGGGGAAGGCCGCGCGGAAGGTCCGCGAGTCGGAGTAGCCGGTGCCGATCGAGGGCACGAGTCGCGCGCCCGGATCGCTGCTTCCGACCCAAGCGCGCAGCGCGTCCATGAGCGGTGACTCTGGCGGCGAGCTGTTTCCGACGAGCCGCTCGGTGAACTCGAGCCGGTAGCCGTCCGCGGGCAGCACCTCGCTGAGCCGGGCGCGCACTTCGGGCTCGTCCATGCCGGGTGGGACGCGGCAGTCGACGTGCAGGTGCGCCTCGTCCGGGATCACGTTCCTCGCCTTGGAGGCCTCGACCATCGTGGGCGCGAGCGTCACCCGCAGCATCGGCTCGACGAGCGGCGCGAACTCCGGCGCGCGCTCGCGGAGCAGCTGCAGCGCGGCGGCCGGGTCGCCCTCGCCGTCGAGCCCGAGCGCGGCGAGCAGCGTGCGCGGGCCGGGCGTGACGTCGAAGTCCGGCTTGCGCGTCGCGAGCGCCTCGAGCAGCGGCGTCAGCTTGAGCAGTGCGTTGTCGGCGACGTCCGGAATCGAGGCGTGGCCCGCCACGCCGTCGGTCGAGAGCGTGAAGCGAAACACGCCCTTCTCTCCAACCGTCGCGTCGTACAGGCGCTCGTCGCCGAGCGGGAAGGACACGCCGGCGCCCTCGTTCAGCAGGTAGTCGCAGCGCACGAGGTCGGGACGCTCGGCGCAGACGATCTCTGCTCCCGTGCCGCCGACCTCCTCATCGGCCACGGAGATCACGACGAGCGCGCCGCGCGCCGGGCGCCAGCCCTCGCGCGCGAGCGAGCACGCCGCGACGAGCTCGGCTGCCGTCTGCGACTTCATGTCGAGCGCACCGCGGCCCCAGACGCAGCCCTCGTCGAGCGCTCCCGACCAGGGGTCGTGGCGCCAGCCGCGCGGATCTGCGGCGACCGTGTCGACGTGCGAGAGCAGCCCTAGCGCCGGGCCCGGCGCGCGACCCTCGAGGCGTCCCACCACGTTGGGACGCTCCGGATCCGGGCCCACGAGCTCGACCTCGAACCCCGCCGCGCGCAGGCGCGCGGCCACGAGCTCCTGCGCCGGGCGCTCGTTGCCGGGCGGGTTCGTGGTGTCGAACCGCACGAGCTCGCGCAGCAGCGTCACCGCCTCGTCCTGAAGGGCGTTCATGAGGCCGGCGATGCTAATGGGCCGCCTTCTAGTCTCGAGCCATGGAACTGCGCGCGCTCGGTCGCACCGGGGTACAGGTCAGCCCGCTATGCCTCGGGGCCATGATGTTCGGGGCCTGGGGAGAGACGGACCACGACGAGTCGATCCGGATCATCCACAGGGCGCTCGACGCCGGCATCAACTTCATCGACACCGCCGACGTCTACTCGCGCGGCGAGTCGGAGGAGATCGTCGGCAAGGCGCTTGCCGGCGGCCGCCGCGACAACGTCGTCCTCGCCACCAAGGTGCACGGCAAGATGGGCGACGACCCGAACGAGTTCGGCAACTCGCGCCGCTGGATCGCGCGCGAGGTCGACAACAGCCTGCGCCGGCTCGGCACCGACTGGATCGACCTCTACCAGATCCACCGACCCGAGCTCGACACGGACATCGACGAGACGCTCGGCGCGCTCACCGACCTCGTGCGCGCGGGCAAGGTGCGCTACATCGGCTCCTCGACGTTCCCCGCGAGCGCGATCGTCGAGGCGCAGTGGGTGGCCGAGCGGCGCGGCCGCGAGCGCTTCGTCTGCGAGCAGCCGCCGTACTCGCTGCTCCATCGCGGGATCGAGGCGGACGTGCTGCCGACCTGCCGGCGCTACGGGATGGGCGTGATCCCGTGGAGCCCGCTCGCCGGCGGCTGGCTGTCCGGCAAGTGGCGCAAGGACGCCGAGGACCTGACCTCGCGGCGCTCGGCGCTGGTGCCCGGCCGCTACGACCTCTCGATTCCCGAGAACCAGCGCAAGCTCGACGCCGCCGACGCGCTCGGCAAGCTCGCCGACGAGTCCGGCATCAGCCTGATCGAGATGGCGCTCGCGTTCGTGATCCGCCACCCCGCCGTGACCGCGGCGATCATCGGGCCGCGCACGATCGAGCACCTCGAGTCGCAACTGCCCGCGGCCGACGTCGAGCTCTCGGACGAGCTGCTCGACAAGATCGACGAGATCGTCGGACCGGGCGTCAACGTCAACCCGGCCGACCAGGGCTGGCAGAACCCCGAGCTCGCGCCGGAGGCCCGCCGGCGCTAGTTGACAGCGCCTCCCCAGAGGTAGATAGTCGAAATCACTGGCCCGTCCCCGCACCCCCCGGGGAGGTGGTAGTGAAACCCCTCTGCTGTGCGCTTCGAGCGGCCTGAGGCCGCTCCCCCATTCGTACAAAGGAGAACCACATGCGTCCCCCCCGCATGCGCAGCGCCGGCCTGCTCACGGCCGTCGCCGCCGCGGCCGTTCTGGCCGCCTCTCCCGCTCGCGCGGACACCGTGACGGATTGGAACGTCAACGCCACCGACGCGCTGGTCACGACGGCCGGGCAGGCCCCCACCGTCTCGACGATCCACCTCGCGATGGTGCACGGCGCCGTCTTCGACGCCGTCAACTCGATCGACCGCGGCTACAAGCCCTATCTCATTCGGGTGCCGGCCCGGTCGTGGTACTCGAAGGACGCGGCCGCCGCAGCGGCGGCGCACCGCGTCCTTACCAACATCGTCCCGGCACAGCAGACGACGCTCGACGCTCGCTATGCCGCCTCGCTGGCACCGATTCCGGACGGGTCGGCCAAGCAGGGCGGAATCGCGGTCGGCGAGGCCGCCGCCTGGGCGATGATCGCCGCCCGCACGGAGGACGGTCGCTTCGGCCCGTACCGCTTCCCGGTCAGCGCGGACCCGGGCGGCTGGCGGCCCGTCCTGCCGGCGTTCGTGAACGACCCGAACGCGTGGGTCAAGGACGTCGACCCGTTCCTGGGCAAGGATCCCGAGCAGTTCCGCTCGCACGGCCCCTACGACCTCGGCAGCCGCAGGTACGCGCGTGAGTTCGAGGAGGTCAAGCTGCTCGGCTCGCAGACGAGCACGAAACGCAGCGAGCGATCAGACGGACGCGGCCCGCTTCTGGGCCGAGGGCCCGATGATCATCACCCGGCTGTCACGGGACCTGGCGGCCCGCTTCGGGCTGAGTGTCGTGGACAGCGCCCGGATGTATGCGATGGAGTACCTGACCGGAGCGGACGCGCTGATCGCGGTCTGGGACGACAAGGCGCGCTGGCTGTTCTGGCGCCCGATCACGGCGATCAGGGAGGCGGCCGTCGGACGGTAACGCGGCCACCGAGGCCGGCCGGGCTGGCTGCCGCTGATCAACAACCCGCCGTACCCCGACCACCCATCGGGGCTGGCCGGCGTGACGCGCGCGATGTTCGAGTCCCTCGAGGACCTCTTCCGGACCGACCGGATCGCGTTCACTGCGACGAGCCTGAACTCCGGAACGAGCCGCAGCTTCGCGCGCTTCTCGCAGGCCGCCGACGAGGTCGTCGACGCTCGCGTGTGGTCCGGGATCCACTTCCGCAACGCCGACGAGGACGGCTCCCGCATCGGTGAGCAGGTCGCGCGCTGGCGCGACAGCCACTTCTTCGAGAAGAGCACTGACGCTCGCCAGAGGGGGCGGCTCCCGGGCCGCCCCCTCTAGTCTCGGGCCATGCGCCTCAGCGTCCTCGACCAGGCCCCGATCTCCGAGGGATCGACGGCCGCGCAGGCGCTTCAGCGCAGCGTCGACCTAGGGCGCCACACCGACTCGCTCGGCTATCACCGCTACTGGGTCGCCGAGCACCACGGCACGCCGTCGCTCGCGTGCGCGGCGCCCGAGGTCCTGATCGGCGCGATCGCCGACGCGACCGAGCGGATCCGCGTCGGCAGCGGCGGCGTGATGCTGCCGCACTACAGCCCGCTCAAGGTGGCCGAGGTGTTCAGCATCCTGAGCGGCCTCCACCCCGAGCGCATCGACCTCGGCATCGGGCGCGCGCCGGGCACCGATCCGATGACGATGATGGCGCTGCAGCGCGACCGCAGCCGGCCGGCGCCCGACGACTTCATCGAGCAGCTGGTCGAGCTGCTCGCCCTCTTCGAGGACAGGCTGCCCGGCAATCACCCGTTCGCGCGTCTCGCGCGCAGCCTGCCCGGCCGGCCCGAGCGGCCGGAGCCGTGGCTGCTCGGCTCGTCGCCGCAGAGCGCGATCTGGGCGGCCGAGCTCGGGCTGCCGTACTCGTTCGCCGACTTCATCAACCCGAACGGCCCTGCGATCGCGGCCGACTACCGCGGCCGCTTCGTCGATTCGGAGCGGCTCGGCGCACCGCTCGTGATGGCGGCGGTGGTCGTGATCTGCGCGGAGACGGACGAGGAGGCCGAGCGGCTCGCCTCGTCGATGAAGATGATGTTCTCCCTGCTGAGGCAGGGCACGCTCGTCCAGGTGCCGCCCGTCGAGAAGGCACTCGCCTATCTCGAGACGCGCTCGGGCGGGCCCGGCTCGGGCCGGCGCGCCGTGATCGGCTCGCCGGCGACCGTCCGCGCGGGGCTCGAACAGGTCGCCGGCGAGTACGGGGCGGAGGAGCTGATGCTGCTCACCACCATGTATGACCACGACGCCCGGAGACGCTCCTACGAGCTGATCGCCGAGGAGTTCGGCCTCACCGGGGCGGCGACGCCGGAGCGCATCGCGAGCGCCTGAAGCGCCGCGAAGCCGGCCACGACGAGCGCCTGCATCACGATCCAGACCGTGCCGACCGTGGTCGGCGAGGACGCGCCGGCGGCTGCGAACACCACGGAGCCGAGCGCCCAGAGCGCGTTGGCCGCGGCGATGTCGGCCACGGCGAGGCGCGGCACGACGGGCCGCGTCGCCACGAACCACACGGCCGCCGCGAAGAGCACCAGGAACGCCCCGATCGGGCGGGTCAGCGACGGCGCCACGCCGAGCAGGTCCTCGAGCGGCCCGGCGAGGGCGAGGTAGGCGATTCCGTTGACGCCGGTCACGACGGCGTCGAGCTTGAGTATGAGTCTCAGGTCGATCATGCGAGCCAGGATCGCTCGGCTCGCGCGGCGCGTCGATTACGTCGGAGGTAAGCGCTCGACGTACGTCCTGACGACCTCGGCGGTCCGCTCGTCGGCCGGGAAGAAGGACTCGATCGACAGTTCGCTCGCGGTGATCTCGACAGCCGTGCCGAAGGTCGAGACGGTGCTGATGAAGGCCAGCTCTCCCTCCGGGCTCGCGAGCCGCAACGGCACCGCGATGTCGTGGCCCGCGTTCGCGGGGGAGTCGGGACCAGGGTAGGCGCGCAGCTCGTCGAGCAGCGTCCTGAGCGCGGCGTCGCCGCTCATCGCGATCTGGCGCTCGAGGCGCTCGAACACGTGCGCGCGCCACTCGCCCAGGTTGGCGATCCGCGGTGCGACGCCGTCCGGATGGAGGCTCACGCGCAGGACGTTGAGCGGCGGCTCGAGCAGCTCGGGCGCGACGCCCGCCGTCAGCAGCGCCACCGCGCGGTTGGCGGCCAGCATCTCCCAGGCGCCGTCGACGACGAGCGCCGGGTAGGGCTCGTGCCCCGCGAGGATCAGGCCGAGCGCGTCGCGGACCGGCGCCATCTCCGGGTCGTCGAGCGCGTGCTGCTCGTAGACGGGCGCGTGACCGGCCGCCAGCAGCAGCCGGTTGCGCTCGCGCAACGGCACTTCGAGCCGGCCGGCGAGGTTCAGCACCATCTCGGCGCTCGGTCGTGAGCGGCCGGTCTCGACGAAGCTCAGGTGGCGCGCCGACACGCCCGCCTCGAGCGCGAGATCGAGCTGGCTCAGGCGCCGGCGCTGGCGCCAGTCGCGTATCAGCGGTCCGACCCGGGCGGCTGCGGTCGTCATCGAATCGACCCTAGCTGCGCCCGCGCGGCCCTGCGGTTACCTCCGAGGTAATCGACCAGCACACCTCGCTCGGGCACCGTTGCGCCCATGCCAGAGATCACAGAAGTCATCGACACGTACATCGCCGCCTGGAACGAGACCGACGAGGCGCGGCGGCTCGAGCTCGTGACGCGCGCCTGGGCGCCTGACGCGACCTACGTCGATCCGCTCATGTCCGGTGAGGGCCACAGGGGCATCACCGCCATGATCGAGGCCGCCCAGCAGCAGTTCCCGGGCCACCGTTTCGAGCTGTCCTTCGGACCGGACGCGCACAACGACAGGGTCCGCTTCGCCTGGCGCCTCTACGGGCCGGACGGCAGCGACCCGGTTGCCGCGGGCGCCGACTTCGGGGCGCTCGCCGGAGACGGCCGGCTCGAGTCGGTCACCGGCTTCCTCGAGCAGGCGGCCTAAAGGCCGGCGGGCGGGCATACTGGCCGCCCGGTGTCCGCCAACGTCGACTTCCTGAAACGCGGCTACGAGGCGCTCGAGCGCGGTGACCTCGACACCTTCGAGGAGCTGGCGCGCGAGCGCCTCGGGCCTGACTTCGAGTTCCATCTCGTCTGGGACGGCCGTGTCCTGCGCGGCTTCGAGGGGACGCAGGAGTGGATCGCGGACACGCGCGACACCTGGGAGGGCTACTCGCAGAAGCTCGAGGAGATCGTCGACCGGGGCGAGCGCGTAATCGTGGTGGTGAGCATCGCCGGACGCGGTGGCGAGAGCGGTGTGCCGGTCGCGCAGGAGCTCGCTGTCGTCTGGACCTTCGAGGGCGAGCGGGCGGTGGAGGCGCGCTCGTTCACCTCGCGGGAGGAGGCCTTCGCGGCGCTCGGAGAGCCGGAGCCGCCACGCGCCTAGTCTCGGGGGCTGCGATGCGCGCCTTCGCCTGCCCCAACTGCTCGCAGCTGGTCTTCTTCGAGAACACGGCCTGCCTCAACTGCGGAACCGAGCTCGGCTTCCGCTGGCCTGAGCGCGAGCTCGGCGCGCTCGACGGACCGCGCTGCGCGAACCTCGAGACGGCCGCCTGCAACTGGGTGGCCGAGGCGCCCGGCGAGCTCTGCTTCAGCTGCAGGCTCACGCGCACCCGGCCCGCCGACGACGACGCCGCCGGCCTGGACGCGTTTCGCAGCGCAGAGGCGGCCAAGCGGCGGCTCCTGTTCGAGCTCGGCGAGCTCGGGCTGCCGACCGACGGCCTCGCGTTCGACCTGCTTTCAAGCGCGATGGGGCCCGTAACCACCGGGCACGCCGACGGCCTCGTCACCCTGGACCTGGCCGAGGCCGACGACCCGCACCGCGAGCGCATGCGCCAGGAGCTCGGCGAGCCGTATCGCACGCTGCTCGGCCACTTCCGCCACGAGGTGGGCCACTTCTACTGGACCGTGCTGGCGCCCGACGACGAGCGACGCGGGCGCGCTCGGGCGCTGTTCGGGGACGAGCGCGAGAACTACCAGGCGGCCCTCGACCGCCACTACGCCGAGGGCCCGCCGCACGATTGGCAGGAGCAACACGTGAGCGCCTACGCGACCATGCACCCGTCCGAGGACTGGGCCGAGACGTTCGCGCATTACCTGCACCTGCGCGACACCACTCAGACCGCCGCGGCGTATGGGCTGCAGGCGCGCGGGCCGGAGGTCCCTGCCCAGCGCGCGTTCGCCGCGGCGCCGCGCGACGAGCCTGCGAGCTTCGACGAGCTCATCGCCGGCTGGCTCTCGCTCAGCTACGCGCTGAACGCGATCAACCGCAGCATGGGCCACGACGACCTGTATCCGTTCGTGCTCGCGCCCGCGGTGCTGGAGAAGCTGCGGCTCGTGCACGAGCTCGTGAGCGAGACGCCGTGAGCACGCCCGCCCGGGCGGCCACGCGCCCGGCGGCGGCGAGCGCGGAGGCGTTCGAGCCGCTCGACTGGGCGCTGCTCGCGGGCGTGGCGCTCACATGGGGCGCCTCCTTCCTCTTCATCGAGCTGGGACTCGACCACTTCGAGCCCGGTCTCGTGGCCTTCCTGCGGGTGTTCTTCGGAGCCGTCACGCTCGCCCTCGTGCCCGGCGCGCGCCGGTCGATCGAGCGCGGCGACTGGCCGCTCGTCGCGCTGCTGGGTGTGATCTGGATGGCGGCGCCGTTCATGCTGTTCTCGGTCGCGCAGCAGTGGATCGAGTCGTCGCTCGCGGGCATGATCAACGCGGCCGCGCCGTTGTTCACCGCGCTGATCGCGGCGATCGCAGTGCGCCACCTGCCGGGGCGGCTGCAGGCGGGCGGGCTCGTGGTCGGCTTCCTGGGCGTCGTGGCGGTCGCGTCGCCGTCGTTCGGAGAGGGCGAGTCGACCTCCCTGGGGATCGGGCTGGTCCTGCTCGCCACGGTGATGTACGGCTGCGCTTTCAACCTGGCGGGCCCGCTCCAGCGCCGCAACGGCGCGCTGCCGGTGATCTGGCGGGCGCAGCTGGTGGCGCTCGTGCTCCTGCTTCCGGTGGGCGCGGTCAGCGCCACCGAGTCGACGTTCGCGTGGGAGAGCCTCCTGCCGATGATCGCGCTCGGCTCGATCGGCACGGCGCTCGCCTACGTCTGGTTCACGACGCTCGTCGGCCGCGTGGGCGCGACCCGCGGCTCGGTCACGCTCTACTTCGTCCCGGTCGTGGCGATCGTGCTGGGCGCGCTGGTACTCGGCGAGTCGATCGCCGCCGTGGCGATCCTCGGGACGGCGCTCGTGCTCGCCGGCGCCTACCTGACGAGCCGCGAGGAGCCCGCGCGCTAGCTTGCGCGCCATGGCCCTCGAGATGCGCACCGAATGCGAGCGCTGCGGCACCCGCCTGTCGCCCTGGCGGCGACGCGACGATCTGCAGCTACGAGTGCACGTTCTGCCCCGCCTGCGCCGAGGTGATGGAGCACGTCTGCCCGAACTGCGGCGGCGAGCTCGTCGCGCGCCCGCGGCGGCTCTCCTAGAGCACGTCCATCCGCGTGATGAGACCGTCCTCGAACCGGTAGCGATGGCGCACGCGCGAATCGCTGAGGAGCTCGCCGCTCCGCGCATCGTGGACGACCTGGTGAACCTCGACGGTGATCGACCCGTCGGGCTCGTCGCTGATCGTCTCGGGCTCGACCTGGCCGGAGATCTCCTTGAACTGGCGCGTCCAATACGCCCGCACGGCCTCGCGACCGTGGACGCGCCCGCCCTCCCAGGCGTTCGGCCAGTCCACGTCGGGATGCATCAGCTCGAGCACTGCTTCGATCTCGCGCTCGTTGAAGGCGCGGTAGAGGGCGGGGATGAGGTCGTGCGGCGCTGGCATTGCGCCAAAGCTAGTCGTATGGTGGCGCTGTGGGCGTCGCTCGGATAGCGGGACTGGTTGCCGTCGCGCTGCTGGGACTCCCGGCAGCCGCCGGATGCGCAGGGCGAGCTTCCGGTCGGGGAAGCCGAGGGCGTGCGGATCGTACGAGAGCGCCGGCGCAATCGTCGTCGTGTTCACGCCGCACGCGAAGAAGCTCTGGCGTCGCGGTGGCCGGGCGGCGTGTGAGCGTGCTGTGCACCGAGTTTCTGGGGGACGGCACCGCAGGTGGCGGCGTCGACGATGCGCGCACCCAAGCGGGGACGCAAGATCCGCACCGGCGACCTCACGCGCGGGATGGACTACTGCGACGTGTCTGCTCGAACCCCGGCGACGCGGGCGCACGCAGCAAGTCTGGTCGTTTCAGTGCCATTGACGCAGCGGGGCGCCGTATTCCTGGACGAGCGTGAGGTCGCGCGTGGCCTGTTTGGCCTGCTCGTGGCGATCGACTTCGCCTTCGAGGAGCGCGGCTCCGGGGTACATCCGACCGTGGAGCAGGTCCTGACACGTTTCCCACAGCTCCGGGGACATCTGATCCCGCTTTCCGGTCCGGCCGATACGCCGCCGCCCAAGACCATCGGCTACTGGACCGACGCTGCAGCCCACGTGGCTGTTGTGGCCCTGTCCACGGCGGGCCGCAGGCTCTTCATCGAGTACGAGGGCGACGTCCTCCACACCAACGTATCGGGCTACATCTTCAGCGAGTAGCGGCGCCTCGGCTTGACAGCCGCCGCTTTCGCTGTACTCTCGTACTAATGACTGGTACGGCATACCAGCGAAATCTCTCGAGGTGACCACACGCGTCTACCGCCAGGGCGCCCGCGCCGCCGCAGCCGAGGCCACCCGCGAGCGAATCCTCGACGCCGCGCTGGAGCTCTTCCTCGACAGCTGGTTCGACGAGGTCAGCCTGCGCGACGTGGCCACGCAGGCCGGTGTCGCGCTGCAGACGGTCGTCAACCACTTCGGCACGAAGGATGCGCTCTTCCTCGCCGCCGTCGAGCGCTACAGCCAGAGCATCCACGACATCCGCAACGCGGCGGCGCCCGACGACGTGGGCCGAGCGGCGCAGGTGCTCGCCGCCGACTACGAGCGCCACGGTGACGCGAACATCCGCGCGCTCTTCCTCGAGCACCGCTTTCCCGCGCTCGCCAGCGCTCTCGATGAGGGCCGCCGCTGGCACCACGAGTGGGTCGAGCGCATCTTCCCCGGCGCACTCGCCGGCCTCAGCGGCGCGGCGCGCACTCGGCGCCTGATGGCGCTCACCGCCGCCACCGATGTCACGACCTGGAAGTACCTGCGCCGCGACCGGGGGCTTAGCCAGGCCCGCACGGCCGCCGTCCTGCAGGAGCTGATCGAAGCCCTCTATCCCGACCGGAGGTCCTGAACATGTCGAGCTACCTCATATGCGCGTGGGACGGTGGCGGAGCCGTCTTCCCGACCCTCTCGGTTGCGCGCGCGCTGACCGAGCGCGGCCACGACGTGCGGGTCCTCGGCGACCCGGTGCTGCGCGCCGAGATCGAGGCCACCGGAGCGCAGGCGATCTCCTGGAGGCGCACGCCGCATCGCACGGAGCGCACGCCCGAGACGGACCTGTTCAAGGATTGGGAGGCGCGCACGCCGATGGGCGGCTTCTCGCGCATCCGCGACCGGTTGATGTTCGGCCGAGCGGCCGACGTCGCCCGCGACGTACTCGACGAGCTCGAGCGCCGCCCGGCCGATGTGATCGTGACCGAGGTGATGCTCGCGGGCGCGCTCGTGGCCGGCGAGGCCGCCGGTGTTCCCGTGGCGCTGATCACGACGACGGTCGACGTCATGCCCGCGCCCGGGCGTCCGCCGTTCGGTCCCGGGCTGCCGCCCGCGACCGGCCCGCTCGGGCGCCTGCGCGACCGCGTGCTCGACCGCGCCTCGCGCTCGGGCTGGAACCGCGGCCTCGGCGCTCTCAACAGCGCCCGAGCCGAGTTTGGCCTCGAGCCCGTGCACGACGCGGTCGACTCGCTTGCGCGCGTGGACCGGGTGCTGGTGTTGTCGAGCGACGCGTTCGACTACCCGCAGCTGCCGCGCCACCCCAAGGTCCGCATGGTTGGGCCGCGGCTCGACGACCCGGACTGGGCGGGCGAGCTCTCGCTCCCATCCGGGGACGCCCCGCTCGTCCTCGTGGGCCTCAGCTCGACCTACCAGGAGCAGGGCGACGTGCTGCGCCGCACGGCGACCGCGCTTGGGACGCTGCCCGTGCGCGGGCTCGTGACGACCGGCCCGGCCGTGCCGCCGTTCAGCGCGGCTGGCAACGTCACCGTCGTCGAGGCCGCGCCGCACGCCGCGGTGCTTCCGCACACCGCGGTGGTCGTGACTCACGGCGGCCACGGCACCGTCATGAAGGCGCTCGCCGCCGGCGTCCCGATGGTCGTGATGCCGATGGGCCGCGACCAGCCGGAGAACGCGACCCGCGTCCTCGCTGCGGGAGCGGGCGTGCGCATCAAGCGGAGCGCGTCGCCCGAGAAGATCGCCGCGGCGGTCCAGGAGGTGCTCGGCGACGAGACGTACCGCACGGCCGCGCGGCGACTTGCCGTCGCGATCGCCGCGGAGACGGCAGACGACCGCTCCGCCGATGAGCTCGAGCAGCTCGCCGTGCAAAACTCGGGCACATGGCATCCGAGTCGTCCCTCACAGGCGGCTGCCTCTGCGGCGGGGTCCGCTTCGAGCTGACGGAGCCCGCCAGCGCCGCCGGCTATTGCCACTGCACGCGCTGCCAGCGCCGCACGGGCTCCGGCTCCTCGGCGCAGGCGCGCATCGACGGGCGTACCTTCCGGCTCGTCGAGGGCGAGGAGCTCGTCCAGTGCTGGCGCCACCCGGACGGCGGCTTCGAGAAGTGCTTCTGCCGCGAGTGCGGCTCGCATCTGTTCAGCCGTGACCCGGACGGCTCCGGCCAGATGAGCGTGCGGCTGCCCGCCTTCGACGGCGATCCGGGCGTGCGGCCGAGCTGGCGCGCGCACGTCGACAGCGCGGCCGTCTGGGAGCCGATCCCGGACGACGGGCTCGAGCGCTACCCAGGCTCGAACCCGCGCTGAGCCCGCCCTCACAGGCGCCCCAGGTGCTCGAGCGGGAACGCCGGCTGCGCCAGCGGCCGCACCGCAAGCTGGGTCAGCAGCAGGGCGTTGTCGTCACCGGCGATGCGGTTCAGATGGACCGTGTCGCAGCCAGTGCAGCGGTGCACGATCATCCACTCGCCGTCGCTGCGGACGGACACCGCGATCGGCTCCATCGAGGCGCCGCAGTCCGCGGCGCGGTCGCCGGGCCGGTCGTCGTCGAGGTGCCTGCTCCAGAGGCAGCTCGGGCAGTGATTGCGATGTGCTGTGCCGGGTGCGTCTGATGAGACGTCGAGCCTGCAATGTCGGCAGCGGAAGGAGCTCGGCGCCCCGCTCCGGTGCCGTGCGCGTCTGTCGCGCATTTCGGAACCTCCGATGATGCGAAAGGGCGGAAACCGTGATGCGCCGGAGCGAGCGCTGCTGGCGAGCGCTCAGAGGGTCCGACGCGGCGTTTCCGAGCCCACAGTCATCATGCGCGAGCCACCGTACCAGAGCACCTATGCGAGAGCGAGATGCTCGAGCCGCGCCGGGTCCGCAAGGATGTCGATGGCGACGATCCTGCCGTCCGCCACGGTGAAGCCCAGCACCGCGAAGGTCTGCTCCTCGCTGGCCACCAGGATCCCGGCCGCCCCGTTGACGAGCGCCAGGCGCGAGAAGCGGTCGCGTTCGCGGTACATGCGCGCCTGCCCGGCCACCGCCTCGGCGCCCCGCACATGCCGGGAGACGCCGGGCGCGAGCTCGGCGCGCAGCACGACGTCTGGATGGAGGACCGCGACGAGCCCCTCGAAGTCACCCTCGCGCGAGGCCGCCATGAACGCGCCCACGACCTCGCGCTGGCGGCCGAGATCGGGGTCCGGGACCGTCTCCTCGGCCTCGACGCGCCGGCGGGCGCGGCTCGCCAGCTGACGCGTCGCCGCCGGCGAGCGCTCGACGATCGGGGCGATCTCGTCGAACGGCACGGCGAACATGTCGTGCAGCACGTACGCGAGCCGCTCGGCCGGGTTCAGCGTCTCGAGCACGACGAGCAGCGCCAGCCCCACCGAGTCGGCGAGCAGCGCCTCGTGCTCCGGCTGGAGGCCGTCCTCGCCGCTCACGATCGGCTCGGGCACATGCACGTCGAGCGGCTCCTCGCGCTTCGACCTGCGCGAGCGCAGCATGTCGAGCGACACGCGGGCGACGACGGTGGTCAGCCACGCGCGCATGTTCTCGATCTCGCTCGTGTCCGCCCGGCTCGCGCGCAGCCAGGCCTCCTGGACGGCGTCGTCGGCCTCGCTCACGGAGCCGAGCATTCGGTAGGCGACCGCCCGCAGATGGGGACGTTGCTCCTCGAATTCGGCTGTCAGCTGTTCGTCTGTCACATCTCCGTGCTGCGGCGCGTCTCCAGAGTGAAGGCACAAGACACTCTAAGGAGAGCGAAATGCAGCAGAACAGCAAGATCGCAGTGGCGGGCGCGACCGGGCGGCTCGGCCGGCCCACCGTCGACATCCTCGAGTCGCGCGGCTACGACGTCGTCTCGATATCGCGCTCCAACGGCGTTGACGTGATCACAGGCGAGGGCCTGGACGAGGCCCTCTCCGGCGTCGACACGATCATCGACGTAGCCACCGGGCCCTCCCCCGATGAGCAGGCCGCGACGGAGTTCTTCACGACCTCCGCCCGCAATCTGCAGCAGGCCGGTGAGCGCGCCGGCGTGCGGCGGCTGGTCGCCGTGTCGATCATCGGGATCGACAAGTTCAGCGGCGGTTACAACGCCGCGAAGGTGGCCCAGGAGCAGACGCTGCAGGCCGGCCCGATCCCCGTTCGCATCGTGCGCGCGGCGCAGTTCCACGAGTTCGTGGAAGAGCTGATGAAGTGGGGCACCCAGGGCGACGTCAGCTACGTCTGGCCGATGCGCACGCAGCTGGTGTCGGCGCGAGCGGTGGCGGAGGAGGTCGTCGCGCTCGCCACCGCACCGGACGCCGAGTTCGATGCGGCGCAGACCATCGAGGTCGCCGGCCCGCGCGAGGAGCGCCTCTCCGAGGCGGCGCGCCTGGTGGCCGCCCGCCGCGGCGAGGGCCTGACGGTCGAGGAGACGACCGACTACCCCGACATTGAGCTCTACGAGAGCGGGGGCGCCCTGCCCGGACCGGGCGCCAAGCTCGTCGGCCCGACGTTCGAGGACTGGCTCGAGGCGACGGTTCCGTCGCGCGCCTGAGGGGCGTGCGCGCCGCGTTCGACGAGGCGCTGCTCTGAACGCAGAGCGGGGCGAGGTCCCCTGGACCCCGCCCCGCGCCCTGCGTCAATGGGGTCAGTCGTCGTCGCCGCCGGGGCCGCGACCGCCGCGGTTGTCGCCGCCGTTGTCGTCGTCCCCACGACGGTCGTCGCCGCCGCGGTCGTCGTCACCGGCGCGGTCGTCGCGACCGGAGCGCTCGACCTCGACCGCCACCCAGCGGCCGTCGCGCTTGCGCACCACGGACTCGATGTTCTTCGCGCCCACCTTGAGTCCGGCGAAGCCGGCGATGCGCTCGAAGCGGGTGTTGCGCGTCACGAAGATGCGCACCGTGCCGCGCTCGAAGTCGCGCAGCCGGAAGGAGCGGTTTTTCGCATTCTTCGACAGAACCGTCCCGTCGAACTCGGTCAGCCCCCGTGTCTGTACGGCGGCACCGGCAGGTACGGCGCTGGCGGCCACCGCCACGGCGGCGACCAGTGCAGCGATGAATGTGAGCTTCAGCCTCATTGTTTTGACCTCCCGTCGATTGACGCCTCCCAGGCTGGCAGGCGCCGTCCAAGCGACGGTTCAGGTCATGGCAAGGGCTTGGTAAAGCCTCAGGAGCTCGAGGCCGCTCGATTGAAGACTTGTGGGGGCAGTGGCCCCTAGAAGCCTTCAATCGATGAGCGTGGCGGGTTCGGTCGCACGCGGTACCCCACGACGAGTCGTCCAGTGCCTTTCGAGCCCACGCTGTACCCGGGGCTGGCTTCACGGGCGGTTGCGGGTACGTCAAGCGACGAGATCTCGGCGATAGCTCATACCCGATAACGGCCACGGTCCTGCACCAACTGGGGGCAGGATTGACTTCGCTGGTAAGTTGCAATGCGCACATGAGGGGACCCAAGATTGGCCTGTCGGTGGTCGTCGCCGCACTCGCCGCCTGTCTGCTGATGGCAGGCGTCGCCTCCGCCGCACCCCTTGAGCGCGTTCTGGTCTTCTCCGAGACGGCCGGCTTCCGTCACGACTCGATCCCGGCGGGCATCACCGCGATCCAGGAGCTCGGCGCGGCCAACGGCTTCGCGGTCGATGCCACCGAGGACTCGACGCAGTTCAACGACGCGAACCTCGCCCAGTACCAGGCCGTCATCTTCCTGTCGACCACGGGCGACGTCCTCAGCGACACTGAGCAGGCCGCCTTCGAGCGCTACATCGCCGCCGGGCAACGGCTACGTCGGCATCCACGCCGCCGCCGACACCGAGTACGACTGGGGCTGGTACGGCGACCTGGTGGGCGCTTACTTCGCCGTCACATCCCCCCGGCACGCCGACCGCCTCGATCGACGTCGAGGACGCCGACGCATCCCTCCACGACGACGGTTCCGGCCCGCTGGACGCGCGACGGACGAGTGGTACAACTACAAGCCGCCCGCGGCCGGCGCCGCACTGCGGCGGACGACTACAGCCCGCGCTACGACGTCCACGTGCTGGCGCGTCTCGACGAGACGACCTACGACGAGCAGGACGGCCCAACGGTCGCGACGGCGCACGACGACCACCCGATCGCCTGGTGCTCGAACTTCGCCGGCGGCCACTCGTTCTACACGGGCATGCGGCCACACGATCGAGTCCTATCGCCGACCCGGTCTTCCGCGCGCACCTGCTCGGCGGCATCCGCTCCGTGACGGACCTTGCCGGCGCCGGCTGTGGCCCGAACCGGGTGCCCTCGCCGAGCGCGGCGGACTTCGAGAAGGTCACGCTCGACGACGACACCCAGAACCCGTTCGAGCTCGACATCGCGCCCGACGGGCGCGTCTTCTACATCGAGCGCAACGGGCAGGTCAGGGTCTGGAAGCCCACCACGGAGACCACTGTCGAGATCGGCATGATCCCCGTCACCACGAGCCAGGAGAACGGGCTGCTCGGCCTACAGCTGGCGCCCGACTTCATGACGACGGGTCACATCTACCTGAGCTACTCGGCGTTGCCGGACAGCTCGAACCAGAACCGTCTCTCGCGCTTCACGGTCGTCGGCGACGAGATCCAGGCCGGCTCCGAGGTGATCATCTACACCTGGCAGCACCAGCGCGAGGAGTGCTGCCACACCGCCGGCTCGCTCGCCTTCGGGCTCGACGGCAGCCTCTACATCTCGACGGGCGACAACAGCAACCCGTTCGAGTCGAGCGGCTTCGCGCCGATCGACGAGCGGCCCGGGCGCGAGGCCTGGGACGCCCAGCGCACCGCTGCGAACTCGAACAACCCGAACGGCAAGATCCTGCGGATCGTGCCGCTGCCGAACCCCGGCGGCACGCCGGGCATCGGCACCACCTACACGATCCCGGCGGGCAACATGTTCGACGAGGCGCAGGACACGACGAACCAGACCCTGCCCGAGATCTACGCGATGGGCTTCCGCAACCCGTTCCGGATCACGGTCGATCCGAAGACGGGCTGGCTGCTGCTCGGCGACTACGGACCGGACGCGGGCGCGACCAACCCGAACCGCGGCCCGCAGGGCAGCGTCGAGTTCAACGTGGTCGACCAGCCCGGCTTCTACGGCTGGCCCTACTGCGTGCGCGACAACGTCCCGTACAACGACTTCAACTTCGCGACCGGTGTCTCGGGGCCCAAGTTCAACTGCGCCGCCCCGGTCAACAACTCGCCCAACAACACCGGCCTCACGAACCTGCCGCCGGCGCAGCCCGCCACGACCTGGCATGGCTACACCGAGCGCGATGCGCGCTTCCCGTACCTCGGCACCGGCGGCGCACCGACGGGCGGCCCGCGCTACGACTACGACCCGGCCAACCCGAACACCACGAAGTTCCCCGAGTTCTACGACGGCAAGTGGTTCATCGGCGAGTGGAACGAGGGCTGGATCAAGACCGCGACGCTGAACGACGACGGCAGCGCGCGCGGCGTCGGAGCCTTCGACCTCGAGACGGGCTACCTGCGCCCGATGGACATCGAGTTCGGCCCCGACGGCTCGCTGTACGTGATCGAGTGGGGCTCCGGCTTCGGCGGCAACAACATCGACTCGGGCATCTACCGGATCGACTACGTGGGAGCGGGCCGGCGGCCGATCGCCCACGCGACGGCCACGCCGGACTCCGGCCAGGCGCCGCTGACCGTCCAGTTCTCGAGCGAGGGGTCGAATGACCCCGACGGCACGCTCGCTGACCTACGCCTGGGACTTCGACGGCGACGGCACCACCGACTCGACCGATCCCAACCCGAGCTTCACCTACACCGTCGCGGGCGACTACACCGCGACGCTGCGGGTGACGGACGAGTCCGGGCGCCACCGGTGTCGACAACGTGCCGATCACGGTCGGGCAACTCGCGCCCGGAGGTGACGATCGAGATCCCCGAGAACGGCCAGCTGGCCGCCTTCGGCGACGTCATCCCGTATGAGATCACCGTCACCGACGTCGAGGACGGCACGACCGAGGACGGCAGCATCGACTGCGCCGACGTGACGCTGAACATCTCGCTCGGCCACGACGAGCACGCGCACGAGCTCGACGAGCAGACCGGCTGCTCGGGCACCTTCGAGACGCTGAGCGCCTCCGGCCACGGTGAGGAGGCGAACGTCTTCCCCGTCATCGAGGCGGTCTACACCGACAGCGGCGGCGGTCGGCGCGGGCGCGCTCACCGGCCGCGACGAGGCCATCCTGCAGCCGAAGCGCAAGCAGGCCGAGTTCTTCAGCTCGACCGGCCGCGTGCCGGGAGCGCCCGCCGGCGGTGACCCGGGCGTGCAGACCGAGACGACGGCCGACCCGGAGGGCGGCGGCCTCAACATCGGCTTCATCGAGGACGGCGACTACGTCTCGTACGACGCCGTTCAACCTCGAGGGCATCCGCGCGCTGTCCTTCCGGGTCGCCTCGGGCGGTGTCGGCGGGACGATCCAGCTGCGGCTCGACGCGCCCGACGGCCCGCTCGTGGCCGAGACCGCGCCGATCGCGCCGACCGGCGGCTGGCAGGTCTGGACCGACGTCGAGCTGGCGCTTCCGAACCCGCCCGAGGGCACGCACGAGCTGTTCGTCGTGTTCCGCGGCGGCGCGGGCGGCCTGATGAACCTCAACTTCATCGACTTCGTCGGCAAGGGCGCGGCGATCAGCGAGGCGCCCGAGGTCACGGCGACGGCCGACCCGGTGACCGGCACGGCGCCGCTGACGGTCAACTTCGACGGCGAGGCCACCGACTTCGACGGCCAGCCGGGCGACCCGCTGACGTACCAGTGGGACTTCGGCGTGCCCGGCACCACCGAGGACACCTCGACGGAGCAGGACCCGACCTTCACCTACGAGCGGGCGGGCAACTACACGGCGACGCTCACGGTCACCGACCCGACCGGCCAGCGCGGCAGGGCCTCGGTCGAGGTGCAGGTGACCTCGGGCGAGGAGTGCCCGACCGGCCCGGTGCGCTCCGACGAGTTCGACGG
>CAWFZK010000015.1:0-24927 GCA_963820315.1 uncultured Thermoleophilaceae bacterium | reverse complement strand
GCCCGTGACCACGCTGTACCGCTGCAAGGCTCCGACGGACGTCGTATGCAGATGCGGCAAGGTCTCCCGGCGGCTCCGCGCCATGGAGGTCGACTTCGAGGAGGTGCGCGTGCCCTTCCTCAAGCGCGATCGCCCGGAAGTGGAGGAGTTGACCGGACAGAGGTGGGTACCCGTCCTCGTGCACCACGACGAAGTGATCCACGACTCACACCGCATCCTGGAGTACCTCGAATGGCTAGATCGAAGCGAACCCCGCAGCGCGTAGGCCCGAGCCGCGGCTCGAAGGCCGTGACCAACGTCAGGCGGCTGTGGCCCTACATGCTGATGGCCTGGGAGCGCTGGCAGGCGCTGCCGCCGGAGAAGAAGGAGCAGTACAAGCGTCAGGCTCGCGAGGCCGCCGAGCGCAGCCGCAAGGTGATCGACCAGCGCCGGAAGCGCGGGCGTTGACTCAGCCCGTGGTCCGGACGAGCTCGTCGGCCAGCGGGCTGCGCGCGTAGAGCACGCTGCGGCCGTGGCGGTTCGAGCTGACGAGGCCGGCCGCCTTCAGCGCGGAGAGGTGCTGTGAGGCGCCGCCGGGCGTGATCTCGAGGCGGCGCGCGATCTCGGCGGTGCTGCGCGGTGCATCGAGGGAGAGCAGCACCGCGGCCCGCCCGCGACCGAGTACCGCTGCCAGTGCCTCCGCGGGCGGCTCCGCACCGGTCTCCCACAGGAGCGCGACGCCGCGCGCGGGATACATCACCGTCGGCTGCCAGTAGGACGAGGCGATGGCGAACGGCCGCGCGGGGAAGACGGTGGGCACGAGCAGCAGACCGCGGCCTTCCAGCGACAGCGTGGTGCTGTACACCATCTCGATCTCGAGCCCGTCGTCACGCCAGTGAATGGCCGGATGCAGGTCGGCGAACAGCGCCGTCGGGCCGCCCTCGGTGAGGCGCCGCGAGCGGTACATCAGATCGGCCTCGAGCAGCGCTCGGACGCGTGCCCAGTGCGGCTCGAGGGCCACCTCCCAGTAGGCGGCCAGCGAATCCGCGAGACGGTCGACAGATCGCCGGGGGTGTCGGAGGAAGGGCTCGGCATGCTCAGGCGCGAGGCCGTCCTCCACCCGTAGGCCGACCTCCGTGCGCACGCGCGCGATCGGGGTCGAGCGGATCGCGTCGAGCTCGTCCTCGAGGCTCGCCAGCGGGGTGTTGGGGGGCGGTGTGAGGAAGTCCGGGATGTAGCCGTTCGGCGGGACCAGGGCGAGCAACGGCAGGAGGTCGAGACCGCGAACGCGCTCCCGGACGGAGCGAACCCAGGGCAGGTGCATGGTCGCCTCGGAGGGGTCGCGCAGTGCTCGCAGCGAGATCACAAGCTCCCACATCGGCGAGATGGCGAAGCGAAGCCGCGCGAGGTCTGTGAGCCCGAACTCGTAGCGGACCATTTAGCACAGACTAAATCAATATCCCGCGAAGCAGCCTGGCGGAAGACTCGTATGCATGAACACGAGCTCCCTCACATTCGCCGCCGCCCAGGCTCGTCAGGCGGAGCTGCGCGAGCGGGTCGCGGGTTCGGTTAGCCGCCCGCGCCGACACCGGCTGGCTCGATTCCCGCGGACCGTCTCGCGGGCGATGCTGGCGTCATGGACACGACCCTCACACAGTCCCCGGCGCCCGTCCCCGCGTGGCGCGGCGTCCTGCGGCCGCTGATCACGTCGGGCGGTTATCGCGGGCTCACCCATAACCTGCTCGGGCTTCCGCTCGGGGTCGCCTACTTCAGCTGGCTCGTGACCGCGCTCGCGACGGGCCTCGGCCTGGTCGTCACGCTGATCGGCATCCCTGTCCTGACGCTCGTGCTCGCGACGGTCCGGCCGCTCCTCGGCGTCGAGCGCGGGCTTGCCAACTCGCTGCTCGATGCGCGAATCGCGCCGGCGCCGCTCAGCGCCGGTGGTGAGGGGCTGATCGGGCGCAGCAAGGCCTACTGGACCGACTCGGCGAGCTGGCGCGGGATCGCGTACCTGCTCGCCCGCTTCCCCGTGGGGCTCGCGACCTTCACAGTCGCGGTGTCCGCGTACGCCACGGCGCTCTATCTGATTGCCGCTCCGGTGGTGGCCCCGTTCGACGGGCTCGAGCTCGGCTTCTGGGAGCCGGACTCGGTCCTCGACGGACTCGCGCTATTGCCGCTCGGTCTCGTCCTTCTCCTGGCGTCGGCCTGGATCTCCGAGGGTATGGCTGCGCTGTCGCGCGCGTTCGCCCGCTGGGGCGCGCGCTGACCGGCCGGATCTAGGTCAGCCGGTTCTCGAGCCCGATCGGCGCCTGGCGCGGCTCGGGCTCGGGGGCCGGCACGTCCGGCTGGTCGGGCTGCTCGACCCCGAGCAGCTCAGCGAGCTCGCCGGACTCGTACATCTCGAGCACGATGTCGGAGCCGCCGATCAGCTCGCCGTTCACGAACAGCTGCGGGATCGTCGGCCAGCCCGAGATCCCCGAGAGCTCCTCGCGGATGCGCGGGTCGGGCAGGATGTCGAGCGCGGCGTACTGAACGCCGAGCTCGTTGAGCGCTCCCGAGGCGCGCATGGAGAAGCCGCAGGCGGGCTGCTGCGGTGTGCCCTTCATGAAGAGCATCACCTTGTTCTCCTTGATCGCGTTCTCGATGAAGCTGCGGATCTCGTCGTTCGTCATCTTCCGTCTCCAGGAGTCTGGGTCTTGATGGAGAGCGCGTGGATGGGACCGCCCACGTCGTCTCCGAACACGTCGTAGATCAGCTTGTGCTGCTGGATCCGAGAAAGGCCCGCGAAGCGATCCGAGATCACCTCGGCGCGGAAGTGGTCGCCTCCGCCGGTGAGATCGTGGACCATCACTTGGGCGCCGGGGAAGGCTTCCTCGATCCGTTCCTTCAGCTCAGCTGCGCTGGGCATGCGCTCTCCAGGGTATCGACGGGTTCGCCGATAAACTGGTTGTAGATGGTCACGCTTACCGACATCGCCGCTGAGAAGGTCAACCAGTTCATGGACGGGCAGAGCGCCGCAGGCGACATCGGCCTCAGAGTCGGTGTCCGCGGCGGCGGTTGCTCCGGATTCCAGTACGCGCTGGCTCTCGACGAGCGCCGCGACGACGACCACGTCTTCGACGCATCCGGCATTCGCGTGCTCGTCGACCCGGCGAGCCTGCAGTACGTCGACGGCTCGACCGTCGACTTCACGGAGAGCTTCCAGGGCTCGGGCTTCGAGGTCTCGAACCCGAACGTCGTGGCCTCCTGCGGTTGCGGCTCCTCGTTCCGGGTTGCGGACGAAGAGCCGAGCTGCGGCACCGCCGTTTAGTAGCGCTCGTCCCGGCTGCTATCCGGGCTTGTTGTCGAGGCTGCTCCACAGATACAGGCACGCCAGCGTCCTGTAGGGCCGCCACGGGCGCGCGACCTTCTCGAGCCGCTTCTCGTCCGGCAGCTTGCGCAGGCGGTACTCGACCTGGACCGCGCGGCGGATTCCCTGGTCGCCGACGGGCAGGATGTCGGGTCGCCGCAGGTAGAACATCAGGAACATGTGGGCGGTCCACTGGCCGAGTCCCTTGATGTCGGTCAGCTGCGCGATCACCTCTTCGTCGGAGAGCTCGGGCAGGTGCTCGAGGTCGACCCGGCCCTCCTCGACGTGCAGCGCGAGGTCGCGCAGATAGGAGATCTTCGGCCGTGACAGCCCGGCCGCTCGGATCAGGTCGGGATCGACCTCGAGCAGCTGGCGCGGCGTCGGTGCGTGACCGCCGAACAGCTCGAGCATGCGGCCGTAGATCGTCGCGGCTGCCTTGGTCGACAGCTGCTGGCCGACTATCGAGCGCAGCAGGGCGCCGTAGGCGTCGCCGCGCGGCTCGTCGTTCTCCTGCTTGAGCTCGCGCCGCACGAGCGCGCCGTGCTCGTCGATCAGGCGGGCCATCACGGGGTCGCCGTCGCGGAGCGTCGCCACCGCCTTGCGCGTGGCGGCCACGGGCCGCGTGCGCGACCCCGCACTCGGTCGCGGGGGCATCGCTACGCCGCCGCCCGTTCGTGAAAGGGATGCTCGAGCGAGCCGAGCTCGGTGGAGGGCGGGTCGCCGAAGAGCCACTCGCGCGCGATGCGGTGCCAGTTGGCGGTCGCGCCGAGCTGACCGAGGACCCCGAGCGTGAGCGCCTCCATGCGCCGCGCGAGCATCGCCTGGGGCGGCATCGTCTCGCGCTTCATGAGCTGCCAGTGGCGCGAGCGCGGGTCGCCGAAATCGATCAGCACCTGGCTCACGAGCGCGCGGTCGATCGTGACCTCGCGGTCCTCGATGTACCAGGAGGTCACGTCGTGGAAGTGCTCGAAGACGGCCTCGGGCGTGATCTTCTCGTCCTCGGCGTCGAAGAAGCCCATGCTCGCGAGCCGGCGGTGGAGCTCCTCGACGTCGCCGTCCATCGCAGCGCGGATCGCCGCCACCTCGGCGTCGAGATCCTTGCGCCGCACACGCTTCGTCATGCCGAAGTCGATGAAGGCGACGCGCCCGTCCGGCATCAGGCGGTAGTTGCCGGGGTGGGGGTCGCCCGAGAAGTGCCCGTTGCGGTAGAGCGAGCCGAAGAAGAAGCGGAAGACGATCTCGCCGAACCGGTCGCGCGTCGCCCGGTCGAGCTCCCTGACCTCCTCGAACCCGATGCCGTCGACCCACTCGGTCACGAGCACGTGCTCCGTGCAGAGCTCGGTCACGACGCCGGGGATGTAGATGAACGGGTGGTTTCGCCAGGTGCGCGCGAAGGCCCGGTGCTGCTGCGCCTCATGCTCGTAGTCGAGCTCGTCGGTGAGCCGCTCGCGGATCTCGGCGGTCATCGCCTTGGCGTCCATGCCGGGCGCGATCCGCTTCGCGACGCGCATGATCAGCCCGAGGTTCTGGAGGTCGGCGCGTACCGCGTTTGCGACGCCCGGGTACTGGACCTTTACGGCCACGTCGCGGCCGTCGTGCAGGCGCGCGCGATAGACCTGGCCGATCGATGCCGCGGCGACGGCGTCCTCGCCGAACTCGGCGAACACCTCGCCGAGCTTCTCGCCGAGATCCGTCTCGACGACCTTGCGCATCTTGTCGAAGGGCACGCGCGGCGCCGCGTCGCGTAGCTCCGCCAGCTTCGCCTGGATGTGCTCCTGGAACTCGGGCGGGAACGCGCCCGTGTCGATGAACGATGCCACCTGGCCGACCTTCATCGCCGCACCCTTCATCTGCCCGAGCACGTCGAAGATCTGCTCTGCCGCCTCTATCTGACGGCGCTCGGCCGCATCACGGCGGCCCTCCTCGCCGCGGGTCAGGTTCGCGGCCTTGGTGGCGTAGCCCTTCGCCGCCTGCGAGCCCGCCAGCCGCCCGACCTTCGCCGCTCGGCGCACCCGGCCAGTGGGAAGGTCCTTGGGCATCGCTCCAGGGTACGCATAGGCTCTCCGCCCATGCGTTACGTGAGCATCCTCGGAGACGACGGGCCGCGCGCCGCGCTGCTGCGCGACGGGCGGGTCCATGCGTTCGACCGCAGCCTCGACGAGCTCGTCGCGAGCGAGGCGCTCGGCTCGGCCGAGCCGGACGACGCGGACGGCGTCCCGCTCGAGGCGGCGAGCCTGCTCACGCCGCTCGCCAGCCCCGGGAAGATCGTCTGCATCGGCCAGAACTACCACGCGCACGCGGAGGAGCAGGGCAAGGAGGCGCCCACGATGCCGACCTTCTTCGCCAAGTTCCAGAACGCGCTCGCTCCTCCGGGCGCGACGGTGAAGCTGCCCGACTGGAGTCGCATCGACTACGAGGCCGAGGTCGCCTTCGTGATCGGGCGCCGCGCGAAGGACGTCGCCGAGGACGACGCCCTCGACCACATCGCGGGCTACACGCTCTTGAACGACCTGTCCGCCCGCGACTACCAGTTCAAGACCCCTCAGTGGATGCCGGGCAAGGTCTTCGACGGCTCGGCCCCCTGCGGGCCGGCGCTCGTGACGCCCGACGAGGCCGGGCCGCCGGACGCGATCGAGTTCGACCTGCGCCTGAACGGCGAGCTGATGCAGGAGGGCACCACGGCGGACCTGGTCCATTCGATCCCCGCGCTCGTCGCCTACCTGTCGATGCTGATGACGCTCGAGCCCGGCGACATCGTCTCGACGGGCACGCCGGCCGGCGTGGGCAGCATGCGCGACCCGCGCGTCTGGCTCGCGCCCGGCGACGAGGTCGTGATCAGCTCGGAGCGGCTCGGCGTGCTCGAGACGACGCTCGCCTAACGAGCCTCGTCGCGCAGCACGAACTTCTGGATCTTGCCCGTCGCGGTGCGCGGGAAGTCGCTGCGGAACTCGACGCGGTCCGGGACCTTGAAGCCCGCGATCCGCTCGCGCACGAAGTCACGCAGCGCGTCCGCCTCGGTCTCGGCGCCGGCGCGCAGAGTCACGAACGCGCACGGTCGCTCGCCCCAGCGCTCGTCGGGCACGCCGATCACGGCGGCCTCCTCGACGGCCGGGTGAGCGGTGAGCGTCGCCTCGATCTCGATCGTCGAGATGTTCTCGCCGCCCGAGACGATGATGTCCTTGGCGCGGTCGCGCAGCTCCACGTAGCCGTCCGGGTGCATCACGGCGAGGTCGCCGGTGTGGAACCAGCCGTCCGTGAAGGCGGCGCGCGTGGCCTCCTCGTCGCGGTAGTAGCCGGTCGTGACGTTGTTGCCCCGCATCACGACCTCGCCGAGCGTCGCGCCGTCGCGCGGGACGTCGGCCATCTCCTCGTCGACCACGCGCAGCAGCTCGGAGACCATCGTCGCCACACCCTGGCGCGCCTTGATCGCCGCGCGCCGCCCCGCGGGCAGCTCGTCCCACTCGGAGCGCCACTCGCAGATCACCTGCGGGCCGTAGGTCTCGGTCAGCCCGTAGAGGTGCGTCACGTTCCAGCCGAGCGTCTCGCAGCGCTCGAGCATCGCGGGCGTCGGCGCGGCGCCGCCCGTGAAGACCTCGATCGGCCGCTCGTGCGCGAGCTCGTGGCCGAGCAGCCCGATCAGCACCGTCGGGGCGCCGCACAGGTGCGAGATCTCCTCGGCTGCGATCAGCTCCCAGGCCGCCTGCGGGTCGGGGCGGGGCAGGCACACGTGCCGCGCGCCCACCGCCGTCACCGCCCAGATGAACGCCCAGCCGTGGCAGTGGAACATCGGCAGCGTCCACAGGTAGCGGACTGAATTGCCGAGCCGGGCCTCGCCGACCACGCCGAGCGAGTGGAGGTAGGCGCCGCGGTGCGTGTACATCACGCCCTTCGGCTTGCCGGTCGTGCCGCTCGTGTAGTTGACGGAGAGCAGTGTCATCTCGTCGTCGGGTGCCGCGATCGCACGCGGGGCGGCCGACGCGAGCAGCTGCTCGTGCTCGCTCCCGGAGACCGGCAGGATCTCCGCCGTCCGGGGCAGCGCGTCGCGGTACGGCTCGTCCGCGAAGACCAGAGACGGCTCGCTGTCGGCGAAGATCAGGCCGAGCTCCGTCGGCCCGAGCCGGAAGTTGACGGGCACGATCACAGCGCCGGAGCCGGCCGCCGCGTAGTGCAGCTCGAGCAGGCCGGGCACGTTCTCCGCCACCGCCGCGACGCGATCGCCCGGGCGCACGCCGCGCTCGTGCAGAGCGCCCGCCAGGCGCTCCACCCGTTCGGCGAACTCCGCGTAGGTCCAGCTCGCCCCCGCGTGAGTCACGGCGACCCGGTCCGCGAACACGTCGCGCGAGCGGAGCAGGAAGCGGACAGGGGAGAGGCTCGTCCAGCCGTGTCCGCTCATCGGGTCTGGATCTCGACGGGCCGGCCGATCGCCTCCGCGAGCAGCCCGGAGCTCTGCCGGGCCGCCCAGATCGGGACACTCGAGTCGCCGTCGGGCGCGGTCGACGCCTGCAGCTCGACCTTTCCGTTGGCCCTGCCGACGCTCACCCCCCTGATCGAGCGGTCGCGGCTCCGCTCGAGCTGCTCGGCGAGCCTGATCACGCCGCAGAGGACGCCGAGCCGCGCGGCGTCGCCCGGCTCGGCGAGGTCCCCGAGCTGCGCGGGATCCGGCTCGCCCTTGCGGTGGTAGCGGGCGATCAGGCCGATCAGGACGAGCTCGCGCGGGCTGTAGCCGGGCAGGCCGGCATTCAGGATCAGGTACTGGGAGTGGCGGTGGTGGTCGTCGTAGTCGATCGCCGTCCCGATGTCGTGGAGGATGCACGCCGCCCAGAGCAGCTCGCGCTCGGCGTCGCCCAGATCGTGCAGCCCGGCCGCCGCCAGCCCGTCGAACATGGCGAGCGACAGCCGCGCGACGTGATGGACGTGCTCGTGGTCGGTCTCGAAGCGGTGGGCGAGGTTCTCGACCGACTCCTGGCGGACGTCCATGAACAGCTCGCGCGTGCCCAGCAGGCGCTCGAAGAAGATCCCCTCGCGCAGGCCGGCCTCGGTGACCTCGACGGCGTCGAAGCCGCCCTCCTCGAGCGTCGCGGCGAGCACGAGCGCGCCGCCGAGGATGACGTCGCCGCGGTCCGGCTTGATGCCGCGGACGCCACCGCGCTTCGACGCGGGCCGCTCGGCCAGCTCCTCGATCAGCTCCTCGACGGCCTCGCGAGTGAGCGCGAAGCCCTGGACGTCGATGTCAGGCAGATCGAGGCGCTTCATCGCCGCGGCCGCCAGGTTGCGGATGGTCCCGCCGATCCCGACCAGCCGCCCGCCGCCTCGCCACCAGCCGAGCTCGTGGAGGTCGCCCGCGACCCGCTTGCGCAGCGCCCGCATGCCCTTGGGAGTGGCCCTCTCACCGGGCAGGAACTCCTCGCTCACCCGCACCGAGCCCAGCGGGAGCGAGACGGACCCTGCGAGCCGGCGGCCCTCGAGGCGCAGCGTTTGGATGCTGCCGCCGCCCATGTCGAGGCCGAAGCCGTCCTCGATCGTCGTCGAATTGGCGATCGCGAGCCAGCCGTAGCGCGCCTCCTCGCTGCCGCTGATGACGCGCGCCGTCAGGCCCATCTGGTCGCGGATGCGGTCAAGGAGGTCGGGGCCGTTGGCCGCGTCGCGGATCGCACTCGTCGCGACCGCCTCGATCCTGTCGATGCCGCGGGCGCGGCAGAAGGACGAGAACACCGCCGCGGTGTGCAGGGCCAACTCGACGCGCTCGGGCCGCAGCGGGTCGCTTCGCTCGACCATCCCGGCGCTGATTCGCACCGCCTCGCGGATCTCGTCGACGAGGCTCCACCAGGGCGTCCCCGGCTCGTAGCCGAACACCACGAGGCGCCAGGAGTTCGAGCCCATGTCGACGACGGCGATGCGTTCCACGGCCGCATCATCGCCGTTGGGCGCCGCGGGCGGCGTCCAAGCCGCTGCCTGCAGGCCTAATGCGGCCGCGCGCTCTGCCGATTCACATCTAGATGAACGCGATCGCCCACGCCTCCGCCCTGTCCACCACCGGCCCGCAGCTCGACAACCGTCGAGTCCTCGCCGCCCTCATCGACCTCGTGATCGTGGGCGCCGGCGCAGCCCTGATCCTGTTCGCGGCCGACGCGCTCCCGAGCGGAGGCGGAACTGCCAGGGACGAGGTCGGCTCCGGCCTGTACCTGATCGCCCTGGCGTGGGCGCTCTACTACTACTTCGCCTGCGAGTCGAGCGGCGGGCAGACGCTCGGCAAGCGCGTGATGAAGCTGCGCGTCGTGCGCGCCGACGGCGGCGAGGCCGGCATGCGCGAGATCGCCGTGCGCACGGTCCTGCGCGTCGTCGACGGCATCGGCCTCTATCTGGTCGGCCTGGTCGTGATGATCGCGTCCGGCAAGCGCCGCCAGCGGCTCGGCGACATGGCCGGAGGCACGATCGTGGTCGACGCGGACGCGTCGCTCGCGCCGGAGCCGCCCGCAGCCGCAAGGCCGGCCGCCACCGTGCCGATCGTGCCGGCCGCGCTCAGCGTGCCGACGGTGTCGCTGCCCGAGATCGAGGAGCCGGCGGCGGTCGAGGAGCCGGTCGTGGCGGAGATGCCCGAGCCGGTTGTCGTGGACGAGCCCGAGCCGGCCGGTCGTGGCGGAGAAGCCCGAGCCGGTTGTCGTGGACGAGCCCGAGCCGGTCGTGGTCGAGGAGCCCGTCGTGGCGGAGGAGCCCGAGCCGGTTGTCGTGGACGAGCCCGAGCCGGTCGTGGTCGAGGTGCCCGAGCCCGTAGCCGTCGAGGAGCCGCTTGTCGTGGAGGAGCCTCTCGTGGTGGCCGAGGAGCCCGTCGTGGTGGAAGAGCCGCCCGTCGTGCCCGTGCCCCCCGTCGTGGTCCACGAGCCGGAGCCCGAGGCCGCGTCCGAGCCCGCACCCGTGCCGATCGCGCCCGCCGATCCGCTCACGCCCTTCCAGCCGATCATGCGCGAGGACGCGCAGGACGAGGCCGCCGTGGAGGCGCCCGCCGAGGAGCCGCAGCCGGTCGCCGAGGATCCGCCCGCGGACGATCCGGTCGTGGTGCGCTCCGTCGAAACCGTTTCGGCCATCGACCTCATCATGGGCGACGAGGACGAGGAGCACGGCCCCGCCGCACCACCTGCCGGTCGCTAGAGTCGCCAGGTCCGAGGGCCGGGTCGCCGCCCTGCCCCGGCTGGAGGACTCATGGCAGCAATCGGCACTCCCGATAACCCGCTTCGCGTGGCCATCGTCGGCTCCGGGCCGTCGGGCTTCTACGCGGCCGGGCACCTGCTGAAGGCGAAGTCGCACCCTGACCTGGCCGCCCAGGTCGACGTCTTCGACCGGCTGCCCACTCCCTGGGGGCTCGTGCGCGGCGGAGTCGCACCAGACCACCCCAACATCAAGGCGGTCTCGCGCGTTTACGAGAAGACGGCCGAGCATCCCGAGTTCCGCTTCTACGGCAACGTCGAGCTCGGCCGTGACATCAGCCGCGACGACCTCACGAGCCGCTACCACGCCGTCATCTACGCCGTCGGCGCCCAGACCGACCGGCGCATGGGGATTCCCGGTGAGGACCTGCCGGGCAGCTGGGCCGCCACCGAGTTCGTCGCCTGGTACAACGGCCACCCCGACTACAGGGACCTCGAGTTCGACCTCTCCGCTCAGCGCGCGGTCGTGGTCGGCAACGGGAACGTCGCGGCCGACGTCGCCCGCATGCTCGCCCTCACGCGCGAGGAGCTCGCCGCCACGGACGTAGCCGATCATGCGCTCGATGTCCTGGCCGAGTCGAACGTGCACGAGATCGTCGTGCTCGGCCGCCGCGGGCCCGCGCAGGCCGCCTTCACGAACCCGGAGCTGCTCGAGCTGGGCGAGATGACGGACGCGGACGTGATCGTCGACCCGGGCGACGCCGAGCTCGATCCGCTCTCGCGCGCGTTCATCGAGTCGGAGACCGCGCACGCGACCGCCAAGAAGAACGTGAGGATCCTGCACGAGTACTCGAAGCGGGTGCCGGAGGGCAAGCGCCGCCGGATCGTGCTCCGCTTCCTCGTCTCGCCGGTCGAGATCCTCGGCTCCGAGCGGGTCGAGGGCATTCGCATCTGCCACAACGAGCTGACGGTGGACGACGATGGCGCGCTGCGCCCGAAGGCAGGCCACACGACCGAGGAGATCGAGTGCGGGCTCGTGTTCCGCTCGATCGGCTATCGCGGGACGCCGCTCGAGGGCGTCCCCTTCGACCAGCGTCGCGCGGTCATCCCCAACGACGGCGGTCGCGTCCTCGCGGACGCCGGGCCCGTGCCGGGCGAGTACGTGGTTGGCTGGATCAAGCGCGGTCCGACCGGGATCATCGGGACCAACAAGCGCGACGCCCAGGAGACCGTCGACACGGTGCTCGCGGACCTCGACGCCGGGCGCCTGCCCTCGCCCGCGAATCCCGACCGTGACTCGCTCGAAGCGCTGATCGCGGAGCGCCAGCCCGAGGCCGTGTCCTACGCCGGCTGGCAGGCGATCGACCAAGTCGAGAAGACCGCCGGCGAGCCGCACGGGCGCCCGCGCGTGAAGCTGTGCAGCTTCGAGGATCTGCTCGAGGCCTCGAAGGACGCTACGCCGGCGCGCTGACGCTCGCGTGTTCGCCGTCGAGCGCGTCCAGCGCGCGCTCAACGGACGAGCGGATGCAGGTGAAGATCGGCGTCTCCGACGCGGTGTAGGCGCTCGACTCGGTCGAGCGCAGCTCCTGCACGAGGTCGAGGAACTCGGAGGGGTCGTCGGCGTCGAAGGCGACCACGAACTCCTGGTCGTCGAGCCCGAACGAGTAGGCGGTGTTCGTCTCGATTCCCGTGAAGCGGCGCGCCACGGCGATGTGATCGCGCATGACCGCCATGCGCTCCTCGGGGGAGAGCCCGTACCACTCGCGCTTCTTCCACATCGGGTAGACGATCAGGTACTTCGAGTCGGCCCCCTCGCGCGGCCCAAGCGGCTGATCGGGCTGGTCCGAGTAGGGCGATTCCTTCGTCATAGCGAGGTAGGAGTGGGGCACGTCGGCCCAGCGCATCAGCCCGCTCTGGTTCAGGAGCACGTGCAGCTCGTGGATCGGCTCGAGTGACGGGGCGATCGCGCGCACCATCAGATCGCAGTCCCCGCGCGTGCCCACGAGCGAGTAGGCGCGCAGGTAGTGGCTGCCGGAATATTCGTTGCAGGCGGCCGCAAATTCCGCCTTGTCGGCCGCCCGCTCCTCCGCGGAACGCCGCCTCCAGGCCGGGTCCACCTTGAGAAACGTGTATTTCACGTAGTTGCGCGCCTCGGTCACGCGTCAAGTGTGGCCGATAGGATGGGCCGGGTGCGCGTAGCCCTCATCTCGCCCTACTCGTACACGTATCCCGGTGGTGTCGGCCGCCACGTGGAGGCGCTCTCCGAGCAGCTCCTCGCGGCGGGACACGACGTCCGGCTGCTGGCGCCCTACGACCCCGACGACCGTCTGGCGCGTTTCCTGCATCGCGGAGCGCGGCCGCAGCAGCGCCCGATGCCCGAGTACATGATCCCGCTCGGCCGCACAGCGGGACTGCCACTCAACGGCGCGGTATCGAACCTGGCGGTCTTCCCCGAGACGGTCGGCAGGCTCGGCCGCGAGCTGCGAACGGGCGGCTACGACATCGTCCACGTCCACGAGCCGAACGCGCCGTACGTCTCCTGGTATGCCACCGAGGCCGCGCGGGCGCCGACGGTCGCGACCTTCCACACCTACTCGACGAGCGCGCTGGTCGGTCACTTCACCGCGAGCGTCGCGGGCACCCGTCGGCTCTACTCGAAGCTGAGCGCGCGTATCGCGGTCTCCGAGGCGGCGCGCTGGACGGCGCAGCGCTGGTATGGCGGCCGCTACCGCATAGTGCCCAACGGGGTGGATCTGAGCGCGGCGCGGCCGAGCTCCGCCCGCCCGCACGACGAGCTGCAGATCCTGTTCGTCGGCCGCGCCGAGGCCCGCAAGGGCCTGCCCGTGCTGCTGCGCGCCTTCGAGGCGCTGCGGAACGCCGGCGTCAGCGCCCGGCTCACCGTGGCCGGCGCAACCGAGACCGAGGTCGAGCCGCTCCTGCTCGAGAGCGACGGCGTCGAGATCGCCGGCCGCGTCAGCGACGAGGAGAAGTGGCGCCTGCTGGGCGAGGCCGACCTGCTGTGCGCCCCCTCCCTCGGCGGTGAGAGCTTCGGCATGGTGCTCACCGAGGCGTTCGCCTCCGGCACGCCGGTGGTGGCATCCGCGATCGCGGGCTACAACGACGTCGTGACGCACGGCCACGACGGCCTGCTCGTGCCCGTCGGCGACCCGGTCGAGCTCGGCGAGTCGCTGCGCAGCCTGGCGCTCGACCCGGACCGGCGCATGCGCATGTCGAGGCACGCGCGGGAGAGCGCGGAGCGCTTCGCATGGCCGCTCGTCGCCGCGAAGGTGACCGAGGTCTATGAGCAGGCCCTCGAGGCGCCCGAACCCGCGACGCGCAAGGAGCGGATCGCCCGCCACATCGGGCTCACGTCGCCCGAGCCCGGGCCGCGCGTGCCGCCGCGACGGCTTCCCTCGCTCGAGCCGACCATTCCGTCGAGCGGCCGCAAGCGCGCTGCGCGCGCAGCCCGCCGCGTCGTCGTCGTCGGGGGCGTGGTCGCGGGCGTCGGCCTCACCACGCTCGCGCTGCAGCGCATCGGGATCGAGTCGATCGGGCGCGCGCTGCTAGCCGCCACGCCCGTCTGGGTGCTTGTCGCGTTCGCGCTCATGTGCGCCTCGATGCTGCTGCGCGCCGAGGCCTGGCACGCGATCCTGGTCGCTGCGCTGCCGGGCGTGCGCGTCCGGCGCCGCGATACGGCGCGCGCGACGATGATCGGCGTGCTGATGTCGGCGACCCTGCCGGCCCGGCTCGGTGAGCCTTCGCGAGCGCTGATCATGTCGCGCCGCGTTGGGCGAATGCGCCAGCGCTTCCCGGTCGTGCTCGGCACGATGGTCTCGCAGACCGTGCTCAACATCCTCGCGCTCGCCGTGCTCGGCAGCGTCATGTTCGCCACGGTCGGGCTCTTCCAGGGCAACGAGGACGCGCTCGTCGTCGCCACGATCGCGCCAATCGTGCTGCTCGCGCTCGTGCTGTCCGCTCCCTGGATCCTCCGCCGCGGCAAGCCCACGCGCTTCCAGCGCGTTCAGCAGGCCGCGGCCGCGATGCGCCGCGCAATGGTCCAGGTGCGCAACGGCCTGCAGGTGTTCCGCAAGCCGAAGCTCGGTGGCTGGGCGGCGCTCAACCAGCTCGCCGCCTGGGCGATCCAGTGGCTCGCCTGCTACCTGCTGCTCGTCGCTCTCGGTCTCGACGAGCGCGCCGGCATCGGTGCCGCCGCGGCGGTGCTGTTCGCGGTCAACGTGACGGCCGCGCTGCCGGCCACGCCCTCGAACCTCGGTGTCTTCCAGGCCGCGTGCGTGGCCGTCCTGTCCGCCTACGGCGTCGGCAAGACCGACGCGCTCGCCTACGGGATCATCCTGCAGGCGGTCGAGATCGCCACGGCGCTGGCGATGGGCATGCCGGCGCTGGTGCGCGAGGGCATGACCTGGAAGGACCTGCGCGTGCGGGCACTTCACGCCTCACCGGTACAGCTGCGTGGATCACGCCGCCGCGGCGACGCGGCCGAGGTTGAGGCCTAGGCCCAGGCTGGTGCGCGTCGCCCCGGTCGTCCTCGCGGCGATCGTCGCCGTCGCGTGCGTCGCCGAGCCGGCGAGCGCCTACCGCATCGCCGGCGAGCGCTGGCCGAACAAGACGATCTCGGTGGGGAGCAGGGCGCCGCTCTACGACTCCGCGGTGCGGCTGGCGATCCAGGCCTGGAACCGGGCCGGCGTCGGCGTGCGCTTCACGCGCGCGCCGGCACATCGCGCGCGCGTGATCTTCGGTTATGCCCGCGGCCGCGGCATGGGCCGCTACGGCTGCGAGGGCGTCGCGGGCGGCACGGGCGCCGGCTATCCCTCGCCGTTCGTGCCCATGGACGTGACTGTGGCGCGCAGTTGCCGCAGCGGCGCACTGCGCAGGCTGACCGCCGTGCACGAGCTCGGCCACGTGCTCGGCCTCGGCCACGAGACCAGGCGCTGCGCGCTGATGAACCCAACCGGCGACGTGAACACGCTGCTGCCGTCGCTCTGCCCCAGGGGCACGCGGCTGCCGACTCGCGATGACATTCGCGGCGCCCGCGCTCTCTATCGCCGCCGCCCGGCCCCGGTGACCGACACGATCGCCCTCTTCAACCCCGGTCCGGGCACGCGCATCCCGATGCCGCCGGGTCCACTGAGGTTCTCCGCCGCCGCGCGCAACCCGGCGCTCGAATACCGCTGGAGCTTCGGGGATCGCCGGGCCGGGGCGGCCAACACGGCGAGCGGGCTCGACGCCAAGCACACCTACACGGATGCGGGCGTCTACACGGTCACGCTGCGCGTGTTCGACGGCGGCACCCAGATCGCGGTGCGCCGGGGCGACATCGAGCTTCTCTTCTTCTAGAAAGAGATCTGGCGGCCGTCGCGGAAGAAGCCGCCGCTGGGCCCGTCGTCGGGCAGCGTCGCGAGCCAGACGACGCCGCTTGCGCCGTCCTCGACCGGCTTGGTGGCGCCGAACTGGTCTCCCATGTCGGTGGCCACGAGACCCGGGCAGGCCGAGTTGACCTTGACGCCGTCCCCCTCGAGCTCGGTCGCGAGGATGCGCGTCATGGCGTTGAGCGCCGCCTTCGAGACGCGGTAGCCGGGCGACCAGCCGCCCATCTCATTGATGGCGCCCATCCCGCTCGACACGTTCACGATGCGCGGGTGCTCGGAGCGGCGCAGCAGCGGCAGCAGCGCGATCGTGAGCCGGTAGGCGCCGAAGAAGTTGGTGTCGAGCGCGCGCTGGATCGCGTCGAAGTCGGGCTCGGTGCCCGAAACGCCGAAGTCCGAGCCGATGCCCGCGTTGTTGACGAGCACATCGAGGCTGCCCGGGTCCTCCGCGACCGCGGCCGCGGCGCGCTCGATCGAGGCCGGATCCGACACGTCGAGCTGCAGTGCACGGGCGCCTATCTCCCCGGCTGCCGCGCGCGCCGCCTCCTCGTCGCGGGCGGTCACGATGACGTCGTAGCCGCGCTCGGCGAGCTGGCGGGCCGTCTCGCGTCCGATTCCCCGATTGGCCCCGCTCACCAGTGCGATCGGCACGCTCCGAGACACTACAGGCATGCCCCTGGGGCGCCGATAGGGGTGCTGGATGCCTTCGCTCGCACGCCTGATCCTGCCTGCGCTGCTCGCGGCTCTCGTGCCCGCATCCGCGGCCGTGGCAGCGCCCCGGCTCGAGCCGCGCGGCAGCGCCGTACCGGCTGAGGCGATCGTCCGCTTCGAGCCGGGCACCGATCCGGCCGAGCGCGCCGCGGCGCGCGACGCCGCCGGGGTCGAGCTGGAGCAGGTTCTGCGCCTGCCGCAGGCGCAGGTCGTGTCCTTCGAGGGACCGCTGGGCGCCGTGCTCGCCCGGCTGGAGCGGCGCCCCGGCGTCGCCTACGCGCAGCCGAACTACCGCTACGAGGCGCTCGCGCCCGACGACAGCTTCTTCGGATCGCTCTGGGGGCTCGGGCCCGACCCGGGCGTGGGTGCGCTCGCGGCCTGGGACCGCACGCGCGGCGCCGGCCAGGTGATCGCGATCGTCGACTCCGGCATCGACCTCACGCACCCCGACCTGAGCGCCCGCCTGTGGCAGAACCCCGGCGAGACACCTGGCGGCGGCGACGGCGACGCCAATGGCCGGGTCGACGACGTGCACGGCTTCGACTTCGTCGAAGACGACGGAGACCCCGACGACTACCAGTTCCACGGCACGCACGTGGCCGGCACGGCCGCCGCGACCGCGGACAACGGCGCCGGCGTGGCGGGCGTGGCCCCCGAGGCGTCGCTGATGGCCGTGCGCGTGCTCGACGGCAATGGCGGCGGGACGAGCGCCGACGTTGGCAGCGGCATCGTCTACGCCGCCCAGGAGGGCGCGGACGTGATCAACCTGAGCCTCGGCGGCGCGGGTGGCGCCGGCGACGTGTACCTGAAGGACGCGCTCGCCGTCGCGAGGAGCTTCGACGCCGTAGTCGTCGCGGCGGCCGGCAACGAGGGCAACGACAACGACGCCCAGGCGCGCACGCCGTGCGCGCTGCCGGGCGACCACCTGATCTGCGTCGCGGCGCTCTCGAGCGGCGGGACGCTGCCCGGCTTCTCGAACTACGGGGCGACCACCGTCGACGTGGCCGCGCCGGGCACGAACATCCTGAGCGCCAAGACCGACTGGGGCGCGCCGCTGCTGAGCGAGGGCTTCGAGGACGATCTGACCGGCTGGGACGTGCTGCAGGAGGGCTTCGCGGTTCCGTGGGGCGTCTCGGCGGCGGTCCACTCGGGCGGCTCGAAGTCGGCGACCGACAGCCCGGACGCCCTCTACGCCACAGGCGGCTACGGCGAGATCCACCTGGCCTCGAACCTGGACCTGAGCGGCCGGCGCGGCTGCCGCATGCACTTCGACCTGCGCTACGCCGTGCAGCCTCCCGGCCCGGACGGCTACACCGACCTGTTCGCGGCCGGCGCGTTCGCCGACGGTGCCGACCTGGCCGACGGCCAGCTCTTCGCCGGCTCGAGCGGCGGCCAGTTCGAGGCAGCCGAGGCCACGATCTCGGCGCTCGACGGCCGCACCGACGTCCGGCCCTTCTTCGGGCTCGCGAGCGACGCGAGCCTCGTCGCCGACGGTGTCTACGTCGACGAGCTGCGTGTCCTCTGCCGCGACTCCACCTACGTCGACGACATCAGCGACGTTGCGCACTACGCCGACGCCGCGGCCGGCAGCTACGTGCCCTTCACCGGCACCTCGATGGCGGCGCCCCACGTGGCGGGCATCGCCGCCCTCGTGCGCGCCGCCGACCCGGGCGCATCGGCCGCGGACGTGGTCGCGGCGATCCGGGCGGGCGCGACGCCGCGCGCAAGCCTGGCGGGCCGCGTCGCCAGCGGCGGCAGCGCGAGTGCGGCCGGGGCGATCGAGGCGGCGCTCGCCGCGCCGAACACGTCGCCGCCGCTCGGTGGAGGAGGAGCCGTCACCGCCGCGGCCCGTCCCGCCGCTCCCGTCGCCGGGCCCGCTGGCGCGCCTGCTCGATCTCCGCGGCGCACCCGGGAAGATCCGGCCTGGGCGCTCGGGACGCTTCGCCTATGCCTTCCGTGCCGCGCCTGGCCTGCGCGGTCAGGCCGCGCTGCGAACCGGCGCTCGCGTCCGGCTGGCGAGCAACCGGCGCGGGCGCATGACGGTCGCCGTCAAGCGCTTCCGCAGCCCGGCGAGCGGCCGCGTCACGCTGCGGATCAGGCTCTCGAGAAGCAAGCTGAGGGTGCTGCGCCGCAACAGGGCCCTGCGCCTGCGTGTGCAGGTGAGCGTCGCCGACCCGCAGGGCCGGGTCACGCGGGCGGCCCGCAACCTGACGCTGCTGGCGCCGCGCTGACCCGCTCGCGGAGCGGACTCGCCGCCAACCTTCACACACTCATGTCAAGGTTGGTACCATCGGGATCTTGGCCGCGCGCGACTACATCGACACCATCCGAAACCGTGTCGTCGTCTTCGACGGCGGCATGGGCGCCACGCTCGAGCAGTTCGAGCTGACCTCGGAGGACTACGGCGGCCTGCCCGGCAAGTGCCACGAGGCGCTCGTGCTGAACCGCCCGGATGTGATCCAGGGCGTCCACGAGTCGATGCTGGCCGCCGGCGCCGATGTCGTCGAGACCGACACCTTCCAGGGCAGCCGGCTCAAGCTCGAGGAGTGGGGCCTCGGCGAGCACACGCTCGAGATCAACACCAAGGCCGCCGAGATCGCGCGCGCCGCGGCCGGCGACGAGCGCTTCGTCGCCGGCTCGATCGGGCCGACCGGCCACCTGCCCGCCTCCGACGACCCGACGCTCGGCAAGATCACCTTCGCCGAGCTCGTCGAGGTCTTCACCGAGCAGGCGCGCGGCCTCGTCGAGGGCGGCGCCGACCTGATCATCATCGAGACCGCGCAGGACATCCTCGAGGTCAAGGCGGCGATATTCGGCGCGCGCGAGGCCTTCAAGCTCACCGGCCGCACGCTGCCGATCCAGACGAGCGTCTCGCTGCTGCCGAACGGCGGCAAGATGCTGCTCGGCACCGACATCCAGGCGGTGCTGACGACGCTGAACGCGCTCGACGTCGACGTGATCGGGCTCAACTGCTCGACCGGGCCCGAGGACATGCGCGATGCGATCCGCTACCTCGGCGAGATCAGCCCCGTGCCGGTGCACTGCATCCCGAACGCCGGCCTGCCGCTGCAGGGGCCCGACGGCGAGACCATCTTCCCCGAGCAGCCCGATCCGCTTGCCGACGTGCTGCAGGAGTTCGTCGAGCGCTACGGCATCTCGATCGTCGGCGGCTGCTGCGGGACGACGCCCGACCACATCGCGGCGATCGTCGACCGTGTCGGCGGCCGCGACGCTCAGGCCGCGTCCGGACACGCGCCAGGCGCTCGTCTCGTCGATGATGACCGCCACGCCGCTCGTGCAGGAGCCGCGGCCGACGCTCGTGGGCGAGCGCGTCAACTCGCAGGGCTCGCGCAAGGCCAAGGAGCTGCTGCTCGCCGACGACTACGACGGCATCATTCGCATCGCCGAGGACCAGGTCGAGGGCGGCGCCCACGTGCTCGATGTCTGCGTCGCGCTCACGGAGCGCCAGGACGAGGACGTCCAGATGGGCGAGGTCGTCAAGCGCATCTCGCTGACCCAGCCGGCGCCGATCCAGGTCGACTCGACCGAGCCCGACGTGATCCAGGCGGCGCTCGAGCGCATTCCAGGCCGCGCGATCGTCAACTCGGTCAACCTCGAGGCCGGCCGCGACAAGCTCGACATCGTCGCGCCGCTCGCCAAGGCGCACGGCGCCGCCCTGATCGCGCTCACGATCGACGAGGTCGGCATGGCCAAGACCGCCGAGCGCAAGCTCGAGGTGGCCAAGCGGATCGTCGAGCTCGCCTGTGACGAGCACGGCCTCGACCGCGAGGCGCTCATCTTCGACGCGCTCACCTTCACGCTCACGACGGGCGACGAGGAATGGAGGCCGTCGGCGGTCGCGACGATCGAGGGCATCAAGGCGATCAAGGCCGAGCTGCCCGGGGTCAAGACCTCGCTGGGTGTTTCCAATGTCTCGTTCGGCGTGTCACCCGGAGCCCGCGCGGTGCTCAACTCGGTCTTCCTGCATCACTGCGTGGAGGCGGGGCTCGACCTCGCGATGGTCAACCCCAACCACATCAAGCCTTACAACGAAATCGCCGAGAACGAGCGCGAGCTGACCGACGACCTCGTCTTCAACCGCCGCGAGGACGCGCTCGAGCGCTTCATCGCCCACTTCGAGCAGAAGGGCGAGGAGGAGGCGGACGACGACGGCGCCGACCCGACCGAGGGCATGGAGCCCGAGGAGGCGCTCCACTTCCACATCCTGCGCCGCAAGAAGGAGGGCGTCGAGGACTGGATCGACCGCTCGGTCGAGAAGATCGGCGCCGTCCCGACGCTCAACGAGGTGCTGCTGCCCGCGATGAAGGAGGTCGGCGACAAGTTCGGCGCGGGCGAGCTGATCCTGCCGTTCGTGCTGCAGTCGGCCGAGGTGATGAAGCGCGCCGTAGCGCAGCTCGAGAACTACCTCGACAGGATCGAGGGGCACACGAAGGGCAAGGTCGTGATCGCGACCGTGTTCGGCGACGTGCACGACATCGGCAAGTCGCTCGTCAACACGATCCTCACGAACAACGGCTACACCGTGATCGACCTCGGCAAGCAGGTCCCGGTCGACACGATCATCAACGCCGCGATCGAGCACGAGGCCGACGCGATCGGGCTGTCGGCGCTGCTCGTCTCGACGTCGAAGCAGATGCCGACCTGCGTGCAGGAGCTGCACCAGCGCGGGCTCGAGTTCCCCGTCCTGATCGGCGGCGCCGCCATCAACCGCGACTTCGGTCGCCGCATCCTGTATCCGAAGGGCAAGGAGTCCGACGAGGTCTACGAGCCGGGCGTCTTCTACTGCAAGGACGCCTTCGCCGGGCTCGCGACGGTCGATCAGCTGGTGGACGGCGAGGCGCGCGACGAGCTCGTCGAGCGCTTCCGCGCAGAGGCCAAGGCGCTGCGCGAGAAGCCGGTGGTCGTCGACGACTCGCCCCCCGTCACGGACGACTCGGTGCGCTCATCGGCCCGCACGGACACGCCGATTCCGGAGCCGCCCTTCTGGGGCGCGCGCGAGGTCGAGGTCGACCTCGACGACGTCTACCCCTACCTCGACCGTCACGTGCTGTTCAAGCTGCACTGGGGCGGCCGCGGCGTGAAGGGCGAGGAGTGGGAGCGGCTCGTCCGCGACGACTTCCAGCCGCGGCTCGAGCGTATGTGGGCCGAGCAGGACTACCTGCGCCCGCGTGCGAAGGTCGGCTACTTCCCGTGCGCCGCCGATGGCAACGAGCTGGTCGTGTTCGACCCGGCTGATCCGAGCAGCGAGCTCGAGCGGCTCACGTTCCCGCGCCAGCCGAAGCACGATCGCATCTGCCTGACGGACTTCTTCCGCCCGATCGAGTCCGGCGATCGCGACGTGGTCGCCCTCCAGGGCGTGACCGTCGGCCCCGAGGTGACGGACCTGATGGCGCAGCTCGAGCGCGACGGCGAGTTCGCCGAGCAGCTCTTCACGCACGGGCTCGGCGTCCAGACGGCCGAGGGGCTCGCCGAGTGGCTCCACTCGGAGGTGCGTCGCGGGCTCGCCATCGAGCTCGACCAGGGCCGGCGCTACTCATGGGGCTACCCGGCCTGCCCGGACCAGTCAGAGCACGAGAAGGTCTGGCGCCTGCTCGGCCTCGACGACATCGGCATGTACCTCTCGGACGGCTTCGCCGTGATGCCCGAGCAGTCGACGGTCGCCGTGATCGCCCACCATCCGCAGGCCGTCTACTTCGGCATGAAGTCCGGCTTCATCCCGAAGGCGAAGGCGCCCGACGAGCTGATCGCCGGGACCGAGCGCGGCGGCGAGCTGCCGCCCGAGGCGGAGCCCGCCGAGGGCTCGGTCGAGGACGAGGGCAAGCGCCGCGCGGTGGACGAAGTTCCGGCCTGACGAGGCGGAGCGGGTTCAGTCGCGGGTGGTCAGCGAGTCGATGGCGACGGTGATCGCGAGGAGCAACGGGGCGTCCTCGCCTGTCGCGACGTCGACGCCGTAGGAATCTCGCACGCGAAACCACTTCTTCGAGATCGTGGCGACCGTGTCGCCGTCGCGCTCGATCTCGTATTCGTGGTCGACGACGTTTCCGTGCGCCTTCATATCGGTGCCGTTCTCGACATCGATGACGAAGCGATCCCGGATCCCGACCAGCGCCTTGCGCACAGTGGCCGCGGTGTTGCCGTAGCGCTCGATCGCGATCTTGTCGCGGATGCTGAGCTTGCGCTCCTGGATCCGGGCCACCTCGTCTCCCGAGGCGTTCTCGAGGACGAAGGTCTGGCGCATGCGGATCGCCTTGCCGTCGACCTTGTAGGCACGATCGCCTCGGTCGTTCTCTATCCAGAAGTCATCGCCGATTGCGAGCAGCTTCTCGCGCATGAGAAAGCGCTCGCCCACCGGCTCGTCGTCCCGTCGTCTTAGGAGACCCATGTGCCCACCATATGGCGGTTTCCGCGCCGTCGCATCGCCCGAAACGAGTGAATTGCACGGGCCGGGGGGATCGGGGCGACCGACAGCCGGGCGAATCACCCCGCGGGAATCTTCGACAACGGGATAAAGACCCCGCGGGACCCCCTTCGTACCTTCAACTCAAGTCACGGAAGGAGGATTCAGTCCCCGATGTCAACCCTGCTCGCAACCGCCGACGATCTCGCTCGAGCCGTCGACGGAACACTCCCGGAGACGGTGCCCGTCAACACCATGTGGGTCGTGGTCGCCGCCATCCTTGTGCTCTTCATGCAGGCCGGCTTCGCCGGTCTCGAGATGGGCTTCTCGCGCACCAAGAACGCCGGGACAGTGGTCGCCAAGATCATGACCAACCTGTCGATCGCCGCCATCTGTTACTGGGCGGTCGGCTTCGCGTTCGCGTTCGGTAGTGCCGACGTGCTCGGAATCTCGAGCTCGCTCATCGGCTCGAACGGGTTCTTCCTGCAGTACTCGGGCAACGGCTCCGAGGCGTTCCCCGTGATGGGGCTCTCGGACGCGACCGTCGACTCGAAGTTCCTGTTCCAGTTCGCGTTCTGCGCAGTGTCGCTGGCGATCGTCTGGGGCACGACCCTCGAGCGGATCAAGTACAGCGCCTACGTGATCTACGCGATCGTCTTCTCGGCGCTGATCTACCCGATCGGCTCGCACTGGGTGTTCGGCGGCGGTTGGCTGCAGAACGGCGACACCCCGCTGCTGCCGACCGGCATGCAGGACTTCGCCGGCTCGACGGCTGTCCACCTGATCGGCGCCACCGGCGCCCTCGCCGCGCTGCTCCTGCTGGGTGCGCGCAAGGGCAAGTACGGCGCGGACGGGAAGCCGCGGGCGATCCCCGGCCACTCGATGCCGCTCGTGGGCTTCGGCGTCCTGATCCTGTTCATCGGCTGGTTCGGCTTCAACCCGGGCTCGACCCTGGGCATCGGCGACGTCCGCATGGGCGACGTGGCCGTGGTCACGCTCATGGGCGCCGCGGGCGGTGTGATCGGTGCGTTCGTCGCGACTCAGCTCATGCAGCGCACGATCGACATCGGCATGGTGGCCAACGGCATGATCGCCGGGCTCGTGGGCATCACCGCGCCGTCCGGCTACGTCGAGGTCTGGGCGGGACCGATCATCGGTTTCGTCGCCGGCCTGATCGTGGTCTTCGGTGTCATCTTGATCGACAAGAAGATCGACGACCCGGTCGGCGCGCTGTCGGCGCACGGCCTGGCGGGCATCTGGGGAACGATCGCCTGCGGCATCTTCACGGCGCCGCGGCTCGCCCAGTACAACGCCTTCGGAGACCCCGACGGCGGGCTCGTCTACTCGGGCCAGTTCACACAGCTGATCGCACAGGTGGTCGGCGTGCTGGTGGCCTTCGCCTTCGTCTTCACGCTCAGTTACCTGACCTTCGCCGCGATCAAGGCGACGATCGGGTTGCGCGTGAGCGACGAGGAGGAGGAGGCAGGCCTCGACATCACCGAGCACGGCATGTACGGCTATCCCGAGGCGTTCATCCCGCAGTCCGAGATCGGCGCCGGCACGATCAGCTCGGCCGGCTCCGCGGCGGGCCAGCCTGTCACCGCCAGCGTTCGGACGAAGGAGGCAACGGCATGAAGATGGTCGTCGCCTACATCCGGCACGAGGCGTTCGAGCCGATCCGTATGGATCTGCTCGAGGCCGGCTTCCCGAGCCTGACGATCTCCGAGGTCAAGGGCTCCGGCAGGCAGAAGGCGATCACCGAGCACTACCGCGGCTCGGAGCTCGCCGTCCACCTGCGGCCGAAGATCAAGCTCGAGTGCGTCGTCGAGACCAAGGACGTCGGGATCATCACGGAGGTGATCCTGCGCCACGCCCGAACCGGCTCGGTCGGGGACGGCAAGCTGTTCATCCTGCCGGTCGAGGACGCGATTCGCATCCGCACCG
>CAWFZK010000014.1:0-61045 GCA_963820315.1 uncultured Thermoleophilaceae bacterium | reverse complement strand
GTGCGCCGGGCCGCCAAGACGATCGCGGTGCCGACCGAGGCCTACACGCCGACCGGCGAGACCGACAGCGAGACCGACACCGGCACCGGCAGCACCGAGGCCAGCTCCGGCATCGACCCGGTGACCGGCTTCCCGGTCGACCCGGCAACCGGGCAGCCCGTGTACGACCCGGTTACCGGCGCCCCGCTCGACCCCGCAACCGGCGAGCCGCTCGACCTGAGCGCGGTGGGGACCGGCGCGGCCGCTGAATCCACCACCACCGGCACTCCCACGGACGGGACCGCCATTGACGCCACCGGCGCGACGACGGACCCGGCCGCCCAGCCGGTCGGCTGATGCCGGCCACCCGCAGCCGTCCGCCCACCCGGCGCCCGCCGGGCAGGCGCGGGACGCCCAGTCCCGCGCGGCTGATCGATCGCCGCGTCGGCCTCCTGTTCGCGCTCTTCCTGCTGCTGCTCGGGCTGGCCGCGCTGCGCGCCACCTGGCTCGGCACGGTGCGCTCGGGCGACCTCGCCGACCGCGCCGTCTCGCAGCAGATCGAGGACATCACGGTCAACGCCCGGCGCGGCACGATCACCGACCGCAACGGCATCGACCTGGCCGTGACCGAGGACTCCGTCACCGTGTTCGCGCACCCGATCCTGATCGACGATCCCGCCAAGGTTGCGGCCCGCATCGCGCCGCTGATCGGCCGCACCGAGAGCGAGCTGCTCGAGAAGCTCTCGGACAAGGACTCGACCTTCGTGTACCTGCGGCAGAAGATGGACGCCACGCTCGGCCATCGGATCGAGGAGCTCGGCCTCGAGGGCATCGGGACCGTCGTCGAGCCGAAGCGGACCTACCCGCAAGGCAACCTCGCCTCCCAGGTGCTCGGCATGGTGGGCACCGAGAACACCGGGCTCGCCGGGCTCGAGTACTCGCAGGACGAGCTCCTGCACGGCAAGGACGGCAAGCGCCAGCTCGTCAAGGACGCGCTCGGCGAGCCGATCAGCATGGTCGAGGTCGAGCGCTCCGAGCCGGGTGAGGACCTGAAGCTGACGCTCGACGCCCGCATCCAGGAGCGCACCGAGGCCGTGCTCGCCGAGGTCGGCCAGACCTACACGCCGCAGGGCGCCACCGCCGTCGTGATGGACCCGCGCAGCGGCGAGATCCTGGCGCTCGCGAACTGGCCGCGCGTGGACGCCAACGACCCGGACGGCGCGCCCGAGTACGCGCGCCGCAACCGCGCGATCCAGGCGAACTACGAGCCCGGCTCTACCTTCAAGGCCTTCACCGTCGCGGGCGCGATCGAGGAGGGCCTCGTGACGCCGGAGACGACCATGTCCGTGCCGCCGCTGATCCAGGTGGCCGACCGCACCGTGGGTGAGGCCCACGACGGTGGCGGCGGGACCTTCAGCGTCGCCGACATCCTCGCGCGCTCGTCCAACGTGGGCTCGGTGATGATCGGCCTCAAGCTCGGGCCGACGCGCTTCGACCGCTGGGTGCGCCGCTTCGGCTTCGGCAAGCCCACCGGCGTCGACCTCCCCGGCGAGGAGGGCGGCATCGTGCTGCGCCCCGAGAACTACTCGGGCTCGTCGATGGGCAACATGCCGATCGGCCAGGGCATCGCGGTCACGCCGATGCAGATGGCGTCCGGGTTTACGGCGATCGCGAACCACGGCGTGATGCGCCGCCCCTACATCATCCAGGGCAACCGGCCGCCGCCCAAGCGCGTCCTGTCACGGCGCACGGCCGGCGAGGTGGCGAAGATGCTCGAGGGCGTGCTCGCCGCGGGCGGGACGGCCCCGGAGGCGTCGGTCGACGGCTACACGCTCGCGGGCAAGACCGGCACGGCCGAGAAGGCGATCAAGGGCGGCTACTCGAAGACGGACTTCATCGCCTCGTTCATCGGCTTCGCGCCCGCGAAGGACCCGCGCCTGCTGGTGGCGGTCATGGTCGACACGCCGCGCGGCGACTACTACGGCGGAACTGTGGCGGCGCCGGCGTTCGAGCGAATCATGGAGTTCGCCCTGCCGTACCTGAAGATCCCGCCGAGCTAGTCCTCGGCCTGCTCGGGCTCTGACTCGGCGTCCCCGGCGAGCGCCCGCAGGGCGGCGCGCATGCGCTGCTGTGCCCCGCGCAGCTCCTCGAAGGCGCGCTCGGCCGCGAACGCCGAGCTCTCGACCTCGGCGAGCCGCTCCTCGAGCTCGCCGCGGCGGCCGGCGGCCTCCTCGAGCTGGGCGCGCAGCTCCCGCTCCTCGATCAGCTGCTGCTCGCGCTGGCGCTCGTTCTCCTCGCGCATCTCGGCGAGTGCCTGGCGTGCCTGCTCGGCGCGCCGATCGGCGTCGTCGAGCTCTTCGATGCGGTGCTCTGCCTCCTCGAGCGCCGCGCGGGCCTCGTCCTTCTGTGCCGCGGCGTCCTCGGCCGCCGAGCGCGCCTCCGCCAGCTCGGTCTCCAGGCCCTCGAGCCGCTCGCGCAGCGCAACCGCCTCCTCGGCGTCCGCGCGCGCTCGCACGAGCTCGGTTTCCGCGCTCGTGAGCCGCTCGCGCAGCGAATCCATCTCCTCGGTGCGCACGTCAACGTCGGCGCGTGCCCGCTTGAGCTCCTTCTTGACCGAGGCCAGCTCCTCCTGGAGCGCTCCGGCCTCCTCGGCAGCGCGCTCGGCGTCGCGGGCGCGGGCGGTCGCCTGGTCGAGCTCCGCGCGCAGCCGCGAGCTCTCTTCGCTGTCGCCGGTCTCCGCGGCGGGCGGCTCGGGCTCGGCGTCCTCCGGCAGGCTCTCCTGCACCCCGTTCCCGCCGTCGCCGTCGGCCTGCCAGAAGACAGCGGACGAGGCGGAGGGCGCGGGCTCCTCTGCGGCCGCGTAGTCGCGCGCGGGATCCTCCGCCGCGACCTGGGAGCCCGCGTCTCCGCCGTCCGAGTCCTCGATGAGGGGCAGGGCCTCGAGCAGCGCGTCGAGGGCGGGGCGGGAGGCAACCGCGGGCTTGACGTCCATCTTGGTCATGACCGCGATGTCGTTCACGCCGAGCGCGTCGGCCGGGTCGGCCATCGCGACCAGCAGGCCGCCGCCGACGAAGCCGACCGGCACCGCCTGGTAGCGCTTGGCCGCCGACGGCTTGATCAGATTGGCCGCACTCGCCTCGACCGCGAAGCTGCCGAGATCGATGTAGGCGATCCCGTAGCGCTCGGCCGTCGCGTGCGCCAGCTGCTCCTCGGTGATCGCGCCAGATTCGACGAGCACCCGCGCGACGGTCGTGCCCGGGCTGCGCGCGGCGCGGACGGCTTGCTCGACCGCCTCGCGCTCGGCGAAGCCGAGATCGACGATCACGTCGCTCAGGAACCCGGAGCGCCCGCCCGGCGCCGTGGGCGGGATTACGCCCTTGGGCGGGGCGGCGGGCTTGGCTTCCTTCGTGCTCATGCTGTACCTCCGGCCACCGCGACCTTCGCCTTTCGGGCCGCCTTCTCTATCTCTCGAAGTGCCTCCTCCGGCGACTCGGCCTTGCCGAGCGTCAGCACGGCGTACGCCACCTCGAGCGTCGCCGGGCGCTCGCTCGTGACGCGCGCCAGCGCGTGCTGGACGCGCCCGAAGAACGCGTCCGCGCCCGCCTGTCCCTTGCAGCCGACGAGCACCGCGCCGAACATGTCGTCGCGCGAGCCGGCCGACGTGATCGGTGCGCCGGATCGCCTCCTCCATGACGCCGGCCGCGTCGTGCAGCAGCAGCTCGCCGACCCCGGCGCCGTGCCGGGTCGTGACGTGGACCAGGTTCGTGAGCCGGCAGGCGAGCAGGTAGGACTCGGTCGAGCCGCGTTCGGCAAGCCGCCACTCGTGCTCGAGCGCCTCGATGAACGCCGTGCGGTTGAGCAGCCCGGTGAGGGCGTCGGTGCGCTCGGGGTCGCGCAGCCGCTCGTTCAGGCGGCGCAGGTCGGCGCGCCACTTGACGCTCTCCCACTCGTAGGTCAGCAGCCGGCCGGCGACCGCGAGCAGATCGAGGTGGGAGCGCGTGAACAGACCGGTCGCGGGGGAGAGCGCGCAGAGGGTGATCGCGCCGCCGCCGTGGGTCTGAAGCGGCATCGCCAGATACGAGCGGACCGAGAGCGCCTCGAGCGCGGCGGGGTCGAGCAGGCCGCCGCCGTCGCCGTTCAGGTGCTGGGCCAGCGGCAGCGTGGAGCCGGCTTGGATCGTCGCGGCGGCATCGCCGCGGACGTCGATCAGGCGCAGCTCGCCCTCCTCGGAGTCGACCTGGCCGAGCAGCAGCGAGCCGGACGGGAGCTCGCCCTCGAGCAGGTCGAGCACGCCGTCGGCGGCCTCTGAAAAGCTTTGGAATCGGCGCTCTGCCAGTAGTGCGAGCGCGCTGAGCACGTTCCCGCTCACGGGGTCTGTATCGGCCGCTTCCAGCAAAAAGTGAGTCCAGACCCCTCGATATCCTGCGAGCGCACCATGACCCTGCGGGACCTGATGGGTAATGGGCCGCCCGAGATCGAGGTCTCGGCACTCGCCTACTCGAGCCAGAGCGTCACCCCGGGGGCGCTCTTTTTGCGTGCCCGGGTTCCGGGCCGACGGCCACGACTTCGCCCCCGACGCGGTGGCGCGCGGGGCCGCGGCGCTCGTGTGCGAGCGGCCACTCGGCCTGGGCGTGCCCGAGCTGGTCGTCGACGACGTGCGCGCAGCGATGGGGCCCGCGGCGTCCCGCTTCTACGGTGACCCGACCGCGCAGCTGCAGCTGGTCGGCATCACCGGCACCAACGGCAAGACGACCACCGCCTTCCTCGTTCGGCATCTGTTCGAGGCGGCCGGGCGCCGCTGCGGCCTGCTCGGCACCGTCAAGCGCGTGGTCGCGGGGGTCGAGGAGGAGGTCGAGCGCACCACCCCCGAGGCGATCGACCTGCAGCACACCTTCCGGCGCATGGTCGACGGGGGCGACGTGGCGTGTGCGATGGAGGTCTCCTCGCACGCGCTCGAGCTCGGACGCGTCGGCGGCATCACGTTCGCCTGCCGCGTCTTCACGAACCTGACCCAGGACCACCTCGACTTCCACGAGACGATGGAGGACTACTTCCTCGCCAAGCGGCGCCTGTTCGACTGACGGTGGTCTCGCGGTCGTGAACATCGACGACGAGTACGGCCGCCGGCTCGCTGCCGAGATCGACTGCGTGACCTTCTCGATCGAGCGCGACGCCGACTACCGCGCCCGCGACATCGAGTTCGACCTGATGGGCTCGCGCTTCACCTGCGAGACGCCCGACGGGGAGCTCCGGATCGAGTCCCCGCTGCCGGGCCTCTTCAACGTCCAGAACGTGCTCGGCGCGGTGGCGGCGGTGCGCTCGCTCGGCGTCGAGGAGATCTCGCTCGACGGCTTCGGGCGGGTGCCGGGGCGCTTCGAACCGGTCGACGAGGGGCAGGACTTCGGAGTGCTCGTCGACTACGCCCACACGCCCGACTCGCTCGAGAACGTGCTGCGCGCGGCGCGTGAGGTCACGCGCGGGCGCCTGCATGTGGTGTTCGGCGCGGGCGGCGACCGCGACCGCGGCAAGCGGCCGCTGATGGGCGACGCCGCCCGCCGGCTCGCCGACCGCGTGCTCGTGACCTCGGACAACCCGCGCAGCGAGTCGCCCGAGGCGATCATCGACGAGATCATGGAGGGCGCGGGCGAGCACGCAGAGCGCGAGGTCGACCGGCGCCGCGCGATCGCGCTTGCGATCGGCAGCGCCGAGCCCGGCGACGTCGTCGTGATCGCCGGCAAGGGCCACGAGCAGGGCCAGGAGTTCGAGAACGGGCGCAAGGAGCCGTTCGACGACCTCGAGGTCGCGCGCCAGGCGCTCCGCGCTCGCATGGCCACCGGGGACCGGGCGTGATCGACCTGAGTGCGGCGCGTGTCGCCGCGGCGGCGGAGGGCGAGCTGGTGGCGGGCGTGCCCGAGCGCGGCGGCCCGCAGCGGGCCGTGATCGACTCGCGGGCCGTCGGGCCCGGGGACCTGTTCGTGGGCCTGCCGGGTGCGAGCGCCGACGGCGGCGAGTACGCGGCGGCCGCGCTCGAGCAGGGCGCCTGGGGCGTCCTCGTCGGGCCGGCCCATGCCGGGCCTGCGCGTGACGCGGTGGAAGGCGCCGTCGGCGACAGCGCGTGCGCCTCGGCGGCCGTGATCGTGAGCTCCGACCCGCTGCTCTCGCTGCAGCGGCTCGCGCGCGCCTGGCGCCGGGAGCTGGGCGTGCCGGTGGTGGGCGTGACGGGCTCGACCGGCAAGACCTCGACGAAGGACATCCTCGCGGCGCTGATCGGCGCGCACGCGAGCCGCGAGAACTTCAACACCGAGATCGGGCTGCCGCTGGCGATCCTCGAGGCGAGCCGCGGCGTCCCGGCGCTCGTGCTCGAGATGGCGATGCGCGGCGAGGGCCAGATCGCGGAGCTCGCCGGGATCGCCGAGCCCGACGTGGGCGTAATCGTGAACGTGGGCCCCGTTCACCTCGAGCTGCTCGGCACCGTCGAGCGCGTCGCCGCCGCCAAGGCGGAGCTGATCCGCGACCTGCGCCCGGGCGCCGCCTGCGTCGTGCCGGCGAGCGAGCCGCTCCTCGACGCCCACCTGCGCGACGACCTCGACACCTGGACCTTCGGGCCAGGCGGCCAGGTGCAGCTGCTGTCGATGGACGACGGCCGCGCCGAGTTCGAGGCGCGCGGCTCCACGCTCGGCCTCGAGCTCACCTACTCGGAGCCGCACAACCTGCTCAACACGTGTGCCGCCGTCGCGGCGGCAAGGGCACTCGGGCTGCCGGTGGGGGGCAGGCTCGACGTCAGGTTCTCGTCGCTGCGCGGCGAGGTCGTCGAGTTGCCCGGAGGCGTGACCGTGGTCAACGACTGCTACAACGCCAACCCAATGTCGATGCGGGCGGCCCTCGACCACTTGTCCCAGGCGCCCGCCGAGCGCCGGATCGCGATCCTCGGCACGATGGCCGAGCTGGGCGAGGGCTCGGACGCCTATCACCGCGAGATCGGGGCGCACGCCGCTCGCGCCGGAGTGGACGTGCTCGTGCCGGTGGGTGCGCCGGCGCTCGCCTACCTCGAGGGGTTCGACGGCGAGGCGCACGCGGTCGCGACGCCCGAGGAGGCCGCCGCGCTGCTCGAGGAGCTGGGCCGGCCCGGGGACCGGGTGCTGGTCAAGGGCTCGCGCTCGGTGGGCCTGGAGCGGGTCCTCTCGTAGTGCTCGGCGAGATCGTCATTGGGGGCTCTGCCTCCCTGCTCATCTGCATGTTCCTCGGGCCGCGCTTCATCGAGTACCTGCGGCTCAAGGAGTTCGGCCAGCACATCCGCGAGGAGGGCCCGGCCGCGCACGCCGGCAAGGCGGGCACTCCGACGATGGGCGGCCTCGCCGTTCTGCTCGCGGTGTGCGTCCCGTTTCTGATCCTGTCCGAGTATCGAGCGGCCAGCATCGCCGTGCTCGGCACGGCGCTCGTGATGGCCGCGCTCGGCTTCGCCGATGACGTCACGAAGCTGCGCAAGCGCCGCTCGCTGGGCGTCTCGGGACGGACGAAGCTGCTCGTCCAGGCGCTCACCGCGATCGCGCTGTGGCTCGTCGTGACCGAGTACGTCGAGGCCGAGGCCACGCTCCGCCTGCACATCGTCGATGCCTCGATCGACCTCGGGCTCGCCTACCCGATCCTGATCTTCCTGGTGCTCGCCGGCGCCACCAACGGCGTCAATCTCACCGACGGCCTGGACGGGCTCGCGGCCGGCTGCTGCGCGATCGTGTTCCTCGCCTACACCGCGATGACCTTCATCACCACCGGCTATGAGGACCTCGCGCTGCTGTCGGCCTGCTTCGTCGGAGCCTGCGTCGGATTCCTGTGGTTCAACTCGTTCCCGGCGTCCGTGTTCATGGGCGACACCGGCTCGCTCGGATTAGGGGGCGCGATCGCCGCGCTCGCGGTGATGACGAAGACCGAGGTCCTCCTCATCCTGATCGGCGGCATCTTCGTGATGGAGGCGCTGTCGGTGGCGATCCAGGTGTTCAGCTTCCAGCGCTTCCGCAAGCGCGTGTTCCTGATGGCGCCCATCCACCACCACTTCGAGCTCGCGGGCTGGTCGGAGACGAAGATCATCCTGCGCTTCTGGATCGTCGCCGCGATCTGCGGCGCCGTCGGCTTCACGCTTTACCAGGCGTCGATCACGCCATGAGGCCGCCCCTCCCCGAGGGGCCGTATCTGATCGTTGGGCTGGCGCGCTCGGGCGCCGCGGCGGCCCGCATGCTGCTGCCACACGGGGAGGTGCTCGGCGTGGACAGCGGCCGCCCCGAGCCGCCCCCGGGCATCGAGGCTGCACTGGACAGCGACGGGCTCGAGCTGCTCGAGCGCGTGGCGTGCGTCGTCAAGAGCCCGGGCGTCCCGAACGAGGCGCCCGTGATCGCGGCGGCGCGCGAGCGCGGGCTGCCCGTGCTGGGCGAGCTCGAGCTGGCCTGGCGGCTGCTGCCGGGGCGCTTCGTGGCGGTCACCGGCACGAACGGCAAGACGACGACGGCCGAGCTGCTCGGCGCGATCTGGCGAGCCGCCGAGCTGCCCGTGGCGGTGGCCGGCAACGTCGGCACGCCGCTGTCGTCGCTGGTCGGCGAGCTCGGCGACGACGCGACCGTCGTCTGCGAGGTGTCGAGCTTCCAGGCCGAGGACTCCGAGCTGTTCGCGCCCGACACCGCGCTGCTGCTCAACATCGAGGAGGACCACCTCGACCGGCACGGCACGCTCGAGGCCTACCGGGAGGCGAAGCTGCGCCTGTTCCGCAACCAGACTCCCGAGCAGGTCGCCGTCGCGCCGCCCGGCTTCGACCTGCCGGGGGCGGGCCGCCGGGTCACGTTCGGCGACCCCGCCGAGCTGCCGCTGGCGGCCGACGAGGTCCGCCTGCGCGGCCCGCACAACCTCGAGAACGCGATGGGCGCCTCCGCGGCGGCGCTCGCGTCGGGGGTGCCCCCCGAGGCGGTGGCGGACGCGCTGCGCGGCTTCAGCGGCGTGCCACACCGGCTCGAGGAGGTCGGCACGGTCGGCGGGGTCCTGTACGTGAACGACTCCAAGGCCACCAACGTCGCCTCGGCGCGGCGCGCGCTCGAATCGTTCGGCGGCGGCGTTCACGCGATCCTCGGCGGCAGCCTGAAGGGCGGAGGCTTCCGCGAGCTGCGCGAGCCGGTGGCCCAGCGCTGCCGCGCCTGCTACCTGATCGGCGAGGCCGCCGACCTGCTCGCCGAGGACCTCGACGGCACAGTGCCCCTCATCCGCAGCCGCGACCTCGAGACCGCGATGCGCGAAGCCTCCGAGGCCGCCGTGGCCGGCGAGGTCGTGCTGCTCTCACCCGCGTGCGCGAGCTTCGACCAGTTCCGCGACTTCGAGGACCGCGGCGAGCAGTTCCGCAGCCTCGTTCCGCGAGCATGAATCTGGGGCTCGACGTAGAAGAACGTCCGGATGGCTCGCCGCCACCGCCCGAAGCGCCCAATCGAATACTCGATCCTCTACACCGCGACGCTGTGCCTCCTGGCCGGCGGCGCCGTGATGGTCTACTCGGCGAGCTCCGCCGAATCGCTGCTGGCGGGCACGGGCGACCCCTCCTACTACCTCAAGCGCTACGTGATGCTCGGCCTGATCGGGCTGGTGGCGATGCACTTCGCGGCGCGCCATGGGCTCAAGCTGATCAAGGGCCTCACGCCGATTCTGCTCGTCGGCTCGTTTGCGCTCACCATTGCCGTGATGCTGCCCGGCATCGGCGTGACCGTGAACGGCGCGACGCGCTGGCTCGGCGCCGGCCCGTTCCAGTTCCAGCCCTCGGAGCTGCTGAAGGTCTCGCTGATCCTGTACGCGGCGCAGATCCTCGCCGCCCGGCCACGCTCCGTGCTGACGGTGGGCGGCCTCTTCAAGCCGCTGCTGCTCGTGGTGGGGGCGGCCTGCGCGCTGCTCATGAAGCAGCCCGACATGGGCACGGCCATGGTCGTGTGCTTCTCGATCGGCGCTCTGCTCGTGGCTGCCGGCACGCCGATTCGCAACCTCGCCATGATCGCCGGCTCGCTCGCCGGGCTCGCGCTGCTGCTGGCGATCGCCGAGCCCTACCGGCGCGAGCGCCTGACGGCGTTCCTCGATCCGTTCGCAGACGCCGGCGACTCGGGCTTCCAGGCGGTGCAGGCGCTCACGGCCATCGGCTCCGGCGGCTTCTTCGGTGTCGGCCTTGGCGAGTCGGTCCAGAAGATCTTCTACCTCCCCGAGGCGCACACGGACATGATCCTGGCGATCATCGGCGAGGAGCTCGGCCTACTCGGCATCCTGGCGCTGCTCGTGCTGTACGGGATGATCGGCTACGCAGGCCTGCGCACCGCCAAGCTCGCGCGCGACTCGTACTCGAAGCTGCTTGCGGCCGGCGTCACCTCGCTCATCCTCTGCCAGGCCACGCTCAACTTCTTCGCCGTGCTCGGGATGATGCCGCTGACCGGAGTGCCGCTGCCGTTCATCTCCTACGGGAGCTCGAACCTGATCGTGCTGCTGGCGGCGATGGGACTGCTGATGGGCGTCGCGGCCACCGGCGGCGAGGCGGGTCGGCGCGAGCGCAAGCCGGATCTGCGGGCGGTCGAGGGTGGCGGCGAGCAGCGTGCGCGGCCGGCGCGCGCCGCGCGTGCGGCGCGCTGAGCGCGGAGGGCTCATGTCCAAGGTGGTGATCGCCGCGGGCGGGACCGCCGGCCACGTGGTCCCGGCGCTCGCCGTGGCGGCCGTGCTGCGCGGCCGCGGCGTCGAGGTGGAGTTCATCGGCGGCGACCGTGCCGAGGCGGAGCTCGTGCCCGCGGCCGGCTACCCCTTTCACGAGCTGAAGGTGGCTGGGATCGACCGCAGCAACGTCCTGCGGGCGGCTCGGGCGCTGCTGCTGGCGGCCGGCGCCACCGTTCGGGCGCGCGGGCTGCTCAAGCGGGCCGGCGCAAACGCCGTGATGGGTGGCGGCGGCTATGTGGCGGGACCCGTGGGGCTTGCTGCCCGCTCGCTGCGGCTGCCGATCGTCCTGACCGAAGCAGACAGCCACCTCGGGGTCACGAACCGGCTGCTCGCGCCGCTCGCGGCACGCGTATGCCTCGCTTTCCCGGTCCCGGGCCGCGACGGCTCGCGCTATCTGGTGACCGGGCGTCCGCTGCCCGCCGGCACGCGCGGGACCGACCGCGCCGGCGCCCGGGAGCGTTTCGGGCTCGACCCTGAGGCGGCGTGCCTGCTCGTCTTCGGAGGATCGCTCGGCGCGCGCCGCCTCAACCATGCCGCTCTCGATGCCTTCGGGTCCGCGGCGCCGTGCTCGGTTCTCCACGCCTGCGGCCATCGCGACTACGACGAGCTGCGGGCGCGGCTCGAGGAGCTCGGCTCGCCGCCGCACTACCGGCTGCGCCCGTACATCCAGCCGTTCGCCGACGCGCTCGCGGCCGCCGACCTGGTGGCCTCGCGCGCGGGCGGCTCGGTGCTCGAGCTGGCGGCCGTCGGGCTGCCGGCGATCCTCGTGCCGTATCCGCACGCGACGGCGGACCACCAGACGCTGAACGCGCGTCACATGGAGGAGGCCGGGGCGGCGGTCGTGGTGCCGGACGAGGAGCTCGACGGGCCGCGGCTGGCGCGCGAGGTGGGGGCGCTGCTCGGGGCGCCGCAGCGCATGGCCGATATGTCGAGGGCCGCCCGCTCGGCCGCCCGTCCGGACGCGGCCGAGCGCATCGCCGACGAGCTGATCGCGCTGCTCTGACGGTTAACGTCAGGCGCCATGCCGAGCGGGCCGTTCGAGGGGCGCAGCCTCCACTTCGTTGGGATCGGCGGGGCGGGCATGAGCGGGCTCGCGCTCGTCGCCCGCTCGCTCGGAGCCACCGTCACCGGCTCCGACCGCGCGGAATCCGCCTACTGGCGGCAGCTGCGCGCCGCGCGGATCGAGCCCACGCTCGGCCACAATCAGGCGAATCTGCCGGCGGAGGCCGACGTCGTCGTCTCGACCGCCATCCCGGACGACAACCCCGAGCTGGCCGCCGCGCGCGCCGCGGGGGCCACGATCCTGCACAGGGGTGACCTGCTCGGCGAGCTGTCGCGCATGAAGCGGACGATCGCCGTGGGCGGCACGCACGGGAAGACGACCACGGCGTCGATGGCCGCGCTGGCGCTGCTCGAATGCGGCCGCGAGCCCGCCTTCCTGATCGGCGGCGAACTGCGCGCCGCGCGTACCAACGCCGCCTGGGGTGGCGGTGAGTGGGCGGTTATCGAGGCCGACGAGTCCGACCGCTCGTTCCTCAAGCTGGCTCGTGACGTGGCCGTCGTGACGAACGTCGAGCTCGACCACCACTCGACCTACCCGAGCATCCTGGCGCTCGAAGAGGCCTTCGGAGAGTTCGCCGCCCCCGCCGGGCTGCGCGTGCTCGGTCCCGGGCTCGACTCGCTTCGCGGCGACGGGGAGTCGGTCAGCTTCGGCATCGAGGAGGGCGACCTGCAGGCGCGCCGGCTGCACCTGCACCCGGGCGGCTCGAGCTTCACCGTCGAGGGCGAGGCCGTGGAGCTGCGTGTGCCCGGCCGCCACAACGTCCTCAACGCGCTCGCCGCGCTCGCCGCCTGCCGGGCCGCCGGCCTCGACATCCCCGAGGCAGGGCCCGCGCTCCGGGCCTTCACGGGTGCAGGCCGGCGCTTCGAGGAGCACGGGCGCACGCCGGCAGGAGCGCTCGTGTTCGACGACTACGCCCACCACCCGACCGAGGTCAGGGCCACGCTGGAGGCGGCGCGGACGCTCGAGCCGCGCCGGCTGATCGCGTGCTTCCAGCCGCACCTCTTCTCGCGCACGCGCATGCTCGCGCGTGAGTTCGGGCGCGCGCTGGCGCTCGCCGACGTCGTCGTGGTGCTCGACATCTACCCGGCCCGGGAGCGCGCCGAGGACTTCCCGGGCGTCAGCGGTCTGCTCGTGGCGGGCGCGGCCGCCGACGCGGCGGGCGGGAGGCCGGTCTGGTGGCTGCCGCAGATGGCGGACGCCGCGAGCATGCTGCGCTCTGAGCTGCGCGAGGGCGATCTGCTGCTGACCCTGGGGGCGGGAGACGTCGACGGGCTGGCGAAGGAGCTGGCGGAGTGAAGCCGCTTTCCGTCATGGACGACTATCCGCTGGAGCGCCTGACGACGGTGCGCACCGGCGGCCACGCCGACCACTACGCGCGCCCCGACACTGCCGAGGCACTCGAGGAGCTGCTCGCCTGGGCAGACGCGGGCGGCATCGAGGTAGGAGTGGTCGGCTCTGGATCGAACCTCCTCGTAGCGGATGAAGGCTTTCGGGGACTCGTGATCAAGCTGAACGGCTCGCTCGCCACGATCGAGCGCGACGGCGACCGGCTCCTGTGCGGGGGCGGCGCCCGCCTGCCGCAGGCCGCGGCCTTCGCCGCGCGTGAGGGCCTCAGCGGGCTCGAGTTCGGCGTCAACATCCCAGGGACCGTCGGCGGCGCGGTCAAGATGAACGCCAACGCGTACGGGGGCGACCTGGCGCGCGTGCTCGAATGGGTCGAGGTCACGACGCCGCAGGGCGGCGAGCGCCGCAGCCCCGGCGAGCTCGGCTTCAGCTACCGGCGCTCGAACCTCGGCCCGCGCGAGATCGTGGCACGCGCCTCGTTCGCGCTCAGCCCGGCCGAGCCCGCTTCCGTCAAGGCGACGCTCGCCGAGATGCGCGCGGCGCGCCGCGCGGCCCAGCCGTCGGGCATCAAGACCTTCGGATCGACCTTCAAGAACCCCGAGGACCCGCGCGCCGAGGGCAGGAGCGCCGGCGTGCTGCTCGACGAGGCGGGTTGCCGCGGCCTCACCGTCGGCGGCGCGCGCTTCTCCGAGAAGCACGCGAACTTCGTGGAGAACATGGGCGACGCGACCACCGCGGACGTGATCGCCCTGATGGGCGAGGGCCGGCGGCGCGTGCGCGAGCGCTTCGGCGTCGAGCTCGAGCCCGAGGTGCAGTTCCTCGGAGAGGTCGACGCGACTCCACTCTGGGGCAGCGCGTGAGGGGCGCGGCAGCCGCGCTCGGGCGGCGCAGACTTCCGCGCCCGGCCCTGTCGCTGCGCATGCCGGGCCCGCGCCTGCGCCTGTGGCTCGTGATCGTCGCGCTGCTCTGCCTCGCGCTGGCGGCCGGCTACCGCTTCTGGCTGCGCGACTCGTCGCTCGTCGCCGTCGACGACGTTACGGTCAGCGGGCTCACGACCAAGGACGCCGAGCGCGTGCGCACGGCGCTCACGAGCGCCGGGCACACCATGACCACGCTGAACGTCGACCGCGAAGTGCTCGAGCAGGCGGTCGCGCACTATCCGGTCGTGCGCGGGCTCGAGGTGAGCGCGGATTTCCCGCACGGTCTCAGAATCCGGGTGCTCGAGCACCATCCCGCGGCGCTGGTCGAGCTGGGCGGGGACGAGGTGCCCGTGGCGGGCGACGGGACGATCCTGCGCGGAATGCCGGTCGAGGGGCGCCTGCCGGTCATCGACACCGAGATCGCCTCCCGCGGCGAGCGCCTGACGAGCTCCGCCGCCCTGCACGCCGCGCGGGTCGCGGGCGCGGCGCCGGCACCCCTGCGCGCGCGCATCGAGGCGATCACGGCACGCAACGAGGACGGCGTCGTCGTCGAGCTCCACGAGGGGCCCGAATTGATCTTCGGCGACGGCCGGCGGGCCGAGGCCAAGTGGATCGCTGCAACGCGCGTGCTGGCGGATCCGGAGGCCGAGGGAGCCACCTACATCGACGTGCGCCTGCCCGGCCGCCCCGCGGCGGGCGGCCTCGCTGCCGCGACCGTCGCGCCGGTGGCCCCGGCCGGCCTGCCGGCCGCCCTGGCGACGGGCGGGCTGCCGACCGATCCCGCGGCTCCGGTCACCGGCGCCACGACACCCACGACGAGCGCGCCGGTGACCCCGGCGGCTCCCGTCACGGGAGCCACTCCGGAGGCCGGGGTCCCGCCCGCGAGCACGCCCACCACGCCCGCGGCGCCGCAGCCCCAGACGCCCGCCGCAACGGCCCAGGGAGTGGCCGGCGGAGTGGGCGCACCAGCCTCTCCATAACCTTCGACTTGTAGTCGAGTCTTGGTTCAACTCTCGACCTCTGCTCGAGGGCTACCGTGCAGGATTTGTTGCGAGGACGGTTGACACTTTCGGCGAACGCCACCTACAGTGCGGTCTTTGCGGCATTTGAGAAACCCTCGATGATCGCTTGAACGTCGGACGGGAGACCTATTCATGGACACCGGCAGCTACCTCGCGGTAATCAAGGTCGTCGGCATCGGCGGCGGTGGCACCAATGCCGTCAACCGCATGGTCGACGCAGGCCTCAAGGGCGTCGAGTTCATCGCTGTGAACACCGACGCGCAGGCGCTGCAGATGTGTGACGCCGATATCAAGCTCCAGATCGGCGATCAGCTGACGCGCGGGCTCGGCGCGGGCGCCAACCCGGAGGTCGGCTACGGCGCGGCCAACGAGAGCCGCGACGAGATCAAGGAGGCGCTCAAGGGCGCGGACATGGTCTTCGTCACGGCCGGCGAGGGCGGCGGCACCGGCACGGGCGCGGCGCCCGTGATCGCCGAGGTCTCCAAGCAGGAGGTCGGGGCGCTGACCGTCGGCGTCGTGACGAAGCCCTTCGACTTCGAGGGCACGCAGCGGATGCGCCAGGCCGTCGACGGCATCGACCGCCTGCGCGAGCAGGTGGACACGATGATCGTGATCCCGAACGAGAAGCTGCTGGCCGTCGTCGAGCGCCGCACGAGCATCCTCGAGGCGTTCCGGGAGGCCGACAACGTGCTCGGCCAGGGCGTCCAGGGCATCACCGACCTGATCACGACCCCGGGGCTGATCAACCTCGACTTCGCCGACGTGCGCACGATCATGCAGGACGCCGGCTCGGCCCTGATGGGGATCGGCGAGGCCGCGGGCGAGAACCGGGCGGGCGAGGCGGCGAAGAACGCCGTGTCGAGCCCTCTGCTCGAGCAGTCCGTCGAGGGCGCCACCGGGATCCTGCTGAACATCACCGGCGGCAGCGACCTCGGCCTCTTCGAGGTCAACGAGGCTGCCGAGATCATCCAGGGTGCGGCCGACCAGAACTCGAACATCATCTTCGGCGCCGTGGTCGACGACGCGATGGCCGACAGCGTGCGCGTGACGGTGATTGCCACCGGCTTCGAGCGCGCGAGCCGCCAGGCGCTCTTCACAGAGGACTCGACCGGCCGCCGCCGCGAGCCGCGCCGGCGCGACGTCTCGATGGACGAGGGCCAGCGCGCGTCGCTCGAGATCTCTGACGACGAAATCGACGTCCCGTCGTTCCTGAGGGATTAGAGCTGGGGGCTCGCGCCCCCAGGCCCCCGTGGCACCTGGCCGGTTGACAGAGATCGTGCCGCCTGACACCGCCGTCGCCTTCGAGGCGATGCGCGCGCTGCGCACGCACTACGACGACGAGGGCGAGTTCGTGCGGCGCGTCGACGAGGTCCAGCGTCCCGAGGGGTACCGGCTCGTGGGCGCCTTCGAGGACGGCCGCTGCGTCGCCGTGGCTGGCTTCCGCGTGATTCACAACCTCGCCTGGGGCGACTGCCTGTACGTCGACGACCTCTCCACCCACCCGGACGGCCGCCGGCGCGGCCATGGGCGGGCGCTGCTCGCATGGTGCGCGGCCGAGGCGGAGCGGCTCGGCTGTGGCCAGCTCCATCTCGATTCCGGGGTCGGGCCGGAGCGCGAGGACGCCCACCGGCTCTACTTCAACACAGGCCTGCGCATCACGAGCTACCACTTCGCGAAGCCGCTCGGCGCGCGTAAGCCGTGATCGAGTCCGCCGCTCGCCTGGCACTGGTGGCCGAGCGTGAGCTGGAGGCGCTCGTGGGCGTCTCCTCGCCGTCCGGGGACGTCCCGGGCGCGGAGGAGTGCGCGGCACTCGCCACGGCCTTCCTGCCGCCGGAGGCCGAGGTCGAGCGGCCGCCCTGCTCGACCGCCGGCCACGCGCCGGACCTGTGCGGGCGCCTGCGCGGCAGCGGCTCGAAGCGGGTGCTGCTGCTCGGCCACCTCGACACCGTCGTGGCCCACGCGGCGCACCGGCCGCTCGAGCGCGAGGGCGACCGGCTCACCGGGTCGGGCACGATTGACATGAAGGGCGGGGTCGCGCTCGCGCTGGGGCTGATGCGCGAGCTGGCGCCGCGCCCCGAGCTCTACCGCGAGGTCGCCGCACTGCTCGTAAACGACGAGGAGTGGCGCACCTCCGGATTCGCTCACATCGACCAGTTCCAGGGCTTCGACGCCTGCCTCTGCTTCGAGGCAGGCGAGCGCACCCAGGACGGCGACGAGGCCGTGATCGTCAAGCGCAAGGCGGCCGGGACGCTGAGGGTGGAGGCCCATGGGCGCCCCGCGCACTCAGGCTCGGCGCCGCAGCGCGGGCGCAACGCCCTGCTGGCGCTGGCCGCGGCCGCGCAACGCGTGGCCGCCGCGAGCGACCCGAACGGGCCCGACCGGCTGACAGCGGTGCCCACGATCATGCGCTCGGGCGACGCCTTCAACGTCGTGCCGGCGGCCGGCGAGCTCCACTGCGACCTGCGCGCCGATCGGCTCGAGGCCTTCGACCCGGTGCTGGCGGCGATGCCGGAGGACCACGAGGGCGTGCGGCTCGAGAGCTCGCTCGTGCGTGCCTGGCCGGGCATGGACTCGCGCGCCGCCACCGCCGGTCTGCTCGCAGCCGCGTCCGAGCGGCTGGGGCGCCCGATCGTGGCCTCTGAGCGCGGCGGCGCGAGCGATGCCAGCCATGTGGCCGCCGGCGGGATCGCGCTCACGCTCGACGGTCTCGGCCCGCGCGGCGGCGGCGCCCACGCACCGCATGAATGGGTGAGCGCGGAGTCGCTGCGGACGCGCGCCGAGCTCGCCCTGGCGGTGATGGCCGCGCTGCTCGAGGCTGAGGCGTGAGCGGCCCGCCCGGCGGGTAACCTCCGAGCCGCTTGCCGTCCACAGCAGACACGCTTCGACGTACGCCGCTCTACGACCGCCACGAGCGCGCCGGAGCGAAGCTGGTCCCGTTTGCCGGCTGGGAGATGCCGGTCCAGTACGAGGGCATCCGCCAGGAGCACGTGAACGTCCGCACGGCCGCCGGGATGTTCGACGTCTCGCACATGGGCGAGATCGAGAGCTCGGGGCCGCAGGCCGAGGCGTTCCTGCAGCGGATCCTCTCGAACGACGTCACGAAGATCGCCGAGCGCGGCGCCCAGTACTCGGTGCTCTGCCGCGAGGACGGCGGCGTCCTCGACGACCTCTTCACCTACCGGCTCGGCCCCGAGCGCTACCTGACTGTCACGAACGCGGCCAACCACGAGAAGGACCTCGCCTGGTTCGAGCGCCGCGCGGACGACTTCGACGTCGAGGTGCACGACGCGCACTCGGACTGGGCGATGCTGGCGGTCCAGGGCCCGCGGGCGCGGGCGGCGCTCGAGCGGCTCGCAGACGGCGAGCTGCCCGCGCGCATGCGCACCGCCGAGCTGCGGCTCGCGGGCGCCGCGGCGCTCGTCTGCGGTACGGGCTACACCGGTGAGGACGGCTGCGAGCTGATGCTGGCGCCCGGCGACGCCGGCGCCGTCTGGGACGCGCTGCTCGGCGAGGGCGTCGAGCCCGCCGGGCTGGGCGCGCGCGACACGCTGCGGCTCGAGGTCTGCTTCCACCTGTACGGCAACGACCTAGACGAGGAGCACGACCCGATCGAGGCGGGCCTCGGCTGGTGCTGCAAGCTCGACACCGGCTTCATCGGCGCGCAGGCGCTCGCCGGCCGCTCGCGGGGGCAGATGCTCGTCCCGTTTGCCTTCACGGGCCCCGGCATCCCGCGCCAGGGCAACCCGATCCATACCGGACGCCGGCGACGGGGTCGTCACGAGCGGGTCGCTGTCGCCATGCCTCGAGACGGGCATCGGGATGGGCTACGTGCCCGTCGCGGCGTCCGAGCCGGGGACGACGATTGAGGTCGACGTGCGCGGCAAGCTGCGCTCAGCCGAGCTGAGGACCAAGCCCCTGTACGTGCGCCGCGACCCAGAGAACGAAGGAGATCATGGCTGAGGCAAGCTATCCCGACGACCTCCGGTACCACGAGGAGCACGACTGGGCTCGCATCGACGGCGACCAGGCCACCTTCGGGGTCACCTGGTACGCGCAGGACGCGCTCGGCGAGGTCGTCTTCTTCGACCCGCCGGCGGTGGGCGCCTCGGTGACGAAGGACCAGACCTATGCCGAGGTCGAGTCGGTCAAGGCCGTGAGCGACGTGTTCGCGCCGCTCTCGGGTGAGATCGTGGAGGTCAACGAGGCGCTCGGCGACAGCCCGGAGCGCATCAACGCGGACCCCTACGGGGACGGCTGGATGATCAAGGTGCGGATGTCCGACCCGTCCGAGGTCGACAGGCTGATGGACGCCGGCGCCTACAAGGAGATGCTCGAGAACGGGTAACTAGATTCGTAGGGAGATGAGCCGCTACACCGCAGTCACCGAGCAGGATCTGAAGGAGATGCTCGGCGCGATCGGCGTCGGATCGCTCGACGATCTGTTCGCGGACGTACCGGCGGGCGTGCGCCTGGGGCGCGACATCGACCTTCCGGACGGGCGCTCCGAGCAGGAGGTCCACGAGCACCTGGCCGCACTCGCCGCGCGCAATGTGCACGCGGACGCCGAGGTCAGCTTCCTCGGCGCCGGCATGTACGACCACTACGTGCCGGCGCTGATCGACACGCTGCTCGGCCGCTCCGAGTTCCTCACGCCCTACACGCCGTATCAACCCGAGGTCTCGCAGGGCGGGTTGCAGGTGATGTTCGAGTACCAGACGGCGATCTCGGAGCTCACCGGGCTGCCCGTCTCGAACGCGTCCGTGTACGAGGGGCCGAGCGCCGTGGCGGCGGCGGGCTACCTCGCCAAGCTCGAGACGCGACGCACCAAGCTGCTGGCTTCGCGCGGCCTCCATCCGCATTCGCGGGCCGCGCTCGTCACGCACGCCGCCGGTTACGGCATGGAGGTGGTCGAGCTGCCGCTGGACGCCGGCGGCGCAACGGACCTCGAGGCACTCGCCGCCGCCGTCGACGACGACACCGCGGCGGTGTTCGTACAGCAGCCCAACTTCCTCGGCACGGTCGAGGAACTCGGGGAGCTGGCCGAAGCCGGCAAGTCGACCGGCGCCCTCTTCATCTGCGCGGCCGACCCGCTGCCGCTCGGCATCCTCAAGCCGCCCGGCGAGCTCGGCGTGGACGTCTGCGTCGGCGAGGGCCAGACGCTCGGGAACCGGCTCGACTTCGGCGGCCCCTCGTTCGGCTTCTTCGCGGCGGCGGAGCGCTTCATCCGCAAGATGCCGGGGCGAATCGCCGGGGAGACGGTCGATGCCGACGGCCGGCGCGGCTTCGTGCTCACGCTGCAGACGCGCGAGCAGCACATCCGGCGCGAGAAGGCGACCCACAACATCTGCACCGCGCAGGCGCTGAACGCGCTCGCCGGGGTCGTCTACCTGTCGTGGCTCGGCAAGCGCGGGCTCGTCGAGCTCGGCGAGCTGATGCTGCGGCGCACGCACTACGCACGCGCGACGCTCGGCCTCGAGCCGATCAACCCGGGCCCGATCGTGCGTGAGTTCGCGGTGCGCGTCCCAGATCTGGACGGGCTCTTCGAGCGCGCCCGCGCCGAGGGGATCAATCCGGGCTACCGGCTCGGGCGCGACTACCCCGAGTACGAGGACGGCCTGCTCGTGGCGCTCACCGAGCGGCGCACCAAGGCACAGATCGACCGGCTCGCGGGGGTCGTCGCCGCAACCCGAGAGGGCGTGCCCGCGTGAGCGAGTCCGACACGATCACGATCTTCGAGCGCTCGCGCGAGGGCCGGCGCGCGTTCGTGGCCCCCGCCCCGGAGGACGAGGTCCCGGAGGTGGCGATCGACGAGCTGCTGCCGGAGGGCGCCCGCCGCGAGCGGCCCGCGGAGCTGCCGGAGGTATCGGAGCCCGAGCTGGTGCGCCACTACACGACGCTCTCGTCGAAGAACTTCCATCTGGACGAGGGCTTCTACCCGCTTGGCTCGTGCACGATGAAGCACAACCCCAAGCTGCACGAGCGGGTCGCGGCGCTGCCCGGGCACGCACGCCTGCATCCGCTGCAGGACCCGGAGCGCGCACAGGGCGCGCTCGAGCTCATGTGGCGCCTGCAGGAGGCGCTCGCGGAGGTCGCCGGGCTGCCGCATGTGTCGCTCCAGCCGAGCGCCGGCTCCCACGGCGAGCTCGCCGGGCTGCTGCTCACGCGGGCGTATCACGAGGACCGCGGCGAGCAGCGCACGAAGGTCCTGACCCCGGACACCGCGCACGGCACCAACCCGGCGACGGTGACGATGGCCGGCTACGAGGTGGTCAAGGTCGGCACGGCGCCGGACGGCGGCGTCGACCTCGACGACCTGCGCGCCAAGGCCGACGACGACGTGGCCTGCCTGATGCTCACGAACCCGAACACGCTCGGCCTGTTCGACACGAACATCGAGGAGATCGAGCGGATCGTGCACGGCGTCGGGGCGACGCTCTACTACGACGGCGCCAACCTGAACGCGGTGATGGGCATCGCGAGGCCCGGCGACATGGGCTTCGACATCGTCCACTTCAACCTGCACAAGACGTTCACGCAGCCGCACGGCGGCGGCGGGCCGGGCGCCGGCCCGATCGCCTGCTCGGAGCGCATCGAGCCCTTCCTGCCGGTCCCCCAGGTCGTGCGCCGCAGCGGTGAGAACGGCCGCGAGCCGCACTTCGACCTCGACTTCGAGCGTCCGAAGTCGATCGGCAAGCTGCGCGGCTTCCAGGGCAACTTCGGCGTGTTCGTTCGCACCTACGCCTACATCTGCTCGCTTGGGGGAGACGGGCTCGCGGACGTGTCGCGGACCGCGGTCCTGAACGCGAACTACCTGAAGGCGCTGCTCGCGGAGGAGGGGATCGGCGAGTACCTGCCGGTGGCCTTCGACCGGCTCTGCATGCACGAGTTCGTGCTCTCCGGGAGCGGCGCTAAGGCTGAGCTCGGCGTGCGCACGCTCGACATCGCCAAGCGCATGCTCGACCACCGCGTCCACCCGCCGACGGTGTACTTCCCGCTGCTCGTCGACGAGGCGCTGATGATCGAGCCGACCGAGACGGAGACGAAGGAGCGCCTCGACCACTTTGCGGGGGTGGTCCGCGAGATCCTGGCCGAGGCGGGGAAGGACCCGGAGATCGCCCGCACGGCGCCGCACACCACGCCCGTTCGGCGCCTCGACGAAGCCGGGGCCGCCAAGCGCCCGGTCGTGCGCTGGCGCCCCGAGGCCGAGAACCCTGGCGACCCCGCGCGCGCCCAGGACGCGCCCGCGAGCGGCACCGGCGCGATGTAGCGCGTGGCGGCCGAGGGCGCGATCTCGACGGAGGGCATCAGCCCGGCCGAGCTGCGGCTCGCGGCCCGCAACCACGGCCTGCCGCTCGAGGCGCTCAGGCACCCGATCACCCCGGCCGGGCTCCACTACCTCCTGACCCACTACGACATCCCGGCCGTCGACCCGGCTGAGTTCGTGCTCGAGCTCGGCGGAGCCGTCGAGCGGCCGCTGTCGTTCTCGCTCGAGGAGCTGCGGGCGCGCGAGCGGGTGGCGCTGCCGGTGACCTTCGAGTGCGCGGGCAACGGGCGCGCCCTGCTCGAGCCCCGCCCGGTGAGCCAGCCCTGGCTGACCGAGGCGGTCGGGACGGCGGAGTGGGCCGGCGCCGCGCTCGGGCCGCTGCTCGAGGATGCCGGCGTGAAGCCGGGGGCCGTGGAGGCGCTCTTCACGGGACTCGACCGCGGCGTCGAGGGCGGCGTGGCACAGGCCTATGAGCGGGCTATGCCGGTGGCGGAGGCCTTCGGCGGCCTGCTCGCCTACGAGATGAACGGCGCGCCGCTGCTGCCGCAGCACGGCTTCCCGTTGCGCCTCGTCGTGCCCGGCTGGTACGGGATGCAGAACGTCAAGTGGCTCACGCGCGTCACGTTGCTGAAGGAGCCGTTCGAGGGCTACCAGAACGCGGTCGGCTACCGCATGTACGACGCCGACGGCAACCCCGGCGAGCCCGTGACGAGGATGCTGCCGCGCTCGCTGACGCTGCCTCCCGGGATCCCCGACTTCCTGACGCGCGAGCGTGTTCTCGAGCCCGGCACGGTCAGGCTCCAGGGCCGCGCCTGGTCGGGTCAAGGACCGATCGAGCGCGTCGAGGTCTCCACCGACGGCGGCGAGAGCTTCGCCGACGCGCAGCTCGAGGAGCCGCTCGGCGAGGCGGCCTGGGTGGGCTGGCACTTCGACTGGGACGCCGCGCCGGGCAGCTACGTGGTCTCCTCGCGCGCCAGCGACGCCGCGGGGAACACGCAGCCGCTCGAGCCGCCCTGGAACCTCAAGGGCTACGCGAACAACGCGGTCGAGCGGCTCTCGGTCGTCGTCGCCTAGCGCGCGCGAAGGCCTCAGCCAGCGAGGCTCGTAACGAAGTTCAACCAGGAGTTGAATTTCGTTACGAGCTTCCGTTGGGCTTCACGATCCCTGACCGCCATTAGCGTTATGCTGGTCAGGGGCGATGGAGGAGCGCGACAAGCGGCGCATCGGTGAGGAGCTCGAGCCCGGGGGCAGGCCCAAGGCGCCCGGGCGACTGGAGCTGCTTCAGCGCTTCATCAACTCCCACAACCACGACTTCCCAGCCGACTGGGATCGGATCGGGACGCCGGACAAGGCCCGCGCGTGGCTGCTGGAGAAGGGCCTGCTGGCGCCGGGCGACCGGGTCTCGCACGCCGACGTGGCGCGCCTGCGGGAGCTCCGCGAGGCGCTGCGGGAGCTCGTGGTCGCAAATCAGGGAAAGCGGCCGGCAGGAACCCCGAAGGACGTCATCAGCAGGGTCGCCGGCAGCGCTGAGCTCATCGTCGCCGTCGACGACTCCGGGCTGACCACGCTCGTAGCGGCCCGTGGCGGCGTCGACGGGGCCGTAGCCACGCTCCTCGGCATCCTCCACGAGGCCCAGCTCAGCGGCGATTGGGCCCGCATGAAGGGCTGTCGCCAGTGTGAGTACGCGTTCTTCGACCGCTCGAAGAACCGGTCGGCGGCCTGGTGCGCCATGTCGATCTGCGGCAACCGGACGAAGAACCGGGCGTACTACCGGCGCCGGCACGCATGAGCGCGTCGGCCGCGCACTCGCGTTCAGCCATCCGCGCGAGGGTCCCCGCGGCGCCGCTCGGCACGCGACGAATGCTCGTCGCCGTGGGCCTCGCAATCGCGGTCGTGCTGCCGCTCCTCTTCGGCCAGAACAGCATCGCCCTTCAGAACATGGTCCTCGCGGCGGCCTACGTGGTCATGGCGCTCGGCCTGAACATCGTCGTGGGCTTCGCCGGCCTGCTCGACCTGGGCTACGTGGCCTTCTTCGCCATCGGCGCCCACGTGGCCGGGCACCTCGGGTCCGCGTTCTGGGAGAACGTAGCGGGCGGCGCCGGCTTCTCGCTGTTCGTGGGAGAGCCGGCCGCCAGCATGCCCGGAATCCATCTCAACTTCCTGATCATCCTCGTGCTGGCGGCGATCGCGACCACGATCGCCGGCGTGCTGATCGGGATCCCCACGCTGCGGCTGCGGGGCGACTACGTCGGCATCGTCACGCTCGCCTTCGGCGAGATCGTCGGCCAGATCGCGGCCAACGGCCGCGAGATCGAGTTCCTGGGCGGCTCCCTCACCGGCGGACCCGAGGGCATCTCGGGGATCGACAAGATCGACCTGCCCTTCCTCGAGCGCTTCGGCGCGCTCGACCTGCGCCCCTGGTACTGGTTCGCGCTGGCGCTCGTCGTACTGGTGGTGGTCGTCAACTACCGCCTGCGCGACTCACGCGTGGGCAGGGCCTGGATCGCGCTGCGCGAGGACGAGGGCGCGGCGGCGAGCGTGGGCGTCCCGATCGTGCGCACGAAGCTCACGGCCTACGGGGCGGGGGCCGCGCTGGGCGGCGTCGCCGGCGCCTTCCTCGCCTCGTACTTCAGCATCATCAACCCCGAGCAGCTCACCTTCTCGTTCTCGATCTTCATCCTCACGATGGTCGTGCTCGGCGGGATGGGGTCGATTTGGGGAGTCGTCATCGGCGCGATCACGCTGTCGGCGATCAACAACTGGCTGCTGCCCAGGGTCCTGCACGACATCCCCGGCAAGGTGGGGCTGGACTTCGACCTCGCCGAGATCTCGGCCGGCATCTACGGCTTCCTGCTCGTGCTGATCATGCTCGTGCGACCGGAAGGTCTGCTGCCGGAGCGCCGCCATCGGTTGGCGCTGGAGCTTCAGGAGCGCCGGGGCGCCTAGGTCGGCAGCTCGCGCTTGACCAGGTTGGCCAGCCGCTGCTGGAGGCGCTCGATCTCGCGGCGGCGGCGCTCGAGCAGCTCGCGGCTGGCGCGCCGCTGTTCGAGCAGGCGCCGCTCGGCGACGAGCTTGCGCAGCCGCTCGATCAGGCTGGTTACCTCGGGACTGGGGCGACGGGGTACAGGCACGCCGCCAAGGCTGCCATCCGCCCCGGCTCGACCCAGTGCGGGCTTCCCGAGGGCTCTGGTCCGGAAAACCGAACGTCGCTGCGAGTCGTGTGAAGTCGTCATGCGCGTCCAGGCCCCAGAGTAGGGCATCGGTCGCGGGCATTCGGGATGCTTAACTGGCGGGCCTTCGTGCGCATTTTCTCCGGCATCCAGCCCACCGGGCGCAAGCACATCGGCAACTACATCGGGGCCATCCGCGGCTACCTGGAGGGCCAGGAGCGCGGTGATCCGGCGATCTACTGCATGGTCGATCTGCACGCGACGAGCATCGACTACGACCCGCAGAAGCTGCCGGCCTACGTGCTCGACACGACGGCGATCATGATCGCCTCCGGACTCGATCCGGAGCGCTGCATCCTGTTCCGGCAGTCCGACGTCCGCGAGCACACCGAGCTGTGCTACCTGCTCGCCTCCGTGACCGCCTACGGCGATCTCCAGCGCATGCACCAGTTCAAGGAGAAGTCCGCGCGTGAGCAGCAGCTCGTGCGCACGAGCCTGTTCCTGTATCCGCTCCTGCAGGCCGCCGACATCCTGCTCTACAAGACCGATCAGGTCCCGGTGGGCGACGATCAGCGTCAGCACCTCGAGCTCGCCCGCGAGATCGCGCGCCGCTTCAACACCACCTACGGAGAGGTGTTCGTCGAGCCCGAGCACGTGATTCCCGAGGTCGGCGCGCGCATCATGGACCTGCAGGAGCCGAGCGCGAAGATGTCGACGAGCTCCAGCACCGAGGCCGGCCTGATCTACATCGACGACGAGCCGGACGCGATCGTGCGCAAGGTCAAACGGGCCCAGACCGACTCCGGCAGCGAGGTCGTGCGCGGCCCTGACAAGCCCGGCATCACGAACCTGATCGACATGCTCGCGGCGGCGCGTGACGTCACGCCCGACGACATCGAGCGCGACTTCGAGGGCCAGGGCTACGGGGCCTTCAAGCAGGCCGTCGCCGAGGCGCTCGTCGAGCTCGTCGCCCCGACGCGCGAGCGCTACCAGGAGCTGCGCCCGGACGAGGAGCGCCTCGAGGCCACGCTGGCGCGCGGGGCGGAGCGCGCGCGGGAGATCGCCACCGCCACGATGGCCGAGGTCCGCGACGTGATGGGAATCGGCCCGAGGCGTTAAAGCCGGGCGCTTGTGGCGCCGATCACAAGCGCATGAAGGCCATCGAGCGCCCACTGGTCCGGCCGCTGCTCGTGCTCCTCCTGATGGCCGTCCTCTGGACGCTCTACACGGCTGACGTCGGGCTGCGGCTCTAGTCTCTCCGGCGATGGCAATCGCCGCGCTCGACCTCGATCTCGAGGTCTTCCACGGTCCCTTCGACCTGCTGCTGACGCTGGTCCTGAGGGAGGAGGTCGACCTGCTCGAGGTCGACCTGGCCGAGGTCGTGCTCGCCTACGTCGAGCACCTCGAGCGCTCCGGCGAGCTCGATCTCGAGGCCGCCACCGAGTTCCTCGTGCTGATCGCGGCCCTGCTCGAGCTGAAGTCGCGCCTGATGCTGCCGAGCGACGACGAGGAGGGCGTCGACCTCGAGCCGCAGGAGGCGGCGGAGGAGCTGCTCGCGCGCATGCTCGAGTACCACCGCTACCGCGGCGCCGCGGAGCACCTGCGCGAGCGGCTCGCGGCGGAGCACGGCTATCGCTACCGCTCCGCGCCGCTGCCGCCCGCGTTGCGGCGCGTGTCGATCGAGGTCGCCGAGGCCGCCTACGACCCGGGCCAGCTCGCCGAGGCGATCGGCGAGCTGCTCAAGGTGCCGCCGCCGCTCGACCTGCGCCACGTGCGCCGGCCGGCGGTGTCCGTGGAACAGCGGCTCGCGCACCTGCGCGACCTGCTCAGGGCGCGGGCGCGCTTCTCGTTCGACGAGGCGGTCGAGGGCGCCGACCGGCTCACGGAGGCGGTCACGCTGTTCGCGCTGCTCGAGCTGTACAAGGCCGGCGAGGTGCGCTGGGAGCAGGAGGTGCCCTTCGGCCCGATCACGGTGATGGCGAAGCAATGAACGAGCGCGGCGGCCTCCAGGATCTGGCGCGCACCGTCGAGGCGCTCCTCTTCCTCTCCTCGGAGCCGGTATCGGTCGAGCGGATCGCCGACGCCTGCGAGACCTCCGAGGGCGAGGTGGTCGAGGCGCTCGCGCGCCTGCGCGAGCACTACGCCGAGGGCTACCGCGGCGTCGTGCTGCGCGAGGTGGCCGGCGGCTTCACGCTCGCCACCGATCCGATCGCCGAGCGCGCCGCGCGGCGGCTGCTCGCCAAGCCACGCACGCCACCGCTCACGCAGGCGCAGGCCGAGTGCCTCGCGATCGTGGCCTATCTGCAGCCGGTCTCGCGCCCGGAGATCGCCCGCATCCGCGGCGTGGCCTCCGAGTCCGCGGTCGGCACGCTGCTCGAGCGCGGCCTGATCGAGGAATCCGGGCGCTCGCGCTTCGGTGCCGTCCTCTACCGGACGACCGACCTCTTCCAGAAGCTGTTCGGGCTCTCCGGCCTCGACGCGCTGCCCGATCCGGCCGCCTTCGACCCGAGTCCAGAGGACGAGGGCGAGCTGCGCGAGCGGCTGACGCGCGCCGGCGAGCAGCGCGCCCAGAGCACGCCCGGCTAGGCGCGCGCCGCAAGCTGGCCGCAGGCGGCGTCGATGTCGCGCCCGCGTGTGAGCCGCACGGTGGTGCGCACGCCGCGACCTGTGAGCGCATCGCGGAAGGCCGCGATCGCCGCCCGGCCGGAGCCCTGGAACGGAGCGTCGGTGGGGTTGTACGGGATCAGGTTGACCTTGAAGGCGTGGCGCGGCTCGAGCAGCGCGGCCAGCTGCACGGCCTGCTCGTAGCGGTCGTTGACGCCGTCCAGCATCAGGTACTCGACGAAGACCTGACGGCGCCGGTGCTCGTGCCAGCGCAGGCAGGCGTCGAGCACGTCGCGCAGCGGGTAGCGCTCGTTGACCGGCATGATCTCCGAGCGCAGCGCCTCCTCGGGCGCGTGCAGCGACAGTGCGAGCCGTACCGGCGGCCCCTCCGTCGCCATCCGCTCGATGCCGGGTATCCAGCCCACGGTCGAGATGCCGGTATTCGAGCTGGCGATGCCGATCTCGGGCAGCCGCTCGCAGGTCGCCAGGACGTTGTCGAGGTTCATGAGCGGCTCGCCCATGCCCATGAACACGGCGTGGTTGACCTCGTCGGAGCGCCGGAAGTGGAGCGCCTGGTCGAGCATCTCCGAGCTCGTGAGGTTGCGGCCGAACTTCATGCGGCCGGTCGCGCAGAACGTGCAGGTGAGCGGGCAGCCCGACTGGCTCGACAGGCACAGCGAGCGGCGGCCGTCCCGATAACGCATGAGCACGGCCTCGAGCGGCCGCCCGTCGGCCGTCTCGAACAGCGCCTTCTCCGTGCCGTCCCGGGCGAGCGCGCTGCGCACTACGCGCAGCGACGAGAACGGCACCGAGTCCGCGAGCCGGCGCCGCAGCTCGACCGGCAGGTTGGTCATCTCGTCGTACGAGCCCGCGCCGCGCGCGGCCCACTCCCAGACCTGACGGGAGCGGAAGCGCGGCTCGCCCTCGGCGGCGAGCTGTTCGTCGAGCAACGCCAGATCCACCCCCTGAGTGTGACTGAGTAGCCTCGAGACATGTCCGTCGACACGCCAGAGGAACTCGAGGGTCTGAGGCGGGTCGGCCGGGTGGTGGCGGAGACGATCGCCGCCGTCCGGGCGGCGGCCGTTCCCGGGCGTGACGACGGCGGAGCTGGACGCCGTCGCGGAGGCGGTCTTCGAGCGCCACGGCGCGCGCTCCGGCCCGATCCTCACCTACGGCTACCCGGGCTCCATCTGCCTGAGCGTCGACGACGAGATCGTGCACGGCATCCCGGGCTCGCGCGTGTTGCGCGAGGGGCAGCTGCTCACGATCGACGTCGCTGCCGAGCTGGACGGCTTCCATGCGGACGCCGCCACGACGATCGCCATCGGCGAGCCGTCGGAGGAGGCGGAACGGCTGCTGGCCGCGGGCCGCAGCGCGCTTGCCGCCGGAATCCGGGCGGCGCGCCCCGGTGCGACGCTGCGCGACGTGGGCGCGGCCATCGAGGCCAGCGTCGAAGGCGACGGCTTCCACGTGGCCCGCGAGCTCACCGGGCACGGGATCGGCCGCGAGATGCACGAGCCGCCGACCGTCTTCAACTGGCCCGCGCCCTTCGACGAGGCCTCGGAGCGCCTCAGCGAGGGCCTCGTGTTCACGATCGAGCCGATGATCACGACGGGCGAGCCGCGCTTCGCGGCCGCCTCCGACGGCTGGACGATCCGCTCGCTCGACGGCGCCCGCTCCACGCACGAGGAGCACACCGTGATGGTCCGCCGTGGCGGCGCGCTCGTGCTGACCGGCGCCGCCGAATAGGCAAACCCGCTCTAAAAAGCACCCCCGTAAGTGCCGACAGTTCCCTAAGGGGTACTGCCGTGCCGGGATTCAACGACCCAGAAATCTTCCTGGCGGTCTTCGAGACCGCAGCTACGGGCATGGCGCTTGCCAGGCCTGACGGCCGCTTCCTGCGCGTAAACCGGGCGCTCTGCCGGATCGCCGCGCGCAGCGAGGACGAGCTGCTCGCCACCGCGCTTCCCGAGATCACCCATCCCGACGATCGTTCGCTCGACGAGCGCGAGCTCGTCCGGATTCGCAGCGGCGACACCGCCGCGCAGGCCGAGCGGCGCTGGCTGCGCCCGGACGGCTCGATCGTCTGGGTCGAGGTGCAGGCGTCGCCCGTGGGCGAGGAGGGGGAGGGGCCGTCCTACCTGCTCTGGCAGGTGGCGGACGTGACCGAGCGGCGGCTGATGGAACAGCGCCTGCGCCACCTCGCCGACCACGACGCGCTGACCGGCCTGTTCAACCGGCGCCGCTTCGAGGAGGAGCTCGAGCGCCATGTCTCGCACGCACGCCGCTACCGCATGGAGGGCTGTGTGCTCCTCATCGACGTGGACGACCTCAAGGCGATCAACGACGGCGGCGGCCACCGCTCCGGCGACGCCGTCCTGATCGCCGTCGCCGAGGTGCTGCGCCAGCGGCTGCGCCAGAGCGACGTGGTCGCCCGCTTCGGGGGCGACGAGTTCGCCGTGCTGCTGCCGCACGCGAGCGCCGGGGACGCGGCCACCGTCGGGGCCGCCCTCGCGGCCGGCGTGCGCGCCGACGTCCGGACGCCCGCCGGCCCCGTCACGATCAGCGTCGGCGTCGGCGAGCTGCGCCCAGGCCTGCGTTCCGCCGACGAGGCGCTCAGCACGGCCGACGCCGCCATGTACCGCTCGAAGGTCCGCGGCGGCGACGGTCTCGCTCCGGGCGCGGCCGAGGCGAGCGGCGCGGCCTGACCCAGGTCGTACGCTCTGCGCGTGCGACTCGCCAAGTACCTCGCCCACGCCGGGGTCGCCTCGCGGCGCGCGGCGGAGGGCCTGATCGCCGCGGGGCGCGTGACAGTCGGCGGTGAGCTGGTGCGCGACCCGGCCCGGGATGTCGACGAGACGAGCGGGGTGGCCGTGGACGGCGCACCGGTCCGCCCTGAGCCGCATGAGGTGCATGCGCTCAACAAACCGGCAGGGGTCGTATCGACCGCCCACGACACGCACGGCCGGCCGACCGTCGTGGAGCTGGTCCGCTCGTCCAGGCGCCTCTACCCGGTCGGGCGCCTCGACGCGGACACGACCGGCCTGATCCTGCTGACCAACGACGGCGAGCTCGCCGAGCGCCTCACGCATCCGCGCTACGGCGTCGAGAAGGTCTACCGGGCGCGCGTACAGCCCGCGCGCGTCTCGCCGCGCGCGCTCGAGGCCCTGCGCAGGGGCGTCGAGCTCGACGACGGCATGACGGCACCCGCGCGCGTCCGCCAGCCGCGGCCGGGCGTGCTCGAGATCGGCATCCGCGAGGGCCGCAAGCGCCAGGTGCGCCGCATGGTCGAGGCGGTCGGCCACCGCGTGCTCGAGCTCGAGCGCGTCTCCTTCGGCCCGCTGGGGCTGCGCGGGCTCGAGCCCGGCCGCAGCCGCCGCCTCAGCGCGGCGGAGGTGGAGCGGCTGCGACGGGTGGGGGCGCCGCAGGGGGAGGGGCGTTCGCGGCCGCGGGCGGCTCGGGGAGCGCGGGGGCGCTAGGCGGCGGTGCGCTCTCCCGCTGGATTCGCGCTGCCATCACGGCCTGCACGTCGAACTGCTGCATGAGCTTCCTCTCTCGTTGCACCGGGCAGGGCCACCGCCGCACCCGCCGCAGGGCGGGCAGCTACAGCGCGGTGGCGCTCGCTACTCGGCGCAGAGAGGTCATGCGGCCCGAACAGTACCGCCTGCCAGAATCACGCGCCGCATGAGGCTGAGAGCGCTGAGAGGGGCGATCACCGTCCCGGAGAACGACGCGGACGCGATCCTCGCGGCCACCGAGGAGCTGGTCGGGGCGGTGATGGAGCGCAACGGAGTCCGGGTCGAGGACATGGTCAGCTGCATCTTCACCTGCACGAACGACCTCGACGCCGAGTTCCCGGCCGTCGCGGCGCGCCGGCTCGGGCTCAGCGCGGTGCCGCTGTTGTGCGCCCGCGAGATCGAGGTGCCGGGCTCGCTCCCGCGCGTGATCCGGCTCCTGCTTCACTGCTATGCCGACCCCGACACGGAGGCCCGCCACGTGTACCTGCGCGAGGCGGTGTCCCTGCGACGCGACCTGGAGCACGCGCAGTGAGCCCCGGCATCGAGTTCAACGCCCACATCGCCGACATCCCGATCTACCCGGCCGCCTCGACCTACGCGTTCGAGGGCGAGCTCGTGAAGCTCGCCTCGAACGAGACTCCGTTCGCGCCGCACCCGCAGGTGCTCGAGGCGGTCGAGAGCGGACTGCGCAGCCTGAACCGCTACCCGGATCCGGCGAAGGCGGCGCTGCGCAAGCGCCTCTCGGAGCGCACCGGCGTGCCGGCGGGCCGGATCGCGATCGGCAACGGCTCCTGCGAGCTGCTGCTGGCGGCCGCCGACGCGATGCTCGAGCCCGGCACCGAGATCGTCTACGCCTGGCCCTCCTTCTCGATCTACCCGCACATGTCGGCGATGTCCGGCGCGCGCGCCGTCACCGTGCCTTTGAACGAGGCGGGCGAGCACGATCTCGAGGCGATGGCGCGCGAGGTGACGGTCGCCACCCGGATCGTGATCGTCTGCAACCCCAACAACCCCTCGGCGACGGCGCTGCCGATCGACGCGATCGACGCGTTCGTGGCGGAGCTGCCGCGCCACGTGGCGGTGTTGCTCGACGAGGCGTACGTCGAGTTCTCGACGATGCAGGACCCGGACGACTCGCTCGACCTGCTCGAGCGCCACCCCAACCTCGTGATCCTGCGCACCTTCTCGAAGGTGTACGGCCTCTGCGGCCTGCGCGTGGGCTACTCGCTCGGCGACGAGCGCTTCCGCAACGCCGTCGACCAGGTGCGGCAGCCGTTCTCCGTCAACGCGCTCGCGCAGCTCGCCGCCACCGAGGCGCTCAACCACGTTGACGAGATCGAGCGGCGCATCGGGCAGACCGTGATCGAGCGCGTATACGTCGAGTCCGAGCTCTCCGAGCGCGGGCTCGAGACGACGGACAGCCAGGCGAACTTCTCCTGGGTTTCGATCGGCGAGCGCGACGAGGATCAGGTCGTGAACGGCCTCGCCGAGCGCGGTGTGATCGTCCGCGCCGGCAGGGCGCTCGGCGAGGAGGGGCGCTTCAGGGTCACGTACGGCACCCGCGCCGAGAACGAGCGCTTCTTCGCGGCCCTGGACGACGTTCTCTAGGAGCTGGCTCTGAGGGTGCGCAGCGGCCTCGCACCCGCGACGACGCTCCGCCGCATCGGTCAGGTCTATGTCGAGCAGGCACGCTTCCTGCTGCCGGTCGCGCTCGTGCTGTTCATCCCCCTGGGCCTCCTCGAGGCGTGGGCCGAGCACACCTTCGAGCTCGAGACCGACGACCTCGAGGGGACGCGGATCGTGACGCTTCCGCTCGCGTTGGCGGCCCAGGTGGCGGCCTCGTCGCTTGGCGAGGTGTTCTTCGCGGGCGTGGTGATGAGCGCGGTGAGCGAGTCGATGGAGGGCCATGAGCGGCCGCCGCTCGGCAAGCTCGTGCGGGCGCTGCCGTACGGGGGGCTGATCGTGGTCGACCTGCTGTTCTCGCTCGGCCTTGCGTTCGGCCTCGTGCTGCTGATCGTGCCGGGGATCGTCTTCTTCGCGCGCTACGTCATGGCCGCGCCGCTGCTGGAGCTCCAGCGCGGCGGCGTCCGAGCCTCGTTCAGGCGCAGCCGCGCGCTGGCGCGCGGGCACTGGCTCGGGATACTCGTGCTCCTCGGCGGGCTCTGGCTTGCCACCGACCTGATTTCGAGCCTCCTGAGCGAGGGCGGCGCCTCTGCGCTCGGCGAGTCGCTCGGGGCCGACTGGGCGATCGCGACCGTGATCGAACTGCTGATCACGCCGGTTTGGGCGGTGGCGCTCTGTGTGGTCACCTGGCGCCTGTTGCACCTCGAACGCGGCGCGGGTGCTTGATCACGCAACGGTCCACTGCTACAAATGGTTCAACGATGTCGCATCTGGCCACGCAGACTCGCAACAGCTCGGCGCCCCTCGGCGCAGCTTCGCGTGGCGCCCTGCGCAAGCACTCGGCGCGGCCGAGTGCGCAGCGACTGTTTTCCTACCTCTATTGGCGATTTAGCTAGGCGTCCGGCCGCGGCCCCGAAAAGGCCGCATCCGCGCACAGTCGCCCCCGCCGGACGCCGCTCCGCATCCGCCATAGCACCAGCAACGTAGGAACTTTTGAGAGGCTTAGGGAACAGATGATGATCGTGATGAAAGAGGGGGCGACCCAGACGGAGATCGACGCCGTCATCAAGCGCGTCAGATCGGTAGGCGCCGACGCCCACATCTCGCAGGGCGAGCTCGTCACCGTGATCGGCGCGATCGGCGACCGCGAGCACGTCGCCAACCTCGGGCTCGAGGGCGCGCCGGGCGTCGACCACCTGGTGCCGATCCTCAAGCCGTACAAGCTCGCATCGCTCGAGTACCGGCGCGGAGTGCGCAGCGTGGTCGAGATCGACGGCAGGAAGATAGGCGGCGATCACTTCGCGACGATCGCCGGGCCCTGCACCGTCGAGTCGCGCGAGGTGCTGCTGAGCGCCGCTCAGACCGTCAAGGACGCCGGCGCCCAGATGCTGCGCGGCGGGGCCTACAAGCCGCGTACCTCGCCGTACTCGTTCCAGGGGCTCGGCGAGGCCGGACTGCGCCTGCTGGCGGAGGCCAAGGAGGAGACCGGTCTTCCGATCGTCACCGAGCTGATGGACGTGCGCGACCTCGACGCCGTGGCCGAGGTCGCCGACGTGATCCAGCTCGGCGCGCGCAACATGCAGAACTACACGCTGCTGACCGAGGTCGGCAGGTCGGGCAAGCCGGTGCTGCTCAAGCGTGGGCTGTCGGCCACGCTCGAGGAGCTCCTGATGGCGGCCGAGTACGTCCTCAAGGAGGGCAACAACGACGTCCTCCTATGCGAGCGCGGCATCCGCACCTACGAGCCGAGCTACCGCTTCACGCTCGACCTGATGGCGGTGCCGGTCCTGCGCGAGCTGACCCACCTGCCGATCGTGATCGACCCGTCGCACGCGGCCGGCAAGCGCTCGCTCGTCGAGCCGCTGTCGCTCGCCGCGGCCGCGGCCGGCGCCGACGGTGTGATCGTCGAGGTCCATCCCTGCCCCGAGGATGCGGTCTGCGACGGCCCCCAGGCGCTCGTGGCGGACGAGTTCGACGTGTACCTGCGCAAGCTCGAGGCGGCGGCGGAGCTGGCCGGCAAGACGTTCGAGAAGGTCTAGACCAGAGGTGCGGATCGCGGTCCTCGGCGTCGGGCTGATCGGCGGCTCGATCGGCCTGGCCGCACGCGAGCACGTCGAGGGCGCCGAGGTCGTCGGCTTCGGCCGCGACCCCTCGCGGCTGCGCCGCGCGCTCGAGCTCGGCGCGATCGGCCACGCGGCCGGATCGCTCGAGGAGGCGCTCGACGGCGCCGACCTCTGCTTCGCCTGCGCGCCCGTGGGCGCCCTCCCCGGGCAGGTGCAGGCCGCACTCGACGCCGCGGGGCCGAGCACGCTCGTGACCGACGTCGGCTCGACCAAGGGCGAGCTGCTGCGCACGATCGACGATCCGCGCTTCGTCGGCGGGCATCCGATCGCGGGTGCCGAGACGGCGGGCGTGGAGCACGCCCGCGCCGACCTGTTCGAGGGCGCGGTCTGGTACCTCACGCCGCTGGCGCACTCGGAGGGCCTGCTCTACGAGCGCCTGCATCGCTTCGTCGTGGACGTCGGCGCCCGCCCGGTTGCGCTCGATGCCGACACCCACGACGGGCTGGTCGCCGTCTTCAGCCACCTGCCGCACGTGCTCGCCAACGTGCTCGCGTCGCAGGCGGCCACGCGGCTGTCCGATCACGGTGAGGCGCTGCGCCAGGTCGGGCCGAGCTTCCGCGACATGACGCGCGTGGCCGGCGCCAACACGGCCATGTGGACCGACATCTACCGCTCCAACCGGCGCGCGATCATCGAGGAGATCCGCGCTTTCCGGACCGAGCTCGAGGATGTCGAGCGCCGGCTCGAGGGCGATGACGTGGCCGATTGGAACGATCGTGCGCGCGCGGACCGGCGTGAGCTGCTCGAGACCGGGCGTCGAGGGCGAGGCCGTCCACGAGCTGCGGCTGACGGTGCCGAACCGCCCCGGTATCGTCGCCCAGGTGGCACTCGAGCTCGGCAGGGCCGGCGTCAACATCGTCGACCTGGCGCTGGCGCCGGCCGTCGACATGCGCTCCGGCGCCATGACGCTCTGGATCGCCGGCGACGAGCAGGCCGACCGCGCGCGCGAGCTGATCGACGGGCTCGGATTCCCGGTCGGCGCCGAGTGAGCGGGAGCGTCCGCTTCGAGCCCGCCCGCGCGCTGCGCGGCGACTACAGGCCGCCCGCCGACAAGTCGATCTCTCACCGCGCGGCGCTGTTCGCGGCGATGTGCGACGAGCCCGTCGTGGTCCGCAACTACCTCGACTCAGCCGACACGATGTCGACGCTCGACGCCGTGCGCTCGCTCGGCGCCGGCATCGAGGAGGACGGCGAGGGCAGCCTGCGTGCTGCGCGGGGTCGGCCTGCACGCGCCGGTCGAGGCCACCGGCGGGCTGATCGGCGTCGGCAACGCCGGCACGCTGATGCGGCTGCTGCCGGGCTGGCTCGCGGGGCAGCCGGGGCGCAGCTGGACGCTCGACGGCGACGAGTCGATCCGGCGGCGGCCGGTCGACCGGATCGCGCAGCCGCTGCAGGCGATGGGCGCCGATATCGAGATGCGCGACGGGCGCCTGCCGCCCCTCACCGTGCGCGGCGCGCGGCTCGCCGGCATCGACTACGAGCTGCCGGTTGCGAGCGCTCAGGTCAAGTCGTGCGTGCTGATCGCGGGCATGCTGGCGGCGGGCTCGACCAGCGTCAGCGAGCCGGCCCCGAGCCGCGACCACACCGAGCGGCTGCTGCGGCGCGCACGCGTCCCATTCGAGCAGGCCGAGCGACGGCTCACCGTGTCGAGCGTCGACGAGCTCGAGCTGGACGAGATCGTGGTGCCGGGCGACCCGTCGTCCGCGGCCTTCATCGTCGCCGCGGCGACGCTCGTCGGCGGTTCGCGTGTCGTCATCCGCGACGTCGGCCTCAACTGGACGCGCACTGGCTTCTTCCGCATAGCCCAGCGGATGGGAGCGGTGATCGTCGGTGACCTCGAGGAGCCGGGCGTCACAGCCCGACGCGGAGCCGCTCGGCGAGCTGGACGTGGCCTCGGCTCCGCTCGAGGGCACGGTGGTCGAGCCGGAGGAGGTTCCGCTCGCGATCGACGAGCTGACGCTGGTGGCGCTGCTCGGCGCCCACGCCGAGGGCGAGACGGTCGTGCGCGGCGCCGAGGAGCTTCGCCTGAAGGAGTCGGACCGGATCGCCGCCGTCGTCGACGGGCTGAGCGGGCTCGGCGCCGACATCGAGGCGACCGCCGACGGCTTCGTCGTGCGCGGAGACGGCTCCCGGCTGCGCGGCGGCGTGATCGAGTCGCGCGGGGACCACCGCATCGCGATGCTCGGCGGGGTGGCGGGGCTGGCCTCGCTCGAGGGCGTCGAGGTGGTCGGCATGGACGCGGCCGCGGTCTCCTATCCGGGCTTCGAGGCGGATATCGGGGCGCTCGTCTGATGGCCCCCGTCCGCGTCGGCATCTCCTCCTGCCTGCTCGGCGAGCAGGTGCGCTACGACGGCGGGCACAAGCGCGATGCGTTCCTCACGGAGGAGCTCGGCCGCCACGTCGAGTTCGTGCCGCTCTGCCCGGAGGTCGAGATCGGGCTCGGCGTGCCGCGCCCGACGCTCCGCCTCGAGCGCCGCGGCGAAGAGGTGCGCATGGTGGTCACCGACAGCGGCGAGGACCTGTCGGAGCGGATGCGCAGCTGGGCCGAGGGCGCCGCCGAGCGGATCGCCGCGGCGGAGCTCGACGGCTACGTCCTGAAGCGGAGCTCGCCGTCGTGCGGGATGGAGCGGGTCAAGGTCTACGACGAGAACGGCTCGCTCGCCGGGGTTGGGCGCGGCCTGTTCGCGGCCGCGCTGATCGAGCGCCTGCCGCTGCTGCCCGTCGAGGAGGAGGGCCGCCTGCGGGACGCGCGCCTGCGCGAGCACTTCGTGGCGCGCCTGTTCGCGCACGCGCGCGTGCGCAGCTTCCTCGCAACCGGCTGGGGCGCGCGCGAGCTCGTCGAGTTCCACACGGCGGAGAAGATGCTCGTGCGCGTCCACGATCCGGCGCTCGCGCTCGAGCTTGGCCGGCTGGTGGCGACCGCCGGCGAGCTGGAGCGGGCCGAGCTGGGCGCGCGCTACGCCGAGCTGCACGCCCGGGCGCTCGCCCGCCCGGCCACGCCCGGTCGCCATCAGGACGTGCTCGAGCACCTCGCAGGCCACGTCAAGGACGAGCTGTCGAGGGACGACCGCGCCGAGCTCCAGGTCGCCATCGAGGAGTACCGCGAGGGCATCGTGCCGCTCGCGGTGCCGCTTGCGCTCCTGCGCCGCCACATTCGCGCGGCGTCGGCGGGCTGGGCCGCCGCCCAGGTGTATCTCGAGCCCGCACCGCGCGAGCTCGGCCTGCGCAGCCGTCTGTAGGCTCGGCGCGAGCCATGATCGTCGCGATCGACGGGCCCGCCGGGGCGGGGAAGAGCACAGTTGCGCGCGCCCTGGCGCGGGCGCTCGGCTACACCTACCTGGACTCGGGCGCCATGTACCGGACGGTCGGCCTCTTGACGATGCGTCACGGCGGCGCCGCCTCGAAGCAGGCGCAGGACCTGCAGATCGAGCTGGGCGACCGCGTGATCGCCAACGGCGAGGACGTGACGGAGGCGATCCGCGCGCCTGAGGTCTCCGAGGCGGCCTCGAAGGTTGCGACCAACCCGGCGGTGCGAGCCGCGCTCGTCGAGAAGCAGCGCGAGCTGCTGGGCGGAGGCGATTGGGTCGCCGAGGGGCGCGACATCGGCACCGTGGTCGCCCCGGACGCTTCGGTCAAGGTCTTCCTCACGGCGGGCGCCGAGGAGCGCGCGCGCAGGCGCGCGGATGAGCTCGGCACCGACGTCGAGACCGTAATGCGCGACCAGGCGCTGCGCGACGCCCAGGACGCGTCGCGCGAGCACTCGCCGCTCGCGGTCGCGCCAGGCGCTTTCGAGCTCGACACCACCGGGCTGACGATCGACGAGGTGGTCGCGCGCATCGTCGAGCTCGTGGAGCAGGCGCCGTGAGGCGCCCGACGGTCGCGGTGGTCGGCTACCCCAACGTCGGCAAGTCGACTCTCGTGAACCGCCTGAGCGGGACGCGCGCGGCCGTCGTGCACGAGCAGGCGGGCGTCACGCGCGACCGCAAGGAGATCGATGCCGACTGGAACGGGCTCGCCTTCACGCTCATCGACACGGGCGGCGTCGACCTGGCCGGCGAGCACGAGATGGCCGATGAGATCCGCCGCCAGGCGCTGATCGCGCTCGAGGACGCCGATCTCGCGGTGCTCGTGGTCGACGCGCGCACGGGCCTGCGGCCGGGCGACGACGAGCTTGCGCGCGAGCTGCGCGGCGGGCCGGTGCCGGTGATCGTGGCCGCCAACAAGGTCGATGACGCCCGCCAGGCGGGGCTCGCCGCCGAGTTCTACGGGCTGGGCCTGGGCGACCCGATCGCGGTGTCGGCGACGCAGGGCCTCGGCACGGGCGACCTGCTCGACACGATCGTCGCGCGTCTGCCGCGCCGCGAGGAGGAGGTCGAGGAGCCGACCCGGCTCGCGCTGATCGGCCGCCCGAACGTCGGCAAGTCGTCGCTCGTCAACCGCCTGCTCGGCGAGGAGCGCGTGATCGTCACGCCGGTCGCCGGCACGACCCGCGACGCGATCGACACGCGCATCGAGTTCGACGGCCGCGCCGTCACTTTGATCGACACGGCGGGCCTGCGGCGGCGGACGAAGGTGGCCGGGACCGTCGACTACTACGCGCAGCTGCGCTCCGAGCAGGCGGCCGAGCGCGCGGACGTCGCGATCGTCGTCTGCGATGCGAGCGAGGGCGTGACCTCCGAGGACCTGAGCGTCGCCGAGCTCGCGATGAAGAGCAAGTGCGCGACCGTGCTGGCGCTCAACAAGTGGGATGAGACCGACACGGACCTCGAGGATGCGAAGGCGCGCACGGCGCGCAAGCTGCGCCAGCGCCCGGCGGTGCTGGCGGTGTCGGCGAAGACGGGCCGCGGCATGAAGCGGCTCGTCGCGGAGGCGCTGCGCGTGGCCGACAGCGCCCAGCGGCGCATCCCGACGCCCGAGCTCAACCGCTTTCTCGGCGATCTGCAGGCGACCCGCGAGCCGCCGTCGGTGCGCGGCAAGCGGCTGCGGATGTACTACATGACCCAGTTCGAGACGGGCCCACCGCGGTTCGCGGTGCAGGTGAACGACCGCAGCCGCGTGACGCGCGACTACGCCTTCTTCCTCGAGAACCGGCTGCGCGACCGCTACGCCCTGCAGGGCGTGCCGCTCGTGATCGACTTCAAGACGAGCAGCGGGCGCTCATGACCGCCGCCGTGGTTTTCGATCTCGACGGCGTGTTGCTCGACTCCGAGCAGGTCTGGAACGAGGCCAAGGAGGAGCTGGTGCGCGAGCGCGGCGGCAGCTGGCGGGAGGAGGCGCCCCACGACATGATGGGCATGAGCTCCCTCGAGTGGTCGGCCTACCTGCACGACGAGCTGGGCGTCGACCTCGAGCCCGCCGCGATCTCGGACGCGGTCGTGGCGCGCCTCGAGCAGATCTACCGCGAGCGCCTCCCGCTGCTCGACGGCGCGGTCGAGGCGGTCGAGCGGATCGCTGAGCGCTGGCCGCTCGGGCTCGCCTCCTCGTCGAACCGGGAGATCATCGACCTGTTCCTGGAGCTGTCCGGGCTCGGCCGGCTCTTCGCGGTCACGCTCTCTTCAGAGGAGGTGGCGCGCGGCAAGCCCAACCCGGACGTCTACCTCGAGGCCGCACGCCGGCTCGGGGTGGAGGGAGAGCCGTGCGTGGCCGTCGAGGACTCCACGAACGGCATCAGGGCGGCGCGGACGGCTGGTATGGCGGTGATCGCATTGCCGAACCCGCACTACCCGCCCGGCGAGGAGGAGCTGGCCGGCGCGGACGCGCAGATCGGCTCGCTCCACGAGCTCACGCCCGAGCTGGTCGAGCAGGTTCAGGCGCGCTCGCGAGCGTAGCCCGCTCCCGGGAACCGCTACAGGTCCACGAAGCTCAGCGAGTCCGCCACGCGGCGGGCGACCGGGCCGTCGATGCCGGTTGCGAACACCCGAAAGCCGCCGTCACCGGCGCCCATGACGTATCCGACGGCGTCGTCGCTCAGCCGGTACTCGGTCATCGACCCGACCGAGGCCTGAGGCAGCTCGCGGCTCGACCGGTACTTGCTGCCAAAGCGCGCGGGTTCGGCCGGGGTGTGGTCGATGACGAGCGCCGCTCCCGCGGGGCCGCGGACGGTGACCCTGATGCGGCGGCCGCCGCCCAGCTGGCGCTCGGCGGGCTGCTGCCAGCCGTTCCCGGACGGCAGCTCGGCCTGCCAGTCGCCGCTGCTCGCCGAGAAGGGCACGTAGCGGGCCGGCTCGGCGGCCGGGGCGGGGGCCGGCTCGGTTTCGGGCGCGGGCGCGGGCTCGGCGGCCGGCTCCTCCGCGCTCGCGCCCTCGTCCGGCTCGTCCTCTGGCCGAGCCTGTGTCTCGGTGCGCTCCGGCTCGGTTGCCGTGGAGCCCTCCGCGGTCGTCGCGGGTGCCGAGGCAGCCTCGCGCGGCTCATCGTCGTCGTCCCCGCCCAGGGCAAGCGCCCCGCCGACGATCAGAGCGAAGACGACGACCACCGCCGCCGCGTATCCCAGCGTCCGCCTGTCCACTGCAGCAAGCTTCTAGCAGTTCGGGACGAGCGCGATCCCGTGTGTACCCTTCTCGCCCGATGACGAGCCAGCATCTTTCAGACAACGAGTTCCTGTTCACGTCGGAGTCGGTGACCGAGGGCCATCCGGACAAGGTCGCCGACCAGATCTCCGACGGCGTTCTCGACGCCGTGATGGCCGAGGATCCGGCGGGTCGCGTGGCGTGCGAGACGCTCGTGAACACCGGTCTGGTGGTGGTCTCGGGGGAGATCACGACCGACACCTACGTGGACATCCCGAGGATCGCCCGGGAGACGATCCGCAAGATCGGCTACACGGGCAACCGCTACGGCTTCGATGCGGACAGCTGTGCCGTCATCTCCGCGATCGACGAGCAGTCGCCGGACATCGCGCAGGGTGTGGACAAGGCCTACGAGGCGCGCACCGACCCGGCCGACGACGACGCCCTCGATGTGGCCGGCGCCGGCGATCAGGGCATGATGTTCGGCTACGCCACGCGCGAGACGAAGGAGCTCATGCCGCTGCCGATCTCGCTGGCGCACAAGCTCGCCCACCGGCTGGCCGAGGTGCGCCGCGCGGAGCTGATGCCGTACCTGGGGCCGGACGGCAAGACGCAGGTGAGCGTGCGCTACGAGAACGGCCGGCCGATCGAGATCGAGCGCGTGCTGATCTCGACCCAGCACAAGGACGGCGTCGACTCGCAGACGCTGATCAAACCGGACCTGTGGGAGCACGTCGTGCACCCGATCCTTCCGGGTGAGCTGTACGACGAGAAGAAGCTGCTCGACGACGGAGGTCACAACTTCCTCGTCAACCCGACCGGCAAGTTCGTGATCGGCGGGCCGGTCGGCGACGCCGGCCTGACCGGCCGCAAGATCATCGTGGACACCTACGGCGGCATGGCCCGCCACGGCGGCGGCGCCTTCTCGGGCAAGGATCCGTCCAAGGTCGACCGCTCGGCGGCGTACGCGGCCCGCTACGTGGCGAAGAACATCGTCGCCGCGGGCCTCGCGGAGCGCTGCGAGGTTCAGGTGGCGTACGCGATCGGCGTCGCGCACCCGGTGTCGGTGATGGTCGAGCCCTTCGGCACCGAGAAGATCGGCTGCGGCGAGCTGCTCCGGCTGATCAACGAGCACTTCGACCTGCGCCCCGGCGCGTTCCGCGAGTACCTCGACCTGCACCGGCCGATCTACCAGAAGACCGCCGCCTACGGCCACTTCGGCCGCGAGGACGCGGACTTCACCTGGGAGAAGACCGACAAGGCGGACGCTCTGCGCCAGGCCGCGGGTCTCGGCGAGCGCGACGTGGCTGCGACCGCCTAGGCGGTCCAGGCGAGCCGCACGCCGATCAGGGCGAGCAGCCCTCCCACGACCCGGTCGACCACTCGCTTCGCGCTGAGGTAGCGGCGCTGCACGGCAGGGCGCGCGAAGCCGACCGCCAGCAACGCGTGCCAGACGAGCGCGTCCACGGTGATCACGCCGACGGCCGCGACCCCGACCCAGCCTGAGTTGGCGACGTCGAGGGTCGGCGCGATCACGCTGCCGAAGAAGACGAGCGCCTTCGGATTGCTCAGGTTGGTGAACAGCCCGCGGCGATACTGGCGGCCGAGCGGGGCGGGCGATGCGTCGCCGAGCTTCCCGGGCCGGTCGGCGAACCGCCACGTCTGCACGCCCAGGTAGATCAGATACGCGGCGCCCGCCAGCTGCAGCAGCGGGCGGATCCAGGTCGCGCTCTGCACGAGCAGCCCCAGGCCGAGCGCCGCGGCCGCGGACATCAAGAGAGCGCCCGTCGCGACCCCGGCGGCCACCGCGAGCGCGTCGCGGCGCGAGCGCGACATCGCCGTCTGCGCGACCAGCAGCACGTTCGGGCCCGGCGAGGCCATCGCAATCCAGTGGACCGCGGCGACCGAGAGGAGCGTGGCGGGCGCCGACATTGCCCCAGCTTGACGCGTGCGACCGAAGCGGAGTAGCGTGCCGGAAAGACCGGTCTGTCTCGCAGGTTACGGAGGAGGAGAAAATCGATGCCGATCCCCACTGAGCTCGTCGGCTCGCTGCCGCGCCCGATGAAGCTCCAGGAGGCGTATGCCGCCTACGACGACGGGAAGGTCAGCTGGGAGCAGTTGCAACAGGAGCAGGACGCCGCCGCGGAGGACTCGATCAAGCGCCTCGAGGCGACCGGAGAGCCGGTCGTCACCGACGGGGAACAGCGCGAGTCGAGCTTCGCGACCTATCCGATCACGGACACGCTCGCGGGCACCGGTCTGGCGGACAACCTCGCGGGTGACGGCCAGTACTTCGCGATCTTCGACGACGGCCACCACCGCCAGCTGCCGCGCCTGACCGGCGGTCCGTTCAGATACAAGACCTTCGCGTCGGAGTTCGTGAAGAAGAACAAGCAGATCGCGTCCCACGACGTGAAGCAGGCCGTGATCGCCCCCTCGATGCTGATGCTGCTGTACCCGCTCGAGGGAGAGGTAGACGGCTACTCGCGCGACCAGTTCCTCGCCGACCTCTGCGACGAGGTCGAGAAGGACATCCGCGGCTGCTTCGACGCGGGCGCCGTGCGCGTGTCCGTCGACTTCACCGAGGGCCGGCTCGCGAACAAGAACGACTCGCGCAACCCGTGGACCGGCAAGGACATGCTGGGCGAGTTCATCGACCTGAACAACCGGGTGCTCGACCGCTTCTCGCCCGAGGAGCGCGTGAACATCGGCATCCACACCTGCCCCGGCGGCGACATGGACTCGGTGCACTCGAAGGACGTGCCCTACGAGAAGCTGCTCACGAAGATGTTCAACCTCAACGCGGGCTACTTCCTCATCCAGTGCGCGAGCGAGGAGGACAAGGAGAAGGTCTACAAGCTCTGCGGCGAGCACCGGCGCGACGACGCGAACGGCGTCTCGCAGAAGTGCTTCATGGGCGTGATCAACCCGCTGACGCCGGAGGTGGAGACGGCGGAGCAGGTCCGGGACGACCTGGTCAAGGCCGCGGAGCACATCGGCGCCGAGAACCTCGGCGCCACCGACGACTGTGGCTTCTCGCCGTTCAGCCGCGATGAGAAGCCGAAGCATGGGTCCCCCGACTTCGCCCGAGACGTTGCGATGCAGAAGATCTCGGCGCGGCTCGAGGGGGCACAGATGGCGTCCGAGACGCTCGGGGTTTGATGGGGGTGAGCGCCCGGCGCCTGGTCAGGCCGTGAGGGCGGCTACCCGAGAAGTCCCTCGCGCTCGAGCAGAAGCTCGCCGAGCGCGCGGGCGCGGGTGGCCGCCTCGCGGTCGCCTTCCCCGGCGGAGACGATCGAGCCCTTCATGAGGATGTGCCACTGGCGGGCGAGGGCATCTGGGTCGCGTGCTCCCGCCTGCTCGGCGAACTCGCTCACGAAGCCGCGGATGTTCGCGAGGTGCTCGACGCTCGCCAGCCGGATCGGATGCAGCGCGTCGTCGAACTCGAGCAGCACGTTGACGAACGCGCAGCCCTCGAAGTCGTCGCGCGCGAACCACTCGCCGAAGACGTCGAAGATGGCGAGCAGCCGCTCGGCGCCGGTCTCGCCGCGCTCGGTCGCCGCGGCCACGAGCCACTCCTTGGTCCAGCGCTCCTCGCGGCGTTCGAGGAACGCGAGCACCAGCGCGTCCTTCGACTCGAAGTTCCGGTACAGGCTCATCTTCGCCACTCCGGACGACTCGATGATCCTGTCTACTCCAACGGCGCGTATGCCGTGCCGGCTGAAGAGCTCGTACGCGGTGTCGAGGATGCGCTCGCGCGCGCTGGGCCGCACCACTGTGGAATGCCCTGGCTGGGCCATGGCTGACAGTCTAGGGTCACATTCAGCGGACATGAGCCGGAGCTAGGGATCGCCTCCGCCCTTCATGCCGACGGAAGCGGGGCGGTACACGTCACCAGGGACGGCGTCGACGTGATCGCCCACTACGGCTCGGTCGCCGGCGAGATCGCCGTATGCACGAAGGCGGCCGGGCTCATCGAGCGCCCCGACCTCGAACAGGTCGAGCTCCGCGGGCGCGAGCTCTTCGTCGGCCACTCACTCGCCGCGGCCGTGGCGGACGGGATCCCGGCGCTCGGGCAGGCCCGCTGCGTGGCCGGCGTCTGGTGCTGCCGTCCGGCCGGGACGCGGGCGCTTCTCGCCGGGCCTGCTCGGGCGATCGACCGCTGGCGCGCGGTGATCCGCCGGACGGTCGCGACGACGACCATCACGGTGGAGCTCTCGTCGCCGGCCGGCGCGGACGCCGTCTCGATTGTCGGGCCGCGCGCTCAGGCGGTTGTCGACGCCGCTGCGCTACCCGCCGGCCTTCCGGTCGGCTCGGTCGCCGAGGGGCGGCTCGGCGGCTCGCATGTCGACGTCGTGCACGAGGAGATCGATCGCTACCTGCTCCTGTTCCGAGACGGTTGCTCGGACGAGGGGCGGCACGAGCTCGCCGAGGCCGGCCTGCCGCTGGGCTTGGCGCATGTGGGCCAGAGCGCTCTCGATCACCTGCGCGCCCGCCGCACGCGGTAGACCGCCACCTCGCCGGTCACTCCCTTGAAGCGGCGGTTGCCGGCGAACGACCACAGGTAGTCGCCGCGGGCGGCGCTGCGCACGTCGCCGGTGGCCACCACGGTGCCGCGCCGGGCGAACGCGGTCAGCCGGCTCGCGAGGTTGACGGGGCGGCCGTACCAGTCGCCCGCCCGCTGGAGCGCCTCGCCGGCGGCGACGCCGCCGCGCAGCAGCAGCTCGTCCGGATCGCCGCTGGAGGCGTCGACGAGGCCGAGGACGGCGTCGAGCAGCGCATCCGGATCGCTCGCCACGAGCATCGCCGCGTCGCCGATCGTCTTGACGAGCCGCGCCGGCGGCTCGACGGCCGCCTCCACGCGCCGCTCGAAGTCCCGCACGACCGCGCCCAGCTCATCGGCCGGGACCTGCTCCCCGAGCTCGGTGAAGCCGACGATGTCGACGAACGCGGCGAAGACGCCCTGGGCCCCGGGCAGCCTGCCGCTCTCGAGCTCGGCGCGGCCGATCACCGCCTCGCGGATCTGCTCGCGCAGGCGCCTGTTGAGAATCAGCTCGAGCGCCGGGCCCGCCAGCGGCGCGAGCATCCGCAGCGACTCGGCGTAGCGCAGGCCCAGGTCGCGCTCGGTGTCGCCCGGCTGCAGCATCGCCTGGCCGAGCGTCGCCACGAGGGCCGAGGCGATCGAGTCGAGCGAATGGCTCATCACGCGAATCAGCTCGAAGAAGCTCTCCTCGTCGAGGCCGGTGTCGAGCAGCGTCTTCGCGTGACGAGCGAGCTCGAGCTCCTCGTCGGTGAGCACGCGCGCGTCGGGGTCGACCGCCGGGTCGCCGAGCGCCCGGCGCGCCTCCACCAGGAAGCGCACGTCGAGCCCCGAGGCCTCCGAGATCTCCCGCAGCGTGTGGCGCGCGCCCTCCGCCTCGAGGACGCGCTCGACCGGCAGCAGCGCGAGCCGGTCCTCGCCCGCGGCGCGGCGCAGCTCGTCGAGCGTGAAGCCCTCGTGCTGCAGCGTGCGCAGCAGCTCGAGCCGGGCCTCCCTGGCCTCGTCGTCGCTCAGGCCGTCGAGCAGGCCCTCCGCCTCGAAGTCGATCGCCACCCCCACATCGTTCCCGTTTCGCCGCCGCGCTGCGCCGTCCGGGCCGGACCGTAGGTTCGGATGCGTGATCGCCAAGGTCGAGCCGCTCACCCCTGCGCGCGCGCTGCGCGGGCCGTTCGACTACCGCCTGGACGGCGAGCTGGCCGCTGCGGGCGTGGGCAGCATGCTGGTTGTGCCGTTCGGCCGCCAGCGCCTGCTGGGGGTGGTCGTGGACCTCGCCGAGGAGAGCGAGCTGCCCCCGGAGCGGCTGGCCGAGCCGCTCGCAATGCTCGAGGCAGACGTCCCGCAGGCGCTCGTCGCGCTCGGCCTCTGGGTGGCGCGCGAGTACGTCTCGACGCCCGCGCGCGGGCTGGCGCTCGTGCTGCCGCCGGGCACCGGAACGGGCGCCGCCCGCCCGCTCGTGCCGCGCCGGTCGCTGCGCGCCGCGCTCACCCCGGCCGGCGAGGCCGCGCTCGCGGGCCGTGAGCGGCTCGGAACGCGCCAGAGCGCCGCGCTCGAGGAGCTTCGCGCGCGGGTCGCTCGGCGCCGCCGAGCTCGGACGCCGCGCCGGCTGCGACCACTCGACGCTGCGCTCGCTCGAGCGGCGCGGGCTCGTGCGGCTCGAGAACGCGCTCGAGCCGCCGCGGCGCCCGCAGCTTCAGGGTGTCGGCGCGCGCTCGGCTCCGGCCGAGCCGACCGCGGACCAGGCGGCCGCCCTGGCGGAGATCGAGGGGCGCCTGGACGCCGGCGACGGACCGGGGCAGCCGATCGTCCTCCACGGCGTCACCGGCAGCGGCAAGACGGAGGTCTACCTGCGCGCCGTCGCAACGGCGCTCGAGCGCGGGCGCTCGGCGATCGTGCTGGTGCCGGAGATCGCGCTCACGCCGCAGACGGCCGGGCGCTTCGTCGAGCGCTTCGGCGACGCCGTCGCCGTGATGCACTCGCAGCTCTCGCAGCGCGAGCGCTACGACGAGTGGTGGCGCATGCGGCGCGGCGAGGCGCGCGTGTGCGTGGGACCGCGCTCCGCCGTCTTCGCCCCCTTCGGCGACCTCGGCCTGATCGTCATCGACGAGGAGCACGACGGCTCCTACAAGCAGGAGGGCGACCCCCGCTACGACGCGCGCACGGTCGCGGAGCGGCGCGCCGCCGCCGAGGGGGCGCTGCTCGTGGCGGGCAGCGCCACGCCGCGCGCCGAGAGCGTCCACCGTCACGAGCGCGTCCGCCTGCCGCGCCGGGTCGACGGCCGCGGCCTGCCGCCGGTCGAGCTCGTCGGGATGCTGGGGGCCTCGGGCCCGCTTCATGAGGAGACGCGGCGCGCGCTCGACGGCGTCCGCCGCCGCGGCGAGAAGGCGATCGTGCTGCTCAACCGGCGCGGCTGGTCGAACTTCCTGTCCTGCCGCGAGTGCGGGCGTGTCTGGGAGTGCCCGAACTGCGACGTCACGCTCGTGCTCCACCGCGCGCTGGCCGAGGTCTCCTGCCATCACTGCGGACACAGCGAGGCGGTTCCGCGCGCCTGCCCGGACTGCAACTCGGTGTCGGTGGCGCGCCACGGCGCAGGGACGGAGCAGCTCGAGCTCGAGCTGGAGGAGCTGGTGACCCCGCTGCCGGTCTTCCGGCTCGACGCCGACAGCGCCGCCGCCGAGGGGGTCCAGTCGGTGCTGCGCCGCTTCGAGGCGGCGCCTGCGGCGGTGCTCGTCGGCACGCAGATGGTGGCGAAGGGCCACGACTTCCCCGACGTGACGCTGGGCGTCGTGCTCGACGCCGACGCCACTCTGCGCTTCCCCGACTTCCGCGCGGAGGAGCGCACCTTCGCGCTGGTGGCGCAGCTCGCCGGCCGCAGCGGCCGTGGCCCGCGCGGGGGACGCGTGATCGTGCAGGCGCTCGACCCGTCCGCGCGCGCCCTCGAGCTCGCCGCCCGCCACGACGCGGACGCGTTCCTCGCCGGTGAGCTCGAGCGGCGAGCGGCGCTCGGCTACCCGCCGCACGGGCACCTGATCCGCGTCGTCTGCTCGTCCGAGGAAGCGGGCCCGGAGCTCGCCGCAGCCGAGGCCGTCCGCGAGCGGATCGCCGCCGCGGGGGTGCCGGTGCTCGGCCCGGCGCCGCTCTTCCGCCGCCAGGCGCGCCTGCGCGCGCAGCTCGTCGTGCGCAGCCCACGGCGAGCCGAGTCGATCGCCGCTGTACGGGCCGCGGTCGAGGCGGTGGCGGCGGACCGCGCGCATGCGGGGACGGCCTTCGCCGTTGACGTCGACCCTCAGTAGGCGCCTCGCGCAGCCGCGTTAAACTCGGCACCGATGTCTGCGGAGCGCAATCTCGAGGTAGAGGTTCAGCACGAAGAGGAGGACGCGCCCGAGCTCGATCCAGAGCTCGAGGCCCGGCGGGTTGCCGCCATGTCCTTCATCCATCGCCTCGGCGATCCCGTCCTCAAGTCACGGGCCACGCCCGTCGATCGCTTCGACGACTCGCTCCGCCGGCAGGTCGCCCGCATGGCGGGCATCATGAACGACGCCCTGGGCGTCGGCCTGGCGGCGCCACAGCTCGGGATCTCGCAGCGGCTGCTCGTCTACCGCGTCGGACCCGACGCCCAGCTGATCACGCTCGCCAACCCCGAGATCGAGTGGGCGAGCGACGAGCGCGAGGGCAGCGACGAGGGCTGCCTCTCGATCCCCGGCGTGATGGTCGACGTCGAGCGGCCGGTCCACGTGCGCGTGCGCGCCCAGGACGAGGAGGGGGAGCCGCGCAGCGTCGAGGCCTCCGGCCTCGAGGCGCGCGTGATCCAGCATGAGATGGACCACCTGGACGGCGTTCTGATCCTCGACCGCACGAGCCGCGACGAGCGCAAGCGAGCGCTGCGCGAGCTGCGCGAGGCAGAGCGGCAGAGCGAAGCCGCCTGAGGCGCCGGTGAGCGAAGCCGGCGGGCCGCGCGCGCTTCGCCTGTCGGATTTCGATCGAGAACGAGCGGTCACCGTCTTGAAGGCGCACGCAGCCGCCGGGCGTCTGAGCGTCGACGAGCTCGAGGAGCGGGTGGCCGCCGCCTACGGCGCCTCGACCTTCGGCGACCTCGCCGTCGTGATGCGCGACCTCCCGGAGATCGACGACCGGGCGCCGGTCGTGCGTCCGACCGCCAGCGGGACGCGACGCCTGCCGTTCTGGCCAGGGGTACGGGCGTTCAGCGAGATAGCCGAGGTCCCGGCGCCGCCGAACGAGGTCCGCCGACGCGTCCTCGAGCACCTGGCGCCGCCCCTCGCGAAGTCCGGCTACGAGCTCGTCGAGGCGGGTGACGAACAGCTCACATTCCTGTTCGACGGCCGAACCGGCGCGTTCTCGCTACCGCGACGGATGACCATCCGCATGGCGTTCGAGCCGCTGGGGGAGGGCCGAACGCGCGTGCTCGCTCACGGGAAGGCGCCGCTGGGTGTGCGGCGCGGGTTCGCGAGCCTCGCGCAGCTGTAGAGCAGACAGCGGCTTAGACTGGGACGGTGGCCGCGTCGTTCAGGGCCGGAGCGATCGAGTGCCTGCTGCTCGAGGATGGGTCCGGCGGGCTGCCGGCGGAGGTGTTGCTCGCGAACGTGGCGCCCAGCGAGCGCGAGGCGGCGCTGGCCGACCGGTTGGAGCCGGACGGACGGGTCATCGGCTCCGTACAACTGCCTGCTCGCGCGGGTCGAAGAGCAGGTGGTGCTCGTCGACGCCGGTATCGGTCCCTACCAGCATCCGCTCGGCGGGGCGGGTGGACGGCTCGAGAAGCAGCTTCGGCATGCGGGCGTCGCTCCGGAGGACGTCGACGTGGTGGTCGTGACGCATGGGCACCTCGACCACATCGGCGGCCTCTGCCGCGATGGCGAGCCACGCTTCCCGCGTGCCCGCCACACGTCTCGCAGGTGGAATGGGATCTGTGGAACGAGGACGGGCGCCTCGCGGACGCCGACAGCGTGGCCACGACCAGGTCCCGCCCCTGGCCGGACGCCGGTGTGATCGAGCTGGTTGAGGCACCCGTGATCTCGCGGACGGCCTGCGCCTGCTGCCTGCGCCGGGTCACACGCCGGGCCATCTTGCCGTCGAGCTCGGAGGGGCGGGGCTCTATCTCGCGGATGCCATCATCGACCCGTTGCATGCCGAGCATCCGCCCTGGTCGATGCGGTTCGACGCCGACCCCGAGCTGACGCTCGAGACCAGACTGCAACTGCTCGGCCGCGCCGCCGACGAGGGCCTCACCGTGGCTGCCTCGCACCTCGCCGAGCCCGCCCGGTGCAGAGAGCGGGCGACGGCTTTCGTCTCATCGCCCTCAGCCCGGGCGGTGAGACACCACGTTGACAACCGTCCCGTTCGGATCGCGGAGCATGAAGCGCCGCACGCCCCATTCCTCGTCGCGCAGCGGATAGGCGATCTCGTAACCGAGCTCGAGCGCCCTCGCATGCACGGCGTCGACGTCCGCCACCCCGACCGATATTCCCGGGGCGGAAGGGTCGTCATTCGAGATGATCGTTATCTGGACCGAGCTGTTCTCGGGCGATGCCACCGTCATGACCCAGCCCAGGTCCATCACGACCTGGAAGCCGAAGAGGTCCACGAAGAAGTCCCGGGTCTCGACCGGCCGGTCGCTGCGGATGTTGGGCACCGCCCTGGTCGCCACGTATGGAGTTATATGCACTTCGGCATGCGAGGACCGGATCAGCGCACGCAGAACGACGAGCCTGTCCGGCGCTTCGCCGATGCCATCACCCGCTGCGACGTCGATGCCGCCCTTGACCTCTGCGATGCGGACATCGAGTTTCTCTCCGTGCTCGCCGTCGATGGCAGGCCGTACCTCGGTCACGACGGGATCCGGCGGTACTTCGACGACATCAACTCCGCCTGGGAGGAGTGGCGAGTCGACATTCATGGAACGGCCGTGGCGCCCGACGGGCGCGTGATCATCGAGATGACGATGTACGCGCTCGGCAAGGGAAGCGGGGCGCCGCTCGCCGAGTTCGCGGCGCACGTCTGGACGCTCAGGAACGGGAAGCTCGTCCGCAACCAGCCGTTTCGCGACCGCGAGCAGGCCGAGCGCGCGGTCGGCCTGTCTGACCTGAGCTACAGGGAGTAGCGCGGCTCCACCCGCTCGACGCTGGGCTCCCCGTCCGCCCGCAGCGCAGCCGTGAAGAGGTCGTGCGTGAAGGCCGCCTCCTCGGGGGTCACGCAGTGGAAGGGCTGGCGCATGCCGTCGCGGCCGTGGGCGAGCTCGTCGAGGAAGGCTGCCCACATCTGTTGGAGCGCGTCGGCGAAGCCGAACTCGAAGATGGCGCCCGTGATGCTCGGGTAGGCCGACTGCGAGCCGAGGTCGGTCTCCTCCCAGCGCTGCGGCTCGCCCGCCATGTAGCGCATCGTCCGCAAGGTTTTCGGTCGCTTGGTCGTGTACGCGATCGAGCCCTCGGTGCCGTCGACCTCGATCGTCCAGGTGTTCATGTGGCCGGGCGCGATGCGCTTCGTCTCGATCCGCAGGGGGAACTCGGCGCCTTCGTGCTCGGCCCGGCAGAGCAGGACGGCGTTGTCCGGGGTGTCGCATGGGACCGTGCCGCCGTGGCCGTCCGGCCGCTCCGTGAAGACGTCGGCCAGCACCGCGCTCACATCGAGCGGCGCCCAGCGGGCCCGCAGCGGCAGGTGCAGTGCGTGCACCCCGAGGTCGCCGAGGCAGCCGTACGCGCCGTTCGTCTCGGCGCGGCGCTTCCAGTTGATCGGTTTCCCTGGGTCGAGGTCGCTCGAGTGGAGGAAGAGCGAGCGCACCTCGATCGGGCGGCCGAACTCGCCCGCGGCGATCCAGCGCCACACGGCCTGCCCGCCCGGGAAGAAGGGCATCTCCGACGAGCAGCGGACCAGCTGGCCGGGGTGCGCGGCGACCGCGGCCATGATCGTCTCGTTGGCGGCCAGGTCGATGCCGAACGGCTTCTCGCCGAGCAGGTGCTTGCCGGCCTCGAGGGCCGCCACGTACAGCTCGGCGTGCAGGTGGTGGGGGACGGCGATGTAGACGGCCTCGACCTCGGGGTCGTCGAGGACGGCGCGCCAGTCCTCACTGAGGCGCGGCTCGGCAGCCAGCCGCGCGTACCAGGAGAGCGTCTCGGGGTTGACGTCGCAGACGTGCACGAGCCGCGGGCGCACGCCGAGTTCGTCGAGGTGAACCCAGCGCGCTGCCGTGCTCGCGAGCTCGCGGCCCATCAGGCCCCCGCCGATCAGCCCGAGGCGGACCTCGCGCTCAGCCACCGAGGCTCGCGAGGGCCGCGTCGGCGGCGACGCCGTCGTGGACCACGGACATCAGCGCCCGCGTCATCTCGAGCGGGCGCTCGTGCTGGATCACGTTGCGCCCGTAGACGATCCCCGCGGCGCCGGCGCGCATGACCGCCTCCGTCCGGCGCAGCACCTCCTCGTCCGAGGCACGCCCGCCTCCGCGCACCAGCAGCGGGATGCGCCCCGCCACCTCGATCACGCCCGGGTAGTCACCGAGATCGTCGGTCGGGTCGGCCTTGATCACGTCGGCGCCGAGCTCGACGGCCTGGCGCACGAGCGCGCGGATCCGCTCGGCATCGCCGTTGACGCCGTAGCCGGCCGAGCCCGGCTTCATCGCGAGCGGCTCGACCATCAGCGGCATCCCGGCCGGCGCGCAGCGGGCCCGCAGCTCCGCGACGTTGCGCACGCAGGCGCGGTGGAGATCCTCGCGCCCGTCGATCCAGAGCAGGTTGACGACGACACACGCCGCGTCGAGGCGCACGGCCTGCTCGACCGCCTCGGGCACGAGCTCCGAGAAGTAGCCCGCGTCGGCGTCGACGGTGGGCCCGTAGACGTTCGCCACGTCCGTGCGCAGCACGAGCGCGGGCTTCGGGCCGGGCCGCTCCTGTAGGAGCGGCGCGCTGCCGGGCGAGAGCTGGATCGCGTCGGGCGCCGCCTCGACGAGCACGTCGAGCGCCGCGGCGATGTCCTCGATGCCCGCGAGGAAGCGCGGCTCGCCGAAGAAGCCGTGGTCGACGGCCACGTCGAAGCAGCGCCCGTCGGCGGCGAACAGGCGGCGCATGCGCGGTTCGATGCTCACAGCGCCAGCGCCTCCTCGAGGTCGGGGAGCGTGCTGCTCGCGCCCATGCCGCGGGTCGACAACGCGCCCACGGCGTTGGCGAGCCGCACGGCGCGCGCGAGCGGCCAGTCGTTCAGGAGGCCGTGGACGAGGCCGCCCGCGAAGGCGTCGCCGGCGCCGGTCTCGTCGCGCGCCTCGACGGGGAACGCCGCCACGTGCTCGGCGGTCTCGTCGTCGAGCGCGTAGGCGCCGTCGCGGCCGAGCTTGATCGCCACCCGCCCGACGCCGCGCTCGCGCAGCCAGGCGGCGCACTCCTCGGGGGTGTGCCTGCCCGTGATGCCGCGGGCCTCGTTCAGGTTCGGGCAGATCACGTCCAGATGCGCGAGCGAGGGGTGCAGCCGGTCCCAGCGCCCGGTCGCGTCATGCACAGGGTCGAGGCTCGTCGTGATGCCGCGTCCGCGCGCGGCCGCGAGCACCCTTGCGAGCGGCTCGCCGTCGAGCCCCGGCATCACGAGCGCGCCGCCGATGTGGAGCCAGCGCGGGCCCGCCGCCAGCGCCCGCTCGATGTCAGCGGCCATCAGGGCGGCGCTCGCGCCTGGGTTGTGAAGGAAGGTGCGCTCGCCGTCGCTTGCGTCGAGCACGAGCGAGGCCGAGGTGAGCTCGTCCGTCGCGCGCAGGTCGTCGGTGACGATGCCGCGCGACTCGGCCTCGCGCCGCATCACGTCGCCGAGGAGGTCGCGGCCGACGCAGCCGCAGAGTGCCGCCGGCGTGCCGAGCCGGACGAGCGCCGTGGCGGTGGAGAGCGCGCAGCCGCCGGTGGCGAGCTGCACGGAGTCGACGAGCGTCAGCAGCCCCGGCGGCGGTACAGCATCGACCGGCGACGCGATCGCGTCGGCCACGACGATGCCCGCGCAGAGCACCTTGGATCGCGAGCCCGTCTGCATTCCGGGGCGATCCTATCCAGCCGCCTGCGCATCACCTGGCCGTGCAGATGACCCAGACGCTGGCGGTCCGCTCGTCGCCCGCGCCGTTGAGGATCGCCGCGCCCCAGCCGTTCGCGACGGCGCCCTGCGCGTTCGGCGCGTCGCCTCCGAGCCGCGGCTCCGAGAACACGACCCGGTCGCCGATGTCGAGGCTGCCGAACGAGACGCCGCCGCCGAGCGCGCGCTGGCCCGCGGGGCAGCCCACGTCCTCGCCCGCCACCGCCCCGGTGGCCACGGCGAAGTTGTCGAAGCGCACGCTCGCCTCGCTGGCGAGCAGGCCGCCCTGCAGGTCCTCGGCGCCCAGCGAGCCGTTCAGCACGTCCGCGGAGCGCACCGCGCCTCCCGCCAGCTCGTCGTTCGAGATCGCGTTGGCGCCGATGTCTGCATCGGCGATCGTCCCGTCGCGCACGTCGAGCCCCTCGACGCTGCTGTTCGCGAGGTCCGCGCCGGTCAGGCCGCCGTCGAGGACGTCGGTCCCGGTCAGCGCCCCCTCGCGCACGTCGGTCGAGCGCACGGAGTTGTTGCGCAGGTCGCGCGAGAGCAGTGCGTTGTTGCGCACGTCCTTGCTGCGGACCGAGTTGTTGCGGATCTCCCGCGAGTCGATCGAGCCCGTGGCGACCGCGTACGACGTGCCCGTGAGGGCGAAGAAAATCGCGATCAGGCCGAGGTGGTGGCGACGCAGGTAGCTGAGCATGCCCCTCCAACTCGGGAGGGGGCGAAAAGATGCGCGCCTAGTCCTCGAGCCGCTCGTAGGCGGGCAGCGTGAGGAACTCGACGAACTCGTCGCCGCTCAGAGCGACCGACTCGAACAGCTCGCGCGACAGGCCCGGGCGGCCCTCCTTCTCGAACCACTCGTCGTCGCCGATCTCCTCGCGAATGCGCTCCAGCTCGGAGGTCTCGAGCTCGCGCACGAGCTCCGGGGTGATCGTCCGGCCGTCGTCGAGCGTGGCGCCGTGGCGTATCCACTGCCACACCTGTCCGCGGCTGATCTCAGCCGTGGCGGCGTCCTCCATCAGCCCATAGATCGCCGCGGCGCCGTTGCCGCGCAGCCACGAGGAGATGTACTGGATGCCGACGTTCACGTTCGAGCGCAGGCCCTCCTCGGTGACCCCACCGGGCGTGTCGGGCACCGAGAGGAGCTCGGCGGCGCTCGCCGTCACGTCGTCGCGCTGCTTGTCGACCTGGTTGGGTCGCTCGCCGAGCACCTCGTCGAATGCCTCGGTGGCGACCGGCACGGAGTCCGGGTGCGCGACCCAGGTGCCGTCGAAGCCCTCGCCGGCCTCGCGCTCCTTGTCGGCGCGCACCGCCTCGAAGGCCTTCTTGTTCGCCTCCTCGTCGCTGCGGCTCGGGATCACGGCCGACATGCCGCCCATCGCGTGCGCGCCGCGCGCGTGGCAGGTCTTCACGACCAGCTGCGAGTAGGCGTGCATGAACGGAACGGTCATCGTGACCGCCGAGCGGTCCGGCAGCACGAAGTCCGGCCGCGAGCGGAAGCGCTTGATCATCGAGAAGATGTAGTCCCAGCGCCCGGCGTTGAGGGCCGCCGCGTGGTCGCGCAGCTCGTAGAGGATCGCGTCCATGCAGAACGCGGCCGGGATCGTCTCGATCAGGACGGTCGCCTTGATCGTGCCGCGGTCGAGGCCGAGCGCCTGCTCGGCGATCACGAACGCGTCGCGCCAGAGCGCGGCCTCGCGGTGCGACTCGAGCTTCGGGATGTAGAAGTAGGGGCCACGGCCGCGCTCGAGCAGCTCGTGCGCGTTGCGGTGCACGTACAGGCCGAAGTCCATGAAGGCGCCCGCGACCGTGCCGCCGTTCACGCGCAGGTGGCGCTCGGGCAGGTGCAGGCCGCGCGGGCGCACGAGCAGCACGGCGTGCTCCTCGTCGAGCCGGTACTCCTTGCCCTTCTCCTCGTGCTCCATCGAGCCGCGCACGGCGTCGGCGAGGTTGACCTGACCGCCGACCATGTTGTGCCAGGTCGGGGAGTTCGCGTCCTCGAAGTCCGCCATGAAGCCGCGCGCGCCCGAGTTGAGCGCGTTGATCACCATCTTGCGGCTGGTCGGGCCGGTGATCTCGACGCGCCGGTCCTGGAGCGCGTCAGGCACCGGCGCGACGGTGAACTCCTCCGGCGCCGTCACGAAGTCGAGCGTCCCGCCGGCGTCGAGCTCCGCCTGGCGCTCCTGGCGCTCGTCGAGCAGTGCCCGGCGGGTGTCGTCGAGCTCCTCGTGCAGGCGGCCGACGAGCTCGAGCGCTTCGGTCGTCAGCACCTCCTGGTGGCGCTCGACCGGTACTCCGCGTACGTCGATGTCGTCGTGGCGTGTGGCCATGCCGGATTCATGCCCGGAACAGGGCCTGCTCAGACCTCAGGTCCGGGTCAGCTTCTTATACGTGATCCGGTGCGGGCGCTCTGCCTCGGCGCCGAGGCGGGCGCGGCGGTTCTCCTCGTAGGCCTCGAAGTTGCCCTCGAACCAGCTGACCTGAGAGTCGCCCTCGAACGCGAGCACGTGGGTCGCGACGCGGTCGAGGAACCAGCGGTCGTGCGAGATGATCACGGCGCAGCCCGCGAACGACAGCAGCGCCTCCTCGAGCGCGCGCAGCGTGTCGACGTCGAGGTCGTTGGTCGGCTCGTCCAGCAGCAGCAGGTTGCCGCCGCGGCGCAGCAGCTTGGCGAGGTGGACGCGGTTGCGCTCGCCGCCGGAGAGCGCGCCGACCTTGCGCTGCTGGTCCGAGCCGCGGAAGTTGAAGCCGGCGCAGTAGGCGCGCGAGTTCATCTCGCGCTCGCCGACCTTGATGTTGTCGTAGCCGTCCGAGATCTCCTCCCAGACGGTCTTGTCGGGGTCGAGGGCGTCGCGTGACTGGTCGACGTAGGCGAGCTCGACCGACTCCCCAAGCCGCAGCTCGCCGCTGTCCGCGTCCTCCTCGCCGACGATCATCCGGAACAGGGTTGTCTTGCCGGCGCCGTTCGGGCCGATCACGCCGACGATGCCGGCGGGCGGGAGCGTGAAGCTCAGGTCGTCGATCAGGAGCCGGTCGCCGAACCCCTTGCGGACGTCGTCCGCCTCGAGCACCACGCTGCCGAGCCGCGCGCCGGCCGGGATGTGGATCTGGACCTGGTCGAGCTTGACGTTCTTCTCCTCGGCCAGCAGCGCCTCGTAGCGGTTCAGACGGGCGCGCGCCTTGGTGCGGCGGCCCTTCGGGCTCTCTCGCACCCACTCGAGCTCGCGCGCGATCGTGCGCCGGCGCGCCGTCTCCCTGCGCTCCTCGTGGGCGAGCCGCTCCTGCTTCTGCTCCAGCCAGGAGGAGTAGTTGCCCTTGAAGGGAATGCCGCGGCCGCGGTCCAGCTCGAGGATCCAGCCGGCGACGTTGTCGAGGAAGTAGCGGTCGTGGGTCACGGCGACGACGGTGCCCTTGTAGTCCTCGAGGTGCTTCTCGAGCCACGCGACCGACTCCGCGTCGAGGTGGTTGGTCGGCTCGTCGAGCAGCAGCAGGTCCGGGGCGGACAGCAGCAGCCGGCAGAGCGCCACGCGGCGGCGCTCGCCGCCGCTCAGGGTCTCGACGTCGGCGTCGCTCGGCGGCAGTCGCAGCGCGTCCATCGCGATCTCGAGCGTGGTGTCGAGGTTCCAGGCGTCCGCGGCGTCGATCGCGTCCTGCAGGCGCGCGAACTCGCCGGCCGTCTCGTCCGAGTAGTTGGCGGCCAGCTCGTTGAAGCGATCCAGCATGTCGCGCACACTGCGCACGCCGTCCTCGACGTTGCCCTTGACGTCCTTGGACGGGTCGAGCTGGGGCTCCTGCTCGAGCAGGCCGACGGTGGCGCCGGGCGCGAGCTGCGCGTCGCCGCGGAACTCGGTGTCGACTCCGGCCATGATCCGCAGCAGCGTCGACTTGCCGGATCCGTTCGCGCCGAGCACGCCGATCTTGGCTCCCGGCAGGAAGCTGAGGGAGATGTCCTCGAGCACCCGCTTGTCGGGCGGGTGGACCCGGGACAGCTTGTACATCGTGAATATGTACTGCGTCGACACGCTCGCCGAGGCTAGCGGGCGCTCGGCGTCAGACGACCGTGTCCTCCAGCGTGCGCTCGAGGTAGCGCTCGACGTCGCCCGCCTTGAGCACGTCCTCGAGCCAGGCGCGCCGCTCGAAGTCGATCACCTCGAGCTCCCAGACACACGCCATGCCGCTGCCGTCGGCCGGCTCGAGCGCGCCGGGATCGTCCTTCGGCGAGGCTAAGGCCCGCATATGGACCTCGTTGTCGTTGGCCCACCAGTACACGAGCCCAAGCCCGGCGCCGGCGGCGTCGTGAGCGATGGTGAAGCCGGCGGCGCCCTCGGGCACGAGCTCCGCGGCCACGCTCGCGGTGGCGTCGAGCAGCTCCTGGCGCGCCGGGCCGTCGATCCCGATGCCGTAGTGCTTGACCCGGCTGTCGCGTCCGGCGAAGGCGATCTGCCGCGGTTCGTAGGCCATCTCCGACAAGGTAGCCTGCCGCGCCATGGCGGAGCTCGGAAGGATCGGAATCTGGATACCTCGAACGGCCGGCACGGACGCCGTGCCCGAGATCGAGGAGCTCGGCTACGGGGCGCTCTGGCTCGGCATCAGCCCGTCGCTCGAGCAGACGCGCCCGTTCCTCGAGCGGTCGAGCACGATGACGATCGCGACCGGCATCCTCAACGTCTGGCAGCACGAGCCCGCCGACGTCGCGGCGGGCCACGCGGAGCTCCAGCGCGAGTTCGACGGCCGCTTCCTGCTCGGAATCGGCATCGGGCACCCCGAGGCCACGCAGGAGTACACGAAGCCGCTGACCAAGATGGGCGAGTTCTTCGACGGGCTCGACTCCGCCGACCCGCCGGTGCCCCGCGAGGAGCGCCTGGCCGCCGCGCTCGGACCCAAGATGCTCGACCTGTCCGCCGAGCGGTCGCTGGGGGCGCATCCGTACTTCACGCCCGTCGAGCACACCCGCAGCGCGCGCGAGCGGCTTGGCGATGGACCTCTTCTGGCGCCCGAGTTGACGGTGGTGGTCGAGCCGGACCCCGAGACCGCCCGCGAGAAGGGACGCGAGTTCGCCGAGCGCTACCTGCAGCGCAGCAACTACACGGGCAACCTGCTGCGGCTGGGCTTCGAAGAGTCCGACTTCGAGGGCGGCGGCAGCGATCGCCTGATCGACGCCGTGGTGGCGCACGGGTCCGCGGACGAGGTTGCCGAGGCGGTCCGCGCCCACCTCGACGCCGGCGCCGACCACGTCTGCCTGCAGCCGATCGGCCACGGGCCGGCGCCGCTCGATGACTACCGGGCGCTGGCGCGGGCGTTGCTGTAGGGACGGTCCCGGGCTGGGGCTGGGGAAGGGGGATCGGGCGTCGGCGGGCGCCGGAACCACCCGCGGATCGAACATTGTTCGGGACTTGACCCGCCGCGGTGGCTACGTTGCCGACTTGACGACCGTATGTGTAGGTAAAGCGGCAACGTACAGGCAGTTCTGGCGGACGAACCACCGCGCGCCGACCGACGTTCGGGCATCTGGCGCGAAGGCCGACGATCGTTCGCCTCTGGGACTGACCGCGTCTCCAGTCACCCTCCCCAGCCCCGGCGCGGTCAGCGGAGATTGCGCCGCGTGCTCCTG
>CAWFZK010000013.1:0-7003 GCA_963820315.1 uncultured Thermoleophilaceae bacterium | reverse complement strand
CGCTCGCGACGGTGCAGGGGCGCTCGGGGCGGACGGTCGTGATCGGCTCTCCGGTCGCCGGCTCGGTGGTCGCCCTCAACGGCCTGCTCGAGCGCGCGCCGCACGCGCTGCTCGCGCAGCCCTACGGCGGCGGCTGGGTGGCGCGCATCGTGCCCGACAGCTGGCAGCGCGATCACGCCGGGATGACGACGGCCCGCTCCTACCGGACCGCGCTCGACGCGGAGCTGCCGATCGGGCGCGAGTTCGCCTTCGCCGGAGCGCTGCTGCCAGCGCCGCTGCCGGCTTAATCCCTGTTATCCCGACCAACTTTATAGAGAATTGCTATCGTCACCCGCGTGACGAGTGCCTACGACGTCCACCAGCACCTGTGGCCGGAGACGGTCCTGCGCGTGCTGGAGGGCCGGACGACCGCGCCACGGGCCCTGTGGCGGCGGAACGGCCGCTGGGAGATCGAGCTCGACGCGGAGCCCGCCTTCGAGGTCGATCCCGGTGACCACGACCCACAGCTGCGCGTGGAGCGGCTCGCCCGGCACGGCGTCGACCGGGCGCTCGTCGCCCTCTCGGCCCCGGTCGGGGCGGACTCCCTCCTCTCCGTCGTCTCGGCCTGGAACGAGGCCGGGGAACTGCTTCCGGGCGAGCTCGGCTGGTGGGCCACGGTCCCTCATCCGTCCGTGGCCGGCCGGGCCGAGCTCGCTCGCGAAGCGCTCGCGGCGGGGGCGGCCGGGGTCTGCCTGCCGGCCGCCGAGCTCGCCTCGCCGCGCCCCTCGCGGGAGCTGGGTGAGCTGCTCGACGTCCTCGAGCGCGACAGCGCACCGCTCTTCGTGCACCCGGGCCCTGCGACCGGCGGCGCAGATGCCCCCGCCTGGTGGTCGCCCTGCACGGACTACGTGGCCCAGCAGCACGCGGCCTGGCATGGCTTCCACGCGGCGCTGCGGCCGGACTTCCCGCGCCTGCGGGTGATCTTCGCCCTGCTCGCGGGCCTCGCCCCGCTGCAGGCCGAGCGCACCGCTGCGCGCGGCGGCCCGGCCCGCGAGCGGGCCCTCCACGACGAGCTCTGCTTCTACGAAACCTCCTCCTACGGCGCCCGTGCCGTTGGTGCGATGGCGAGCGTGGTGGGGATCGGCCAGCTCGTGCACGGCACCGACTACCCGGTCGCGGCGCCCGCGGCCGATCCGGTCGAGCAGGCGTTCGGCGAGGGCTTCTCCGACATCGTCCGCCGCAGCAGCGTCGCTCGGGCGCTCGGCTACACGTGGGTGCCCGCGTGAGTGACGCCGGCCTGCAGGAGACGCTGCTCGGCTGGGCCGAGCGGCGCGAGCTCTGGGCCCCGCTCACGCGCCACGATCCGGCCGAGCGCACCTACGCGCTGCTGCATCGCGACGAGCACGTCGAGCTCTACCTCGTCTGCTGGATGGCCGGGCATGACACCGGCTTTCACGACCACGATGAAAGCGCCGCCGCGATCGTCGTGCTGGACGGGCAGATCAGCGAGGAGCGGCTGGCGCTGAGCGGCAGCGTCGAGGTCACGCTCGGCGCCGGCGACGCCGTCACGATCGCGCGCGAGGCGATCCACCGCGTGCGCCACGCGGGCGAGACGCCGGCGGTGAGCCTGCACGCGTACTCTCCGCCCCTGCGGCGCGTGGGCACCTACGAGATCGCGGAGAACGGCGCGCTCCTGCGCCACCCGCGGCCGTCGGAGACACCGCTCGCATCTGCCGCTTGACGACGTGAGCAAGACCGAGACCTTCCTCGAGAACAACGCGGCCTACGCCGCTTCATTCGACAAGGGCAACCTGCCGTCGCGGCCAGGCCGCAAGGTGGCGGTCCTCGCCTGCATGGACGCCCGCCTCGATCCCGCCCGAGTTCTCGGGCTCGAGGAGGGGACGCGCACGTGATCCGCAACGCCGGCGGTGTCGTCTCGGACGACGCGATCCGCTCGCTCGCCATCTCCCAGCACCGGCTCGGCACCGAGGAGATCGTGATAATCCAGCACACCGACTGCGGCATGCTCGCGTTCGACGACGAGGAGTTCGCCGACCAGCTCGAGAGCGAGACCGGCATCCGGCCCGGTTGGAACGCACCGGCGTTCGAAGAGCTCGACGCAGAGGTGCGCGACTCGATCGAGCGCATCAAGGCGAGCCCGTTCGTCCCGCGCAGCGAGAGCGTGCGCGGCTTCGTCTACGAGGTCGAGACGGGGCGCCTGCGCGAGGTCAACTGAGTCGGCGCGGTCGCGGCGTAGCCGACGCCGGCCAGCACGACCACCACCCCGGTCAGCTGCAGGGTGGAGGGCGACTCCGAGAAGATCAGCATGCCGAGCAGCATGGTCCCGACCGGCTGCAGCATCAGCAGAATCGAGGTGAGCAGCGCGGGCAGCCGCGGCAGCGAGGTCGAGATCAGGAGCCAGCCGAGGACCTGCGACGAGAGCGCCAGCACGAGCAGCCAGAGCTGCGACTCGACCCCGGGCACGAAGTCGATGTCTCCGACCGCGAGGCCGCCGATCGCGCCGAAGATCGCCGCGCTCAGCGTGGCGTCGAAGAGCGGGCCGGCAGGGCGCCGGATGTCGGCGTTGATGTTCCGCAGGATCAGCAGGAAGAGCGCGTACATGATCGCGTTGAGAAGGCCGAACAGCACGCCCAGCTGCGGGTCGTCGCCGTAGGCGCCCGAGCCGATCACGCCCGAGATGAGCACCACGCCGCCGAACACGATCGGCACCGCGACCAGCGAGCGGTTCTCCGGGCGCTCGCCGAGCGCGGCCCAGGCGAGCAGCGCCACGAAGACGACCTGGACGTTGCCGAGCACCGTGGACAGCCCGGCGCCCACGGCCTCGATGGCGTGGTGCCAGAAGGTCAGGTTGGCGGCGAACAGCACCCCCGCCAGCCAGCCCAGCAGGTAGTCGCGCCGAGAGCGGCCGCCGAAGCGCTCGCGCTCGCGCCAGGCGAGCAGACCCAGCAGCGGCAGCGCGTAGAAGCAGCGAAAGAACGCAGCCGTCGAGGGCGAGACCTCGGCGAGCTTCACCAGAATCGCGGACCAGGCGATGACCAGCGCACCGAGGGCGCCGGCGAGAACCGGTCGATCGCTCACGAGCACCGAGACTACTCAGCCGGGTCGGATCGGCCGGCCAGGCGCCGCCGGGGGCCCGGGGGGCGTGAGCCCCCCGGTGGATATCGTCCGCCAGGTGTCGCGCAACACCGCCCTATGGACGCTCGTCATCTTCTTCGGAGCGACGATCATGTTCGGCTACATCCGCAACGCCACCGAGGACGAGAGCACCGCGACCTCGCTCGCTGCCCAGGGTGTCGCGGGCCTGCTGCTCGTCGCCGTGATCATCCTGTACGTGCGTCGCAAGCGCTGAGCTGACGATGGCGCGCTGGCTCGTCGACGGGATGAACGTGATCGGGTCGCGGCCGACCGGCTGGTGGCGCGACCGCCCCGGCGCGATGCGCTCGCTGACCGAGGAGCTCGGCGCGCTGGCCGGCGCCACCGGGGACGAGCTGACGGTGATCTTCGACGGCCGTCCCTTCGAGCTCGACGCCCCGGAGGGCGTGAGCGTCGAGTTCGCCACCCGCCGCGGCCCGAATGCAGCCGACGACGACATCGCGGCGCTCGTCGAGGCCGACCCCGACCCGGGCGGCCTGACCGTCGTGACCTCGGACCGCACGCTCGCCGAGCGCGTGCGCCAGGCGGGCGCCGAGGTGGTCGGCGCCGGTGACTTCCGCAGGAGGCTCGACGGGTGAGCGAGGAGCGCTACCGGACGGCCCTGCTCGACTGGCTCGCCTGCGCTGCCGCCGGCCGCGGCGAGCCCGCCGCCCAGGCCGCCCGGGCCATCGGCGATCGCGTCGCCTTCGCCGGGACGGCCGGGCACGTGCTCGACTTCGACGACACCTACCTGCCCGGGATCGCCCACCTGAGCGCGCCGACGGCTCCGGCGGCGCTCGTCGTCGCCGCCGAGCTCGGGCGCGACGCGCGTGCGGCACTCGACGCCTACGCCGCCGGCTTCGAGGCGATGGGGGCGCTCGCGCGGGCAGGCCACCCGGCGCTCTACGACCGCCACTGGCACCCGACCGCCCTCTGCGGCGGGGTCGGCGCGGCGGTCGCCGCGGCGGCGCTGCTGGGCGCCTCGCGCGACGACGCGGTGGCGCTCGCGCTGCTGCGCGCGAGCGGGTTGCGGGCGGCGTTCGGCTCGCACGGCAAGTCGCTCCAGGTTGGCCTCGCCGCGTCGTCGGGGGTCGAGGCGGCGCGGCTCGCGGCGGCGGGTGCGCGCGTGCCGCTCGAGTCCGCCGCGCGCGGCTATGAGGCCGCCACAGGGGGCACGTACGCCGAGCCCGATCCGCAGCGGCCGGCGGTCGGCGAGAACTGGATCAAGGCGTGGCCCTGCTGCCTGCAGACGCACGGCGCGATCGAGGCGGCCGCCGGCATCCGCGACGGCGCGCCCGAGCGGCTGACGGTGCATGTCCACCCGGTCTCGCTGCAGGCTGCGTCGCACGGGCCCGAGCCGGTTGACGGGCTGCAGGCCAAGTTCTCGATCCCGTACCTGACGGCCTTCACCCTGCTGCACGGGCCGCCGCGCGTGGAGAGCTTCGATTCGGTGCTGCCCGAGGTGGTCGAGCGGGCGCGGCTGATCGAGGTGCAGACGGACGGCGCGCTGCGCGAGTCGGAGTTCGTGCTCACGAACGGCGCCGATGAGCTGGCGCGCGTCAAGGCTGCGCTCGGCTCGCCCGACCAGCCGATGGATGCGCAGGCGCTGCGGCTCAAGGCCGAGCGCCTCGGCGGCGCGGAGCTGGCGGGCGCGCTAGACGACCTCGGCCGTCCGGCCGCTGAGGTGCTCGAGCTCGCCGGGCTCTGAGCGCGGCGGCGCGCCGGCGAGCCTCTCCGCGACGATCACGCGGCAGCCGCGCGCCGGGACCACCGTCACGTGCCGGATCTTCGGACGCTCGGGCCGCTCGGAGACCGCGCGCAGGGTCACGCGCCGCAGCACCTCGCGGATCACGACGCGCATCTCCACCTGCGCGAACGACGCACCGATGCAGCGTCGCACGCCGCCCCCGAAGGGGATCCACGAGTAGGACTCGGCGCCGCCGCCCATGAAGCGCTCGGGCCGGAACTCGTGCGGCTCCGGGTAGAGGTCGGGCCGCATGTGGACGGCCGTGATGCCGGGCAGGACGAGCGTCCCCGCCGGCAGCGGATAGCCCGCCAGCACGATCGGCTGCTTCAGGACGCGTGCGACGTCGGCGACCACCGGCCGCACGCGCAGCGTCTCCTTCACGACCGCGTCGAGGTACTCGTCGTCGTCGAGCGTGCCGAGCAGCGCCTCCAGGGCCCGCGGGGTGCGCAGCAGCCGCTCGAACGCCCAGGAGAGCCCGGTGGCGGTCGTCTCGTGGCCGGCCGTCAGCAGCGTCATCAGCTGATCGCGCAGCTCGACGTCCGTCATCGCGGAGCCGTCCTCATGGCGGGCGGCGAGCAGCAGCGACAGCACGTCGTCGCGTGTCCTGTCGCCGTTCGCCGCCAGCGCCGCGCGCCGGTCCGCGATCTCGGCGTAGATCAGCTCGTCCACCTTCTTGAGCGCCTTGCGGAAGCGCGCGGCCGTGGACAGCCCGCCGAGGTCGCGCTGCATGAGCGGCAGCCAGTCGAGCGGGTTGCTGAGCTCGCCGAGCGGCGGGATGCGCTCGCGGAAGAGGTCCATGCGCTCGCCCTCGCGCACGCCGAAGACCGCGCGCAGGATCACGTCGAGCGTGATCGCCTGCATGCGCGGGCGCAGCGCGAACGGCTTCCCGACCGGCCAGCTGTCGATCTCCGCCGCGGCCACCTCGGCCATCACCTCGGCATAGCGCCGCACCGACTCGCCGTGGAAGGGCGGCAGCAGCAGCTTGCGCTGGGAGAGGTGGCGGCCCTCGTCGAGCGTCAGCAGCGAGTGCTCGCCGAGAGCGTCACCGAGGACGCTGGCGTTCGCCTCGCCCGCGTGGAAGACCTCGGGCGAGCCGGAGAACACCTGCTTGACGAGCTCGGGGTCGGTCACGTAGACGATGTGGCCGAAGAACGGGAAGTGCGAGCTGAAGATGTCGCCGAAGCGCTCGCGGCGTTTCAGCATCCAGCCGTAAGGCTCGGCCGTGAGCCGCGCTGCCTGAACCAGGCGCGGCAGGCGCGGGCCAGGTGGAAAGCTCATCCGGCAGTTGTACCGGACCGCGCGCGCACGAACTGCAGGATCGCGCTGTGCGTCTCGCGCGGGCGCTCGAGCTGCGGCACGTGCCCGCAGTCGAGCTCGACGTGCCGCGCCTCGGGCAGCGCCCGCTCGACGTGACGCATGAAGCCGATCGGGACGACCGCGTCGCGCTTGCCCCAGATGAAGAGCGCGTCGGGCGCGAGCGCCTCGAGGCGCGTCCAGAAGCCCTCCTCGCCATGCGGCTCGTCGAGATAGATGTTGCGCGCCGCGGCGTAAAAGGCGGCGCGACCGCGCGGCGTCAGGTACGCCCGCAGGAACTCGTCGACGCCGGCGGCCGCCCAGCCGTCGCTCGCGGTCGGCACGAGCCGGCGCGTCATCCGCTCGACGACACTGCGCGGCGCCATCTGCAGCAGGCCGAGCTCCGGCCGCAGGAGCCGCACGACCGGCGCCCAGCGGCGGTCGCGCAGCCACGCGAGGGCGGGGCAGAGGAGGCTCAGCGAGCTGACCCGCGACCGGTCGAGCAGACCCGCCTCGATCGCGACCCGCCCGCCCATGCTGTTGCCGGCGAGGTGGGCGGACTTCAACCCCAGCGCGTCCATCGCCTCGAATGTCGCCCGCGCGAACCAGGGAGCGTCGTACGGGGCGCCGAGTGGCTTGTCGGACTCGCCGAAGCCGGGCAGGTCGAGCGCCACGACGCGCAGCTCCGGCCCCGCGAGCGCAGCGAGCGTGGGAAGGAACGACGCCTTGGTGCCGCCGAGCCCGTGCAGGCACAGGAGCGTCTGGGCGCCGGTGCCTGCGGAGACGAACGACAGCCGCCCGCGACGCGTGAGGATCCGGTCGAAGGCGAGC
>CAWFZK010000012.1:0-17076 GCA_963820315.1 uncultured Thermoleophilaceae bacterium | reverse complement strand
CTCGTGATCGCCGCGCCGGCTTCGGGCGCGTCGAAGAACGTCCAGCTCCTGGACAACCTGCCGGAGGCGAAGGACGCCACGGCGATCAACTTCATGAGCTACGGCAAGCACGAGCCAGTCCGACGTCATGCTCGTGACCGGGCGCTTCGGGCTCAAGTCGTACTCGCTGGACAACCCGGGGCACCCTGAGCTCCTGGACGAGATCACGGCCGAGGAGCTGCGCCTGCCGGGCGACCCGCCGGTGAACACCGATCCCGCCGCCGGCCCGATCTCCACGTTCTGGCAGAACGAGGACATGGACCTCGACCAGAACCGCAAGCTCGCGCTGCTTTCGCGTGACCCGCGCGCGTATGCGGGCTCGACGTCGCGTCGAGCCGGGCGAGACCGACCCCAACAACGCGACGAACATCGCCGGCGTCTACGTGGTCGACGCGAAGGATCCGAGCGAGCTGTCGCTCGCTCCTTCCAGCAGCTGCCCACGGGCCACACCACCACCTGCGTCAACGACTGCCAGTGGCTGTGGACGGGCGGCCCCGCGAGCACGACGACCGACGTGGCGCAGGGCTGGACCTTCGGCCGGCCGATCATCGTGACCGACCTGCGCAACGCTGCGAGCCCGGTCGCCTACCCGATGGATCCGGTCGACCTCTTCCGGCGTGACGGCTTCACGGCCTACTCGCACGACGTCCAGGTCGACGACGCAGGCATCGCCTGGGTGTCCGGCGACGGCGGCACGCGCGGCTACCACACGAGCGGGCGGCATTACGACTCGTTCGACCAGCGCGTCCGCACCGCGACGCCGCTCGACCCGATCCCGTACGCGGGCGGCGGCCTGCCCGCCTCCGTGGTCGGAGACGAGAACGGCGGCTTCGAGCACAACGCCTGGCGGCCCGTCGGGCGCTCGGCCCCGAAGGGCGACTCGCGCTACCGCAGGGGCGAGCTGCTGCTCGCGACCGAGGAGGACTTCGGGCCGGCCGAGGAGGCCTGCCGCAACCGCGGCCAGTTCACGATCGCCTCGCTCAAGGGCAGCTATCGCAGCGAGGCCTGGCGCTCGCGGCCGGGGAACAAGTTCCGGCTCAAGGCCGTCGGCACCTGGAACCCGTACCAGAAGGAGGGCTCACGACCCATTGGCGGGCCCTACGACCCGAACGCCAACTTCTGCTCCGCCCACTACTTCGACGTGGACGGCAGCACGGTGACGTACGCCTGGTACGGAGAGGGGACGCGCTTCCTCGACATCTCCGATCCGGAGGACCCGACCCAGTTCGCCTACTGGCGGCCCGATGACGGCATCGTCTGGGCCTCCTATATGCACGACGGCTACGTCTACACCGCCGACCGCAACCGCGGCGTGGACGTGCTCAAGCTGACGGGTGGGGCGAAGGCGGCGCGCGCCAGCGGCAGGGAGGTCTCGGCGCCCGCGCCCTCGAAGCGCCAGCGCGTGTTCCTCGCCTCGATGGCGACGCAATACAGGGTGGACCCGGGCACAGCCGGGCTCTGCCTGCTCCAGACGTTCTAGAGGCTCACCGGGTTCAAAGCCCCGCGCCGTGGGAGGGGCGCGGGGCCGCTTTGCTGTACAACGGCCCCATGTCCGAAGAGAGCATGATCGAGGTCGTGAACGAGGCGCTGGCCGCGGCGGGAATCGAGGACTCCGTGACGGCGGTCGGCGAGTTCTACCCACGCGGCCACACGGGCGCCGGCTTCGCCGGTGGCCTGATCGGCGGCGACCTCGGCGACTCGCTCGGCGGCACCGCGGGCGCCGTCGGCACGGCCGGCGGCTATGTGGCGGGCACGCGCGCGCACGACGCCGCCAGCGGCCTGCCGGAGCAGATGCTCGTGGGCGTGTCGGAGACGACGATCTACGGCTTCTCGGGCGACCGGCGCCACGCGAAGGCGCTCGTCTTCCGCGTGGCGCGCGAGGGCATCGAGGTGAAGGTCCACCAGCGCGTGAACGTGCGCGTGCTCGAGCTGATCGACGACGCGAGCGGCTCGCGGATCGAGCTGGAGGGCAACCGCCTCCCGATCACGCACTCGAAGGACGTGATCGCCGAGCTCAGCGGCTGAGGCGCAGGCGCCGGCGCAGGCCGGGGCGCCGGTCCTTCAGCACCCGCATCGCGGCGTTGTGCCCACAGGCGGCCATCACGCCGCCGCCCGGGTGCGTGCCGGCGCCGCACAGGTAGAGGCCGTCGACCGGCGTGGCGTACTGGGCCAGCAGCGGCGAGGGGCGCATGAACGCCATCTGCTCGAGCCCCTGCTCGCCCTGGAAGATCGAGCCGCCCTGGAGCCCGAAGATGCGCTCGAGGTCGGGGGGCGCCAGCACCTCGTGGTGGACCAGCGCGTCCTTCACGTTCGGTGCGTGGCGCGCGACGATGTCGAGGCAGCGCTGCCCGTACGCCTCGCGCGCACCCTCCGGCCAGCCCGCCTCGTCGTGCGGCCCGTACTGGGTGAAGAGCGTCATCACGAAGGTGCCGTCGTCGGTGAGCGTGTCGTCGACGGTGCTCGGCAGCTCCACCTCGACGTACGGGCCCTCGGCGGGGACGCCGCGGGTTGCGTCCTGCCAGGCGCGCTCGAGGTAGTCGACCGACGGGCAGAGCGCGACACCGGTGTGCAACAGGAGCTCGCGCTCCTCGCTCGAGACGCCCTCGTAGCGCGGCGGCTCGGAGAGGATGCAGTTGACCTTGACCGAGCCCCCGCGCGAGCGGTAGCGCTCCATGTCGTGGACGACGTCCTCGGGGAAGTGCCGGCTGCCGGCGAGCTCGAGGATGGTCGTCCGCGGGTGCGCGCCCGACAGGACGAGCGGGGCGCGGAGCTGCTCGCCGCTCTCGAGCGTCACGCCGGTCGCCCGCCCGTTCTCGACGTCGATCGAGCGCACCGGCGCGCCGGTCCGGATCGTGGCGCCGGAGGCCTCTGCGCTGCGCGCGATCGCCATCGAGATCGCGCCCATGCCGCCGCGCACGTGGCCCCACAGGCCGCTCACGCCCTCGAGCTCGCCGAGCGCGTGGTGGAGCAGGTTGTACGCCGTCCCCGGGGTGCGCGGCCCCGCCCACACGCCGACCACGCCGGTCGAGGCCCAGGCGCCCTTGAGCACGTCCGACTCGAACCACTCGTCGAGCAGATCGCCCACCGACATGGTCATCACGCGGAACAGCTCGAGCACGTCCCGGCGCCCGAGCCCGGCGGTGCGGCCGGCCTCGCGCAGCAGCGACAGCAGGTCGCCGGGGCGCTTCGAGCCGAGAGCGGGCGGCGGGCGCAGCATCAGCGGGCGCAGGAAGCCCGCCATGCGCGCGAGCATCTCCTCGAACTCCGGGTAGCGCGAGGCGTCGCGGGGCGAGAGCCGTGCGATCGACTCGCGCGTCCGCTCCGCGTCGTTGAAGAAGAAGGCCGGCACGCCCGTCCGGCGTGATCGTGCCGAAGGCCGGGTCGAGCGGGATCGGCTCGTAGCCGAAGTCGCGCAACCGCAGCTCCTCGACGACCTTCGGCTGCAGCATCGAGACGACGTAGGAGGCGCGCGAAACGCGCTGGCCCGGCCACACCTCCTCGGTCACGCAGGCGCCGCCGAGGATGTCGCGCCGCTCGAGCACGCACACGCGCAGGCCCGCGCGCGACAGGTAGGCCGCGGCGGTGAGCCCGTTGTGACCGCCGCCGACGACGATCGCGTCGTACGCGCTGCCGCCGTTCAAGCCGCTCATCGTGCGATCGACATCCGCTCGCTGGCCTCTTCGAGCGCCCCGCCCAGGACCTCCACGATCGTCTCGAACTCCTCCGGCCCGGCGACGAGCGGCGGCGAGATCTGCACGACCGGGTCGCCGCGGTCGTCCGCGCGGCAGATGAGGCCGCGCTTGAAGAGCTCGGGGGAGAGGAAGCCGCGCAGCAGCTCGTCGCACTCCTCGCTCGTGAAGCTCTGGCGGGTGTCGGAGTCCCTAACGAGCTCGAGCGCGTAGAAGTAGCCCGAGCCGCGCACGTCGCCGACGATCGGCAGCTCGAGCAGGCGGCTGAGCGCGGCGTGGAACTCGTCCTGGCGCTCGGCGACGTTCTCGACGATCCGCTCGCGGCGCATGATCTCGATGTTCTTCAGCGCCACCGCAGCCTGGACCGGGTGGCCCCCGAAGGTCATGCCGTGCGTGAACATCGCGCCCGGCTGCTCGAACGGCTCCATCACCCGGTCGCTCACGAGCAGCGCGCCGATCGCGGCGTAGGCCGAGGAGAGGCCCTTCGCCGTCGTGATCATGTCCGGCCGGATGTCGAAGCGCTCGGAGGCGAACCAGTGCCCGAGCCGCCCGAAGCCGGTGATCACCTCGTCAGCGCACAGCAGGATGCCGTGCTGGTCGCAGATCTCGCGCACGCCCGCCCAGTAGCCGGCGGGCGGCATGAACGAGCCGCCCGCGTTCTGGACCGGCTCCATGATCACCATCGCGACCGTCTCCGGGCCGGCCTGGACGATCGTCTGCTCGAGCTCGTCGAGCAGGAAGCTCGTGAACTCCTCCTCGGTCTCGTCCTGCGGGCGCCGGTAGCTGTTCGTGTTCGACACGTGCAGCACGTCGGGCACGAGCGGCTCGAACGGCGTGCGCAGCTCCGTGCAGCCGTTGATCGAGAGCGCGCCCATCGTTGTGCCGTGGTAGGAAACCCGGCGCGCGATCGCCTTCCAGCGCCGCTCGCCGCGGGCGGTGTGGTACTGGCGGGCGAGCTTCCAGGCCGCCTCGACCGCCTCGGAGCCGCCGCTCACGAAGAAGGAGCGGTTGATGTCGCCGGGGGCGAGCCGCGCCAGCTCGGTGGCCAGCTCGATCGAGCGGGGATGCGCGAAGGTCCAGTTGATCGCGAACGGGAGCTCGCGCATCTGCTGGGCGGCCGCCTCGCCCATCTCGGCGCCGAAGCTGTAGCCGGCGTTCACGCAGAAGAGGCCGGCGAGCGCGTCGAGATAGCGCTTGCCGTGGGCATCCTCGAGGTAGCAGCCCTCGCCGCGAACGATGATCTGCAGATCGCTTGCGTCCAGGTCGCCCATGCCCGTGAAGTGGAGCCAGAGGTGGCGCAGGGCGTCATGGGCGAGGCTGCCCGCATGGCCGTTCGAATCCATGCGTCGCGATCATATCGTGCGACTGACTACAAAGTCAAAGAATGGACTAAACTGGCCGCGTGCATGACGTGATCGTGCTCGGCGCTGGACTCGCAGGCCTGTCGGCGGCGCGCGATCTCGCCGCTGGCGGCGCCGACGTGGTCGTGCTGGAGGCGCGCGAGCGTCCCGGGCGGCCGCGTCGAGCAGGAGCTTCTTCCGGACGGGCGCCCCGTGCAGTGGGGCGGCGAGGTGGTGGCCGAGTGGATGCACGGCTACGTGGAGCTGGTGGGCGAGCTCGGCCTGCGGCTCGAGCCGAGCTACGCGGCGATCGACCTGCCGCCCGCTTGGGGTGCCGACGAGGGCGTAGCGGTCGGCGAGCGGGCGCCCTGGATGGACGACGCGGACGAGCTCGACCTCGCGCGGCTGGCGCGGGAGTTCGCGCGGCTCGCGCGCACCGTCGACCCGTCCGACCCCTGGAGCCATCCCGAGGCTGAGCGGCTCGACCGGCTGAGCGTCGGCGCCTGGCTGCGCTCGCAGGGTGCCCGGCCCGGCGCGATCCGCTACGTCGACCACATGCAGCGCTCGCTCTCGATCGACTCGGTCGAGCGCACGTCGCTGCTCGCCCAGCTGCGCAAGGAGGCGGCCGCGGGTGGACACGGCTTCTACGACGAGAGCCACTGGGAGCACCTGCGCGTGGCGGAGGGATCGGCGACGGTGGCGCTGCGCATGGCGGACGAGCTCGGCGAGCGCGTCCGGCTCGGCAGCGTGGTCGTGGCGGTCGGCGTCACCGCCACGCGCTGCACGGCGTTCCTGCGTGACGGCGAGCGGATCGAGGCCGAGGCGGTCGTCTGCGCGCTGCCGGTGGGACCGCTGCGCGACGTGATGGTGAACGGCGTGTCCGAGGAGCGCCTCGACTCGCTCCACCGCCAGCGCAGCGCGCTCGCCGCCAAGACCGTGGTGGCCTACCCGAGCTCGTTCTGGGACGTTGGCGGCGCGACGGCGGACGGGGTCTGGAGCTCCGTCTGGATCCAGCGCGACGGTGTCCTCTCGTCGCTGACGCCGCCCGAGCGGCTCGGTCCCTGGCTGGCGACGCCCGAGCCGTTGCGGCGGCGCGAGTTCCTCGACTTCCTCGCCTCGCTGATGGGCGACGCCGCGCTCAACCCGATCCTGTACGGGACGCGCGGCTGGGGAGTCGACCCGTTCACGCAGGGCTACGTGACCGGCTGGCGCCCGGGCGACGTGATGGCGGTCGGCCCGCTGCACGGCACACACGAGCCGCCCTTCTACGTGTGCGGCTCGGACCAGTGGGTCGCGGGCTACATGGAGGGCGCCGTGCGCACCGGCCGCGACGCCGCCTCGCAGGCGCTCGGCCGCGGGCCGCGCGACTACTCCGAGCCGCGCCGCTCGGCGAACGCCCTCGCGCCCTCGACGAACTCCGCGGCCGCCATCGCCCGCGAGTAGGCGGGGAAGCGGCCCGCCGCCATCTCCGCGAACGTCTCCTCGACCGAGAGCCCCTCGCCGCGGCGCGCGATCTCCTTGGTGGCCTGAACCGCGAGCGGCGGGCAGCTCGCGATGTGGTCGGCGAGCCGGCGCGCCTCCTCCATCAGCTGGGCGCCGGGCACGACCGAGCAGGCGAGCCCGCGGCGCAGCGCCTCCTCGGCGCTCATGCGCCGGCTCGTGAGCAGCAGCTCCATGGCGAGGAACCAGGGCAGCCTGCGCGGCAGCCGCTGGGCGCCGCCGGCATCCGGCACGATGCCGAGGCTGAGCTCGGGCAGGAAGAGCTCGGCGTGCTCGGCGGCGACGATCAGGTCGCAGGCCAGCACGAGCTCGAAGCCCCCGCCGACGGCGAGCCCGTTGACCGCCGCGATCACCGGCTTGTCGAGATCGAACAGCTCGGTAAGCCCGGCGAAGCCGCCCGGCCCGAAGTCGGTCGAGGTGTCCTCCTCGCCCGCGGCGGCCGCCTTGAGGTCCCAGCCGGCCGAGAAGAAGCGCTCACCGGCGCCGCTGAGGATGCCGACGCGCAGCTCGGGGTCGTCGCGCAGGCGCGCGAACGCGTCATACAGCTCGAGCCCGGTGGCGCGGTCGATGGCGTTGGCCTTGGGGCGATCGAGCACGACCTCCAGCACGTGGCCGCGCACCTCGGTCCGGACCGCGCTCATCGAACGCGGAAGGTCGTGTCGGCCAGCACGCTGTAGCCGTCGTCGAGCATGAGCGTGGCGCGGTAGCGGCCGGCCGCGAGCGTCCCGAGGTCGGCCTTCGTGAAGCTCACGCGGCCGCTCGGGCGCGCGCCCGTGTACTTGAAGCCGAAGTACTGGTAGAGGTCGTCCTCGCCGGCGCGGTAGATGCCGACCCAGTCGAGCTTGTTGGCGGGCGCGCCGCCGAAGCGCAGCTCGATCGGCTCGCCGCGGCCGACGCTCGGGCTCGTCGCGCGGATCGAGGGCCGCGTGCCGGGCGCCTCGATCCAGAAGGGATAGCTCGCGGCGACGGAGCCGTCACCGCGCAGCAGCGCCGCGCGGTAGGCGCCGGGCCGCAGCGACCTGGTGCCGAAGTACGAGGCGAGGTGGTCGGACGCGTCGTAGATCGGGATCGACGCGACCGGCGTGCCGCCGCGCAGGATCGCGATCTTCCTGCCGGCGCCGCCGCGCGTCTGCGTGTAGCGGACGCTGACGCGCTCGCCGCGGGTGGCGACGCGCGGCTCGGCGCTCACGAGCGCCGGCGCGCGGCCGGGCGTGACCGCGAAGGTCGAGGCGACGGCGCGGTGGTCCGACCCGTACGGGTCGAGCCCGATGTCGACGTCCGGCCCGCCCGCCTCACCGACGAGCTTCGCGGCCAGCGTGCGCGCTCGCCCGCCCGCCATCACCCAATCGATGCGGTCGAGCGTCTCCTTGCGGCGGATGCGCGGCGCGGGCGTCCCCGGCGTCCAGGTGTAGCCGGGCGTGGCCACCGGGTCGGGATGAGCCACGCGGTAGGAGTCGCTGAAGCCGGCCCGCGCGAGCGCGCTCGACACGGGCCACGTGAGCGGGAAGGGCACCCGCTGCGGGCGCGCCTCGGCGACGGCCTCGGTCCAGTCCAGATGCGAGGGCGAGTTGAAGTCGCCCGTGATGAAGCTCGGCACGCCCCGCTTCGCGAGCGCTCCCAGCCTGCGCACGTAGGGCCGGATCTCCGGCAGCCGCAGCGAGCGTTCGAGGCGCATCACGCGCTTCGCGCCCTTCCCCGCGGCGGCCTCCTCGGGTCCGTATGGGCAGCAGGTGAGATGCACGTTGCCGATCGCCGCGACGTGGTCGAGGTCGAGCGCGACGTACGCGAAGCGCTCAGCCCCGCTGCCGACCGCGTAGAGGGGGTAGCGCGAGATCAGGTGGAGGCTGTCGTCGACGTACGGCATGCCGGTCGCAGCCGCCAGCCTGCGCAGGTTCCCCTCCGGCTCCTGCACGCCCACCACGTCGGCGTCCGCCTCGCGCACCGCGCGCGCCACCTGCGCGAAGTCGACCTGGACGCCGCCGTACCAGATGTTGAACGTCATCACGGTGAGCTCGCGCTCGGCCTGAGCCGCACCCGCCGGTGGCGCGGCCCCCACCGCGCCACCGGGCAGGAGTGCGAGTCCTCCCACCGCCAGTGCGGCCAGCCGGGCCAGGCGCCTTTGCAGGAATGCCCGCCCTTGTGCGACTGACCACAAAGTCAACGACCATCACGCTACATCAGCAGGCCGCGCGAAGCAACCCTGAAAAGCGCGGCGCCCGCCGGGATGGGCGGGCGCCGCACTGCTTCGGTTGTCGTCCGGCCTACGCCTCGGCAGGCTGCGGGTCGTGGCGGGGCTGGACGCGCCGCTCCTCGACCGGCTCGCCGGAGCCCTCGAGCGCGGGGCCCTTGGGCAGCCACTCGAGCCACTTCGGCAGGTACCAGTTCCAGTCGCCGAGCAGCTTCATCGTCGCCGGCAGCAGGACGCCGCGGACGAGCGTGGCGTCGAGCAAGACCGCCACGGCCAGGCCCACGCCGAACTGCTTCATGTCGATGAACGACAGCGTGGCGAAGATGGAGAACACGCCGACCATCACGAGCGCCGCCGCGGTCACCACCCCGGCCGTCGACTTGATGCCGTGCGCGACGGCCTCGTCGGTGCTCTCGCCCCGATCGAACGCCTCCTTGATCCGGCTCAGGATGAACACGTGGTAGTCCATCGAGAGGCCGAACAGGATCACGAACAGCATCAGCGGGAACCAGGCCGTGATCGCGCCGGTGGAGTCGAAGTTGAGGAAGTCCTCCAGATGCCCGTCCTGGAAGACCCAGGTCACGACTCCGAGCGCGGCAGCCACCGACATGACGTTCAGGACGATCGCCTTGATCGGGATGACGATCGACCGGAACGTCACCAGCAGCAGCAGGAACGCCATCGCGAAGACGAACGCGAACACGTACCAGATGCGCTCCGCCATCAGGTCGTTGAAGTCCATCGACCCGGCGGTGAATCCGGTCACGCCGACGAGCTCGCCGCCCTGGACGTTCCCGAACACGTCCGGCACGACGTCCTCGCGGAGCGTCGTGACCGCGTCCATCGAGGTCTCGTCGGTGCCAGTGCCGGCCACCGGAACCTCGAACACGGCGACGTTGCCGTTGGGGCTCGTGTCGACGGTCACCGGCTCGTGGAACTCGTTCGAGTCGGCCGCGAGCTGGCGCAGCTCCTGGGCGTAGCCCTGGATCTGAGCCTTGTCGAGGTTCTTGCCCTCGACGACGATGTCCGCCGTGAACTGCTCACCCGGGAAGGCGGCCTGCATCCGGTCGTAGGTCTGCATGACCTCGAGCGAGCGCGGCAGCCCGTCGACGCCCGAGTCCGCCGTGTGGATGTGCAGCACCGGCACCGCCAGCACGACCAGCACCGCTCCCGCCGCGATCACGGAGGTCAGCGGGCGGGCGAGCACGCGGTCGAGGACCCACGACCACACGCGCGGCTCACCGGTGCGCCGCTCCGGCTTGAGGAACGGGATCCGGCCCTTGTTGACGCGGTCGCCGAGCTTCGAGAGCACCGCGGGCAACACGGTCAGCGAGCCCAGCACTGCGATCGCCACCACGAGGATCGTGCCCGTGGCGAACGAGATGAACGTCGGAGCGCCGCCCAAGTACATGCCGGCCATCGCCGCGATCACGGTGAAGCCGGACACGAGCACTGCGCGTCCCGAGGTCGCGGCCGCTGCCTCGAGTGCCGCCTCCTCGCTACGCCCGCGTGCGCGCTCCTCGCGCTCACGGCGGATGTAGAAGAGGGCGTAGTCGACGCCCACGGCCAGGCCGATCAGCAGCACGACCGAGTTGATCGACTCGTCCACCGGCCAGATCTGGGAGATCGGGCCGATCAGGCCGATCGCCGCCGCCACGGCGGTGATGGCGAGCAGCAGGGGGACGAACGCTGCGAGTAGCGCACCAAAAGCGAGGATGAGGATGATCAGCGTGATCGGCAGGGAGGTGATCTCCGCCCGCTTGAAGTCATCCGAGAACGCCTGCGACAGCGCCCGATCGGCGCTCGCATCGCCGAACTGCTCGACGCTGTAGCCGGCGTGCTGCTTGTCCAGCTTGGCGACGGTGGCGAGCGGAGCCTCGACCAGGTCCTCCGCCTGTCCGTCCTTGTCGGGCAGCTCGAACGTGATGAGCGCCGAGTGGCCGTCCTTCGAGAGCTGGCCCTCGTTGCCCTCGCCGTACGGGCTGCTGATGTTGTTGACGCCGCGATCGTTCTTGATGGCGGCCTCGACGTCGGCCACGACGGCCTTGAACTCGGGGTCGCGGACCGAGGCGTTCTTGTTCTGCACCATCACGCTCTCGGAGACCTTGTCCGGGAAGTTCTGCGAGACCGCAGTGTCAGCCCGGCCGGACTCGCCGATGCCGTTGTCGTCGACGTCGTCGAGCGTCTTGGTGCCTACTGAGCCGCCGATGAAGACGGCCAAGATCACGAAGAGAAGCCATCCAACGATGGCCTTCTTCCGGTGTTGGGCGCTCCACCTTCCGGCGCGCGCTGCGATGTTGTTGGTCTTCGATTGGCTCATGCGGAGATCGTCCGTCTGGGCGATCTCCGATCCAATGCGGAATTCCCCCTAAGGGAGGTGTGGGTAACCGCACGGTCCAGCACCGCCGCGATCGTGCGCGCGACGCGCTCGGGCTCCCTCGTCAGCTGGCGCCAGGTGAAGCGCAGCGTGGTGTAGCCGGCCTCGGCGAGCAGCTGGTCGCGGCGGCGATCGGCCTCGAAGGCCTTCCTCGTTCGGTGGGTCTTGTGGCCGTCGGTCTCGACGATCAGCTTGGCGTTCGGCCAGAGGAAGTCGGGCTCGAATCCGATGCCTTCCAGTTGGATCCAAGCGTTGACGACCGGCTGGGGAAGGGAGTGGGCTTTGCAGAGCGCGAGCATGAGGCGCTCGATCTCGGTGCGGGTCAGGGCGCCCTGCGGGTCGAGCTGTTCGAGCGTTTCGCGGAGACGGCGCGTGCCCCGCGTCCCCGCGACGCGCGCGAGTAGATCTTCGATTGCGCGTGCGTCGAAAAGGCGCAGCTGCTCGGCGCGGTCGCAGGCCTTCTCGAGCGCTCCCGCTCCGGAGCACCGCCGCGAGGTCGAGCAGCGTGCAGGGCCAGGAGGTGCAGGGAACGCCGTCGCAGGAGCGGTCAAATCCACGGCGGCGAGCGCTGGTCGCCAGTGAGCTGCGGATGCCGGCGCGCGCCCGCGCCCGCCCGGCGCACGGCCGTCACGTCGATCGCGGACCCCGCCTCCTTCGCGCAATCCCCAGAGACGCGCCGGCCGAGCGTGCGACAGAACGGCCCCGTCGCCACAGGCGAGCACCGCTGCCATCCAGTGGCCCCGCGGCAGTGAGCGAGCGGGTACCCGACCGCATAGACGCCGTGGTGGACGCGGTGCAGGCGGCCTGCCTTGACTCGCTCCCGCACACCGCTCGGGCTGCAGCCCGAGCTCGGTCAGCTGCGGACAGCGCGACAACTCCGTGCTGCCGCTCCGCAAGTGCCGCGATCGCTGCATCCGCCTACCGCGAGTGGCGATTCCGCTCTGTATGTCTGGCGTATTTCGTCCACTCGCGAGTCACGGGCCGATGGTGGCGCCATCCGCGTGACGGTTCAGCACCCGCGCGTGACAACTCGGCGACGCGAGCGTTACGAGTAGCGCATCCGCTGGGGCGCCTCGCGCATGCGGATCACGCGGGCCGGCACTCCGCCGACGACGGCGTTGGCCGGGACGTCGCGGGTCACCACGGCGTTGGTGCCGATCACGGCGTTGTCGCCCACGGTCACGCCGCGCAGGATGCAGGCGCCGTAGCCGATCCAGACGTTGTTGCCGACGCGCACGTCGCGCTTGTAGATCCCCTGCAGGCGGATCGGGCGCTCGACCTCGACCATGCCGTGGTCGAAGTCGATCAGCATCACGCGGTCCGCGATCACGCACTCGCGCCCGATCGACACGTGCTGGAAGGAGGAGATCGTGCACTCCTGGCCGAGCACGGTCTTCGCCCCGATCGAGACGGCGCCCTCGTGCGAGCGGATCTTGCAGCCGTGGCCGATCCAGGACCAGCGGCCGAGCTCGAGCGTGGCCCTGGGGCCGACCTCGAGCGAGCAGCCCGGCCCGATGAAGGCGAGCCCGTTCAGCAGGAGGCGCCGGCGCAGGCGCAGCTTCCACCAGCCGAGGCGTGCGATGAGCCGCCCGTACTTCAGGTTCAGCATGCCCTTGGCGCGCATGAAACGCATCAGCGCGATCGGCCCGCCGCGGCGCGGCGGCGGCTCGCCGCGGATCTCTGGAGGGAGGTCCGACGGCGGCGCGGCTATCGGCTCGGTGGCGCTCTCCATGCGGAGGGCGGATCATAGGCGGGCCCGGTGGTGTGGCTATCCGTATTGGCGAAACGCCGGGTCGGGTACACAATCCCCGCTGAGATGGCCATAACCGTCCTCATCGTCGACGATCACCCGAGCTTCCGGGCGAGCGCGCGCATGCTGCTCGAGGCCGAGGGCTTCGAGGTGGTCGGCGAGGCCCCCGACGGCCTGACTGCGATCGAGGCGGTCCACGAGCTGCAGCCGCAGATGGTGCTGCTCGACGTGCAGTTGCCCGACATCGACGGCTTCGAGGTCGCGGCGCGCATAACCGCGAACGGCTCGGCGCCCGCCGTGGTGCTTACCTCGAGCCGCGACGTCGACGACCTCGGCCCGCTCAGCGACAGCGTCCAGGTCCGTGGCTTCATCCCGAAGTCCGAGCTGTCGGGCGCGGCGCTGGAGGCGCTCCTCTGACCTCCCTCCGCCGTGCCCTGTGGGGGCTCGGGGGCGCGGCGATCGCGCTTGGCCTGATCGACCTCGCGCTCATCCTGACGAGCAACCATCTCCCGCTGCGCGGCGCGGTCGCCGTGCTCGGGCTGTTCGTCGGCTGGGGCTGGGTCGGCACCGGCCTGTTCATCTGGGCGCGCGAGCCCGAGAACCGCGTGGGCATGCTGATGGCCGCGACGGGCTTCGCCTGGCTCGTCAGCCTCGTGGGGGTCTCCGACATCCCGCTCCTGTTCACGATCGGCCAGGCGCTCGGGTCGATCTTCTTCGTGACCGCCCTGCACATGCTCCTGTCCGCGCCGGAGGGGCGATTGCACTCGAGGTTCGAACGCCGGCTCATCGCGAGCGCCTACGCGCTCACGCTGCTCGTGCTCCCGCTCTACCTGTTCGCGGATCCCGCAGACCGCCTTCGACTGCGACGACTGCCCTGAGAACGTCCTGCTGATCTCGGCGAACGACACGGTCGTCGACATCCTCGGCGGCGGGCTCGACGCAGCGGCGCTCGTGCTCGTGATCGTCGTGATGGTGCATCTGATCCGGCGCTATCGGCGCGTCAGGGGTACGGAGCGGCGCATCTACGGGCCGCTCTACCTCGCCGGCATCGCGCTGATGATCGCGCTCGTGGCGACCGTCGCGGTCAACGCGGCCGCGGACAGCAGCGACGCCGCGAACGTCGCCTGGCTGTCGGCGATGGTCGTGCTGGGACTGATGCCGTTCGTCTTCCTCGCCGCCTTCGCGCGCGCCCGGATGCTCCAGGGCGGCGCCGTCGGGGAGCTGATCTCGCGGCTGGGGGAGGCCCCGCGCCCGGGCGAGCTGCGCGACGCGCTCGCCGATGCGCTCGCCGACCCGTCGCTCGAGCTCGTCTACTGGCTGCCCGAGAGCGCGCGCTTCGTCGACGCGGCCGGGCGCGCCTTCGCGCTGCCTCAGCAGGGCTCAGGCCGCGCCGTGACGCCGGTCGAGCGCGACGGCGAGACGATCGCGGCGATCGTCTACGACGCCTCGCTCACGGGCGCGCGCGACCACGTCCGGGCGGTCGGCGCCGCCGCGGCGCTCGCGCTCCAGAACGAGCGGCTCGACGCCGAGCTGCGCGCCAAGCTCGAGGAGCTGCGCGCCTCGCGCGAGCGAATGCTGAGCATCGGCCTGGAGGAGCGCCGCCGGCTCGAGCGCAACCTTCACGACGGCGCCCAGCAGCGGCTGGTCGCGCTGGCGCTCAACCTCAGGGTCGCGCGCTCGAAGCTGCGCCAGGACCCGGGCGGCGCCGACGCCCTGCTCGCCGAAGCCGGCGACGAGCTCGACTCGGCGCTCGAGGAGCTGCGCGAGCTCGCGCGCGGGCTGCACCCGGCGGTCCTGTCCGAGCGCGGCCTGCGGACCGCGATCGAGTCACTTGCGCTACGCGCGCCCGTGCCCGTCGAGCTTGGTCCGCTGCCGTCCGAGCGCCTGCCGGAGGCGATCGAGCTGGCCACCTACTTCGTCGTCTCGGAGGCTCTCACGAACGTTGCGAAGTACGCTGACGCGACTCAGGCGACCGTGAGCGTCGAGCGTCACAACGGAAGGGTGGTGGTCGCGGTCGCCGACGATGGCGTCGGCGGCGCGGACCCAGGCAGAGGCAGCGGCCTCAGTGGCCTCGCCGACCGGATGATGGTGCTCGAGGGCCGCCTCGAGGTGGAATCCGAGCCCGGAAGGGGAACGACCGTGAAGGCGAGCATCCCATGCGCGTAGTCGTGGCGGACGACTCGGTGCTGCTGCGCGAGGGCGTGGTGCGGCTGCTCGAGGACTCGGGCTTCGAGGTCGTCGCCCAGGCCGGCGATGCCGAGGACCTGATCCGGAAGGTCGGCGCCCACAAGCCGGACGTCGCCGTCGTCGACATCCGCATGCCGCCGACCAACACGGACGACGGTCTGCGCGCGGCGCTCGAGATCCGCGCCACCCACCCGGACACAGGTGTGCTCGTCCTCTCGCAGTACGTCGAGGAGGGCTACGCGCTCGAGCTCGTCAGCGACAGCGCGGGCGGCGTCGGCTACCTGCTGAAGGACCGCGTGGCGGACGTCGACCGCTTCGTCGAGTCGGTCAAACGCGTGGCGGAGGGCGGCTCGGCGCTCGACCCGGAGGTGGTGGCCCAGCTCGTCGGCCGCGCGCGCCGCGACGACCCGCTCGCCGAGCTCACCCCGCGCGAGCGCGAGGTGCTCGAGCTGATGGCGGAGGGCCGCTCGAACCAGGCGATCGCCGAGCACATGGTGGTGACCGAGCGCGCCGTCGAGAAGCACGTGACGAGCATCTTCGGGAAGCTCGGCCTTACGCCGGCGGCGGAGGACCACCGGCGCGTGCTGGCAGTGCTGACGTTCCTCAGGGCCTGATTACCGCGGATAGATACTCGCCGCGGAAGCGCAGCGTGCCGTCGCTCTCGAGGTTCTCCTCCTCGAGATAGGCGATGTAGCCGGCGCGCAGCTCATCGCCGCGCTCGCCCAGCACCTCCGAAGCGTTCAGGAGCGGGCCGAAGCTCTGCAGCATGAAGTCCGCGTAGGACTCCACCGTCGGATCGCGCCACTCGACCTCGCGGCGCTCGAACGTGGCATCGCTTCCGAGCAACTCGCGCACGTGCTCCTCGGTGCCCCACAGGAGCGGCGAGGCGCCACCGGGAGGCGGGGGCACGAGCTGCGCCACCATCCCGAACATCCGCCCGATCGCCCCCTCGGGCGTCCAGCAGCACACGCCGATCACGGCGTCCGGGCGGCAGACCCGCCTCATCTCGGCGGCCGTGCGCTCGTGGTCGGGCGCGAACATGTGGCCGAAGGTCGAGATCACGCGATCGAAGCTCGCGTCCTCGAACGGCATCGCCTGAGCGTCCGCCTCCACCCACTCGATCTCGACCATCGCGTCGGCGGCCCGCTCGCGCGCGATCGCGAGCAGGGCGGGCGAGAAGTCGGCACCCGTCACGCGTGCCCCGGCGCGCGCCGCCGGGATCGTGGCGTTGCCGCTGCCACAGGCGACGTCGAGGGCCTCCATCCCCGGTTCGAGCCCGACCGCCTCCACCACGTGCTCGCCGACCGCCGAGATCTTGTCCGCCACGGCGGCGTAGTTGCCCGAGCCCCACATCGTCGCTGGATCCATGCCGGCGATCATCTCGGGTTACCCGTACTGCACGCAAGGAGGGGGTCTGGAACCCTCCCGCGCATGGATTCGATCGTCACCGCCACCGACGTGCGACGCCGCTTCGGCGAGGGCGACGCCGCAGTCAACGCGCTCGCCGGCGTGAGCGTCGGCTTCGAGCGCGGCCGCTTCAGCGCCATCATGGGGCCGTCGGGATCCGGCAAGTCGACGCTGATGCACATCCTGGCCGGGCTCGATCGCCCGACCTCGGGCACCGTCACGATCGACGGGGTCGACCTCACGGGGCTCGACGATGCCGCCCTCACGCGGCTGCGCCGCGACAAGCTCGGCTTCATCTTTCAGTTCTTCAACCTGATCCCGGTGCTGACGGCGGAGGAGAACGTCGTGCTGCCGCTCTCGATCGCCGGCGTCAAGCCGGACTCCGGCTGGATCGATCAGCTGATCAAGACCGTCGGGCTCGACGACCGTCGCACGCACCGGCCGGCCGAGCTCTCCGGCGGTCAGCAGCAGCGGGTCGCGGTGGCCCGCGCGCTCGCCTCGAAGCCGGCGGTCGTCTTCGCGGACGAGCCGACGGGCAACCTCGACTCGAAGTCGAGCGAGGAGGTTCTGCAGCTGCTGCGCGGCTCGGTCGACGAGCT
>CAWFZK010000011.1:0-19462 GCA_963820315.1 uncultured Thermoleophilaceae bacterium | reverse complement strand
AAGGGCGTCGCTCCGCTGAACGCGATGCTGCAGGACCTGCTCGGCGCGGGCGGAACGGCCGAGGGCGCCCGCGAGCGCGAGCGCAACCTGGGCACCCTGCGGGAGCGCGCCACGGGCCAGTCACCCGGCCTGGGCGAGGCGGAGCCGGTGCTCGACTACCTGCTCGGGGGTGAGCGCGAATGAGCCCGCGTCGCTCGGGAGCCGCGCTCGCCGCGAGCCCGGTGCTGGTCGGAGCCGTGACGCTGCTCGTGACGATCGTCGCCGTCTTCCTCTCCTACAACGCCAACTCCGGCCTGCCGTTCGTTCCGACCTACGACCTGAAGGCGAACCTGCCGAACGCCTCGCAGCTCGTCAAGGGCTTCGAGGTCCGCATCGGCGGCGCGCGCGTCGGCTTCATCTCCAAGATCGAGCCGAAGAAGCGCGAGGACGGCTCGACCTACGCGCAGGTCACGATGAAGCTCGACAAGGAGATCGAGCCGATCCCCGCCGACTCGACGCTGCTCGTGCGGCCGCGCTCGGCGATCGGGCTCAAGTACATCGAGCTGACGCCGGGCGAGGGCCGTGCCGGGCTGCAGCCCGGCGCGACGATCCCCGTCCGCCAAGCGCGCCCCGAGGTCGTCGAGATCGACGACCTGTTCAACATGTTCGACGCCAAGGCCCGCGTCGGCTCGCGCAACTCGCTCGACGGCTACGGGGGCGGACTGGCCGGGCGCGGGCGGGACATCAACCTCGCGATCGAGCAGTTCGTGCCGCTGCTCGAGAACCTCGAGCCGGTGGCGCGCAACCTGTCCTCGCCGCAGACTCGCCTCGATCGCTTCTTCCGCTCGCTCGGCCGGGCGGCCGAGGAGGTGGCGCCGGTCGCCGAGGAGCAGGCGTCGCTGTTCGTGAACCTGGACACGAGCTTCACCGCGCTGGCCTCGATCGCGCGGCCCTTCCTGCAGGAGACGATCAGCGAGGGCCCGATCAGCGAGGAGGTCGCGATCCGCGACTTCCCGCTGCAGCGGCCCTTCATCCGCAACAACACGGCCCTCTTCCGCGAGCTGCGCCCGGGCGTGGCCGTGCTGCCGAGCGCGGCGCCGGTGCTAGCCGACGCCTTCGAGATCGGCACCAACGTGCTGCCGAAGACGATCCCGATGAACGAGGACCTGGCCGACGTCTTCGACACGCTCGCCGACTTCTCCGAGGACCCGATGGTGCGCGCGGGCGTCAATCAGCTCACGCGGCTCGCCTCGTCGCTGAAGCCGACGCTCAACTTCATCGCGCCCGTCCAGACGACCTGCAACTACGCGACGCTGCTGTTCCGCAACGCCGCCAGCGTGTTCTCGGACGGCGACGCCAACGGCACCTGGCAGCGCTTCATCATCATCTCGGCCCCGACCCAGCGCGGCACGCTGGTCACGGGGCCGAACAACGAGAGCGGGCCCTCGGATGCGCCCGCCAACGGGCCCACTCCGGAGAACCACCTCCACTTCAACCCGTACCCGAACACGGCCTCGCCGGGCCAGACGCGCGAGTGCGAGGCCGGCAACGAGCGCTATGCGCCCGGCCGCACGGTGCTCACGAACCCGCCCGGCAACCAGGGCACGCGCACGCAGGGGCAGGGACGATGAGGCGAGTCAAGGGAGATCGCTTCACCGCGTTCCAGGTGGGCCTGATCGCGCTCGTGGTCCTCGTGGTCGCGACGTTCCTGGCCGTCTCGAAGGACATCCCCTTCACGCGCCCGTTCGAGATCAAGGCTGCCTTCCAGAACGCGCCGCCGATCCAGAGGGGCCAGGTGGTGCGGATCGCGGGCGTCGACGTCGGCAAGGTCTCCAAGGTCGAGTCGGCCGGCGACGACACGCCCGCTGTGCTCGTGACGATGAAGCTGGAGGACGACGCGCTGCCGATCCACGAGGACGCCGAGCTCAAGGTGCGGCCGCGCATCTTCTTCGAGGGCAACCTCTTCCTCGACCTGCACCCCGGCACACCCGGCTCGCCCGAGGTCGACGACGGCTACACGATCCCGGTCACGCAGACGGCCGCCCCCGTCCAGATCGATCAGGTGCTCGGCACGCTCACCACGAGCACCCGCGAGGACCTGCAGAAGCTGCTGATCGGCTACGGCAACGCGCTCAACGGCGAGCCCGAGCCGGGCGAGGACGACGACCAGGATCCCGACGTGCAGGGCAAGACGGCAGCCGAGGCGCTCAACGACTCGCTCGAGTTCTCGGCCGACTCGCTGCGCGGCGGCGCGGTCGTGAACCGCGCCTTCCTCGGCACCGAGCTGCACGACCTGTCGAAGCTGGTCGGCGCCCAGCAGAAGATCTTCTCCGCGCTGTCCTCGCGCGAGGGCCAGCTGAAGGACCTGATCACGAACTTCAACATCACGATGGCGGCGCTCGCCGACGAGCAGGGCAACCTGCGCGAGACGATCGCCGAGCTGCCCGAGCTGCTCGAGGCCGCCAACCCCGCGCTCGACAACCTCAACGCCGCCTTCCCGAACACGCGCGCGTGGGCGCTCGAGATGATCCCCGGCGTCCGCGAGACGCCGGCCACGATCGCCGCCGGCTTCCCCTGGATCCGGCAAGCACGGCCGCTGTTCTCGAAGCCCGAGCTGCAGGGGCTCGTCAAGATCCTGCAGCCGGCGGTGCGCGACTTCGCGACCTTCACCGACGGCACGGTCGACTTCCTGCCGGTCGTCGACGCGTTCAACCGCTGCCAGCTGAACGTGGTGCTGCCGACCGGCGAGCAGCGCATCCAGGACGGCAACCTCACGACCGGGCTGCGCAACTACGAGGAGCTCTTCCAGAGCCTCGTCTCGCTCGCCGGCGAGTCGCAGAACTTCGACGGCAACGGCACCTACGTGCGCTTCCAGTCGGGCGGCGGCGGCTATCCGGTGCAGACGCCGCCGGTCGGCCGGCTCGGGCCCTTGCACGCGAACGCGACCGCGCCGGTGCTCGGAACGCGCCCGGCCAGGACGCCGAAGCCGCCGTACAAGACCAACGTCGCCTGCCACCGCAACAAGCCGCCGAACCTGAACTCCGCCCGGATCGGGGGCGGCCCATGATGCGCCAGATCAAGAAGCAGGCGCCCGTGTTCGTGGCGATCCTGTTCATGCTGGTGCTGGCGCTCGGGGTCGGCGGCTACATCCTGTCGAACCAGCGCTTCTACCTGCCCGCATGGGTCCCGGTGCTCGGCACCGAGTTCTACGAGGTCGACGCCGAGTTCCAGACCGGCCAGGCGGTCGTGCCGGGCCAGGGGCAGACGGTCAACATCGCGGGCGTCAAGGTCGGCGAGGTCGGCGACGTGCAGCTCGAGGACGGGCGCGCCGTCATCCAGATGAAGATCAAGGACGAGTACCGGCCGATCTACAAGGACGCGACGATCCTGCTGCGTCCGAAGACCGGGCTGAAGGACATGTACCTCGCGCTCGACCCCGGCACCGAGGAGGCCGGCGAGCTCGACGAGGGCGCGCGCGTGCCGGTGGCGAACACGCTGCCGGACGTCAACGGCGACGAGATCCTCGCGCAGCTCGACGACGACACGCGCGCCTACCTGCGCGTGCTGCTGAACGCCGGCGGCACCGCCTTCGACGACGAGGCGACCGGGGCCGACCAGCGCTACGACCAGACGGCCGAGCAGGACCTGCGCGAGACCTTCAAGCGCTTCGCGCCGACGGCGCGCGACGGCGAGCGCATCACGCGCCTGCTCGTCAAGCGGCGCCGCAACATCGCGCGCGTCATCCACAACTTCCAGGAGTTCTCGACCGCGCTCGCCGACCGCGACCGCGAGCTCGCCGCGCTCGTCGACTCGGCCAACGCGAACTTCGAGGCGTTCGCCTCGGAGGACACGGCGCTGCGCGAGGCGCTGCAGCTGTTCCCGGGCGCGCTCGACCAGACGACGCAGACGCTCGACAAGACGACCGTGCTGGCGGCCGAGCTCGGCCCGACGCTCGGCGGCCTGCGGCCGTTCGCGCGCAACCTCGCACCGGCGCTGCGCAAGACCCAGCCCTTCTTCCGCGAGACCACCCCGATCATCCGCGACCAGATCCGCCCGTTCGCGCGCGACGTCCAGCCGAGCGTGCGCAGCCTGCGCAGCGCGACCAAGGAGCTCTCCGTCGTGACGCCGCGGCTCACGACGAGCTTCAAGGTCCTGAACAAGTTCTTCAACGCGTTCGCCTACGACCCGCCCGGCGCGGCCGACTCGTACCTGTTCTGGAGCGGCTGGGGGGCGCACAACGGCGCAACCCTGTTCGACCTGCAGGACGCCCATGGGCCGGTGCGGCGCGGCCTCGTCCTGCTCGCCTGCTCGGGCTACGAGACGCTCGAGTCGGTCGTCGAGGGCAACCCGCAGCTCGGCATGATCACGCGCCTCAACAACTTCCCGCCCGAAGCGGTCGCCTGTCCGCAGAACGTCCAGGACAACCGGGTCCCATGATCAAGCAGACGCCCAGCTTCGGAAGCATCCTCGCCATGGTGGCGTTCGCGCTGTCGTGCTTCGGGATCCTCGTCTTCCTATGGCTCAACTTCGGCGGCTCGGTGCCGCTGCAGCCGCAGGGCTACCGCGTGACGGTCGCCTTCCCCGAGGCGACGCAGCTGGCCCAGGAGGCGGACGTGCGCATCTCCGGCGTGCGTGTCGGACGCGTGAAGAAGAAGGAGCCGAACCCGCAGACCGGCCTGACCGACACGGAGATCGAGATCGACGCGCGCTACGCCCCGATCCCGAAGGACACGCGCGCGATCCTGCGCCAGAAGACGCTGCTCGGCGAGACCTACGTCGAGCTGTCGCCCGGCACGCCCGGCTCCGGCCGGGTCCAGGACGGCGGCCGGCTCGCCGCCGGCCAGGTTGCGGACACGGTCCAGCTGGACGAGATCCTGCGGACCTTCGACCCGGTCACGCGAGCGCAGTTCTCCACCTGGCTCGACCAGTCGGGCAAGGCGGCGCTCGGGAACGCGGAGAACCTGAACGACGCACTCGGCCTGCTGACCCCGTTTGCCGAGGAGACCGACAAGGTGCTCGAGGTGCTGCGCGTGCAGTCGGGCGCGACGCGGCGCTTCATCCGCGACACGGGCGTCGTGTTCGACTCGCTCACCGCCCGCAGCGGCCAGCTGCGCAACCTGATCAGCAACTCGAACCGGGTCTGGGAGTCGATCGCGAGCCGCGACCAGCAGCTGGCGGAGACCTTCCGGATCCTGCCGACCTTCCTGCGCGAGGGCCGCGAGACGACCCGCCGGCTGACGGAGTTCGCCGAGGTCAGCAACCCGCTCATCACGCAGCTGCGGCCGGCCGCCCGCCAGCTCTCGCCGCTCTTGATCGACGCTGACCGGCTGGCGCCGGACCTCAAGACCCTGTTCAGCGACCTGGGCCCGCTTGTGCGCGTCTCGCGCAAGGGCCTGCCCGCGACCGAGGAGGCGCTCGACAACACGCGCCCGATTCTCGCGCGGCTCGACCCGTTCCTGCGCAACCTCACGCCGATCCTCGACTACGTCGGGCTCTACAAGGGCGAGCTGGCGGCGTTCTTCGCCAACGACGCGGCCGCGACCCAGGCCACCGACGTCGGCTTCTCGGACTCCTCGCAGCAGATCCATTACCTGCGCACGACCACGCCCACCAACCCCGAGATGATGTCCGCCTGGCCGAACCGCCTGGGCACGAACCGCTCCAACCCGTACACCGCGCCGGGCGGCTACCGCAAGCTCGCCACCGAGGGCCACCTCGAGGTCTTCGGCAACTACCTCTGCACCTCGAACCCGACGCCCGCCCCGCCGGCGGCGGTCGACCCGTACTACCCGACCGTGCTCGCCGACCTCGTCACGCACTTCGTCTTCGGCGTCCCCGAGAACGTGGGCAAGGCGCCGCCCTGCGACCCGCAGGCGCCGCTCGGCAACATCGTGAACCAGTCGCAGGACTTCCCGCACCTGCAGCCGCTGCCCTAGCGCGCGGGCACCCGGCTTGTCCCACCTAAGCTGACTCCGATGAAGGGGGCTCTGCTCGGCCGCATCGCCGGCGCCGTCACGCGCCGTCCGCTGACGGTGCTCGCGCTCACCGCCGTGCTGGCGCTCGGCGGCGCCGTGCTGGCGCTGCGACTAGAGCCGAGCGTCGCGACCGACACGCTCGTCGACTCGGGCTCCGACAGCTTCCAGGCGACCGAGCGCTTCAAGCGCGACTTCGGCGACGAGGCCGTGCTCGTGCTGGTCCGCGGCGAGCTCACGCGCACGGTGCTCACCCAGGATCTCCAGCGTGTCCTGCGGCTGGAGGGCTGCCTGTCCGGCAACGTGCCGGAGGAGGGCCTGCGCCAGCTTCCGGACGTCTGCCGCGAGCTCGCCGAGCTGAAGCCGGCCAAGGCCGTCTACGGGCCGGGCACCTTCATCAACACGGCCGCGACGCAGATCGCCGAGCAGTTCACCGCGCAGGAGCGGACGAACCGCAGGCAGGCCGAGCGGGCGGCGCAGGCGGCTCGGCGGCTGTCGCAGCGCCGCGGCGACCCGCCCGCGGAGCAGGAGCGGCTCGCGCGGGCCGCGTCGGAGGCCGTGCGCGCCCAGTTCGTCCAGTCGGCGATCCAGCTCGGCCTGCGCTACGGCCTCACCGACGTGCCGCGCGTGGACGACCCGAGCTTCGTCTCGGCGCTCGTCTTCGATACGCGCGCGGGCGACGTCGGCGTGCCGAAGTCGCGCTTCGCCTACCTCTTCCCCTCGAAGAACGCGGCGCTCATCCAGGTGCGCATGCGGCCCGACCTGAGCGAGGAGCAGCGCCGGCGGGCGATCGCGCTGATCGAGGAGGCGACGGGCGAGCGCGCGTTCCGGCCGCAGCAGGGCGCGCGCTACATCGTGACCGGCGTGCCGGTGGTGACCGAGGGCCTCGCCGACGCGGTGCAGAGCTCGATCTTCGTGCTGCTCGCCGCCGCGCTGCTGCTGATGGCGGCAACGCTCGCGCTCGTCTTCCGCTCGCGCCTGCGGCTGCTGCCGCTCGCGCTCGCGCTGGCGGCCGCGGCGATGACCTTCGGCGCGCTGTCGCTCGCCGGCGGCAGCCTGACGATGGCCTCGATCGCCGTGCTGCCCGTGCTGATCGGGCTCGCCGTCGACTACGCGATCCAGTTCCAGGCGCGCTTCGACGAGGCCCTGGAGCGAGCCGGCTCCGATCCGCGGCAGGCGGCGGTGGCCGCGGCCAGCGCCGGCGGGCCGACGATCCTGACCGCCGGGGTCGCCACGGCGGTCGGCTTCCTCGTGCTGCTGCTCTCGCCCGTGCCGATGGTGCGCGGCTTCGGTGCGCTGCTCGTGCTCGGCATCGCGCTCGCGCTGCTGTGCGCGATCTGCGCGGGCTTCGCCGCGCTCGTGCGCTTCCGCCAGAGGGGTCAGGTCTTGCATTCGCGCACCAGTGCTCGGATGCAAGACCTGACCCCTTCGCGTTTCCGCGAGTGGCTTGCCAACCGCTCCTGGCGCACGCTCGGCGTCGCGATCACGCACCCGCGCCGCGTGCTCGCGATCGGGCTCGCCGTCGCCGTGCTCGGGCTCGCGCTCGACACCCAGAGCGAGGTGGTCTCGGACGTGCGCGAGCTCGTCCCGCAGAACCTGCAGGCGCTCGAGGACGTGAACGCGCTCCAGGAGGAGACGGGCGTCTCGGGCGAGATCGACGTGACCGTCCGCGCCGACGACATCACCGAGCCCGCGGTGCTCGCCTGGATGACGAAGTTCCAGGACGGCGTTCTGCGCGCGCACGGCTATCGCCCGGGCAAGCGCTGCGGACAGGCGGACAACCCACCGGAGCTGTGCCCGGCGCTGTCGCTGCCCGACCTGTTCGAGACGGCCGGGCGGGGCCGCGAGGAGGTGCGCGAGCTGCTCGACGCGGTGCCGCCCTACCTGTCGCAGGGCGTCGTGACGGCCGATCGCCGCACCGCCAACCTGGCCTTCGGCATCCGGTTGATGCCGCTCGACCGCCAGAAGGAGGTGGTCGACGACATCAAGGAGCGCCTCGACCCGCCGCCCGGGGTGGAGGCGTCCGTCGTCGGGCTGCCGGTCCTCGCCGCCGAGGCGAACGGGGCGCTCGCGTCGCCCTGGCGCCGGGCGCTGACGCTGCTGGCGGCGCTCGCGGGCGTCTTCCTCGTGCTGCTCGCCGTGCGGCGCTCGGTGCGCGAGGCCGCCGTGCCGCTGATCCCGATCGCGCTCGCCACCGGCTGGTCGGGCCTGATCCTGTTCGTGCTCGGGCTGCTGCCCGGCCCGCTCGAGGTCGACCTCAACCCCATGTCGGTGACGCTCGGCGCGCTGGTGATCGCGATCACGACCGAGTTCAGCGTGCTGCTCTCGTCGCGCTACCGGGAGGAGCGCGAGGGCGGCGCCGGGCCGGCGCGCGCGATCGAGCTCGCCTACGCCTCCACAGGCGCGGCGGTGCTGGCGTCGGGCGCCACCGCGATCGCCGGCTTCGCCGCCCTGATCGCCTCAGACATCCGCATGCTGCGCGACTTCGGCATCGTCACGGTGGTCGACCTCAGTGTCTCGCTGATCGGCGTGATGATCGTGCTGCCGGCCGCGCTGATGTGGGCCGAACAGCACGGGCCGTTCCGCGTGCGTGACCTGCTCGCGCTGCGACGGACCCAGGCGGACACGTCATGAGCGAGCGCGACCGCTTCGAGGACCTCGGAGGATCCAACGGCTCCCGCCAGTCCGTGGGTGAGCGCCTCGAAGCGCGCGACCGCACGCACCCGGAGCCGGCCGGTCCGCCAGAGCGCCCGCGCTCGACGAACAAGTACGCCTGGGCCGTCGGGATCGTGTTCGTGATGATCCTGAGCGTGCTGCTGTTCGTCGAGACGCTGCCGAACAGCGGCGAGTCGCTGTTCGGCCCGAAGCCGGGCTCGCGCCTGAAGGCGTTCGCCGCGCCGTCCGCGCTCGGCAACCTCGAGGGCGACGCGAACGTCTGCCAGAAGGCGCCCTGCCCGGAGCAGGCCGGCGACGACCCAGCCTGCGAGGTGCGCGCCGAGGGGGTCGTGAACCTGTGCGAGCTGCGCGAGCGCCCGCTCGTGCTGACGTTCTTCTTCGACCGGGGCGCCGACTGCGAGCCGCAGGTCGACCGCACCGAGCGCGTCAAGGGCAGCGTGCCCGAGGTCCAGTTCGCCACCGTCTACTTCAGCCGCAAGGATCGCGACGAGATCCGCCGGATCGTCGAGGCGCGCGGCTGGACGCAGCCCGTGGCGGTCGACCAGGACGGCGCCGTGGCGAACCTGTATGGCGTCGGCGGCTGCCCGACCACGATCTTCGCGCGCGCGGGCGGAAGGGTCGCGGACGTCGAGCTCGGCAACCTCACCGAGGACGAGCTGCGCGCCAAGGCGGAGCGGATCGCGCGGTGACCACCGAGCTCGATCTCGAGCTGCGCGACGGCTGGATCGAGCCCGAGCTCGCCGAGGAGTTCCCCGAGCTGAGGCTCGTGCACGCCGCGCTCGCCGCAACGCCGGGGCGCTCGCCGCGCGAGCTCAAGGAGCGCCTGCGCGGGCTCGCCGACCGCTATACGGGCGCGAAGGTCATCCACATGCGCCAGGACTCGGTGCCGTGGGCCTACCGCGTCTTCTCCCGCCAGGTCGGGATCGACCCCGACAGCGACCGCACGCCGGTCGAGGCGATCGCGCTCGAGCGCCTGCGTCACGGCGGCCTGAAGAGCGAGAACCTGCTCGACGACGCGCTCACGGTGGCGATCGCCGAGACCGGCGTGCCGATCATCGCCCTCGACACGGCGTGCGTCGAGGGGGAGCTCGGCCTGCGGCTGTCGCGCCCCGGCGAGACCCTCGGCGAGCTGCGCCCGCTGTCGCGCTCTCAGATCGTGATCGCCGACGAGCGTCAGCCGGTCGCGATCGTGCTCGGCGAGGCGGCGCCGTACGCAGGGGTCACGCCGGCCTGCAGCCACATGACCCTGTGCGCGCTGCAGGTCAAGGGCGTGCCGCGGATCAGCGTCGAGGAGGCGCTGTGGATGGCGGCAGAATGGCTTTACACTGGCCGCAGTGGCTGAGGTGCTGATCAGCCATCCGCTGCGCGCCCGACGGCGCCCTGCGGACGAGCGCTCGGCGCGGCGCACGCTGCGCGAGCAGGTGGCGAGGCTGGAGACGGAGCTATCCGGGCTCTTCTGCTCGTCCTGGCCGCGTGGCCCGAAGCAGCTGCCGCTCGAGTGGGGGGTGGGCGGACGCGGCGGACCGCGCCTGCTGTCGCTCGCCGAGCTCGAGGAGCTGCGCGACGAGTTGGCCGGCCGCGTCGCGGAGGCGCGCCGCGCGCTCTCGGACCGGACCTGGCTCGAGGAGCAGAACCGCCTCCGGATCGAGGAGATGCTGCTGGAGCCGGAGGCCCACCACTGGGAGCACGTGTCGAGCGAGGACATCGGCGAGCCGGGCTGCTGCCACTGGCACGTGCGCCCGCGCTGGGGCATCCTCGGCATGTTCCTGAACTGGTGGCGCGTCGTGATCTCGTCCGGCTGTCCGTTACCGCTCACCTGAATGGGTAGACGCAGCCGCAAGCGCGGCGGAGAGACCACGCGCGCGGAGCGCGACGCGGCGCGCCAGGAGCGCGCGCACGCTACGCGGGCAAAGCCGCGCCCGGGCCGGCCCGGCCGCGGCGAGCGCCCGCGCGCCCCCTGGGGCAGCTTCCCGCTCTCGGAGCTCGTGATCCTGCTCGGCCTCGTGCTGATCGTCTGGGGCGGGCTCAGCGGCGAGGACGGCGAGGAGCGGCTGTTCGCCGGGCTCGTGATCGCCTCGCTCGGCGGCGGCGAGCTGGCGCTCCGCGAGCACCTCGGCGGCTACCGCTCGCACACCACGCTGCTCGCAGGCGTCGCCGCCTTCGTGGTCGTGACCGTGGTTGCGCTCGGTCTCGGCCCGGTCAAGGTGTGGCTGCTGCTCCTGATCGGCGCGGCGGTGTTCGCCTCGGCGTTCTACGCGCTGCGCACGGTCTTCAAGTCGCGCTCCGGCGGGGTCGGCTTCCGATAGCGTGCCCGCCGCGATGAACGAGCGCCGACTCCGCATCGCGGGCATCCACCACATCACGCTGATCTGCTCGGACGTCGAGCGCTCGCTCGACTTCTACCGCAACCTGCTCGGGATGCGGGTGGTCAAGCAGACCGTCAACGAGGACGACCGCGGCGCCCGCCACCTCTTCTTCGGCGACGAGGAGGGCCGGCCGGGCACGCTGATCACCTGCCTCGAATATCCAGAGCTCGACGAGGGGGTCGTCGGCCGCGGCTCGACGCACCACTTCGCCCTCAACGTCGGCTCGGAGGAAGAGCTCTCGGGCTGGCGCGACTACCTGCTCTCGCGCGGCATCCCGGTCACCGAGCTGCTCGACCGCAAGTACTACAAGTCGGTCTACCTGCGCGATCCCGACGGCCACATCGTCGAGCTCGCCAGCGCGGGTCCCGGGCTCACGGTCGACGAACCGCTCGAGGAGCTCGGCAGGCGCCCGGTGTAGCGCCGGCGGCCGAACCCCGAGGTCCGGCCGCCGTCGCTCACGGCACCGGCCTCAGGCGGCAGTCAGCACGCCCGCCCCGTCGTGGGCGGCGTGCTCTGCGCCGGCCGGAGCGTTCTTCGCGGTCAACACCGAGGCGAGCGCCAGCCGTTGGCGTTCGGTCAGCGTGCCCACCTGCTTGTTCTCCGGGACACCCAGTGACACGAGCAATCTCCTGCAGCGCGTGCGACCCCAGCGTTTCTGGCTGATCAGCAGATCGCTGATCGACATGCTGTGTGCCTGCCAGGGACAGCTGAGCACCACCTCGGCCGCGGAGAGCTCGCCGCTGGCGATTCGACGCTTCATTCCAGCTCGGGCAAGTCGTACGCGGTTGGCGTACTCCAGTGCCCGAAGATGCTGTTCTTGACCAGCGTCAATCGCTGCCGACTTGCCCATCAGACCTCCCCCGCACTTCGTGCGAATCTTCCAAGCGGATGCAGTTCCCCGGCGGCCCGGCGTTCGGCTGGGCCGCAGGTCACTTAAGCCGCTCACGTCGCGAGCGTCAACAAGGAACCGACCCGGTCTGTCGCTAAGAGCGGGCTTTTTCTGGGGCACCAGGTTTGTACGAAACCCGACGAGGGAAGGGCCGGCGCGGGCCGCGCCGGGACGTTCGGGGGCCGACGAGTATGTTCTGTCGAGATGCGCTCGACGAGCATCGTTGCAACCATCGGACCGGCCTCGCAAGAGCCCTCCGTTCTCGAGGCGATGATCGCCGCGGGCATGGACGTGGCGCGCCTGAACTTCGCCCACGGAACGCCCGAGCTGCACGCCGAGACGGCCGCCGACATCCGCGCTGCGAGCCTGCGCGTCGGCCGCGAGGTGGCGATCCTCGGCGACCTGCCGGGGCCGAAGCTGCGCATCGGGCCCGTGGCCGGCGGCGTTGCCGAGCTGCCCCGCGACTCGCGCGTCGTCCTGACGCAGGAAGACGTCGAGGGCACGAGCGAGCGGCTGCCGGTCGCCTGGCGCGGGTTCTCGGAGCTCGTCGGCGAGGGCGACGTCTGCTACCTCGCCGACGGCGCCGTGCGCCTGCGTGTCGACGAGGTGGACGAGGGCGACGTCATCACGCGCGTCGAGGTTGGCGGCAGCGTCGCCTCGCGCCAGGGCCTGAACCTGCCGAACGTGACGGTCTCGCTGCCCGCGGTGAGCGAGGAGGACCTGGCGCTCATCGACCACGGGCTCGGGATGGGACTCGACTACTTCGCGCTCTCGTTCGTGCGCCGCCGCGAGGACCTCGACCCGGTGCGCGAGCACCTGGCCGAGAGGGGCGTCGAGGTGCCGCTGATCGCCAAGATCGAGAAGCCGCAGGCGGCGGCGAACGGCGAGGAGATCATCGACTCCGCCGACGGCATCATGATCGCGCGCGGCGACCTCGGCATCGAGCTGCCGATCGAGGAGGTGCCGCTCGTCCAGAAGCGGCTCCTGGCGCTCGCGGGCCGCCGCGCCAAGCCCACGATCACCGCGACCCAGATGCTCGAGTCGATGGTGCATTCGACCCGCCCGACGCGCGCCGAGGTGGCCGACGTGGCGAACGCGATCTTCGACGGCACCGACGCCGTGATGCTCTCGCAGGAGACGGCGGTCGGCCGCCACCCCGTGCTGGCGGTCGAGATGATGGCCTCGATCGCGCGCACGACGGAGCGCGAGCTGCCCTACGGCCGCTGGCTCGCCGAGCGCGGTCCGCAGGCGAACAACCAGTACCACGCGATCGCCTTCGGCGCGGTCGGCGGCGTCTACCAGCTCGGGCTCAAGTGCATCGTCTCGCCGACCAACACCGGCACGACCGCGCGCCTGATCTCCGCCTACCGGCCCAAGGCGCCGGTGCTGGCGCTGTCGCCGCGGCTCGAGGTCGTGCGCCGCTGCCAGCTGCTCTGGGGCGTGCACCCGCGCCTGCACGAGGAGCCGCTCGACACGCTCGCGCTGCTCGAGGCGTGCGCGCAGGCCGCCGTCGAGGCGGGCTTCGCCGAGCGGGGCGACAAGATCGGGATCACCGCCGGGCTGCCCGCCGGGTCGGCCGGCGGCACCAACCTGTTCAAGGTTCACACGGTGGAGTGACCGCGACGGCGCTCGCGGAAGGCCCTGGCCTTCGCGAGGTTGCCGCACTCCTCCATCCGGCACCAGCGTCCCGAGCGGTTCTTCCTGCGGTCGTAGAAGGCCCACTCGCACTCCTCGCGCGGGCAGGCCTTGAGCCGCTCCCAGCTGCCGTCGGCCACTGCGCGCGCGACGATCGCGAGCAGCCGCGCGAGCGCGCCGTCCACGCCGCCCGCCGCCGGGGACGAGCTCCGGCTCGCCGGCGGCGCTGAAGCTGACGCGCACGCCGGCGTGCGCCGCGGCGCGGTCGAGCCGCTCGACCCTGCCCTCGTCGAGCGCCAGGCCGTTGTTCCGCAGGAGCAGGGCGCGCACCCCCTCGCGGACGTCCAGCGCGCGCCGCAGGTCGGCCGGCGCCACGCGCTCGCGCGCGCCCATCAGGTCGCGCGTGGCGAGCCAGCCGCGCAGCGCCTCCGGGCTGTCCAGCTCATCCTCGCCCGACTCGAGATCGATCGAGTTGACGAAGCGCTGCACGAGCTCGAGCGGAGCCGGGGCGGTCTTCTCGGGTGGGGAGTCGCCGGGCGGCATCGCTAACCGCTGAAGAAGTTTAGCCGGTTGACAGAACCGGTAAAGTCACTTTGATGGTTACGAGCAATCCGTCAGTCGAGCGGCATCAGCTCAGGCCCCTCGGCCTTCGCGAAGATCAGCGAGCTCTGCAGGCGGGCGACCTCGCGCCGCTCGGTCAGCGCCCAGACGACGTCGCGCAGATGGTCCATGTCGCGCACGGCCACGTGGATGATGAAGTCGGTCGTGCCGGTCAGGGCCATCACGCGCAGCGTCTCGGGAGCCTTGCTCACGTCCTCGAGCAGCGACTCGATCGCCCCGCGCCCGTGTGCCGGGCGCTGCTGAATCGAGAGGATCGCCTCCATCGGGCGGCCGATCGCGGCCGGGTCGACGTCGGCGCGGAAGCCGCGGATCACGCCGCGGGCGCGCAGCTCGCGGACGCGCTCGAGACAGGTGGACGGAGCGATCCCGACCTTCGCCGCGAGCGCCTTGTTCGTCTGCCGCGCATCCTTCTGCAACTCACTCAGAAGAGCGCGGTCCACCGAATCAAGTTCGCCGACATCCACTGAACGCGGAACGATATCCGGTGAGATACCTGGTTCTCCATACAGCCGCTACGGTCATCCGTTTCGTGGAACCGACGCGGCAACAGGCGAAGAAGAAGCCCTCCGGCTACGCCGCCGGCGCCCGCGCGATCCTCCCGCTGTCCCCGGCGGTGCTCCTGTTCGGCGCGTCCTTCGGCGTGCTCGCGCGCTCGGCCGGCTTCGACCCGGTCGCCTCGATAGTCATGAGCGCCACGACCTTCGCCGGCTCCGCCCAGTTCGCCGTCGTGTCCGTGTTCGCGGCCGGCGGCACCGTCGTGGCGGCGATCGCGGCCGCCGTGCTGCTCAACGCCCGCTACGGGCCGATGGGGCTCGCGGCCGCGCGCAGCTTCCGCGGCGGGCACGGCCCGGCGTGTGACCGAGTCGCAGCTGCTCGTCGACGAGAGCTGGGCCGTGTCGCAGGAGGACGGCCGCTTCGACATCCGCCGCATGCTCGGCGCGGGCCTTGTCCTGTACGCCGGCTGGGTCGGCGGTACCGTGATCGGCGTGCTTGCCGGCGGCACCCTCGGCGACCCGGCCACGCTCGGCCTCGACGCGGCCTTCCCGGCGCTCTTCCTGGCGCTGCTCGTGCCGCTCGTCCGTAACCGGCGCGCGCTCGCCGCGGCGCTCGCCGGCGGCGGCGTCGCGCTGCTGCTCACCCCGCTGACGCCCGCCGGCGTGCCGGTGATCGCCGCGACCTGCGGCGTCCTGTTCGGACTGCTGCCCGAGCGCGGTGAGCGCCGCGAGCGCGCGCACGCCGAGCGGCCACGCGCGGTCTCGAGCGAGGCACCGTCGTGAGCGCCGCCTGGACCGCCGTGCTCGTCGTCGGGCTGGCGACCGTGGCGATCAAGGCGGCCGGTCCGGTGCTCGCGGGCGACCGCCAGCTGCCGGAGCGCACCGGCCGCATGGTCGTGCTCGTCGGCCCCGCCCTGCTCGCCGCGCTGGTGGCGACGCAGGCGTTCGCCAGCGACGAGGAGCTCGTGCTCGACGAGCGCGGCGCCGGCCTGCTGGCCGCGGCGGCGGCGATTGCGCTCAAGGCGCCGCTGATCGTCGTCGTGCTGGTGGCCGCGGCGGCGGCCGCGCTGCTCAGGGTGGTCGCTTGAGCCCTCGCGGCTGGTTCCTGTTCGCGTGCGTCTCGGTGCTCTGGGGCGTTCCGTACTTCTTCATCAAGGTCGCGGTCGAGGAGCTGTCCGCCGGCTTCGTGGCGTGGTCGCGCGTCGCGATGGCGGCGCTCATCCTGCTGCCGATCGCGTACCGGCGCGGGGCCCTGCGCGGCCTCGATCTGCGCTGGCTCGCCGCCTTCGCCTTTGTCGAGATCACGATCCCGTTCCCGATGATCGCGTTCGGGGAGGAGCACCTGCCCTCGTCGCTCGCCGCGATCCTGATCGCCGCCGTGCCGCTGTTCGTGGCCGGCCTCGCCCTGCGCTTCGACCGCTCGGAGCGGCCCACCCCGACGCGGCTCGTCGGCATGCTCGTCGGGCTCGCGGGCGTTGCGGCGCTCGTCGGCATCGACGTCTCCGGCAGCAGCGCGGAGCTCGTGGGCGCGCTCGCGATCCTGGTGGCGGCGTTCGGCTACGCCTGCGGCCCGATGATCGTCAAGCGCCAGTTCTCGCGAGGCCGACCCGATCGGGCCGATCGCGGGCGCGCTCGGGCTCGCGTCGCTGTTCCTGCTGCCCGCCGGGATAGCCGGGTTCCCGAGCGAGGCGCCGAGCGGCGACGCGATCGCCTCGGTGTTCGCGCTCGGGATCGTCTGCACGGCGATCGCCTTCCTGTTCTTCTTCCGCCTCATCACCGAGGTCGGCCCGGGGCGCGCCACGATCATCACCTACGTCAACCCGGTGGTCGCGCTCGCGCTCGGCGTCGCGATCCTCGACGAGAGCGTCACGACCGGCACGGTGGTCGGGCTGCTGCTGATCCTCGCCGGCTCCTGGCTGTCCACGGACGGCCGCCTCCCGCCGGGGCTGGCAGCGGTCGTCGCGCGCCTCCAGCGCCGCCGCGCCAGACGGCGCGGACCGCCGCTCACCGAGGTGTCGTGATCCCCGAAAAGGGGTAAGCCCCCAGAGCCCCGGTACCGGGGCTTGTCCATGGGCGCCGGCGGCCGGATGCGCGGCCAGCCGGAGGGAGGATTTCAAAAGCATGAGGTTTCCAATGGCAGTCGCGGCGCTGATCGCGCTCGCGGCGCTTGCGTTCACCGGCACGGCTACCGCCGCGATCGGGCTGAACGCGTACAAGGTCGACGCCGGCGCGAAGCAGCTCGCCGAGCTGAAGCGCCAGGGCTTCGACATCACTGGAGGGCCACCGGCGCGGCGGCATCGAGATCGTCGCCACGCAGGAGTCAGGTCTCCAAGCTGCGCGGCAAGGGCCTCAAGGCCAAGCTGCTGCGTGATCGGCGTGGACGCACCGCCAGGCGCGCCGCGGCTGCCCAGGCGGCCGGCGGCTGGCAGGTCTGGCGCCCGTACGCGCGCACCGACGTGGAGCTGTCCGGCGCGGCCGGCAACCCCACCGACAACTTCGTCACGCAGCTGAAGAAGATCGCGAAGCGCTACGACAAGATCACCGAGCTGGTCACGATCGGGCGCACGCTGAACGACGTGCCGATCTATGCGCTGCGGATCACGAAGAACGCCGACAAGACTCCCGACGGGCGCCGCCCGGCGGTCCTCTACTCGGCGACGCAGCACGCGCGCGAGTGGCTCGCCGGCGAGACGAACCGGCGCACGCTGCGGATGTTCGTCGACAACTACGGCGAGCGCGGCACCGCGGTCGGCACCGACGGTCAGCCGATCGAGGGTGTCTCGGCGCGTGAGCTCACGAGGCTCGTCGACACGCGCGAGCTGTGGTTCGTCCCGGTCGCCAACCCGGACGGGTACGACTTCACGTTCACTCCCGAGAACCGGCTGTGGCGCAAGAACCTGCGCGACAACAACGGCGACGGCGAGATCACCGCCATCGACGGCGTCGACCTGAACCGCAACTTCCCGACGCGCTGGCCCTATGACGACGAGGGCTCGAACAGGGAGCTCTCGAGCGAGACCTACCACGGCACCGGGCCGGCCTCCGAGCCGGAGATCGCGCGCCTTCCTCTCGCTGATGAACCGGGTCCACTTCACGTCCAACAAGAACGACCACACCTTCGGGCAGCTGCTGCTGTGGCCGCCCGGCTGGCAGGTCGACACCCATTTCGCCGACGAGGCGGTCTTCGAGACGCTCGCCGGCAACGACGACAACCCGGCGATCCCCGGCGTTCGACCCGGACGTCGGCGCCGACCTCTACACGACGAACGGCGACACGAACGACCACATGTACCAGGCCGATCGCGTCCAGTCGTTCACCCCGGAGGGCACCGGCGGAACGGGCACTGGCAGCGGGTTCATCTTCCAGGACGTCGAGGCGGACGTGCAGTTCGAGTTCGAGCGGCACGTGCAGTTCGCGCTCGACCTCGCCCGCTCGGCGGACGATCCCGACAACCCGGTCAGCCACCTCGGCAACGAGGCGCCTGACTTCCAGGTGGACCGCTTCAACGTGTCGTTCGGCGACCCGCAGACGGTCCAGGTCAACGCGCGCCGTGACATCGGCCGCATCACGATGCACTACCGCATAGGCGACGGCCGCGAGCGCACCGCCCGCACCGAGGAGTGGGACGGCGGCGAGCGCTACGGCGACGAGGGCGACTACTGGTACCACCGCGTGCGCGGAATGGTCCGCGGGACCGATCCGGGCGACGACGTGGAGGTCTGGTTCGTCGCCGAGAACAAGCGGCCGGGCGCGCGCGACGACATCGAGAGCCGCTCGTTCACGTACAACGTGCGCAGCGACTCGGGTGCGCGCGTGCTGATCCTGGCGCAGGAGGACTACACCGGGAACTCGGCGTTCCCGGCGTACCCGTCGACCGACGGGCCCTTCTACGTCTCGCTACTACGCGGACGCGCTCGAGGCCAACGGCGTCGACTACGACGTCTACGACCTCGACGCGGAGGGCCGCGTGGCGCCGGACGCGCTCGGAGTGCTGAGCCACTACGACGCGGTCATCTGGGAGACCGGCAACGACAACGTCACTCGTGCTGCGGCGCAGCCCGGCGTGGCGGGCGAGGAGGCGCACCTCACGACGATGGCGGTGCGCGACTTCGTCAACGAGGGCGGCACGGTCGCCCTCGCCGGAGTCAACGCCGGCCGCCAGTACGACCTGGTCGAGTACCCGCAGGACGGGCTGCCGCTCAGCACCTGCGACGGCGACGTGACCACGACGACGGCGGCGTCTGCGCCCCGCTCTCGAACGACTTCCTCCAGTACTACCTGGGGTCGTACGTGCGAGCTGACGGGGGCGGGCTGAACCCGGCCGGCGGCATTTTCGACGTCGTCGGCCTGTCGTCGCCGCTCGAGGGCCTGACGCTCTCGCTGAACGACCCGGCGACGAGCGCGGGCAACCAGGAGGGTGACGGCATCGGTACCGGCACGCACCTGGTCACCTCGAGCATCCTCGACCCGGAGACCTACCCGCAGTTCGCCTCCGAGGAGGCCGCGGACTGGGTGACCGAGGGTGCGCCGTTCGATCCGCACACGGGCGCTGGTACATGACCTCGCAGAACATCAGCGAGGCCTACAAGCGCCTGACGCGCACGGTGGACCTGCGAGGCGCGACCAGCGGCAACCTGTCGTTCTGGACCTCGTACAACACGGAGCCGGATTGGGACTTCGTGTTCGTCGAGGCTCAGTCGATCAACGCCGACGGCACGGGCGCCGGCGACTGGACGACGCTGCCCGACGCGAACGGGCACACCGCCCAGGAAACCGGCGCCAGCTGCGCGGGCGGATGGTCGGAGGAGCTGCACAACCGGCTCCGCAAC
>CAWFZK010000010.1:0-45423 GCA_963820315.1 uncultured Thermoleophilaceae bacterium | reverse complement strand
CCTACGGCGACCCGCAGACCGTCGCCGTCACCGCGCGTCGGGGCCAGCGCCACCGGCGGCTCAACTACCGGGTGAACGGTGGCCGTATCCAGCGGGTGCCGGTGACCGAGTGGCGCGGTGGCGAGCGTTACGGCGGCGAGCGGGATGTCTACTACGCCGAGTACCGCGGCAAGGTGCAGGGGCGCTCGCCCCGGCGATCGTGTCGAGGTGTGGTTCAGCGCGGCGGGAGTCGAGAGCAACCACTTCACCTACAGGCAGGTCTCCACCGCAGGCGCCGACGCCCTGATCGTGGCCAACGAGGACTACACGGGCGTCAACCCCAGCTACCCCGCGGGCACGGCCGGGCCCAAGTACGCCGACGACTACGCGGCCACGCTCGATGCCAACGGCGTCTCGCACGACACCTGGGACGTCGACGCCCTGGGCGTGCCCCACCCGCTCGGCGTGCTCAGCCACTTCGAGGCCGTGGTGTGGGAGAGCGGCGACGACCGCCTCCCCCAGGAACCAGAGGACCTCCTCACCGACACGTTCCTGCTCGGCCCGGTGCCGGACATCGCCGTCGCCGAGCGCCAGCAGTACCTCACCCTCGCAGTGCGCGATTTCCTAAACGAGGGCGGCAAGCTGATCCAGGCCGGCGAGACCGCCCAGTACCAGGGGCTGCTCGGCCGGTCGCTCGGCGGCATCTACTCCGGACTCGACGGCGCGCCGGAGCAGGACTGCGTCGTTTCGCGTGACTTCATCACCGACTGCGGGCTGCTGGCCGACGACTTCGCGCAGTACTACCTCGGTGCCCGCGAGCGGGTCACCTTCGCCCGCCCGTCCGGCGTCAAGGGAACCGGACGGCGGCTCGCGGGGACCTCGGCCGCGTTCGGAGGCCAAGCGGTCGCCGACAACCCGCTGAACGAGGCCGGCGCCTTCAGCCTCACCAGCGACGTCCTGACAGCGGATCGGTTCCCGCGGTTCGCCGGGAAGGCGTCGAGCAGCTACGTCGGTGCGGCCGGGGTCAACCCGCTCGGCCCGGTCGAGGGTCGACGCTACGCCGGGGCGCTGCACGCCGACTCGTCGTACCAGCGGCTAGGGCGGACGATCGACCTGACCGATGTCTCCGCCGCTGAGGCGCCGACTCTCTCGATGTCGCTGTCGTTCAGCACCACGGTGACGTTCCACCACCGTGATCGTCGAGGCGGCGCCGTCGGGCACCGACGATTGGACCACGCTGCCCGACACACGCGGCGGCACGACCAAGGCACCGCCGTCGCCGTGCCCGGCGGACCTGCTGACCACGCATCCGTTCCTGCTCCACTACCTGACGCCCGGCCTACCGTGCGCTCCCAGGGGCACCACCGGGGAGTGGAACGCCTTCAACGGCGAGTCGGGAGGCTGGCGCAACGTCTCGTTCGACCTGTCGCGCTACGCCGGCCGACCCGTTGACGTCAAGGTCAGCTACGTGGCCAACACCGTCGTGGGCGGGAAGAACGGCATCGGCGTATTCGTCGACGACACGCGCGTCGCGACGACCGCCGGGGTCCTCGACGCCGACGGGTTCGAGGGCGACACGAGCTCCTGGACCGTGGAGGGCCCGCCGCCCGGCAGCCCGCCGGCCAACGACAGCAACTTCGTGATCTCGACCGAGCTGATCGGCGTGGCCGCATCGGTCACCACCCGGGACACGGTGCTCTTCGGCTACGGCATCGAGGCCCTGGCGACGCCGGAGGAGCGAGCCGCCGTCCTCGGCCGGGCGATCAAGCACCTGCTCGGCTGACGGGCGAGTGCCGCTCCCGGGCCCAGGGTCATCAGGGTCACCCGGCAACCCGCGGTCGCTCCCGCCGTTGACAATCATGCTCATCGTCGGGGCGAGCAGGCGCAGTGAAGCCAGCTCCTGGGCCAGCGAAGATCGGCGCCGTAGCTGCGCGCGAAGTCTGGATATGTCTCCGGCGCGCCGGGCGCCCTGTTCTGCCCAGGTGATAAGCGCGGCGTGTGCGAACGCAGACGTCCTATGCAGATCACATCGCAGGCGATGATCACAACCTCGTCACCTCTCATCAGGATGTTCTGGGGATGGACGCCACCGTGGCACATGACGAGCGCGTCGCGGGCTCGGTCCTGCCTATCGCGCAAGGTTGGCGAACTTCCGCGAAGACGTCCGCGCCGACATGCCCGAGGAAAACGAGGCGCTCAGCCTACCGACAGGCGGCAGGCCCCGGTCGTCGACATCGTCCGCACCCGCCTTCACCGGCGCCGGACTGCCGTCGAGGTCAGTGAGATGACCCTCGACGCCAGCGCCTACTTCCTCCGCTGCGCCTTCAGCCCCTGATCAACTGACGAGATGCGCGCTCGCCACCTGACTTCACTGAGGCGCTCATTCCAAGGCCTCTCGAAAATAAGCGGCGGCGAAATCCACGAGTGTCTTGGTCGAAAACAGCATGCTCTCCGCGCCGCCAACTTTGCCGCTCTGCACGTGACCTTCCTCGATAAATCGCTTCCCAACGATGGGGAAGCGAACGCCGTTGTCGGCCGCCATATCCGGCTTCTCAACCCACACGCGCTTGCCATCCTGCATTATCGGAAAACGGCTGAGTGTTGTGCGGCGTCGGGGTACCAGCGATTCTGCATAGTGCAATGAAGTACAGCGATCGAATCCGACGCCGAGCAGCAATGTGTATGCGTCTAAGGCGTAGAGCTTCTGAAACGGCGTACCGCGGCCTTCAGAAAATTCCAGTGCATGTTCGGCAGTCACCGTCTCGGCATGCGGTCCATTCGCGCAGACGGATACCAGCGGATGATTGCTGCGTTGCGTTCCCGGATACGTTCGAAACGCTTCGGGAATCGCTCCCATCGTGGTCGGGGTTGTACGCGGATCGAAAACCGGCAGATGTTCCCGGATGAGGTCGTGCCACTCGGGTCTGATCCTGCTGTCATTCGAACGGGCAGGATCGGACATCGACGGCGACTCAGCAGGCATCACCAGCGTGCCTTGCGGTGTGAGCATGTGCAGCAGCGCTCGAATGACCACGACGGCTCCGCCGACGGTATATCCGACTTTCCTCAAGGAGGAGTGGACCATCACGGTCTGCTTTGGCCGCAAGCCGAGGGCCGTCAAGTCCGTCACGAGAGAGTCGAGCGTCTCGGTCCGCAATATCGGTTGACCCTCAGGCAAGCACGCGCTGCTCGAGGCCGGAACTCGCCGACCGCTCGTCGGAGCCGCCGCGACATCGCGGCCTTGACCGCCTGGACCGTGATCCCGAGTACTAGCGCGATGTCGAGCACCGAGCAGTTGGCGAGCCGTGCGAGCGCGACCGCTTCGCGCTCGTCCAGCGCCATTGCGGCCAGCTCAGGACATGGATCGACGCGCACGGCGAGCAGCACGGCTTCCTGGATCAGGTGGCTGCGATCGAGCGATCCCGGGGCGCGGACTGCGGATGCAAGCACGCGCTGGGCGACGGCTTCGGCCATCTCGTTTCCACGCAAGCGGCAGCCGCGGCCGCGTAGACGGGCCCGGCGTGCTCGAGGAGCGCGCGAGTAGATCCGGAGGGCATACGAGGATGGTCCTACGTCTAGGCCGCTCCCACATCGACCGATCGGCTGAATACGGCCTCATCCGGTTGGGTGATTCGCAGCGACGGGTTGCCGCGCGCTCGGCTAAGTCCGGGAGCAGTCGGAAGCCCGTATCTGCGCTCGGCACCAGCACGCCGTCGTGGACGCTGGATACGGCGTCGAGCCGGTCGAGCGTTCGACCGGCGCTCAGGTCGCCGAGCATGTAAGGGCAGAGAGTCACTACCGGCCGGTCGTGGAAGGCGTCGTCCCATGCTCGCTCGAAGGCCGCGACGCTTGAGAATTGCTCCACGTCCGGGCCGACGGCAAAGCGGGAGTACCAGAGCCCGGTCAGGCCGCCCTTGAGTGCCTCGTCGAGTGCCTTCCGCCAGGGAGCCGGCGAAGCGACGGGGTCCTCGTCCGGGTCGAATTCGACCATCGCGAGCCGCTCATCGGCCTCAAGCCCGTCGACGTGGAGCCCCGCCCGCGTGAGGGATGAGATGGCCGATTTCGGAACCCACCCCTAGAAACGATCCAGCCGCCACGCCAAGTGTTTGTGCAACAGCCACCGCGAGAAGCAGCAGTCGTCAGGCGCCGGCCCCGGCCCGAGGCCACTCAATCGGCCGGCGCCGTCGCGCCAAATATCCCCCGTATGCCCAGGGCGAGCTCTCGCTCCTCCAGCGTCGCATCCCTTGTCGGCACGCTGATGGCGGCCAGCAGATCTCTTTGCGCCGAACTCGTCGCAAAGCCGCCCAACCGTGCCTCCAGATACTCGCCCGCAAGGTCGAGTCTCCCCGGCGGGATCCACGGCCCGTCTGTGTGCCAAGCGTTGAAAAGGAGCACGTCAAACGGAGAGGGCGCAAAGGGCTCTCGTCAGCCTCCGCGCTTCCACGACGCTTCCACAGCAGCCGTCGCGACATGCCGGCCCGCTGCTGTAATGGCAGCGGTTCCGCTTCGGAAGCGAACTCGTGCCGGATGGGCGGTGCCCGGCTCGAACGGGCGACCTCCTGCTTGTAAGGCGCGAGCAACTGCTGCGGTCTACTGCCGTTTGCCGCTCAAGCCGCTCAACGAGCGATGCGCGGCGCCAGGCTGCTGCGCTCTGCTGCGGTTTGTCGCTTCCACGGCGCTTCCACGCGCGAAGCAGGATGTCCACACCCAGCAACTCGTCGCGGCGTGCATCCCACCGCGCGCCCTCGCCGAGCACTGTCTCCTCTCCCGTGCATGCCACCGCGCCTGGGCCATATTGGCGCACCCGGGGTGAAGGCGCCGCCCGCGGCCTGCACCGTCGCAGGTGGCGGATCGTGGGCGAGGAGACGCGGCGAGTACACGTGACCCAGCACGACCCCACCATCTTGACGACCCACCGGTGGTGGCCGCTCAAATCGTTCAGGGCGAGGAATCGGCTTCGCCCGCGTCCGTGGTGAGCGGCGCGAAGGCCTGGGCGTGGGCGTAGAGCTTGTAAAGCCGCAGCTCGTCGGAGTAGCCGGTGGCACAGACCCGCTGGAAGATTCGGTACGCGTCCTCGTCGGACAGGTCGGACTCCGCCGACTTCGAGCTCTGCGGCGTGAGCTGGCCGCGGATGTCCTCGATCGTCGCGTAGCGCCGCTTCACCGAGCCCCCGCGCCAATTCCGGCAGTTCGCGAACTGGGCCGTGGAATTTCCACTCATCAGGCCCACGCCCCGGATGTCGACCGGGGCGTCCCTGTCACGGCCGTCGTCGTCGTCGGTCTCACCGCAAGCCGCCAGCGCGATTGCGGCGGCCGCGAGCAGGAGCATGGCGAGGCCGGTGCGGCTCGCTCGCCTCAAGGCATCAGTTCGGCGAGCCGCTTCCTCAGCGCCTCCGCCTCAGCCGAATTCTCGAACACCCGCTCCGCCGCGGTTCGGCTCAGGACCCTGTTCAGTGCGGCCGGGCTGCCGGGCCTGGCCGGCCTGGTCCACCAGTCGCAATCCGTGGGCCCGGTGGCGTCGTCGGGGCCGTTACCGCAGTCGACCAGGTAGGAGAGCTTGGCAACGTCGTCGTTGCCGACGCTGGTGGCACAGGTCGACGGCAGCACCTGAGGCGCGTCTCCCGGGAGCCGCCCGGCGTTGCCTGGACCGGTCACGCTGGCTGCGGTCCCGTCTGGGCCGGTGTTCCCGAACCAGCAGTTCCCGGTGTTGCCCGGGAAGAACTCGCTCCACCAGAAGTCGTTGCCGTTCGGCTTCCTCTGCCCCGCGCCACCGGTGTGGGCGTTGCCGAACTCGTCGATCGCACCCGGGAAGCGAAACCCCTTCGGCGCTCTGCCGACGCGGTTGCGGAAGAACCGGTTGCCGCACGAGGTCGACAGCCCGTTGGCCGGCGCACCCGGGCACGAGACGCCGGGGAAGATGTCGCCCTCGGCGCCGCCGCCGTTGGTGAGGGAGTCCGGGACGGCGAACAGCATCGTCCCGTCGCGCCAGTTGTCGAAGATCCAGTTGTGGTGTACGCGGGCGTCGTTCATGCCCGGGTAGATGATCCCGGTGCCGATCGGCACTGCCACCAGGGGGGCCACGGGCGGACGGTCGGTGTAGAGGTCGAGGTTGTTCGAGTAGATGTAGTTGTGGTCGATCTCCGAGCTGTCGCTCGGGAAGCCGGGATGACCGGCGGCCGAGAGCGTGTCGCTCGAGATCCCGGTCATGTTGCCGTAGATGTGGTTGCGCGTGATGCGGACGGCGTTGCCCATCGAGCCCGAGTAGCCGAGCGCAGAGCCGTGGAGATCGCAGTCCCTGATGACGGTGTTGGGACGCGGGGCGTCCGGATAGAAGTCCGTCGCCTGGGAGCCGGTCTCGGGAGCCGCGCCCGGGTACACCACCGCGTCGCCCGCGCCGAAGCCGTCGCAGTTCTTGACGAGGTTGTGGTCCGAGGTGAAGGAGAGGTGGCCGTAGTCAGCGCCCCAGAAGAACTTCACGCGGTCGAGCAGGACGCCGTCGACTTCCTCGTTGTAGAACGTGTGTTCCCGCGCACCGCGCACGAGGAAGTTGCGTCCGACGAAGCCGTCGGCGCGGTCGACTCGCATGACGACGTGCTTGGCATAGCCGCCCGGCTTCGCCCCCGGCCCCTTGCCCCGATAGTCGGTGCCGGCGTCCATGATTACGTCCTCGGGCTTCGGCCCCGTGCCCTCGATCTGCAGGTTGCACCGCAGGCACCGGCCGAGCTCCTGCCGCGGGATCCCTCTGCGGTCCGAGCGCGGCGGCACTGGCGGTTTGCCTTTGACGGCGCGCCCCTGCACGTAGATCAGGTTCTGGTCGTTGGGGCAGGTGACCTGGTACTCGTAGCTCGGGGTGAGGTCTCCACTGGCGTCCCTCTGGAGCAGGCTCGGGTTGCACTTCGGGTCGTTCTCCGGGGCCCTGCGCGAGGCCGGCTCGGTATAGCGGCCCGGCATGATCAGGATCCGGTCGTTGTTCCCTGCGTCGAGAACCGCCGCCTGGACCGAGCGGTAGTCGCACTGCGCCGCCAGCGCGCCGTTGATGGCGAGCAGCCGCTGCGCCTGGCGCTTGGAGAGCTTGAGCTTCGGCTGGCTCGGACGGAGGCGGTAGCCCTTCTTGCGGGCCTCGCGCACCGATGCGCGCAGGAGGGCCAGCGAGTGCGCGCCCCTGGTGCCCTTGCATACGACGAGCACGTCGCCGCGGCGGGACCCGGCGACGGGCACGGGGCCGGGTCGTGCCCCGCGCACCGCCGACGCCAACGAGCGCGCCCTGGGCACCTTGCCGCCGGCCGGCGGGCTTACGGAGTTGTCGGGGCGCGGGTCCGGCCAGTACGACGGCCGCTCGAGGTGAGCCAGGGCTAGCGCCGGCAGAGCCAGCATCATCATGACTGCGAGCGTGGCGGGCAGCGAAACTCCACGCCTCGTGAAACGCCGGTTACGTGTTGACTTCTCCCGCAACCCAACCTCCTCGGCCTTCGTCGTCGAGCCCACGCGGCCCCGGCGGGGGTCGCGGCGCGAATCTAACAGAGCCCTGGCGGCGGACGCCCCTTGTACCGCGCGTCGGGGCGGAGAAGGACGCCGTCCTCACGGAGTCGGCGTTTGTGCAGTGACGTGCTGACTACTCGTTCGTGTCGGCGTTGCCGATCCGGAGGTTGGGACCTCGGCGTCGCCGTAGCGCTAGGGGACCCGGATCTCACCGGATCGGCCATGCAGAGTCTTGCCGTGCTGGACCTCCGGGTGCACGGCGACTGCGATGCCGCCCAGGAGCAGTGCCACGACGACGATCCAGACCGCGGTCAGCACCCCTCGACGGCGGCGTCTACGGCGGTAGGCAGCCAGATCCTCGGTCCCCACGAGCTCGGCGACGACGCGCTCGGAGAGGCCGAGGCTCCGATCGCGGCAGTGGGCGAGTAGTCCGTCGGGCCCGTCCAGGTGCAAGAGCTCGAGCTCGTAGGTCTCCGCGAGTCGCTCGAGCCGGCGTGCGTTGCCGTTCGGCAGTAGCGCGAGTGCGTGCGGTCGCCCGCGCTCGGCGCGGAACCCGTCCGCGTGGACCTCGACCGCGCCTGAGGCCTCGAGGATCCCCGGCACCTCGCCTCGGAAGCCGCACACCCGGCGCGCGGTCGCGCGGCTCGGGTGCCAGGCGTGCAGCCCGCATGTGCATGTCGTTCCGGGCGGGGTGTGGGGCGGCGTCACCGAGCACTCGGCCTCGAGCAACGCACCCCGGCCTGGCCACGGTGTCGACCGATTCGGTCCGATCAGGCGTTCGTGGCCCGGCGTCCCGGCCACACGCCACGTTCGCAGACCGTAGATCGGGCCCGGAACGAGGGGAGCCTCGCTCATGCCTGCGGCTGCGGCTCGCCCTCCGGTTCCTTCGCAGCGGCGGGTTCCGGGATCGCAGCGGCCCGGTTCCGTAATCACCGTCCCCGACGGCACCACGATCGCGACCAGAATCGTCCGCGATGGTTGCTCGAGGCGCACTGAATTCATCGTACTCCTTGCATGCCGCGCCCCCGCACGGACAACGCCTGCGCGCCATGTTTGCGAGCCGCTGGCCAGACGTAGCCAAGATCTATCCGCACTCGGAACGTTTGAGCATGCGCTAGCGCGATGGCAGCGTTCCGCCTCGGAAGCGGACACGTGAAAATGGGCGGTGCCTGGCTCGAACAGGCGACCTCCTGCTTGTAAGGCAGGCGCTCTACCAGCTGAGCTAACCGCCCCGGCGGCCGAGTCTAGTATCAGCGCCCGTGGATTCCCGGCTGTTCTGGAAGTCGCTCGTGGTCCAGGCCGCTTTCGTCGGCGTCCTGTTCGCGATCCTGATTGCGCTGCCGCTCGGCGGACGACTTCTTCGAGGACTACGGCTGGATCACCGGGCCGGTCGCGTGGTTCGGCTGCTCGGTGCTGACGGCGCGGGTGCTCGACATCCCGGTCGGCTACGTGCTCTTCTCCGCGATCGCCGCCGGGGTCTGCGGAGCGATCGTGCTCGTCGTCGCCAGCCACTGGGCGGGCATGGTCGTGGCGCTGCTCGTCTTCGCCGCCTCGAACGCGACCTATGACCCGGACGCGGTCGAGGAGGACTACGGCCCGGCCTAGGTGAAGGCGTTCACCGCGCGCGCCACCACCAGCCCGAACAGGGCGAGCGCGACGGTCGACCGAGGAAGACGGGTCTCCAGCCCGGCGGGGCGAGCTCGGGACTCATGTGCTGGGTGAAGGCGAAGTCCACGTTCCATAGCGCCACGCCGCCGCGGCGGTGGAGCTCACGACCTAGTAGCCCCGACGAGAATCGAACTCGCGCTACGAGAGTGAAAGTCTCGCGTGCTAACCACTACACCACGGGGCCGCGCGCCTAAGTCTAGGCTCGCATCAGTAGGGCGGGACAAACGCATCCCAGCGGAGCTCGGGACGCTGCGCCGGGCAGCGCAGCACCGCGAGCCCGCCGCTCCCGCTCGGCACGCCGCGCCGCCACGGTCGCGGGCGCCAGCGAAATCCGCCGGGGAGCGCATCGGGCTCGAGGCTGAGCCCGAGGTTGCGCTCCGCGTAGGCGACGACGGTGCGGATCGACGGCATCCACGTGTCGTCCATGACGATCAGCCCCTGCGGCCGGACCAGCCGGGTCATGAAGTAGAGGTCGATCAGCGCCGCCTCGAAGCGGTGGTCGCCGTCGACGAAGGCGAGGTCGAACGTGCGCCCCTCCGAGACGAGCCGCGGCAACGCGAGCTGGCTCTCCTCCTCGATGACCTCGACGTGGTCTCGAACCCCGGCCTCCTCCAGCGTCAGCAGGCCGGCGCCGCTCCACGAGGACTCCTGGAACGGGTCGATCGCGACGTGACTGCCGCCGCGCCCGACCACCGCCTGGCAGAGGAAGAGCGCAGACATCCCGAGCGCCAGACCGACCTCGATCGTCTGCTCCGCACCCTCGGCGATCGCGAGCTCGGAGAGCGCCTCGCCCTGTTCGCGCTCGATGCTGTGCGGTGAGAGCGCGATCACGTCGCCTGTCCGTGTCGGCACGCTCCCGCGCTCGTAGATCTCGGCCAGGTGTGCGCTTAGCCGCTCCGCGACTGTCACGCGGAGCCTTCAATGGGTCGCCTGGGACTCGAACCCAGAACCAACGGATTAACAATCCCGCACCGGCTCTCACCGGCCGCCGTGTTGGCGGCGTTGCGGGCTGGACCATCTCTTCGCCCTCGGCTCGACGTTAGGGCGGGCGGCGTATGGCCTCTGAGGGCTCTCCGGATATCCGGGTTGCCTGCTGATTGCCCAATCCCGGGGATTTTCACCGTTTGGTACCCACGGGCTCTAAGGGGGTTCCAGCAAACAGCCGCCGACCAACCAGCGGTTTCCCGACTGGCGCTCCTTTTCAAAGTCCGCTGCTCTGCCAATTGAGCTAACGACCCAGCGGCCAATTATGGCGCGTGCGACGACGGGTGGGTGCTGGAGCGCGCCGAACCGACCCCCCGGCCGCAATGATCACTGCTGCATCCTCGGGTCCTGGGTGGGGTCGGCATACATGGGTGGGCAGCCGTGATCGATGGCTTCCGGGCGCAGTTCGTAGTGCCAGGGTTCGTTGCCGTAGATCTGGCATAGCCCGTACTCGGCGCCGTGCTCGGACAGCCACGCCGTGGCATCGGAGGGCCCGATGTCGACCGCGTCCCCTGACACGTGAGGAGACGTCTCCGCCGTGGCGACCCACCGGGCGGCTTCCTCTTCTGAGCCGTACTCGGAAACCGCCTCACGAAGCAGCTGTTCCTGATACTCCGGGGAACGCCAGCCGCTATTGACGAAGAACTCGACCCCGCCCTCCGCGGCATCAGTTGCAGCTTGGCGCAGGGCGCCGAGCAGATCGGGGTCGAGGTTGGCTACACCCGGAACCTCGTCATCGAAGACCGTCGCGCCGTCGGGAACGGCACTGTCAGCCTCGCCAGGCGCACCCCGGTGCTCACCGCGAAGGGCATCGAAGGGTGATGCGGCCGTCGAGGACGAGGACGCCAGCGACTGGTAGCCGAGCGCTGCGGCGATCGCCGCGATGACGACCAGCAGGCCGGCGACACGGATCCTGCGAAGCCGAATCCGACTCCGACTCCGATGGATCGTTGTTCGTGCTGGTTCGCTGTGGGTCATGCCTCCAGTGAAGGCAGCGTGGTGTTGCCAGCACGTATGTGGTTTTCGATATGCCGGCGATATGCGCCAGCTCGTAGCATCGGGGCATTCGTGTGTTGATCGTCGAAGACGAGCCCTTCATGGCGGAAGCCATCCGCGATGGCCTGCGCCTGGAAGCGATCGCGGCGGACATCGCAGGTGACGGCGACACCGCTCTCGAGCTGCTGAGCGTCAACGCCTACGACATCGCCGTCCTCGACCGAGACATTCCCGGACCTACCGGTGACGAGATCGCCGAACGCATCGTCGCCTCCGGCAGCGGCATGCCGATCCTCATGCTCACCGCTGCCGACCGTCTCGACGACAAGGCCACCGGGTTCGGGCTCGGCGCCGACGACTACCTCACCAAGCCGTTCGAACTCCAAGAGCTCGTGCTCAGGCTCCGAGCACTCGACCGCAGGCGTGCACACAACAGGCCGCCCGTGCAAGAGATCGCAGGTCTGCGGCTGGATCCGTTCCGCCGCGAGGTCTACCGCGACGGCCGCTACGTCGCGCTGACCCGCAAGCAGTTCGCCGTGCTCGAGGTTCTCGTCGCCTCCGAAGGCGGAGTCGTCAGCGCCGAAGAGCTCCTGAAACGGGCATGGGATCAGAACGCAGACCCCTTCACCAACGCCGTGCGCATCACCGTCTCGGCACTGCGCAAACGCCTCGGCGAACCCTGGATCATCGCCACCGTGGCCGGCGCCGGGTATCGCATCGACACTCAGCCAGACACCGGGTGTGAGGGAGCAGACCGTGGATAGAGCCCCTGGCTTGAGCGTTCGTCTCAAGCTCACCCTCAGCTACGCCGGGTTCCTCATGGTCGCGGGTGCCTTGCTGCTCGGGGTCGTGTGGGTGTTCCTGCTGCGTTACGTACCCGAGCGTTCGTTCCTCGTAGGACCCGACCGCTCACCCGGCCCCTTCGTTCCCACCCGCTCCGACCTCCTGGACGCTTTCGCTCCGAAGGCGGCCATCATGTTGGCGTTCCTGCTCGTGTTCAGCCTCCTGGGAGGGTGGCTTCTCGCCGGCCGGATGCTCGCCCCTCTGACCCGCATCACGAACGCGACGCGCATCGCGGCGAACGGGTCGCTCTCTCACCGGATCCAGTTGGAAGGCCGCACAGACGAGTTCCGCGAACTCGCCGACGCCTTCGACGCAATGCTCGAGCGGCTCGAAGCACACGTCGCCGAACAGCAGAGATTCGCAGCCAATGCCTCCCACGAACTGCGCACCCCACTGGCTGTCACGCAGACACTGCTCGACGTGGCCCGCAACGATCCGAACCGCGACGACGGCGAGCTTGTCGACCGCCTCCACGTCGTGAATTCCCGAGCGATCGACCTCACCGAAGCTCTGCTCCTGCTCAGCCGCGCCGATCAGCGGTCCTTCGCCCGAGGACACGTCGACCTGTCCCTGATAGCGGAAGAAGCCACCGAAACGCTCCTCCCGGTCGCAGAACAGCGCGGCATCACCATTGAGACCTCCGGCGACGTGACCCCCACCATCGGCTCGCGCGCGCTCCTGCTGCAGGTGACGACGAACCTCGTGCACAACGCGGTCGTCCACAACCTGCCTGAACGGGGCACCGTGTGGGTCACGACCAGCGCTCACCCCAAGAGCGTGGTGCTCACCGTCGAGAACACCGGCGAGAAGCTCACCCCACAGTTCGTTGCCACGCTTGGCGAGCCGTTTCTTCGCGGCCCCGGACGCATACGCACCGAGCACGCAGGTGTCGGCCTCGGCCTGGCAATCGTCAAGAGCATCACCCAAGCACACGACGGAACCCTCACCCTCACCCCCCGGGCCGCCGGCGGGCTCCGCGTCACGGTGCAACTACCCGCCGCGCCAGCGCACACTGACCAGCGCGACGAGGTGGGGAAGTCCCCTGCCGCCAATCGAGAGAGGCGTTGAAGTCCTTGCTGTCGCGTCAGGCCGCGGCGACTTCGCCGCGTGCCGCGCCGGCCGCCTTCGGCGGCTCCGCAGTGAGCACTGCGTCGAGCAGGCCAGGGAAGCGCTTGTCGAGCTCGTCCTTGCGGAGCGAGAGCATCCGCGTCCGGCCATCGGGGCGGGTCCTCACGACGCCGGACTCGCGCAGCACGCGGAAGTGGTGGGAGAGCGTCGCCTTCGAGAGACCCAGGTCGAACGTGCCGCAGGTGCACTCGTCGCCGATCGCGAGCTGGCGGACGATCTGCAACCTGGCGGGATCGCTGAGCGCGTGGAGCACGCCGGGAAGCTCGAGCTCCGCGCAAGATGGGTGGTGGGGCTCTCTCATTGAAAGGAAGAAGCCTGCGGCCGCAACTCTAGCGACCGTTCGATGGACGTCTAAGCGGCACCTTGAGCATCAGTGGCGGAAGTGCCGGCGGGCGGTGAACACCATTGCGATGCCGGCAGCGTCGCACGCGTCGACGACCTCGGGATCGCGCTGAGAGCCGCCGGGCTGGATGATCGCGCACACGCCGGCATCGATCGCGGCCTGCGGCCCATCGGCGAACGGGAAGAACGCGTCCGAGGCCATCACCGCTCCATCGAGCGAGCGCTTGGCCGCGCGCGCCTTGTCGATCGCGATGCGCACCGAGTCGACGCGGCTCATCTGCCCGGCCCCGATGCCAACCGTGGCGAGGTCCTTCGCGAGCACGATCGCGTTCGAGCGCACGTGCTTGGCGACGCGCATGGCGAACAGCAGCTCACCCCACTCCTGCTCGGTCGGCTTGCGCTCGGTCGAGACGCTCATGTCCTCGCGCAGCTCGAGCCCGGTGTCGCGGTCCTGCACGAGCAGCCCGCCGCGCACGCGCTTGTAGTCGTGCTCGTTGATCGTCGCCCGGCGGCGCTCCTGGTTGTCGAGGATGCGCACGTTCGGCTTCTGCATGAGGATCTCGAGCGCGTCCTCCGCGTAGCCGGGCGCGAACACCACCTCGACGAACATCGAGTTCAGCTTCTCGGCGAGCGCCCTGTCGACCGCGCGGTTGAAGCAGAAGATCCCGCCGAAGGCGCTGGCCGGATCGGTCGCGAGCGCGCGGTCGAACGCGTCGCTGAGGTCCGTGCCGACCGCCGCGCCGCACGGGTTGTTGTGCTTGACGATGGCCGCCGCCGGGAGCTCGAAGTCCTCCACCAGCCGGCGCCCCGACTCGAGGTCGAGCAGGTTGTTGAAGGAGAGCTCGCGGCCGTGCAGCTTCGACACCATCGAGAGGAGGTGCGAGCGCGCACCGACCTCGGCGTAGTAGGCCGCACGCTGGTGCGGGTTCTCGCCGTAGGGCAGGTCGAGCACCTTCTCGTACGAGCGCGTGTACTGCGACGGGAAGTCCTCCTCGCGCTCCGAGAACCAGCGCGAGATGGCGCTGTCGTAGCGCGCCGTGTAGGCGAACGCCTCGAGTGCGAGCGTCTGGCGCGTCCGCGACGACAGCCTGCCGGCGCTCTCCGTGAGCTCCTCGATGACCGCGTCGTAGCTCTCGGGCGAGACCACCACGGCGGCGTAGGCGTGGTTCTTGGCGGCCGCGCGGATCAGCGTCGGCCCGCCGATGTCGATGTTCTCGATCACCTCGGCGTCCTCGACGCCGCGCCGGGACGAAACGCGCTCGAACGGATAGAGGTTCACGCAGACGAGATCGATCGGCTCGATCTCGAGCGAGTTCAGCGTGTCTACGTGCTCGACTTCGGAGCGCACGGCCAGCACGCCGGCGTGGATGCGCGGGTTGAGCGTCTTGACGCGCCCGTCGAGGATCTCCGGGAAGCCCGTGTAGTCCTCGACGGAGCGGACCTCGATGCCCTCCTCGACCAGCTCGCGGGCGGTGCCGCCCGTCGAGACGATCTCGACGCGGAGGTCTGCGAGGCCGCGCGCGAACTCGACGAGGCCGCGCTTGTCGGAGACGCTCAGCAGCGCGCGCCTGATCCGCACGTCGCCCGGCGCGGTCAACTCGACGCCGCGCGGCTCAGTCTGCGACATCGACGTGGACCAGCCTCGGGTTGGCGGGGTCGACCCTGACCCTGCCCTGCGAGATGAGCCGCACCGCCTGGGGTAACAGGCGATGTTCGATCTGGTGGACCCGCTCCTCGATCTCCGCGATATCCCGATGGTATGGAACGTCGAACGCTTCCTGCAAGAGAACTGGACCAGTGTCCACCCCCTCGTCGACGAAGTGGACCGTGACCCCGCCCACCTTCACGCCGTATTCGAGCGCCTGCTCTATCGCCCGGACGCCGGGGAATGCGGGCAGCAGCGCCGGGTGCACGTTGATGATGCGCCCCGCGAAGCGGCGGATGAACTCGGGCGTGAGGACCTCCATGAAGCCGGCCAACACGAGCAGATCCGGCCCTCGCTGGGCGAGCCAGCCGGCCAGCGCCTCGTCGCGCTCGGCGCGTCCCCCGTGATCGCCGATGGCGAACACGCCGGCCTCGATGCCGGCGCGCTGCGCACGCGCCAGCCCGCCGGCCTCCGCCCTGCTCGCCGCGACGGCCACGATCTCGACCCCGTCGCGGCCGTGCACCGTGTCGATCAACGCCTGCAGGTTGGTGCCTTCACCGGAGACGAGGACCGCGATGTCGAAGCTCACGCTGCGACGCGCAGCACCGGGTAGGCCCCGCCGCTCGTCGCGAGCCGCCCCTCGTCGATGAGCTCGTCCACGCGCGCCAGGATGTCGGCGCGGCGCATGTGCGACGAGCTTCCGTAGGCGGGCAGCCCGTCGTACGAGTTGCGCTGGATCTTCTTGCTGCGCGAGCCGTGCAGGATCTCCGCGCAGGTGGTCCGCCCGACCGCGGGCCGGGCGCTCGCCGCGACGGCGATGATTGCGTCGTCGAGCCCCGCGATCTCGACGGGATCCGGCGGCGGCGCGACGAGCTGCAGCGCCGGGTCGCAGATGTCGCAGCACCCCGGCGCGCCGCTGCCCAGCTCGGAGTGGTCGCCGAAGTGCCGCAGGATCGCAAGCCGCCGGCAGTTCTCCTGTTCGACGTACGCCCAGATCTCGCGGTACTGGCGCCAGCGGGCGCGCGCGCCCTCCTCGATCGAGGCGCGGCAGAGGGCCGCCGCGCGGCCGTCGTAGCGACTCAGCACCCGGCCGGCGATCCGGTCCGGTGCGGAGGGCGAGGGCGCGATCACACCGGCGCGCGTGAGGTGGCCGACGAGCGCGCGCAGGCGCTCGCCGTCGCCGCGCAGCGCCCGCGCCTCGGCGACCGCGTCGAGGGCGTAGCGGCCGTTGCCGTCCGCGGCCGCTGTGATCCGATCGGCGAGCCAGCCGGGCAGGTCCGCGTCCATCTCCTCGCGCTTGATGAAGTGGACGTGCAGGGCGCGATCGCGGTTCTCGGCGAGCAGCAGAGCGCGCGCCGGGAGGCCGTCGCGCCCGGCGCGGCCCGCCTCCTGGTAGTAGGCCTCGAGCGACGAGGGCACGCTCGCGTGGACGACGGTGCGCACGTTCGGCTTGTCGACACCCATCCCGAACGCGTTGGTCGCGCAGATCACATCTAGGTCGTCACGGAGGAAGCGGCGCTGCACCTCGGCGCGGCGGCCGCGGTCGAGGCCCGCGTGGTAGGCCGCGGCCTCGACGCCGAGCGCGGTGCCGAGCTCGCCGGCCAGCTCCTCCGAGCCCGCCCGCGTGCCCGCATAGACGATCGCGGGCCGAGCATCCTCCGGCCGCAGCGCCTCGACCAGGAGCCGCCCCTTCTCGTGACCGCCGGGCCGCGCCACGCTGAACGAGATGTTCGGGCGGTCGAAGCCGGTGGCCACCCGCAGCGGGTCGCGCAGGCCGAGCCGGCGCACGACGTCGGCCGCCACTCGCGGTGTGGCCGTTGCCGTGGACGCGACGAGCGCCGATGCCGACAAGGCGCGGGCGGCGTCGGCCAGCCGGAAGTAGTCCGGCCGGAAGTCGTGGCCCCACTGCGAGACGCAATGCGCCTCGTCCACCACGAACAGGCCCACGCGCACGCTCGCGCGCATGCGCTCGAGGAAGCCCGGCGCCGCGAAGCGCTCGGGCGCCACGTACAGGAGGCGCAGTTCGCCGCTCGCGGCGCGGGCGAGCACCTCCGCGTTGCGGCTCGCGTCCTGCTGGGCGTTGACGAGCGCCACCCGCGCGCCGAGCCCGCGCGCCGCGAGTGCCTCGACCTGGTCCTGCATCAGCGCGACGAGCGGCGAGACGACGACCGTCAGGTCGTCACGCAGGAGCGCCGGCAGCTGGTAGCAGAGCGACTTGCCCGAGCCCGTCGGCATCACGACCATGACGTCGCGGCCGGCGAGCGCAGCCTCGCACGCCTCGCGCTGGCCCGGACGGAAGTCGGGGAAGCCGAAGTGGGTGCGAAGGGCGGCGGTCAGCTCCATGGAGGAAGGCCACAGTAGCGCCGCCCGCGGAGGGAGCGCCCGCCCTTTTGCACACCCGTTACGCAGGTCGCGAAGAAGTTGCTAAGGGCGCAGGACGGCGAGTTCCTCGAGCGCGAACTTGCCGCCCGCGGCAGCGGTCCGCTCGAGCGGGTACTCGCCGGAGAAGCAGGCGTCGCAGTGCGTCTCGCGCGTCGAGCGGATCGCCTCGTAGACGCCCTCGAGCGACAGGTAGCGGAGCGAGTCGCAGCCGAGCTCCTCCGCCACCTCATCGTCCGTGCGGCCGTGGGCGACCATCTCCTGCGTCGTCGACATGTCGATGCCGTAGTGGCAGGGGTGGCGGATCGGCGGCGCCGAGATGCGCATGTGGATCTCGAGCGCGCCCGCGTCGCGCAGCATCTGGACGATCTGGCGCGTGGTGTTGCCGCGCACGATCGAGTCGTCGACGACGACGAGCCGCTTGCCCTCGACCACCTCGCGCAGCGGGTTGAACTTCATCCGCAGGCCGTGGCGCCGCAGCTCCTGGCCGGGCTGGATGAAGGTGCGGGCGACGTAGCGGTTCTTGATCAGCCCGTCGTCGCGCGGGATGCCCGATGCCTTGGAGTAGCCGGACGCGGCGGGGTTCCCCGAGTCCGGGACTGCGATCACGACGTCGGCGTCGACGGGCGCCTCGCGCCAGAGGATCTCGCCCATCTTGCGCCGCGACACCTGCGTGCGGTTGCCCTCGAGAATCGAGTCGGGGCGCGCGAAGTAGATGTGCTCGAAGACGCAGAAGGCGCGCCGCTCCGATTCGACGAGCTGGCGCGTCTCGATCCCGCCTGGGCCGAGCGAGACCATCTCGCCGGGCTGAACCTCGCGCAGCAGCTCGGCACCGATGATGTCGAGCGCGCAGCTCTCCGAAGCCACGCAGTAGTTCTCGCCCACCATTCCGAGCGCGAGCGGCCGCAGCCCTGCCGGGTCGCGGAAGGCAACCACCGCTTCCTTCGTCATCACGACCGTCGAGAACGCTCCCTCGAGCCGCGGCATGACGTCGGCGAGCGCGTCCTCGATGCGCTCGGCCTCGTGCGTCGAGAGCAGCGCCGCGATGATCTCCGAGTCCGAGGTTCCACGGAACTGGACCCCGCGCTCGCTCAGCTCCGCGTGCAGCTCTACGGCGTTGATCAGGTTGCCGTTGTGCGCGAGCGCGACCTGGCGCCGATCCGAGCGCCACACCGGCTGGGCGTTCTCCCACGCCGACGAGCCGGTCGTCGAATAGCGCACGTGCCCCAGCGCCATCTCGCCTTGGAGCGCGCGCAGCTTCTCCTCGTCGAACACCTGTGACACGAGCCCGACGTCGCGCACGGTCATGATCTGGCCGCCCTCGCAGACCGCGATGCCGGCCGACTCCTGGCCGCGGTGCTGGAGCGCGAACAGGGAGAAGTAGGCGAGCCGGGCGACGTCCATCCCCGGCGCGTAAACGCCGAAGACGCCGCACTCGTCGCGAGGTCCGTCGCGATGGTCGAACTCAGGGTTCATCTCAGGTGCGGGCAGCGACCGATGCGGAGTCCCGAGACCGCCGGCGGGCGAGGTCCCTGCCACCAGTGCGAGGGTACCAGTGGAGGGTGTCGGCTCTCCCCGGCCGGGTGCCGACGCGACCTGGCCGCCGCGCCCGGCCGCTCCGCGCTACGCGCCGACGCAGGCGTCGGCGCCGATTTGGCGCGCGTACTTGTCGGACTCGGTGTTCTCCAGCGACTCGAGCTGGGACGCCGCCTCCTGGACGGCCTGCTGGTCCTTCTCCTTGACGGCGTCGCGGAGGTCCTCGATGGCCGGGGCGAGCTTCTCGTCGAACTCCTCCTTGAACCCCTCGACGAACTTCGTCGCGGTCTCGCCGTCGGCGCCCTCGGGGCGCTCGAGGTTGACGAGCTCGTCGGCCGCGTCACGCGACCGGTTCAACGCCTGGCCGAGCACGGCCGCGAGCTCCTCCGGGCTGCTCGCGCCCTCGCCGATCTGCTCGAGCTCCTTCTCGGCGTCGCGGCAGATCTGCTCGGCGTTCTTCGCGAACTCCTGCTTGGACGGAGCGTCACCACCGCTGTCGCCGCCACCGCTGTCGTCGTCCCCGCAGGCTGCGATAACCAAGCCGAACAGCAGCAGGGTGATGCACGCATGGCGAGTCATGGCCTCGCCAGTACCCCGATCGACGCGCGTCTACTCAGACCAGGGGTGGCGGTCAGGTCAATGCTGCGGGTATGGCGCCCTCGTAGACCTCGCGCAGCCGCGCCACCGGCACCGCCGCCGCGCCGGCGATCTCGAGGACGTCGCCGCCGACCTCTCCGATGACTCGGGCAGCGGGCAGCGCCTCGACCACGGCGCGCGGGCCGGACACGACGACGCCGCCCGGGCCCTCGCCGAAGAGCGCGACCTCATCGGCAGCTGACAACTCGATGCGCGCACCGACACCGCCCTCGATGCAGCATTCGGCAAGCGCCACCGCGAGCCCGCCGTCGCTCACGTCATGGGCGCTCGCCAGCGTGCCGGCGCGCACCGCCTCGCGCACCGCCTGGAGCGCCGCCGCCTGCTCGCCGAGGTCGAGGGCCGGAAGCCGCTGGGCGAGCCTGCCGCGCAGCTTCTCGAGCTCGCTCCCATCGAGCGCCGGAGCGAACGGCCCGAGCAGCGCGATGGCGTGGCCCTCCTCGGCGAAGCCGGCTCCCGGCGCGCGCTCCGGGTCGGGCAGCTTGCCGACCATGCCGACGATCGGCGTCGGGTAGATCGGCCCGCCGCCGCCCTCGTTGTAGAGCGAGACGTTCCCGCCGACGACCGGCACGCCCAGCGCGAGGCAGGCGTCGCGCAGGCCCTCGACCGCGCGCGTGAGCTGCCAGGCGATGTGCGGCTTCTCGGGATTGCCGAAGTTCAGGCAGTTGGTGAGCCCGAGCGGCTCGGCTCCCACGCAGGCGAGGTTGCGCGCGCACTCGAGCACGGCCTCGACCGCCCCCGTGTACGGGTCGCCGGCGACGCGCCGCCCGTTCCCGTCGATCGAGACCGCGAGCGCGCCGCTGCCGCCGTCGCCCGCGAGCATCAGCACGGCGGCGTCGGCGGTGCCGGGCCGGCGCGTGGTGCGAGAGCCGACGATCGAGTCGTACTGCTCGAAGACGTAGCGCTTCGAGGCGATGTTCGGCGAGCCGAGCAGGGCGAGCAGCGTCTCCTCGGCCGAGCTGTCCGCTGCGAGGCGCGCCCGCGGCTGCGGGTAGAGCGGACCCTCGGGCTCGATCGGGTCGAGGTCGTAGAGCGGGCAGTCGTCCACAAGCGCCTCGACGGGCATGTCTCCGACGAGCTCGTCGCCGTCGAACACGCGCAGGTGGCGCGTGTCGATGACCTCGCCGATCGGTGTGGCGCGCACCTCCCAGCGCGCGCACAGGTCGAGCACGCCGGCGAGCCGCTCCGGCTCGACCACGCACAGCATCCGCTCCTGCGACTCCGAGATCATGATCTCGAAGGGCTCCATGTCGCCCTCGCGCAGCGGCACCCGCGACACGTCGATGTCTAGCCCCACCCCGCCCTTCGACGCCATCTCGGACGACGACGAGGACAGACCCGCGGCGCCGAGGTCCTGCAGCGAGCGCAGCAGCCCGCGCTCGAGCAGCTCGAGGCAGCACTCGACCAGCTTCGACTCCTCGAAGGGGTCGCCGATCTGCACGCTCGGCCGCTTCGAAGCGTCCTCCTCGGAGAGCTCGGCGCTGGCCAGCACCGACGCTCCGCCGATGCCGTCGCGGCCGGTGCGCGCCCCGAGAAGCACGAGCAGGTTGCCGACCCCCGCCGCCGCGCTCCGGATCAGGTCGTCCCGGCGGGCGAGCCCGACGCACATCGCGTTCACGAGGCAGTTCTGCTCGTAGGCGGGCTCGAACATCACCTCGCCGCCGACCGTCGGCACTCCGATCGAGTTGCCGTAATGGCCGATGCCCTTGACCGCGCCCTCGAACAGGTAGCGGGAGCGCGCCGAGTCGAGCTCGCCGAAGCGCAGCGAGTCGAGCACCGCGATCGGGCGGGCTCCGACCGCGAAGATGTCGCGCAGGATCCCTCCGACACCGGTCGCGGCGCCCTGGAACGGCTCGACGGCGCTCGGGTGGTTGTGCGACTCGACCTTGAAGGCGACCGCCAGCCCGTCGCCCGCGTCGACCACGCCGGCGTTCTCGCCGGGCCCCATCAGCAGATGCGGGCCCTCCGTGGGCAGCAGGCGCAGCAGCTTCTTCGAGTGCTTGTAGGCGCAGTGCTCGGACCACATGAGCGAGAAGACGGCGAGCTCGAGCGCGTTGGGCTCGCGCCCCAGGCGTGCGCAGATCCCCTCGTACTCCGAGTCGGTGAGGCCGAGCTCGCGATGTCGGGCGGCGGAGGCCGCCTCGCTCACGCGGGGACCATCGCGAGCGATTCGAACAGCCGCCCGCCGTCTGCCGATCCGGTGAGCGGGTCGACGGCGTGCTCGGGGTGCGGCATGAGGCCCATCACGTTGCGGCCGGCGTTGCAGACGCCGGCGATGTCGTCCATGGCGCCGTTCGGGTTCTGACCCGGCGCGTAGCGCAGCACGATCTGATCCTCCGGCAGCGTGCCGGGCGGCGCGAAATAGCGGCCGGTGGTGTGCTTGACCGGGATCGAGAGGTGCTCGCCCGGCTGGCAGGTGCGCGTGAAGGGCGTGTCGGTGGCCTCGACGATTACCTCCACCTGGCGGCAGACGAAGCGAAGCGAGTCGTTCGGCAGCAGCGCACCGGGGAGCAGTCCCGCCTCGCACAGCACCTGAAAGCCGTTGCAGATGCCGAACACCGGCCCGCCGTTCTCGGCGAAGTCGATGACCGCCTCCATCATCGGCGAGAAGCGGGCGATGGCGCCGACGCGCAGGTAGTCGCCGTACGAGAAGCCGCCGGGCACGATCACGGCGTCGATGCCGGTGAGGTCACGGTCGCCGTGCCAAAGCAGCTCGCCCTCGGCGAAGCGCCGGCAGGCGTGGAGGGCGTCTACCTCGTCGCAGGAGCCCGGGAAACGGACGACCCCAAACCTCACGCTTCGACCTCCTCGGGCATCCAGCCCCGCTTCTGATGATCACGACGGGCCTCCGGCCCGTCGACATCGATTTCATAGTCCTCGATCAGCGGATTGGCAAGGAGACGCTCGCACATCTCGGGGAGCCTTCCCGCGTCCTCCACGTCCAACTCGATCAATCGGCCTACGTGCACGTTGTGAACCCCCTCGAAGCCGAGGGCAGGCAGCGCCCGCTCGACCGCCTGCCCCTGCGGGTCGAGGATGCCCGCCTTGGGTCGAATCAACACCCGCGCCCTCACGGGGCGGATCGCTCCAGCCAGTTCGTGAACGGCTCGCCCGCGATCCGCTCATAGGCGTCGACGTAGCGCGCGCGGGTGCCCTCGACGACGTCTTCGGGAAGCGCCGGGGCCGGCGGGCGCTTGTCCCAGCCCGAGCCGGAGGCCCAGTCGCGCACGTACTGCTTGTCGAAGCTCGGCTGGCCGTGGCCTGGCTCGTAGCCGTCGGCCGGCCAGAAGCGCGACGAGTCCGGCGTGAGCACCTCGTCGCCGAGCACGATCGTGCCGTCGGGGCGCCGGCCGAACTCGAACTTCGTGTCGGCCAGGATGATCCCGCGCTCGCGCGCATGCGCGGCGCCACGCTCGTAGATGGCGATCGAGAGGCGGCGCAGCTCCTCGAGCAGGGCGCGATCCCCGACGATCTCGGCCGCGCGATCGAAGTCGACGTTCTCGTCGTGGTCGCCGATATCGGCCTTCGTCGCGGGCGTGAAGATCGGCTCCGGCAGCTGCTCGGACTCGGCCAGCCCGTCCGGCAGCTCGATCCCGCAGACGGCCCCGGTGGCCTGGTAGTCCTTCCAGCCGGAGCCCGTGATGTAGCCGCGCACGACGCATTCCACCGGCACCATCTCGAGCCGCTCGACCAGCATCGCGCGCCCGGCGAACTCCTCCGGAACCTCCTTGTAGGAGACGAGGTGATTGGCGCAGACGTCTCCGAGCTGGTCCAGCCAGAACGCGGTCAAACCCGTCAGGACCTTGCCCTTGTCGGGGATCGGCGTCGGGTGCACGACGTCGTAGGTCGAGATGCGGTCGGAGGCGACGAGCAGCAGGCGACCCTCGCCCACGGCGTAGATGTCCCTCACCTTCCCGCTGGTCAGGTGCGTCAGAGCGGCGGCGTCGCTCACGAGTCGCGAATCTATCAACGCTTCCCGACCAATCGGCGCCGAAGATTGGCTGTAACCGCGCTGGTTACGCTAGTTTCCCCTCAGCGGGGCCGTTAATCAGACGTGCTCCGCCCCTGGTCCCGGACTTCGAAAGTGCGCATGCCCTCACGACGTATCGTCGCCGCGATCGCGCTAGGCGCATCCCTGCTGGCGACAACCTCAGCCCTGGCAGCCCGAACCGCCTACGTCGCGGACGGGGACGGCGTGACAGCCCAGCTGATGGTCGGCGTCGGGGGCGCGCTGACGCCACTCGGCGCCTCGCTCACGACGGAGTCGCCGCGGCGCCTGACGATGACCCCGGACGGGACTTCGCTGTACATCACCGCTGGAGCGACAGGTCACGGGGTCGTCCTGCAGTACGACGTGGCGGCGAGCGGTGAGGCCACGCCCAAGGCGATCCCCTCCGTGAGCGCCGGGAAGAAGCCGACGGCGATCGCCATCGATCCTGCCGGGAAGACGCTCTACGTGGGGGACCAGGGCACCGACAACCTTCTGCAGTTCCACATCGGGCCGGGCGGGGCGCTCGAGCCGCTCGAGACCCGGACGCTCGCCGGGCCGCCGATCGGGCTCACCGTGGCCCCCGACGGCACGCGCGCCTACATGACCGTCGAAGGCTTCGTCAAGTGGATGGACGTCGGCGAGGACGGGGGCCTGGACGAGACCACGCTCGTCGGGCACGGCACGGGCGCGCTCCTCACGGACGTCGTTCTCACACCCGACGGCAGTCACCTGTACGCGTCGAGCGTGGCCAATGGGATCCTCGGCTTCGAGGTCGCCGCCGACGGCTCGATCGCGGCGCTCGCGCCCGCCACGACCGCGACCGGCGCGAAGGTCACGTCGCTCGACGATCTCCGCGGACGGCAACAGCCTGTATGCCGCGGCTGCCAACCCTCCCACCGGCAACCGCCTCCTCCAGTTCACGATCGAGGATGACGGCGACCTGACCGCCAGGGACCCGGCGAGCCAGCCGCTCGGCGCCGGCCCGCACGACCTGGCGATCACCCCGGACGGGCGCAGCCTGTACGTGGCAGCCGGCGACCTGGCGCTCTTCGACCTCGACGCGACCGGGCTCGCCACCCCGAAGACACCCGGCGCGGTCGACCTCGTCAAGGCAAACGGCGTCGTCGTCAGCCCGAATCAGGCGCCCGTGGCCCACTTCGACGTCGCCGGCGCCCCGGCGGGCAGCGCGGTCGCCTTCAACGCGGCCGGCGCGGCGGACCCGGACGGCTCGATCACCCGCTACGACTGGGACTTCGGCGACGGCAACACGCTTGCGAACGGTGGCCCGCAGGTCGCCCATGTTTATGCGCAGCCGGGCTTCTACGAGGTGAGGCTCGTGGTGACCGACAACGAGGGCGCCTCGACGCTCACGACCTTCACGGGCACGTCGGTGCTCGGCAACGGCTCGCCCGCCGCCGCGACCTCGCGCGTCATCCAGGTGGCCGCGCCGGCGCTCCCCCTGCCGCCCCCGATCGTGCCGGCTCAGCCCGCCCGCCCGGAGCTCGGCGAGACAGTGATCGTCGAGCCCGCCGCCGGCCGCGTGCTCGTGCGCCTTCCGGACGAGGAGAACTTCGTGAACCTGCGCGGCCTGAGGGTGATCCCGGTGGGCTCGCTCGTCGACGCGCGCCGCGGCAAGGCCCTGCTCAGCAGCGTGCGCGACCGCTCGGGGAGCGTGCAGCAGGGTCACTTCTTCCAGGGGCTCTTCCAGGTGCGCCAGCGGCGCTCCGAGCGCTTCCTGACGGAGCTCGTGCTGCGCGGCGAGATCGGTCCCTGCCCGCGCGGGAGCCGCGCCGGCGCAGCGGCTCGGTCGTCGCGGCGCCTCTGGGGTAACGGCAACGGCCGCTTCCGCACCCGCGGGCGTTACTCGTCGGGAGCCGTGCGCGGCACGCGCTGGCTCGTCGCCGACACCTGCAAGGGGACGCTGACGGTGGTGCGGCGCGGGCGCGTCGCGGTGCGCGACTTCGGCCGGGACCTGACCACGGTCGTCGAGAAGGGTGAGCGTTACCTGGCCCGTCCCGGCTGAGCTGCTGAGCGCCGCCTAGGGCGCGGACACCTGCAGCGTCGCCGTCATGCCGGCCTCGGCATGGCCCGGCAGCGAGCAGAAGAGCGTGTAACGCCCGGCGGCCAGCGACATGCCGGCTGCGGTGTAGATGCCGGGGTCCGTCTCCGGGAAGTGATGCGCCGGCGCCCCTCCGCCCACGGGGGCCACCACGAGGTCGTGCGGGTCCTCGCCGGCATTGCGCAGCTCGACCGTCACGAGCCCGGCGCCGACGAGCGGCCGCGAGAGCGCGAGCCGCCATTCACTGGCCGTGACCGCCACGTAGTCCGGTAGCGGCTGGGCCGGCCCGGGCGAGCCGGGCGACCCGGGCGTGCCGGGCGCTGCCGGTCCGGGGCCGACTGCACCGGGCGCCGGACCGCGGCCGACGTCCACGAGCCGGTCGAGGAACATCGGCGTCGAGCGCAGGCCGAGTCGCGTGTGCCGGCACGAGCGCCGCCGGGTCTTCGCCCGTGCCCGGGCCGCGCAGCGGCGCGGCTTGCGCTTCGCCGCCGCCACGGCGTCAGTGGACGGCTTCGCCGTGACCCGGCCCTCGGCGGCCTCCGCCGGAGCCGCCGGCAGGACGACCAGGGCCGCAAGGAGCGCGGCGGTACGCCTCACTGCAGGACGAGCTGCGGGCGGGTGAACGAGCCCGCGTTCGGGATGATCCCGTCGGCGCTCACGCCGAGCCACTGCTCGAGCAGCGCGCAATAGACACTCCGGAAGTCGGACGTGTGGCGCAGGTTGCTGCGGTTGTCGAGCTGCGCGAGCCCCGGGAAGCCGCCGACGAGCTGGCCGCTCGCCTGGGAGCCGATCACGAAGCCGGCGCCCGCCGCGCCGTGGTCGGTGCCGCCCGCGTTCTCCTGAGGGCGGCGCCCGAACTCGCTCCATACGTTCACGAGCACGCGATCGTCGAGGCCGCTCGCCTCGAGGTCACGCTGGAAGGCGCGCAGCGAATCGCCCACCTCCTGCAGATCCCCGGGCAGTGTGGTCAGCTGGTTCGAGTGCGTGTCGTAGCCGCCCGACTCGAGCGCGACAACCTTCAGCGGCAGGCCCGCCTGGAGCAGCTTCACGATCCACGCGAGCCGACGCCCGAAGGAGGTGTTCGGGTAGCCCGCCGGCAGCGTGATCGCCGAGTTGAACGGGGCGAGCTGCTCGCGCAGGCGGCCGGTCGCCGCCACCGCCGTGCGTGCCTGGCTCAGGCCGGCGTCGCTCGTCGGCGGATCGCCCATGTCGGTGAACGCGTCGAGCATGCCGTCGTAGACGGAGCCGACGTCGTTCGTCCAGAAGTCGTACTCGTCCGGCTGCGAGACGGTCGCGATCGGCACGTCGCGAGCGGCAAGCGCGGGCTGCAGGTCCCAGCCGAGCGTCAGTCCCTGCAGCGGGTTGTCGGCCGCCCCGTGGCTGTCGAGGTAGCGGCCGAGCCAGCCCCAGCGGCCGAACGGGTTGAGCTCGCCGACCTCCCAGTAGTGACGGCTCGTGAAGTGCGACTGGTTGGGATCGGTGTAGCCGATCGCCGGCAGCACGGTCACCTTCTGCTCGGCGTCGAGCTCGGCAAGGCCCGCGAGCGCCGGGTGCCAGCGCAGCGCCGTGTCGAGCCGCACGTCCGCGCCCTGCCCCTCCGCCAGCCCGAGGTCCGGGCGCAGCGTGGCGTACTGCGGGTGGCTCGCCTGCTTGGGGGCGAGCATCGTGAGCGAGTCAGCCCCGCCGGAGAGGAAGATCGAGACGAGCACACGCTCGCCGGGCGCCTGCGCCGACGCCGCCGAGATGCCCTCCTCGAACTGGCGCGGGCCCATGCTCGCGGCTCCGTAGACGGCGAGCGCGAGGCCGGCCGAGCGCGAGATGAAGGAGCGCCGCGAGAGCCCGGTGCCGGCCGGCAGGGGCATGCCCGGCTCGATGGCCGGCAGGCCGCGGCCCGCCTGGGCGGCTGCCCGGCGCAGCACCTGGGTTCGCGAGTAGTCGTTGCATCCACAGTTGGGCATGGTCAGCTCGTCTGGAGGTCGGGGGAGGCGTGGATCAGGACACGCAGCGCGTTCTGGCGCCAGGCGCGATAGCGGTTGCGGTTGGTGCCGGTGAGGTTCCCCGGCACGCTCGAGGCGGCGAAGGCGGAGAGGATCGCGAGCGTCTCGGGGGTGATGTCCGGGTCGCCCCAGAAGGCGCGCGCCGCGGCGAGCGCCTGCTCGGGCGTCTCGTCCACCCTGTACGAGTTGATCGCGGTGCCGGTGATGTGGCGCCCCTCGTAGGCGCGGCGCACGAGCTCCCAGCGACCCTTGACGGTCATCGTGTCGAGCCAGCGCGTGTCGTCCCAGCCGGCCACGTCGGGCGGGTAGAAGAGCCGCTGGCCGGCGTCGTCCGACTGCCAGATCAGGTCCTCACGATCGACCGTCCGCTGCAGCCTGCGGTACAGGCCCGCGAGGAACACGACCGGCGGCTTGACCATGCGCTGGCCCTGGTGCAGGTCGGGGTGCAGCAGGATCGCCTCGAGCACGGGGCGGATCTGGTACCCGCTGTAGACGTAGAGGCCCTCGAGCGCCTGGCGGTCGCCGTCCGACGGCGGCGTGGCGATGAAGTAGCGCCACAGCTTGTCGACGAAGAACGACGGGTGCATCTGATGGCCGACGCAGAGCCGGACCGCGTCCTCCCAGGTCCACTTGCCGGCCCTGCCGAACACCGTCTTCACACCGGTGTCGTGGCGAGTCGGGTCGAAGCGGAAGTTGTGGTAGAGCTGCTCGGAGCTCCAGGAGCTGCGCCAGCCGGTCAGGGCCCGCGCCAGCTCGCGCACGTCCATCTCGGTGTACGCGCCGCGGTCGGCCCCGAGCGTGAACAGCTCCATCAGCTCACGCGCGTAGTTCTCGTTGGGGCGGCCCTTGGCGTTCTGGTCCTGGTTGAGCCAGACGATCATCGCGCCGTCCGTCGTCACGTCGCGGACGAGCTGATCGAAGCGGCCGAAGGCGTGGCGCCGGAACATCTCGTTCTGGGCGAGCATCAGCTCCTGATCGCCCACGCCGTCGTTCGAGGTTGCGAACCAGTCGTGCCAGACGAGCGTCATGCGCTCGACGAGCGGCTGGCTCGAGCGGATCATCCGGTCGAGGAACCAGAGGTGGTCGTGGCCGTAGCGGTCGAGCGGCTTGATCGGGATGACCGGGTCCGTGTCGAGCTCGTATGCCTTGTAGACCGGCGCCGCGCCGGTGAAGGTCGGCATCCCCTCCGGCCGGGTGAGCGCCCCCACAGCCCGGTGCAGCCCCACCGAGGCCAGCAGCTCCGCGTGGCCCGGCGACGGGCCGAAGCCCGCTCGCCAGAGCAGGCGCTCTGCCTGACGGACGCCGAAGGGGCCGGAGTAGATCGCAATCGGCGAGCTGAGCTGGAAGGGAGGTGCGGGCGGTGCCGGCGGCGGCGGGACCGGCGCCTTCGGCACGACGCGCGGCTTCGCCGGCTTGCGCTTGCGCTTGCGGGTGCACGCCCGCTGGCGGCGCTTGCGGCGCTTGCGCGCGCTGTCGACGGCGAACGGCGAGTCCGCGTCGCTGCGCCGGACCATGCCGGCGCGGCCTCCCGCCGAGCCGGCGCGCGGGCGCCGGGCCTGCGGGTAGGGAGACTCGATCGTGGAGCGCTTCGCGCGCCTGCGCCGGCGCTTCGGCGGCCGCTGCGGTGCGCAGCGCGGCTTCGTCTTACGGCGCCGCTTCAGCCGTCGCTTCTTCTTCCGGCGCGCCGCATCCTCGGCGATCGGGTCCACGTGAGTCGCATCGGCGCGGAGCGATCGCCTACCTGAGCCCGCTCCTGGCGCGCTAGTACACCCGTCCGGGGGACGGGCTAGGTGATGCGGTCGAGGCGCCCGACGACTGTGCGGGCGTGGCGCACGAAGGCACCCGGATCGAAGACCGCGTCGAGGTCCAGCTCGGGTGCGGCCTGGGCCAGCAGGTCACGGAACTCGATCTCCTCGTCCCAGGCGCGCTGGGCGGCTTCCTGCACGGTCCGGTACGCGTCGTCGCGCGAGCGCCCGGCCTCGACGAGCGCGAGCAGCGCGCGCTGCGAGTAGAGCGCCCCGTGCGTGGCGTTCAGGTTCGCGCGCATGCGGTCGGCGTGGACCGTCATCCCCTCGACCACGCGCACGGCGAGGTGCTGCGCGTAGTCGAGCAGGATCGTCGCGTCGGGCAGCGTCACGCGCTCGACGGACGAGTGCGAGATGTCGCGCTCGTGCCAGAGCGCCACGTTCTCGAGCCCGGTGAGGGCGTACGCGCGCAGCAGCCGCGCGATCCCCGAGATGCGCTCGGTCACGATCGGGTTGCGCTTGTGCGGCATCGCCGAGGAGCCCTTCTGCGCGCCCTCGCGGAACGGCTCCTCGACCTCGCGCACCTCTGTCCGCTGCAGGTGGCGGATCTCGGTGGCGAAGCGCTCGAGCCCCGCCCCGGCGAGCGCGATCGCCTCGAGCAGCTCGGCGTGGCGGTCGCGCGGCACGACCTGCGTCGACACGTCCTCGCGCCCGAGCCCGAGCCGGCGCAGGACCGCCTCCTCGATCTCCGGCCCGTTGGCGGCGTAGGTCCCGACCGCGCCGGAGAGCGCGCCCACGGACACGACCTCGGCCGCGCGCTCGAGCCGGCGCACGTTGCGGTGGGCCTCGAAGGCGAAGCCGGCGAGCTTGACGCCGAAAGTGGTCGGCTCCGCGTGCACGCCGTGGGTGCGGCCGACGCAGAGCGTGTCGACGTGCTCGCGCGCGCGCCGCATCAGCGCGTCGCGGTAGTCGTGGGCGCCGCCCACGAGCACCATCGCCGCCTGCGAGAGCTGCAGGGCGAGGCCCGTGTCGAGCACGTCGGAGGAGGTCAGCCCGTGGTGAACCCAGCGACCGGCGTCGCCGACCGAGCCCGCGACCACGTCGACGAAGGCCGCGACGTCGTGGTCGGTCACCTGCTCGCGCTCCTTCACCGCCTCCACCGTGAACGAGGCGCGATCGCGGATCACGTCGCCATCCGCCTCGGGCACGACGCCCTGCTCGACCAGCGCGTCGACCACGGCCAGCTCCACCTGCAGCCAGGTGTCGAGCTTGCGCCGCTCGGACCAGATCGCCCCCATCTCGGGGCGGGTGTAGCGCTCGATCATCGCGGGCAGCCCCGGGTCAGACGCTCAGGATGCGCGCCGCGAGCACGGCGGCGTTCTTCGCGTTGTCCACCCCGACGGTCGCGACCGGGACGCCGGGCGGCATCTGGGAGATCGCGAGCAGCGCGTCGAGCCCGCCCCCGACCGAGGTCTTCGACGTGAGCGGCACGCCGACCACCGGCAGGTCGGTATGCGCGGCGACGACGCCGGGCAGCGCGGCGGCGAGGCCGGCGCCGGCGATGATCACCTTGATCCCGCGCATGCGCGCGTTCTTCGCGTAGTCCGCGACGGTGTCCGGGTCACGGTGGGCGCTCATCACGCGCATCTCGTGCCGAACGCCGAGCTCCTCGAGCTGCGCGGCGGCCTTCTCCATCACCGGCATGTCGCTCTTCGAGCCCATCACGATGCCGACCTGGGGCGCATCGTCCACGTCGAGCTCGTCGAACTGATGCTCGACGGACGTCTCGGTGACCGGGGCTGCGGGGAACTCCTCGGTGCTCACGCCTCGACCCTATCCACTGCCCGCAGTGCGATGTCGGTTCGCAGCTGGCGGCCGTCGAAATGGATCTGCTCGGCGGCGGCGTAGGCACGCTCGCGAGCATCCGCGGGACCGTCGCCGAGCGCCGTCACGGCGAGCACGCGCCCGCCGGCCGTGACCAGCTCGCCGCCGCGCTCGGCCGTGCCGGCGTGGAACACCTCGGCGCCCGCCGCCCGGGCCGCCTCCACGCCTGAGATCACATCGCCCTTGGAGCTCGACTCCGGGTAGCCGCGCGAGGCCAGCACGAGCGTCACGGCCCAGTCGTCCGACCACTCGGGCTCGACGCCCTCGAGCCCGCCGAGACTCGTCGACGCTTCGAGCAGGTCGAGCAGATCGGAGCGCAGCCGCGGCAGCACGGCCTGCGTCTCCGGGTCGCCGAAGCGCGCGTTGTACTCGAGCACCTTGGGCCCGGACGGGCCCATCATCAGCCCCGCGTAGAGCACGCCGTGGAAAGGCGTGCCGCGCCGGCGCAGCTCGTCGACGATCGGCTGGTGGACGAGCGCGGCCAGCTCACGCGCGCGGGCGTCATCGAAGCCGGGCACCGGCGAGTAGCTGCCCATGCCGCCCGTGTTCGGGCCCTCGTCGCCGTCGAAGATGCGCTTGTAGTCCTGCGCGGGCGCAAGCGGCACCGCGCGCTCGCCGTCGCAGAGCGCGAGCAGCGACAGCTCCTCGCCCTCGAGGAACTCCTCGAGCACCACCTCGGTTTCGCCGAAGCGGCGCTCGCCGAAGAAGACGTCGAGCGCGGCCCGCGCCTCGCGCTCGTCGGGGGCGATGATCACTCCCTTGCCGGCGGCGAGCACGTCGGCCTTCAACACGGCCGGGTAGGAGGCGCAGGCGAGGTGCTCGGCGGCCTCCTCGCGCGTGCGGAAGAGGACGTGCGAGGCGGTCGGCACGCCCGTGTCCTTCATCAGCTGCTTGGCGTATGCCTTCGAGCCCTCGATGCGCGCGGCCTCCCTGCTGGGGCCGAAGGCGGCGACGCCCACCGCTGCGAGCTCGTCGACGAGGCCGGCCACGAGCGGCGCCTCGGGCCCCACCACCACCAGGTCCACGCCGCGCTCGCGCGCGAGACCGACGAGATCGTCATCGGGCAGGCACTCGACGCCGTCCCTCGCGATTCCCGCGTTGCCCGGAGCGCACAACAGCTCCGGCTCGCGCGGGCTGCGGAGCAGCGTCCGGACCAGCGCGTGCTCGCGCCCGCCACCGCCGACTACGAGAAGCTTCAAAGCGCCGCGATGAACTCGTCCACGGGGATCGCGGCGAGCGTCTCGTAGCTCCCGGTCCCGCGCGAGCCGAGCTCCATCGATACGCGCGCGATCGTCTTCTCGTCCGGGGCCTCGACGATGTTCACGAAGTCGAAGCGCCCGAGCACGGCCCACTGAGCGGTCACCGTCACGCCCAGCTGCTCGATCTCCTTGTTGACCTCGCGGATGCGCTGCGGGTTGCTCTTCAGCGTCTGCACGCCCTCGGGCGTGAGGGTGGACAGCATCACGTAGGTGGGCACGGTGTTCCTTTCACTTGAAACCTGCGTCGCGCGTGAATGTAGCCTGACGGCGCACAGCGCGCTCTACACATGATCTGGAGAGTCGAATGAAGCTCCGCCTCACCGCCCTGGCGATCGTCGCCACAGCGTTCACCGTTCCCGCGACCGCCTCGGCGGCGACCCTCGAGGTCACGCCGCAGCTGCCCTGCTACGGCTCGGGCCAGAGCGTCAACCTGCTCGGCACGGGCTTCTCGCCGAACCTGACGACCGGTATCGCCATCACCAGGGACAACGAGAGCATCGGCTCGCTCAGCACCGACGCGACCGGAGCCTTCAACGGCGCGCTGCGGCTCGGGCAGCGCAACGGACGGCGCACGAGCACGTACGTCGCCACCGACACGACCAACCCGACGCTCACGGCGTCGACCCAGATCACGGTCAGCGAGGCGGACGTCGGCCTGCGGCCGAAGAGCGGCGCGCCGGGCCGCAGGGTGCGGATCAAAGCGGTGGGCTTCACGGCCAACGGCGGCAAGCGGCTCTGGGCCCACGTCACGCGCAACAACAGGACACGCCATCTGCGCATCGGGAAGCTGAAGGGCGCGTGCAAGTCACTCACGAAGAAGCGCCGGCTGCTGCCGCGGGGCGCTCCGGTGGGCGTCTACATCGTCCAGTTCGACGCCTTCCGCAAGTATCAGGCGCGGCGCGCGCAGAGCGTCGGCTTCACGATCACCGTGCGGAGCGTCGTCAGGCCGGCGGCCGCTGCGAGCGGCGCAGGCTGGTCGCGACTCTGGTGAGCTAGCCGGGCCAGGCGACGCGCAGCCGGAAGGGGCCCGCGCCGCTCTTACGGCGCACCGTCACGGTCACGAGCTCGTCCGGCCGGTGCCGGCACCAGTCGACGCCGAAGCCACGGCCGCCGCGCACCGTGCGGCCGGCGGCGAAGCCGGCGCCGCGCACGGTGAGCTTGGCGCGCAGGGCGGCGGGCGCCTTCAGGCGCAGGCGAACGGCGCCGTCGAGCCGCATGCGGATGTGGAAACGCCGGGCGCCGCGCCCCTGGCCGAGCCGGCCGCGGTAAATCCGCGAGCGCGGCCCGGTCCAGGGATGCAGCACGTCACGGCGAATCGCCGCGAACGCGGCGCGGTCGGGACGCAAGATCGGGTTGTACTGCCAGGGGACGTCGGGGTAGTGGACGTGGGCGTAGCCGTCCGCGAAGCCCTCGCCCGGGTCGCTCAGGTAATGGCGCCCCTGGTTTCCGGGGAACAGCCGGCCGGCCTCGACGCCCGTGCACACGCGCATCGCGCTCGACCAGTACTTGGCGCCCCAGTCGAGCGCGTTCCACGGGTTGTTCGAGCGCCAGCTCGCCACGTGGTGGCCGTATTCGTGCGTGAGCGCATATTCGACGGGCACGCCCTGCACGGCCTCGCCGGGCACGTACATGCGCTGCTCGGCGACGCCGTAGCAGGCGACGGCTCCAGCGCCGCCGCAGAGCCGCTCGATCTCAGCCGGCGCCCCGACGTACACGGACAGGCTGCCGAGCTCGACCCCGTGCAGGCGCGAGTCGAGGAAGTCGACGAGCGCGCGGTCGGCCCCGATGTCGTCCGGATACGCGCGCGACACGCGCACGCTCACGCTGTGCCCGTCAGAGGTCGTGTACGCGCGCGTGGGCCCCGAGGCGCCCGCCGCGCTCGCCACCGGACCCGAGAGAACGGTGTCGTTCAGGTGCGCATGCGCCGGCGCGACGCCTGCGGGCAGCGGCCGCTCGCCAGGCACGTCGCGCTCACGCGCCTGCGCCGCGAGCGGCATCGACAGGAACAGCGCAGCGACCGCGGCCGCCGCGGCTACCCAGCTGGGGCGACCGAAGAAAACCACGGTCAGGCCAGCGTAGGAGCGACTTGAGAGCCCGGGGCCGAACCTGGACGAACGTATGGGTGCGCCGCCCCAGCCGGGCAGCGCAGGTCACCGCTTCGGGTTAGAACACCGCCGCGGGCGCGGCGGCCTTCTCGAACACGAGCTCGCCATCCGCTGCGTCGACCCTGACGACGTCGCCGGGGCCGAACTCGCCCTCGAGCAGCCTGAGCGCCAGCTTGTCGACCAGCTGCTTCTGGATCACCCGCTTCAGCGGCCGCGCGCCGTAGGTCGGGTCGTAGCCGAGGTTGCCGAGCAGCGTGCGCGCCTCGTCGGTCAGCTCGACCTCGACGCCGCGCTCGCGCACCCGCTCGATCAGGCGCGCCACCTGAAGGTCGACGATCTTGCCGATCTCCTCGCGCGAGAGCTGGTGGAACTCGACGATCTCGTCGAGCCGGTTCACGAACTCCGGCTTGAAGGTCGCCTCGACGCCGGCGACTCCGCCGGGGACGTTCGAGGTCATGATCACGACGGTGTTCTTGAAGTCGACGGTGCGGCCCTGGCCGTCCGTCAGGCGGCCGTCGTCCATCAGCTGCAGCAGCACGTTGAAGACGTCGTTGTGCGCCTTCTCGATCTCGTCGAGCAGCACCACCGTGTACGGGCGCCGCCGGACCGCCTCGGTCAGCTGGCCGCCCTCCTCGTAGCCGATGTAGCCGGGCGGCGCACCCAGGAGCCGCGAGACCGAGTGCTTCTCCATGTACTCGGACATGTCGATGCGGACCATCGCCTGGTCGGAGTCGAACATGAACTCGGCCAGCGCCCGCGCCAGCTCGGTCTTGCCGACGCCGGTGGGGCCGATGAACAGGAACGTGCCGATCGGGCGGTTGGGGTCCTGGAGGCCGGCGCGCGAGCGGCGCAGCGCGTTCGAGACGGCTGCCACGGCCTCGTCCTGGCCGATGACGCGCTCGTGCAGGCGCTCCTCCATGTGGATCAGCTTCTCGACCTCGCCCTCCATCAGCTTCGAGACCGGGATGCCGGTCCAGCGCGCCACGACCTCGGCGACGTCCTCGTCGTCGACCTCCTCCTTGAGGAAGGTCACGTCGGACTGGAGCTCGCGCAGGCGCGCCTCCTCGTCCTTGACGAGCTGCTGGAGGCGCGGGATCTCGCCGTAGCGAAGCTCGGCGGCGCGCTGCAGGTCGGCCTCGCGCTCGGCGCGCTCGGCGTCGCGGTGGGCCTGCTCGAGCTGCTCCTTCGCGGAGCGAATCGCCTCGATGGCCTCCTTCTCGCCGGTCCAGTGCGCCTTCATCTCGTTCGAGCGCTCGCGCAGGTCGGCGAGCTCGCGCTCGATCGCCTCGCGGCGGGCGACGCTCGCCTCGTCCTTCTCCTTCGAGAGCGCCTGGAGCTCGATCTCGAGCTGCTGGATGCGGCGCTCGACCGCGTCGATCTCCATCGGCATCGAGTCGATCTCGATGCGCAGCCGCGAGGCGGCCTCGTCGATCAGGTCGATCGCCTTGTCGGGCAGGAAGCGGTCCGCGATGTAGCGGTGCGAGAGCGTCGCGGCGGCGATGATCGCGGAGTCCTGGATGCGCACGCCGTGGTGCACCTCGTAGCGCTCCTTCAGCCCGCGCAGGATCGCGATCGTGTCCTCGACGCTCGGCTCGCCGACGTAGACCGGCTGGAAGCGCCGCTCGAGCGCCGCGTCCTTCTCGATGTGCTTGCGGTACTCGTCGAGCGTGGTCGCGCCGACCGCGCGCAGCTCGCCGCGCGCGAGCATCGGCTTGAGCAGGTTGGCGGCGTCGACGGCGCCCTCGGCGGCGCCGGCCCCGACGATCGTGTGCAGCTCGTCGAGGAACAGGATGATCTGGCCCCCGGCCTCGGCGATCTCCTTGAGGACGGCCTTGAGCCGGTCCTCGAACTCGCCGCGGTACTTGGCGCCGGCGATCAGCGCGCCGATGTCGAGCGCGATCACGCGCCGGTCGCGCAGCGAGTCGGGCACGTCGCCGGAGACGATCCGCTGCGCGAGCCCCTCGACGATCGCGGTCTTGCCGACGCCGGGCTCGCCGATCAGCACCGGGTTGTTCTTCGTGCGGCGCGAGAGCACCTGGATCACGCGCCGGACCTCGTCGTCGCGGCCGATCACCGGGTCGAGCTTGCCCTGCCGGGCGGCCTCGGTGAGGTCGCGGCCGAACTTCTCGAGCGCCTGGTACTTGTCCTCGGGGTTCTGGTCGGTCACGCGGTGCGGGCCGCGAACGGCCTGGACGGCCTCGCCGATCTGGTCGCGAGAGGCGCCCACGTCGAGCTTCGGCTCGCCCGCGAGGGCGAGCAGCAGGTGCTCGGTCGAGACGTACTCGTCGCCGAGTCCGCGCGCCTCCTCGTCGGCGCGGTTCAGGATCTCGATCAGCTCGCGGCCGAGCGCCGGTGCCGCCGTGGCGTCGCCGCTGATCGTCGGGAGCGCGTCGAGCGCCTCGTTCGCGCGCCTGCGGACCCGCTCGGAGTCGGCGCCGGCGCGGCGCAGGACCGGGCACGACGATGCCGCCCTCCTGCTCGAGCAGGACGACGAGCAGGTGGGCGGGCGCGACCTCCGGGTTGCGGCGCGCGCGGGCAAGCGCCTGCGCGGCTGCGAGCGCCTCCTGGGACTTGACTGTGAATCGATCAGCTTGCATAGAAAACCTAAGTGAGCTTATAGCAAGATTGGCAGAACGTCCACCAGCGGTTGCGCCAGGCCCGTGCGCTCATCGCCGGGCCCTGAAGCGCCGCGACCTTCTATCTTCGGCGCGACCGTGACCGACCCGCCGGAGAACGAGCGCCCGGCCGACCTCAGGCGTCGCGCCGTCGAGCTGCTCGAGCACAACCTGCAGCGGGTCGAGACGACGCCGCGCCGCCCGCTCGACCCCAACCTGATCCGCACCGAGGCCGACCAGGCGGTGGTCAACGTTTCGGCCGCATTCGAGACGCTCAACGCGCTCGGCCTCGTCACCGAGGCGGACCGCGAGCGCTTCTTCCGGCGCCTGCGCGAGATCACGAGCACCGCGTATGCGCCCTTCCGTGGCGTCGAGCTCAGGCGCGTGGTGCGCGCCGAGCCGGCGCGCGAGACACCCGGCCTCCACCTGCTCGCCGCCGAGCTCTACGGCGACGGGGTGCTGCTGCGCTGGCTGTTCGTATCGCCGCCGGCCAACCCGGACAGCGCCGCGGGCGGCGAGCACAAGCCGCCCGCCGCGTTCTCCCTATGGGACGACGCGGGCACCGCCTACACGCCGCAGGGAGGCGGCTGGATCCCCGGACACCACCTGCGCGGCGACACCGCCTTCGTACCCGCGGTGCCCGCCTCCGCGACGAAGCTCGAGATCGCGGCCGGGCGCCACCGGTTCGAGCTGCAGCTGCGCGCGGCGGCCTAGGGGACGGACTCAGGCCGCGGGCGCCGGCGGGGTGGTGGGCGCCGGCGCGGCGGGCGCCTCGGGCGCGGTGCGGGCGCCGGCACCGTCTCGGCGGGCGCGGGCGCCGGCTCGACCGGCACAGGTGCCGGGGCGGGTGCCGGCGCGGTCTCGGCGGGCGCCGGCGCAGGCGCCGTCTCGACCGGTGCGGGCGCCGGGGTCGCCGGCGCGGGCTCGCCCGGCGCCGCGGGCGCTCTCCGCCTGCCTCCTCGCTGGCGCGGCGGCGTCGGCGGCACGTCCGGCTCCGGTGCCGGCTCAGCCTCGTCGGCGTCCTCGTCGTCCCGATCCCGCGCGACGTCCTCGAGCACATCGAGCGGGCCTCGATCCTCGTCCTCCTCGCGCGCGCGGAGCGGCGCTCGCGCTGATGCTCTTCACCCTCGTCGCTCACGGATCAACGGGGCTGGTCTCATCCACGTCGGGCGCAGCGTCGTCCTCGTCGCCGCGGGTGGCCGGCCGCTGCGGCGGCGCGGACACCTCGAGGATCATCGCGGTGGGCGCGGGCGCCATCTCGACCCGCACCACCGGCTGCGGCGACGGAGCGGGCGCGGCGGGCGCCACCGGCGCAGGCGGAGCTGCCTGGGCGCCGGCCGTCTGCGCGGCCACCTGCACCGCCGCGCTGTCCTTTGCCTTCCCGGCGGCCGCCGGCCCGTCGTCGCGGGACGCCTTCGCGACGGATCGCGGCGGTGGCGCCGCCTGCGGGAGCGGCAGGCGCGGCGAAGGCCTGACCTGACGCGTCGCCCGCTGCGTCGGGAACCAGCCCGGCGACCACGTCGCCCGAGCCCTGCGCAGCCCCGGTAGCAGCCTGCTTCGAATTGCGCTCAGCGTCGTCGCGCGCGGCGATCTCGTCGCCGCCTGCCGCCTCGTCGCTGCCCGTCGGCTGAAGCGGCGCGATCGGGATGACCTCGGCCTGGCTGAGCACGCCCACGCCGACCAGACCTGCGGCAGCCACCGCCGCTCCGACCGGAATCGGCGAGCTGAACGGCAGGCGCAGCGGCGAGCGCCGGCTCGGTGCGACCTCTTCGGGCTGGACGCCGACCTCGGGTGCGCGCGGCTCGGCGATGAAGGGCTCGAGCGCGATGCGCGGGACGGTCTGATCGATCAGATCGCGCAGCGGCACGCGCCCACCGCTGCGACGCTGCGTCCAGGCGATGATCAGAAGCGCCCGGTCGAAGCTGCCCTGCAGGTCGCGCCCGCGCGGATCCGCCTTCAGCGCGACGTCCCAAGCGGCCTCGCAGTAACCCAGCAGCGTCTCGCGCGGGACGGCCGGGTAGCTCTCTCTCGCGCGCGCAAGGGCGAGCGCGCGCTGCACCTCGAGGTCACCGAGCGGGTCGACGTGGAGTCCTATGCCGAGGTCGCGGTCCATTGGCCGGTCTGCGCGCACTGAGTGTCCCCCTCGCCGGGCATACCCAAACGCACGGTCGCGGCCGCATGAGGGTATAAGACACCGATGGCCGAGGGGACGCCTCCGCGCTTCAAGCTGACCGGCACGACGGCGGGCAGCGGACAGCCACCCAAGCGGCCCGAGAGCGACGCCGCGAAGCCCGCCGAGGCGCCGCTCCCGCCGCCCAACCCGAACGGGCGCCCTCCGGCGCGGGCGCCGGACTCGAGCCGCTTCCGGCGCGGCGACGTCTACACGCGGCCGGTGGTGCAGGGCCGCGAGGTACGCGAGGGCACGTGGTCGCGGCTGCGCGAGCGCATGCGCGAGCTCGCGACGAGCGACGGCGAGCGCCGCGAGCAGGAGCTCGATCGGGCCCTCCTGGAGGCGCCGCGGTCGACGCGCACCAACACGATCGCGGTCGTCTCACCGAAGGGTGGCGTCGGCAAGACGACCTGCACCTTCCTCGTCGGCAACCTGCTGGCGGAGGCGCTCAACCTGCGCGTGGTCGCGGTCGACGCGAACCGCGACTTCGGCACGCTCGCCTCGCTCGCACCGGACGACGCTCGCGTCGATCGCACGCTCGCCGATCTGCTCCCCCACCTCGACCACATCGACTCGGTCTCGGACGTGCTCGCGTACGTGTCGCAGCTGCCCTCGGGCCTGCATGTGCTCGCGGCTCCCGAGCAGGCCGAGGTGATGGCGGCGATGACCCCCGAGACCTACGGCGACCTGCTCGACCTGCTCGGGCGCTTCTACGAGGTGGTCCTGCTCGACCTCGGGACGGGGATCATCGACCCGCTCGCCCAGTTCGGCATCCGCCGCGCCGACCAGGCCCTGCTCGTCACGACTCCCGAGTACGTGACCGCCGACAAGGTGCTCGGCGCGCTCCGCTACCTGAATGCGGAGGCGGGCTGGGACAGCGGCGGCGAGGAGGAGAGCCTCAACCGCAAGCGGCTGACGGTCGTGCTGAACCGGGCGCCGTCGGAGCGCTCGGGCGACCGCCAGGTGATCGAGTCCGCCTTCCGCCGCTTCGGCATCGGCCGCCACGTGACGATTCCCTACGACGACCGGCTGCGCGTGATGCTCGACTCGGCCACCTACTCGCTCGCCGAGCTCGACCGCTCGGTGCGGCTGCCGGTCAAGCGGCTGGGTGTCGACGTCGTCGACCGCCTGATCTGAGCGGCGTGCCGCGGACGATCAGAGAGCGGCCCCGCTACGCGCTCTTGCTGGGCCTGGGGCTTGCGTGCCTGGTCGCGCTCGGGTTGCTCATCGGCGCTGCTGCTCGCGGGTGGCGACGACTCGACCGAGCCGGCCCGGATGCCGGCGCGAGCGCCGAGGCGCGCGAGCTGCGCGCACGCGCGCGGAGCTCGAGGACACGCAGGCGGAAGCTCGACTCGCTCCAGGCGGAGTTCGAGCGCGCGGGCGACGCCGCGGCCCGGCAGCGCGCGCGGGCGCAGGCGTGGCGGCGCCGCGCGCTGCGAGCGGAGCGGCGCAACCGCGCGCTTCGCCGGGCGCTCGCCCAAGCCCAGCAGGAGTAGGGCGCGCTAGCGCCCGGGGCGCTCGATCGGGACGCGCACCGAACGGGGTGTCCGACGCGCATCAGGTCCTGCCTCGGCGGCTCGTAGAGCACGAGCTCGCGCTTGAAGGAGCGCCGCACGCGCTCGATCTCGGCAGCCAGCTCGGCCTGCACGCGCTCGGCCTGGCGCTCGATGTTGCGCATGCGCCGGCGCATCCGGTCGATCTCCTCCTCGAGCTCGAAGACACGCTCGACGCCGGCGAGGTTCATGCCGAGCTCGCCCGTGAGCTGCTGGATGCGCCTCAGCCGGTCGACGTCCTCCTGCGAGTAGAGGCGCGTGTTCTTCGGCGAGCGCTGCGGCGTGATGAGCCCGCGCGTCTCGTAGATCCGCAGCGTCTGCGGATGCATGCCGGCGAGCTCGGCCGCGACCGAGATCATGTAGACGCCGCGCGTGCGCTCGGGGGGCTCGGCCGCCATCCCGCTACTTCCTCCCCGCGAGCAGCCGCTCGCGCGGGTTGCCGTCGATCACCGTCGCCAGCTCGTCGACGACCTCCGCCTGCTCCTTCGAGAGCTCGCTCGGCACCTCGATCGAGAGCCGGTAGTGGATGTCGCCGCGGCCCTTGCCGTTCAGCTTCGGCGGCCCCTCGTTGCGCAGGCGCTGGACGGTGCCGTGCTGGGTGCCGGAGGGAACGCGGATGCGCTTCGTGCCCGCGAGCGTCGGGACCTCGATCGTCGCGCCCCGGATCGCCTCCGGGATCGTGATCGGCACGTCGACCTCGAGGTTGTCGCCCTTGCGGCGGAAGATCGGCGAGTCGGTCACGTGCGTGACGACGTACAGGTCGCCCGAGGCGCCGCCGCGCGGACCGGCCTCGCCCTTGCCGGCGAGCCGGACGCGGCTTCCCTCGCGGACGCCGGCCGGGATGTTCACCCGGTAGCGCTTGACCTGGCGGGTGCGGCCGGAGCCGTCGCAGGTCGGGCAGGGGTCCTTGATCTCGGTGCCGGTCCCGCCGCACTGGCGACACGGCTGCGTGATCGAGAAGAGCCCCTGCGACTCGGCCTCGACGCCGCGGCCCTGGCAGCGCGAGCAGATCGTCGGCTGCGTGCCCGGCTTCGCACCGGTGCCGCGGCAGGTCGGGCAGGGCGCCGACAGCGGCACCGAGACCGGGATCTGCGCGCCCTCCATCGCCTGGTCGAAGGAGATGTGCACCTCGGTCTCGAGGTCGCGGCCGCGCTCCGGGCCGGCCGCGCCGCCGCGACCCGCCCGCGCCTCCGAAGAGGTCGGAGAGGATGTCGCCGAAGCCGCCGAAGCCGCCTCCGGTGCCGGTGCGGAAGGAGCCGGGGTCGAAGCCGCCGCCGAAGATCCCGCCGCCCGAGTCGTACTCCTTGCGCTTCTTCGGGTCGGACAGGATCGAGTAGGCCTCCTGGATCTCCTTGAAGCGCTCCTCGGCGTCCTTGTCGCCGTGGTTGGCGTCGGGGTGGTACTGGCGCGCCAGCTTGCGGTAGGCCTTCTTGATCTCCTCGTCGGAGGCCTTCCTGTCGACGCCCAGCGCCTTGTACGGATCCTTCACCGCCGGCATGGCTAAGCGGACACCACCACGCGGGCCGGACGAAGCACCGTGCCGTTGGCGCGGTAGCCCTTCTCGACGACGTCGAGCACGACGCCGGACTCGGCGCCGTCCTCCGGACGCATCGAGAGCGCCTCGTGCTCGCCGGGATCGAAGCGCTCGCCGCTCGGGTCGAACTGCTGGACGCCGTTGCGCTCGAGCACCGCGATCAGCTCGGAGTGGACGAGCCGCACGCCCTCGGCGAGGTGCTGCTCGGACTCGCCGGCGGACGCGAGCGCGCGCTCCAGGTTGTCGACCACCGGAAGCAGCTCGCGGACGAGCCCGCTCTTGGCGCGCTCACCCGCGAGGGCCGCCTCCCTGGCGGCGCGCTTGCGGTAGTTCTCGAAGTCGGCCTGGGAGCGGCGGGCGAGGTCGAGGTACTCGTCCCGCTCGCGCTGGACCTGCGCGAGCGGGTCCTCGGCCTGCGCGGCCGCCGTCTCCTCGAGGCGCTCCGCCTCGTTCTGCGGGTCCTCCTCGCCGGAGGGCTCGCCCGACTCGTCACGCGACGTGACGGGGTCGCGCTCCTCCTCCGGCGGGACGGGCGGGTTCTCGAACATCACTAGCTCTTGTCCTCGCCACCGTCGACGACCTCGGCGTCGACGACCTCCTCCTCGTCGGCGGCGAGCCGTCCGCCGTGGCCGTCCGAGGTGGCGCCGTTGCCGCCGGCGGCCGCCTGCTGCTGGGCGGCCGCGTACATCTGCTCGGACACCTTGTGGAAGGCGCCCTGCAGCGCGTCCGTCTTCTGCTTGAGCAGCGCGACGTCGTCGGACTCGAGGTTGTCGCGGACGTCCTTGATCGCCGCCTCGATCTCCTCCTTGGCGGACGAGTCGAGCGAGTCGCCCATCTCGCCCACCTGGCGCTCGGCCTGGTAGGCGGCGTTCTCGGCCGTGTTGCGCGCCTCGACGAGCTCGCGCAGGCGGCGGTCCTCCTCGGCGTGCGACTCGGCGTCCTTGACCATCCGCTCGACCTCGTCCTCGGCGAGGCCGGAGCCGGACTTGATCTCGATCTTCTGCTCCTTGCCGGTGCCGAGGTCCTTGGCGCCCACGTCGAGGATGCCGTTCGCGTCGATGTCGAACGTCACCTCGATCTGCGGGATGCCGCGCGGCGCCGGCGGGATGCCGGTCAGCTGGAACTTGCCGAGCGACTTGTTGTAGGTCGCCATCTCGCGCTCGCCCTGGAGCACGTGGACCTCGACGCTCGGCTGGTTGTCCTCGGCCGTCGAGAAGATCTCCGACTTGCGCGTCGGGATCGTCGTGTTGCGCTCGATGAGCTTCGTCATCACGCCGCCCTTGGTCTCGATGCCGAGGGTCAGCGGGGTCACGTCGAGGAGCAGCACGTCCTTGACGTCGCCGGCCAGCACGCCCGCCTGGATGGCGGCGCCGACGGCCACGACCTCATCCGGGTTGACGCCGCGGTGCGGGTCCTTGCCGGTGAGCTCCTTGACCTTCTCCTGCACGGCCGGCATGCGCGTCATGCCGCCGACGAGGACGACGTGCTTGATGCCCTCCTTGCCGACGCCCGAGTCCTCGATCGCCTGCTTCGTCGGAGCGACGACGCGATCGAGCAGGTCCGCCGTCAGCTCGTTCAGCTTCGAGCGCGTGAGGCGCTGGTTCAGGTGCTTCGGGACCGAGTCGACCGCCGTGATGAACGGCAGGTTGATCTGCGTCTCCTGCGTGGTCGAGAGCTCGGTCTTGGCCTTCTCGGCCTCCTGGTAGAGGCGCTGGAGGGCCATCTTGTCCTGCGAGAGGTCGACGCCCTCGGCCTTCTTGAACTCGGCCACGAGCCAGTCGACGACCGCCTTGTCGAAGTTGTCGCCGCCGAGGTGGTTGTCACCCGCGGTGGCCTTGACCTCGAAGACGCCGTCGCCGATCTCGAGCACCGACACGTCGAAGGTGCCGCCGCCGAGGTCGAAGACGAGGATCGTCTGATCGGACTCCTCCTTGTCGAGCCCGTACGCGAGCGCTGCCGCGGTCGGCTCGTTGATGATCCGCTTGACGTCGAGGCCGGCGACCTTGCCGGCGTCCTTCGTCGCCTGGCGCTGGTCGTCGTTGAAGTACGCGGGGACGGTGATCACCGCGCTGTCGACGCTGTCGCCCAGGTAGGCCTCGGCGTCGGCCTTCAGCTTCTGGAGGATCATCGCGCTGATCTCCGGCGGGGCGTACTCCTTGCCGCCCGCCTTGACGCGCGCATCACCGTTCGGGCCCGAAACGACCTCGAACGGGACGATCTTCTCCTCCTCCTTGACCTCCGCCTCCTTGCGCCCCATGAAGCGCTTGATGGAGAAGATCGTGTTCTCCGGGTTGGTCACTGCCTGGCGCTTCGCGGGCGCACCCACGAGACGCTCTCCACCCTCCGTGAAGGCGACCACCGAGGGCGTCGTACGGGCACCCTCGGCGTTCTCGATCACGGTGGGCTCGCCGCCCTCGAGGACGGCCATACACGAGTTTGTCGTGCCAAGATCGATGCCGATCGTCTTGCCCATCCGTACTGTCTCCTTTGCCGCTTGCAATCGAAAGAAATCTGAGTGCGAGTATGGCAGATCATCATCAGCCCGCCAACGACGGCTCGTCGCGGGGCGCCGCACGGGCTGCGGCGCGGGCGCCGGCCAGCCATTAGGCTTCCGCGGCCATGCCTCGCCGCCCGCTCGCGCTGCTGGCCCTGCTCGCGTTGGTCGCGGCGCTCGCACTCGCGGCCTGCGGCAGCGACGACGACGATTCCGGGTCCGGCGGTGGCTCGGCCGACACGAACCAGCAGGAGAGCGATCCGCCGTCGCCTGAGACCGGCACCGAGACCGAGGCCCCCGCGGACCTCACCGACACGAGCGTCAAGCCTGTGATCGACAAGCCCTCCGGGGTGCCGCCGCGGCGGCTCGTCAAGGAGGACATCGT
>CAWFZK010000009.1:0-94237 GCA_963820315.1 uncultured Thermoleophilaceae bacterium | reverse complement strand
CGGGCCGGCGCCGATGACGAGCAGCGGTACGTGGCCAGGCTGCTCCATGCCCGCATTATCCTCGCGCTAGAGGGCCATGCAATCAGTCGAGACTGCTGCAGCGACGCCGGTGTTGGCGGGCGGCGCCCGCACACCCGTCGGCCGCTTCCGCGGCACGCTGTCGGACGTCCCGGCGGTCGAGCTCGGAGCGCACGCCGTGCGCGCGGCGCTCGAACGCTGCCCAGGGCTCAGCCCGGACTACATCGCGATGGGCAACGTGCTCCAGGCCGCCAACGGCCAGAATCCGGGACGCCGGGCGGCCCTCCTCGGCGGCGTCCCGCGCGAGGTGCCGGGCATCACGCTCAACGACGTCTGCCTCGCGAGCATGAGCTCGGTCGCCTTGGCGGCCGCGATGATCCGTGAGGCCGAGGCGGAGTGCGTGCTCGTTGGCGGCTTCGACTCGATGACCGGCGCCCCGCACGCCGTGCATGTGCGTACCGGCACTGCGGCGGGCGACCGCAACCTGATCGACGTGATGCAGCACGACGGGCTCTGGTGCGGGATCGCCGCCTCCGGGATGGGCGAGCTCTCCGACGAGGAGAACGCGCGGCTGGGGATCGACCGCACCCGGCAGGACGCACTCGCCCTCGCGTCTCACCACCGCGCCGCGGCCGCCACCGAGAGCGGGCGGCTCGGCGAGGAGATCGCCCCGCTCGGCGAGCTTCGCGACGACGAGGGCATTCGCAGCGACACCACGCCCGAGGCGCTCGCGGCACTGCGCCCCGCCTTCACGCCGGACGGCACCATCACCGCCGGAAACGCCTCGCAGCTGTCCGACGCCGGCGCCGCCGGGCTCGTCACCAGCCTCGAGAGCGCGCAGAGGGCCGGCGTCAAGCCGCTGGCTCAGATCATCGGGCGCGCTGTGGTCGCCGGCCCGGACTCGACGCTGCACCTGCGTCCCGCGGAGGCGGCCGCCAAGCTGCTCGCGCGGCACCAGCTGACCCCGGCCGACATCGACCTCTGGGAGATCAACGAGGCGTTCGCCGGTGTCGTGGTCGCATCGGTGGACAGGCTCGAGATCGACCCTCAGCTGGTCAACGTCAACGGTGGCGCGATCGCAGTGGGTCACCCGCTCGCCGCATCCGGGTTCCGGCTCGTGCTCACGCTCGCGATCGAGCTCCAGCACCGCGGCGCCGTGTTCGGCGTCGCGGCGCTCTGCGGGGGCGGCGGGCAGGGCGAGGCGATCCTGCTGCGGGCCGTCGGCGACGGCAGCTAGGCGAATCTCAGCCTTCGAGCGTGCCCCAGCTCTGGATCAGGGTGAAGGTCGTGCCCCATCTGCCCGGCTCGGCCAACTCGGCCTCCGCCTCGCGGCGTAGCGTGGCGAGCTCGTCCTCGCTCAGTGTCTCAAGCAGGCGCGATTCGAGCGCGACGCTGAACTGAAGCGGCAGACGCAAATAGGGATGGCCTGGTTTGAGCGCGATCACATGTGCGTCGATCCCCGGCTCCTCGATGCCGATTTCGCGGAGCAGTTCGGGAAGTCCGCGACCGGCCTCGCCGCCCAAGCCGGCAAAGATCTCGGAGAGCAATCGGATCAGTCGCTCGGCCGCGGGGGCAGCGGGATTGAAGTGCCACGAGGCCAGGTCCCACTCCTCCAGGACCAGTGAGCCACCGGGCTTGACCAACCGCCGGTGCGAGGCCACCTGCTCGGGGCCGCGTCCGAGCGGAGCGATCTGGTAGCGGGCATGGACGAGATCGAACGATTGCGGCTCCAGCTTGCTGTCGAACAGATCATCGACGACCAGTTCTACGTTGGCAATTCCTTCTTCCTCCAGGAATGAACGGGCGGCGTTGAGCATGCTCTCGTCGATGTCGGCGCCCACCACTTGGCCCGACGGGCCGACCCACTCACTGAGAATCCGAAGCCAGCCCATTGCTCCGCAGCCAACGTCCAGTGCGCGTCCGCCGGACCCGGCCCCGACCTTCGAGAGGAGCCCCCGGCCCGTCGGCTCCCACACCAGAGACTGGAGCCGCAGGCGCTCCAACTCCGTGGGTTGATTGGCCAGCAGGTAGTCCTCATGTGACATCGCCCCAGTATCCGCCTCCCAGCGCCAGCGCCGAGTTGGCGCGTCCCGGCGCTAACGCGATCTATCGACGGGAGCTTGGATGACGACCAGCCGCAGAGCCGTCCCGCGTTCAGGCGGTAGGTGCGTGTGACGCGCTCGAGTTCACCGGCGACGGTCACGTAGCGGGCGCTGGCGCGGACCGTCAGCCGGCGCTTTCGTGCCAGTCGCCGCCGGGCGGCCGCGCGCACCTCCACCTTGACCCGCTTGTACTGGCCGGGTTCCAGCGAGAAGCGCCTTGAGCCCATCCGCACCAGCCGGTCACGCCCGGGACGGCCGCGGCGCTCGTGCAGCGTCAGCGTGCCCGAGCAGCCGTCGTCGGCACCCGGGGCGCAGCGCATCGGGATGCCGATCCGCTTGTCGCGGCCGAGCCGGATGCGTCGGTCAAGCAGCCGGACCGACCGCTCGACCGGCGCCACCGAGTCCGACACGGAAGCCGGGGGAGCCGGCGGCGGCAGAGGCACGGTGGCCAGCGGCTGCGGGTCGATGCACGATTCGCCGGCGCAGGTCTTGAGCACCTCGAGCCGTGCTTCGAGCTGCGCCAGCGTCCCCGCCAGCGCTGGGTCGTTCACGACGTTGACGAGCTCGTCCGGGTCGCTGCGCAGGTCGTAGAGCTCGCGCTCGCCGCTTGCATGCTCGACGTACTTGTGGGTGCCGGTCCGGATCGCCTGATGGAAGTTGCGGTTCGAGAGCCCCGGCACCCCGGTCTCGTTTAGAAGCGGCCGGGCGAGCGCACGCTGCGATCCACTGGCCACCTCGCGCAGGTCCAGGCCGTCCTGGACGCGGCCCGGGACAGCGCCCGCCGCCGCGGCGAGTGTGCGCGGCAGGTCGACGTTGATCGCCATGGCGGGGACCACGGCCCCGGCGGCGAAGCCGGGACCGCGGACGATCAGCGGCACCCGGATCGACGGCTCGTACACGCGGACCTTGCCCTGGACCACGCGGTGCTCGCCCTCCTGCCAACCGTTGTCGGACGTGAAGACGATGATCGTCTGGTCGAGCTCGCCCGCCGTGCTGAGCTCGCCGACCATGCGCGTAATCGCCTCGTCGACGGCCAGCAGCGAGGCCAACCGCCGCCGGTTGCGGGTGTCGATGCCGGCCCGCGCCTGCGCGCTGATCCGCGGCAGCTGCTGGATCGACGCCGGCTTGTCGCCCACGTCCGCCTCGTCGTAGGCGGGGCCGACATCCAGCGGCTCGTCGGCGAACGCGCCGCGGTGGCGTGGCGCGGGATCCGGTCCCTGGCCGTCGTGACCGGCGATGGCGCCCGAGGCGTGCGGCGCAAGCGGCGAGAACTTCAGGTAGAACGGCTGTGACGAGGGCACGCGCTCACGGATCGCAGCGACCGCGCGGTTGGCGAGCACGTCGGTCTGGTAGTCCGCCGGGGCGGTGCCGTACGGCATCAGCATGCCGTTGTCGTTGATCGAGTAGTCGTACATCCGGTAGGTGCCGATCGCCAATCCCTGCCAGTCCGAGTAGCCGGGCGGCACGGTGGTACGGAAGCTCGGGCTCTCGTATCCGTTGAGGTACTTACCGATGTGGGTGGTGTGGTAGCCGGCGGCCTGCAGCCACACCGGCAGCGTGTTGGTGTGGTCGAGCCGCCCGAAGCCGCCGTCCGGCGCAGCGTTCGAGAGCACGCCGTTGTTGTGGTTGTACTGGCCGGTCAGGTATGTCGCGCGCGACGGGCAGCACAGCGAGTAGCCGACGAACGAGTTGCCGAACGTCGTGCCCTGCTGAGCGAGCAGCCGGACGCTCGGCAGCGCCTTGAGGTCGTCCGTCTCGAGGTCGTCGGTCATGATCACGAGCAGGTTCGGCTTGGCCCCCGGAGCCTGGGCGAACGCCGACGGGTCGCTGCCGTGTTCCAGGCCGGAGGCGACCAGCACAGCGACGGCGAGCAAGAGCACCAGGACACGCCTCATGGTGCTCGCTCCATCCCAGCCCGCGTGTTACTCACGACGCAGGATGCGTCTCGGCTCTTGGGCCATGTAAGAACACCTTACGCCCGTCAGTCCAAGACGAAAGGGCTCGAGCGAGCGCTTCGGACAGCTCCCCTCGCAAGCAGGCGTCTGGCGGCGGGCTACCTCGGAGCCGCCGGCCCGTCGCGGATTACCGTGCGCACCTGGTCGACCGACAGCGCATCCCATGGGAACTCCACGAGCCACCAGGTGGCGCCTGCTGCGACGTAAGGCTCCGGATCGCTGCCGGGCGGGAGGGCGACGACGACGTCGTAGCGCTCCGTGGGGTCCCTGCCGGCCTCCCTGCGCAGTGCCGCGAGGTCGGCGACGATTTCGGCGACCTGTTCGGGGTGGTCCACGCCGAGGGGGAAGAAGCCCTGGTAACCCGCCGCCCGGCGCATTGGCCTGCGCTTGCCGTAGTAGCCCGCGACCCACACCGGTACGCCCGGTCGCTGGACCGGCCGGGGCAGGAAGCTCATGCCGTCGACGATGTAGTGCTCGCCGCGGTGGTGCACCAGCTCGCCCGACCAGGCTGCCGCCAGGATCTCGAGCGACTCGTCGAGCATGCTTGCGCGCCGGCGGTCGTCGAGCTCCTCGCCGGTGATCGAGTACTCGCTCGCGAACTCGTCGCTCCCCAGGCCGACGCCGAGAGTAAGTCGGCCGCCGCTGAGCCGGTCGAGCGTCGCCGTTTCCCGGGCGACCTTGACAGGCCGACGTCGTGCGAGTGGGGTGACCAACGGGCCGAGCCGGATTCGCTGGGTGGCCGTGGCCACCGCTGCCAGCGTGATCCACGGGTCGGCCACGTCGACCACGGGCTCCTGAAAGCGCAGGTTGTCCCAGACGAAGACTCCGTGCCAGCCCGCCTCCTCCGCCTCGACGCACAGGCGCGCGACGACCGCGGGGTCGGCCAGCTCATCGAATAGGGGCACGAACAGTCCTGATCGCATGTGGACAAACGCTACGAGACCGCGGCGATGAGCTCTATGGCGGCAACCCGGCGGCCTCGCGCGCACCCTCTGGGTCGGCAAAGGATTGGACGCGGACGACCCGCCCATCGCGGACGGTCAAGAGCGATGATCGGGTCTCATCGACTTCGAGCCCGTGCGTCCGGCCGACAATGCGTACGACGACCGCTACCTGATCACGAGTGTCATTGAACCTCAGTAGCTCAACCCTGTAGGTCTCCCAAGTCGAGAGGAACTCGCGCCAGAACCGCCGCACGCCGTCAAAGCCTCTGTAGCTGTCGACGGCAAGCAATGAGTGAGTCACCGGGGCCCACTCGATCCCCGGATCCAAGAAACGACTGAGAGCGTCATCGGTCAGACGCTCTTCGAACTCTTGAGTCGAACCCTCGCTCGCAAGCTCCGCATAGAGTCGGCGAACCAGCTCGATGTTCTCCTGTGACACCTCGTTCCCAGTGTCTCGCATCGTGCTCTGACCGCTATGAAGCCGTACCCCCGGTTTCGTCCGGCACGTCGCGCTGTTGCCGAGCTGTGAGTGCGCTGCAGCCACCGTCCTGCACGATCGCCTCACGAAGTCGAACTCACACTCACAGGAGGCAGTCATGGGTAACGCAATCCTGCAGCAGCCCCCCGCCGTCGTACTCCGCTCCCACTACGACCGGCTGCGGACGCTGCTCGTCGTCGCACTCATCGCGGTGCTCGGACTGGTCGTGTCTCTCGCGATCGTGGCGAGCGACGGCGACAGCTCCGTCAGCCCCGTGGCGCCCTCCGAAGGCACGCCGCTCGTGATTCCGCACAAGTGACGGGGCGCGCCTTGGACCACCCGCTCCGCGCGATGTGACGGCGAGCGCCGCGATCTACCCCCGCGCGACCACCAATCTGAGCCCCACGTCGTACTCCTCGAGCTCGCGCAGCTCCCCATGCCGCGCGTCCCAGCTGCCGTCCTCGAGATCGCGTCGCAGCGCGCCGACCACCCGCTCGACGACCGCGGGCGGCATGCGCGCGAAGCCCGACGTGTTCGCGCGTGCGCGCTCGTCCAGCACGCGCTCCGGATGTGCCCAGAAGGAGCCGAGCATCCAGTCGCTCGTGTCGCGCGGCAGCGGAAGCGCCTGCACCTCCACGTCGCCGCCGAGCCAGCCCGCCAGCGTCTCGGGCGCCGGGAAGATGCCGTGGTCGAGCTCCGCGACCTCGGGCAGGTAGTCCGCCATCAGCCACATGCGCCCACTGACCCGGGCGTCGTAGGTGAGGATCACGACGCGCTCGCGCGCCACTCGCCGCAGCTCGCGCACGCCGCGCTCCTGGGCGGAGTCCCAGTGGTGCAGCGTGAGGATCGCCATCGCCGCGTCGACGCTGTCGTCGCGCAGCGGGAGATCGTCCGCCGAAGCGCGGATCGCCGGCACGCGCTGCGGTGGCCGCTGGGCGGCCATCACGTCGCTCGGCTCGACCGCGATGACGTGGCGGTCCGCCGGCTCGTAGGAGCCCGTGCCCGCGCCGACGTTCACGACGCTGCGCGCGTCGCCGAGCGCCTCGTGGATGCGCCGGGCGATCCGCGGGTCTTCGCGCCGCGTTCCCGCGTAGCTCTGCCCGATCGTCTCGTAGCGATCGCTCACAGGCCCGGTCCCGTCACGCGCTTGGCGCCGTCGGGCGTGAGCACGAAGACCTGCCAGGCGTAGTACGCGAGGAAGGCCCGATCGTCGATCCGCATGCGGCGCGCGAAGCGGCGGATGGCGCGCACGTACGAGGTCGAGGGGTTGTACGCGAACAGCGCGCCGTCGAGATCGCCGGGGGCGCCCGAGCGCCGCAGGTAGTTCGCCGCCGCAAGGATGGAGTCGCGCGGATCGTCGATGTCGCCGCCCATGCCGTATGCCTTCCAGGTCGCCGGCAGGAACTGCATCGGACCGCGCGCGCCGGCCTCGCTGGCGCTCCGCACGCGCCCGAAGGCCGACTCCACGAAGTTGATCGACGCGAGGACCGTCCAGGGCACGCCGAAGCGGCGCTCGGCCGCGCGATAGTGGCGGCGCAGCTCGGCCGCCGGCGCGGCCGCGGCGACCCGCACGCGCGGGATCTCCCCGGGCGAGCGCGGGATCGCGGCGAGCTGCCGCCTCGCGGCGACCGTGTCGCGCGCCTCCCCGCGGACGTCGGCGGGAAGCCGCGCGAGCGCGGCGGCGCCGAGCGCGCGCTTGTCAGCCATCAAGCGCAGGAGGCGCTGATGGTGGAGGGCGAGATAGCTGACCTCACGCGGCACGCCGGCGTCGCCGTCCCAGCGCTCGAGCGCGCCGCGCAGCCGCCTGCTTGTGGCGGTGAGCGCCTCGGCGAGCGGGGCCGGCCTGCGCGGGAGCGCCGCGGCCGGATCCGGCAGCGGCTCCGGTTGCGGCTCCTGCGCCACGGTCGCTCTCCGCGGGGGATCCTGGTCGTCCTCCTGGGCGACGGCGACGGTCAGGCCGGCCACGGCCGCCACGGCCACGACGACCGCAATAAGACGTCCCACCGAGGCGAGGCTAGCGCCGCGGGGCGACCTCGAGCAGCGTCTTCCCGACCGTCGCGCGCGACTCGATCGCCGCATGCGCGTCCGCTGCTCGCTCGAGCGGGAAGCGCTGACCGATGACCGGACGCAGGCGGCCGGCAGCGGCCTCGGCCAGCGCGCTCTCGGTCAGCTCGCGTTGCTCCTCAGGCGTCGGGCGTCCCGGACGCACGAGGCTCACCCCGCGCGCCGCGACCTCCTCCTCGGACAGCTGCGCCCACTGCCCGCTCGCTAGGCCGAAGCTCACCATCCGCCCGCCCGCTGCGAGCAGCTCGAAGGCGGTCTGCGCCACTGCGCCGCCCACGCCGTCGAAGACGACGTCCACCCCGCCGCGCGCCTCGCGGACGCGCTCGGCCCAGTCCGGCTCGCGGTAGTCGACCGCGACGCGCGCGCCCAGCTCGCGCGCGAGCTCGAGCTTGCGCTCGCCGCCTGCGGCGGCCACGACGTCGGCGCCCCGCGCGGCGCTCAGCTGCACGAGCAGGCTGCCGACGCCACCGGCGGCCGCCTCGACCAGGACGCGCTCACCAGCCCGCGGAGCGGCGGCACGCACGAGCGACATGGCCGTGCGGCCGTCGGCGAGCAGCGCGAGCGCCGCGTCGAGGCCGAGCCCGGCGGGCACCTCGATCGCCGCTGCCGCAGCGGCGACCGCCCGTTCCGCGTACCCGCCCGAGCCGCCCAGGCTGCTCACGACCCGGCGTCCGGCCAGCCCGGCGTCCGCGCCGGGTCCGAGCTCGGCGACCACGCCGCCGACGCCGTTGCCCGGGATCGCCGGCAGCTCCAGCGAGAACGGCGCCGTCCCGGCCCTCACCTGTGTCTCGACGAACGTGACGTTGGCCAGCTCGACGTCGATCAGCACCTGGCCCGGTCCGGCGACCGGGTCGGGCGCCTCGCCGGGCACGAGCATCTCCGGACCGCCCGTCTCCCTGAGCCAGACGGCGCGCACCGTGATCAGGCGAGCGCCGGCGTGGGCTCGGGCGCGTCGTCCGTGTACTGCATCCGGCGCAGAACCATGAAGGCCACGATCGCCGCGACCAGCAGCGCGCCGCTCGCGCCCCAGTAGGCGGCCGCGATTCCATCGACGATCGCGTCCTGCGAGCCGGAGGCGACCTGCTGCGCCTGCTCCGGCGACAGGCCCTGCGTGATCTCCGCCTGGCCGGCCGGATCCTCGGCAAGGATGCGCTCGGCGCTGTCGACCTGCGCCTGGGACTCGCCAAGCCCGAGCAGCAGGTCGCTCAGCTTGTCGTTCTGGATATTGGCGACGAGCGTGCCCAGCAGGGCGATACCCATCGTGCCGCCCACCTGCCGGACCGTCTGAATCGTGCCGGAGGCCTGGCCGCGCAGCTGGAGCGGCGCCGAGCTCATCGCGTCCGTGTTGGTCGGGCTCATCACGAGGCCGATGCCGACGCCGATCAGGATGTAGCCCGGGACGAGCACCCAATAGTCCTGCTCACTGAGCACCGCGGCCGTGATGGCGAAGCCGATCGCCGCCGCGAGCGTGCCGGCCGTGGCGAGCCCGCGCGGGCCGACCTTGTCGTAGATCCGGCCGGATAGCGGCGCCACCACGAGCAGCGGGAGCGTTACGGGCAGCATTCCCAGGCCGGCCTCGATCGGGCTGAAGCCGAGGATGTCCTGCGTGAAGATCGCCCCGAAGATCGTCAGCCCGATCAGCGCGAACTGGGCGAAGAACAGGACCGTCGTGTCGCCCCTGAAGTTCCTCACGCCGAACAGGCGCAGCTCCACGAGCGGGCTGCGCGCCCGGCGCTCGATGAGCGCGAAGACCACGAGCAGAACCGCACCCACCCCGATCGCGCCGATCGTCTTGGCCGAGCCCCAGCCCCAGTTGCTCGCCTCCATGAAGCCGAGCACGAGCAGAGTGAGGCCCGGCACCAGCGTCAGCAGCCCCGGCCAGTCGAGCCGCTGCCCGGCCTCGACGCGCCCGTCGGGCTTCGTCCACAGCACCATCGCGATGGTCACCAGGCCCACCGGCAGGTTGATCCAGAAGACCCAGCGCCAGTCGAGCGATTCGGTGAACAGACCCCCGATCAGCGGCCCGAGCGACAGGAAGATCATCGAGATCCCGGCGTAGATCCCCATCGCCTTGCCGCGCTCCTCGACCCCGAACGTGTTGACGACGATCGTCGCCGTCGGCGGGATCATGAGCGCGGCCCCGACGCCCTGCAGCGCGCGCGAGCCGATCAGCCACACGTCCGACTGCGCGAGGCCGCACATCGCCGAGAAGAAGACGAAGACGGCGACGCCGAGGATCATCACGTGGACGCGGTTGAACATGTCGGAGATGCGGCCGGCCACCGCCACGAACGCCGCCAGCGCGAGCAGGTAGGCGTTAACGACCCACTGCAGCTCGGTCTGGCTCAGGTCGAGATCGGCCTGGATCGACGGCAGCGCGACGCTCACCACCGTCGAGTCGAGCATCATCATCGAGAGGGTCCCCGTCATCGCGGCGAGGATCCACCAGCGGCGAGCCCCGCCGTCCACGGCCATGCCCGAAGTCTGACGAACTCCCCGCTCGGCTGCAGCGGCGCTGCGAGACTGCCGCCATGGATCTCACGCTGCTTCCCCTGGACGAGCCGACCGAGACCCGCGAGTTCGAAAAGGGCCGCTTCGAGGTGTACGCCGTCGGTCCGATGATGCTCGGGCGCGCCACCTACGAGCCCGGCTGGAAGTGGTCCGAGCACGTCGGCGCCGCGAGTGGCGAGGAGCTCTGCGAGGTCGAGCACGTCGGGCTGGTGCTGAGCGGCGCGGCGGCGGTCAAGATGGCGGACGGCACGGAGCGCGTGATGAACGCCGGCGACTTCTTCTACGTGCCGCCCGGCCACGACTCCTGGGTCGTCGGGGACGAGCCCTACGTCTCCCTCCACATCATGGGCAGCGAGAGCTACGCCGCCTGACCGGCCAGCTCGCGCACGAGCTGCGCGGCCGGCAGCTCGCGCGTCAGCCCGTACGCCTGGCCGGCCCACAGGTGGAGGCCGTCGGGGTCGCCCGCAGCCCGCGCGGCCGCCCGCAGCGGCGCGGTGAGGTGATGCACCTCCGGGTAGGCGAGCGGCGCAGCCTGCTCGTGCTCGCGGATGAAGCGGTTCTCGATCCCGCGCGCGGGGCGGCCGGTGAAGGCGCGCGTCAGCACGGTCGGGGCGTCGCCGCCGAGCGCCCGCCGGTGGGCATCCGCCGTGCCTGCCTCTGGGGCGAGCATGAACCCGGTGCCGACCTGGGCGGCGCTCGCGCCCGCCGCCAGCGCCGCCGCGACGGCGGCGCGATCCGCGATCCCGCCGGTCGCGACGAGCGGAAGGTGGGTCTCGGCGTGCACCAGCCGGAGCAGCGCGAGCAGGCCGATCTCCCCCGGCTCGCCCGGATCGAACGAGCCGCGGTGCCCGCCCGCCTCGATGCCCTGGACGACGAGCGCGTCGGCTCCGGCCCGGGCAGCGGCAACGGCCTCGCCGGGGGTCGTGACCGTCACCCAGGTCGCGCAGCCCGCGTTGCGCAGGCGCCGCAGCACGGCCGCGTCCGGACAGCCGAAGGTGAACGACACGAGCGGTACGCGCTCGGCCATGCAGAGCGCCAGCTTGTCCTCCCAACCGTCGTCGTCGTGCTGCGGCTCGCCGAGGGCGACGCCGCGGCGCTCCGCGTCCGCCTCGAGGCGCTGCGCGTAGCGGGCGATCTCGCCCGGATCGCCGGCGGCGGCAGGGGGCGCGAACAGGTTCAGGCCGAACGGCCGCCTGCTGAGTGCGCGCACTGCGGCAATGTCGCTGCGGACGGCGTCGACGGTCCGATAGCCCGCGGCGAGGAAGCCGAGGCCGCCCGCCTCGGCGACCGCGGCGGCCAGCTCCGGCGTCGACGGTCCCCCGCCCATCGGCGCCTGCACGATCGGCTGCTCGAGCTCGGCGAGGGTCAGCGCGGCCGCCACAGGCTCAGCACCACCGACGCCCCAGCTTCGACGCGCTCGGGCAGGGCTGCGATGCGCTCCCGGAGCTCTTCCGGATCCGCGTGGAATCCACTGGGGCCCATCATGACGAGCGCCTCCAGGTCGCCGGCGGCCAGCGACATCCGCCATTCGCGCTCCTCGCTCGACAGCAGCTCGAGCCGCCCGCCCAGCTCGCGCTCGAGCCGCTCGGGCTTGCGGCTGTCGACGCTCAGCATCCCGAGCGGGGCCGTCAGCTCCTCGAGATGGCGCGCGGTCGGTGTCACGACCGCGAGCAGCCCGCCCGGGGCCATGACGCGCGCGATCTCGTCGCCGTTGCGCGGCGCGAAGACGTTCAGGACGAGAGCCGCCGCCGCCGAGCGCACGGGCAGCGCCCCCCAGATGTCGCCGCCGACGGCGCCGATGCGGGGATGAGCGCGCGCCGCCCGCTGCAGCGCCGGGCGCGAGACGTCGAGCGCGACCCCGTGACGCCGCGGCAGGGCGTCGAGCACGCGCGCGAGCTGCCGGCCGGTGCCCGCGCCCAGATCGAGGACGCAGCCGTCGCCGCCGGCCTCGGCCGCCTCCACGAGCGCCGCGGCCAGCGGCTCGAAATGACCTGCACCGAGGAACCGCTCGCGCGCGGCGACCATCTGGGCACTGTCCCCGCTGCCGGCGCGGGGCTTGCCCGGCAGCAGGCTCACGTAGCCCTGGCGGGCGACGTCGAAGGAGTGGCCGGCCGCGCAGCGCATCACCCGGCCCTCGAGCGCCAGCTCCGCGGCGCAGTGCGGACAGCGCAGGTACTGAACGACGTCGGCCAGCACGGCCGCGATCAGTCCGGGAACGTCTCGGGCTGCTCGACGGCGCGCCGGTAGAGCTCGTCGTCGATGTTGGAGCCGGTTACGACCAGCACGGTCGGGCCGTCCACAGGCTCGAGCTGCTCGAGCGCGGCGAGCGCCGCGGCGGCCGAGCCCTCGACGCGCAGGCCGGCGGCCGCGAAGCGGCCGATCGCCCGCGCCAGCGCCCGCTCCGAGACCTGCACGAAGGGCACGCCGAGGCGCACGATCTCCTCGACGGCGATCGGTACCGCCACGCGCACGGCCATGCCGTCCGCGAAGGTCGCCGAGCGGTCGCTCTCGACCGGATGTCCTGCCTCGACGCTGAGCGCCATCACGGGCGCCTCCTTGGCGACCACGGCCACCGCCGGCGCGCCGTCGAGGCCTCGCGCAACTCCGATAAGGAGCGCGCCGTTCCCGACAGGCACGACGACACGGGCGGGCCGCTCCTGGAGCTGCTCGGCGATCTCTCGTCCGATCGCCTCGTAGCCGTCGAACTGCGCCGGCTCGGCGCCGTCCTCGAAGAACGCGAGCCCGTGCTCGGCGGCGAACTCGCGGGCGAGGTCCTTCGAGGCGTCGAGGTCGTCGCCGACCTCGTGCAGCTCCGCGCCGAGCGCCTCCAGCCTGGCGACCTTGGCGCGGCTCGCGCCGGCCGGCACGAACACGATCGCGCGCAGGCCCGCGCGCTGTGCCGCCCACGCGCTCGCGGCGCCGTGGTTGCCGGTCGAAGCCGTGACGACGGCCTCGGCACCGTCCTCCTTGAAGCGCTCCAGCACCGGCAACGCGCCGCGCCACTTGAATGCGCCGAGCTCGTGCCGGTCCTCGCGCTTCAGCCAGACCGAGTCGCCCGCGCCGAGCGCTGCCGGTGCCGGTTCAAGTGGCGTCGGGGCGGCCATTCGCCCACATGATCCCGAGCGGCTAGATTCGGTGCGGTGAGCACCACCGTCGACGAAGCACTGGAATCCGCCTCCTGGGACCTCGAGCCGCTTGTCGGAGGGCGCGGCGCAGAGGGGGTCGAGGAGACGCTTGCCGAGGCGCGCGACCGCGCCGAGACATTCGCGCAGCGCCACAAGGGCGCCGTGGCCGAGCTCGACTCCGCGGGGCTCGCCGACGCCATGCACGAGCTGGCCGCGATCCACGACCTCGGCGGCCGGGCCGGCTCCTACGCCGTCCTGCGCTTCTCGCTCGACACCGCCGATCCCGAGCGCGGCGCGCTGATGCAGAGGGCGCGCGAGCTCGGCGCCGCGATCGAGACGACGCTGCTGTTCTTCGAGCTCGAGTGGAATCTCGTCCCGGACGAGCGCGCCGACGAGCTGCTCGAGGCCCCGGAGCTCGACTTCTGCGCCCACTACCTGCGCACCGTGCGCCGCTACCGCCCGCACCAGCTCACTGAGCCCGAGGAGCGCATCCTCACCGAGACGAGCGTCAGCGGCTCGGGCGCCTTCCAGCGCCTCTTCACCGAGCAGACGTCCGCGATCGAGGTGGCGGTGCCCGACGCTGACGAGCCGATCTCGTTCGAGGAGGCCCTCTCGGGCCTGCTGGACCCGAGCCGCGAGCGCCGCGCCGAGACCGCGGCCGCGATCACCGAGGCGCTCCGGCCCGGCCTGCGCACGCGCGCGTTCGTGTTCAACACGCTGCTCGGCGACAAGGCGACGAAGGACCGGCTGCGCTCCTACCCGCATTGGCTCGCGTCGCGCAACCTGGCGAACGAGGCGAGCGACGAGTCCGTCGAGGCGCTCATCGAGGCGGTCCAGTCGCGCTACGACCTGGCGCGGCGCTGGTACGCGCTGAAGGCGCGGCTGCTGGGGCTCGACCGGCTCGCCCACTACGACCGCATGGCGCCCGTCTCCGACAGCGACGAGCGCATCCCGTACGGCGAGGCGCGCGAGATCGTGCTCGACTGCTACCGCAGCTTCTCGCCCGAGCTGGGCGACACGGCGGCCGCCTTCTTCGATCACGGCCACATCGACGGACCGCCGCGGCCGGGCAAGCGCGGCGGCGCCTTCTGCTCCTACACGGTGCCCTCGGCGCATCCGTACGTGCTGCTCAACTACAGCTCGCGTCCCTACGACGTGCTCACGATGGCCCACGAGCTCGGCCACGGCGTCCATGCGTCACTCGCGCGGCCGCAGGGCATCTTCCATTTCACGACGCCGCTCACGCTCGCCGAGACGGCCTCGATCTTCGGCGAGACCATCGTGCTCGAGCGCCTGCTCGAGCGCGCGCCGGGCCCCGCCGAACGGCTCGACCTGCTGGCCGGCGCGCTCGACGGCGCCGTCGCCGCGGTATTCCGGCAGGTCGCGATGAACCGCTTCGAGGACGCCCTGCACACGTCGCGCCGCGAGGACGGGGAGCTGTCGATCGACCGCTTCTCCGAGCTCTGGCTCGAGACGCAGGCCGACCTGCTCGGCGACAGCGTCGAGCTGGGCGACGACTACGGGCTCTGGTGGTCGTACGTCTGGCACTTCGTCGACGCACCCGGCTACGTCTACGCCTACGCGTACGGCCACCTGCTGGCGCTCTCGGTCTACCGCCGCTACGAGGAGCAGGGCGAGTCGTTCGTGCCCGCCTACCTCGACCTGCTGCGCGCCGGCGGCTCGCTGCCGCCCGAGGAGCTCGGCAGGATCGTCGGCATCGACCTCGCCGATCCCGGCTTCTGGGCGAGTGGGCTCGAGCTGATCGAGCGCGAGCTCGGCGCGGCGGAGCAAGCCGCTGCGGAGGCGGGAAGGACGCCGGGCCCGAGGCAGCCGACTCGGCCGGCTGCGGAGGGTTCGCCTTAAGGTGATCGAGCTCGACGTCGCCGAGCGCATTCCGCTCCCCGGCGGCGAGATCGAGCTAGCCCGGCCGCGCGATGCCGAGGCGCTGCTCTCGGAGGAGTCGTTCGAGCACGAGGAGTTCCTGCCCTATTGGGCGGAGCTCTGGGCGAGCGCCGTCGCGCTGGCGCACGACCTGTCGCTGCGCTCGCTGCGCGGCAAGCGCACGCTCGAGCTGGGCTGCGGCCTCGGGCTGCCCAGCATCGCCGCCGCGCGTTCGGGCGGGCGCGTGCTCGCCACGGACTGGTCTCGGGACGCCGTGCTCGCGACGGGTGCGAACGCCGAGCGCAACGGCGTGCGGATCGAGACGCTCGTCTGCTCCTGGGCCGAGCCGCAGGCGATCGTCGAGCGCGGCCCCTGGGACCTCGTGCTGGCGTCGGACGTGCTCTACGAGCGCCGCAACGCCAATCTGCTCCTGCGGCTCCTCCCCCAGCTCGTGGACGCAGCGCGGGCTCGTGTTGCTCGCCGACCCGCAGCGGGCCGCCGCAGCGCGCTTCCTCGAGCGCGTCGAGAGCGAGGGTTGGGTCCTGAAGACGACCGGCACGCCGCGCTCCGAGCGCGTCCGCATTCACCGCATGCGCAGGTCTGCCAGCGCCGCGTAGAGCTCGCGCGCCGAGCGCTCGCCAAGCTCGAGGCTCTCGAGCCGGTAGCTCTCGTCGGGCGCGTGGATCGCGTCGTCGGGCAGCACGAAGCCGCTCACGATCGTCGGCACCCCGCGCTCGGCAAGCACGGCGAGCAGCGGCAGCGTGCCGCCGAGCCGCACGAACGCGGGCGGCGTCCCGCACGCCCGCCCAATCGCCTCCCCGGCCAGTATCAGAGCCGGATGCTCGGGGTCGAACAGCGCCGGGTCGGCGATCTTCATCTCGATCTCGACGTCGGCCCCGGCGGGCACGGCGGAGCGCAGCAGCCGCTCGAGCGCCGCGCCCATGTCCGCGCCGCTCTGGCCCGGCGCCAGGCGCAGGCTCACGTACCCGCGCGCGCTGGCGGGCACCAGCGTGCGCGGCTCGCCGACGCTGAGCATGTTCACGTCGAGCGCGGGCGCCGCGCCGGTGCGTTCGTAGAACTCGTCCCCCGCCCCAGCCGTGACCTCGCGCGCGCCGACCGAGCGCAGCGCCTCCGCGCCCGGCGTGAGCCGCGCCCACGACTCGCGCTCGCGCTCACCCACCGGGGCGACGCCGGCACGCAGCTCCTCGCGCACGCGCCCCTGAGCGTCCGGGGCCACCGCCGCGAACATCGCGATCAGGACGTGCGCCGCGTTGAGGACGGCGCCCCCGTAGAGGCCCGAGTGCAGGTCGCGCGCGCCGGTCCGCACCTCGACCAGCGCCTGGGCGAGGCCGCGCGCTCCGATGGAGATCGCGGGCGTCCGCTCGTCCGCCATCAGCGAGTCGAACACGATCGCGCAGTCCGCGCCGAGCTCCGCCTCGCGCAGCCACTTCAGGACCGAGGGGCTGCCGATCTCCTCCTCGCCCTCGACCAGGAAGCGCACGTTCACGGGCAGCTCGCCCGCCCGGGCGAGCTCGCAGGCGACGTGCAGCAGCGGCAGGTAGTTGCCCTTGTCGTCGGCCGCCCCGCGCGCGTACAGGCGCCCGTCGCGCACCGTCGGGTCGAAGGGCGGCGAGGTCCACGCCTCGAGCGGCCCCGGGTCCTGGACGTCGTAATGGCCGTAGGCCAGCACCGTCGGCGCGCCGGGGCGCGCCGCGCGCAGCTCACCGAGCGCGAGCGGGTGGCCGCCGTCGACGGTCAGCTGCTCCGCGCTGCCGCCCGCCGCCTCGATCCGCTCGCAGACCCAGTCGCAGGCGCGTGCGAGCGCGGGCGCGTCGCCGCCGCCGGTGGAGACGGACGGGATGCGCAGCCAGTCGATGAGCTCGTCGAGCAGTGCGGGCATAGGTCGGCCATTGTGTCGTGATCGCTCCGGCGCCGGCCGAGCCGGCGCCCTCGCGCACTGCGGTGATCGCTCCGGCGCCGGCCGAGCCGGCGCCCTCGCGCACTGCGGTGATCGCTCCGGAGCCGGCCGAGCCGGCGCCCTCGCGCACTGCCGTCTGCGTAGCATCGGCGGGATGCGGCGCCTGTTCCTGCTCGTTGCGGCGGTCGTGCTCGTCGACACGATGTTCTTCGCCGCCGTCTCGCCGCTGCTGCCCCAGTACGCGGACGAGTTCGATCTGTCGAAGACCGGCGCCGGGATCCTCGCCGCGGCCTACCCGGCCGGCACCTTCGCGGCCGCCGTGCCCGCCGGCTGGCTCGCGGCCCGTTGGGGCGTGAAGCCGACGCTGCTGCTCGGGCTCGGGCTGCTCGGGATCACGAGCCTCGTCTTCGCGTTCGCCAACACAATCGTGCTGCTGGACGCCGCTCGCTTCACGCAGGGCGTCGGCGGCGCCTGCATGTGGGCGGCCGGCATGGCATGGCTCGTGACGGCCGCCCCGCCCGAGCGGCGCGGCGAGCTGATCGGCTCGGCGCTCGCGGCGGCGATCGTGGGCGTGCTGCTCGGGCCGGTGCTCGGCGGCGCCGCGACCGTTGTCGGTCCCGAGGTCGTCTTCAGCCTCGTCGCCGTGGTGGCCGCGGTGCTGGCGGGCTTCGCCTGGGCGACCCCGGGCGTCCGGCCGGAGCCGGGCGCGGTGTTCGCGCCACTCGCGGCTGCGCTGCGCAACCGGGCGGTGCTGGCCGGCTTCTGGCTCTTCACCCTCCCGGCTCTGTTCGCGGGCGTGATCGAGGTGCTCGGCCCGCTGCGGCTCGACGACCTGGGTGCGAGCGGCGCCGTGATCGGCGGCATCTTCCTGATCACGGCCGCTGCCGAGGCCGTGATCAGCCCGATCGCGGGGCGGGTGTCCGACCGGCGCGGCCGCTACGTGCCGATCCGCGCCGGGCTGACCGGGGCGCTGGTGATGGCGGTGCTGCTACCGCTGCCGGGAAGCGTGGCCGTGCTGGGCGTGGCGATCCTGCTGGCGTTCGCGTCGCTCGGCGGCTTCTGGGCGCCCGCGATGGCGCTGCTCTCGGATGCCTCGGAGGAGGCCGGCCTCGACCAGGCGCTCGCCTTCTCGATCTCGAACCTCGCCTGGGCGGCCGGCCACCTGATCGGAGCCAGCGCCGGCGGCGCGGCGGCCGAGCTCACCTCGGACGCCGTTCCCTACGCGGCGCTCGGCGTGATCACGGCCGTGACGCTCGCGACCCTGACGCTCAGGGGTCGTCGTCAGCTCGAGCCGGCCTGAACAGCTCGAGCTCGCCCTCGGACGGCAGCAGCACGCCGTCGTGGTGGTGCGCGCCGAGCTCCGTGAGCCGCCCGAGCGCGGCGGACGCGTCCAGGCCACCCACGATGTAGGGGCAGAGCGTGATCACCGGCCGGTCGCGGAAGTGCTGCTCCCACGCGCGCTCGACCTCCATCGCGTGGCCGAATGACTCCGAGTCCGCCCGCACCGGCGTATGCGACGACCAGAGCGCGCTGAGGCCGCGCGTGAGCGCCTCGTCGAAGGCCGCATCGAGCCGGCGCGGCAGCTGCTCCGGCGGCTCCGACATCCTGATCTGCTCGAGCGCGAGCCGCTGCTCCGCCTCGAGCGCGGGGACATCCAGCCCCGCTCCCGTGAGCGCCTCGCGGTCTCGCTCCAGCTCGACGCTGCGGTGGACGAGCCAGCCGCCCCGCTTCGCGCCGAGCGAGTAGAACGAGGCGACCACCGGGGCGAACTCCTCTTCGCTGCGGAGCAGTACGGCAACGTGGGGGCAGGCACCGCCGTCGAGCGCCGGGTCGAGCGCACCGAGCACGGGTCGGACGTTAGACGAGCGGCTCATCACACGGGCACCTCGAGCGTGATGCGCGCGCCATCCTGCGGCGCCGAGCTCACGGTCAGATTGCCGCCGGCGCTGCGGGCGCGCTCGCGCATCAGCGTGAGGCCGAAGTGACCGTCGCCGGGGCCGCCCGCCACGGCGGGCTGGAAGCCGACGCCGTCGTCCTCGACCTCGAGCGTCAGCAGCCGTTCCTCGATGCGCAGCCGCACCTCGACATGCTCCGGCTGGGCGTGCCGCGCGGAGTTGGCGAGCGCCTCGGTGAGCACGCGCAGGACTACGGCGGTGGTCTCGGGCGAGACGTCGATGGCGGGGCCCTCGCAGCTCACCACGAGCGGCAGACCCTGCCCGCGCCGCGCGCTCACCTCCTTGACCGCCGCCTCGACGCCGCCGAGCGGGATGTGGACGGACAGGTCCTCGAGCCGCGCGCGCACGACGCGGCGCGCCGATCCCACGGCCTCGCGCAGCCGCTCGGCGCTGGCGCGCGCCAGCTCGGGGTCGGGCTCCGACTCGAGCAGCGCGAGCTCCCTGGTCGCGAGCGCAAGGTCCTGGGCGAGGCCGTCATGGATCTCGGCGGCGAGCCGGGCCCGCTCACGCTCGATCTCGGCCCCCTGGAGCTGCTGGCGCATGCGCGCGGTCGCGATTCCGGCGGCGAGCAGATCGCCGAGCAGCGTCAGCAGCGTCGCTGCGGTGGGATCGAGTGACATCGGCACCGGCGCGGCCGCAACGACCACGCCCACGAGCTGCCGCTCCGACACGAGCGGCACGACGAGCCAGGACTCCGCGGGCGGGTCGAACGGGTTCGCCACCAGCCAGCTCGCCTCCTCGCGGAACACGAGCGGGGCTCCGCTCAGCGCCGCGAGCTGCCAGGCCTCATCGTCGAAGGCCATCTCGTCGCGCACCTCGGCGACCGCGCCGTTGCCGGCCGAGGTGACGTAGCGCTGCAGGGTTGCCGCCTCCGCGAAGCGCGGCAGATAGAGGACGACGAGCTCGAGGCCGAGCCCGTCGCGCATCTCGTCGAGCGCCCGCTCGGCCAGCTCGCTCAGGCTTCCGCTGCCGACGAGCGCGTGCGCCACACGCCCGAGGGCGGCGAGGGCGGCAAGGCCGGTGGGCCTCTCGTCAGTGGTCACGGCCGCGCCCCACGATACTTCCGTCGTGGCCTCCGAGGGCGCACCGGTGCGCGTGCTGATCGCCGACGACCATCGCCTCATGCGCGAGGGCACGGCGGCCCTGCTCGGCGGCGACGAGCGCATCGAGGTCGTGGGGCTCGCCGCGGATGGCCGCGAGGCGATCGCGCTGGCCGAGCGGCGCCGGCCGGACGTCGCCCTGCTCGACCTCAACATGCCCGAGGTGAGGGGCATCGAGGCGTGCGCCGCGATCCGCCGCTCCCACCCGGAGACCGAGGTGATGATCCTCACCGTCTCCGAGCAGGAGCCGGACCTGTACGCCTCGCTGCGGGTCGGCGCCGCCGGCTATCTGCTCAAGGACATCGCCCCGGCGGAGCTGATCGAGGCCGTGCTGGCCGCGGGACGCGGCGAGCCGCGCATCCCTGCCTCGATGGCGAGCCGGCTGCTGCAGGAGCTGGCCGGGGCGCAGCCGGAGCCAAGCCGGGATCCGCTCGCCGATCTCAGCGAGCGCGAGCGCGAGGTGCTCGCGCTGCTGGCGGAGGGGCTGCGCAACCGCGAGATCGCGGAGCGGCTCGTGATCAGCGAGGCGACGGTCAAGACCCACGTGCGGCACGTGCTCGAGAAGCTCCGCTTCCGCAATCGCGCCGAGGCGGCTGCGTTCGCGGCCCGCCATCTCGACTGACTCAGGAGCTTGGCTGCAGCGCCACACCGCGCAGGGCCTGCAGCATGCTCGCCTTGACGTCGTCGACGCCCAGCTCGAGGCTCGACGCAACCTGGTCGGCCGAGTAGCCGGCCAGCCGCGCGAGCGCCACGGCCTCGCGGCCGGGGCGCGGCATCGCCTGGAAGCAGGCCGCCGGCGAGCTGCGGACGGCCGACAGGATCGCGCGCTCGACGAGCGTCTCGCGCGCGATCACGGACTCGGCTGCCGCGCGGCCCAGCACCCGCTTGGTCACACCCGCCGCGGCGCTCTCGTCAGAAGCCGCCGCCAGCGCGGCGCCATACACGTGCGGCGCCAGGCGCATCAGCTCCGCCGTCCGAGCCCGGTAACTCATGGACGTCACGGTATGGCGGCGCCTGCGCGCCGCCATCGCCCGGACGGCTCATCTCACATCACCCGAAAGGTTGATTCAGGGGCAGTTCGGCCAGGGCGCGTTGCCGCGCTGGCGGTACAGCTTCAGCGCCAGCTGATCCTGCTTCCACTCGGGTGCCTTGGCCGGGTCGCCCCGCCCGCCGAGTCCCTCCCAGGTCCCCTGGCTGAACTGGTACTTGCCGCGGTACTGGCCGTCGCCCGACACCGCGCGCGGGTTGCCGCCGGACTCGCACTGCGCGATCGCTTCGAGGATGCCCGGCACCCGGCTCCCGCCACGTGAGGAGCGGCGCTTGAGCGCGCGGCTCGAGAACGGCTCGAGCCCGAGCGCAGAGCGCGTCTGCGGGCCGACGATCCCGTCGACAAGCAGGCCCTCGGAGCGCTGGAAGCGCCTCACCGCGCGCTCCGTCTGCGGCCCGAAGACGCCGTCGGCCGGAATCCCCAGCTTCGACTGGACCTGGCGCACGGCCGAGCCCCTGTCACCGCGCTTTACAACGACCTCGGCGGACGCCGAGGCCTTGACCGTGTCGGCCTGCGCGCCCGGCGCCATCACCCCCAGCGCCGCGAGCGCCAGCAGCACGCCAAGCCAGGCGCGCGCACGACGTACGGCATCAACGATCCCTCGCAAAGTGTCGGTTCCCCTTTCCAGATGCCTACGAGGTGAGCTGACGGGCTCGCGCCGGAAAGTGCGCTACGCAGCAGCTGCTGCGATTCGCCCCTGCGGCCAACTGGGCCGCTGTGGTTCCCCCGTTCCGCGCGTTCGGGACGGCGCGGATTCGGCGATTCGACGGTGTGAAGGCGTATATCCAAGCAGACGGGGGTTTGAAACACCCCGGCGGCCGTGCTCCGCCTTCTCAGCCAGGCTTAGCGGCCGACGCTCAGGAGGTCGTCGACGACGGTGACGATGTCGATCGGCTCGGGCGCCGGCTTGCGCTCGAAGCGGCCCGTGCGGCTGGGTGCGACGGGCTCCAGCTCGGGTGCCGGCAGCGGCGGGGCAAGCTGTGCCTGCCCGTGCCGGCGCCGCTCGAGCCAGACCGCCGCGGCGAGCGCGCCGATCAGGAACGGGGCGACGCGCAGGAGGAGCCTCAGGCCTGGCACGAGATCGACCATACACCGCGTACCGGGAGTACGCTTGCCGCGCCGTGGATCTCGGGCTCAGTGGAAAGGTCGCCCTCGTGACCGGGGCGTCGCAGGGCATCGGGCTCGGCATCGCGCAGGAGCTCGCCGCGGAGGGCGCGCGCGTGGCGATCAGCTCGCGCACCAAGGAGCGCGTCGAGGCGGCGGCCGCGGAGATCGGCGCACGGCCCTACGTGCACGACACGCTCGACCTCGACTCCGCGCCCGGGCTCGTGCGCAGCATCGAGGAGGACCTGGGTCCGATCGACATCCTCGTCACGAACACCGGCGGGCCGCCCGGCGGCGAGCCGCTCGGCTTCACCCGCGAGCAGTGGGAGCAGGCGCACCGCGAGCTCGTGCTCGCCCCAATGGAGCTGATCGAGCTGGTCGTGCCCGGGATGCGCGAGCGCGGCTTCGGTCGCGTCGTGAACGTCGCCTCGTCGACCGTGCTCGAGCCGAACCCGGGGCTGATGCTCTCGAACTCGCACCGGCCCGGGATCGTCGCCGCGTTCAAGACGCTCGCGCGCGCCCACGCCGGCGACGGGATCACCTTCAACTCGCTGCTTCCGGGCCGGATCGCGACGCAGCGGCTCGCTCACATCTACGGCTCGCTCGAGGCGGCCCACGAGGCGGCGCCCGACGAGATCCCCGCGGGGAAGCTCGGTACCCCCGAGGACATGGGAGCGGCCGCCGCCTTCCTGTGCTCGGAGCGCGCCGGCTACATCACCGGCGTCTCCCTGCTGGTCGACGGCGGGATGACCCAGGGGGTCTGAGCGATGCGCCGGGCGCCGACCCCGCTGGGGCTGCTCGCAGCCGTACTCGCGGTGGCCGTGACCACCGCTCTGATCTACCCGCTCTCCGAGGCGGTGCCGGTCGTCTCGACCGGCGTCGTCTACCTGATCGCGGTGCTGCTCGTGTCGTCGCGCTGGGGGCTCTGGCCCGGGCTCCTCACCGTCCGTGCTCGGCGCCGCCGCGTGGAACTTCTTCCACCTGCCGCCGACCGGCGAGTTCACGATCGCCGACGGGGAGAACTGGGTCGCACTGGTCGTCTTCATGGTCGCCGCGATCGTGACGAGCACGCTCGCCGAGGCCGTGCGCAACCGTGCGGAGGAGGCCGAGCGCGGCAGGCGCGAGGCCGACCTCACGGCTGAGATGGCGCGCCTGCTGCTCGGCGGCGCCAGCGAGGAGCAGCCGCTGCGCACCGTCGGCCAGCGGATCGCCCAGGCCTACGACCTCGCGAGCGTGTCGGTGGAGCTCTCCTGGGTCGACTCCGACAGCCGCCGCCGGGCGCTGCCGCTGATCGTCGAGGGCAGCCGTATCGGCACCGTGCTGGTGCCGGCGGACACCGACAGCGCGATCCTCGACGCGCTCCAGGACCGCGTGGTGCCCGCCCTCGAGACGCTCGTCGGCGCCGCCCGTCGCCGTAACGAGCTGGAGGCGCAGGTGATCGAGACGAAGGCGCTGCGCCGCAGCAACGTGGTCAAGACGACACTGCTGCGTGCGGTGTCGCACGACCTGCGCTCGCCGCTTACCGCGATCACCACCGCCGCGGGAGGCCTCGGCTCCGCGACCCTGAGCGAGGATGAGCGACGCGAGCTGATCTCGGTGATCGAGACCGAGAGCGCCCGCCTGTCACGGCTTGTCGACAACCTGCTCGACCTCACTCGCCTGCAGGCGGGCAGCGCGGACCCGCACGCCGACTGGTGCGCGCTCGACGAGATACTCGAGGCGGCGCTCGACTCGGTCCAGGCTCCCGAGGCCGGCTTCGACGTCGAGCTCGACCCGAACCTGCCGCTGGTGCGCGCCGACGCCGCGCAGCTCGAGCGGGCGTTCGCGAACGTGCTCGAGAACGCGAGCCGCTTCGCCGGCTCCGAGCCTGTCAGCGTCCGTGGGCGCGCGGCTGACAAGTTCGTCGTGCTGCGGATATCGGATCACGGCCCGGGGATCCTCCCGGAGGAGCTCGAGCGAGTGTTCGAGCCCTTCCATCGCTCGCGCGAGCGCTCCGACTCGGCGGGATCGGGACTGGGGCTCGCGATCGCGCGCGGCTTCCTCGAGGTGAACGGCGGCCGCATCCGGGCCGAGTCGCTGCCGGGCCAGGGGACGAGCTTCGTGATCCAGGTGCCGATCCCGGCAGCCGAGCCGGCTGCTGCGGCGCAGCCGGTGGCCGAGCGCGGCGTGGAATGAGCGCCGGCCGGCGCGTGCTGGTCTGCGATGACGAGCTGCAGATCCTGCGCGCGCTCAGGGTCATCCTGCGCGACGCCGGCTTCGAGGTGATCGGCGTCGCGAGCGCCCAGGAGGCACTCGACGCGGCAGCCGTAAAGCACCCCGACGCCGCCATCCTCGACCTGGTGCTCCCGGACGGCGATGGCGTCGAGGTCTGTCGCTCGATCCGCGAGTGGAGCGAGATGCCGATCATCGTGCTGTCGGCGATCGGCGAGGAGGAGCACAAGATCCGCGCGCTCGAGGCGGGCGCCGACGACTACGTGACGAAGCCGTTCAGCCCCGGCGAGCTGACCGCCCGCCTGACCAGGGCACTCGAGCGCGCCGGCGCGCGGCCGGCGGCCGGCGAGCCCGTGCTGAGCGCCGACGGCCTCGAGCTCGACCTCGCGGCGCACCGGGTGCTCGTCGACGGCGCCGAGGTGCACCTCACGCCAATCGAGTTCGAGCTGCTGCGGACGCTGATGCAGGGACGCGGCCGGCTGCTGACCCACCGGGCGCTGCTCACCGAGGTCTGGGGCCCGGGCTACGAGTACGACACCCAGACCCTGCGCGTGCACGTGGCGAACCTGCGCCGCAAGATCGAGCCGCAACCCGGGGCGCCGCGCTACATCGTCACGGACCCTGGCGTGGGCTACCGCTTCGCCGATTAGCGGGGCGATCTTCACGACATCTTTATGCCGCGGCGCGGGATCTTGACGCGCCCTTGACGGGCCCTGCTCGATGCTCGCTGCATGGCAACGACTCTCATGCATCCGTCCTTGTCCCTGAGGGGACGGGTGTTCCTCCACCGAGGCTCGCTCGTGCGCCGCCTCGCCGCCGGCGCGAGCCCCTCCGACAGTCCCGAGCTCGCGCGCCGCGCGCAGCAGCTCTGCTCGCCGCGCCATCGGCGCCTCCTCGCGTCCGGCCTCGAGCGCGTGATCGACGAGGCCCAGGAGCGCCCGCGCCCCTATAGCGCGGCGGTGCCGCTGCGGCGCCACGCGATCCTGCGCGAGCGCGCCCGCCTGCTCGGCCTCGCCTCCGAGCTGCGCGACACCTCCGCAGGAGCTCTCCGCCCACGGCGTGGCGCTGATCGACCAGCTGCTCTCGGACGGCGGCTCGCCGCTCTACATGGAGAACCCCGACGAGACCCTCGAGGGCGCGATCCGCCGCGCGCGGGCCGCGCTCCTGCTGGCCTGATGGACTTCCTCTCCGACCTTCTCTCGATCGCGATCGGACTCGTCTGCTTCGCGGCCTTCCTCGCCCTCGTGGAGGGCCTCGACCGGGTATGAGCGGCGCCGAGCTGTTCGGGCTCTTGGTCTCGCTGGCCGTCGCCGCCTACCTCGTCTACGCGCTGCTGCGCGGTGAGCGACTGTGACCGCCCAGGGCTGGCTGCAGATCGCGATCTACCTGGCGGTCCTCACCGCGCTGACGCCGCTGCTCGGCGGCTACATGGCGCGCGTCTACCGCGACGAGAGTGTCTTCCTCACCCCGGTCCTGGCGCCGTTCGAGCGGCTGACCTACCGGCTGCTGCGGGTGAACCCGAACGTCCAGCAGGACTGGAAGTCCTACGCGCGCACGACGATCGTGTTCAGCCTCCTCTTCTTCGTCGTCCTGTACGTGATCCTGCGCACCCAGGGGATCCACCCATTCAACCCGGAGGGCTTCGACTCCGGCACCTGGGACGTCAGCTTCAACACCGTCTCGTCGTTCATCTCGAACACGAACTGGCAGTACTACGGCGGCGAGACCACCATGAGCTACTTCTCGCAGATGGCGGGGCTCGCCGTGCAGAACTTCATCTCCGCCGCCGTGGGAATGGCGGTGCTCGCCGCGGTGATCCGCGGCTTCGCGAGCCGCGGCACCGCCGCGCTCGGCAACTTCTGGCAGGACCTCACGCGCACGCTGCTCTACATCCTGCTGCCGCTGTCGATCATCGGCGCCCTGATCCTGATGTCGCAGGGGGTCATCCAAACGCTCTCCGGCTCGGTCACCTACACGACCCTCCAGGGCTTCGAGCAGACGCTCGCGCTCGGGCCGGCGGCCTCCCAGATCGCGATCAAGCAGCTGGGCACGAACGGCGGCGGCTTCTTCAACGTCAACAGCGCGTTCCCCTTCGAGAACGCCAGCGCGTTCAGCAACTTCGTCGAGGTCCTCTTCATCCTGCTGATCCCCGCCGCGCTCACCGCCACCTTCGGGCGCATGGTGGGCAACCGCCGTCAGGGCTGGGCCCTCTACGCCGCCATGGCGGTGATGCTCGTGGTGAGCATCGCGGTCGCCTACGGCGCCGAGCAGAACGGCTCGCCCGCCCAGAAGGACGCCGAGGTCGCCACCGCATCGGCCGACGGGACCACCGGCGGGAATCTCGAGGGCAAGGAACAGCGCTTCGGAATCGCGGACAGCGCCCTGTGGGCGGGGGCCACGACGGCCGCCTCGAACGGCTCCGTCAACTCGGCCCACGACTCGTACACCGGCGCCGGCGGCGCCGCCCCGCTCGTGAACATGATGACCGGAGAGGTCATCTTCGGCGGGGTCGGCTCGGGGCTCTACGGAATGCTCCTGTTCGTCCTGCTGGCGGTGTTCATAGCCGGCCTGATGGTCGGCCGCACGCCCGAATACCTCGGCAAGAAGATCGAGGCGCGCGAGGTCAAGTACGTCCTGATCGGGACGCTCTACACCGCGCTCGCGGTGCTCGTGACCACGGCGCTTGCGATCGCCAGCAAGTGGGGTGCGCCGTCGATCTTCAACCCGAAGCCTCAGGGCTTCTCGGAGACCCTCTACGCCTACACCTCGCAGGGCAACAACAACGGCTCGGCGTTCGCGGGCTACACCGGCTACCTGCAGCCGAACGCGCCCGGCAACGAGGGCGCCTTCGGCATCACCTTCGCCGACCTCCTGGGCGGGGTAACGATGCTGTTCGCCCGCTTCGTGCCGCTGCTCGCGGCGCTCGCGGTCGCCGGCTCGCTCGCGACCAAGCACGTCTCGCCGCCCGGCGCCGGCACGTTCCGCACGGACACGCCCACGTTCGTGCTCCTACTGATCTTCGTGATCGTGATCGTGGCCGCGCTCACCTTCTTCCCGGCCCTCCTGCTGGGCCCGATCGTCCAGGCACTCACCGACCAACTCTTCTGATCCATGCGCCGCGAAATCACAACCTCAGTACTGGCGATAGTCGTCTTCACCCTCCTGCTCGGGCTGGCCTACCCGCTCGTCATGACCGGCGTCGGCCAGGTCGTGTGGCCGAACAAGGCCGACGGCAGTCAGGTCGAGCGTGGCGGCAAGGTCGTCGGCTCGCGCCTGATCGGCCAGGACTTCCAGCGCCCGGTGCTCGGCCCTGACGGCGAGCCGCGGGAGGACGAGGAGGGCAACCCCGTCCTCGAGGCGGACCCGCGCTACTTCCAGTCGCGGCCGTCGGTCACGGGCTACAGCGCCAACGTCACCTTCTTCAACAACCTCGGACCGAACAACAAGGAGCTCCGCGACCTGTTTGCCGACAATCTGGCCACCTATCTCGACCGCGAGCGCCGCTACAACCCCGGGCTCGAGCGCGGAGACGTACCGCCCGACGCCGTCCAGACGACAGCATCGGGAGTCGACCCGCACATCTCCGAGGCCAACGCGCGCATCCAGGCGCGGCGTGTGGCCGACGTGCGCGGGCTGCCGCTCGAGCGGGTCATGGAGCTGGTGGACGAGAACACCGACGGGCGCGCGCTCGGCGTGCTCGGCGAGCCCGGCGTGAACGTGCTCGAGCTCAACCTCGCGATCGACGAGGAGGCCGCCTGATGACGCACCAGGCTCAGAGCCTCTTCAGCGGCCCCGTCCTGCGGCAGGCGCTGTGGGCCAGCCTCGTGAAGCTCGACCCGCGCGTCCAGGTGCACAACCCGGTGATGTTCGTCGTCGAGATCGGCGCCGTCATCACAACGGTCGGCTGGCTGATCCAGGCCTTCGGCGGCGAGCCGCTCGGAGGCGGTGACGAGCCGGCCTGGTTCACCTTCACGGTCGCGGTCTGGCTGTGGCTCACGGTGGTCTTCGCCAACCTCGCCGAGGCGCTCGCCGAGGGCCGCGGAAAGGCCCAGGCCGCCGCGCTACGCGCGATGCGCACCGAGACGGTCGCGCGTCTGCAGGACGGCGCCGAGAAGCCCGCCTCGCAGCTACGCAAGGGCGACGTCGTGGTCGTCGAGGCGGGCGAGCTGATCCCCGGCGACGGCACGGTGATCGAGGGCATCGCCTCGGTCGACGAGTCGGCCGTGACCGGCGAGTCCGCCCCGGTGATCCGCGAGTCCGGAGGCGACCGCAGCGCCGTCACCGGTGGCACGCGCGTGCTCTCGGACCGATCGTCGTCGAGATCACCCAGGAGCCCGGTGAGAGCTTCCTCGACCGCATGATCGCGCTCGTCGAGGGCGCCGAGCGGCGCAAGACGCCGAACGAGATCGCGCTCGGGATCCTGCTCGCCGGAATGACGCTGATCTTCCTGGTCGTCGTCGTCACGCTGCGGCCGTTCGCCGAGTTCGCGGACACGAACATCTCGATCGCGACGCTGATCGCGCTGCTCGTGTCGCTGATCCCGACCACGATCGGCGCGCTGCTGTCCGCCATCGGCATCGCCGGGATGGACCGGCTCGTGCGCCGCAACGTGCTGGCGCTGTCGGGCCGCTCCGTCGAGGCCTCGGGCGACGTCGACGTGCTGCTGCTCGACAAGACCGGCACGATCACGCTCGGCAATCGCGAGGCAACGGAGTTCATCCCCATGCCCGGCGTGCCGGAGGCGGACCTGGCCGAGGCGGCGCAGCTGTCATCGCTCGCCGACGAGACCCCCGAGGGCCGCTCGATCGTCGTGCTCGCCAAGCAGTACGGGCTGCGCGAGCGCCACTTCGACCCGTCGGCGCGCTTCGTGCCCGTTCTCGGCCGAGACGCGCATGAGCGGCGTCGACATGGACGGCATGCGGCTGCGCAAGGGCGCGGGCGACGCCATCGTCAGCTTCGTGACGAGTGACGGCGGCCAGGCGCCGCCCGAGCTCGAGACGGCCGTCGAGTCGATCGCCCGCGAGGGCGGCACGCCGCTCGCGGTCGCGCGCGACAACCAGGTGCTCGGCGTGATCTACCTGAAGGACGTCGTCAAGGAGGGCATGCGCCATCGCTTCGACCAGCTGCGGGCGATGGGCATCCGCACGGTCATGGTGACGGGCGACAACCCGCTCACCGCCGCCAAGATCGCTGACGAGTCGGGCGTTGACACCTTCCTCGCAGAGGCGACACCGGAGCGCAAGCTCGAGCTGATCCGCGACGAGCAGCGCGAGGGCCGGCTCGTCGCGATGACGGGCGACGGCACAAACGACGCGCCCGCGCTCGCCCAGGCCGACGTCGGCGTAGCCATGAACACAGGCACCCAGGCGGCGCGCGAGGCCGGCAACATGGTCGATCTCGACTCGAATCCGACGAAGCTCATCGAGGTCGTCGAGATCGGCAAGCAGCTGCTGATCACGCGCGGCGCGCTCACGACCTTCTCGGTCGCGAACGACGTGGCCAAGTACTTCGCGATCCTGCCGGCGATCTTCGTCGCCACCTACGCGGCGGCGGGCGACTCGACCGGGCCGCTCGACACGCTCAACATCATGAATCTCGGCACGCCCGAGTCGGCGATCCTGTCGGCGATCGTCTTCAACGCGCTGATCATCCCGCTGCTCGTGCCGCTCGCCCTGCGCGGGGTGCGCTACCGGCCGGTGGGCGCGACGGCGCTGCTGCGCCGCAACCTCCTGATCTACGGGCTGGGTGGCCTGATCGCCCCGTTCATCGGCATCAAGCTGGTGGACCTCGTGATCCACAACCTGCTCGGCGCGTAGCCTGCGCCCATGTCCCAGGAGGGGCGCGGGCACTACAAGATCTTTCTCGGCATGGCGGCTGGCGTCGGAAAGACCTACCGCATGCTCCAGGAGGGCAAGGCCGCAGTCGCCGACCGCCGCGACGTCGTCATAGGCATCCTCGAGACCCACGGGCGCAGCGAGACCGCCGCGGTGGCCGAGGGCCTCGAGGTGATCCCGCGCCGGAGCGTCGAGTACCGCGGCGCCGAGCTCCAGGAGATGGACCTGCCCGCGATCTTCCAGCGCGCCCCCGAGCTCTGCCTGATCGACGAGCTCGCGCACACGAACGCGCCCGGCGTCGAGCACCACAAGCGCTACGAGGACATCGACGACGTGCTGGACGCCGGCATCGACGTCTTCTCGACCGTCAACGTCCAGCACCTCGAGTCGCTGAACGACCGCGTGGCGGAGCTGACCGGCGTGCGCGTGCGCGAGACGTTCCCCGACGCGGTGCTCGCCTCGGCCGACGAGGTCGTGCTGATGGACCTGACCCCCGAGGCGCTGCATCCAGCGCCTGCGCGAGGGCAAGGTCTACCCGCCAGGAGCGGATCCAGACGGCGCTGAACAGCTTCTTCAAGGTCGAGAACCTGTCCGCATTGCGCGAGGTGGCGCTGCGCCAGGTCGCCGAGGAGGTCGAGTCGCGCCGGCTCATCACGCCCGCCGAGGCGCTCGGCACCCGCGAGCAGAAGCTCTTCGGCGACGCGCCGCAGGCGGTGGCGGAGCGCGTGCTCGCGCTCGTCACGCCCGACGAGTCCTCGCAGCGTCTCGTGCGCCGGGCCTGGCGCTCCTCCCAGCGGCTCGGCGGCGACCTCGACCTGCTCTACATGGCGCCGCCCGGCGAGCCGCCGCGCGGCCAGGAGCGCCAGCAGCTCGAGGAGCTCCGCCGCCTGGCGACCCTGCTGGGCGCCGACCTGATCGTCGAGGAGGGCGACGACCTCGTCGAGGCTGCGGCGCGCGTCGCCGCGGAGCGCGGCACGACCTACGTGTTCATGGGCCAGCCGCGTCCACGCGGTGCCCTGGCGCGCATAACGGAGTGGCTGCCAGAGCGGCTGATGCGGCGCCTGCCGGGCGTGGACGTGCGGATCGTTGCCGACCCGCCCGCCTGATGCCGGCCAGGGGGCTCACGCCCCCCGGACCCCCCGGCGGCACCTGGCTGGTTGCGTGGACCTCCCGCGCTCAGGGCAGCGTGATCTCGTGGTTGCCCATGAAGACCCCGTCCGGGTCGACCTGCGCCTTCACCGCCTGCAGCCGCCGCCACGTCTCCGCGTCGAAGACGCGCGACATGTCGAACTGCCGCTCGACGAAGTTGAGGTACCAGCCGCTCCTCCAGGGCTCCATGGCCGCTGCCACACGGTCCACCGCCTCGTTTATGACCGGCGCGTCCTCGGGCGCCAGGATGCCGCCCAGCGAGAAGATGTTGTACTCGCCGTTCATGGACGCGTATGCGCCGTGGTGCGGCTCCGGGCGGGCGAGTGCCCCGCCGAGGTGGCGCAGCTCGATCATCACGAGGGGCGATCCCGAGCCCGCCCCACCAACGTCGATGAGGGTGTCGACCGCCTCGGCCGGCAGCTCGCTCATCAGGTGATGGGAACTGGTGTAGGGCAGCGGATCCTCGGGGTCCATCGCGAGGTAGGAGAGTGCGACGGGCGGGACCATCGCGAACGTGTCCATCGCCGGCCCGAGCCGACGCAGCGGCTCGACGAAATCGGCGCCGGCCGCCTCATCGCCCAGCACAGCCGCCTGCACCACGGCGAAGGACTTCCCTCGCACCGGATCGGGGATCTCGGGCAGATCCGGGAGCTGCAGCAGCTTGAACACGGAGCAGATCTCCTCGGGCGCGTCCGGGGTGAGCTCACGCCAGGCGTGGAGCACCTCAGCGCCGCGCTCGAAGTCGTAGAGGAGCGCCCCTGCATAGAGCTCGGCGAGCGGGTAGAGGTCGAACTCGAGGGCCGTGACGACACCGAAGTTGCCGCCACCGCCGCGCAGCGCCCAGAACAGCTCGGGCTCGTTGTCGCGATCGGCGCGGACGAGCTCGCCGTCAGCTGTCACGAGCTCGATCGCTGTGACGCTGTTCGATTGCAGACCGTACTTGCGCCCGAGCCAGCCCTGCCCGCCGCCGAGCGAATAGCCGGCGATGCAGATATCGCGGGCCGAGCCGTGCAGCGCAGCCAGGCCCAGCTCGGAGAGATCGTCCACGATGTCGTCCCAGCGGACGCCCGCGTTCACCCGCGCCTTGCGGGCGTCGGCGTCGATCTCCACCCCCAGCATCCTGTCGGTGCGGAGCAACAGCGTTGGCCGTTCCCAGTCGATCGCCTGGGCGCCGTGGCCGGTCCGCTGGGCCGCGATCCTCAGGCCCTGCTCGCGGGCGCGCCGCACCAGTGCCGCCACGTCGCCGGCGTCGGACGGGTACGCGACCTCCTGCGGGCGCTGATCGACCGCCAGGTTGAAGGCCTGGCGAGCTTGGTCGAAGTCCGGAGCGCCCGCGGCGATCACTTTGGGCTGACCGGGCGTCGCCCGGCCACTTGCGATGGTCATGTGTTCTCCTCAGCGAGAGCGGCGCACGCCAGGCGAGCGTCAGTGCGCTCGACCAAGGGGCCAGTCTCGGTCGTTTTCGAACCCGGCCCAGCATAGGGTCGCGCTTACAGACCCGCCACCTCCACCTTCTCCACCTCCGGCACGCAGAAGCGCGCGATGCGCTTCGCCTCGGCACGGATCCCGGCGTGGGCGCGGCGCGGGATTGCCCGGTGCGGGACGACCTGGACTTGCGTCACCTTCGACGACCGCCCGAGCTTCCAGCTGGCCGCCACGCGCCCGTCGACCGTGATCGTCTGGTCGCCGCTGAGCGTGAGCTTCAGCGGCTGCAGCTTCGGCGGAATGATGCGGTCGCGGTCGGCGTAGGCGAGCAGCGCCTGGTCCCAGCGCGAGAGGAAGCGCGGCGGCAGCTTCGTGCCCGGCGGAGGCAGCGGCGCCCCCGGCAGGTCGAAGAGCTCGACGTCCTTCTCATCGCGGTAGCTGACCGTCTCGAGACGCGCGAGCCCGGTCTTGAAGTCCCGCTGCGCGGCGCCGGCCCAGCTCTTGATGTCGTTTCGTGACGCGGGCCCGAAGGCGGCCAGGTAGCGCTTCAGCACGAGCGCAGCGGCGTCGTCCTCGCTCGGCAGGGGGCGCGGATCGACCACGAAGCTTGCCCGCCGCGGGTCCTTCCAGTGGCCGGCCGGCGGGAGCTGCACGAGCGGCAGCGCCGTGCGGGCGAAGATGAGCGGAGCCCAGTCCGTGTCGGGGACGCCGTCGTAGCGGCGCCAGACGTACTCGCGGATCTCCGCGTTAGTCCGTGGCTTCTCCAGCCATCGTGCGAGTTCCCTCACCACCTTCTGCTCGTCCAGGTGGCCGTAGTCGTTGCGCCACTTGCGCATCCACGCGGCCGCGGCGAGGCGGTGGTAGGCGGGATAGTCAGCGGCCGCCACCAGATGCAGCGTCAGCCGCATGATGGTCGTCTTGGTGATCGAGCGAGCGTCGATCGCCGCCTCGAGCCGTTCGCGCTCGAAGCCGTCGAGCCGGGCGGCGAGGGCGACGTAGGGTGCGGGTGGGTCCTGCGCCTGCAACGGCGTCAGAACGCGGATCGCCTCGGCCGGCTCGAGCCGCGCCCGCTCACGCAGAAGCTGCCGCTCGGCGAGCGCGGCCGTCAGCTCCTTGCGGGTGAGGACTCGCACGGACGCGCAGCCTCCCACACGCCCGCCTCGGCTCACCAGCTGGCGAGCGCCTCCCTGATCGGCAGCCGCTGCAGCTCGCCGGTGAGCTCGGCGAAGGTGTCACCCATCTCCTTGGCGTAGGCCCGGCAGGACGCGCTCACGGTGTCGGGATAGGTCACCGCGATGTACTCCTTGCACGGTCCGAGCGTGTCGTTGACGAAGAAGCCGCCGACGAAGCTCTTGACGACTGTCGCTCGCGGGCCGCCGCGACGCGGCGCCTTGAACGGCAGCGTCACGCGGTAGGACAGCGCGCGGCCGACCTTCCAGCCCTCGGCGTCGCTGCCGAAGTCACCGCCGCCGCCCTTGCCGTTCACCGTGACCGACTTCATGAAGTCGTCGACCACTGAGCTCTTGCCTGCCCGGGCGGCCTCGTCCGCGACCACGGTGCGCAGCGGCGCGGTCGACCAGTCGGCCATCAGGCCGTAGAACTCGTCGCTCGTGCGCTTCCAGTCGTTGCGGAAGTAGCGCTTCGTGTCGACGCCCTCGAACAGCTCGCCCATGTCTGTGAGCGTGGTCCTGTTCGAATACCAGTCCTTCTTGCCGGCGTGCGGGCAGCCGTAGTAGATGTCGGTGCTCTCGAGCCCGATGTCGGAGCTGTGCATGCGCGCCGTGATCGCCTCGGGCGTGTACTCGTCGAGCAGCGACTCGTGGGCGCGGCCGAGCGATTCCCAGAGTCCGCGGGTGAGCACGCCCCGCAGCGAGTCGCTGTAGACGGACGTCGGTGTGCCGGCCGCGAAGCAGGGCTCGGCGTCCGGCTCGCCGCGCGGTGAGCGCCAGCTGATCGTGTCGTCGAGGCTCGCCCGGCCGCGGTCGAGCAGGTCCATCGCGTAGAGGTGCGGGACGAGCTTGAGCACGCTCAGCGGCTGGTAGCGGGCCCGGTGGGCGAGCCCGACGTAGGTGCGCCCGCCGACGCGCTTGGAGTACGCGCCGAAGTAGCCGAAGCGGTACGGGCTCGCGCGCAGGAGCGAGCGGATGCGACCCGTCTCGCGGTCGACGTTGTCGATCATCGTCGCCCAGTAGCGGTCGCCGTGGCGCTCGATGTCGGTCACGCGCACGCCCTGCGACTGGACGTACTTCGAGAGGTAGTCGAGCGAGGCGTTGTACACGTGCCGGCTGAACAGGCCCGCGTTCCTCACCATCACGACCGTCAGCGTGTTCGAGCGGTGGCGCTCGATGTCCACGAGCCGCGCTCCGTGCTCCTCCGCCTTGCGCTGCACGAAGGCCGGCGAGACGTCGTGGTACCACCACCAGCCGCGCGCGTCCTCACCCTCGTTCTTGATGCCGACGTAGGCGAACCGCCGCTCGCCGCCCTGCTCGTAGACCGCCAGGTCGACGAGCCGGATGCCGTGCCGGTCGATGTCCTGCTTGACCCCCGCCGCGGTCAGGCCGACGTTCCACCACCAACCCTTGCCGGAGGCTCCGGAGTTGGGCACCGTCACACCCGCGAAGCGCAGCTTTCCCGACTCGACGTACGGCTCGAGGTCGATCAGACGCCGCTTGCGCGTGAACGCGGCCACCTGATCCACGCTCTTCGCGTGGAACCAGCGGCCCTTGCGCCTGTACGGGCCCGAGTTGTCCACGAGCGCGGCGCTGAAGCGGCCGCCTCCATCCGAATCGATTGAGATCACGCGGGCTCCCGCGTCCCGCTCGAGGCGCTCGATGTCGGCGGGGCTGCGGTCGAACAGCCAGTGCCAGCCGGTGGGCGCCGCCGCGTTGCGCTCGGGATCCTCCGCGGCTCCCGCCGGTGCCGCTGTGGCGAGGACCGCGCCGAGCGCGGCGAGGACGATGACTCTCGTTGAGGTGCGCATGCCTGGCCAACCGGCGGCCGGCGGCGGAATTACGCCCCGCCGCGCCACGATTGAAGCTTGGGGGCCATGGCCCCACACCCTTGCAATGATCGCGACCGGACCGAAAACAACGGGGCGCGCCGGTCCGGGGGGACCGGCGCGCCCGTGGTAACCCAGCCCTAGGCGAGCGCGGGGGTCGGCGCAGGCTCGAGAGCGAGGTCCAGCACCTCGCCGATTGTCATAACCGGATGGAAGGCCATCGCTTCGCGGACCTCCTCCGGGACGTCGTCCAGGTCGGCGCGGTTGCGCTCGGGAAGGATCACGTCGGTGAGTCCGGCGGCGTGCGCGGCCAGCACCTTCTGCTTCAGCCCGCCGATCGGGAGCACGCGACCCTGCAGCGTGATCTCACCGGTCATGCCGACCGTGTGCTTGACGGGCCGCCCCGACAGGAGCGACGCGAGCGCCGTCGTCATCGTGATGCCGGCGCTCGGCCCGTCCTTCGGGATCGCGCCCGCCGGCACGTGCACGTGGAACTCGCGCTCGTCGAACGCGGCGTCCTCGTCGATGTCGAGCTCGCCCGCGTGGCCACGCACGTAGGAAAGCGCGATCCGCGCCGACTCCTTCATGACGTCGCCGAGCTGCCCGGTCAGGACGAGGCCGTCCTTGCCCTTCATCGAGGTCGCCTCGATGAAGAGGACGTCGCCGCCCGCGCCGGTCACCGACAGGCCCGTGGCCACGCCGGGGATCGCGGTGCGCTCGGCCGACTCCTGGAAGAAGCGCTGGCGCCCGAGGGCGTCACGCAGCTCCGCCTCGCCGATCTCGACCGGCACGCTCACGCTGTCCGAGGCGATCTTCGTCGCCGTCTTGCGCAGCACCGTGCCGAGCGTGCGCTCGAGCGTGCGTACGCCCGCCTCGCGCGTGTACTCGGTCACGATCTGGCGCAGGACGTCGTCGCTGACCGACACCTCGTCCTCGCGCAGGCCGTTGCGCTCGCGCTGACGCGGCCACAGGTAGCCACGCGCGATCGCGACCTTCTCCTCGGTCGTGTAGCCGTCGAAGCGCACGACCTCCATGCGGTCGAGCAGCGGCAGCGGAATCGTCTCCGCCACGTTGGCCGTGGCGATGAAGACGACCTCCGACAGGTCGAGCTCGACGTCGAGGTAGTGGTCGCGGAACGAGTGGTTCTGTGCCGGGTCGAGCACCTCGAGCAGGGCCGCGCTCGGGTCGCCGCGCCAATCCGCGCCGACCTTGTCGACCTCGTCGAGCATGATCACCGGGTTCATCGTCCCGGCGTCGCGCAGGGCGCGGACGAGCCGGCCCGGCAGCGCGCCGATGTACGTACGCCGGTGACCGCGGATCTCGGCCTCGTCACGGACGCCGCCGAGCGACATGCGCACGAACTCGCGGCCCGTGGCGCGCGCGATCGACTCGCCGATCGAGGTCTTGCCCGTTCCGGGCGGACCGATCAGCGTGAGGATGGCGCCGCTCTTCTTGTCCTCCGCGATGCCGCGCTCCTCGCGCAGCTTGCGGACGGCGATGTACTCGACGATGCGGTCCTTGACGTCCTCGAGGCCGGCGTGGTCCTTGTCGAGGACCTCACGCGCGTGTACCGGGTCGAGCCGCTCGTCGGAGCGCTCCGACCACGGCACGGCGATCAGCCAGTCGAGGTAGGAGCGGATCATCGAGCTCTCGCCCGACTGCTCGCCCATGCGCTCGAAGCGCCCGAGCTCGCGCTCGGCCTGCTCGCGCACCTCGTCCGGCATGCCGGCCTCGGCGATCTTCTTGCGGTACTCCTCGACGACCGACGCGTCGTCCTCGCCGAGCTCCTTCTGGATCGACTCCATCTGCTTGCGCAGGAAGTACTCGCGCTGCTGCTTCTCGGCGCCGGACTGGACGTCGTCGCGGATCCGGGCACGCACCTGCAGCTCGGTCATGCGCTCGCGCTGAAGCTCGAGCGCGCGGGCGAGCCGCTCGGTCACGTCGAGCTGCTCCAGCAGCTCGACCTTGTTCTCGTAGCTGAAGTCGGGCGAGTAGCCGCCGGTGTCCGCCAGGGCGCCGGGCTCGGTGATCGAGCGGACCCAGGCCGAGATGCGGCCGTCGTCGCCGCGCAGCTCGAGGATCTCCTCGACGACCGCGCGGTACTCGCGCTCCAGCTCACGGGTGCGGCCGTCGACCGGCACTTCGTCCGGATGCGGCTCGACCTGCACGCGCAGTTCACCCGCCGGGCTCGTCTGAGCGGCGCCGATGCGGCCGCGGTAGAGACCGTCGACCATCACGGCGCGCCCACCGCCGGGCAGGCGCACGCGCTCGGTCACCGCCGCGACGGTGCCGACGCTCGCGAAGTCGTCGCCCTTGCGCGGGACGAGCACGATTCGGTCCTCTTCGCCGGCGTCGATGGCCAGCGTCAAGGACATGTTTGGGAAGACGACCGAGTCGTCTACCGGGATCAAGAGAAGTGTCTCAGTGGCCATGCTGGGTTACCTACTTACGTTGGGTAAGCGTCCAGTTTAGCGGCCGGATTCCGCGAAGTGCGGCACTCCGAAACGAAGAGGGGCGGCCGCAGCCGCCCCTCTCCAACCATGCTTCGGGCCGCCCGTCAGCGGACCGCCCGGTGACCCTTGAAGGCCGGGTCGTAGCCAGGCGTGCCGTTCCCCTTGTCCGTGCCCTGCACGGCCGACGTAGTCATCGCGAACGTCAGAATCGCGTGCGCGACGGCGTCCGACATCTCGTCGAGAGCCGTGAGGTTCACGTTCGCGAACGTGTCGCATGCGGCGTGGTAGCACGGGTCGTACGCAACGCCCGCGGTGCCGCCCCAGATCGCGACCTCGTCCGGCTGCTTCGGGTCCTCGGCGCCGGTAAACAGTCCGCCGGCGGGAATGCCTGCAGCCACGAACGCGTCGTAGTCCGACCGCCCATCGAAGGCCGTCGGCTTGGTCACGCGTCCGATCGAGTCGAAGTAGTCGACGAACACGTCCTCAACGACGCCCGAGCCGGTCGACCCGGTGGACGCGGTGTCCGAGGCATCGCCGTCGTACACGAACCATCCGGGGTTGGGCGAGCCGACCATGTCGTAGTTCAGCATCACCGCGATGTCCTTGAGCTCGCGCGTCGTGAGCTGGTCCACGTAGAACTGCGAACCGACGAGCCCGGCCTCCTCCGCCCCGAACCAGATGAAGCGGACCTGGTTGCGCGGCTCGATTCCGAGCTCCGCCATCTGCAGCGCAGTCTCGAGCTGAGCGGCCGAGCCTGAGCCGTTGTCGGCGCTAGGCGCCGCGCGGCCGCCGGCGCACCGGCTTGACCGATGCGCGCGCCTTGGGGCCCTTGCTGTTGAGCCTCGTCAGGCCCGTCACGGTCACCGTTGCGCGCACGCGACGCGGGACGCCCTTGAGCGTGTACGAGCGGCGGTTCGCGCCGACGATCCGGACCAGTCGCCTGCCGTCGGACAGCTTGAAGTGGAGCGCGTGACGGAACCCTCGCGGCTTCGGCCGCCAGCTCACGACGAGGCGCGAGCGCTTGCGCTTCAGCTCGAGCTTGCGCGGCTTCCCCGGCTTCAGCATCCCCGGAGCGCGGTAGGACCCGGCCGTGAGATTCACGCGCGGGCGACCGCCCTGCTGCACCATCGCGACGATCTTGCGGCGACCGGCGGGCCCGTCCGCCGGCCGGAAGCGGACGGAGCCGCGCGCGGCCGTCGTCGTGGTGATCGCGTTGCGGACGTCCTTGCCGACCTCCGAGAAGGTGACCCGCTGGCCGGGGATCCGGCGCACGTTCCAGCTCAGGACGCGAGCGCGCCCCTTCCCCTTGACGGTCACCCGCGCCGCCGCCTCGGGCAGTCCGCGGGCCTCGCGCACGAGCTTCACCGGCGCCGTGCCGTCGTCGGTCAGCGTCCATTCGCCGGCCGCCGGCTTGTCGACCAGCACGAAGGTCGTGCCGTCCTGGCGCAGCTGGGCGTAGAACTTGTCGTTCTGGACCACGGGCATGGCGCGCGAGACGGTCACCGACTGCCCGCCGGGTCCGGTCAGGGTCACGCCCGTCGGGCCGCCGTCGGCGGTGACCTCCCAGGCCGCGCTCGGCAGCCCGGCGGGAAGCGTCGTCTGACTCAGTGCTCCGACGGCGGCGGCGCGCGCCGGCTTGACAGCTCGGTAAGGCGCCAGGTCGCAGCCGGTGAACGCGTCGAAGTCGAAGTCCCAGGTCGCGCCGGCGCCGACGTGGTAGCCGTACACCCCGACACAGCCCGCGACTCCCCGGCTCGACAGGAGAGCGCGGGCGTCGCCGCACGGGTCCGGGCCCCAGACGTCCAGGCACGCGCTGATCGAACCCTCGACGTTGAAGGCGTCGAGGCCGTCGACCCATCCGGCGACGTTTCCGTTCAGGCCCAGGCGCCACAGGCTCCAGTTCGCGTTCGCCCCGAACTCGAACAGGCCCGTCGAGGAGTAGCGCACGAACGCGCTACCGAGCTCGAAGCGGTTCGCCACCTTGGCGTTGCCCGAGATCTCGGCGATGAACGGATCGGCCAGGACGGCGCTGAGCTTGCCGCCCACCGAGACCGCCTGGACGCCCGCCACCGTCGGGCCGGCGGACAGGCCGATCGTGCCCGTCAGGGTGAGCGGGTCGCGCTGCACGCCGAAGCCGATGCTCTGCAGGAAGATGCCGGCGCCGACCGGCTGGTTCAGCCCGCCGAGACTGCCGCGGAGGTAGTCGAAGCCGCCGTTCTTGATCCCGAAGCCGGCGCCGATCTCGTACTTCTTGCCGAAACCGAGCACGACCTTCGCTGCGCCCGCCCAGGTGTTGCCCTGGACCCACTTGAGCTCGACGTCCTTGAGCTCGAGCGCGAGCACGTTCACCTTCGGCAGCTTCAGGTACAGGCCGCTGAAGTCGACGCCGTGGTCGTTGTCGGTCGTGAAGGTGGTCGAGGTCGTGACCGCGCCGAAGTAGTTGAACGGCCAGAAGTCGAGCTTGAGCGTCGGCGTCAGCCTGGCCTTGCCGCTCTTGAGGAACGAGAGATCGGCTTTGGTGACCGGGAGGCCCTTCAGCTTCTCGATCTTGTCTGCGTCGAACCCGAGGACCTGGCGGGGGCCGTCTTCCGAGCCGGAGCTGTCCGAGTAGTCCCACTTGATCGGGCCCGCGTAGATGGGGACCTCGGGGTCGCTCGCGAGCGAGACGCGGAACGGCATCGTGAGCTCACGACCGCGCACGGTCTTGTTACGCGGATCGACCACGAGCGTCGGTCGCGAGTCGTCAGCGGGACGGATCACGAGACCGTTGACGCGCACGGTCGTGTTCGTCGCCTCCCAGTGGCCGTCCCGTTTGCGCATGCAGTCCTCGCTGCGCGCGTCGAGATAGTCCGCTCGCATCGTCCGGTCGCAGTTCTCGCGGATCCGCACCTGCTTGCTGATCGTCCGCGTCCTGGTTCCGGACTCGGCGCCCGCCGGCGTGGCCGTGACGGTGATCGGCGTGTACTGGTCGGAGTGGGCGGCGCCCTCGGCGGCGCTCAGGGTGAGCGTCGTGCCGGTGGACGTGCCGGCCACGGGGTTCGGATTGACGCTCGCCGTCATACCGGCCGGCAGGCCCGAGACCGCGAATGAGACGTTCCCGTTCGACCCGTTGAGGCGGTTGAGCTCGACCGGGACGTCGACCGAGCTTCCCGTCAGGACGTCCACGACGGTCTGGCCCGCGTTGAGGGTGAAGTCAGCGGGTTGGGCTCCGTCCGGTGTGGTGATCGACAGGTCGTCGATCGCGAGGGCCTCGCCACCGTCGCCTGCGTCCGCTGTCACGTCGAAGTAGTCGATGCGCTGGCCCGCCGGCGCCGTGGCGGTGACCTGCTGGGTCAGCGGCGCGCCGGAGGTGACCGTCACGTAGCCGCTCTCGCTGACGAGCTCGTCGTCCGAGTTGTAGGCGCGGATGCGCGCCTGCAAGGTTTCGCCCGGGTTCGGGAAGAGCGGGTTCTCCCAATAGCCCACATATGCGCTCACCGAGGTGGCGGACCTGGTCAGCACGCCCCGCAGCTGCGGCGCCGGAAAGACCTCGCCGCAGCCGGGCAGCCCCTCGCAGGTGCTGACGCCCACCCGGTCGCCGGAGTGCGCCCGGCCGGCGAACGTCTTGACCATGGGCCGGGTGCCGGGGTCGGCCGGGAAGGTGAGGTTGTGCGACGTCTCGTACTCGGTCGACACGCGCGTCTCCGGCACGACGTCGTCGAAGGTGACCGTGCGCGTGGCGGCGCTCGCGGCGCCCGCGAGGGCGGCCACGGCGAGCAGGGTGAGCACCGAGATCAGGCCAGCGAACGTCAGTTGACGGCCGAGCGAGCGGGACATAGCCGAGCCCTTCCTTCTGTCGTGCGGCGGGGGACCACACGAGCATCCACGCTTGTGCGGATGCTCGCTATCCACCCTGAGGGTGGTTTCGCTCATCCCTCGAGCGCTCATGACGATGCTGCGCGCCGTGGCCGACCCGAACGACCCTGGGCGAGCAGCCGCCGCGGCCGCCGCGGCCGACCTCGTCGAGCCGGGCATGCTGATCGGGCTCGGCTCCGGTCGCGCGGTCTGGAAGCTGACCGAGCTGCTCGGCGCTCGCGACTTCCCCATTCGCGCGGCCACCGCCTCCAACCAGACCGCCGAGCTGGCCGGGTCCTTTGGCATCGAGATCATCGACCTGGACGGCTCCGTGGAGCTCGACCTCGCCCTGGACGGGGCCGACGAGGTCGCGCCCGACCTCGGGCTGATCAAGGGCGGCGGCGGCGCGCTGCTGCGCGAGAAGATCGTCGTCTGCGCCGCGCGCCGGTTCGTCGTCGTGGCAGAGACGCCCAAGAAGGTCCAGCACCTCGGCGAGCACATGCGGCTGCCCGTCGAGGTCACCCGCTTCGCGTGGCGCGACACGCGCCGGCGGCTCGGCTGGCTGCTCCCCGACGCGCGCCTGCGCGAGGCGAACGACGGCCCCTACCTGACCGACGAAGGGCACTACATCCTCGACTGCGTCGTGCCGCCCGGCGCCGACGCGGCGGAGCTCGACCTCGCGCTGAAGCGGGTGGCCGGCGTCGTCGAGCACGGACTGTTCCTGGGAATGGCCGAGCGCGCCTTGCTCGGCACGCCCGAGGGCGAGGTCGAGGTGCTGAGCGCCTGACCGGCGTCACAGCTCGGCCGCCGAGACCGCCTCTCCAGCCCCGCCCGAACGGTCGCCCGGCGGCCGCGCCAACAGGCGGATCTCGCGGCCGAAGTTGTCGGCGGCGGTGAGGTAGACCGCCTGGCGGAGCGTCACGCGCAGGCTCGCGAGCGCGCTCGGGCCAGGCACTTCGCCATCCGAGTCGGAGTAGCCACCGGCGGCATCGGGTCGCAAACTCAGCAGCTCGACGTCTGCCAGCGCCACGAAGGTCCGGCCGCCTCCCGCCCCGCGCTCTGTCGACACGAGCACGTCGACCCGGGTGCCGGGCGCCGGCGGGTTCGACGAGCCGCCGCTCACGGCTACCTCCACCGTGCGCTCGCCGCGAGCGAGACCGTCGCCGCCCTCAGGGGTGGCGCCGGCGTCGAGCAGCGCCGCCGTGACGTACCCGCCGGCGCTGACCGGCACGGCGGTCCGGGCGCCGGCCAGCTGGGTCGCCGAGCCGAGCGCGTCCGGCGGCACGAACCGCGCCGGCACCCGCTCCAGCGCGAGCGCGTCCACGCCGAGCCGGGAGCCCGCGTCGAGGTCGCGCTTCGCCACCACGACCGGCACGAGCGGGCCGACCCGCGCCTCCACCTTACGTTCGCGTTCGGCCACCTGAGCCGCCGCGAGCCCGCCGCACGCGAGTGCCACGCAGAGCAGCAGCAGGCCGCGCCGCCGGCGCGCCTTCACGCGGCGACGCCCTCGCCGCCGTCCAGGGAGCGCGGCAGCTCGAGCACCGCGACCGTCTCCGCCTCGCCGCGGTCGACGAGCACGCGCCCGCCGAGCTCGCGCGCCGCCCGCTCGGCGATGCGCAGCCCGCGCCCGCGATCGGGGTCGGCCGTGCCGGCGCGGACGGATCGGTTCGCGTTGCGGATCTCGATGCGCACGCCCGCGCGCGTCGTTCGCCCGCGCACGCGGATCTCGCCCTCGCCGTGCTCCGCCGCGTTCGCGATCAGGTTGCCGAGCGCCTTGGCGAGCGCGCCGCGGTCGACGCGCGCCGGCGCAGGCCCGCCGAGCCATCCGAACGCGACGGCCCCCGGCTCGAGCTCCCAGGGCGCCAGCGCGGCCCGCGCCGCCGAGCGCAGCTCCACCGGCTCCGGGCTGCGCACGCCGCGCCGCCCACCGCGGGCTCGCTCGAGATCCGCGAGGCCGGCCTCGAGCCGGTCGAGCTGCGCCCGCAGCACGGCCGCGTGGTGAGCAGCGCGCGGCTCCCGGCGCATCCGCTCGCAGGCGAGCGCGAGCGCCGCCGCCGGTCCACGCAGCTCGTGCTCGGCTCGCGCGACCAGCTCGAGCCGCCGCCGCAGCGCGTGCCAATGCGGCGAGGACGCCGAGGCAGCAGAGCGCGGCAAGCGCAGCGGCGATCACGGCGCCTCCGTCAGCTTGTAGCCCACACCGCGCACGTTCAGGACCCAGGGCCGGCGCGAGCTGTCGAGCTTCTTGCGCAGCCGGCAGGCGTGCGCGTCGAGCGTCCGTGTGTTGCCCGGCGCGAGATAGCCCCACACGTCGCGGAGCAGCTCGTGCTTGCGATACACGCGGCCGGGCTCGAGCGCGAGCGCGTGCAGGAGCGCGAACTCCTTGGCCGACAGCTCGATCCGCCGCCCCGCCAGCCGCACGATCCGGGTGGACGGGTCGATCGTGAGGTCACGCACCCGCAGGACCCCCTTGCCGCGGCGGCCCTCCGCGCGCCGCAGCACGGCGCGGATGCGCCCGAGCAGCTCGGCGTACAGGAAGGGCTTCGACACGTGGTCGTCGGCCCCGCGCTGGAAGCTGCGGACGCGGTCGGCCTCGGCGGCGCGCCCCGTCAGGACGATCACGGGCAGATCGGGGTCGATGCGGGTGGCGAGCCCGTCGGCGGCGCGGACGCGGTCGAGCACGTCGAGGCCGCTGCCGCCCTCGAGGCGCAGGTCGAGCAGCACGAGGCTCGGCCGCCTCACCTCGATCGCGCGCAGGCCCTCGGCCGCCGTCGACGCGCTCGCCACGCGGAAGCCGTCCGCGGCCAGGTTGTCGGCGAGGAAGCCCTTGGTCGCCTCGTCGTCCTCGACGATCAGGATCAGCCAGTCGCGCTGCTCGTCCACCTCCGGCGAAGTCCGCTGCGGCGCGGAATTCGCCCCGGCCAGCGTGCAAGGTGTCGCCCGGCCCCGGGTATAGCGCTCGTGACATCTGGCTCAAGCCCGGGACAAGGAGGTCCTTGATGGCACGCCGAACCCTTCGAGTCTGTGTGGTTGTGGCGCTAGGGGCGCTATGCGGGCTGCCGGCGGCTGCGGCGGCTCAGGACGATTTTCCTGACCAGTCGAGGTTCCAGAAGGTGACGCTCAACGATCGTCCCGGCGAGCCGATGAGCCTCGCGGTGCTGCCGGACGGGCGCGTGCTGCACACGGCCCGGACCGGCGAGATGCGGATCCACAACCCGCGCACGGGCCTGAACACGCTCGTCGCCGACATGAGGGATAGCCCGCAAGGCCTCTATCAGCACGACGAGGAGGGGCTGCAGGGAATCGCGCTCGACCCGAACTTCGAGGACAACCGCTGGGTCTACGTCTACTACTCGCCGCGGCTGAACACGCCGGTCGACGTGATCGGCACGGGCATCAACGAGGGAGACGCGCCGTTCGACCTGGTCACCGCGGAGGACCGGGCGCGCCTGGCGCAGTTCAGGGGCTACCTGCTCCTGTCCCGCTTCAGGCTGCAGGGCAACACCTTGGACTTCGCCTCTGAGCAGGAGATCCTGCGCGTCCCCACCGACCGCGGCATCTGCTGCCACGTCGGCGGGCAGATCGACTTCGATGGCGAGGGAAACCTCTATCTGTCCACGGGCGACGACACGAACCCGTTCTTCTCCTCCGGCTACACGCCGATCGACGACCGGGAGACCCGCAATCCAGCGTTCGACGCTCGACGGACTGCCGGCAACACCAATGACCTGCGCGGCAAGATGCTGCGCATCCGCGTCGGGGCGAACGGGGGGTACTCCGTCCCGAACGGCAATCTGTTCGCGCGCGGGACGGCGCAGACCCGTCCGAGATCTATGCCATGGGCCTGCGCAACCCGTTCCGGTTCGCGGTCAACCGCAACAACGGCGACATCTACGTCGGCGACTACTCGCCCGACGCCAACATGTTCGATCCGGCACGCGGCCCCGCCGGGCATGGCCGGTGGATGCTGATCCGCCGCCCGGCAACTACGGCTGGCCGTTCTGCGTCACGCCGGACATGCCGTACGTCGACTTCGACTTCACGCCGGGCGCGCCGCAGTCGGGCGAGGAGTTCAACTGCAACCGGCCGACCAACGACTCGCGCCACAACACGGGCCAGCGCCGGCTGCCGCAGGTCGTCCAGCCGGACGTCTGGTACAGCTATCCGGCGGCCGATCAGGGGCTGTTCCCCGAGCTGCTCGAGCAGCGCGGCGGCGACGGCATCGGGCCGATGGGCGGCCCGGCGTACGACTTCGACGCCGAGAACCGCTCGCCGCTGCGTTGGCCACGGGCCTTCGGCGGCCACCCGCTGTTCTTCGAGTGGACGCGCGACTACGTCAAGCTGTTCGAGCTGGGCCGCCCGAACGGTGGCCGGCTGGTGGCGATCCACCACCTGTTCGGCGGGCCTGCCAGCGCCGATCCGAACATCGTCCAGGACAACCCGATGGACATGGAGTTCGGGTTCAACGGCGCGCTGTACACGCTCGAGTACGGCGACGGGTTCTTCTCGGAGAATCCGGAGGCCCAGCTGGCGCGGATCGACTTCGTGCGCGGCGGCGAGTACACGCCGGTGGTCGAGGTGTCGGCCACGCCGACATCGTCCCTCACACCCCCGCTGACGGTGGAGTTCTCGAGCGCCGGCACCGAGGACCCGGATGGCGACACGATCGCCTACGCCTGGGACTTCGACGCCAACGGCACCGTTGACTCGCGCGCGGCGAACCCGACGTTCACCTACACGGAGCGCGGCATCTTCGAGGCCACGCTACGTGTTACCGACACGAGCGGCCGCTCCGCCTCGAGCTCGGTGCGGATCGTGATCGGCAACCAGGCGCCGGTGGTCGACCTGACCGTGACACCCACGCCGCCGCCGTTCCGGTTCGGCCAAACCGTCCACTTCGTCGTGGAGGTGACGGACGACCAGCCGCTCGACTGCGCGCGGGTCACCGTGGCCTACATCCTCGGTCATGACCAGCACGGGCACCCGCAGGCGGAGACCGCCGGGTGCGAGGGCGACATCATGGTGCCTCCGCTCGACGAGGCCCACCGCGCGGCCGGCAACATCGCCGCCGTGTTCGTGGCCAGCTACACCGACAACCCCGGCGGGGGCGAGACGCCCCAGCAGGGGAGCGACGAGGTCATCCTGAGGGAGACGACCCCGTAGAACGAAGAAGCGCGGCGGGGCCGCGAACGGCGCCCGCCCCCCCGCCGCAGCTGCGGTCAGAACCTCACGCGGTCGAGGTATTCGAAGCCCGCCTTCGCGGATGCGAAGGGATCGAAGCTCGGATCGTCGAAGGGCGGATCCTGCTCGTAGATGTAGTACTTCACATGACCTTCGGCCGCGCGCAGGATCGGCTCGAAGACCATCTCACCCTCGCCCATGGGGACGGGCGTGGCGTTGGCCGGGGCTGCGACGTTGATCCCGTCCTTGACGTGCAGGCTGAAGATCCGGTTCCCGTAGCGTCGCAACAGGGCGACCGGGTCGGCGCCCCCGTCGGTCGCCCACAGGACGTCGAGTTGGAACGTCACGTAGCGCGGGTCGGTGTTCTCGACGAGGATCTGCCACGCGCTCTTTCTCTCGCCGGTCGCCGGGTCCACGTACTTCGTCCGGAACTCCCCCTGGTGGTTGTGGCCATAGAACTTCCCGGTCCCGTTGCGCACCGAGCGCCGGCCGAGCTCGTTCATCACGATGGCGGTCGCCAGCGTGTTCTCATAGCTGCCGATCCCCGGCGTCGGGAATCCGCCGGAGCCCACGTACTTCTGGCGCAGCGTCTTCGAGTCCGCCAGCGTCGTCGCGAAGTTGGTGATGGACACGTCACCGTGGCGTGAAGGCGCCTTGAGGTCGTACTTGTCGAGCAGTGCCTTGAACTCTGCGGCGGTCCGGCCGTTGAAGGTGAACGGCTCCACGTTGCGGTAGCCGATCTCGCTGAGCCGTCGCAGGACCTCCTCGGCCCTGGCCTGCGTCGCCGCGTCCTCGCCGAAGCCGACGTACGCCGCGAAGTTCCACAGCTGGATCGAGATCTCGTCGTCGGAGATGCTGTGGCGCCGCCGCCCCGATCACCCCGTCGTGATCGCCGGCCTTACTCTTGCCCGCCTTCTGTTGCTTGCCGCCCGTCTCGGGCGCGGCCGTGACGACGGCGCCTCCGAGACCCAGCGCCAGGACGACGCTGCCACCACCACCAAGAGCGCTCGCCGACCGAGTCTGCGCTTCTGCATACGTCCTCCCATCCCTGGGTTACGGCGGCCTTCTGCAAGGCCGCCCGTGCTACCGCTGACGATTGCGCCAGTCGCGTGCGACGTTACCCAGAGCGGGGGCTTTGGATGCCCTCCGTTGGGGTGAGGCGGCTTCGACTCGGCAGCCCACCGACCGTGCTGGTGCAGGACCGCCCTGCCCGCTCCGGGGTGCGCGAACAGGACGGCCGGCACTGTCGAATGCAAACCGGGCAGATCGAATGCCGATCCCACCCCCTGTGCCAGGTGTCGGAAGCCCGCCGCGATGGCTTGAGGCCCTGGAGCCGAATCGCCGACGACGAATCCGCACACTGCGGAAATCTTCGGACTCAGCGCGCCTGGTCCCAAGGTCTGAGACAGTCTCATTTGAGATTGGCCACCGCTAGGAGGGGACGATGGTTCCCTATCGCTTGATGTACCGGCTGGGCTTCGCCCCCTGGGAACGAAGGAATGTCCCGGAGCTATGGCGGCCGCTGTTCGAGGGCCCGGATGCCATGGAGCCGGCGCGGGCGCTCGATATCGGTTGCGGGTCCGGGCGCGACGCCGTCCATCTGGCCGGCCGCGGCTGGCAGGTCTCGGCCGTGGAGTTCGTCGACAAGCGCGCTTGCCAGGGCCAGGCAGCGTGCGGCCGAGGAGGGCGTCGAGGTGCAGTGGGTCAAGGGCGACGTCGGTGAGCTGGGGCGGCTCGGGCTGGAGCCCGGCTACGACCTCCTGTACGACTTCGGCTGCATCCAAGGCTTGCCGGACGCGGCGCGCCAAGGCGCCGCCGCGGGCATGACCGAGCTCGCCTCGCCGGGCGCCAGGTTGCTTCTGCTCGCCTTCAAGGCGGGGCGGCGCATGGTGCTACCGCGCGGGATGGATACGACGCACGTCCTAGACCTGCTGGGCACCGGCTGGGAGCTCCAACGCGCAGAGTCGGCAGTGATCGAGGACATGCCACCGCCGGTCCGCCGGGCCGAGCCGACCCTGTATCGCCTCGTCAGACGCAGCCGTGTCCCCGAGTGATCGCCCTGCCTGCAAGGGCGGTTGCAGGCGCGCCCGGGAGGGGAGGAATCGAACGTAAGATCTCGACGCCCGGCGCCTCGCCCCGCGCCGGGCCACACCTTATGGACCACACCGCCCGCCGAGGAAACTACGAGTCCGGTTCGGACTACGTGCTCGAGTACGGAGAGCTGCGCTTCACGTTCAACGAGCGCGACTTCACCGAGCGTGTCGAGCAGGCCGCCGCGAAGCTCGGGTTCGTCGACGGGCCGCTCGGCGACGACGAGCGCGAGGACCTCGTCAACCTGGCCGTCAACGGCGAGGTGACGGAGCCTCACTCGGAGCTGGGCGAGCACATCAACGACTGCTGGGGCGACCTCAACGGCCCCTCGGAGCGTTCGCTCGTCCACTGGATCCGCCGGCTCGTGTTCCGCGGCGCCTGGCTCGACCAGCGCGTCATGGAGGGCGAGCTCGAGCTCGTCTTCGACGAGACCGACCACTCGTTCGGCTACGCCCAGCCCGACCGCAACTTCGAGCTGATCGAGCTCTCGCCCGAGCCGAGCTGGCACCGGGTCGCCTATCGGCGCTAGAGGCGGCCGCTACTTCAGCGCGTCCTCGCGCAGCGTGCCGCTGGCCGGGCCCGGCTTGCCGCCCGGGTCGAGCACGATGCGCGTGGTGGCCCAGCGGAGCGCATCCTCGGAGTCGCCCGTCGCTGCGATCACCGTGAGCGTGCCGCCCTCCTCGGTGGCGCGCGCGGCCCCGAACACCCGCCGCTGAGCGCTGCCCGGCAGCGCGGCGAGCGAGTCGACGACGACCGCCGCGTGGCCACCGCGCTCCACCGTGCGCTTGGCGCGCTCGATCGCGAGCTCGGCCGCCTGGGTCTGGGCGTCGGCCGAGCGCTCGAAGCTGCCGCCGACCACGTCGATGCCGCCCGCGCGCCACACGCCGACCTCCTCGGGGCGCACGCCGGCGAGCACGACCTGGATGTCGATGTCGCCCGCCTGAGCGAGCGCGCCCGCGAGCTCGTGCAGCAGCGTGCTCGCGCCGGCGCCGGGCGGGCCTGCAACCGCAACCCGTGAGCCGCGGCCGAAGGGCAGCTTCCGCAGCGACGCGGGACCGTCGATCCGCGCCGACGGGAAGACCGCGGTCAGGTCGTTGAACCAGGGGCGCTCCTCGGGCGGCTCGGCGTCGGCTCCGTTGACGGTGGCCACGCGGATCAGCGAGGGATGGCGCTCGTTGCGCCGCGCCGGCCGCAGCGGGCCGGCCACCACGTCACCCGCCCTCAGCTCGCAGCGGCGGATCTGCGCCGGTGAGACGTAGACGTCGTCGCGCGACTGGCCCGCCGCGTCGACGCGCACGAAGCCGCTGCCGTTGGCCAGGATGTCGAGCACCCCGCTCGCGAGCTCCTCCTCGCGCTCCGGGGCGGGCTCGGCCTCGTCCTCCGACGTGCCCTCTGACGTCCCCTCCGACGTGCCCTCGATGTTCCCTCCGACGTGCCCTCCGAGTGCCCTCCGACGTGCCCTCGGACGTCCCTTCGGAGGTGTCCTCGGAGGTCTCCTCCTCGTCCGCCTCGGGCTCGTCCTCCTTGGCGCTCGTCCTCGCGGACCGCCGGGGGCGCCTCGAGCGCCTCTTCGGCCGGCACCTCGTCCGGGTCGCGCTCCTCGTCGGCGGTCGCCGGGGGGCTGCCCGTGACCTCGAGGATCGCTGCGATCAGATCGTTCTTGCGCTTCGAGCGGAAGCCCTCCAGGCCGAGCTCCGACGCGATCGCGTGCAGGTCGGCGAGCGGGCTCTCCTCGAGCTCTTTCTTCTTCAGGACCGTCATGGGGGCGGCCTACCCTAGCGCTCGCCGCGGCGCAGACCGGTCAGGTGGCTGCGTCGACCGCGTCGAACACGAGCTCCATCAGCTGGGCGAGCGCCTCGTCGACGTTCTCGTTGTCCACCACGGCGACGCCGGCGTCCGCGGCGCAGCCGGCCAGGTGGGCCTGCAGCGCGCGAATCTCCTCGAAAGCCGCCAGATAGCGCTGCGCCGGGCGCCTGCCCGGGCGGTGCGAGAAGTGGCCCCGGTGGAGCTCCTCGTCGCCGACCACCACGAGCGCCTCGACGAGCACGCAGCTCTCGCGCAGGCCGTCCGGGACGCGGCCCGGGAGCACGTGCACCCCCTCCACGATCACCGGCTTCGCCTCGTTCGCGGCGCGCTCGACGATCGCCGCGACGCCGGTGGCGACGTGCTCCGCCTGATCGGCGTAACCCTCGAGCCCGCCCGCCTCGAAGGCCGAGTGATGCACGGTCGGCATCGCCTCCTCGGTGAAGAAGGCGCGCAGGACCTGCCGGATCACGTCCGTCGCGATCACGCGCGTGATGCCGAGCCGGCCGGCGAGCATCGTCGCGAGCGTCGACTTGCCGACGCCCGTGGTGCCGCCGATCAGCACGACGAGCGGGCGGTCGAGCCTGTCGAGCCGGCGCCAGCCCAGATATCGGCGCACGGCGCTCTCCCCCTCCCCCGCGCGCAGCACCTCGACGCAGAGCTCCTCCAGGCCGTCGATGTCGATCTCGCGGTCGCCGCGCAGCAGCAGCCTGCGCTCGATCTCACGCGCCAGCTCGAACGCGCGCTCGAGGCTGAGCCCGCTCGCGGACAGCGACTGCGCCATCAGCCCCTTCGAGTACGGCAGGCCGTGGCCCTTGTGGATGACGATCGTCTCAGGCGGCATCGCGATGGAGTTCGAGCAGGGCCTCATCGATACCCAGCGGGCGGTTGCGAACGAACACGATCCGGGCGCCGTGCGCCTGTGCCGCCTGCGCCACGGTGTCGATCGCGGCCGCCTTGAGCTCGACGAGGTAGACGTCGCAGCGCTCCGCGCGAGCGCGCTCGAGGTCATCGGCCAGCGCCGCTCGCCGGGCGAGGTTGGTGGACGCGACAAGCGCCTCGACCGCGGCCGGCGGCGGGCCGCCCGTGGTGAACACGGCGACGCGGGCGCCGTCCGGCAGCGGCTCGGCCGGCTCCGGCTCGAGCCGGAACGGGAGCGCCCCGGCGGGCGCCGGCGCGCCCTCGGCGGCGAGCACGAGGTGGGCGCGCTCGATGCGGTACTCGGCGAACGGCTCGGCCCGCCCGGCGCCGACCACGCAGACGGTCCGGTCCACCTCGACGGGCGGGATGCAGGCGCCGGAGCCCTCGAAGATGAGCGCGTCCGGGTTAAGCGAGGCGGCCAGCGCGGCGCCGGCGGGCACGTTCGACTCCGCCGGCGCGCCCGCGAAGCCTCCGCCAACGCGCCGGCAGCCGACCGTGCGCACCCCGGCGAGGACGGCGTCCTCCAGGTAGTCCGAGGCGGCGTGGTCGCCGTCGGCGGCGATCGCGAGCAGCTCCGCGAGCCCCATGCCGGCCTCCGCGACGCGCGGCTCGGCGGGTCCGCCGCGCCCCATGCAGACGATCACCGGCGCCGCGCCGCGCTCGCGCAGCAGCGTCGCCCAGTGACTCGCCACCGCCGTCTTGCCGGTGCGCTTGCCGGTGCCGATCACGGCGAGCTTCGGCCCGTCGAAGGGGACCGGCTCGTAGCGCGGCGGCTCGAGCCGCGCGCCCGGCGCCTCGTAGCGGAGGCCGAGCGACAGCGCGAGCGCCGCCAGCCGCAGCTTGGCCGACGCCGGCAGCACCGGCTCGTCGGCGAGGTCTACCACCGCGTCGGCGGCCGGTGCGAGCCGCCTGAGCGCGTCGTCCGGGTCGGTCTCGACCGGGCGCCCGTAGTGCTGCTCGAGCGTGCCCGGACCGAGCTTCTCCTCGCCGCCGCAGAAAACGACGCCGGCGAGCTCGAGCCCGTCGAGCAGCTCCCGGACCGCGGCCGGGTGGTGCTCTCCATCTATGAGCGCGATGACGGGCACGACGGAGATTTTGCCGCGCCGCTCGCGTCAGCCGTGCTGCGTCTCGCCGAGCAGCGCCTGGTCCTTCTCGTACTCGAAGGTGCGCGGATCGAACGAGATGATCGCGTCCTGCTCATGGAACGGGTACTTGCGGTAGACGGTCACGCGCTCCTCGGAGGCCTCGATCAGGTTGTAACAGGGCTTCGTCTTGCCGCGCAGGCGGGTCGTCGAGACGGTCCCGGCGCTCACCACGAACAGGTTCTCGAGCCGCCACGCGTAGGGGACGTGCTTGTGGCCGGACAGGACGAGGTGGACGTCGGCGCGCTGCAGGCACTCGAGCGTGTCGCCCGCGTCGTGCACCACGTTGCGCTCGCGCCCGGTGCCCGGCACGGGCAGCAGATGGTGGTGCAGCACGAAGATGCGCAGGAAGGCCTCGTGCTCGCGGAAGCGGTCGATGATCCACCCGTAGCGCCCGCGGCCGATCACGCCGTGGTCGAGGTCGGGCTCGGTCGAGTCGACAGCGACCATCGACACCCCGTCGACGTGCAGCACGGCGCGCCGGTCGCCGAACAGCTCCTCGAAGTGCACGTAGCCGACGTTGCGCGAGTCGTGGTTGCCGGGGATCACGATCAGGCGCTCGCATTCGATGCGCTCGAGATACTCGGCCGCGAGCTGAAACTCTCCGCGCAGGCCGTCGCCGGTCAGGTCGCCGGAGATGATCACCACGTCCGGCTCGAGCTCGTTGACCTCGATCAGCGCTCGGTCGAGGAGACTCGGTACGAAGTGCGGCGACCCACAGTGGAGGTCGGAGAGCTGGGCGATCGTGACGGTGTTCAAAGCACCTCCCGGCGCAGGCCTTCGGCGAGCTCGAGCGTGCGCTCGGCCCCGTTCTCGAGTGCGGCGTGGACGTTCAGATAGTCGCGCGCGCCCGCCACGTCGTGGACGCGCAGGATGCTCGCGCCGCCGCGCAGGCCGGCGCCGATCGCGGCGAGCGTGCCCGCGTCGCGCTCGGCCGGCGGCCGCCCCGTGAGGGCCCCCACGAAGTCCTTGCGCGACACGGCGAGCAGCAGCGGCAGGCCGCGCTGCGCGAGCCGGGGCAGCGAGCGCAGCAGCTCGACGGACTCGGCGGGCGTCTTGGCCAGGTCGATGCCGGGGTCGAGCACGATGCGCTCCTCGTCCACCCCATGGGCGCGGGCGAGCCTCGACCGCGCGCGTCGAGGAACGCGGCGACGTCCTCCACCACGTCGCCGTACTCGGGGAACGCCTTCGTCTTCGGTGGCGTGCGCGTGTGCGTGATCACGAGCGCCGCGCCGCTGTCGGCACAGGCGTCCGCGAGCTCGGGGTCGGCGAGGCCGCTCACGTCGTTGATCATCGCCGCGCCGGCCGCGAGCGCGCGCCGTGCCACCGGGGCGCGCCAGGTGTCGACCGAGACGAGCGTCCCGTCGCCGGCCAGCCGCTCGACGAGCGGCACGACGCGCCCCGCCTCCTCCTCGACCGGCACCGCCTCGGTGTCCGTGCGCCCCGACTCCCCGCCGACGTCGACGATCGCAGCACCCGCGGCCACGAGCGCGCGCCCGCGCTCGGCAAGCTCGTCGGGCGACTTCGGGCGCTGCTCGTCCGAGAACGAGTCGGGCGTCGCGTTCAGGATGCCCATTAGCACGGGCTCCGACAGGTCGAGCGTGCGCTCGCGGAGGCGGAGGATCACGCCGCCGCCCCGGTCGCGGCCGGCTCGGGCGCCACGAGCCCCTCGGCGCGGGCGAGCTCGCGCCAGTCATCCAGCTCGCGTGCGATGCGGGCGGGGTCCCAGCCGAGCTCGGCCGCCATCGCCTCGGCCACGACCCGCGGCCGCTCCGCCCCGGGAGCCGTGAGCGCCCGCGCGTCGAGCAGCCCGAGGCGCGTGCGGCGCAGCAGGACGTCGCCGAGCGAGCGCGCCTGCTCGTGCGCCGCGGCGAACGGCGCCTCGGCGACGATGTCGGGCAGCTCGGGGCTGATCCGCTCGCCCAGCTCCGGGGCCGCTTCGGCGAGTCTCAGCACGAACTGCGCAGCGTGCCCATAGCGGGCGGCGAGATGAGCGCGGCTCTCCTCGTCGACGGTCTCGAGCTCGGGCAGCTCTGACGGGTCGAGCGGCAGGCCCAGCGGGATCTCGTGCGTGCGGCAGGGCGCCTCGCGACCCTCGCGCTCGACGATCCTGTCGACCGCCAGCTTCGCCATGCGCCGCCAGGTCGTGAGCTTGCCGCCCGTGATCGTGACGAGCCCGGAGCTCGTCTCGAAGAGCTCCGCCCTGCGCGAGATGTCGACCGACTTCTTGGGATCGGCCGTGGAGATCAGCGGCCGCACGCCCGCGTAGGCGCCGGTGAGGTCCGACGGCGAGAGCCGCGTGCCGAAGAAGCCGTTGACGGCGTCGAGCAGGTACTCGACGTCCGCGGCGGACGGCGGCACGTGCTCGAGCTCACCCTCGTAGTCGTTGTCGGTCGTGCCGATCAGGGTGCGGCCGAGCCAGGGCAGCGCGAAGGCGGTGCGGCCCTCGCCGGCCGGGACGATCACGCCCGCGCGAACGTCGAGCGCCTCGCGCGGCAGCGTCACGTGCGTGCCGCGGCTCGGGCGGATGCGCGGCACCTCCTCCTCGCCGTAGATCTCGTCGGGGCGCAGACGGTCGGCCCAGACGCCGGTCGCGTTCACGACGTTGGCGGCGCGCAGCTCGAACTCGCCGCCGCCGTCGATGTCGCGCACGAGCACGCCCGCGGCGCGCCCGCCGCGCTCGATCAGACCGGTCGCCTCGCAGCGGTTGGCGAGCACCGCGCCGAAGCGCTCCGCCTCGCCGAGCACCGTCAGCACCAGCCGCACGTCGTCCGTCTGGCAGTCGTAGAAGAGGTAGGAGGAGCTCGGCTCGCGGCCCTCCAGCGCCGGGACGAGCTCGAGCGTCTCCGCGCCGTCGATGGTGCGGTGGCGGTCCGGGCTCCACTCCTCGTCCTCGCGCCCGCGACGCCGCGACATCGCGTCGTACATGCTGAGCCCGACGCCCAGCTTGCGGTCGAGCCGCTTGCCTCCGAAGCCGGGCACGAGCATCGGCAGCGGCTTGACGAGGTGCGGCGCCAGCTCGACGAGCAGCGAGCGCTCGAGCAGGGCCTCGCGCACGAGCCCGAGGTCGAAGTTCTGGAGGTAGCGCAGGCCGCCATGCACGAGCTTCGACGAGCGGCTCGAGGTGCCCGCCGCGAAGTCGCCCTTCTCGACGAGCGCGACGCTGTAGCCGCGCGAGGCCGCGTCGAGCGCGACGCCCGCCCCGGTGATCCCGCCGCCCACGACCGCGAGGTCGAAGCTCTCGCTCCCGAGCGTGGCGAGGGCGTCCGAGCGCGGGATCACGTCAGGTACGTTACGAACTCGCCTGGCGGCAGCCTGCCGGGCGCATCCTTCTCCTGTCGGGGCGGCCCCAGGTGAAGCAGCCCGAGCACGTGCTCGTCCTCCTCCACCCCGACGGCTGCGCGGCCCTCGGGCCGGCGCAGCACCTCGGGGGTCCGCCAGTAGCCCGCCAGCCCGCGCGCGTGGGCGCCGAGCAGCACGATGTAGCTGGCCACGGCGCCGGCGAGCATGTCCTCCTCGTCCTGGATCGGGTCGCCGCCGCGGACCACCGAGGCGACCACGAGCGTCGGCGCGCGCTCGAGCTTGACCGCCGCCTCGGGGCCGGCCGCCTCCTTCAGGCGCGCGAGCGACTCGGCGCCGAGCACGCGGAAGCGCCAGGGGTTCGTCATGTGATGGTTCGGCGCCCAGCGCGCGAGCTCGAATAGCTCGTCGAGCGTCGCGCGCGGGACGGGCTGGCCCCCGTAGGCCTTGTGCGTGCGCCGCGTGCGGATTGCCTCCTCGACCTCCACGGCGATCGACGCTAGCGAATAGGGTCCCGGCGCATGGCCTCCGGGACGGTTGTCGTAACCGGCGCCTCGACCGGCATCGGCGAGGCCACCGCACTGCACCTGCGCGAGCTCGGCTTCGAGCCGGTCGCGGGGGTGCGAAGCGACGAGGACGCCGAGCGGCTCGCGCGCAGCGGGCTGCGCACGGTCAAGCTCGACGTGACCGACGACGCGCAGATCACGGCGGTCGGCGAGGAGATCGGCGCGGGTGCGCTCGCCGGGCTCGTCAACAACGCCGGCATCGCCGTGGCATCGCCGCTCGAGTTCGTGCCGCTCGACCAGTTGCGCAGGCAGCTCGAGGTCAACCTGATCGGGCAGGTCGCCGTGACCCAGGTGCTGCTGCCGGCGCTGCGCCGCGGCCACGGGCGCATTGTCAACGTGAGCTCGATCGGCGGCCGCGTGGCGCTGCCGCTGCTCGGCGCCTACAACATGTCGAAGTTCGGGCTCGAGGCGTTCAGCGACTCGCTGCGGCGCGAGCTGCGCGGCCAGGGCGTCGACGTGATCGTGATCGAGCCGGGCGGCATCAAGACGCCGATCTGGAAGAAGGGCAACGCGCTCGCCGACGAGCTGGCGGAGGGCATGAGCCCGGAGGGAGAGCGGCTCTACGGGCGGATGATCGCGGCGGTGCGAAGCGAGACCGTCAAGATCGAGCAGGTGCGCGGGCTGCCGGCGCGCGACGTGGCCGAGGTGATCGGCAGCGCGCTGACCTCATCGCGGCCGCGGGCGCGCTACGTCATCGGCAGGGAGGCCAAGTCGCGCGCCGTCGCGGCGCGCGTCCTGCCCGATCGCGTGATGGACCGCCTGATCGGCCGCGCGCTCGGCGGCTAGAGCGGCAGCAGGCCGCGCAGCCGGCGCCTGAAGGCGAACAGGAGCGCGAGCGCGCCGCCCGCGGCGGCGATCACGACCCAGATCGAGATGCCCCCGGTGTCGCTGTCGGCGGGGTCGAGGCGAAGCGTCGAAGCCGGCTTCCCGGTCGCCGGCTCGGAGCTCGCGCCGTCTTCGAAGCTCGAGGTCTGCCCGCTGTCGTCCGCCGCCGCGGGCGGTGCGGGCGTCTTGGACGACGAGCCGCCACCGCTGGCTGCCTTGCCCGCGTCCGGCTTTGGCTCGGCCTTTGGCGCCGCTTTCGGCATCTCCGCGGGCGGCGCCGCGGCGGCCTTCGGCTTGCGCTTGGGCGGCTCCGCGCGCGCGACCGGCGCGATCGGCAGCGGCGCCCGCTCGAGCGCCGCGAGCGCCTGGCCCGTGACCCAAACGGGCGTCTGCGAGCTCGTCGCCGAGTAGGCGATGCTGCCGTCGGAGCGCTGCAGCCGCGTGAGGTAGGTGAGCGCGCGGCTCACGACCGGGCCGCCGGCGCCCACGGCGAGCAGGCCCTGCACCGCGTAGGACGTCGACTGTGAGTTCGGGCTGCGGCCGGTCATCTGCGCGATGCCGCCGCCGCCGCCTGGCTCGCGCGCAGGTAGCCGACGGCCCGGCGCGCCGCGCCGCTCTTCGCCCGCCCGACGACGGCCAGCGCCTGCAGGGCGGCCCCGGTCATGTCCGAGTCGCTCGAGGACGAGCGCGCGACCCCGTAGCCGCCATCGTCGTTCTGGCTTCCGACGAGCCAGCGGATCGTGGCGCCGCCCGCCGGCTCGCCGGCCGAGCGCAGCGCGAGGATCCCGAAGGCGGTGTAGCTCACGAAGCCCGCGATCGACCCGTCGGCGCGGCGCTTCGCGAGGATCTCGCCGACCAGGTCGCGGCCCGCGAAGTCGCGCGGGTCGAGGCCGGCGGAGCGCAGCAGCAGGACGGTGCGCTCGATCTCACCGATGTCCCGCAGGCTGCTCGCACCCTTGCGCAGGTAGGCGGCGAGCGAGCGGCCGCCGCGGCGCGCGACGTCGCGCGCGTTGTTGCCCGCCGCCGCGAGGCCGAGCCCCGTCCAGCCGCTGTAGAGAGGGCTCGAGGCCTGGCGGGGCGCGGCGCCGAAGCCGCCGTCGGAGTTCTGGGCGCGCAGCAGGTAGCGCTCGGCGCGCTCGCTCGGCGTGGCCCCCAACGCGCTCGCCGGCAGCGCCAGCGCCACCAGCAGCAGCGCTCCCGCCGCGGCGGCCGGCAGCCAGCGCAGCTCGAGGCGGCGCCGGTAGCGCTCGAGCGCGCGAATGAAGGCCGGCCCGATCAGGAGGCAGAAGACGACGTTGCCGATCGCGTGCGCGAGGTTGTAGGGAAGCGAGGTGCTCGCCACGACCAGGTACGAGTCAAGGTCCTGGCGCGCGCCGAGCGTCCACTGGTACACGTCCATCCACGCGCCGAAGGCGAGGCCGGCGAGGCCGCAGACCGCCGCGAGCAGGAAGCGGTTCGGCTCCCGGCCGCGGAGCGCGCGCGCCAGCAGCGCCCCGCCCACGCCCACCGCTCCCCAGCCGGCCATCTGCCAAACGGTCCACGGGCCCTGTGACAGGAAGATGTTCGAGACGAGCGCCGTGACGGCGCCCACCACGAAGCCCGGCACGGCGCCGAGGGCGTAGCCGGCGAACAGCACGATGTCGGTCGTCGGCTTGACGTTCGGGATCGCTGCGAAGGCGAGCCTGCCGACCACCGCGAGCGCCGCGAGCGCCGCCACCAGCGCGAGCACCCGCGCGGGCGGCTTCTCGCGCTCGTACCAGCCGAAGCCCGCGACGAGCGCGAGCGCGAGGAGCAGCAGCGAGGATGCCTGCCAGCTCACCGCGCAGCCTCCGCGACGGGCGCCGGCCGCAGCGCGGCGGCGCCGTCCTCCGGCAGCAGCGCCGCGCCGTCCGTGATGCGGGCGACCTGGGTCGAGAAGTGGCGGCCGCCGCCCAGGATCTCGGCGGGCGGCCCGTCGGCGATCACGACGCCCGGGCCGAGCAGCACGACCCGGTCGGCGAACGCCGCCGTGAACTCCGTGTCGTGGGTCGCAACGATCACGCCGGCGCCGCCCTCGGCGAGCTCGCCGATGCGTGCGGTCAGCTCGTCCTGGTGGAGGCGGTCCATCCCGCGCGTCGGCTCGTCGAGCAGCACCGCAGCCGCGGGCGCACCCGACAGCACCACCTCGAGCGCGAGCCGCTGGCGCTCGCCACCGGAGAGGTCGCGCGGGTTCGCGTCCTCGCGGCCGCCGAGTCCTGCCCTGACCACACCGCGCGCGCCCGCGTCATCGACGGCGTGGTCGTGGATCAGGTAGTCGCCCGGATTCTGGAGCAGCAGGGCCACCTCGCCGGCGGACTCGACGCGCCCGCGGCTCGGCTCCGCGAGCCCCTTCGCGACCCTGAGCAGGGTGCTCTTGCCGGCCCCGTTGCGCCCCATCAGCGCGACCCGCTCCCCGGGCGCGAGCTCGAGCGTGACGCCGCGCAGCACGACCGGGCCGTCCTCGACCTCGAGCCAGACGCCGCGCAGCGCGAGCGCCGGCTGCGGGCCGCGCCGCCACGGCAGCCGCAGCCGCGCGCGGCCGTTCGGCCGGGGGGCCTCGGGAGTGGCCAGCGGCGGCAGCGCGGCGCGTGCCTGCTTGACCGTGACCGGCGGCGGCGTCAGCCCCGACAGCGAGAACAGCCGGGCCGCCGGCGTCTCGAGCGCCGGCGCCGCGGCGCCGGCCCAGGCGAGGAAGCCGGCGGGCGTCGAGTCGCACGCGACGCGGCCGCCCTCCATGGCGATCACGCGGTCGGCGGCGGGCAGGCTGCGCTCGAGCCGGTGCTCGGCCATCACGACCGCGGTCCCGAAGTCCTCGTTCAGCCGCCGCAGGAGCCAGACGAGCTCGTCGCCCGTCACCGGATCGAGCTGCGAGGTGGGCTCGTCGAGCAGGAGCAGCTGCGGCGCGTGGACCATCGCGGCGGCGATCGCCACGCGCTGGAGCTCGCCGCCCGAGAGCGTCTCGGTGCGGCGCTCGAGCAGGTGCGCCACGCCCGAGCGCGAGCGCGGTCTCCTCGACCGCGCGCGCGACCGCCCCCATCGGCTCGCGGCGGTGCTCGAGCGGCAGCTCGAGCTCGGCGCGCACGCCGCTCATGACGATCTGCGTCTCCGGCTCCTGAAAGACCGTCCCGCACACCGCGGCCAGCTCGCCCGGCCCGTGCTCGCGCACGTCGAGGCCGCCCACGTTCAGCTCGCCCCAGGCCTCGCCGCCGTGGAAGTGCGGGACGAGGCCGCAGAGCGCGCGCAGGAGCGTCGACTTGCCGGAGCCGGAGACACCCGCGAGCACCGTGAAGGTCCCGGGCTCGATCTCCAGCGAGATGTCCTCGAGCGCGGGTCGCGCGGCGTCCGGGTAGCGGTAGCCGAAGCCGCTGGCGAGCGCGAGCGTCACGTGCCGCCCCCGATGCCGAGGCGGGCGCGCCGCCCCGCGAACGGCGCCAGTGCGAGCAGCAGCACCGCCACGGCGAGCGCCCACACCTCCGCGTCCCAGGCCATCTCGAAGGTCGGGTACGGCTCGACCCAGGCCACGTCCGCGATCGCCCCGGTCACGGCCACCGCCGCGATGGCAAGCGACGCCGCGAGGAAGCGCAGGTCGTGGCGCGACCACGGGCGACGGCGGCGCGGCGGCCTGCCGCCGAGCGCGTAGCCACGCACCTCGAGCGCGGCGGCCACGTCGACCGAGCGGTCGAGCGCACCGGTCAGCGCGGCGCGCGCCACGGCGAAGCGGCCGGGGGGCTCCGGCCGGCAGCGCGCGGCGTCGCTCATCCGCATCGCGTCGCGGGCCAGCACCGGCACGAGCCGGTTCGCGAGCGACGCGGTCAGCGCCGAGCGGTACGACACGCGCCGGAAGATGCGCAGCAGCTCGTCGGGGTCGACCGCCGCCGAGAGCAGGCCGAGCGCGACCACGATCACCACCACGCGCAGCCCCGTGAGCCCGCCGTACAGCAGCGCCTCGAGCGTGATGTCGATGCGGCGGCCGAGCACCTCTCCCCCGCGCACCAGCAGCGTGTCGCCCTCGGGGTACACGAGCGGGTTGACGATCGCCACCAGCAGAGCGAGCGGCAGCGCGAGCAGCAGCGAGCGCCGGATCTCCCGCCCGACCCCCGCGGCCACCCCCACCGCGACCACCGCGGCCAGCGTCGCGCCGAGTACGAGCGGGTGCCGGTAGAGCGCGCCGGTCAGCGCGAGCGCACAGCAGAAGAGCGCGCCGACCCCGGCGCGCGCCGCGTGCAGCGGGCTCGGGCGGGGCCGGTAAACGGGGATCAGGCTCATGGATTCACCAGCGGAAGCTTCTCCACCGTACGGCCATCGACGGCCACCGCAAAGGCGTCGCGCAGCTCGTCCTCGTCGAGTGCGCGCACGGCCGCCGCCACGCCCTGCTCGTCGAGCCCCGTCGCGAGCCAGACGAGCTCCTCGTCGAGCGGGCGCATTGCGAGCAGGATGCCGACGCCGTCGCCGGGCCGGACGGTGCGCGCGACCTCGCCGCGCTCGTCGAGCAGCTCGATCGAGCGCCCGTCGGGGTCGAAGCGCGCGAACACGCCGGTCGTCTCCGGCCCGTCCTCGAGCCCGGCCGCGCCGCGGACGATCCGCGCCTCCGGCCAGCGCGCGACGGCAAGCCTCGTGATCGTCTCGGTCCCGGGCGCGCCGAGCGACGCGGCCGAGGGCGACGCGCCGATCTCTTCGAGGGTCTCGCGGGCATCGCTGCAGATCTCCGACTCGGCGCTCCCGCACTCCACTCGCACCGGCCGGCGCTTGCCCTCGAGCCCGTGCACGAACGGCTCGGGGTAGGCCCCGACGATCGCCGGTACGCGCATCGTCGCTTCCCAGTTGCGCCAGTCCCACTGAACGCGGTCACCGGGCGAGAGCTCGAACTCGGCGGCGCCCACGCTCCCCTCGACCCCGTTCACCCAGTAGAACCAGTCCCGGCTTCCGCCCCCTCCCGCGCCCTCCAGTCCATCGATCGTCTGGACGAAGCGGCCGCCATAGCGGGTATCGATGTCGAACTCGGAGCGCAGCATCCGCATCACGGTTTCGTCCTCGCGCACGTTCTCGATGCGCGCCGTGCCGATTTCCTCGTGCCCGAAGTCGCGCGTCACGCGCAGCTCGACGGCGGCGCCGCCACGCTCCTCGCCCTCGCCGAACCCGCAGCCGGCGGCCGCGAGGCATGCGATGAGGACGAGCAGCGCGGCGAGGCGGGTCACGGCACCGTGACCCTCTCGCTGAACGAACGGACCAGGCCTTCCTGGTCCGCCACCAGCCGGTGGCGGCCCGCCGGAAGGGCGAGCCGCGCGCTGCCGTCGGCCGCGCTGACGGCCGTAACCGAGCCCGCGCTGACGGTCGCCCCCTCGACCGGCACGCCGCGCCCCTCGTCGTCGTAGCCGCGCACCGTGACGCTGACAGCGCCCGGCTCGGCGCGCGCCTCGAGTGCGAGCGTGCGCTGGCAGCCGCCGTCACGCAGGCGGCAGTAGAACCAGGTCACGCGCTGACCGCTCCTCAGCCGCCCGCGGCCGAACGCGCCGCTCGGATCGGCCGCGCCGGCCGTCGCGCCGCGGCGGCCGACCTTGTAGACCCAGCCGTTCTGGCCGCGGTTGCGCTCGCCCCTGATCGAGCTCACGAACAGCCCCGCCGAGTCACGCGCGCGCGTGGAGCAGGAGCCGTAGTCGCGGAGGCCAAGCCGGCCGATCCGGCTGCGAACGAGCACGGCCAGAGCGGTGCCCTGGCCCGCCGTGCAGCGCCGTCTGCCGATCCTGACTTGCGCCGCCTTCGCCGCGACGGTCCGCGTCACGGCGTCGCCGTCCCGGAAGACGACCATCTGCTCGACGACCGGCGCGGCCGCCGCCGCCGGCGACGCGGCGAGCAGCGCGGCGAGGCAGCCGAGCACGAGCGTCCGGCCGCTCACGGCATCGGCGCGACGGCGTCGAGCTCGACCGGGCCGCCGCCGAGCGTGCGCAGGACGAGCGTGTGGGCGCCGGGCTGGAGCTCGCGGCTCGTCCAGAGGACGCTCCGATGCGGGCTGCGGCCACGCACCCGGATCGTGCTCCGCTTGCCGTCGATCGTCGCGCGCAGGCGGCCGCCCTTTGAGAGCTTGCGGCCCACCAGCGACAGGCTCGTGCCGCGGAAGCGGAGCCGCGCGGTCGCGCCGGCCTCCTTGGCCCGGACGACGGTTTCGCCCCAGGCGCTTGCCGCCTTGACGCGCTTCCAGTCCCGCTTCGAGAACTTCAGGAGCCGCTGGCTGCGGTCGTCGACCGGGACCACCACCGGCTCGCTCGTGATCACCGTCTCGTTGAGCGCCCGGTCGGTCGCGGTGATGCGGAACACGTACGCGTTGCCCGCCTCGCCGCGGAAATGAACCCCGTTGACCGTGGTCCTGTCGATGAGCGTGCGCCAGCTCGCCTGACTCGCGCCGGCGCCGTCGCCCACCTGGCTCACCTCGGCCTTGTAGTGGGAGACGCCGCTCCCGGCCTGGTCGTCCCCGGCCCAGCTGATCAGCATGGTGCGCGAACGCCCGCGGTTGCTGGCAAGCCCGCCGCGCTGGCCGCCGGCCGCGCCGAACGTGACGGCCGGCCCACTCGCGTCCGTGGAGCTGCACGCGAGCGCGCCGGGCGGGTCGACGCACAGCACGATCGTGTTCGACCGGATCGTGTCCGGCTTCTCCGCCTTCAGCCGGTAGATGCCCTTCTCGGCGAAGCTGACCGTCGCCCTGCCGTCCGCGCCGGTCGTCGAGCCCGCCACGGTGGCGGCCTCCTGGGGCGTTCCGGTCTGGCCGTCGGTCACCCGCACGGAGAGCGGTTGCCCGACCACCCCGGTCGTGGGTCCCTCGAGCTTGAGCGGCACGCTCACGGAGAACGGGATGCCCGCCCAGAGGACGTCCTGGCCGGCGAGCACACGCTTCTGGCAGCCGCCCTTGTCGGAGAACGAGTGGTTGATCCAGAGCGACCAGAAGGCGGTGCTCGGGTCGACCTGCTGATCCGCGACGCGCTCGATGAAGTAGTCGTCGATTCCGAAGTTGCCGTAGGGGCCGTCGATCGTGAAGCCGCCGAGCCGGGCGGCGTCGTCGAGCGCCCCTGTCGCGGTGGGCCCGGGCGCGGGCTCGGCGGCCCCGTTCGTGCCGTCGCACGTGTGGCTGCCCGCCATCGCCGTCGTCACGTCGTGGGCATCGGTCGTGACGGGCCCGTCGAAGACGGTCCTCGTCGGACCCTCGACTCGGACGTTCACGGTCACGGGCACGGCGCCGGCCGCGGCCGGCGCGGCCAGGGAGACCAGGATCAGCGCTCCTGAGAGAGCGCATCGGGACCAAACTGACATGAGCCACCCCTCCTCGAGGGTCGTATGGGCTGCGGCCGGAGTGAGGTCTCCTGGCTTGGGGCTCCGCGCCGCGCCTTCCCGGGGTACTGCGAGCCCCCAGTGGCTCCGTGCGACGCATCGACACCCGTTCACAGTGGCGGGACCGCGCCGGCTTCACACCGGACTTCCCTCGACCACCGGCCGAATGAACGGCTGCATCCTACTCGGGCCCATGGGCAAACGCGAAGGCCGCCGCTACAATCGCGCGTCGGCGCGCCGCCATCGTCTAGGGGACTAGGACGCCGCCCTCTCACGGCGGAAACCGGGGTTCGAATCCCCGTGGCGGTATCCACCGCTATTCAATGCGGGTTTGCGGAGTTGGTAGCGGGAACGATTCACTCGGACTCCTTGAGCGCGTCCGCTAGCGACTGGGCAGCTGGTCGAGATCCCAGTCCACGTACACGTCCGCCGTCGTCATGATCGACTTGTGGCGGAGCAGCTTCTGGACCGCCTTCAGGTTCCCGGTCGCGTCGAGCAAAGACTCGCCGGCGGTGTGGCGATCCTTGTGCAGCGTGCGACCATGAGCCCCGCCGCAGTCGCGCTTAGCCGGCCTGGGTACTCCATCAGCGAAGACGGCGCTGCAACAGACGAGGGCTTCCAGATCCCGTCATCTCGAGCCTCTTGCTCGAGGGGACGGAGGTCTGAAAGCCCTCCCCGACCCCGGGCGGGTCCCGACGACGAACCCGCCCGGTTTTCGGCATCCCGCCTTTAGTTGACGGTCACGACGAAGTCGTCCTCCGACGGACCGGATGCGAAGACGTCCGAGGAGTTCGAGCAGATCGGCCGGCCGTTCGTGACCGACGGAACCGCGCCGAGGCTCCTGCAGATCGGCTGTTGCACGCTCCCGGTGGCGCTGGTGAAGCCCGTCGTGGAGACGATCTCCCAGGCGTTGCCGGGCAGGGAGATATTCCCGCTCGGCCTGCTGACGGTCACCGAGCAGTTCGCGCCCGAGTTCTGGGTTTGGTTCCCGCCCGGCCAATTATGCAACGTGGCAACGACGACGCTCGTGATGTGGAACGTCAGCTGACCTGACGGGCAGCCCGAGCTGCAGATGATGTTGCCACTCTGGCTAACCCCGGTGACGAACTGGCCGCTCGGGCACGTTTGGCCGGCGAGGCTCGGCCCGGCCGGGCCCTGCGGCCCAGCGGGCCCTGCCGGCCCGCGCTCGCCCTGCGCCCCAGCGGGCCCTGCCGGCCCGGGCTCGCCCTGCGGCCCATCGGGGCCTGCCGGGCCGGGCTCACCGGTGTCGCCCTTCGGTCCTGCCGGCCCAGCGGGCCCCGCCGGCCCAGCGGGTCCTGCCGGCCCGGTGTCGCCGGTGTCGCCCTTCGGTCCCGGCGGTCCTGCCGGCCCCTGCGGTCCGGTCTGATTCCAACTGATCGCGATCTCCGACCGCCGGCACCCGTCGCCGTCGTCACCGTGATGGCCGTCGTCACCGCGATGGCTGTCGTAATCGTTGTAGTGCCGAGCGGCGCGCATCGGGCGGGTCGGCTCGGTGTCGATCAAGCGCAGTTGGCCGGAGTTCTTCTGGTAGCAGCCGTGGATGACTCCGCTCGAGTCGGGGATCGCCGCGAGCGTGACCGCGCCCGCGGCGAGAAAGGCCCCCGTAACCGCACCCACAAGGAACCAGCGACCGCGTCCGGACGTGAATCTGCGCATTGCGCACTCCTTTCCCTGGGAGCGCGGCATCACCGCCACACTCCCGGTGCCTTGGGTCGTTAATCGAGTCCGCGACGACCCAGAGCCACGCATTCAATACTTCTCGACGACCCCAATGGGCCTGTGCGCTGTAACGGAGTGGCCTTAGCAGGCATACCCACATAAAGCGCCTCGCTCAAAAGGGGGACGTATTCGGAAGCGGTAGCGGTCGACGGTCAGTCGAGGGGAACGGGCGCGAGCCTGAGCGATGTTCAGGTGCCAAACGGAGACGCCTGGGCGCTCGAGGTTCGACGGCCAGAAGCGCGACACCTACGACACCCAGAACGAAGCGATCATCCGGATGCTCCAGCCGCCTCCACGGGCGCGGCCCCTAAACGGCGTCCCTGATGTACGATGCGTATAAGTGTTGACTTATACAAGGAGCGGTCAATGATCATCGATCCAGTAGCCACCGCAGGCCTCGTCACGCGGGAGGTCCGCAGCGGCTCCCGCGACGGCGCGCCGACGAAGATCGCAATCGCCCGCCGGACGTACCCGACCGGCCAGGCGGACCTCTGGGACGCCCTGACCAACGCCGAGCGCATCCCGCGCTGGTTCCTGCCGGTCAGCGGAGACCTCGAGGTCGGCGGCCGCTACCAGCTGGAGGGCAACGCCGGCGGGACGATCGAGCGCTGTGATGAGCCGGACTCGTTCGCCGTGACGTGGGAGTACGGCCCGATGCTGTCGTGGCTCCAGGTCACGCTTGCCCCGGCCGCTGACGGCACCATCCTCGAGTTGGCCCACGAGGCGCATGTCGAGCCCGACATGTGGGGGCAGTTCGGTCCGGGCGCGGTCGGCGTCGGCTGGGACCTCGCCCTGATCGGACTTGGCCTTCACCTCGAGAGCGGCGCTGCGGTCGACAGGGCGGAGGGCGAAGCGTTCCCCACCACGCCCGAGGGAGTCGAGTTCACACGCCAGGCGGCGACGAGCTGGGCCGAGGCGGCGATCGGCGACGGCGACGAGCCCGGTCCGGCGCACGAAGCGGCCGAACGCACGGTGGCCTTCTACACCACCCCTCCTCAGGACTGAGGTGAACGGGCCCTTCGAGGCGCTCGGCGACCTGACCCGCCGGCAGATCCTCGAGCTGCTCGCTGCGGGCGAGCAGCCGGCGGGCCAGGTCGTGACCGCTCTGCAGGAGCGCGCGCCGATCTCGCAGCCCGCCGTCTCGCAGCATCTGAAGGTGCTCAGGGACGCCGGGCTCGTGACCGTGCGCGCCGACGGCGCCCGCAGGCTCTACGCCCTCGACGAGGCCGGGCTCGAGCTGGCGCGGGCCTGGCTCGCGCGGCTCGCCGACCCGCTGCAGCAGTTCGCGCAGCCGCTCGATGCGCTCGCGACGGAGGTGGCGCGCGGGCGGCGCGCTGGGCGGCGGCGTGAGCGGGGCAGGCGTGTCGCCTGACCCGGCGATCACTACCGTCCGTCGAGCACCCGAGACGAAGGTGACCACATGGCCGGCCTCAGCAGCCTCGCCGACAAGGCCAGGCAGATGTTCAACAAGCGCGGTGGCACGGACGCCGCGAAGGAGGACCTTCAGGAGCTGAAGGACATCCACGCGGGCGAGGGCTCGCTGTCCGACAAGGCGAAGGCGGCCGCCGATGCGCTGAAGGACCCGGGTGCCCAGGGCCCGGACCGCTCCGAGCCACCGCAGGGACGCGAGCAGCGATAGACCTGCGCGTCGCCGAGGCGCCGCTTCGCCGGCTGGCCCGCTACTGGCGCGGCTACTGGCCTGAGGTCGACCTCGGTGAGCTGGCGAAAGACGTAGAGAGCCGGCTCGTCCGCGCCGTCGAGGCGTGGGAGCTCAGCGCCCTGCGACCGCTGCCCGGCGGCAACGTCGCCCTCGTGTGCGCCGCCGTGCGCGACGAACGCCCGGTGGTGGTGAAGACGAATCCGCGCGGCACGCCCGACGACGCCGGGCTCGCCGCCGAGGGTGGCGCGCTGGCGTTCTGGCGCCCGAGCGGCGCGGCGGTCGAGCTCCTCGGAGAGCGAGACGACGGCTTCACGTTGCTGCTCGAGCGCGCGCAGCCGGGCGACTCGCTCGATGCGACAGAGCTCGGCTGGGACGAGAAGCTCGTCGTCCTGGGCCGGCTCGCGCGACAGCTGCACACGACCGGCGCCCCGCCACCCGAGACCGTGCTCCCGATCAGCGCCTATGCCTCGGGCTGGGACGGCGCGAGCGAACTCGAGGGGCAGCTCGCCCCCTCGCCGGACGACGTCCTCCTCCACGCGGACCTCCACCCCGGCAACGCGCTGCGAGTCGACGGCTCCTGGAAGGTGATCGATCCACACGGCGCGCGCGGCGACCGCAACGCCGAGATCTGGGCGCTCATCTGCCCGGAAGCGCCAGGTCTCCCGGACGACCCCGCGGAGGCGCGGCGAGTCGCATGGCACAGGCTCGGGACCTACGCCGAGGCGGCGGGCCTCGACCCGAGCCGGGCGGCGATCTGGGCCCGCGTACGCGCCGCCGCCGAGGCCGAGTCGCCCGACGTGGCGCACTTCCCGGAGTGGGCTGAGCGCCTGCGCCGCACGGCCCGGGCGCTCGCAACCGATTGACACCAAATGGCGGACCTGGGAGGGTCGTGGGTGAGCCTCACGCTCGCTTGGGGACAAAGCGGACGACAGGAGACTGGCCATGGAGACGCACGGGTCCGAGAGCTACTTCGTCATCGGCGAGGGCCTGCTCAGCGAAGCGATCGGAGGGCGTGATCAGGACGGGACCGCGCGCGTCGCAAGCGCGACGGCGACCGCCGCCGACGCCGTTCCGCCCTTCCGCTTCTCGCGCATGGGTCCGAACGGAGCGGGCAAGCAGGTCAGCGAAGCAGTGGCGCTCAAGGTCGGGCGTGAGATGGCCGCCGGCGGCGGCGGCTCGGGGCCGATCCCGGCCGGCTTCACCTATCTCGGCCAGTTCATAGACCACGACCTGACCTTCGACAAGACGCAGGTGATGCTCGGCCAGAACGTCTCGCCGGCGCAGATGCTGCAGGCGCGCTCGCCCGCGCTCGACCTCGACTCGCTGTACGGGGCCGGCCCGGGCGACCCGGAGTCGGCGAAGTTCTACTCGGACGATCGCCACCTGAAGATGGGGAAGACCGCGGCGCAGGGAGGCTTCCCCGGTAAGAACGGCTTCGACCTGCCACGCGGCGAGGGCAATACCAACGCCAAGAAGCGCAAGGCGGTCATCCCCGACCCGCGCAACGACGAGAACCTCGCCGTCGCGCAGACGCACCTGGCGATGATCCGCTTCCACAACCGGATCGTCGACACGCAGACCGGCTCGGTGCCGGCCTCCCAGCGCTTCGCGAAGGCGCGCGAGCTGGCGGTCAAGCACTACCAGTGGATGATCAAGACCGACTACCTCCCGCGGATCTGCGCGCAGGGGGTCATCAACGACGTCTTCAACAACAACAAGCGCAAGGTCTTCGAGCCGAACGCGACGCCCACCGACGTTCCCACCATGCCGATCGAGTTCTCGGTGGCGGGCTTCCGGCTCGGTCACTCGATGATCCGGGCGGCCTACAACTGGAACAAGGCCTTCGACTTCGGCGCCGGCATCCTCGACTGGCTGTTCATCTTCTCGGCGACGGGCGGCGACCTCGGCGGCCTCCAGCGCCTCGCGGCCAACTGGACCGCCGACTTCCGCCGGCTCTACGACTTCGGCGAGGCGAACAAGCCGAACCTCGAGGTCGCGCCCAACCGCTTCAACAGGGCGATGCGGATCGACACCGCGCTCGTCGATCCGCTCAAGACGCTGCCGCCTGAGACCTTCGGCGGCAACTCGGGCATGCCGTTCAACGACAAGCGCCGCAACCTCGCCTTCCGCAACCTGATGCGCGCCAGGATGGTCAAGCTCGCCACCGGCCAGCAGATGGCCACGTTCATGAAGAACAAGGGCGTGAACCTCACCAAGCTGACGAAGAAGCAGATCCGCGAAGGCAAGAACGGCGCCGACCTGTCGCTCCTGACACAGGGACAGCGCGAGGCGTTCCTGAAGGACACGCCGCTCTGGTTCTACGTCCTGCGCGAGGCCGAGATCAACAACGGCAAGATGAAGGGCGTCGGCGCGCGCATCGTGGTCGAGACCTTGCACCGGGCGATGGAGGGCAGCGAGCACTCGATCGTGCGGGACACCGCCTTCAGGCCCTCGCTAGGGCCGAACAACAACACGTTCCGCATGGTCGACCTGATGCTCTTCGCCTTCGAGGGTCAGAAGAACCTGCTGGCGCCGCTCGGCTAGAGCTCGCTCCTGCTACGAAGCTCCGCGAGCGCGGTCTCGCGGTCGTCGTAGGGCTTGATCCAGGTCACGAGGCCGTCGCGGACCGTCAGGACGACAAACGTCTCCTGGTGAACCGGGATGCCGGTGGTGGTGCCCCGGCCGCTGAGCCTGGAGGCGGCGAGCACGCTGTCGTCGGTCACAAGCTCGACGTCGAGCAGCTCGAAGCGGACCTCGTCGAGGACCCCGTCGAAGCCGCTGAAGTAACGCCGCGCGCCGTCGTGTCCCCGGTAGATGTCGGGCTCGGCCGAGGCCTCCGGCGGAACGACGAACACCGCGTCCGGCGCCAGCAGCTCGAGCACGGCGTCGATGCCGCGTGCGTTGATGCGATCGAACAGCGCTCGGACCACCGCGACGGGCGACTCGCTCATCGCCCGCGAGCCTACCGGCGTGGCGCGTGCGGGTAACGGGACCTTTACCGGGCCTTCACCACGCCGTCACAGGCGCGAGCGGGGCGCAGCCGACACTCAAGCCATGGAGGTCACCGGGAGGCTGCTCTTCGTGGGCGCGGTCACCTGCTATCTGCTCGCCCGGATCATGGGCGGCGGAGCGACGCCCGTCGAGATCGCCGTCTATGGCATGACGGCAGCGTTCGGGCTCGAGTACATCCTCGCCTCCTGGGACGGGCTCTGGAAGTACGCGGACGACCCGAGTTAGGGCACCCAAACAGCTGGCTTCCAACTGCCCGCGACGTGCGCTAAATTCGGGGTCATGGACGCACGTCGCACGGACGTTCTCAAGTCCTCTCCGCGGATGTTCGACTCGGACATCCTCGACCGGCTTTCGCGCGTCCACCCGATGGTCCCGCCGCTCATCTTCGTACCCGCGATCATCGCCCTCTTCGTGATCGGCGCGCGCGGCGAGCCGACCACGCTGCAGGTCATCGGGCTCGTGATCGGCGGCTACCTCTTCTGGACGCTCACCGAGTACTGGCTACATCGGCTGATCTTCCACTTCGAGCCCGAAGAGGGCATCGGCGCGCGCTTCCACTGGATCATCCACGGCGTCCACCACGACCATCCGAACGACCCGCTCCGGCTCGTGATGCCCCCCTCGGTGAGCGTGCCGCTGGCGCTCGGCTTCTGGGGCCTGTTCGTGCTCGTCCTGGGCACGCCCTGGGCGCACGTGTTCATGGCCGGGTTCCTGACCGGCTACCTCGTGTACGACATGACGCACTACCACGTGCACCATCACCGCCCGCGCACCCGCCTCGGCAAGCTGATGCGCGAGCTGCACATGCGCCACCACTTCCAGGACGACACGCGCGGCTTCGGAGTGAGCGCGCCGTTCTGGGACTACGTGTTCCGCACGCCGCAGCAGCGGCGCTCGCAGTCGGACGCCTAGGTTCCGACGGCGAGAAGACGAAAGGGCTCCATGCGGAGCCCTTTCACCGAGTGCGGCTGAGAGGAGTCGAACCTCCACGGGCGTTAGCCCACCGCCACCTGAAGACGGCGCGTCTGCCATTCCGCCACAGCCGCTCGGGCGGTCAAGCCTAGCGTTTGATCGCCTGTTCCCGGGGATGCATAGAGTCCGACGAGAAGCTCACCGAATCAAGGAGAGAGACATGCCCTACGAGGTACCGCCGCTTCCGTACGACTACGCCGCACTGGAGCCGCACATCGACGAGGCGACCATGCGGGTGCACCACGACAAGCACCACCAGGCGTACGTCGACAAGGCCAATGCCGCGCTCGAGGGCACCGAGTGGGCGGACAAGCCGGTCGAGGAGGTCGTGGCCAATCTCTCGCAGCTTCCCGACGACATCCGCGGCCCGGTGCGCAACAACGGCGGCGGCCACCTGAACCACTCGCTGTTCTGGGAGTCGATGTCGCCCGACGGCGGCGGCGCCCCCGACGGCGACCTGGCGGCTGCGATCGAGTCGGCGTTCGGCTCGTTCGACGACTTCAAGTCGAAGATGAAGGATGCGGGCGTCAACCAGTTCGGCTCGGGCTGGTCATGGCTCGTGCACGACGGCTCGGGCCTTGCAGTCGTCTCGACCGCGAACCAGGACAACCCGATCACGGACGGCAAGACGCCTCTGCTCGGCGTCGACGTCTGGGAGCACGCCTACTACCTGAAGTACCAGAACAAGCGCCCGGACTACATCGACGCGTGGTGGAACACCGTCGACTGGTCGAAGGTCGCCGAGCGTTTCAGCGCGGCCGGCTGACGGTCACGCGCCAGGGCTGCCGCGCACGAACTCGAGGACGAGCTCGGCGATCCGCTCGCCGCGGTCCTCCTGCAGGAAGTGCGCGGCGCCCTCGATGCGCACCTGCTCGGCGGCGCGCGGGATCAACGTCGTGAAGCGCTCCCCCGCGCGCGGGTAGGGGAACACGGGATCCTCGTCCGAGAAGGCGACGAGCGCGGGCTTGTCCCAGCGCGACAGCTCGTCCGCCACGGCTCGCATCTCGGTCGCGCCCGGCTGGTCGTCCGAGATCGGCACGAGCAGCGGGAACTGGGCCGCGCCGGCCTTCGACTCGGGCGTCGGGAAGGGCGCCTCGTAGGCGGCGACGACATCGTCCGGGAGCTCTGTCGCCGTGGCGCCCTGGAGCACGAAGCCGACGGGCAGGTCCGGATTGCGCTCGGCGAAGTTGCGCCAGGCCATGAAGCCCTTCGAGACGCGCCCGGTGAAGAGCCCGGTGTTGAGGATGACGAGCCGCGCCACGCGCTCCGCGTTCTCGACGGCCCAGCGCAGCCCGATCGGCCCGCCCCAGTCCTGGACGACGACGGTGGCGTCGCGCAGGTCGAGGGCCGCGAGCAGTCCGGCCATGTGCTCGACGTGGCGCTCGTAGCTGTACCAGCGGCGGTCGGTCGGCTTGTCGGAGCGCCCGAAGCCCGGGTAGTCGGGGCAGACGACGCGCATCCCGGCGCCGGTGAGCACCGGCAGCATCTTGCGATAGAGGTACGCCCAGGTCGGCTCGCCGTGGAAGCAGACGACGGGGTCGCCGGCGCCCTCGTCCACGTAGTGCAACCGCAGCCCATCCGCGTCGTGCCAGTGCGGCTCGAAGTCGTAGCCCGGCAGCGCGGCGAAGCGCTCGTCGGGCGTGCGAAAGAGGTCGTCCATGAGACCGGACCCTATGCTTCGGCGAGGCATGAGCGACTGGGTCGGACACGCGCACGAGGCCCTCGAGGGCGGTGGCTATCGCGTCAGCGCGCCGCGTGCCGCCGTCGTGTCGGCGCTCGACGAGCTCAGCTGCAGCGTGACCGCGCAGGAGATCTCCGAGCGCCTGCGCGAGCGCGGTGAGGGCGTCGGAGTCGCGAGCATCTATCGCGCTCTCCAGCTGCTCGACGACATGCGGCTCGTGCGCCGCGTCGACGTCGGCGAGCCCGTGGCGCGCTACGAGCCGGTCTATCCGAACGGCGAGCACCATCACCACCTGGTGTGCGACCGCTGCGGCCAGACGAAGGCCTTCGAGGATCCGGAGCTCGAGCGGGTGATCGAGCGCCTCGCCGGGCGCGTCGAGTACTCGGTCGGCGCGCACGACGTGACGCTCAGGGGCACCTGCCCCAGCTGCCGCGACTCGGCCTGAGGCTTGCGCGGCTCATTCGCCGCGCATACCCTGTGGCACGACTCGCTCCCCTCTTGGGGTAAGGAGATCCGATGACTGGCCTTCTCTATGGACTCGGCCGCGCGTGCGCGCGCTGGCGCTTTGTGGTGCTCGGGCTCTGGCTGGTGCTCGTCGTGGCGCTTGTGATCGTCGCGCAAGGAGCCGGCTCGCAAACCACCAACAACGTGACCCTGCCGGGCACCGGGAGCCAGAGCGCCACCGATCTCCTGAGCGGCCGCTTCCCGAGCCAGGCCTACGGAACGAACCCGCTCGTGGTGGCCACCGACAGCGGCAAGCTGACCGACTCGAAGTATTCGAAGGCCATCAAGCAGTCGGTGAGCGCCCTGAAGAAGACGCCGCACGTGACGGCGGCCGTCAGCCCCCTGAGCGACGCCGGAAAGAACGCGCTCAGCAAGGACAAGAAGATCGGCTACATATCGGTGGCGCTCGACGTCGGCCAGGGGAGCATCACCGAGGACGAGGGCAACGCGGTGCTCGACGCCGCCGATCCGGCGAAGAAGGCGGGCTTGCAGGTGGCCATCGGCGGCTACGTCGGCCAGGAGCTCTCCAAGCCGGACACGGGGGCGAGCGACAAGATCGGTATTGCCGCCGCGATGGTGATCCTGCTGCTCGTGTTCGGCTCCGCCGTCGCGGCGGGGCTGCCGATCGTGACCGCCGTGCTCGGCCTCTTGTGCGGCCTGAGCGTCGTGACGCTGCTCAGCCACATCGCCGACATCCCCACGACCGCGCCCACGCTGGCGACCATGATCGGACTGGCGGTCGGGATCGACTACTCGCTGTTCATCGTGACCAAGCACCGCGCACAGGTCGCCGAGGGCATGGAGGTCCACGAGTCGATTGCGCGTGCGCTCGCGACCGCGGGCGGCGCGGTCCTGTTCGCGGGCGGCACCGTTGCGATCTCGCTGCTGGCGCTCGTGGTCGCCGGGATCCCGCTGGTCACGACCCTGGGCTACACGTCGGCGATCGCGGTGGCCTTCGCCATCCTTGGCGCGCTCACCCTGCTGCCGGCCCTGTTCGCGCTGCTCGGAACGCACGTCTCGGCGCTGAAGTTGCCGTTCCGCAAGGCTCGCGCCGACGAGGTGCAGTCCCCACTGTGGACGAGGCTGGCCACGGGGATCGCCAATCACCGCTGGCCGGTGATCGTCGCTGTGCTGGCGATCCTGCTCGCGCTCTCGATACCCACGCTGTCGATGCACCTGGGCCAGGAGGACGTGGGGGCAGAGCCGACCGACACGACCGCTCGCCAGGCCTACGACCTGATCGGCGAAGGGCTTCGGGGAGGGCACCAACGGGCCGTTCCTGATCTCCACCCAGCTCAGCAAGCCCGCGAAGCCGAACCAGAAGAACCTCAACACGATCAGTCAGAACGAGAAGCAGCTGCAGCAGCAGCAACAGCAGATCGAGCAGCAGGCTGAGCTTGAGGGCGCGACCCAGCAGCAGGCGCAGCAGGAGGCAAAGCAGCAGACGCAGAAGCAGTCCAACGAGCTCGCCAACAAGAAGAAGAAGGCCGAGCAGCCGGCGACCGACCCGCGCCTCCAGACGCTGCGCAAGGACCTCCAGAAGACCAAGGGCGTCGATTCCGTGACGCAGCCGCTGGTCAACAAGCAGGGAACCGCGGCCGTCTACACGCTCATTGCCACGACCGCGCCGTCCGACATCGCCACCGAGGACCTGGTCTCGCGCCTGAGGGACACCACCATCCCGAAGGCGACCAAGGGCCAGGACATGACGGCCTTCGTGGGTGGCACCACAGCCGCGTATGTGGACCTCGCCGAGAAGATCACCAGCAAGCTCCCGCTGGTCATCCTGGTGGTCGCGGCGCTCAGCTTCCTGGTGCTGCTGGTGGGATTCCGCTCCCTCCTGATCCCCGCTCAGGCAGCCGTGATGAACCTCGTCTCGGTCGGAGCGGCCTACGGCGTGCTCACGCTCGTCTTCCAGGAGGGGTTTGCCTCGAGCCTGATCGGACTCGACGGCTCGATACCCGTGGTGAGCTTCGTGCCGTTGATCATGTTCGCGATCCTGTTCGGCCTCTCGACCGACTACCAGGTCTTCCTGCTGACCCAGATCCAGGAGCACTTCAAGGAGGGCAAGGGCGCTCGCGCGACCGTGATCGAGGGGCTCGGCTACTCGGGACGCATCATCGGGGCGGCGGCGGCCGTCATGTTCTGTGTGTTCGGCAGCTTCGTCCTGAACGGCGACCCGACGATCAAGCAATTCGGCCTCGGTCTGGCAACGGCGGTCGTAATCGACGCGGTAGTGGTGTGCCTGTTCGTGCCCGCGTTGATCACGGTCGCCGGCAGGAGGACGATCTGGCTGCCCCACTGGCTCGACCGGATCCTCCCCCACATCAGCATCGAGGGTGGTGACTACTTCGACGAGAAGCCGCCGCCCGCTCCGGCACCCGAGCCAGAACCTGCGGCGGAGCCTGACCCGTCGCGCCCGCCGAGGCCTATGGCGCCGGCCGGCAGCTGACGGCGCCGCCGCTCATGCCCTCCACGAGCGCGGCCGTGTTGGCCGCCATCGCGTCGACGTAGGTCTCGGCGCCGCTGCCCTCCCCGCCGAGCGTGTCGGCCCAGAGCGGATCGCCGACCTGCGCGCCGGCCTCGCGCGCGAGCGCCTGCTCGAGCCGCTCGCTCGTCTGGGCCTCGGGGAAGACGGCCTCGACGCCCTCCGCACGGACCTGGTCGACCAGGTCCGCGATGTCGCCGGCCGAGGGCTGGGCCTGGGTCGAGAGCGACGGGATCACGGAGCCGACCACGTCGATTCCGTAGCGCGCGGCGTAGTAGCCGAGCGAGTCGTGCGTCGTCACGAGCTTGCGCTTGCGCGGCCGGCACCTTCTCGATGCAGGCGGCGATCTGCTCGTCCAGCCGTGCTAGCTCGCGCGAATACGCCGCAGCGTTGCGCTCGTAGATCCGGCGGCCGTCGGGGTCGGCCTCGGATCAGGGCGTCCCGGATCGCGGCGACGGCCTGCTGCGCGTCGCGCGGGTCCTGCCACCAGTGTGGGTCGGTCTCGCCCTCGTCGTGACCGCCGGGGATCGTCTCGACCGAGTCGATCAGGTCGACGACCTCGGCGTCACCGCCCGCGTTGTCGACGAGCTCGTCGAGCCATTCGTCGACCTCGCCGCCCGACTTGAACACGAGCGCCGCATCGGCGATCGACGCCGCGTCGCTCGGCCGCGGCTCGTAGCCGTGCGGATCGGCCCCCGGCGAGAGCACGCCGTGAACATCCACCCGCCCACCGCCGACGTTGCGCACGAGATCCGCGACCTCGGTGGTGGTCGCGACGGCGGCCACGTCCGCGTCCGAGCCTGAACCCGAGTCCGAGCTGCAGCCCGCCACGACGGCGGTGAGAGCGAGCGCTACGACGGCGGTGAGGCGCATTCGCCGCCTCACTCTAACTGAGAATGATTCTCGCTCGCACACGGCCCAGGCGCCGATTGAAGGGTTCGAGGGGGCCATGGCCCCGCGAACCCTTCAATCGGGGGGATGCGCGCCATTCACATCGGCGTCGCCCACAGCAGCGAGACTGCCGTCCGTGGACGCCCTCGAGCTGGTCGCGTTCGTCGCCTGGTGCTTCGCCGTCGCGCTCGCCGGTGGGCTCGTCGGGCTCGTCCTCGGCAACATCCGGCTGCCGCTGGTGCTGCTGCTCGCCTCCTCCCCGGCCGCCGGCGCCGGCGCCAACATCGGCATCTCGGGCGTCGCCGCGCTCGCCGCGGCGAGCGTGCACGTGCGCGCGGGGCGCATCAACTGGCGGCTGTTCGGCTGGATGGCCCCGCCCTCGATGGCGGGCGCCGTCCTGGGCGGGTACGTCTCAGGCGTGCTGCCCGAGGAGGCGCTGCTCGGAATCATCGGGGCGCTGCTCCTCTACTTCGGGATCGACCTGCTGCGGCCGCGGCGGCAACCCGAGCGCCCGCCGCCGGAGCCCGGCCCCCCGACGCTCGACATCCGCGCGGCGGTCATCAGCGGCGCCCTGATCGGGATCCTCGGCGGGCTCGTCGGCCTGATTCTGGGCGCGCTGCGGATGCCCGCCCTGCTGCGCTACGTGGGCGAGACGCCGGCGCGCGCCGTCGGCACGAACCTGGCGGTGGGTGTCTGCGTCGGGGCGGCCGGGGTGATCGGCCACACCCCCGAGGGGGTCGACTGGGACCTGCTCGGGATCGGCGCCGCTGCGTCGGTGCCCGGCGCGCTCCTTGGCGCCCGCCTTACCGGGCGCCTGAGCGAGCGGCAGCTGCTGAAGGCGATCGGCGCCGTGCTAGTCGTAGCAGGGAGCGCCACCCTCGCCCAGGCTCTGACCTGACGCGTCGCTCTCTCCCCCACTCGGCAAGTGACATCTCCGCCGGGACGTCGCAGTCGAGCTGCGAGAGCCCCTGCTCCCGCACGCGCTCACTGACCTCGGTGCCCTGCAACATCTCGGTTCCTCCCGCTTCGGCTACCCCAAGTCGCCTGTACCCACTTCTGGGGATGCCCATTCACTGGGATGATGCGCGCGTGATCTTCCGTCAGATCACACACGAGGACCTGGGCTGCGCGTCCTACTTCGTCGGGGATCACTCGGCCGGTGTCGCAGCGGTCGTGGACCCGCGCTTCGAGATCGACGAGTACCTCGAGCTCGCCCGCTACCTCGGCGTGCAGATCGACCACGTGCTCGAGACGCACAACCACGCCGACCACGTGTCCGGCCACGGCCGGCTCGCCGCCGCGACCGGGGCGACGATCCACATCCACCGCAGCGCGCAGGCCGAATACGAGCACGAGCCCTTCGACGACGGCCACGAGCTCGAGCTCGGCTCGCTCATCGTGCGCGCCGTCCATACGCCCGGCCACCGCCCCGAGCACACGGCCTTCGCGCTCATCGACGGCTCGCGCGGCGACGAGCCGTGGGCGGTGCTCACCGGCGACAGCCTGTTCGTCGGCGACGTGGCGCGCCCCGACCTGGCCATCGAGCGCGAGCAGGGTGCGCGCGAGATCTTCCAGAGCCTCCACGAGCGGCTGCTCACGCTCGCGCCCGAGACCGAGGTCTGGCCGGGGCACCTGGGCGGCTCGCTCTGCGGCGGGCCCGGCATGGACATGAAGGTCTCCTCGACGATCGGCTACGAGCGCCGCCACAACGAGCTGCTCGACGGCCTCGAGCCCGACTTCGTCGAGCGCACGCTCGCGAGCCTCGGCCCGCAGCCGCCGAACTTCCAGGCGGTCGTGGACATGAACCGCGGCCCGCTCGTGACGGCGGGCGTCGAGCTGATGCCGCTCACCCCGCGCCAGGTCGACCAGCGCCGCGCCGCCGGGGCGCTGATCGTCGACGTGCGCACCGACCTTCAGTTCGACGAGGCCCACATCCCCGGCGCCGTGTCGATCACGATGCTGCGCCAGGGCTTTGGGACGAAGCTGTCCTGGGTCGCCGACCCGGCGCAGGAGATCGTCTTGGTCGGGCGCGACGACGAGGACGCGTTCGTCGCAGGCCGGCTCGCCACGGCGGTCGGCGTGCGCAGCCTCGCGGGCTACCTCGCCGGCGGCATGACGAGCTGGCGGGCCGAGCGCCGCGACGTCGCGCGCATCGCGCGCTGGACGGTGGAGGAGCTCGCCGACGCGGACGGTGTCCAGCTGGTCGACGTCCGCGAGCTGTCCGAGTGGCGCGCGGGCCATGTGCCGGGCTCGCTGCACAGGCCGTACCACGACCTCCATGAGCTGCCGAGCGAGATCGACCCGGAGCGGCCGGTCGCCGCGATCTGCGCGTCCGGTCAGCGCAGCGCGACGGCCGCCAGCCTGCTCTCCGCGCACGGCGCGCGCGAGGTGATCCACGTGGTCGACGGGGGCGTCCCGCTCTGGGCCCGGCTCGGCCACCCGGTCGAAGCGGGGGACTAGGACGGACCCGCGGGAGGAACGCGCGCGGGGGCTGCACCACGCCGTGCAGGCGCTCCTCTGCGACGTCCTCGAGCCCTGGGCGCATGGCACCGTCGTGCGGGCGACCGACTTCCCGAGCTACTACGACTTCAACACGGTTCGGGTCGAGTCCGACCCGGAGATGACGATCGCGGAGCTGATCGCATTTGCCGACGAGGCGCTCGCGCCGCTCGACCACCGGCGCATCGACTTCGAGGTCGCGGCGGTGGCGGAGCCGCTGCGGCCCGGCTTCGAGGCGCAGGGCTGGCTGAGTGAGCGGCTCGTGTGGATGCTCCACGAGCGGCCGGCGCCGGCCGCGCCGGAGCTGCGCGTCGAGGAGGTCGCCTACGGCGACGTGCACGAGCTTCGGTTGGCCTGGCACTTCGAGGACTTCCCCACGCTCGACCCCACGGACTACCTCGGCCAGGCCGCCAGGGCGGCCGAGCGGCTTGGCAGCCGCGTGTTCGCGGTCCGCGAGCAGGGCACGCCGGTCGCCTACGCCCAGCTGGACCGGATCGGCCAGGCCGCGGAGGTCGCGCAGGTCTTCGTGCGCGCCGACCGCCGCGGTCGCGGTCTCGGCACTGCGATCACGCAGGCGGCGATCGCCGCGGGGTCGGATGCCGCCTCCCTGTGGATCGTCGCCGACGATGCCGGCCGCCCCAAGGAGCTCTACGCGCGCCTCGGCTTTCGGCCTGCCTGGACCGCGGTTGAGCTCCTGAGACTTCCCTGAGCTTCACAGGCGCTTCACTCGATTTACATGGGTCGGTGACAAAACCCCTGCAAAGGCGACATAAGTTGGCGTGGCGATGCGACTGCGTAGCCGCCGCCACCTACTGCCTGGAGCGGCCGCATTCGCGGCCGTTTTGCTGGTTGCCCTGCTTGGGCTGAACGCCGGGGCCGACGAGCCGGCGCCCGCTCCTGAAGACGACGGTCCCGTCGAGCTCCAGCTGCTCGGCGTGAACGACTTCCACGGCAACCTCGAGCCACCCGAGCCCGGCCTGGGTGGCGCGGCATGGCTCGGCGCGCACCTCGACAACGCCGCCCGTTCGCACCCGGACGGCACGATCAGGGTCCACGCCGGCGACATGATCGGAGCGTCGCCGCTGATCTCGAGCCACTTCCACGACGAGCCCACGATCGAGGCGACCAACCTGATGGGCTTCGACGTCGGCGCCGTCGGCAACCACGAGTTCGACGAGGGCGGCGACGAGCTGATGCGCGTGCTGAAGGGCTCGCGCTACCAGTGGCTCGCCGCCAACACCGTCGATCCGGAGACGGGCGCCACCTTCCTGCCGCCCTACAAGGTGATCGAGCGCAGCGGCGTGCGCGTCGGCTTCATCGGTGTCACCACGGACGACACGCCGACCTGGCTGCTGCCCGAGTTCAAACGCGAGTACCGCTTCCTGGACATCTCGGAGACGGTCAACCGCTGGGTGCCCGAGCTGCGTTCGCGCGGCGTCGAGGCGATCGTCGTGCTGGCCCACTCCGGCGCGTTTCAGAAGGGAGACGCGGCCGAGGGCGAGATCGTCGACGAGACCGCGCAGATGGACGATGCGGTCGACGTCGTGATCGCGGGCCACACCCACTCGCAGCTCAACCTCAGCGTCGACGGCAAGCTCGTCGTCGAGTCGTTCCCGTACGGCACGGGCTACGACCGCGTCAGGATCAGCGTCGACCGGGTCACCGGCGACGTGATCGCGAAGTCCGCCGATCTCGCCGCCACGACGCACGCCGGCACGGCGCCCGACCCGGAGCTGGCGAGCCTCGTCGCGAGCTACGCGACGCGAGTTGCGCCGCTCGGCGACCGCGTGGTCGGTCACCTCGACGAGGAGCTCGACTCAGACGGGCTCGGCGAGCTGGCGGCCGAAGCTCAGCGCGCCTTCGCGGGCGCCGACGTCGCCTTCGTGAACGGCGGCAACACGCGCCGGCCGGGCCTCGATGCCGGCGAGGTCACGTATGCGGAGGCCTTCCCCGTGCACGCCTACGAGCACCCGATCGTCCGGATGACGATGCGCGGCAGCGATGCGCTCGCCGTGTGGCGCGCGCGCGGGCCGGTCGACCTCTACGAGAGCGGTCTCGAGGCCGTGCGCCCGGATGGCACCTACACGGTCGCGGCCAACGCGGTCCTGACGACCGGGCGCCGCTTCGGGGCGTTCGGACGCGCCTGGGGAGCCGAGCGGGTCGGCACCGACCTCGAGGCGCTCGTCGCCTGGCTCGGTCGCGAGCAGCGCTAGCCGGGGTCCTCGCGCTCGCCCGTCATGAACTCCGGGGTCGCTGTGGCGAAGACCCCGGACACGATCGCGGCGAACAGGATCAGGATGCCGAGCGTGATGGTGACTGTCGAGTCGAAGAAGAACAGCAGCGGCGCGCCGATCAGAAACAGCACGAGCGTGCGGATCACGGGTTCGACCCCTTGTCGAGTTCCCCGCGCAGAGTGAGCCTGAACAGCCAGGTAAGCGACGGGACGAGGATGAGCAGGCCGATGACGACGACCACCAGCAGCGCCGTCAGCGTGGCGTCGCTCCCGGCCGCCTCGTCAACGGTCAGGTCGGGCGGCAGGATGTAAGGCGACTGCGCGGCGACCCAGGCCGCGACGATGGCGCCGACGGCGACCGCTACTACCCAGCGCGCGGCCTCGAAGCGCTCGGTCCACTCGAGCCAGAGGGTGGCGAGGCCCGCCAGCGCCGAGACCAGCACGAACACCAGTCCCAGCCCGGATGTGAGCCCGTCCCACAGCTCCGGCACCTCGCTGTGCACGACGGGCAGGCCGGCGAGCGCCAAGGCCCCGGCGACTACCCCCGAGATGAGCGCGCGCGTCCTGAACTTGTCGACCAGCTCCTCCTCGCCCGCGCGGCGGGAGTCCGCGCCGAGGAAGACCGCGGCGATGTGCGCGCCCGTCGCGACGCCGAGTGCGCCGACGAGCAGCGAGAGCCCGTTCAGCCAGCTCGTGATCTCGTCGCCGGACGTATTGCCCTCGGGCACGCGCTCCCCGGCGACCCCACCCACCGCCGCCCCGAGGAAGAACGGCACGATCAGCGACGACAGCGCGAACACCGCGCCGAGCGAGCGCTGCTCCAGCATGGTCGCGGCCTCGCCGCGCAGGGCGAAGGCGGCGCCGCGCAGGATGATCCCGACGGCGGCGATGAACAACGGCACCGCCAGCGTCGAGGTGATCGAGCCGAACGCGGGCGGGAACGCCGTCCAGAGGACTACGAGGATGAAGATGAGCCAGACGTGGTTGGCCTCCCAGACCGGCGTCATCGAGCGCTTGATGCGCTCGCGCATCGCCATGTCGTCGCCGGCGGTCAGGTCCCATATGCCCGTGCCGAAGTCGGCCCCGCCGAGCACCACGTAGGCCGTGAGTCCGATCGCGACGAGGATGGCGGCCAGCTCCGGCAGCATCGGCTCAGACCTCCATCGGCCGGCGCGCCAGCCGCCGCAGCATCACGCCGGCGATCACCGCCAGGCCCAGGTAGACGATCACGAGCGTGCCGTACCCGACCGGGATCCCATTCGCACCGGTCACCGCCTGCTCGGTGCGCATGACCTCGTAGACGATCCAGGGCTGGCGCCCCACCTCGGTGGTGACCCAGCCGCAGATGAGCGCCACCACCGCGAGCGGGCCGGCGACGACGACGGCGCGCATGAACCAGCGCGTTCGGGGCAGGCGCCCACGCCGCCAGGCAAACCAGAGGAACCAGACGGCGAGGGCGGCGAGGCCGCTCCCGATGAAGACCATCGCCTGGAACGAGAGCCTGACGATGTTGATGCCCGTGTTGGTGGGCAGACCGTTGGGCGGAGCCGCGTCCAGCCCCTCGACGGTCGCGTTCGGGTCGTGGTAGGCGAGCAGCGAGAGCAGCTTCGGGAACTTGATCCCGCCCTTCACCTCGCCGTCCTCGTAGATCCCGAAGATGTGAAGCGGGGCGCCGCTCTCCGTCTCGGGGAGGCCCTCGAGGATCGCGAGCTTGAGCGGCTGGTGCTCGGCGACGGTACGCGCAGCGAAGTCGCCCACGAGCAGCTGCACCGGGGCCGCCAGCGACGCGAATGACAGCGCCACGATCAGCGCGATCCGGTGGCGGCGCTCGCGGTTCCCGCGCAGCCAGCCGGCCGCGTACACGGCGGCCACGAGGAAGCCGGCCACGATGATCCCCGCCAGGTACATGTGGACGAACTCGTGCCACATGTTGGCGTTGAAGAGCGCCTCGACCGGCTTGACGTCCACGACCTCGCCGTTCTCGATCCTGAAGCCGGTCGGGTCGTTCATCCACCCGTTGACCGAGATGACGAAGAACGCACCCGTGATGCCGGCGATCAGGATCGGGAAGCCCGCCAGGAAGTGCACCCTGGGCGGCAGCCGGTCCCAGCCGTAGATGTAGATGGCGATGAAGATCGCCTCGGTGAAGAACGAGAAGCCCTCCAGGCCGAAGGCGAGGCCGAACACGTCGCCGAAGGTCGCCATGAACTCCGGCCACAGCAGCCCGAGCTCGAACGAGAGGATCGTGCCGGTCACGACGCCGATCGCAAACAGGATCGCCATGGCGTGCGACCAGCGCTTGGCGAGCGCCTTGTAGAGCGGGTCGCCGGTGCGCAGCCACATGGCCTCGAGGAACAGGACCATGGCCGGGAACGCGATGCCGAAGCACACCAGCGGGATGTGCACGGCCAGTGACAGCGCCTGCATCTGACGGGCCTCCAGCAGGTATTGCTGATCGACCGGCCCGCCCAGGATGCCGTCGATCATGTGTGGTTCCTACCATTCACGGCAAGTGGACGCTCTCTGGCACGACCTCTCGCTCGCGTACGAGAGGCACATCGAGGCCACCGGGAAGGAGATGCACTTCCTCATCCTGCTCGCCTTCCTCGGCTCGTTCGGCTTCATCCGCACGTCCGCGCACATGATCCGCGCCCAGGTGAGCTGGTGGCCGGGCAACGTCGAAACCAAGGGCGGCACCCACATCCACCACATGTTCTGGGGGATCTTGCTGCTGATGACGATGGGGTATCTGGGCCTGGCGACCGACATTGGAAGCCCCTGGCTGGAGCTCTCCGGCATCGCCTTCGGGATCGGGCTTGGCCTCACGCTCGACGAGTTCGCGCTGTGGCTGAACCTGTCGGACGTCTACTGGTCGGAGAAGGGCCGGCAGTCGATCGACGCGGTGATCGTGGCGACGCTGATGCTCGTCGTCGCGCTGATCGGCCTGCAGTTCTGGATCGAGATGCGTGAGGCGTTCTTGCTCGCCATCGGGATCGGCGGCAAGCGCTTCGTGGGCACCGAGAGCCTGCCGTGGCTGCTGGGCTTTCAGCTCATCGGCATCAGTGCGGCGGTCGTCTGCTGGCTCAAGGGGAAGCGCCTGTTCGCCATCGTCGGCGCCTTCGTCCCGCTCGTCGGGATCTACGGCGCGGTCACGAAGCCGCGGGAGGACTCGTGGTGGACTCGCCGGCGGAAGCCGTCACCGGCGCGTTCCAGCGCTTGATCACCTCGGTCTCGCGCTCGTAGCCGAGCACCGACAGCGTCCCGGTCGACAGCGCGAGCAGCTTTCCATCCTGCGGCGGCAGTCCGAGCCAGCGCGCGGAGAGCACGCGCAGGGTGTGTCCGTGCGCGAACAGCGCGACGTCGCCGTCGGCCCCCTTGAGCTCGGCGATCAGCGAGTCGACGCGCGCTCCCACCTCCTCGGCGGTCTCACCGCCTGGGACGCCGTCGCGCCAGAGGAACCAGCCGGGCCGCCCCGCGCGGATCTCCTTGGTCGTGATGCCCTCGTACTCGCCGTAGTCCCACTCGAGCAGCGCGTCGGTCACCTCCGCCCCATCGTCGAGCCCTGCGAGCCGGCAGGTGTCCAGCGCCCGCGAGAGCGGGCTCGTGTAGACACGGGCGAAGCTCCACTCCGACAGCGGAGCGCGCAGCACCCTCGCCTGCTCGCGGCCGACGTCGGTGAGGGGGATGTCCGTGAGGCCCGTGTGGCGCAGGTCGCGGCTCCACTCGGTCTCGCCGTGACGCACGAGCACGATCTCCACGGCGCGGGATGCTCGCAGGAAGGCCGAGGATTTGCTCTGGCGCCCTGTGGGTAGGAACTACGGCGTCTGTAGTTCGGGCGGGAACCCACCGCTCCGGGACATGGAGGTGCCTGGTGCAGGCGTGCAGAACGGCTGCCACGCTTCTGGTGGCGTGCGGCTTGCTGCTGTTTGCCGGATCGGCGGCCGCGGAAGCGGCCTCGCCGGCGCAGCGCGCGATGGTGAAGAAGGTCAACTCGGTGCGCGCCGCACACGGCCTCGGGCCGCTGCGCGCGGCCCCCGCGCTTCACCGCTCCGCGCGGCGCTATGCAGGGTGGATGCTGCGCCACGACTACTTCGGGCATCAGCGGCGAATCCGGGCGAGCTCGCACTTCGGACTCCTCGGCGAGAACCTCGCCTGGCACTCGGGAGGACGCCCGCGCGTTGGCTGGACGGTCCGAGCATGGCTCGGATCGCCCGGCCACCGAGCGCTCTTGCTGCACCCGCGCTTCCGCTGGCTCGGCGCGGGGATGGCGCGCGGCACCATGGGCGCCCGCAGGGCCACCGCCTGGGTGCTGCACTTCGGCGGCTAGTCGCCGCGCCGGCGAGAGTAGGCCCCGCCGCCGTAGCTCGACAGGTCGAGCAGGAACGCGCCGACGATCAGGAACCAGTCGAAGCCCTCCGGCCCGATCGACGGGCGCCCAAGTGAGCGCGTAGACGAGCGTCGTCAGCGGCAGGAAGATCAGCCCGACCAGCGGCACCCAGAAGCTGTCGTAGGCCAGGTCGATCTCGTTGGTGAAGATCCAGACGATGACCAGACCGAGCCGCGGGAAGAAGCCGGTCAGCAGTGCGAGCAGGCAGCCCATGCGGCCGCCAGCCTAAACCCTGCTCAGAGCGAAGGCCAGGTGTGCACGGGCTCGTTCGAGTGCATCAGGTCGCGGTAGCGCACGGTCAGCTCGCGCAACGCGTCGGCGCGCTCGAGCCCGCGCTCGCCATAGAGCCGGTGAAACGCCGCGGCCTGCCAGGCGGCGCCATTCGTGTGCTCGACGCAGCGGCGCTCGATGATGCCGAGCAGTCGCTCGCGGTCGGCGCCGGCGACGTTCGCCTGCTCGAGCCCCTCGTGCGCCATCGGCAGCAGGCGCCGCAGCACGAGCTCCGAGACCGGCACCTCCCCCACGCCCGGCCAGTAGACCCGTGCGTCGATGCCGTCGCGCGCGCCCGCGTGGAGGTTGTCCTCGGCGGCCGAGAACGACATCCGCGACCAGACCGGCCGCTCATCCTCCGTCAATGACCTGATCAAGCCGTAGTAGAAGGCCGCGTTGGCGAGGATGTCGACCACGCTCGGGCCCGCGGGCAGCAGCCGGTTCTCGACGCGCACGTGCGGGCGCCCGCGGACGACGTCGTAGATCGGCCGGTTCCAGCGATACACCGTGCCGTTGTGGAGGCGCAGCTCGGCGAGCGTCGGTACGTCGCCGCGCGCGAGCGTCTCCACCGGATCCTCGTCCTCGCAGACCGGGAGCAGCGCCGGGAAGTAGCGCACGTTCTCCTCGAACAGGTCGAATATCGAGGTGATCCAGCGCTCGCCGAACCAGACCCGGGGGCGCACGCCCTGGGCCTTCAGCTCCTCGGGGCGGGTGTCGGTGGCCTGCTCGAACAGCGCGATGCGCGTCTCGCGCCAGAGCTCCTTCCCGAAGAAGAACGGCGAGTTGGCGCCCACGGCCACCTGGATGCCGGCGATCGCCTGTGCGGCGTTCCAGTAGCTCGCGAACGCCTCGGGCTCGACCTGCTGGTGGAGCTGGACGCTCGTGCAGGCCGCCTCCGGGGAGATCGTGTCGGCGAAGGTATGCAGGCGCTCGACGCCGCCGATCGAGATCTCGAGGTCCTCCCCGCGCGCCGCGAAGATCTGCTCGTTCAGCAGCTGGTAGCGCGGGCTCTCGCTGAACGAGCTCGCGTTCAGGTGGCGATCGTCGATCGTGGGCAGGATCCCGATCAGCATCATGTGCGCGCCGACCCCGCGGGCCCGGTCCTCCGCGTGGTTGAGGCTGCGGCGAATCTCGCTCTCGAGCTCCGTGAAGACCGAGGACTCGAGCAGCCGCGGCGGGATGTTGATCTCGACGTTGAACTGCGCGAGCTCGGTCTGGAAAGCGGCGTCCGCGATCGCCTCGAGGACCGGGGCGTTCAGCAGCGCGGGATCGCCCGCGTCGTCCGTCAGGTTGAGCTCGATCTCGAGCCCGAACGAGCGCTGCTCGGGATCGAAGCGCGACTCGCGCAGCATGCGCGCGAACACGTCGAGGCAGGAGCGCACCTTCGTCCGGTAGCGCTGCCTGTCCTCGCGACTGAAAACTCGGGCGGCGACTTCCTGTCCCACTCTCAGGCGAGGCTACCCGGAAACAGGGGCTGATTCCCACGCATGAGCTCGGGTAGCGCATGCGCATGGACCTGCAAGAGCAACTCACGAAGCACCTGACCGACGTCCATGCGATCGAGGAGCAGGCGCTCCAGCAGATGGTCGTCGCGCCCCGCATGGCCGGCGACCCGGAGCTGGCGCAGGCGTTTCGGGAACATCTGGAGGAGACGCGCGACCAGGAGCGGCGCGTGCGCGAGCGCCTCGGCGCGCGCGGTGCCGACCCCTCACGCGTGAAGGACCTGGCGGGGCGCGCCGGTGGCGTCGGCATGGTCCTGTTCGCACGGGCGCAGCCCGACACGCCCGGCAAGCTCGTCGCACACGCCTACTCCTACGAGCACATGGAGATGGCGTCCTACGAACTGCTGGGGCTGGTCGCGGAGCGAGCCGGCGATGCGGACACGGTCGAGCTGGCGCGCTCGATCCGCGAGCAGGAAGCGGCGATGGCGAGCCGGCTCGAGCAGGGCTTCGACCGGGCCGTCACGGCATCGCTCCGTGACGTGGAGCTCGCCGACATGGGTGAGCAGCTCGTGCACTACCTGCAGGACGCGTACGCGATCGAGTCGCAGGCGCTGCAGCTGCTGGAGGCGGCGCCCGCGTTGGCCGGCGACCCCGAGCTGCGGAAGGCGTTCGAGGACCACCTGGAGGAGACGCGCGCGCAGCAGGCCGCAGTCGAGGCCCGGCTGTCGGCGCACGAGGCGGGCCCGTCGCGTTTCAAGAGCGCACTGCTGCGCCTCGGCGGCGTCAACCTCGGCGGCTTCTTCGGGGCCCAGCCCGACACTCCAGCCAAGCTCGCAGGCTTCGCGTTCGCGTTCGAGCACCTCGAGGTGGCGTCCTACGAGCTGCTGCGGCGGGTCGCGGAGGGCGCCGGCGACGACGAGACCGCCCGGCTCGCCGAGCGCATCGCGGGCGAGGAGCGCGCCGCGGCGGCGGCAGTGCGCTCGTGCTTCGGGCGGGCCGTCGACGCGGCGCTCGAAGCGCAGGGCGTGGCGTAAGCGGTCCGCAGCTACCCGGCTGACTCCGGCGGAAACGGCGGCGTAGGCTGTCGCCGCATGACCACCAAGGCTGATTACACCGATGAGGAGTGGACGCGGCTCGAGCGGGCTCCGCTCGTGGCGGGGATGGCCATCACATTCGCCGACCCCGGCGGCCCGATCGAGGCGGTGAAGGAGTCGCTGGCGTCCGTCAAGACGATCACCGAGACGGCCAAGACAGCCAGCGGCACCGAGCTCGTCGACGCGCTGGCCAAGGATGTCGCGGAGAAGGCGCAGCGCCGGGAGAACCCGCTCAAGGGCTTCAAGCCGCGCGGCACGATGGCCGGTGAGGAGATCCTCGACGAGCTGCGTGCGGTCAACGAGATCGTGACTGACAAGGCGACGCCAGAGGAGGCGGAGGCGTACCGGAAGTGGCTGCTCGAATCAGCCCAGCGCACCGCGGACGCGGCCAAGGAGGGCGGCTTCCTCGGCTTCCACGCTGTGCGCGTGAGTGAGGGCGAGCAGAAGATGCTCGACAAGCTGGGCGAGGTGCTCACGGGCACCTAGCTCTCAGGACACGCCCGGCTCTTCCTCCACGTGGACGAGCGCGAGGCGGCCGGCGGTGCCGGTGGCGTCGACCAGCCGTTGCACCGCGCGCGAAGGCCTCACGATGAAGAATGGCCAGGTCTCCGGCTCGACCGCTCGGCTCGCCTCGAGCAGCACCTCGAGGCCGGCCGAGTCCATGAACTCGACGTGCGCCAGGTCGAGCAGGGTCGTATCGCCCTCTGCGCGGGCGTCGTCCAGCTGACGCCGCAGATGATCTGCGTTGCCGTAGTCGATCTCGCCGGCAACGCGGATAAGGCAGGCATCTTCGAGAGGCTCGAGGGTGACCCGAAGGTGGGTTAGGAAGGTCAAGGGGATCTCCAGTTAGCGTCCGTGCCGAAGATCCGAACCCCGCTTTTGCGTCGGGGTGACGTCCCTTCCATTTCGATCCCGCGCGCCCCGTTCGCGATGCGCCCGTGACGTCGGGGGACAGATGCTAACGCGACGCGCCGGCGTTGCCTCGGCGTGGGCGCGTGACGGCGCGCCAGCAGGCCTCCGCCACCGCGCCGAGCTCGTCGCCGCCGAGCTCGATCCCGCTCGCGGCGAGGCGCACCGCGGGCGCTAGACCCAGCTCGTAGAGGACCTCCAGCGGCAAGGGCAGGAGCCGCGCTGCGATGTCCGCCGAAGCCGCTTCGCGCAGGAGTGCGTCGTCCCCGTCGGCAAGCACTGCCTCGTGTGCCTCGTCCCGGTAGGGCGAGCAGTCGACCTGCAGGAGGAAGAGCGCCTGCTCACGGTTGGCGGCGAGGTGGCGGTAGGCGGCGAGCCAGAGGAGCTTGAAGCGCTCGGCCGGGCCGGCCGCACGATCGAGGTCGCTGGTCGCCGCCGCCGCCAGCTCGGCCTTCGTCTCCCGATACGCGGCGAGCACGAGGTCGTCCTTCGAGGCGTAGTGCGTGTAAGCGGTGCCGGTGGCGACCCCCGCCTCGGCCGCCACGGCGCTCATCGATGCGCCGTGGAAGCCGTGCTCGCCGACCAGCGTGCGCATCGCCTGCCGCACCGCGGCCGCCCGGTCGACCCCGGAGACGGTCAACGGCTCAGCCGCCGGCCGGAACCGCCGGGGTGACCTCGAGCGTGATCCCGGTCTCGCGCTCCGAGACCTCCCACAGCTTCCGGATCGCCGAGTCCATCCCGATGCGCCGGAAGATCGGCTTGCGCACTGGCGGCCCGTTGTTGACCCACTTCGGCCCGTAGAACTCGCCGCCGCGGGCATCCGGGTCTGTGGCGGCGCGCAACTGTGGCAGTGCTCCGTCCGCCGGTGACATGCCGCTCGACTCCGCCATCCGGTGGAAGAAGCGCTGGCTGCGACCGCCACCCGTCTCCTGCACGCTCACCGCCTGCAGGTCGGTGTTGGAGAGACCGGGGTGCGCGATCAGGCTTGACGCCGGCGCGGCCGCCGCCTCGAGCTGCCGCTGCAGCCCGAGGCCGAAGTGGAAGTTCGCGAGCTTCGCCTGCCCGTACGCGCGCCACGGCCTGTACTTGCCCTCGAGATGAGGGTTGGCCGGATCGACGGCCCGGCCCATGTGGTGTGCGGTGCTCGTGACGGTGACTATCCGAGCCGCCTGGGCGCGCAGCAACGCCGGCATCAGCAGCGCGGTGAGCGACCAGTGCCCGAGGTGGTCGACGCCGAACTGCATCTCGTGGCCGTCGACCGTCTTGCGCTCGGGGATGCCCATCACGCCGGCGTTGTTGATCAGCAGGTCGATCCGCTCGTGAGCGGCGAGGATCTGGTCCGCCGCCTCCCGCACCGAATCCTGCGAGCCGAGGTCGAGCGGGACCACCTCGAGCGACGGCTCGGCGACCGTGCCGCGGATGTCCTCGACGGCCGAGACCGCCTTCTCCTGGTTCCGGGCCGCCATGACCACGTGTGCGCCGGCCGCCGCGAGCGCACGGGAGGTCTCGAGCCCGAGCCCGCCGTTTGCTCCGGTGACGACGGCGATGCGGCCACTCTGGTCGGGGATCTCGGCGGTGGTCCAGGCCATGTGGTCAGCTCCTCCTGCGGGATGAGTGAATGTTCATTCACCGGCATGCTACTCGCCCGGCGGAACGGGGGTCATCGCGCCCCGAAGAGGAGCGCCGTCACCACCGGTCGTGACTCCGGCGCCGGCTGATCGACCCGAGAGTACGGGCGGTTCAGCAGGTGGCCGCGATGCACGAGCGTCGCGGAACCGCCCCCGTCGAGATTCACGGCCTCCTCAGCGCCAAAGGCGATCATGAGCCGCGCAAGCTCGGCGAGGCCGAGCCCCGCGTCGACGCCGGTCCGGCGGCCGTCGCAGCACACCGCGAGCAGATCGGTCTCGCTGAGGCCGAGCGCGCAGCGGGGATGACGTTCGGCCGTGATGTCGGAGTCGAACTGACCGGCGCCCGCCGAGAAGCCCTCACGATCCTCGCCGTCGACGACGGCGCTGCCCCCGCTCACGAGCATCGGCCCGGCGGTGACGAGATCCCTCGCGGGGTCTCCGGAAGCTTGCCCCGCGCGGCGAGCCCCACGTCGGCGTCGAGATGGATGGCCGCCCGCCGCGGACCCCAGGGTGGGTCGATCGGCTCGTGGTCGACCGGCTCGCCGTCGATCCAGACGTCACCGAGCGGGCGGTAGGGATCGCGAACGAAGAAGCCCGCGACCAGCGCCTCCTCATGACCCTCCTCGGCGCACCACACGTCGAGCCTGCGCGGCTCCGGAAAGCAGACCAGACGGACTCGCGTCGCCGCGCGCGGATGGCGCACGAGGTAGACCGTCGTCTCCTGTCCATCACGCAGCCTCGCGCGCGTCAAGTCGTAGGCGATGCCGTCGGCAGGCATTCGGGCTGAATCTTCGCGGCTATGGTGCCGCGACGGTGATCGTCTTCGACGACGCGCTTCGAGCTTCTCTGAGCGCAAACCTCAGCGCACACCCCCGCCATGAGGAGCCGCTCGACGGCCGGCGCCACGCCGCGGTCGCCATCGTCGTCCTGGACAGCGACGCCGCTCGCGACGACGGCGATCGAGTCGGCACGGACGAGATCGACATGTCGGTCGTTCCGGGTGACCCGCTGGACGCGGACGGCCGGCCGCTCGACGGCCGTATGGTCGGCGTCGCGGGCGGCGCGGCGTTCCTGCTCTGCCGCCGCCCCTCGACCATGCGGCGGCATCCTGGTCAATGGGCGCTGCCCGGAGGGCGCCTCGCCGCTTCGGAGACGCCGCTCGACGCGGCACTCCGGGAGCTCGATGAGGAGCTCGGCCTGCGCCTGGGTCCCGAGACCGTCGTCGGCTGGCTCGACGACTACGCGACGCGCTCGGGCTTCGTGATCACCCCCGTCGTGCTCTGGTGCGACGGCGACCCGACGCTCACGCCCGACCCCGGCGAGGTGCACGCGGCGTATCGCATCGGGCTAAGGCGCTGCTCGATGGCGAGCCTCGGTTCATCCGCATTCCCGAGAGCGAGCGCCCGTGCTTCAACTCCCGCTCGGCAACGACCTCATCCACGCACCCACCGGCGCGCTGCTGTACCAGTTCAGGGAGGTCGCGCTGCGCGGCCAGATCGGGCAGCGGGTCGATCACCTCGAGGAACCGGTCTTCGCGTGGCGGTGAGGCCGCCGAACGC
>CAWFZK010000008.1:0-290940 GCA_963820315.1 uncultured Thermoleophilaceae bacterium | reverse complement strand
CGGCCCAGCCCTCGTACTGCTTGAGCAGGCGGCCGTACTTCTGCCAGCGCGCGTGGGTGAGGCTGAACGCCTCGCCGTCGCGGTCCGTGACCTCGAGGTTCTCGAGCTTGTCGCGCAGCAGGACATCCTCGAGCTCGGACTCCTTCTCGATGTAGATGTCCTGCTTGCCCGACTTGACCTTGTAGAGCGGCGGCTTGGCGATGTACACGTAGCCGGCGTCGATCAGGTCGGGCATCTCGCGGTAGAGGAAGGTCAGCACCAGGGTGCGGATGTGGGCGCCGTCCACGTCGGCGTCGGTCATGACGACGACCTTGTGGTAGCGCGCCTTCTCGATGTCGAACTCCTCCCGGATGCCGGTGCCGATCGCGGTGATCAGCGCCTGGATCTCCTTGTTCGAGAGCACCTTGTCGATGCGGTTCTTCTCGACGTTGATGATCTTGCCGCGCAGCGGCAGGATCGCCTGGGTGTTGCGGTCGCGGCCCTGCTTGGCGGAGCCGCCGGCGGAGTCGCCCTCGACGATGAAGATCTCGGCCAGCGCGGGGTCGCGCACCGAGCAGTCGGCGAGCTTGCCGGGCAGCGTCGAGTTCTCGAGCGCCGACTTGCGGCGCGTGAGGTCGCGCGCCTTGCGGGCGGCCTCGCGGGCACGCTGCGCCGCGACGGCCTTCTTCATGATCTGGTTGCCGTCGGTCGGGCTCTCCTCGAGGAACTCGGCGAGGCCCTTGTTGACCGCCGCCTGGACGAAGCCCTCGACGGGCGGGTTGCCGAGCTTCGTCTTCGTCTGGCCCTCGAACTGCGGGTCGGCGATCTTCACCGAGATGATCGCGGTGAGGCCCTCGCGGATGTCCTCGCCCTGCAGGTTCTGGTCCTTCTCCTTGAGCTCGCCCTTCTGGCGGGCGTAGGCGTTGATCGTCCGCGTGAGCGCCGAGCGGAAGCCGGAGAGGTGCGTGCCGCCCTCGTGCGTGTTGATGTTGTTCGCGAACGAGAGCAGGCTCTCCTGATAGGAGTCGTTCCACTGCAGGGCCACCTCGACCTCGCCGATGTCGCTCGACTCCTCGAGGTAGACGATCTTCTTGTGGAGCGGCTCGCGCGTGCCCTGGCTGTGCAGGTACTTGACGAAGTCGACGATGCCGCCCTCGTACTGGAAGCTCGTCTCGAAGCGCTCGCCGCGCTCGTCGCGGAAGCCGATCTTGAGGCCCTTTGTGAGGAAGGCCATCTCGCGGAAGCGCTGCTCGAGCGTCGCGCGGTCGTAGTCGATCTCCTCGAAGATCTCCATGTCCGGCAGGAAGCTGATGCTGGTGCCGCTGCCGGTCGGTCTTCTCGCCGCGCTGCAGGTCGCCCATCGGCTTGCCGCGCTCATACGACTGGGTGTGCTCGTAGCCGTCGCGCCAGACGGTGAGGTGGAGCCACTCGGAGAGCGCGTTGACGACGGAGACGCCGACGCCGTGCAGGCCGCCGGACACCTTGTAGCCGCCGCCCTCGCCGAACTTGCCGCCCGCGTGCAGGACCGTCAGCACCACCTCGGCGGCCGGGCGCTTCTCCTTCTCCATCACGTCGACGGGGATGCCGCGGCCGTTGTCGGTGACGGTGACGCTGTTGTCCGGGTGGATGACGATCTCGACCTCGTCGGCCTCGCCGGCGAGCGCCTCGTCCACCGAGTTGTCCATGACCTCGTAGATCAGGTGATGGAGGCCGCGCAGGCCCGTGGACCCGATGTACATGCCCGGTCGCTTGCGGACCGCCTCGAGGCCCTCGAGGACGGTGATGTCCTGAGCTCGTAGGAGCCGTTCCCTCCGGCCCCTGCCCTTGGCGGAAGCGCCCCCGTCCCGCCCGGGGCCCGCGCCATCGCCCTGATTCTGCTCTCGTCCGTCTTCGGGCTGCTTCGCCAAACCGTTTCCCTTCATCTCGCGGCCCTGCGGACCGCTGAAAAACACCATGAAAAGCCCCGACGCCGTGCCGCCAATCAACACGGGCCGGGGCGCTACATAAGACCGCCTCTGATACTAGCAGGCTAACCCCCGCTCCGGACGAGGTCGCGTGTTACAAAATGCCCGCAAATCGCGTAAAAATATGCACGTTCTCGAACACGTGCCGGGCCCTTTCTACAGGCCCGGCACGTGCGGTCTTGGGAGGTCTGGTTCGGACCCTGACTGCGGCCTGGCCCTCAGGCGGCCTCAGCCATCTGCTGAAAGTGCGCCTGGGCGGCGCTCAGGGCGCTCTCCCCGCCGTCGACGACCACCACCGAGTGCCCCTTGTGGAGCACGCCGACGGTGTGGTCGACGGCGCTCTCGTCGAGCGCGGCCCTGTGCAGCAACACCCGGATCCCGCGATAGCCGGTGACCCGGCAGCGCGCGACCTGTCCCTCGTGGCTGACGATCACGACCCGCTCGACGTCGCCGAAGGACCCTTTGCGGCGTCGCTCCTCGGGCCGCTGGACGCTGCCCGTCGCGAAACTGCCGATCTCTCCGCGCTTGCGGCCCGCGAAGCTCCCGGCGGGCGCGCCCGCCTCCACAGGGCCGGCGAAGCCGCCGCGCGGCTCGCGGGCAGTGTCGCGTGACGGCCCGCCCGTGAGCAGCCGGATGTCGCCCGGCTGCACGCCCGCCGCCCTCAGTGCCTCGATGGCCCGGCGTGCGGCTTCCTCGCTCGGATATGTCCTGATCAGTGCGGCCATGAACTCATCTCCTGTTTCCGAGTATGTGCTGTCCGCGAGGTTGGGCGAGACCGCTTGCGCTCCACTTGCGACGCGGTGACATTGGTTGCCCGTGGCGAGGGGGAGCGGGAACCTTTAGGCGGTGGACTTTCGAATCCTCGGACCGGTCGAGGTCCGCGCTCAGGGTCGGCCGCTCGCGGTCGCCGGCGGGCGCCAGCGGGCTCTGCTCGCGCTCCTCCTGCTGCACGCCGGGGAGCCGGTCTCGCGCGACCGCCTGATCGAGGGCCTCTGGGGGGCACGGCCGCCCGGAGGGGCGCCGAAGACGATGCAGGCGGTCGTCTCGCGTCTACGTCGCGCGCTGGGCGGCGAGGCCGCTCGCCTGGTGAGCGGGACGTCCGGCTACCGGCTCCTGGTCGAGCCGGATGAGCTCGACCTCGAGCGCTTCGAGCGCCTCTGCGCGGAGGGCCGGCGGGCGCTGGCCGCCGGCCGGCCGGAGCGTGCCGCGGCGCGGCTGCGTGCGGCGCTCGAGGAGTGGCGCGGCCCGGCGCTGGCGGATGTGTCACTGGAGCCCTTCGCGCCACCCGAGGTCGCCCGTCTCGAAGAGCTGCGGGCCGGCGCCGTCGAGGACCGGATCGAGGCCGAGCTCGCGCTTGGCCGCGGGGCGGAGCTCGTCGGCGAGCTCGAGGGGCTCGTCGCCCGGGATCCGCTGCGCGAGCGCCTTCGCGCCCAGCTGATGCTGGCCCTGTACCGCGCAGGTCGCCAGGGGGAGGCGCTCGATTCGTACCGCGACACGGTGCTGACGCTCGACGCCGAGCTCGGCGTGCGTCCGGGACCTGAGCTGGAGCGGCTCCAGCAGGCGATCCTCGCGCACGAGCCGGCGCTGCTTCGAAGCGCATCTGCGCCCGCCGAGGCAGGGCCCGAGCCCGAGCGCAGACGCAGCACGGCGACGATGCTCTTCGCCGAGCTCGCAGGGTCAGCGCGGATGCGGGCGCGGTTGGGTTCCGAGGCGGCGGACACCCTGCGCCTCGAGCACGACCGCCGCCTGCGCGATGCCCTCGCGGCTCATGGCGCCATGGGGGTCAAGACGCTCGGCGACGGTCTCCTGGCCACCTTCGAGGCGGCCGGCGCCGCGCTCGCCTGCGCCGTGGAGATGCAGCGCGCGATCGACCGCCAGACTCGCCGCGGCCCTCTCACGCTGGAGCTTCGTATCGGCCTCGCCGCGGGCGACATCGCCTGGGAGGGCGAGGACTACTTCGGCACGCCGGTCACTGAGGCCCAGCGACTCTCCGGTGCGGCGGCGGTTGGAGGCATCCTGGCGGCCGAAGCCGTGCGCCTGCTTGCCGGGGCAGGAACCGATGCGGTCTTCGAAGACGCGGCCGAGCTGACGCTGCGGGGCCTCGTGCGGCCGGTGCGCGCCTGGGTCGTGCGGTGGACCGCCGAGCGCAGCGTCACCGTCCCACTTGCCGCTCCGCTCGTCGTCGACGAGGGCGCAGGCTTCGCCGGACGCGAGGAGGAGCTGACCACGCTGCGATCAGCATGGACCGACGCCGGAGCGGGACGGCGTCGCGGCGTCCTCGTGAGCGGAGAGCCCGGCATCGGGAAGACGCGCCTGGCGGCGGAGATCGCCGGCCACGCGCAGGAGCGTGGCGGGGTCGTGCTCTACGGGCGCTGCGACGACGGCCTCGCCGCCCCTGCACAGCCATTTGCGCAGGCGCTCACCGCGTACGTCGCGGCGTGCCCAGTCGATGAGCTGCGCGTCCAGCTCGGCGCACGCGCGGGCGACCTGCTCGGCCTCCTGCCCGAGCTTGACACGCGCCTCCCCGGCGTCGCCGAGGCGGCGCCGGCCGAACCCGAGGTCGAGCGGCTGCGCACACTCGAGGCCGTCGCCGCGCTGCTCGAGGCCGCCGGCGCGGGGGCGCCTGTGCTGCTCGTGCTCGACGACCTGCATTGGGCCGACGATCTCTCTTTGCTTCTGCTCCGCCACCTGCTGCGCGTGGACGCCTCGGTCCGGCTGCTCGTGCTGGCTACTTACCGCGATACCGAGCCCAGCCGCTCCGCCCTGCTCGGCGAGGTGGTGACCGGTCTGGCGCGGAGGCCGGACGTCGCCAGGATCGAACTCGGCCCGCTCAGCGAGCGCGACGTCGCCGCGATCCTCACGCATGCCGGCCGGGGTGTGTCGCTCGCCGGCCGCGTACGCGACGTCACCGAGGGCAACCCGTTCTTCGTCGGCGAGGTGCTCGCCGCGTTCGGGGGGGATGGCGAGCCCGGGACGGTGCTCACCCCGCGGGTACGCGACGTCGTACGCTGGCGGCTGGCCCGGCTGCCAGACGGGACCGGCGAGGTCCTGGCCGCCGCGGCGGTGGCCGGCGGGGAGTTCGATGCCAACGTGCTGGCGGACGTGGTCGAGGTCGACCTCGAGTCCGCTCTGGACGCCCTCGGGGCCGCCGAGCGGGCGCGGCTCGTCCGTTCCGCCCGGGTCCTTGATCGCTTCAGCTTTGCGCACGCGCTGGTGCAGGAGACGATCGTCGACGAGTTGCCGGCCGGCCGGCGTTTGCGCCTGCACGCGCGGATTGCCCAGGCGCTCGAGCGAGCCGCCGCGACGCGGGCCGTCGCGGTCGGCGACCTGGCGGCGCACTTCACGGCGGCCGGGACGCTCGTCGACCCCACCCGGGCCGTCCGCTACGCGCGTGCGGCGGGCGACGAGGCCGCGGCCAAGCTTGCCTTCGACATCGCCGGAGAGCAGTACGGGCGTGCCCTGCAGGCGCACGAGCGGCTGCCAAGTGCGCCGGAGGCCGAGCGGCTCGACCTCGAGCTCGCGCGCGGCCGTGCCCTCAAGCTCGCGGGTGACGAGCGCGCCGACGAGCTCCTGCGAGCCGTCGCCACCGCGGCGGAGGCCAGGGGCGATGGCGAGGGCATGGCCGAGGCCCTGTTGGCGATAGGTCTCGACTGGGCGGACCTCGTCGAGGAGGACGCCGAGATGGTCGCGCTTCTGCGGCGGGCGCTCGCGGTGCTGCCGTCCGGTGACAGCGCGATCAGGGCACGGCTGGACGGGTTCTTTGTGCAGGAGACATTCTCCAGCGTGCCCGACAGCGAACGCCGGGCGATGGTCGGGCGAGCCCTCGCGATGGCGCGCCGGGTCGGGGATCCCGAGGCGCTCGCCTCGGTGCTGACCGCGCACTCGTGGATCGTGGCCGGCCCCGAGAGCCTCCCGGAGCGCCTCGCGCTCGCCAGCGAACTGGTGTCAGTCGGCCGCGAGGAGGGCCTTCCCTACGCCGAGGTCGACGGACATCACATGCGCTTCTTGGCGTTGGTCGAGCTCGGGGACATAAAGGAGGCCGACGCCACGCTCGCCGCGGCACGCTCCGCCGCGCGAACCGGCAGGGCGCGCGGGACCGTCGCCTTCCTCGTCGCGGCGAGGGCGCTGCTCGCCGGACGGCTGGAAGACGCAGAGGCGGAAGCCGTGCGGGCCTACGAGGTTCAGCGCGACGCGGCCTCCATTCCAGCTTCGGTCGCCGAGTACATGCTCGTCAGAACGCTGTCCTTGATCCGCCTGGTTCAGGGACGCTTGGGCGAGCACGAGGATGCCCGCCGCGCGATGGCGGAGAGCGTGACCAAGGTCCCGGCCACGTTCTCCGTCGTCTGGGCACACGCGGCCCGGGAAAAGAACGACCGTGACGGAGCCCGCAAGGCCTTCGAGCGCGCGCTCGACGCAGGCCTGCTCGAACTTCCGCACGGCCCCACTTGGACGATCTCCCTGACGTGGGCGGCGGAGATCTGCGCCTGGCTCGGGGATCGCCCTCGGGCGGCCCGGCTGTACGACCTGCTGGCGCCGTTCGCGGACGTCATGACGTATCAGTACGGCCCGGTCGGGCGGCCCGTCGGCCGCCTCCTGCACACGCTCGCGCGGCCCGAGGAGGCGGAGGTGCTGCTGCGCGACGCGATCGCCCTCTGCGAGCGCATGGACGCGCAGGCCTTTCTCGCCATGGCCAAGCACGACCTCGGCGAGCTGCTGCTCCCGTCGGCCGAGGGCCGCCGGCTCGTCGGCGAAGCCGACGCCAGCGCCGCCGCGCTTGGCATGAACCCGCGCCGCTGAGCCGGACCGCTCAGTTCGGGGGCGAACCGACGACGAACCTGAGCCGCTCGAGCGCTCGCCCCTCCCGGCCGCCCAGCGCGTCGTTCAGCCGGGTCAGCAGGTCGGGGCCGAGCAGCTCCAGCTCCTGCGCCCACGCCGCCGACTCGCAGGTGACGGTGAGCACGCCGTCGCGCTCCGACACGGGCTCGGCAAAGCTCGCCACGCCGGGGCCGGCGACCTCCGTCCAGGCGCCCTGCGCGCGGCCCAGCACGGTCGCCGGCTGGGAGCGGCCCACAACGCCGTCGAGCGCCAGCGAAAGCGGTCGCGGGGCTCGCCGCTTCATGCAGCAACCGCCCGCGTGACGGGCCGGACCGAGCCGCCCTCGACGCGCACCAGCCCGCCGTCCGCCAGCGCCGCTGCCCGGCACGTGCTCCGGCTCCGTCGCAGTGATCACGGCCTGCCCACCCGAGCGCAGCAGCTCTGAGAGCAGGTCGCGGCGCTCGGCGTCCAGCTCGGACATCACGTCGTCCAGCAGCATGAGCGGAGCTCGCCCGCGCCGCTCCGCCAGCAGGCCGCGCTCGGCGAACAGCAGCGCGAGCAGGGCCGTGCGCTGCTGGCCCTGCGAGCCGTAGGCCCGCAGCGGAGAGCCGCCGAGGAGCAGCTGCAGCTCGTCCCGGTGGGGCCCATGAGCGGTGAAGCCGCGCTCCAGGTCCGCCGTGCGCCGCTCCGCCGAGCTCGGCCGCCAGCCCCTCGGCGTCGCCGGCCGGCGAGCGCGGGCGGTAGCGGAGCTCGGCCGAGCCGGGCAGGCCGAGCCGCGCGGCGAGCTCGGCGAAGGGCTCGCGCAGCCCGGCGACCGCCTCAGCGCGATCCTCCATGAGCCGGATGCCCTGGCGGGCAAGCTCGCCGTCCCAGGCGTCGAGCGCGGACGGGCCCGCCGCCCCGCCGCGGATGCGCGCGATCAGGGCGTTGCGCTGCGCAAGCGCGCGTGAATACGCCGCGCGCGTCTCGGCGCGGGCGGGCCAGAGCGCCGCCACCACCTGGTCGAGATGCGCCCGGCGGCCGGCCGGCGCGCCCTTGACCAGCTCGAGCCGCTCCGGCAGGAAGACGCTCACGAGCGGGCGCGCCTCGCTTGCCGACAGGCTGTCGACAGCGCTCCCGTCGACCCGCACGCGCTTCGGTTCGCCCGGCTCGAAGCCGATCTCGATGCGGTGCTCCTCGTCCTCACCCGCGGTCTCCAGCACCACCCGCGTGACGGACGCGCCGCGACGCACCAGCTCGCGCTCGTTCGAGGTCCGCGGCGAGCGCGCGGTGCAGCCGAAGTAGAGCGCCTCCAGCAGGTTCGTCTTGCCGGCACCGTTGGGCCCGGCGACCACGGTCAGGCCGGGCGGGATACTGAGCTCAGCGAGCTCGTAGTTGCGGAAGTCGCGCAGCTCGATGCGCCTCGCGACCACGACGCTCCTACACGTTGAGGCGAATCGGCATCACCAGGTAGCGGAAGCCCGCGTCGTCCCCACCCGACTCGATCAACCCGGGCCGAAGCGGGCTGATCAGCTTCAGGACGAGCTCCTCGGACTCGGCGCTGTCGAGGCCGTCGCGGAAGAACTCGGGGTTGAAGCCGATCTCGAGCTCCTCGCCGCTGAACGGGATCGGCAGCGACTCGCTTGCCTCGCCGACGTCGGGAGTCTGCGCCGAGACATCGAGCGCGCCCTCCGAGAAGCGCAGGCGCAGCGGCGCGTTCTTCTGAGCGAGCAGGCCGATGCGGCGGACCACCTCGAGCAACTCGTCGCGGCCGACCTTGAGCTCGTGCTCGTAGGACTCCGGCAGCAGCTGCTGGTAGTTGGGGAAGCGCCCCTCGACGAGCCGCGAGGACAACACGACGTCGCCGACCGTGAAGACGACCTGGTTCTCGAGCGCCGCGACGCCGATCGTCTCCGCCTCGCCGGCGGTGGCGATGCGGCCCAGCTCCTGAAGGGTGCGAGCGGGCACGTTCGCCTCGAGGTCGCCGCTCAGCGCGGCCTCGAGCGTGGTCTCCTTGACGCTCAGGCGGTACGAGTCGGTCGCCACCATGCGCAGCTCGGTGCCGCTGGCGGTCACGAGCACCCCGGTGAGGTGCGGACGGGTCTCGTCCCGCGACGCGGCGCGGGCGACACGGGCGATCGTGTCGACGAAGGCCCCAGCGGGGACATTGAGGCCGCCCTCGGCCGGGGCCTCGGGAAGCTTGGGGAAGTCCTCGGTGGGGAGCGTGCGGAGATGGAAGCGGGCCGGCCCGCTCACCACCTCCACGTCCTGATGGGAGCTGCGGTACTCGAGCGTGAGCTCGTCCTTCGGAAGCGAGCGGACGACGTCCAGGAGAAGGCGTGCGGGGATGACCGCCTGCCCCGCGACCGCCTCCCGCGTCTCGAGCGAGACACGCACGCCGAGCTCCATGTCGGTGGCCTGGAGCTCCGCCCCGCTGTCCTCGACACGGAGGAGGACACCGGACAGGGTCTGGATGGCGCTGCGCGTGGACGCGCCGCGTACGGCGATGCCGAGCCTCGCCAGGAACGTTTCACGGGAAACGGTGAGCTTCAACTGATGACTGCCTTATCTCTTGGAGTAGTTGGGCCTGTAGAGAACCTTGACATCCCGCGGGAGCTCAGACGGGAAGCGGGATGGTGCCTGTGGGGAAGCTGTTGATTCTTCCATCACGACCGGTCGTCAGGCGGGCCGGCCGAGCTGCCGGCGGAGGTTGTCGACCGCCCTCTCGACATCCGGGTCACGGCTGATGGCGGCGCTGATGCGGTTGACCGCGTGCAGGACGGTGGTATGGCTGCGGCCACCCATGCCGCGGCCGATCTCGGGAAGGCTGTGGCCGGTGAGCTCGCGTGCGAGGTACATGGCGACCTGGCGGGCGGTCGCGACAGGAGGCCGACGGTCGCGAGCCAGCAGCGCCTGTCGTTCCACCCCGAACTCGCCGGCCGCCGCGTCGATGATCTCGGGTATCCCACAGGTCTCGGTGCCGGTATCGGCGCCGAGGCGCTTGAGCACATGCCGCGCCAAGCCGGGCGTCGGCTGCTCCCCCTTCAGCGACGCGTAGGCCACCACGCGGATCAGCGCACCCTCGAGTGCTCGCACGCTGGTCGTGACACGAGCGCTGATCTCGGCCAGCGTGGCCTCGTCGACGGCGACGCCGTCGAGCCGGGCGCGCTTCGCGAGGATGGCCTCGCGAGCGGCTGCGGCCGGCGGCTCGAGCTCGACGACGAGACCGGCGCGGAAGCGCTCGATCAAGCGCTCCTCGATGCCCGGGATGTCCTCCGGGCTGCGGTCCGAGGTCATCGCGAGCTGGCGGCCCGAGTCGAGCAGCGAGTTGAAGGTGTGGAAGAACTCCTCGCGCGTCTTCTCGCGCCCGGCGAGGAACTGGACGTCGTCGATCAGCAGGACGTCAGCCTCCCGGAAGCCCTTCTTGAAGCGACCCGTGCGGCGCTCGCGCACCGCGTCGACGAACTCGCTCGTGAACTCCTCGATCGTGGCGTAGCGGACCGTGAGGCCCGAGCCGAAGCGCTCGACGAAGTTGCCCACGGCGTGCAGGAGATGCGTCTTGCCGATCCCGGGCGAGCCGTGCATGAAGATCGGGTTGTACGAGTGGCCGGGCAGCTCGGCCACGGCGAGCGCCGCCGCGTGGGCGAAGTGGTTCTCCTCGCCGATCACGAACTGCTCGAAGGTGTACTTCGGGTTCAGGTTCGAGCCGGCGGCGGGCCTCGGCGGCGCAGCGGCGGGCGCGGAGCCGTCGGCGGGCGCGCGCCACTCCGCGCCGACGACCTCGACGGTCGCGCGCTCGTCGAAGCGGCGCTGCGCCGCCCGCCGGAGCAGGGGCAGGTAGCGCTCCGCGACCGAGGTGCGGATGTGCTCGGGCGCCCGTATGTACAGGGTCCGGCCGTGCACCGCCGCGAGCTCGAGCGGCTCGATCCAGATGTGGAACTTGAAGTCCGCGGTCTCCGAGCGGAGTTCCTCGCGGATGTCGTCCCAGATCTCGGCGGCCAGTTCGGGCAAGGGCAGTCACGACCCCTCCTCTGGGGCCAGGTCGAAGGCGTTCAAGAGGAGGAAAACGAGCGGAGAGACGGCCGCCGCTGCCCTCGGCCGGCCGAGTGTACAACGGCCCTCAGGACCCTCGGAAGGGGTATCCGGCGGCCTCCCGCAAAACGCGAGAAAAGCGTCGCGGCCGCTTCGGCCGGCGTCGATCGACAGGAAATCGACAGGCTTCCGCGGCTCGATCTTGTACCCTGGCTCCTCCCGATGAAGCGCACCTATCAGCCGAAGAAGCGCAAGCGCGCCCGTACCCACGGGTTCCGTGCGCGCATGTCCACGCGCGCCGGCCGCAAGCTGCTGAAGCGCCGCCGGGACAAGGGCCGCAAGCGGCTGACCCCTTAGACGCGATGGCCGATCGTGCGCGCCGGAAGCGCCGCAGGCTGTCTCGCAGCGGTGAGTTCGAGCGCGTCTATCGCGAGGGCCGCTCGCACGCGAGCCGCCACCTCGTCGTCTACGCCTTCCCGCGCGCGGAGGACGACGGCGACGCCCGTCTCGGCGTCTCGGTCGGCCGCAAGCTCGGCGGCGCCGTCGAGCGCAACCGCATCAAGCGGCTGCTGCGCGAGGCCTTCTGGGCCAACGCCGGCTCGCTGCGCCCCGGCCACGACTTCGTGATCGTCGCCCGCCCGGCCGCCGGCGAGCTCGCGGCGAGCGGCGGAGAGTCCGCGATCGAGGATGCGCTCCGCAGTGTGCTCAGCGAGGCGGGCCTGGCGGGCGAGGAGCCGCGCCCGTGACCCAGGCGCTCCGCTCGCTCGTGACCGCGCCGGTGCGGCTCTACCAGCGCGCCATCTCGCCGGGACTGCCCGCGCGCTGCAAGTACTATCCCTCCTGCTCCGAGTACGCCGTGCAGGCCGTGCGCAGCTACGGTGTGTTCCGGGGCGTCGTGCTGGCCGCTTGGCGGTTGCTCCGATGCAACCCCTGGAGTCACGGCGGCGTCGACTTCGTGGAGGATCAGAAGCTGTTCCGCCCACGCCCCCAGCCCTAGCCCATGTTCATCGCCAACGTTCTTCAGCCCCTCATCGACGCCTCTCAATGGGTGCTCGAGTTCTGGCACGGGGTCATCGGCGACGGGCCCAACTCCTGGGGCTGGTCGATCATCCTGCTGACCTTCACGGTCCGGATCCTGATCCTGCCGCTCACGTTCAAGGGCGTGAAGTGGATGCAGCGCCTGCAGGTGCTGCAGCCCGAGATCAAGAAGATCCAGGCGCGCTTCAAGGACGACAAGCAGCGCCAGCAGCAGGAGATCATGGCCTTCTACCAGCGCGAGAAGGTCAATCCGCTCTCGTCCTGCCTGCCGCTGGTGCTGCAGATCCCCTTCTTCATCTCGCTCTTCTACCTGCTGCGCTCCGACGCGTTCCAGGAGGACATCGCCAGCAACCCGGGCTTCTACCCGATCGACGACCTCGCCGAGAAGGTCACCGGCGACCCGGTCCTGCTCGGCTCGCTGATCGTCCTCTACGTCGGCACGCAGCTCGCCGCGAGCGCGGTCACCGCCATCAGCGCCGACCCGATGCAGCGCCGCATCATGCTCGCGCTGCCGTTCGTCTTCGTCATCTTCATCATCAACTTCGAGGCGGGCCTGATCCTCTACTGGATCACCACCAACGTGTGGACGATCGGGCAGCAGCTGCTCGTCAGGAAGCTCTACCCGAAGCCCGTGATCGAGGCCGAGCTCGAGGAGGAGATGGCCGCCTCGACACCCGCGCGCGGGAAACCGCCGAGCACGGTCATGGCCGCCTCCGATGGCGGCAACGGCAAGGAAGGACGGAAGGACGGCAAGGACGGCAAGGACGCCGCCAAGCCGGCCGCAAAGGCCGGAGCATCGACGAGCAGCAGCTCCGGCGGCGCGCGCACCAAGGCGCCGCCCGCCTCGCCGCGCAAGAAGAAGAAGCGCTCCGGTCGCAGGCGCTGAGAGGATCCCCGTCATGTCCGTGAGCGAAGAGCCGCGCCCCGAGGAGCTGGTGGCGGAGGCCGAGGGCGACAGCCTCGGCGAGGCCAAGTGGGCCGCCATGAAGACGCTCGAGCCACGCTTCCCGGGGCTGAATGCGGAGTGCGTCAACTTCGACGTCGTTGAGGAGCCCTCCGACGGCAGGCCCGCGCGGGTGCGTGCCGAGGTCGACCTCGAGAGCCTGGCGCGAGCAGGCCGACGAGATCCCGCAGGAGCCCGCCGAGCGCGTGCGCGCGATCGTGGCGCGGGTGGTGCACGCGCTCGGTCTGCGCGCGACCGTCGACATCGACGAGAGCTCCGAGGAGATCCGCGCCACCGTCAACGGAGATGACCTCGGGCTGCTGATCGGGAAGCACGGAGCCACCATCGACGCGCTCCAGCACCTCGCCTTCCGGGCTGCGTTCCTCGGCTCGGAGGACCGCAAGCAGGTGACGATCGACGCTGCCGGCTACCGCGAGCGGCGCGAGGGCGCGCTGCACCGGATGGCCGACCGGGCGGCGGCCGAGGCGGTTCGCTACGACCGCGCGGTCGAGCTCGAGCCGATGCGCGCGACCGAGCGCAAGATCGTCCACACGTACTTGAGCGAGCGCACCGACGTCGAGACCCACAGCGAGGGCGACGAGCCTGACCGGCGCCTGGTCGTCTCGCCCACGCGCGGCTTCCGCGACTGAGGCGGGGCGCGGCCGGCTTGAGCGTTTCCCGTGAAACGCTCGAGGAGCTCTGCCGGAGCTTCGGCCTGCCCAGGGCGGCAGCCGCGCAGTTCGAGCGCTTGCTCGAGGCGCTCGCCGCGGAGGCTGACCCGCACACGACCGTTGCCGACCCGGTCGACGCCCACCTGGCCGATTCCCTCGCCGGACTGTCCGTGGACGAGATGCGGCGGGCGCGCCGGATCGCCGACGTCGGCGCGGGGGCCGGCTTCCCAGGCCTGGCGCTTGCGGTCGCCCTCCCGGAGGTGCAGGTGGACCTGATCGAGTCGGCCGGCCGCAAGACGGCCGTCGCGTCGCGCCTGGCCCAGGCCGCGGAGCTGACCAACGCGCGTGCCCTGACGGCGCGCGCGGAGGAGTGGGCGAAGCTGCCCGCGCCCTTGGGCGGCGGCCGCGAGGCTTACGACGTCGTCACGGCGCGCGCGGTCGCACCGCTCGCCGTCCTCGTCGAGTACGCCGCGCCGCTGCTGCGGACCGGGGGCGTCCTGGTGGCCTGGAAGGGGGCGCGCGACGCCGCCGAGGAGGCTGGCGGCGCTACTGCGGCGGAGCGCCTCGCGATGACGCCGAGGGGGGCGGAGCGGGTCGTCCCGTTCGAGGGCGCCCGGAACCACCACCTGCACGTCTTCGAGAAGGCGGGACCGACTCCCGAGGGCTTCCCGCGCCGGCCGGGAATGGCGCGGAAGCGGCCGCTCGGCTGACCGGCAGGCCTAGCCGCGCCGCGGTGGGGGACCCAGGATCACGCTGTTGCGCCGCCAGCGCTCGATCTCGCAGGAGTTCTCGAGCGAGAAGCGGGTGTCCACGTGTATCCCCAGCACGGCTCCGCGCACGGTCGCCGTGGCCGGCCCACCGAAGACCGCGGCGCAGGCCGTCCCGGGCTTGGTGGGGGCCAGGTCCTGCGCGGTGAAGCCCTCGAGCTCCTCGCATTCCGGGCTGCCGGGCGAGCCGGGGCCGAAGCGGCCGCAGCGGATGTCGTTGGTGACCTCAGGCCCGCCCGGCCCGTCGGGCCGGACCACGACGTCCAGGCTCGCCGCCTGGGGGCCGTAGCGGCCGATGACGTCCTTGTCACCGCCGCAGCCGGCGCCGGCAAGGACGCCGAGCACGATGAGGGCGGTGATGCTCCTCATGCCTATCTGTATAGAGCAGCGGCCCCGAACCGTCCGGTTGAAGGGTTCGCACGCGAATCGTCGAATGGCTCTTCCGACCGGGCCGATACGTACTTTCAACCCCGATGGGCAGCGTTCTCGCAGTCGCAAATCAGAAGGGCGGCGTGGGCAAGACCACGACGGCCGTCAACCTCGGCGCCAGCATCGCCGATGCCGGCTACCCGACGCTGCTCGCCGACCTCGACCCGCAGTGCAACGCAACGGTTGCACTTGGGCTGCCGAAGGACAGCGAGCCGAACGTCTACGACTGCCTCTCGGGCGACCTCGAGCTGGCCGAGGCGGCCGTCGCCAGCGGGGTGGAGCGGCTCGACGTCGTCCCCTCGACGCCGGAGCTGGCCGGCGCGAACGTGGAGCTGCCGCGCATCGCCGGCTCCGAGACGATCCTGCGCGAGCGCCTGGGTGACGTCCGCGAGCGCTACCTGTTCACGCTGCTCGACTGCCCGCCGTCGCTCGGGCCGCTGACGGTCAACGCGCTCGTCGCCGCGGACAAGGTGATCGTCCCGGTGCAGACGGAGTACTTCGCGCTCGAGGGGCTCGCGCAGCTGCTCGACACGCTGTCGCTGATACAGCGCGAGCTCAACCCGCGTCTCACCGTGGCGGGCATGATCCTGACGATGCACGACGGGCGCACGCGGCTCGCGCGTGACGTCGAGCGCGAGGTCCGGGAGCACTTTCCGGAGCTCGTCTTCGACACGGTCGTGCCGCGCAACGTCCGGCTCGGCGAGGCGCCCAGCTTCGGCGTCCCGGTGCTGCGCCACGCGCCGCAGAGCGCCGGCAGCGCGGCATACCTGAAGCTCGCCAAGGAGGTGGCCGCCCGTGGCTGAGGCCGACCGGCGCGGAATGGGCCGGGGTCTCTCGGCGATCCTGCCGCGCGCCCAGAAGGGCGAGGAGGGCCTGCGCGAGATCCCCGTCGAGCTCGTCAAGCCGAACCCGCGCCAGCCGCGCCAGAGCTTCGACGAGGACGCGCTCGCCGAGCTGGCCGAGTCGATCCGCGCCCGCGGGGTGCTGCAGCCGATAGTCGTGCGCGCGCTGGCCGGCGGCCACTACGAGCTGGTGGCGGGCGAGCGCCGGCTGCGGGCCGCGCGCATCGCGGAGCTCGACAGCGTCCCGGCGATGGTGCGAGAGGCGGACGACTGGGAGCGGCTCGACCTGGCGCTGGCGGAGAACATGGCGCGGGTCAACCTGAACGCCGTCGAGGAGGCGCGCGCCTGCGCCATGCTGGTCGACGACCTCGGGCTGACGAAGGAGGAGGTCGGCCGCCGGGTCGGGCGCAGCCGCGTCGCGATCTCGAACCTGATCCGCCTGCTCGAGCTGCCGGAGGAGGCGCTCGAGCTGATCGAGGGTGGTCAGCTGAGCGAGGGCCACGGCCGCGCGCTGCTCCTCTGCAAGGACCACGCGACCCGCAGGCGGCTCGCCTTCGACGCGCGCGACGCCGCCTGGTCGGTCCGCGAGACCGAGCGCCGCGCGCGCGAGGCCGAGACCGGGGAGGAGGAGCCGCGCCGCCCGCGCGCCGTCATCCACCCGGATCTCGAGGAGGCGCTGGCCGCGGCTGAGGACGCTCTGTCCGCCGCCCTGGGCCGTGAGGTGCGCGTCAGGGCGAGGGGCGAGGGCTGCCGCGTGGAGCTCGATTTCGAGTCGCCCGCCGAGGCCGTCCAGCTCGCCGAGCAGCTCCTCTCACGGGGCCTCCGGCGCGCCGCCTGAGGCCCGGACGCCGGCGCTATCATCACCGGTCCCGGGCGATTAGCTCAGTCGGTTAGAGCGCGTCTCTGATAAGGACGAGGTCCCTGGTTCGAGTCCAGGATCGCCCATCGCGACCTGCGCCGCTCGGTCATACTCGAGCGCAACAGGCGAGTGCCGAGGGGGTCCCGAGCGGGGCCCCCTTGCCGTTCGTGGCATGCCTTCCGCCCCGGACTAGACTGTCGTGAAGCCATGCAGGAGATGGTCATCTACGGCGTCAGTTTCGACATGGTCGGCAAGCAGCCGATCGTGCTTCTGAAGACCCGCGACGGGAACAAGTTCCTGCCGATTTGGATCGGGCACCCCGAGGCCGCCGCGATCCTCATGAAGCTCCAGGGCGCCAACACACCGCGGCCGATGACCCACGATCTGATCAGCGAGATGCTGTCCGAGCTCGAGGTGTCGTGTACGCGGGTCGCCGTCACGGAGCTGCGCGAGAACACCTTCTACGCCGAGGTCACCCTGCAGCTGAACGGCCGCGAGATCCCGATCGACTCGCGTCCCTCCGACGCCCTCGCGCTGGCGGTCCGCACGGGCGCGCCCATCTTCGCCGCCGAGGACGTGATCACGGAGTCGGCGATCGAGTTCGAGCACGAGGTGGAGGACACCGAGGAGGTCGTCGAGAAGTTCAAGGACTTCCTCGACAACGTGACCCCGGAGGACTTCGCCGGCGGCTCAGACGATCCGGAGTCCGAGCCGGAGCGCTAGCTAGGCCGGCTGGCGCGTCAGCGCCAGCTCCAGGATCCGCTCGATCAGCGCGTCGAACGAGATGCCGGCCGCGTCGGCGGCCTGCGGCAGCAGGCTCGTCTCGGTCAGCCCCGGAATCGAGTTGGCCTCGAGGACCGTCAGCTCGCCGGCCTCGTCCAGCATCAGGTCGACCCGCGCGAACGCCGAGCAGCCCAGCAGCCTGTAGGTGCGCAGCGCCAGGTCCTGAGCCGCCTCGGTGAGCCCGCCGGGCAGGTCAGCGGGGCAGATGAAGTCGGTGCGGCCGATCTCGTAGCGGGCCTCGAAGTCGTAGAACTCGTCGTTACGCGGCACCGCCTCCACGACCGGCAGCGGCTCGTCGTCGAGAATCGAGACGGCGAGGTCCCGGCCCGCCACGTGGCGTTCGAGCAGCACACGGGAGTCGTACGAGAAGGCGGCGACGATCGCCGCGGGCACGTCCGTCGCGCTGCGCGCGAAGCGGATGCCGAGCGCGGATCCCTGGGCGGAGGGCTTGACCACGATCGGGAACTCGAGTCGCTCCTCGATGGCGGTCAGCGCGTCGGCCGCGCCGAGCTCGCGGAAGGCGGTCTCGTTGAAGGCGAAGAAGTCGGGCGTTGGTATGCCCGCCTCGAGCATCAGATGCTTGGCGAGCACCTTGTCGCTCGCGCGCGAGCAGGCCAGCACGCCCGAGCCCGTGTAGGGGATGCCGAGGATCTCGAGCAGCTCCTGAACGGTGCCGTCCTCGCCGTCGCGGCCGTGCATCGCGATGAAGGCGAGCTCCGGCTCGGCCGCGCGCAGGCGCGCGATCAGGTCCGCCCCGACGTCGATCGAGACGACCTCGTGGCCGAGCCTGCCGAGCGCGTCCTCGACGCGCGCTCCGGAGCGCAGCGACACCTGGCGCTCGAGTGAGCGGCCGCCCTTGAGCACCGCCACGCGCGCGGCGTTCATGTCCCGCGCGCCCGCCGCTCGCGCTCGGCGGGGGTCGGCATCGGCACGACCTCGCCGCCCGTTCCGGGCTCCACCCGCAGCTCGCCGGTGAGCGTGCCGTACAGCTGCACCTGCTCGGTCACGACCTCGCCGATCCGGCGGATGCCCTCACGGATTCCGTCCTCGTCCGAGCCGGAGAAGTTGAGCCGCATCGAGGAGCGCCCGCGGCCGTCGAGGAAGGCGGCCTCTCCAGGCACGAACGCGACGTTCTCGCGCAGCGCGCGCGCCAGCAGGTCGGTCGTGTCGATGAAGTCGGGCAGCGTCGCCCAGATGAACAGCCCGCCGGAGGGCCGCGTCCACTCAGCCTGGGGCGGGAAGTGCTCGGCGAGCGCGTCGAGCATCGTGTCGCGGCGGGTCCGGTACCTGTCGGTGAGCGACTCGACGTAGTCCTGCCAGCGGCCGCGCTCGAAGTACGCCTTGACCATCAGCTGCGAGAGCGTCGACGTGCACAGGTCGGCGCCCTGCTTGCCGAGGTTGATCTTGTCGAGCACGGGCGGGGGCGCCACGACCCAGCCCAGCCGGATCCCGGGCGAGAGGATCTTCGAGAAGGTCCCGAGGTACATGACGAAGATGCCGCCGTCGAGCTTGTAGAGCGGCGGCAGCGGATCGCCCTCGTAGCGCAGCAGCCCGTACGGGTTGTCCTCGAGCACGAGCAGCTCGCGCTCGTGCGCGATCTCGATCAGACGCCGGCGCCGGGCGAGCGACATCGTCACGCCGGCCGGGTTCTGGAAGGTCGGGACCGTGTAGATGAACTTGGGCGTTCGGCCCTCGCGAGCGAGTCGTTCGAGCGCCTGCTCGAGCAGGTCCACGCGCATGCCCGCGCCGTCCATCTCGATCTGCACGACGTCCGCCTGGTAGGCGCAGAACACCGGCACGGCGCCGGGGTAGGTCGGGCCCTCGGCGATCACGACGTCGCCGGGGTCGAGGAGCGTCTTCGCGACCAGGTCGATCACCTGCTGGCCGCCGGTCGTGACGATCATGTCCTCCGGGTCGACGTGCATGTCCTCGGCGCCCATCACCTGAGCGATGCAGTCCTTGGTCTCCGCGAGGCCCTCGGTGGGCCCGTACTGGAGCGCCTCTGCGCACGACTCCGCCGCGATCCGCTGGGTGACGGCGGCGAACGTCTCCGGTGGGAAGCTGCTCGTGTCCGGCAGTCCGCCGGCCAGCGAGATCACCTCGGGGCGCGCGGTCACCGCCATCAGGTCGCGCATCGCGGACGACTTCATGACCTTCGTCCGCGACGCGAACAGCCCCGCATAGCGCTCGAGGTCGCGAGAGCTGCTCATTGCGGAAGCGCCCGGCGCGGCCGGGCGCGCACCGATGATCTCATTGCACCGATGTGCTCATGCGCGGCCCGCGGGAGATAACCTCACCGGCCGCAGGCTACTGACCTTGCCTGACCTCCTATGAGCCTGTTCATGGACATCGGCACCGGCGCCGGCCTGGCGGGCGCCACCGGCGTGCGGCCCTACCTGCCGCCGCTGCTCGCCGGCGCGCTCGCGCGCTCGGACACGGGCATCGACTTCGACGGCACCGACTGGAGCTTTCTCGAGTCGCCGGTCTTCCTGGCGGTCGTGCTCGGCCTGGGCGTGGCCGCCTATCTGATCGAGCGCAGGGACGCGGGTCCGCAGGCTCAGGCTGGGCGAAGTCCCGTGGAGCTGTTCGCCGGCGTCGTCGGCATCGTGCTCGGTGCGCTGCTGTTCGCGGGGGCGCTCGCGGACGGGGGTGAGGAGGGCTGGATCGGCCTCGTGCTCGGGCCGCTGTGCGCGGCGCTCGGCTGGCTCGCTGTCGGCGGCCTCGTCGAGCGGGCTCGGCGCCGGCTCGAGGGCGGCGCCGCTGCGCTCCTGACGGTCTACGCCGACATCGCGGCACTTGTCCTGGCCGCGATCGCGATCTTCGTGCCGCCGCTCTCGTTCCTCGCACTGATCGGCTTCGTCCTCCTGCTTCTGGGCGGCCGCCGGCGCGAGGGCGAGAAGTACGCCGGCCTCCGGATCCTGCGCTAGATGCCGAAGAAGCTGGTCCTCGCGGTAATCGACTCGCTCAAGCCCGAGATGCTCGACCTCGCAATCGACGAGGGCCGCGCGCCCGCGCTCGAGACACTGCGCGCGAACGGCACCTACGTACGCGACTGCCTCTCGACCTTCCCGTCCGTCACGCCGGTGGCCTCCGCGGCGATAGCGACGGGATACGGCCCGGGCGAGCACCACATCCCCTCGATGAACTGGTACCACCGCGGTGAGGAGCGCTACGTCGAGTACGGCTCCTCGTTCCCGGCGACGCGCGCCTTCGGGGTCGTCCGCTCGCTCTACGACACCGTCTACAACATGAACATGGCGCACCTCACGCGTGCGCGCAAGACGGTCTTCGAGCACCTCGACGACGCCGGCCTCCGGACCGCCTGCACCACCTATCTGATCTACCGCGGGCGCACGCGCCACGAGCCCTCGGGCGCGAGTGTCTACCGGCGCATCGCCGAGGCGGCTCAGTTCCGCCACCCCGTCTACGGCGCTCGCGAGCTGTTCTACGCGGACCTGTTCGACTCGCGCGACACCGGCTGCACCTCGGCGCTCGGCATGCCGGGCCAGCGCGACCGCCACACCGGCTGCGTGGGCGCCTACCTCGCGGAGCACGACCTCTTCGACTTCCTGCTCTTCTCGCTGCCCGACAACGACACGCACTCGCACAAGCTCGGCCCGGACGGCCAGGTCACCTCGATCGCCGAGGCCGACCGCGCGCTCGAGCGCATCATGCACGTGGCGGGGGGAGCCGAGGCATTTCTCGAGGACCACGCGGTGATCGTGATGTCGGACCACTCGCAGACGACCGTCGAGGAGGGCGTGAACCTGGCGCAGGCGCTCGAGGAGTTCCGCGTGCTGGTGCCCGCCGACCCGGCGCCGGTCGAGGCCGAGCTGGCGGTCTGCCCGTCGGCGCGCTCCGGCTCCGTCTACGTGCTCGACGAGTCGCGTCGGGAGGAGCTGGTGCCGCGCGTGATTGCGGCGCTCACCGGGCTCGAGGGGGTCGATCTGCTCGTGTGGCGCGAGGACGGCGCGGCCGTGGTGCGCTCCGGGGAGGGTGAGCTGCGCTTCCGGCCCGGGGAGGATCTGCGCGACCTGCGCGGCGGCAGCTGGAGCGTCGAGGGGGAGGAGGCTGCGCTCGCGCTGGAGACCTCCGGCGCCGCCGTCACGAGCGGCGTCTACCCGGATGCGCTCGGGCGGCTCTGGTCCGCGCTCTCGAGCCCGCACGCGGGCGACGTGCTGATCTCGGCCGAGCCTGGCTTCGAGTTCGTCGACTGGGGCGGCGCCGATCACGTCGGCGGCGGCAGCCACGGCTCGCTCCACCGCGACGACTCCGAGGGCGTCCTGCTGATGTGCGGGCTCGACGCCCCGGAGCGCGACCAGTGGGCGCTCACGGACGTGACTCCACTGGTCCTTCAGCACTTCGGTGTACCCTCGGCGGGGTGACTAAGGAGCCCGGGCCCGCGGTCGCCGAGCGTCCGCACGCGTTGCATCTGCGGGTGCGCGCCGGCCTCAGCAAGCCACACAACTGGCTGCAGCTGGTCAAGTTCTGCGCCGTAGGCGCGTCCGGCTATGTGGTCAACCTGACCGTCTTCGCGCTCTGCGTTGAGGCGTTCGACCTGCACCACCTGATCGCCGCGACGGTGGCCTTCGTGGTCGCTGTGACGAACAACTTCTGGTGGAACCGGTACTGGACGTTCCGCGCCCGCGGCGGGCACGCCGGCTTCCAGGCGGCCCGTTTCTTCACGGTCAGCGTGGCTGCCTTCCTGTTCGCCGCGCTCGTGCTCGAGCTGCTCGTGAGCGTCGCGGGCGTTCCCGACATCGCGGCGCAGGCGATCTCGATCGTGGTGGCCACTCCGCTCAACTTCATCGGGAACAAGATGTGGAGCTTCCGCATCGAGCTGTCGCGGGATTAGTCGTCGTCCTCGCGGCGCTCGTGCTGGCGGCGCCGGCGCGGTGCCGACGTCGAGCCGGTGCGCCCGCCCTCGGATACCGAACCGCCGCGCTTCTTCCAGCACAGCGCGCGCGAGATCGAGCGGATCGCGGGCCGCGCCGAGAAGGTGCGCGAGGAACGCGAGAACGGGCGCCTCACGTCCATCGCCTACACGAAGGGCAGCACGCGCTGGCAGGTCAGCTACTACCGCGACGGCGACCAGGTCGTGCAGGTCCTGGTCGACGACGGCACCGGGGCGATCCTCGAGCAATGGACGGGCGACCAGATCGCCTGGACGATGGCGCGTGGCTACGAGGGCGCCTTCGCGCGCAAGCTGAACGCGCCCTACGTGTGGATCCCGCTGTGCCTGCTGTTCATCGCGCCCTTCATAGACGTGCGCAGACCGTTCCGGCTGCTGCACCTGGACCTGCTGGTGCTGCTCGCGTTCGGCGTCTCGCACATCTTCTTCAACCGCGGCGAGATCGGCCTGTCGGTCCCGCTCGCGTACCCGGTGCTTCTTTACCTGCTCGCGCGGCTCCTGTACGCGGGCTTCCGCCCGCGTACGCGCAGCGGTCCGCTCGTGCCGCACCTGCCGCTGCTGGCGGTCGCGCTCGGCCTGGCCTTCCTCGTGACGTTCCGGATCGGGCTGAACGTGGCGGACTCGAACGTGATCGACGTCGGCTATGCAGGCGTCGTCGGGGCCGACCGGATCGTCGATGGCGACCAGCTCTACGGCGAGGGCTTCTCCGACGACGTCGAGCGCGGGGACACCTACGGGCCGGTCAACTACCTGTTCTACGTGCCGTTCGAGCAGCTGCTGCGCTGGAGCGGCAGCTGGGACGACCTGCCCGCCGCGCACGGGGCGTCGATGGCGATCGACCTGCTCGTGATCGGCGGGCTGCTGCTGCTCGGGCGGCGGCTGAGACCTGGCGCTGAGGGCAACGCGCTGGGGGTGGCGCTCGCATACGGCTGGGCGGCCTATCCGTATTCGTCGTTCGTGCTCGAGTCGAACTCGAACGACTCGCTCGTGGCGCTCGCGTGCGTCGGGGCGCTGCTCGCGTTCACGATGGCGCGGCGGCAGCCGGCGGGCGCCTGGAGCGGCGTCGCGATCGGGCTCGGCGCGGCCGCGAAGTTCGTGCCGCTCGCCCTGGCGCCGCTGTTCGCACGCAGGGCGCCGCTCTGGTTCGGCGCGGCGCTGCTGCTCACGCTCGCGGCGGTGATCCTGCCGTTCGTGCCCGATGGCGGGCTGCGCGAGCTGTACGACAGGACGGTCGGCTACCAGGCGTCGCGGCCCTCGCCGTTCAGCATCTGGGGGCAGGTGGAGTCGCTCGACTGGCTGCAGCTCGTCTTCAAGATCGGGGCCGCGGGGCTGGCGCTGCTCGTGGCGTTCGTCCCGCGGCGGGTCGACGCGCGCGCGGTGGCGGCGCTTGGCGCGGCGGTGCTGATCGCGCTGCAGCTGACCGCCACGCACTGGTTCTACCTGTACATCGTCTGGTTCGTGCCGTTCGTGTTCGTCGCCCTGTTCGCCGAGCACCGGGTGTTGCCGGCCGCGCGCGACCGGGCGCCGGAGCCGGACCGGGAGCTCGTTCCCGCGTGAGGCGGGACGCGCTCGCGGCACTCGCGCTGCTCGTCGCAGGCTGGGCCCTGACCCTGTGGGTGGCGCCCTGGTCGGACGAGCGCGTCAACGACCTGTTCGTGTACCGCGTGTTCGCCGAGCCGGTGCTCGCGGGCGGCCTGCCCTACCGGGACGTCTTCTTCGAGTACCCGCCGCTGGCCGCTCCCGTGATCGCCTTGCCGGGACTGGCCGGCACCGGCGCGGAGGCGTTCCGGCTCGCGTTCGCCGTCTGGATGCTCGCGGCGGCAGCCGCCCTGGTCCTGCTCTGCGGCGCGCTCGCCGCCCGTACCGGTGGCGACCGCCGCCGGGCGCTGTTCGCCGCCGCGCTGGCGCCGGTCGCCTGCGGCGCGCTGCTGCGCACGCACTTCGACCTCGTGCCGGTCGCGCTCACGCTCGCGGCGCTGTGGCTCGTGTGCGCCGAGAGGCCACGATCCGGGCTGGCGCTGCTCGGAGTCGGCGCGCTCGTCAAGGGCTTCCCGCTCGTGGCCGTGCCCGTGGTGCTGGCGTGGCTGCTCGGCCGCGGCCGGCGCCGTGAGGCGCTCGAGGGCGCGCTCGCCTGCGCCGCGGTGCTGTTCGCCGGCGCCGTCACGGCGCTCGCCGTCTCCCCGGACGGCGCCGTCGACGCGCTCCGCTACCACCTCGAGCGCCCGGTGCAGATCGAGAGCGTCGCCGCGATGCTGCTGGTCGGCCTGGACGGGGTGGGCCTGGGTGAGGCGGTGAGCGTCTCGAGCCATCGCTCCGACGGCCTGGTTCACCCGCTCGACGGTGCGCTCGCCGCGCTCGCGGCGCTCGCCCTCGTCGTCGCGGTGGCATGGATCGCCGCCCTGGCGGCGCGCGGCGACGAGCGCCGCCGGCTCGTGCTCGCTGCGCTGGCCGCGGTCACCGCGTTCGCGGTGCTCGGCAAGGTGCTGTCGCCGCAGTTCGTGATCTGGGTGCTGCCGCTCGGCGTGCTGGCCTTCGCCTGGCGAATGCATGCGCTTGCCCTGGCGGTGCTCGCCGCGCTCGTCCTTACGCAGGTCGAGTTCCCGGCGCACTACTTCGACGTGGTGGCGCGCGAGCCACTCGCGCTTGCGCTCGTGGCGGCCCGCGACCTGGTCCTGCTGGCCGTGCTCGCGCTCTCGCTGCGCGCCCTACGCGTTCAGCGGCACGAGCAGCTGCTCGATGCCCGTCGCGCGGCCCTCGCCGTCCGCCTCGACTAGCACCGCGTTCAGCCAGGGGTCCTCGTCCGTGGTCTCGAAGCGCACGTTCGTGAGCGTCGTGAAGCGCTCGAGCGCCTGCTCGCGCTTGACGCCGATCACTCCGCCGCGGCCGCCGGTCATGCCGACGTCGGTCACGTAGGCGGTGCCGCCGGGCAGCACGCGCGCGTCGGCCGTCGGCACGTGCGTGTGGGTGCCCAGGCAGGCGGTTGCCCGGCCGTCCAGGTGCCAGCCCATCGCGACCTTCTCGCTCGTCGCCTCGGCGTGCATGTCGACGAGCACGTGGGTGGCGCGGTCGCGGAGCTCCGCGAGCAGCGCGTCCGCCTCGGCAAAGGGCGAGCGCACCGCCGTGAGGAACACCTGGCCCGAGAGGTTGATCACGCCGAGCCGCTCGCCGCCCTGCTCGACGACGGTGTGACCGTGGCCGGGGCTGCCCTTCGGATAGTTGGCCGGGCGCACGATGCGCTCCTCGCGGTCGAGGAACCCGTACACCTCGCGGTGGCGGTAGGCGTGGTTGCCGAGCGTGATCGCGTCGGCGCCCAGCTCGAGCAGCTCGCGCGCCGTCTTCTCGGTGATGCCCACGCCGCCTGCGGCGTTCTCGCCGTTCACGACGACGAAGTCGGGCCGCAGCTCCTCGCGCAGCCCCGGCAGCAGCGCCGCCAGCGTTCGCCGGCCGATGCCGCCCACCACGTCGCCGACGAACAGGAGCTTCACGGCGGGCGATTCTGCCAACCTGCGCGCGATGGAGAGGGGCTCGGGCATCGCGGCGGACGCCGCCACCACGATCGCGGCGCGCGAGCTCGTCAAGCGCTACGGCGATCGCGTGGCACTCCGGGGCGTGTCGCTGACCGCCGGCCGCGGCGAGCTCGTGGCGGTGATCGGCCCCAACGGCGCCGGCAAGACGACGCTGCTCTCGATCCTCGCCGGCATCCAGGCCCCGGACGAGGGCAGCGTGGACGCCGTCTCGCGGATCGGCTGGGTGCCCCAGCAGGCGGCCCTCTACGGGAAGCTGACCGTCGCCGAGAACCTGATGCTGTTCGCGCGGCTCGAGCGCGTCGCCGAGCCGACCGCCGTGGTCCAGCGGATGCTCGTCCTGACGGACCTGGAGGAGCGCGCGGACGACCAGGTGTCGACGCTCTCGGGCGGCAACCGCCAGCGCGTGAACATCGCGATCGGGCTGATCGGAGAGCCGGAGGTGCTGCTGCTCGACGAGCCGAGCTCCGCGCTCGACCCGCGCCAGCGCGAGCGCCTCTGGGAGTTCATCCTGCGGCTCGCCGAGGACGGCACCACGGTCGTCTTCGCCACGCACCACATCCAGGAGGCCGACCGCTACGCGAGCCAGCTGATCGTGCTGGCCGACGGCGAGCGCGTCTTCGACGGCTCCCCGCGCGAGCTCGAACAGGCGACCGGCACGACCGGGCTCGACTTCGAGCAGGCGTTCGTGCACTTCCTCCACCAGCGAGGCCACTAGGTGCGCTGGCTGCTCGCCAAGGACCTGCGCATCCTGCGGCGCTCGCCGCTGCTCGTGAGCCTGCTCGTCATCTACCCGATCGTGATCGCCGTGCTGATCGGGTTCGCCCTGTCGCGCGGGCCAGACAAGCCCGAGGTGGCCTTCTACAACGGCCTCGAGGGACAGCCGACGCAGGTCGAGCTGGGCGGCGAGCAGATCGACCTCGCCCAGGAGGGACAGCGCCTGTTCGACGCGATCGACCCGGTGCGCGTCGACAGTCGCGAGGAGGCGATCCAGAAGGTCGAGGACGGCGACGTGCTCGGCGCGCTCGTGATCCCGGACGACCTGGCGAGCAACATCCAGTCCGCGCTCGAGCCCGGGACGGTCGAGGTCTACTACAACGCCGAGGACCCGGCGAAGCGGCAGTACGTCGAGAACACGATCAAGTCGCAGGTCCAGCAGGCCAACTCGGCGCTCACGAAGCGCGTGGCCAAGGAGGCACTGCAGCTGCTCGACCTGATCTCGGAGGGCGGCGACTACAGCTTCCTCGGGCAGGACTTCGACGTGCTCGGCCTGCAGCGCTCGGAGGAGATCCTGAAGTCGGCTCGCGCCGACCTGCCGGAGAACTCGCCGGAGCGCGCCGAGCTCGACCGTGTGATCGCCTTCGCCGGCCTTGCGCGCGAGAACCTCGCCTTCTCGGACGAGGTCCTGAACGTCGTCGGCGAGCCGATCCGGGTCGAGACCACGGCGCTCGACGGCGGCACGACGTCGCTCAACTCGTTCGCGATCGCGCTGGCCGTGGCCGTCTCGCTGATGTTCATCACGCTGCTGCTCGCGGCCGGCACGCTCGCTCTCGAGCGCGAGGAGAACGCCTTCGCGCGGCTCGTCCGCGGGCTCGTCTCCCGCACCGGGCTGCTGGTCGAGAAGGCGGGGCTGGCGACGGTCTGCTCGGTCGCGGTGTCGCTGCTGATGCTGGCCGGGCTCGGCCTCTTCGTCGACCTCGACTGGGGCCGCTTCCCGCTCTGGCTCGCGGCCCTGGCGCTCGCGGCGCTCGCCTTCGCGGCGCTCGGGCTCGCCATCGGGGCGCTCACGCGCGAGGTGCGCGCCGCCTCGCTGCTCGCCTTCATGCTCTGCCTGCCGCTCGCCTTCCTGGCGCTCGTGCCGTCGGGCGCGGTGGCGCCGGCCCTCTACGACGTGATCCGCGCGGTCTCGGCGGCGTTCCCGTTCAAGCCCGCTCTGGACGCGCTCGACGCGGCCCTGAACGACGCCGGCGACCTGGGCGGCCCGCTCCTCCACCTCGCCGGGCTGGCGCTTGTCTTCGGAGCGCTCGCGCGGCTGGCGCTACGTCGCTTCGCTTAGGTGGCGCCCTGGGTCATCGCACACCGGGGCGGACCCGCCGCAGGGGTGGAGGAGAACTCGCTCGCCGCCTTCGCCGCCGCCCATGCGGCCGGAGCCGACATGGTGGAGCTGGACGTGCGTCGCAGCGGGGACGGAAGGCTGGTCGTGGTGCACGACGCCGCCGTCGCGGGCATGCCGGTGCGACGGACCTCGCTCGAGGCGCTGCGCGCCGCCACCGGGCTCGAGCTCGCCGAGCTCTCGGCGGTTGTCGACTTCGCGGCCGGTCGCCTCGGCCTTGACGTCGAGCTGAAGGAGCCGGGTTACGAGGACGAGGTGCTGGCCGCGCTCGAACCCGCTCGGGCGGCGGGTCCGCCGCTCATCGTCACATCCTTCTTCACTCGGGTCGTGCGCCGGGTGCGGGCGAGCGAGCCGGACATCGACACGGGGCTCCTGATCCGCACCGCCGCGGTCAGGCTGCCACGGCGGTTGGCCACGAGCGGCGCCCGCTACCTCCTGCCACCCGCATCCGCACTGCGCCGTGGAGTGCTCGACGCCGCGGCGCGCGCGGGCGTTGAGGCGATCCCCTGGACGGTCAACGCCCCTGACGACCTGCGCCGCGCGCTCGCACATCCCGCGGTCGCCGGCGTGATCACGGACCTCCCGGAGCTCGCGCTGGAGGCGCGCAGCGGGCAGGTCCTAGACTGACTGGGCGATGGCCTTCCCCGCCACACGGCTTCGCCGCCTGCGCAAGACCGGCGTCCTCAGGGAGCTCGTGCGCGAGACGCGCCTGTCGCCCTCCGACCTCGTGTACCCGATGTTCGTCCAGCTCGGCGAGGGCCGCACGCCCGTGGAGGCGATGCCCGGCGTCGAGCGCATGTCGATCTCGCACGCGGTCGAGGAGGCCGGCGAGGTCGCCTCGCTCGGCATCCCGGCCGTGCTGCTGTTCGGGCTCCCGGCCGACAAGGACGAGCAGGGCTCGGGTGCCTATGACGACGAGGGCGTCGTCCAGCTCGCCGTGCGGGCGATCAAGGACGCGCACCCCGAGCTCGTCGTGATCACGGACGTCTGCCTGTGCGGCTACACGTCGCACGGCCACTGCGGCGTCGTGATGGAGGACGGCAGCGTCGACAACGACCTGACGCTCGAGCTGCTCGCCAAGACGGCGATCTCGCATGCTCGCTCGGGCGCCGACGCCGTGGCGCCCAGCGACATGATGGACGGCCGCGTCGGTGCGCTGCGCTCACAGCTCGATGCGGAGGGCCACAAGGACCTGCCGATCGTCGCCTACTCGGCCAAGTTCGCCTCGGCCTTCTACGGGCCCTTCCGCGAGGCCGCCGACTCGGCGCCCTCCTTCGGTGACCGGCGCAGCTACCAGATGGACCCGGCCAACTCGGACGAGGCGGTGCGCGAGGCGCTGCTCGACGTCGGCGAGGGCGCCGACGTCGTGATGGTCAAGCCGGCGCTGCCCTACCTCGACGTCATCCGGCGCGTCAAGGACGCCACGAACGTGCCGGTGGCGGCCTACAACGTGAGCGGCGAGTACGCGATGGTCAAGGCGGCCGCCGCGGCCGGCCACGTGGACGAGGGAGCCATTGTGCTCGAGACGCTCACGGCGATCCGGCGCGCCGGCGCGGACATCGTGATCACCTACCACGCGAAGGACGCCGCCCGGTGGCTCAGCCGATAGCGAAGGTCCGCAGCCGCAGGGACGGCTCCGCCGTCCCGCTCGACGAGCTCGACAAGAAGCTGCTCAACCTGCTGCAGGGCAGCTTCCCGCTCGAGCCGCGTCCGTTCGCGCACGTCGCCGGGCTCGCCGAGGTCGGCGAGGAGGAGGTGCTGCGCCGCACCGCGCGCCTGCTCGACGAGCGCATCATCCGCGAGATCACGCCGATCTTCGACACGCGCGTGCTCGGCTACAGCTCGATGCTCGTGGCGGCCAAGGTCGACTCCGAGAACCCGTGGCGCGCGGCGAAGATCATCAACTCGCACCCGGGCGTGTCGCACAACTACCTGCGCGACCACGACTTCAACCTCTGGTTCACGATCGCAACCGAGCCCGACTCGCGGCTCGGCCTCCAAGGCACGCTCGAAACCCTGCAGCGGCTCACGGGCGCGCAGTCGGTGCGCCAGCTGCCGACTCTGCGCCTCTTCAAGATCCGCATGGACCTCGAGATGGAGAAGGGAACCGACGCGCTCGCGGCCGCCGCCCAGGCGATCGAGCATCGCGAGCCCGAGGCGATCCCGCTCTCCGACGACGACGTCGCGACGATCCGCGCCGCCCAGGGGCCGATGGAGGTCACGCCCGAGCCCTACGCGGCGGCCGCCGCCGAGCTCGGCATCGCCCAGGACGAGCTGCTCGCGCGGCTCGAGTCGATGCAAGAGCGCCGCGCCCTGCGGCGGGTGGCGGCGATCCTGTTTCACCGCCGCGCCGGCTTCTCGGCGAACGGCATGGGCGTCTGGAACGTGCCCGAGGAGCGCATCCTCGAGCTCGGCCCGCGCATGTCCGCCTTCCGCGGCATCTCGCACTGCTACCAGCGCCCGACCTACGACGACTGGCCCTACTCCGTCTTCACGATGGCCCACGGCCGCTCGAAGGAGGAGTGCGACGCGATCCTCGACTCGATCGCCGACGACACCGGGATCGAGGACCGGCGGACGCTCTACTCGTCGACCGAGTTCAAGAAGATCCGGCTGCGCTACTTCACCGACGAGCACAAGCGGTGGGAAGCCGAGCACTCCTGACGAGTCAGGAGCTGTACTCCCGGGCGCTCGAGCGGCTGCCCGGGGGCGTCAACTCGCCGGTGCGGGCGATGCGCTCGATCGGGCGGGACCCCATCTTCGTGGCGCGCGGCGAGGGCGCCGAGCTGATCGACGTCGAGGGCAACCGCTACGTCGACTGGGTGATGTCCTGGGGGCCGCTGATCGCGGGGCACGCGCACCCCGAGGTGGTGTCGGCGGTCCAGGCCGCGGCCGGCGCCGGCACGAGCTTCGGCGCTCCGACCGAGGCCGAGGTCCAGCTCGCCGAGGAGATCTGCGCGCGCATCCCGTCCGCCGAGATGGTGCGCATGACCTCGTCGGGCACCGAGGCTTCCATGAGCGCCGTGCGGCTGGCGCGCGCCGCGACCGGACGCGACCGGATCGTGAAGTTCGCCGGCGCCTATCACGGCCACGTCGACGGCCTGCTCGCCGACGCCGGCTCCGGGCTCGCGACCCAGGGCATCCCGGCGAGCCCGGGCGTGACGGCCGCCCAGGCCGCCGACACGCTCGTGGTGCCCTGGAACGACCGCGCGGCGGTCGAGCGGGCGCTGGCCGGCGGCGAGGTTGCCGCGCTCCTGTGCGAGCCCTATCCCGGCAACATGGGCGTGGTCCCGCCGGAGCCCGGCTTCCTCGAGTTCCTGCGCGACGCGGCCTCGGGCGCCGGCGCGCTGCTCGTGTTCGACGAGGTCATCTCGGGCTTCCGCGTGGCGCGCGGGGGCGCCCAGGAGCTCGAGGGCGTGATCCCGGACCTGACGATCCTCGGCAAGATCGTCGGCGGCGGCCTGCCCGCCGCGGCCTACGCCGGCCCGCGCGCGCTGATGGAGCTGGTCGCCCCGGCGGGCGAGGTCTACCAGGCCGGCACGCTCTCCGGGAACCCGCTCGCCACCGCTGCGGGGCTCGCCACGCTCGCCCTCCTCGACGAGCAGGCCTATCGCCGCCTCGCCGACACGACCGGGGCGCTCGCCGGGGGCATCGAGGCGGCGGCCGCCGGGCTGCCGGTGCGCGTCCAGTGGACGACGGGGCTCCTGACCCTCTTCTTCAGCGAACGGCCCGTGCGCGACTACGACGACGCGCGTGCCTGCGACACGGACGCCTACGCGGCCTTCTGCCGGGCGATGCTGGACCGCGGCGTCTACCTGCCGCCGTCGCAGTTCGAGGGCTGGTTCCCGTCGCTCGCCCACGCGGAGGGCGATGTCGAGCGCACGCTCGAGGCGGTCGCCGAGTCACTGGAGGACGCGCTTCCATGAGCCTGCTCGCCGAGGTCGTCGAGGCCGCCCCGGCGCTCGCCGGCCACGCCGTGACGGACCCGGGCCCTGGCCGCTTCGAGGACCTCGATGCGGCACCCGAGCGGCGCTTCGTGCTCGAGGCGGTCCGCGAGGGCTACCTGATGCACTACGGCGAGCCGCGGGCCTACGCCGGGATGGACGACGATCTGCGCCTCTTGGCGGGCGATGCGCTCTACGCCCTGGGCCTCTCGCGGCTCGCCGAGGCCGGTGACCTCGAGGCGGTCGCCGAGCTCTCGGACCTGATCTCGGGGTCTGCCCAGGCGCACGCCGAGGGGCGTCCGGAGGCCGCCGAGGCGCTCTGGCTGAGGAGTGCCGAGCGGCTTGCGCGATAGGCTCCCGGCCCTGCTTTCAACTGCGCAGGTAGTGCGCTCCGTAACCATGTTGGCACTACCCTTCGCGGAGCGGAACAATTCGCACAGACTCCGTGGCTGACCCACCCTCTCCAAAGCCAGAAAGAAAGTCCCGCTACACCGCAGAGCGTGGCGTGGCGGGCGCATTCGAGGGCGAGACGATGACGCGCCGCGGGCTCATGACCGGCACCGCGCTCGCGGCGGGCGGGATCGCGACGATGGCGTTCGCGCTGCCGGGCCTCGGCTTCGCACTCGGGCCGATCTTCGAGGACACGACGCCGACGCAATGGCAGGACGTAGGCCCGGAGGACGACTTCAACGAGGACACCTATGTCCCGCGGGTGATCAACATCACCGCGGACATCGGCGACGCCGGGAAGACGACCATCTACGTGCGCACGTTCAACCCGAAGCGCGACACGGTGATCGAGGGTCAGGACCCGCAGCCCTACGTTGCGATCTCGACGCGCTGCGCGCACCTCGGCTGCCCCGTCCGCTACATCCAGGCCTCCAAGAAGTTCGTCTGTCCCTGTCACGGCGGCGTGTACGGCTTCCAGGGTCAGGTCGAGGGCGGCCCGCCGGTGCGGCCTCTCGATCGCTTCTACACGCGCGTCGAGGCCGGGCGCGTCCAGATCGGCGACCGCTTCTCGCTCAACTCGGATCTCGAGCGCTTCGCGCCGCGTGACCCGTCGAACCACCTCGACGGGCTCTGGCAGTACCTCTACCCGTCGAGGCCGACCACATGAGCCCTCCGCTTCCACGGGCCCTGCGGCCGAAGCCCCGCCGGCCGGGAGACAACGGCAACGGCCGCAACGGGGAGAACGGCTCGACCGTCGCGCCGCCCAAGCCGACCGTCAAGGACCACGCGGTCGAGGGCACCGCCTCGGCGATCGGCTGGGTCGAGGAGCGCACGGGCCTCAGCCCATTCCTGCGCGGCTTCCTGTTCCGCAAGGTCCCGAAGGGGACCAACTGGTTCTACACGCTCGGCTCGGCGACGCTGTTCGCCTTCCTCTCGCAGGCTGTGACCGGCGTCTTCCTCGCGATGTTCTACGAGCCGGATCCCACGCGCGCCTACGAGTCGGCCTCGCGCATCACCAACGAGGTCTTCCTCGGCGAGTTCGTGCGCGGCATGCACAAGTGGGGCTCGTCGGTGATGATCATCCTGATCTTCCTCCACATGGCGAGGACGTTCTTCTTCGGCGCCTACAAGTACCCGCGCGAGCTGAACTGGGTGATCGGCGTCGTGCTCCTCGTGCTGACGCTGATGATGGGCCTCACGGGCTACCTGCTGCCGTTCGACCAGCGTTCCTTCTGGGCGACGGTCGTCGCGGTCAACATCAACGCCTCCGGCCCGCTGATCGGCCCCTACCTCGCCGACTTCCTCAGAGCGGGCGCCGAATTCGGGCCGACGACGATCACGCGTTTCTACGCGCTGCACATGCTCGCTGTGCCGGGCCTGATCGTGGCGCTGATCGGCGCGCATCTGTACCTGGTCGCGAAGCTCGGCACGACGGCGCCGCCTTGGCTCAAGGCCGAGAAGAAGGACCTCCTGACCGAGGAGATCTGAGGTCCGGTGAACGCACGCGAACGCGAGGAGTACCTGCGCGACTACTCCATCCTGAAGACCCAGGGCAAGCCGTTCTTCCCGTACGCGGTCGCCAAGGACGGACTGATGGCGTGCGTCGTGATGGTGGTGATCATCGCGATGTCGATCATCCTCGGCGCCGAGCTCGGCCCGAAGGCCGACCCGACCACCACCACCTACACGCCGCGACCCGAGTGGTACTTCTTCTTCCTGTTCGAGTTGCTGCGCGTGGTCAAGCCGCCGTCGCTCGTCTTCCTCGCGACGATCGGCATCCCGACCCTGTGCCTCGTCCTGCTGTTGCTGCTGCCGTTCTACGACCGCAACGCAGAGCGCAACCCGTTGCGCCGGCCGATCGCGACCACCGCCGGCATCGCCACGATCGCGGCGATGGCATACCTGACGGTGCTGGGCGCGATCGCCGGCTCGCCCACCGACATCGAGCTCGCGACGTCGCCGCAGTACGAGGAGGGAAGGGCGATCACGGCCTCGTCGGGCTGCCTTGGCTGCCACAAGATCGGCGAGAACGGCAACACGCTCGGTCCCAACCTGACCGAGATCGGAGCCCGGCTCGGCCCCGACGCGATCGCCCGTACGCTCGTGAACCCCACCCCGCCGATGCCCTCGTACCAGTCGCTCGCGCAGGAGAACCCGGAGCAGTTCGACAAGCTGGTCGAGTACGTCGCCTCGCTCAAGGGCGAGGAGTGATCTGTCGCTGCGCAGCGGGCCGAGCCCGCTGCTTGCGCGGCGGTCCATGAGCGGGGGCAGCCCCGCGTCCGGGACCCTGCCCGAGACGCAGGTGCGCGCGATGTTCGACCGCATCGCTGGCATCTACGACCCCCTGAACACGCTGATGACGGCGGGCATGCATCACGCCTGGCGCCGCCGCAGCGCGGACCTGGCGCGTGTCGGGCCCGGCTCGCGGGCGCTCGACGTCGCGACCGGCACCGGCGACCTGGCGCTCGAGCTCGGCTCGCGCGGGGCGTCCGTGACCGGGATGGACTTCTCGCCGGCGATGCTCGAGCTGGCTCGCGCGAAGGCTCCGGGGATCGAGTTCGAGGAGGGCGACGCGCTCGATCTCCGCTACGACGACGCGTCCTTCGACGCGGTGACGGTGGGCTTCGGCGCCCGCAACTTCGCCGACCTCGACCGCGGCCTGGGCGAGATGGCGCGCGTGACGAAGCCCGGCGGGCGGGTCGTCGTGCTCGAGATCACGACCCCGCAGCGACCGCCGCTGTCGTGGTTCTTCCGGGCCTGGTTCGACCGCGTCGTGCCGATGCTCGGCAAGCTGGCCGGGGACTCCGACGCCTACACGTACCTTCCGAGCAGCGTGCGGCGCTTCCCGGCGCCGGACGCGCTCGCGTCGAGCATGACCGCCGCCGGCCTCACCGACGTCCGCTGGATCCTGACCGCGGGCGGGATCATCGCCATCCACTCGGGCACGCGCGCGCCGTGAACACCGCACAGGCTCAGCTCGGAGCGGTGCTGGCGGCGGGCGGCCCGGAGCTGACGCGGCTGCTCGAGCGGACGGAGGCGCGCCTCGCCGAGGTGGGCTCAGGGCACGGCGCCGAGCTCGCCGCGCACACGGACGGCACCCTCTCCGCGGGCGGCAAGCGACTGCGCCCGATACTCGTCTTCCTGTGCGGAGCGGGCGACCCGGACCAGCTCGTGTCGGCCGCAACCGCGGTGGAGCTGCTGCACATGGCGACGCTCGTGCACGACGACGTCCTCGACCGCGCCGAGCTGCGCCGCGGCAGGCCCACCGTGTTCGCCTCAGCCGGCCGTCTGGCGGCAACCGCCACGGGAGACCTGCTCTTCTCGCGCGCCTTCGCCGAGCTCGCCCAGCCGGGTGGAGAGGACGCGGTGCGCGCGCTCTCCGCAGCGTCCTCGGCGCTCGCGCGCGGTGAGCTGATGCAGCGCGCGGACGCCTGGGATCCGGACGTGACGCAGGAGCGCTATCTCGAGCGCTGCCGGCTCAAGACCGGCAGCCTGTTCGACGCGTCCTGCCGGCTCGGGGCGCTGTACGGAGGTCGCCCCGACCTCGCCGGCGCGCTTGGCTGCTTCGGCGCGCGCGTCGGGCTCGCCTTCCAGATCCTCGACGACGTGCTCGACGTGTCGGGGCCGGCCGAGCGAACAGGGAAGCCGCGCGGCACCGACCTGCTCGACGGCACCGTGACGCTGCCGCTGATCCTGGGCCGGCGCGGGGATCCCGGGCTGGCCGCCCTCGATCTGCGCGCCGAGGTGCGTGACGCGGCCACAGCCGAGGCGGTCTGCGAGCGAATTGCGGCCACCGGCGCGCTCGAGGAGGCGCGCGGCATGGCGCTCACCCACGTGGCCGCCGCGAAGGCGGAGCTGACAGAGCTCGATGTGAGCGCGGAGCGCCGCCGAGCGCTCGACCTCGTCGCCGACGGGGTCGTCGAGCGCTACGCCTGAGAGACCATCGGCCGAGCCGGGCGCTTGCGCTAGAAGTCTTCGGGCACGATGGCGTCGGCCTCGAGCGCTCCGACGAAGCGCTCGATCTCCTCAGCCATGTTGGCGCGCATCAGCCGCTTGTAGTCGCGGGCGAGGGCGTCGCCGCCGCGGTCGAGCTCCTCGTCGAAGTCCTCGACGTTCTCCTGGGTGAAGACACCCTCGCGGTAGATGTCGCAGTTCGGGCAGTGGAGCAGGACGTTCCAGTTCTCCGGACCGGCCTCGTCCCACTGGACCGGGTATACGAGCTCGGAGGCGCACTCGATGCAGACGTGCAGGTCCTGATGGGCCTCGGCGGGAGCGTGCTCGGGCGTCTGGGGCTCCGGCTGCTCCGCGCGCGGCTCATCCGCGTCCTTGAAGTACACGACCTCGATGGTCTTCCCGCTCGGGAGGACGACTCGCTTCGTGTAGTGGGCCTGTTCTCCGTGGCTTTCCATCTCTCGCATCCTCTGCTCCCGGATATCGGCACTCCATCGCCGAACTTGAAGGAAATATTTGGCTTGCAGTTCCTCCAACCGCTGTGTACGTCCTTACTTACGCCGCGGGGGGCGAATTGGACGTGACATAGAGCACGCAAGCGTCAGGAGCCGCGCCGCGGGCCGCCCTCGTAGCGGGACTCCGTGGCGTCGACCTGGCCGTGATAGTGGCTGCCCAGGTCGGGGTGCCCGTAGGGCCGCTCGGCCGGCTGGTCGAGCGTCATGAAGGAGAGCTGAGCGATCGGCTTGCCGGGCCAGAGCACGATCGGTACGCGCGTGAGGTTGGTGATCTCGAGCGTCAGGTTGCCGCTGAAGCCGGGGTCCACGAAGCCCGCGGTGGCGTGCACGATCAGTCCGAGCCGGCCGAGCGAGCTCTTGCCCTCGATGCGCGCGACGAGATCGTCCGGCATCGCGACCGACTCCACGGTCGTGCCGAGCACGAACTCACCGGGGTGGATCACGAACGACTGGTCGTCCTCGATCCGGACGTGCTCGGTCACACCCTGGGGCGGCTCGGCCAGGTCGATCGCGGGCAGGCGGTGGTTGTGGAAGACGCGGAAGGACGGCCCGAGCTTCAGGTCGACGCTGGCCGGCTGCACCATCTGGGGGTCCCAGGGGTCGATGCGAATGCGGCCCTCGTCGACGAGCCGGCGGATCGTGGCGTCTGACAGGACGGCGCCGTTCACGCGCGCATCCTCGCAAGTCCAACAAGCGGGCGCCCCGGCGCCGCTACCATGCGGAGCATATGCCGACTCCGGGCCCTCTCGAGATCATCATCGTCCTCATCATCGTGCTCGTGATCTTCGGCCCGAAGCGCCTGCCCGATCTGGGCCGGTCTCTTGGCCGTGGCATGCGCGAGTTCAAGGACTCCGTCACCGGCAAGGACAAGGAGCACGAGCAGCTCGACTCCGTCAAGACGGTCGGGGACTCGCCGGAGCCGGAGGCGACGACCGCCACGACCTCGACGACGCGCGAGAAGCAGCCCTAGCCGAAGGAGCCGCGTAGGACGTGCGGCGCATACGACCGATTTCCCACGATGATCGTTTGTCGGTTGTCGAGCATTTGGATGAGTTGCGGACGCGGCTGGTGTTGTGTGTGGTGGCGTTTGTGGCGGCGTGGGCGTTGACGGCGTGGCAGAACCATCTGGTGTTGGAGATCGTCAACGCGCCGTTGCCGGACGGGATCGAGCCGATCACGTTGGGGCCGGCGGAGGCGTTCTACACGACCTTGACGAACTCGGCCTACGCGGCCCTTCTGTTGGCGTTGCCGGTGATCCTGTATCAGCTGTACGCGTTCGTGTTGCCGGCCTTCAGCCCGACCGAACGCCGGGTCGCGACCCCTTTGTTGTTGTTGGTGCCGGTGTTGTTCATCGCGGGGGTGGTGTTCTGTTACTTCATCGTGTTGACGCCCGCGATGGATTTCCTTTTGAACTTCAACGCGGACGAGTTCAACACCCAGGTCAGGGCCAGGGACTACTACTCGTTCATCACGCTGTTGATGCTCGCGATGGGGATCGGGTTCCAGATCCCGGTCGGGGTGATCGCGGCCTGCCGGCTGGGGCTGACCTCGCCCGACAAGCTCAGGGCCGGGCGCAGGTACGCGATCGTCGCGATCGCCGTGCTCGCCGCGCTCCTGCCGACGCTCGACCCGCTCACCCTGATCCTCGAGATGATCCCCCTGATCCTGCTCTACGAACTCTCCATCTGGCTCGCAGCCGCACTGGGGAAGCCGTCGCCCGAAGTGGCGGATCAGATCGCTTCCGCCGAGGGCTCGTAACCCACTAGCCTTCGCCTTCGCATGCTGTTCGATCTAAGAGGACGGCGGCGCCGCTTGGTGCAGGCCGTTTACCTCATGCTCGCCGTGTTGCTGGGGGGTGGACTCGTCCTGTTCGGAATCGGCGGGGACGTCTCTGGCGGGCTCTTCAACGCGTTCGAGGACGGCGGTGGCGGCGGGGACGCGAATGCCGCCCTGGAGGAGCGCATCGACAGGCAGCAGCAGCGCCTGCAGGCGAACCCGGCGAACGTTGCCGTGCTCCAGTCGCTCGTACGCGACAACTACCAGCTCGCAACGAGCCAGCAACCGTCGGGCGCCACGACCTTCCCCGAGGACGCCCGCGACGATCTCCAGGCGGCGGCGAACTACTGGCAGCGCTACCTCGAGGCCGAGAGCGAGAAGCCGAACGCGACAACCGCCACCTACGCGCTGCGTGTATACGAGCCTGGAGCCCTCAACCAGCCCAAGGAGGCCACGCGCGCGGCCTCGATCATCGCCGAGGCGCAGAACGATCCGAACGCATACCTCCAGCTCGTTGCGTACGCTGCGCTCGCGAAGGACGAACGCACAGCCGACCTGGCCGCACAGAAGGCGGTGGAGCTTGCGCCGAAGAGCCAGCGTAAGCAGGTCAAGCAGCAGGCGGAGGCGCTTCGGCAACAGCAGCAGGCGCAGCCACAGGGCGGCTGACGTAGGCTTACACCCGCAACGTAGGGCTGGCTCCCCGCGACAAGAGGACTAATAGGGAGAGACGTGAACTTCCACATCGAAGACGAGGCCGTCGACGACGCCACTCACATAATCGAGCTTGGCGGCGAAGTCGATCTCTATACCGCGCCCGAATTCAAGGAGCGCATGGTCGAGCTGATCGAGTCGGGCAAGAAGCAGATCGTGGTCGACCTCTCGAAGGCGACCTTCATCGACTCGACGACGCTCGGCGTACTCGTGGGCGGCGTCAAGCGCCTGCGTCCGGCCGGCGGTTCGCTGGCGCTCGTCTGCACGGACGACAACATCACGAAGATCTTCGAGATCACCGGGCTCGATCGCGTGTTCCCGATCCACTCGTCCCGCGAGGAGGCACTGGACGCCGTCGCGTCCGGCGCGACAGAGGGATGACAGCCGGGGGGCTCGCGCCCCCCGGACCCCCCGCTGGCACCTGGCCGGCCGCTCCAGCATCGGAGGGGCTCGCGCCCCCCGGACCCCCGGCGACATCCGGCAGGTCGTCTTCTAAGATTGCCCGTTCGCCGGGCCGTTAGCTCAATTGGCAGAGCAGGAGACTCTTAATCTCAAGGTTGAAGGTTCGATTCCTTCACGGCCCACCTAAGAAACCCCGCTACGGCGGGGTTTTCTTTTCCGCACGCACACCGGCCAAAGAGTTCGCGACACCCCCTGCCGCCCGGGCGCCGGATGACCGACCGGCCGTTCCGTTATCGCCGCCACCGGTGTCTGAACTGACAACGCCAACGAATGGAGAACCGAAATGGGAAAGATCGTCATCAGCGACAACGTGTCGCTGGACGGGGTCATCCAAGACCCGGCCGGTGACGAGGGCTTCACGCGCGGCGGCTGGGTCGGTCGGATCGCGGCCCTCCCAGAGCTGGCCAAGGTCACGCTCGACGAGGCGCTGGGCACCGAGGCCCTGCTGCTGGGTCGGCGGAGCTACGAGTGGCTCGCCGCGCGGTGGCCCTCCCGGACTGGCGAGCTGGCGGACAGGTTGAACGGCATGCCCAAGTACGTCGTGTCCTCGACCCTCGAAGATCCCGACTGGAACAACTCGACGGTCCTGAAGGGCGGCGCGGTCAACGAGGTCTCGAAGCTGAAGCAGGAGCTCCACGGGGAAATCAATGTCCCCGCCAGCTTCCAGCTCGTACGCACGCTGATTGAGCACGACCTCGTCGACGAGCTGCGGCTGAAGATCTTCCCGGTCGTGCTCGGGGCCGGCGAGCGCCTCTTCGGCGAGACCAGCGACAAGAAACCCATGCGCCTGGTCGACACCCAGACCCTCGGTGACGGCATCGCCATCCTCAGCTACGAGCTCGTCCGAGACGCCGAGCGGGCGTCGGACGGCGCCAGCTTTGCGGACAAGCGCGCGGCCGCCGTCCGCCAGGCGGGTATCAGGGAGCGCACCTAGAGAGCAGCAAGCGACGAGAAACGCGCACCAGTCGCAACGAGCAGGCGCCGGAAGTTGCGCCTGATAGGCACACGGTAAGGCCCGGCTCCTCCATCTCCTGCACAGCACCGCATCCGGTGATCTGGTCTTCTACATCCCAGCCTCCTTCTACGTTCGGGTTCACACGCACGGACGACCTCTGAGCGCGCCGATCGACCACGCGCGTGCTTCTGCTTCGTCATGGCGGAGCAGTCGCCAAAGGAGGCCGCGCCGGTGCAGTTGGTGCTGTCCAATCCGCGCGCGCCGGCGTGTTGTTGGGAGATGACTGCTTTCGTCCGGATCGGGGGGCGTAAAGTCGGCCCCGATCCCGAATGCGTGATCGCGAGGAGCCGCCCCTGGATGCCGACGAAGTGGAGCGGCTCGTGCGCCTGGGGCCGAAGGAGCTGACCTGGCCGGAGGTGTGCGCCCGGGCGGGGATCAGCCACGAGGTGGCGGATCCTCTCTGGCGGGCCCTCGGATTTCCCGACGTCCCTCCCGACGAGCCGGCATATACCAGCGACGACGTACGGGCGCTGCGAATCGCGGCCGAGGGCATCGAGTCGCTGCGAGGTGATCACCGCCGCGCCGCGCTCGACGCGATCGTCCGCGAGGCGCGCATGGTCAGCTCTCACATGACCCGGATCGCGGAGATCGAGATCGAGTCGATGGCGGAGGTGAGTGCGCTCGGGTTGCGCGAGCGGGTCCTCGCCGAGGCGTCGCAGCGGGGCCTGGAGCACTCGGACGTCGGTTGGGTTCTCCTGTACGCGTTCCGTCGCCGGCTCGAGGAGGAACTACGGCGCCGCGCAACCCTGGAGGCAGGCGGGCAGCCGACGCTGGCCGTCGGCTTCGTGGACCTCGTCGACTTCACCCGCACGAGCGGTTCCATGCCGACGGACGAGCTTGGGCGGCTGCTCGGCCGTTTCGAGGGGCTCGCCTCCGACATCATCACCGAGGCTGGCGGCAGGGTCGTGAAGCTCATCGGTGACGAGGCGATGCTGGTCTTCCCCACGCCCGAAGGGGCTGCTCACGGCGCGCTCGAGCTCGTGGATGCCTGCGCCGCAGGCGAGCTCCCTTCCGCCCGCGCCGGCCTGTCGCTGGGGCCGGTGCTCGCGCGCGGGGGCGACTACTTCGGCCGCGCGGTCAACCTGGCGAGTCGGCTTGTTGATGTCGCCGCTCCCGACACCGTCCTTGCCGATGACCGCTTCGCCGAGGCGATCGCCGACACCTCGGCGCTGGCGATCGAGTCATGCGGATACAAACGACTCAAGGGCCTCGGTAGCGTGCACGCCTCGCGCGTGCGCTCCGCCGGTATCAGCTGAGCGGCCCACGACCGGACGCACTCTCGCGACCCGGGCGTCAGCCGTGCTGCTGGCGCTCGTAGTGGCGTCGGGCCTTGAGGCGGTTCCCGCAGACGGTCATGGAGCACCAGCGGCGCGTTCTGGACCGCGTGGTGTCGAGGAACCAGAACGGGCAGTCGGGGTTGGCGCAGTTGCGCACGCGCGTGGGGTGCTCGTCTAGCAACTGGAGGAGGCTGCGAACGGCAAGCCACGGCACCCGCCACTCGCGCTCGATCTCGAGCTCCTCCCTTGCACTGGGCTTCGTGGCCCAGATGCGGAGGCGGCCGCGTTCGAGAATGCCGTCGAGCGCGGCGAGGGTGGCGGGCCCGGGCCGCTCGAGGGCGGCCCTGATCGTGTCGCGTGTCTGGAGGAGCGCCCGCCGCGCTGCCGCGGTGCTCGGGCCGGGGACGTCGTTCTCGCGCAGCCACTCATGGTGGCCGGAGCGGTTCGCGAGCACGTCGCGCCAGCCCTCACCGTCGGGCCAGGCCGTGTTGACCAGGTCGAGAGCGAGCGGCTCACCGGAGAACGGGCGACTGTATTCCACGCTCCAAGCTTAGCCATCGCACCGTCGTAAGCCTTTACGGAGGTTAGAAGATGTGCTACGGTGCCTAACCGTCATTCTGGATAACGTCAGTTAGAACGAAACCACAGAAAAGGAGGGAAAGCCAAATGGCTGATCATCTCGCGACGAAGACGCACCTGACCGTGTCGCCCGATGAATGGCGGGCCGTCCGCGATGAGCTGCTCGCCGAGGAGAAGGAGCACACCCGTCGCGGCGACGAGCTCGCGCGCAAGCGACGTGAGCTTCCCTGGCTGGCGGTCGAGAAGGACTACCGCCTGGACACGGACGAGGGTGAGCGGACCCTGCCTGAGCTCTTTGACGGTCGCTCCCAGCTGCTGGTCTACCACTTCATGTTCGGGCCGAGCTATGAGGCGGGGGATCCGGTGAACTCGTCAATGGTCGACGGCTTCGACGGTCTCGTGCCGCACCTTCACGCCCGCGACCTGACCCTGATGCTCGTGTCGCGCGCGCCGCTGGCGAAGCTTCAGGCCTACAAGCGGCGGATGGGTTGGAGCGTTCCCTGGGCCTCGTCGGCCAACAGCGACTTCAACTTCGACCTTGGGGCTTCTTCGACCGAGGAGCAGATGCGCCAGCAGATGCCGCGTATCGGCGGGCGAGAGGTCGACCCGGCGGAAGCGCTCGAGGGATTGCCTCCGATCGCGCATCAGAACGCGGCCGCGTGTGGGACCGACGTCCTGAGCTACATCTGCGAATCGCCAGTGGTGAGCGCCTTTGCGCTCGAGGACGGCGCCGTCTACCAGACCTATACGACCACCTGGCGTGGGCTCGAGTTCATCATGGGCTACTACCCAATCCTCGACCGTGCGCCGAAGGGACGCGACGAGAGCGACGACGACTGGCAGACCTGGATTCGCCGCCACGACGAGTACGCGCAGTCCTAACGGGGGAAGTTTCACCCCCCGGCTCCTCTCAGAACCCGGTTCTAAGAGCCGTCCGACGGGAACATTGGCTCCGCCGCCTCGCGCGACGAGACATGTGTTCGTCGCTGAATCAAGCTGTGGAACGCCAGCGATGCGACGAGGGCCACTCCGCCTGTCAGGACCGACACGGCCAGCGACGCGCCGAGCACGCCGGCGGCAAGCGCCACGGTCGTTCCGCCGACGACGGAGTTGACGACGGCGACCATCGTGCCGAGCGTGAGATAGAGCTGCCACCGCGAGGGCTTGCCGATGCCCATATTCGCCAGCACGCCATAGACGTCGTCGTGGCCGCCGAGCAGGAAGTACCGAGCCTCGCTTCCCGCCAGCTGCCGATAGACGCCGCGGATCCGGTTGATCGCACGGCCATAGAAGATGTCCTCGATCGAGCTCTGCACTACCCGGACGTGGGTGAACAGGCCGAGCAGATAAACGGTGGGCAGCACCACGAGAGCGAAGATGTCGAACGCCGTGTCGAACTCGGACGCCTGGCCGAGGAACCCCAGTGCGATCAGTGAGCTCGAAAGCGCCCCGACGTAGAGCGCGGCGCGCGACGAGCTCTCGCTTATCGTCGAGGCCCTCGAGCCCTGGAGAGTGAAGTGCTCCGTCGTCAAAAGCGTGACGAGGGCGCCGCGATCGAGCTCCGCGGATGAGGGCTCGTTGACGCTTGATTCTCCGCCCTCCATCGCCTAGCCGAACTCGCCGGCGTGCTCCTGAGCCCACTCGCGGAAGGTCCGGGGTGGTCGTCCCGTGACCGCCTCGACGGTCGGCAGGACCGTCGTCTCGTCGAGCGATCCCTCGACGAAGAAGTCGAAGAACGCGTCCACGTACGCGTCCGGCATGCTCGCGCTCATCTGCTGCCGCGCCTCCTCGTTCGAGAGCGGTTCGAAGGGGAGCTCGCGCCCGAGAACCTCGCTCAGGATCGCGACCCGTTGGGCCGCCCGCAGCGCCTCGGGCCCGGTGATCCGATACGCACGGGTCTCCGGCTCGTCGGCGAGCAAGCCCACCGCACCGACCGCGGCGATGTCACGGGGATCGTTGGTGGCGATGGGGACGTCGGAGAACGCCTCTCTGATCGGCGCGCCCGACTCGATCTGCGGGAGCCACCGAAGCGCGTTCGACATGAAGCTGTTCGGCCGCAGGAGGGTTGCCGGGATTCCAGACTGCTCCAGGGCCCGTTCCGACCGAACGTGATACGCCGCGACCGCGTTCGACAGGTCGCCGCTCGGAGCCGCGCTGCTCGACAACAGCGCCACCCGCGACACCCCGGCGGACCGCAGCTCACGAACCAGGCCCGCGTCGTCGTACCCGCTCAGGAGGAAGACCCCGTCGACGCCGGCGAGCGCGGGGCGAAGGCTCTCCGCACGCGTTGAGATCGCCGACGAAGGCCTCGACGTTCCGATCGAGCGGTGCCGCACGGTCCCGGACGACCGCACGCAGCGCATGGCCGCGCTCGAGCAGAATCGAGATCAGCTCGGGTCCGACATGGCCGGTCGCGCCGGTAACGAGGAATCTCATTTGTTAGGGAACGATACCTAACATCCCTGAGCGCTGCCATACTGCGCTCGGAGATGCCATCCACGAACGAGCGCCGATCCTCGGCGCAGACCCGGGAGCGCGTGCTCGACGTGACCCACGAGCTCTTCTACTGGCACGGCATCCACGCCACCGGAGTCGACGCGGTCGCGAGCGCGGCCGAGGTCGCGCCGACCACGCTTTACCGCCTCTTCGGGTCAAAGGACGGCCTCGTCGCCGCCTACGTGGAACGGGCGGGAGCCCTCTACAGGGGATGGTTCGACCAATCCCTCGGAAGCCCGGATCGCCCGGCGCGCGAGCGCCTGTTGCGCCTTTTCGGAGCCCTCGACGAGCAGCTGCAGCCGGAGAACTGCCGCGGGTGTCCGTTCCTGATGGCGCTCGCGGAGATCCCCGATGAGAGCGATCCGGCGCATCGGCACGCGGTCGCCCTGAAGGCGTGGGTCAACAAGCGATTCGGTGAGCTCGTCCGGGAGCTGACCCCGCCGGTCGCCGACCCCGATCAGCTCGCCGACGCCTTGACCCTGATCTTCGAGGGTTCATACGCGTCGGCCCAGGCGCTCGGCGCCAGCGGACCGGCCCGGCGTAGTCGCGACGTCGTCGCGGCCATGCTCGAGCCGGTCGGCTGACGGGGCCGGCCCGCTCGGCGCCCCGCCCACTTCTTCTCGAGGAAGCGAGGTTGTAACCGTCCGGATCGTGGAGCACGAACGCCCGGTTCCCGGTGGGCCCGACCTCTGGCTCGCGGGGAGTGCTGACTTCGATGGGCCGGAGGAGCACGTAGCCACTCAACTTGGCGCTGCTGCGTGCGCGAGGAGCGGCGGTCCCGGCAGCATCAGCGCCGCTACTCGAGGCATGACGATCCTTCTATCGCGCGCTGGGGCCGGCACCGGCAACCGGGCGATGGCGATTGGCTACGGGCGGCGCAGCGACCGGCGTCGGACCCGGTAGATCACCTCGGCGACGACCCCGATGGCGACGGCCACGCCGATTGACACAGCGAACGCGCCCCAGCCTTTCTCGAACAAGGACCCGCCCGCGATCCCGAGCAGCGTGTAGACCACCGCCCACAGAAGCGCGCCCGGGACGATGAAGCCGTAGAAGCGGCGCGCCGGCAGGCCGAGCGCGCCCGCGGCGAACATCGCGGCCGTGCGCCCGCCCGGCAGGAAATCGGAGACGATCAGCAGCCAGGTGCGCTCGTGGACGAGCCGCTCGGCGACGCGCAGACGCTCTTGCGCCCTCGCGCTCGAGAACATCTTCGCTCGCAGGCCCGGTCCGGCGCGGCTGCCGAGGCCGAACAGGATCGAATCGCCGAGCACAGCCCCGCATGCGCCCGCGAGGACGAACAGCGGCGCGATCAGGTCGCCGCGCTCGATCAGAATCCCGCCGGTGACGAGCGCGGTTTCGCTCGGCGCGACCGGGAACACGGCATCGAGCGTCACCAGCGCGAGCACGGCGAGATAGCTCGCGGGCGAATCGCTGAGGTCGGACAGATCGTCGAACACGGACCTTCGCCGGCCAGCCAGCAGCGGCCGTGCCCTGGCCCGACACTACGTGACCACCCGAGACAGCGACCATACAGCCCGCTCGGTCCGTACGGAGTGCGCCCTCAGCGCGGCTGCCTTCCGTGCACCGAGGCGCGGGCGACCTCGGCGGCGCTGCTGCTTCCCGCGATAGGGCGCCGCCGTCCCACCGGCGACGCGCGATGTTCCCGCGCCTACTCGCATTCGTCCTGTGCGAGCGCGAGCTGGCAGCCGGTCAAGAGCGTCGCAAGCAGGCGAAAGCACAAGCGAGCGCGCGACGAGCGCCCGCTCCGTACTCGCTGTCGTCGGCGTAGGCCGCTCGGCCGGTCAGACTGCGGCCTCCTGCTCTCTGCCGCTAGGAGAGAAACTTGACCGTGGTAGAGAAGTCGGTGCCGAGCGGCTGCTGGATGGCCATGTGCAGGTAGCCGAGCGCCTCGATCTCGCGGGCGCGCTGGAGTGGCCCGGCGTCGATGGGTCGCAAGCCGCCATCGGTGACGATCCGGCTGACGGTCTCCTTCGCATCCTCGGCGTCCGACGCAATGAGGACGTCGAGCGGCTGTCCGGCCACTTGGCCCTCGCCGAGCGTCCCGGCGAAGGTGGTGTTGAAGGCCTTGACGACCTTCGCGCCAGGTGCCTTGGCGGCGATCTCCTGTGCCGCCGACCCGGCCTCCAGGTCGAGCGGCTCGAACGCGTCGACGTCAATCGGGTTCGTGATGTCGACGACGACCTTGCCGTCGAGCTGGTCGCCGTAGCGGCCGAGGACATCGTCGACGGCGGCGTACCAGATGGCGAGCACGACCACGTCGCTGGTGAGCGGGTCGCCGACCTCACCGGCGCTCACCTCGCCGGACAGCTCGTCCGCGAGCGCCTGTGCCTTGTCGCTCCCGGTCCCGAGCAGCGTGACGGAATGGCCTCCGGCAAGAGCGCGGGTCGCGATGCCGCGGCCCATGTTGCCGGTGCCGATGATGGTGATGTCCATGAGTACAGGCCTCCTAGGGCTTTGGGCTGCCTGGTAGGCAGCGACCGCCAGCGCGTGCTGGATTGTGACGCGGCGTGACCCGTGCGCGCCGGCGGGCTCGACCAGCCATGTAACGCACCTCGGCGCGGGAGTCGGATTGCAACCCCCACGAGAAGGGACCACGCCGTGACCCCGAACCGACTGCCGCCGAGACCATCGTCTTGACCCACGGGTTCTTGGTGACCCCGCGCTCTTGGGAGCACTGGATCGCCAGGTTCGAGGGGCGCGGCCACCGCGTGCTCGCGCCGGCGTATCCCGGCTTCGAGGTCGAGGTCGAGGTCGAGGCGCTCAACGCCGACCCGACGCCGATCGAGCAGGTCACCGTGCCGCAGATCGTGGAGCACCTGGAGTCGATCGTCAGCGTTCCCGACGTTGGAGCGCTCTTCGTCTGTCGGAGGTGCGCCGCTTCCGTGAGGATGCGAGAGCCTTCCCGACGAGTCGCAGGCTCACGAGATGGACGAGCCGCGAGAGCACTGCATGGGCCAGCATCACGGCACCATCGACCGCCACCTCACCCCCGAGTTTCGCCTACTCCCGCACCCCCGCGGCCTCCAGGGCGCGCTGCTCGTCGCGGTAGATCTCGACACGCACGACGCGGCCGGCCCGGAGTCTGTAGAGCTGCCACAAGGGAGGCATCTCCACGTCAGCGCCGCTTTCCTTCCCGCGCCCGCCCTGCCTCAGTCGTGCGACCACGCCCTCGCTGCCGAGCGTGAAGTCCTCTGCATGCGCGTAGTAGTCGTGGAAGGGTGCCATCCACTCGCGGAAGAAGTTGCGCACCCCCTCGTGTCCTCGAAAGACGCCCATGTCTGGGATCTCTGACTCGGACATGTCCCACTCAATGGCAGGGTCATAGAAGTCGAACACGGCCTCCATGTCTCCGCGCTCCCACGCCTCCCAGGCCTTGCGCACGATCTCCACGCTGTCGTCCGACGTCGCTACTCCCGATTGGGAGCCGCCGTGGGCCTTCGGCTCGCGCTTGAGTGTCTCCCCGTTCTTCTGCGGCATCGCTTCACCAAGTATCCCGCGCATTCGGGGAGCTAACGGCCGCAGCAGTTCGCGCGCCGCTTCTGACGGATCAGCCGAACGTGAACGCGTAGGCGCTCACGCCCGCCGGCACGCGCAGCTCGAGCTCGTGCTCGCCGAGCTCCGGCAGCGACACGAGCCGGTACAGGCGCTGGCGGTCGACCGTGACCGCACCCGCGCTGACGTCCCGCCCGGCGGCTTGCGGCGGGACCGGCTTGCCGTCGACCAGCACGTGCACCCGCCGCGGCACGCCGCCACGCGACGACATCACGAGGTAGACCTCGCGTGTGACCGGACGAGCGTGGATCTCGGCGCCCTCCACCGCGGTCGCGCTCTCTCCGTCCACGTCCCACGTGCCGGAGAGCGCGAATTGGCTCTGTGAGAGGTCGCCGGGCTCCGGGTAGCGGCGCGTGCCGTTCTCCGGCGCCTTGCCGGCGAAGCCCCGAGCGCGCAGGGTGCCGAGGTAGGTCTCGGGCGTCTGGACGCCCCGTGCCGCGGTCGCAGGCCGAACCTCGGAGGCGGCGGGCAGGCGCCGCTCGCCCGCCTCCTCGAGCAGCGTCCTGATTGCCCGCTCCGTCTCGCCGTAGGCGCCCTCGCCGAAGTGGGCGTAGCGGACGCGCCCGCGCGCGTCGACCAGGTACTTGGCGGGCCAGTACTGGTTTCCCCACGCGTTCCAGGTCGCGTACTCGTTGTCCTGCGCGATCGGATAGCGCAGGTCGTTGTCCTCGACGGCACGCGCCACGTTGTCGCGCTGGCGCTCGAACGCGAATTCCGGCGTGTGCACGCCGACGATGACCAGGCCGTCGCGGGAATAGCGCTCCTGCCACGCGCGCAACGCCGGGAAGGTGCGCAGGCAGTTGATGCAGGTGTAGGTCCAGAAGTCGACGAGCACGACGCGGCCGCGGAGCTCGCGCAGCGACAGCGGACGGTCGCCGCGGGTGTTGAGCCAGGAGTCGTTGCCGGTGAAGTCGGGGGCGCGGCCGAGCACGGGCAGCGCAGCGCCCGCGGCAGCCTCGTGGAAGCGCGACGGGCCGCGCAGATCCGCCAGGCGGTGGGAGACGGCGTCGCTGCGCTCGAGCGCGCTGGTGGGGTTCGAGAAGACGGTCGGCAGCTCGTTGGCGAGCACGGTCTGAAAGCGCACGTCGAGCTCGGCCGCCATGGCCACGGCGGTTCCCAGCAGCAGCACGCCGAGCGCCCGCTGGACCGCCGGTCCGTGGCCGGCCCGCCGGATCCGCTCGACGAGCGCGCGCCCGCCGAAGGCGATCAGCAGCAGGACGAGCGCCGAGCCGGCGCCGTACGCGAGCGCGACCACCACCAGCTCGCCCGATGCGCCCTGGGTCGCCGACAGCGAGATCACCGCGGCGAGGATCGGGCCGGCGCAGGGCGCGTAGAGGAACCCGAGCGCGCCGCCCACGACGATGCCCGTCCAGAAGCCGTTGCCCTTGTCGCGCGGGCCGAACCGCTGCAACGGCGCGAACGCCCGCTCGACGAGCAGCCCGAGCCGCGGCCACAGCAACGCGATGCCGAACAGCGCGAGGACGATCACCGCCAGCGTGCGCGTGAAGTCGTCCGCCAGGCCGACCCCGTCGATCACCGAGGCGAGCGCCACGATCGTCAGCGTGTGCGTCGCTACGAGCCCGACGATCACGCCGAGCGGCCGGCGGCGCCCGCCCGCGGCGCTTGCGGACAGGAGCGCAGGCAGCACCGGCAGGATGCACGGTGTGAGCGCCGTGCCGGCTCCCGCAAGCACCGCGAAGATCACGAGCAGCGCCATCGTGACGCACTATGGCGACCCCGCCTTACGATTCTGCAAACTGAGGCGCAGCCGCGCCTCTGCGATCATCACCGCCATGTCCCAGCCTTCCACGACGACCGCCGAGCTGGCCTGCGTCGACGGTCGCATCACGCCCGCCGACGAGGCGACGATCCCGGCCACCGACGAGGGTCTGCTGCGTGGCGACGGTGCCTTCGAGGTCATTCGCATCTACGACGGCCGGCCCTACGCGCTCGTCGACCACCTCGACCGGCTCGAGCGCTCGGCGGGGAACCTGCGCCTGCCGGAGTACTTCCGCGCGGAGCTCGAGGTCGAGATCCCGGAGCTGCTCGCCGAGCGCGGCGGCGGCGAGTTCGACGGCTGCCTGCGTGTGGTGCTCACCCGCGGAGGGCGCCGGCTGCTGCTGACCGAGCCGCTGCCCCCGACCCCCGAGCGGATCCGGCTGGGGGTGGTCGAGTATGCCCCCACGCGCGTGCTGGACGGCGTCAAGTCGCTCTCGTACGGAGCCAACATGCTGTGCGGCCGGCTCGCGCGCGAGCGCGGCTTCGACGAGGCCCTGCTCGTGACCCCGCACGGGCGCGTGCTGGAGGCGCCGACGTCGTCGCTCTTCTGGGCGGACTCGTCGGGCACGCTGTTCACGCCACCGCTGTCGGAGCACATCCTCGCCTCGATCACGCGCGCCCGAGTGCTCGACCTAGTCGTGGTGGAGGAGCGGCCCTGCACCATGGACGACCTGCGCTCGGCGAGCGAGGCCTTCCTTGCCTCGACGACGCGCGAGGTGCAGTCGATCGCGGCCGTCGAGGAGATCGAGCTCGCGGAGGGCCCGCGCACGCGCGAGGCACAGGAGGCGTTCCGGGCGCGCGTCGAGGACGAGCTCGCTGCCGGGGCGTAGCCGGCGGCTAGGAACGCTCGCGCGGACGCGAGTCGATCCGGTGCGCCAGGTACCAGGCGACGTGCTTGACGGCGTCTGCCGCCAGGCTCACCACCCCCGCCGCGCCTCCCACGACCTTTGCGGCCAACACGCAGGACATCATAGGACCGATCGCCGAACCATTCCACGTGCGAATCGTCACGATCATCGGTAACCGCCCGCAGTTCGTGAAGGCGGCCGCCGTCTCGCGCCGTCTGCGCGAGACGTTCGACGAGCGCATCGTCCACACCGGCCAGCACTACGACGACGAGCTCTCGCGGGTGTTCTTCGAGGAGCTCGACGTCCCGCGCCCCGCCCGTGAGCTCGGCGCGGGGACCGGCTCCAACACGGCTCAGACGGCGCGCATCCTCGCCGGCCTCGAGCCGGTGCTGGCGGAGATCGCGCCCCAGCTCGCGCTCGTCTACGGGGACACCAACTCGACGCTCGCAGGGGCGCTCGCAGCCGCGCAGGCGGGCATCCCGGTCGGCCATGTCGAGGCGGGCATGCGCTCGTTCGACCGCACCATGCCCGAGGAGCTCAACCGGGTGCTCACGGACCACGCGAGCGACCTGCTGCTCTGCTCGACGCCGACCGCCATGGCGAATCTGGAGCGCGAGGGCGCCGCCGGCGAGGCGCACCTGGTCGGCGACGTGATGGCGGATGTGTCGCTCGCGTTCCAGGACGTGGCGGCCGAGCGCTCGCGCATCCTCGCCGAGCTCGCCCTCGAGCCGCGTGCGTATCTCGTCGTGACCGCGCACCGGGCCGGCAACGTCGACGACCGCGAGCGCCTGGAGGCGCTCGTGCGCGTGCTGGAGCGGCTGCCGCGACCGGTCGTGTTCCCGGTCCACCCGCGCACACGCGCACGGCTCGACGCCGCGGGGCTGACGGAGCGCCTGGACGGTGTCACGCTGGTCCCGCCGCTTGGCTACCTCGACTTCCTCGAGCTCGCCCGGCACGCTCGCGCCGTGCTGACCGACTCCGGCGGGGTGCAGAAGGAGGCGTATCTGCTCGGTGTTCCGTGCGTGACCCTGCGCGATCGCACCGAGTGGGTCGAGACGGTCGAGTCGGGCTGGAACACGCTCGTCGACCTCGACCCCGACGCTGCGCTCGCCGCCCTTGGGCGGCGGCCGCCCGCCGAGCGACCCGAGCTCTACGGCGGTGGCCACGCCGCAGAGCGGGTTGCCGAGGTCCTCGCTGCCTACACTGCGCGCCTATGAGGATCGGGGTTGTCGGGCTCGGCTACGTCGGCCTCCCACTCACCGTGGGCTTCTGCGAGGCCGGACACGACGTGGTGGGGGTCGATAGCGACACGCGCGTGATCGAGGCGCTCAGCGCGGGCCGCTCGCACGTGGAGGACGTGTCCGACGAGGTGCTGGCCGGCATCGCGGGGCGCCTGCGCCCGACGACGCGCTATGCCGACCTCGCTCAGACGGAGGCAGTCATCGTCGCCGTTCCGACCCCGCTCACGCGCAACCGCGAGCCCGACCTGCAGCCGCTCGTGGCCTGCGGCAGCGCGCTGGCCGAGGTGCTGCAGGCGGGCCAGCTCGTGGTGCTCGAGTCGACCACGTACCCCGGCACATTGCGCGAGCGCTTCGTACCGCTGCTGGAGGAGTCGGGCCTCGCCGCCGGGCGCGACTTCTACGCCGCCTACTCCCCGGAGCGGATCGACCCCGGCCGCACCGACTACGCGCTGCGCAACACACCCAAGGTCGTCGGCGGCCTGACGCCGGAGTGCCAGGAGCGTGCGGTCGAGCTGTACCGGCTCGTCTGCGACGAGGTCGTCGAGGTGTCGACGCCGGAGGCCGCGGAGCTGACCAAGCTGCTCGAGAACATCTTCCGCTCGGTGAACATCGCGCTCGTCAACGAGCTCGCCGTGCTCTGCGACCGCATGGGCATCGACGTCTGGGAGGTCGTCGACGCGGCCGCCACCAAGCCCTACGGGTTCATGTCCTTCAAGCCGGGTCCCGGCATGGGCGGTCATTGCCTGCCGGTCGACCCCTTCTATCTGTCCTGGCGGGCGCGCGAGTTCGACATGCAGACCGAGTTCGTCGAGCTCGCCGGCGAGGTCAACCAGGCGATGCCGTACTTCTGCGTCGAGCGCATCTCGCGGGCGCTCAACGACCACTCGAAGGCGGTGCGGGGGTCGCGCATCGCGATCTTCGGCGTCTCCTACAAGCCGGGCGTGGGCGATCTGCGCGAGTCGCCGGCGCTGCGCATCATGCGGATCCTGCGCGATCGCGGCGCGGAGCTCAGCTACCACGACGACTTCGTGCCCGAGCTCTCGGACCACGGGCTCGTCTCGGAGTGGCCCGAGGATCCCGACTGCTCGGTGATCGTGACCGCGCACCCCGGCCTCGACCTCGAGCGGGTCGTGCGCGAGTCGCCGCTCGTCGTCGACTTCCGCGGCGTCACGCGCGGCATCGAGGCGGCGAACCTGGTCCGGCTGTGAGCGCGCTGTCGCGCTCCGAGCGTGCCCCGGGACTGCTGCTCGGCGAAGGCGTGGTCCTGCCCGACAGCGCCCGGTTGGGTGGGCACGTGATCGTGCACGCCGGCACCGTCGTCGGCGAGGGTGTGGTGCTCCAGGACGGCTGCGTGATCGGCAAGCCGGCGGCGCTCGGGCCGCACACGAGCTCTGCGAGCGGGGCCGACCTGCCGCCTGCCGTGCTCGGAGCCGGGGCGACCGTGGGCGCCGGCGCCGTCGTGCTGGCGGGTGCGGAGATCGGCGAGCGCGCGGTCGTGGCCGACCAGGCGCACGTCCGCGAGCGCACCACGATCGGCGCCGAGACCGTCGTCGGCCGCGCCGCCTCGGTCGAGAACGACGTCCGGGTCGGCGCACGCGTCCGCATGCAGACCGGCGCCTACGTGACCGCCTGGTCGGTCGTGGAGGACGACGTGTTCATCGCGCCGGGCGTGATGCTCACGAACGATCCGACCGCCGGCCGCCGGCCGGAGGGCATGGAGCTGCGCGGGGCGACGCTCAGGCGCGGCTGCCGGGTCGGGGCGCGGGCGGTGCTGTTGCCTGGCATCGAGGTGGGCGCGGAGGCGTTCGTGGGCGCGGGCGCTGTTGTCACGCGCGACGTCGCGCCCGGAGCGGTGGTGATCGGGGTTCCCGCGCGGGTGGTCCGGGACGTGCCGGCGGAGGAGCACCTGACCGCATGAGGTTGCGTCGCCGGCGGCCGCTCGCGCCGGGGCGCGGCACGCTCGCCCTCGGCACCTTCGCCACGGTCACGTTCGCGGCGGTGGTCGTCGTGGAGGTCGGCCGCGTGTGGCGGCGCGGACGCGCGCCGCTTCCGCTCGAGACGGACGACCTGCTGCTGGCCGCCGAGGAGGCGGTGGCGGAGACGGCTGAGGTGGCGCGGGTCGGCTACCGCGGCGGCTCGACTCGTGAGAACTCGACCTTCAACCTGCTCGCCTCGTTCGCCGCGACCTTCCTGACGGTCCGCACGATCACCTACCTGCTGCGCGCGCGCCCGCGCGTGGGGCCGTTCAGGAACGTTCGGGTGGGTCGCCGCCACATCCACCACTTCGTGCCCGGGATCGTGCTCGCGTTCGCGGCCGGGGCGGTTGGCATCGTGTCGCGGGACGAGCGCCTCGAGCCGATCCTCGCGGTGCCGTTCGGGGTCGGGCTCGGCCTGACGCTCGACGAGTCCGCTCTCCTGCTCGAGCTCGAGGACGTCTACTGGAGCGAGGAGGGCCTGCTGAGCGTCCAGGTCACGCTCGCGGTGATGGCGATGCTCGGGGCGCTCGCTCTCAGCGTGCGCTTCCTGCGCCGCGGCGAGCAGCTCGTGCTGGAGCCGAGCAGCCGCGACCAGTGATTTGATTCGGCGCATGGAAAGCGGACCCCCCACGCCTGACCGCCCTCGCGACCCGGAGTCGCCCGGCCCCGATCCGGGCCCGCAGTCGCCGGCGCCACCCCCTCCCGGACCGCCGCCGGGACCGCAGGCGCCCGGGCCGCAGGCGCCCGCCGCCACCGGGTCCCGAGGGTCCCGGCGGGCTGCCGAAGGCGCCGCCCGCCCCTGAGGCCCCGGCCTACGGCGGGCCCGTGCCGCCGGGCGGCTGGGAGCAGCCGATCGGCCAGGCGCCCCACGTCTTCGCGGGCGCCGAGCTGTCCGGCTGGTGGCGGCGCGTGGGCGCGCAGGTCATCGACAGCCTGATCCTCACGGTGCCGGTGATCCTGATCGTGATCCTGGTGGTCGTCGTCGCGGCCGGCAGCGACGTGGGCGCGGTCGTGACCGGCATCGTCACCACGCTCGCCTATGTCGTGGCGGTGATCTTCTACGCGCCCGTGCTGATGAAGCGCCCGGGCGCCCACAACGGCCAGACCTGGGGCAAGCAGGCGCTCGAAATCCGCGTGGTGCACGACACCGGCGAGGAGGTCACCTTCGGCTACGCCTTCCTGCGCGAGGTCGTCGTCAAGTACTTCCTGTTCGGCTTCATCGGCAGCTTCTTCTTCTCGATCCCGACGATCGTCAACTACCTGTGGCCGCTCTGGGACGATCAGAACCGCTGCCTCCACGACATGATCGTGAAGTCACACGTGGTGCGGACCTGAGCTAAGCGGCGGCGGGGCGCAGCCGCTCGGCCGCGCCGGTCCAGATCATCTCGTCGCGGCCCGGGCCGACGCCCACCATCACGACCGGGATGCCGAGGAAGTCGGAGATGTAGTCGAGGTACGCGCGCGCGTTCTGCGGCAGCTCCTCGAGCGAGCGCGCGCCGCTGATGTCCTCGTCCCAGCCCGGCAGCGGGATGTACTCGCCCTCCGCCTTGTGCAGGATCGACTGGTGATAGGGGAACTCGTCGAAGGTGGCGCCCTCGGGGCCGCGGTAGCGGACCGCCACGTTGAGCTGGTCGATGCCGGTGAGCACGTCGAGCTTCGTCACGATCAGCCCGGTCAGGCCATTGATCCGAGTGGCGTAGCGGAGCGCGACGAGATCGAGCCAGCCGGTGCGCCGCGCGCGGCCGGTGGTCGTCCCGAACTCATGGCCCGCCTCGCGGATCGCCTCGCCGAGCGCATCGTCGAGCTCGGTCGGGAAGGGCCCGGCGCCCACGCGCGTCGTGTACGCCTTGGCGATTCCCCACACCTCGTCGATCGAGCTCGGCCCCACGCCTGCGCCGGCGCAGGCCGAGCCGGCGACCACGTTGGACGAGGTCACGAACGGATAGGTGCCGTGGTCGATGTCGAGCAGCGTGCCCTGGGCGCCCTCGAAGACGACCAGGCCGCCCTCGTCGATCACGCGCCAGGCGATCGGCGCGGTGTCGGCGATGTGCGGCTCGAGCCGGTGACCGAGGATGCGGTACTCCTCGGTCATCGTGTGCAGGTCGAGCGCGGGCTCCTTGGCGTAGGGCCGCAGCATCAGCCGCTTGGGCTCCATCGCCGCGTAGATCTTCTTGCGCAGGATCTTCTCGTCGAGCAGGTCCTGGACGCGGATGCCGAGGCGCGACGCCTTGTCCGCGTAGCAGGGGCCGATGCCGCGCCGGGTCGTGCCGATCTGGAGCTTGCCGAGCTTCGCCTCTCCCTCCTGATCGAGCAGCTTGTGGTACGGCATGATCAGGTGCGCGTTGGCGGAGATGCGCAGCCCGCTGATGTCGATCCGCTGCCTGCGCAGGTCGTCGATCTCGGCGGTGAGCACCTTGGGGTCCACGACGACGCCGTTGCCGATCGCGCAGAGCTTGCCGGGGTAGAGGATCCCCGACGGGATCAGGTGGAACTTGAAGGTCTCGCCGTCGCGGACGATCGTGTGGCCCGCGTTGTTCCCGCCCTGAAAGCGGATCACGAGGTCGGCCTGCTCGGCGAGCAGGTCGACGACCTTGCCCTTCCCCTCGTCGCCCCACTGGGCGCCGACTATCACCAGGCCCGGCATGCGCGGTCGAGTCTAGATGGGAGCCGGGGCCCGGTGATCAGGCGCCCTGGGCGGCCATCCGCAGGTCAGGGCCCTGGATCGGGATCGGGTCGTCGCAGATCTCCATCAGCCGTGACACGGTCCGCGAACCGATCTGCTTGCGCAGCCGCGCGATCGGATCGAGCTCCCCGGCAACCTCGCGCGCGGACACCTCGCCCACGACGCGCTCGAGCCGCTCGATCAGCACCCGCAGCTCGTCTAGGTCGCGTCCGTCCACGCGGCCGCCGCTGACCGCGTCGCGCAGGTCACGGGCGCCGCGCGCGAGCAGCCGGCTCGCCGACTCGGGGTCCGGGTCGGGCAGGTTCGTCGTGACGACGATCGCGCGCCGGTCCTGCCAGCGCTCGTTCACGATCGAGTACAGCTGCTCGAGCACCCACTCGGTCTGCTTCTCGGCGCCCAGGTCGTCGAGCACGAGCAGGTCGACCAGGCAGAGGCGGCGGAAGAAGGCCAGGTAGTTGTCGCTCGAGTCGCGATCGAACGTGCGCTTGATCTCGGCGAGCAGCAGCGGCACTGGATAGACGGCGAACGAGCGACCGGCGTCGCGGGCAGCCTTCGCGACCAGCACGGCGAGTGAGGTCTTGCCGGTGCCGACCGGCCCGTCGAACCAGAGGCCCTGCCCGGCCTCGAGGTGGTCGCCGATCGAGCGGACGAAGGCGCGCACGCGCCGCAGCACGACCGGGTCGAGCGAGACGATCGGCTCGCGCTCGAACGACACCTCGCGAAAGCGGCGCCCGATCCCGCTGCCGATGCCGCCGCTTGCGGCGCGGCGCTGCTGCTGCTCGCGGCAGCGGCACGGGCGCGCCTCGTTCGTCGCCTCGTCGATGATCCAGGTCGACCCGTCGCATTCCCCGAACGGGCAGACGCGCGGCTTCGTGTCGACCGGCCGCAGCACTATTCGTCACCGCCCGGCGACGTCGGCACCTCGACGCCGCGCTCGCGGTACATGCTGCTGAAGCGCGGATAGCGCGGCTGGAAGGTCAGTGTGACCTCGCCGATCGGCCCGTTGCGGTGCTTGGCGAAGATCACGTCCGCCTCGCCGAGGCGCTCGGACTCGCGGTTGTAGTACTCGTCGCGGAAGACGAACATGACGACGTCCGAGTCCTGCTCGACCTGCCCCGACTCGCGCAGATCCGACAGCATCGGGATCGGCGGGTTGCGCGACTCGACCGCGCGCGACAACTGCGACACCGCGATCACCGGGATCTCGAGCTCACGCGCGAGGATCTTGAGCCCGCGGCTGATCTGGCCGACCTGCTCGACGCGGCTGTCGGCGCGGCCGTCGGGCCGGATCAGCTGCAGGTAGTCGACGATCAGGAGCCCGAGCCCGTTCTCGCTGCGGGCGTGCAGGCGGCGCGCCTTGGCGCGCATCTCGAGGACGCTGATGTCGCTCGAGTCGTCGATGTAGATCGGCGCGCGGGCGAGCTTCTCGACGGCGCGCAGGACCTTCGGCCAGCGGTCCGCCTTGACGCGGCCCTTGCGCAGCTCGTCGCTCGAGACCTTGGCCTGCGAGGCGATGAAGCGGTGGGCGAGCTCGGTCTCGGACATCTCGAGCGAGAACAGGGCGACCGAGCGGCCGTGCTCGATGGCGGCGTTCTCAGCGATGTTGGTGGCGAGGGTCGACTTCCCCATCGACGGTCTCGCCGCCAGCACGATCAGGTTGCCGGGCTGGAAGCCGCCGGTGAGGTCGTCGATGTCCTGGAAGCCGCTCGGGGTTCCGGTGAGGCCGACGTCGCTGCGCGAGAGCTCCTCGAGCTTGTCGATCTCGTCGTGCAGGACGGCCTCGATCGTCTTCATCTCGGACATCCCGCCGTCGTGTCCGATCTTGAAGAGGATCGACTCGGCCCGCTCGATCAGCTCGCGGGCATCGCCGCGGTGGGCGATCACGTCGTCCTGGATCTGCCGCGTGGTCGACAGGATGCTGCGCAGCAGCGCGTGCTCCTTGACGATCCGCGCGTAGTCGAGCACCGCGCCCAGCGCGGGCACGACGGTCGGCAGTGAGTTGACGTACGGCTCCCCGCCCGCCTTCTCGAGGTCGCCGCTGCGGCGCAGCTCCTCCGAGACCGTGAGCGCGTCCACGGCCTCCGGCTCCGCCTTCTCCTTGAGGCGGATCATCGCCGCGAAGATCAGCTGGTGGCGCGGCCTGTAGAAGTCGACCGCACGCAGCCCGACCTCGAGCAGCACGCCGTCGAGCGCCTGCTCGGTGAGCAGGATCGCTCCGAGGACGGAGGCCTCGGCCTCCTCGTTGTGAGGAGGGACGCCGTTTGAGGCGGCCTCAGGCGGAACCGAGACTGCCATCGACCGCCGCATAGCGTCTCAGGGCGCGAGGGGCCCGCCTGCCAAGGAAGCAGGGGTGAAGGCGTGCTCAGCACGCCGAACCCCGATGACGCCGGCAGGCGATGCCCCGCAGCGTCACTGAGACGCTATGCCTGGGGGGTGACGATGGTCTTGATCTCCGTCGTCACGCCGTCCGCGACCTCGACGGTGACCATGTGGGTGCCCGTTGTCTTGATGGGCTCCTCGAGCGCCACGCGGCGCTTGTCCAGGCGGACCCCGCGGGCCTGGCGGATCGCGTCGACGATCTCCTGCGAGGTGACGGAGCCGAACAGCCGGCCGTCGTCACCTGCCTGGTGGGAGATCGTGAGCACGGTCTTGCGCAGGAGCGCGGCCGTTTCCTCGGCCTTCGCGGCCGCCTCGACCACCGCGCGCTCGGCGGCCTCACGGCGCCGATGCGACTCCGCGATCGCGGCCGGTGTAGCCGGCTGCGCGATCTTGCGGGGGACGAGGTAGTTGCGGAGATAACCCGACGAGACGTCGATGACGTCACCGCGCTCGCCGAGGTTGTCCGCGTCCTTGAGAAGGATTGCCTGAGCCATGGTGCTTCCGTCCTTACGCGACCGGCGCTGACTTCGGCGCCATCACCGGTCCGCTACGTACGGGAGCAATCCCAGCTCACGCGCCCGCTTGACCGCGGTGGCGAGCTGGGACTGGTGGCGCCGGCAGGCGCCGGTCACGCGCGACGAGCGGATCTTGCCCTTGTCGCTGATCGCGCGGCGCAGCGCTGCGAGGTCCTTGTAGTCGACGACGTCGACCTTCTCCTTGCAGAACGGGCAGGACTTGCGACGCGGCCCTCCGGGCGCGCCCTTGCCGCGCCCGCGACGACGGTCGCGTGTCGCGGTGCCTGTTCCTCCACGCTGCTTGGCCACCAGTTTGCTCCTGCGTACTCTCTACTTCGGGGTCAGAACGGAATGTCGTCGTCCGATCCCCCGGCGCTCGCAGGCGCCTGAGCGAAGTCCGCGGTATCTGCCGGAACGTCGCTCTGCGGCGTAAACCGACCGCCGTTCTCGCCGCCCTCCCGGGAGCCGAGGAACTGAACAGAGTCGGCAATGATATCTATCGACTGGCGCTTGTTCCCCTGATTGTCCTGCCACTCGCGCCACTCGAGCCTCCCGTCGACCGCGATCGGCCGTCCCTTCGAGAGGTATTGGGCGCAGTTCTCGCCCTGGACGCCCCACACGGTGACGTCGAAATAGTTGGGCTTCTCGGTCCACTCTCCGGTCTGGCCGTCCTTACGACGGGTGTTGACCGCGACGCGCAGGCTGCACACCGACGTGCCACCCGATGTCGTCCGCAGCTCCGGGTCCCTGGTGAGGTTCCCGGTGAGGACGACGCGATTTATGTTCACTCCGGCCATGAGGCTGACTTCCTCCTGTCCTGCTTCGAAACAAGGACGGCTGATTGGGCTGTCCGACGAGGGTACAAATGGGGTCGGAGCACATGGGCGTGGTCTGACAGGAATTAGCCGCCTGTTGCGGCTTCTTTCGCGGAGGCGTTACAGAGCGGTGCTCAGGCGTCGCTGGGCGCGACGTCGGCGACCTGCTCGTCGGCCGTGTCGGCCGTCGCGTCGGGCACGTCGGGCGCTGCCTCGCCTGCCGGCGGGGCGTCCGCGGCGGCGCGCGCGGCGACCTTCGTGTCCTGCGGCTCGCGGTCGTCGCGGCGGCGGACGGCCTGGTGCTCCGGCGCCGGCGGGACCGGCTGGCCGGGCTTCGCCTTGATGATGCGGAAGCGCAGCACGCCGTCGAGGATCCGCAGGCGCTGGTTCAGACGCTCGAGCAGCTGGTTGTCGCCCTCGAACTGGTAGAGCCGGTAGTCGGCCTCCGGACGGTGGTCGATCTCGTACGCCATGCGGCGCTGGCCCCAGTCGTAGCTGCCGGCGAGCGTGCCGCCGGAGCCGATCAGCGACTCCGCCTCGTTGATCGCGGCGGTGCGCCGCTCCTCCGGGGCGTTCGGGTCGATGAGCAGCATGAGGTCGTAGAAACCGGCCATTGGAGCGGGCCACGATAGCAGTGGCGATCTGCAGAGCCGGGGGCGAAGCCGGCCCCGAGCGGGCTTCACCGGGGCATGGACCGGCGGCGAGCGGGCGGCGCCGCGGCGCTCGTGCGCCGGGTGCGCTGGGGAAATGTGGGACGGCTGATGGCCCTGCTCGCCGCCGGTCTTCTGGGCGTGGCCGTCGTGCGCGGAGGCGGGCCCGAGTCCCGGGGTGGACCGCCCCGGCCACGCGTGACACCACCACAGGTGGAGCCGCCTGCCGCCGGGCGGCCCCTGGCGAAGCCGCCCCGGGCGCCCAGACGAGCGCGCCCCGAGCGCCGGCGCCCCAGGCGCGGTGCTCGCCGCGGTGAAGAAAGGCAGCGGGTGAGGGAGCCGAGCAATCCTCCCGCCGAGACGACGCCGCCGCAGTGGCCACCTCCGGTCAGCGCGCCACCTACACCGCCGCCGTCACCGCCGCGCGCACCGAGCGTGCCGCCAGCCCCGCAACCACCTGAGCCGCCAGCCCCGCCTCCACGGCCGCCCTCGCCTGGCGAGTTCGCGCCGAATCCCGCCCCGTAAGGGCAGGGGTGCCGGATTACCCACCGTATGTGTGGGCGATCCGGCAATGCTCGGGGCGCAGCCTCAGTTCGGGATGCCGCTCAGCACCGCGTGCACCCGCCGCGCGACCGAGTTCAGCACCGGCCCGTACAGCCGCGGCAGGCCGGACGCCTTCACGCTCGTGACGGTCACGATCGTGCCGACGTTGGTGGCGCGGTCGCGGTCGAAGAGCCACGGCCCGCCGCTGGTGCCGGCCGTCTGGCTGCAGGAGATTCCGACCGGGTCGGGGCCGGTGCCGCCGACGCGCCCCGTGCGCCCCAGCCGGTTGGGACCGCACTGGAAGAGCGATTCGCCGTCGAAGGGCGGCAGCGCCGGGTAGCCGAAGACCGACGCCTTGGTCGGCGCCTTGCGCGAGAAGGCGATGTGCTGGGCCACGCCGAGGACGTCCGTGAGTGTTCGGCCGAGGCCATCCTTGACCAGCACGACCCCGCCGAAGTCGCGCCTGAAGTGCGACGCGTCGCCCTCGATCGTCCAGCTCTGCGATGCGCCCCAGTGCGTGGCCGGCCAGATCCCGAACGGCGCGGGACCGCCGGCCGCGGCCGGGCGGTAGCCCGGGACGAAGGCGAAGTTCGTGTGCGGCGCGCCGCCGCGCCCGCTGTGGACGCAGTGGCCGGCGGTCCAGACGACGCTGCGGTTGGCGCTGTCGACGAGCGTCGCCGAGCAGACCCAGTCGGTGCCGTCGGGCCGCTTCGAGAAGAGCCGGCCGATCGTGCGCGTGCCGGGCAGGTCCGTGGTGACGGGCTTCGCCCCTGGGTTGAGACTGGTCCAGTGCGGCCTGCGGCGGCGCTTGCGCTTCTGGCGCTGGGCGGCGGTGGCCTCGGCGGCGCGCATGCGCGCGGCGGTCCACGCCTGCTCGCCGCTGCTGGAGGCCTGAGCGGCGGCGACCGGGCCGCCGGCCACGCCGGGCGGGGACGCCTCGACGGAGCTCGCTCCGGCAAGCGCAGCCAGAACGACGGCGACCAACGAGGCGACACGAAGCTTGCGCGTCATATGACCGCTGATCGACCGGGACGGCACCGCCGCCCCGCTCAACCCACCGGCGCGCGTCCGTGACGCTTTGCGTCGATGTCCGCGAGCTGGTCGTCCACCCAGTCGCCCGGGTTACGCGCGGTGACGATCCGCTTCAGCCCCTGGGCCCGCCAGGAGCGCTCCTCGGCGGACATCGTCAGGGCCCGGTGAATAGCGTCGGCCTGCTCCTGCACGTCGAAGGGGTTCACCGATAGGGCGAACTCGGCAAGCTCCTCGTGCGCCCCGGTGTTCTCGCTGAGCAGGGACACCCCGTTGCGCTCGTTGACGAGCGGCCCCTCCTTGGCGATCAGGTTCATGCCGTCGAACATCGCGTTGACCATCAACAGGTCGTAGTGCTTGTACGCCGAGATCGCCTCGTCGAGGTTCTCGCGCAGGCGCAGCTCGATCGGCATCCAGTCGGTGGTGCCGTGGCGGTGGTTGACGACCGCCACGAGCGCCTCGATCCGCTCGAGGTACTCGGCGTACTCGGGCACGTCCTGGCGCGAGGGGATCAGGTGCGCGATGAAGGTCACCTGCTCCTTGAACTCCGGATGTTGCTCGAGGAAGAGGTCGAACGCCGTGAAGCCGCGCAGGATGTTCTTGGAGAGGTCGGCGCGGTCGACGCGCAGGATCAGGTGCTCGCGCCGGCGGCGCAGGATCTCGCGCTCGTACTGATGGACCGCCGGCCGCTGTGCGGTGTGGTGGAAGTGCTCGGCCGAGATCGGCAGCGGATACGCGCGCACCCACACGTCGCGGTCGTCGAAGTGCACGACCCCCGCGTCCTCGTCCACCTCCATGTCGAAGAGCTCGCGGCAGCAGAGCAGGAAGTTGCGCTGATAGGAGCGCGTGTGGAACGCGATGATGTCGTTGGAGAGGATGCCCTCGTAGAGGTCCTCGCGCATGTCCGCCGGCAGCACGCGCCAGGCGTCCGGCTGCGTCCACGGGATATGGACGAAGTGGTGCAGGAACAGGTCCGGCCGCGCCTGTCGGATGAACTTGGGCGCGACGTAGAGGTGGTAGTCGTGCAGCATCACGACGGCGTCGTCGTGGCCCTCGACCTCCTCGAGCACGGCGCGCGCCAGGTCCTCGTTGACGCTGCAGTAGCCGTGCTCGTAGGCCTCGACCTCGTGGCGGCGGATGTCGGGGGCGTTCGAGAGATCCCAGAGGTAGTGCTGGATGAACCACAGCATCGGGTTCGCCACGACGTTGTAGAAGCGGTCGTAGGCCTCCGGGTCGCTCGTGACGAGCTTGACGCGGTAGGTGTTGCCGTCGAGCTCGACCTCGAACGAGGCGCCGCCGTGCTGCTCCGAGACCTCCGCGTCCTCATCGGTCATCGCCGAGGCCACCCAGACGGCGTCGCGGTGATGGACGAGCCCCTGCAGCGCGGTCACGAGGCCACCGCCGCCGCGCCGGGGTTGTCCGTCCTGGAATGTGGCCGGGCCGCGGTTCGAAACGAGAACGAGCGGGACCTCGGCGGTCATCGGTGGTCCCGGAAGAGCCTCAGCCAGTCACGCAGCAGCCGCGGCGTGAGGAAGTGGGTGCGTACGTGCTCCTTGCCCTGCCGCCCGAGCTGCTTGCCCATGTCGGGCTCGCGCAGGATCCGCAGCGAGCGGTCCGCGCACTCGTCGGGCGAGGACACGAGGAAGCCGGTCTTGCCGTCCTGCACCTGCAGCGGGATGCCGCCCACGTCGCCGCCGATGAAGGGCCGGCCCTTCCAGAGCGCCTCGGACACGGTGAGCCCGAAGCCCTCGCGCGTGGACTTCTGGATCACGACGTCTGCCTGCGATTGGAAGGCGTTGACCTCGATCGCGCCGACGTTGTTGAAGTTGTTGAGGATGTGGATGTCGGGGTCACCGTCGGCGTGCGCCATGGTCGAGTTGAAGAACTCCCAGCCCTCCGGATCGTCCGTCGCCATCGAGCCGATCAGCGCCAGCTGAACCTCGGGCATCTCCTGATTCACGAGACGGTAGGCGTCGATCACACCGATCGGATCCTTCCAGGGATCGAATCGCGAAACCTGGCACATCAGCGGCCGGTCGACGTCGATGCCGAACTGGTCGCATACGAACGCGGCGTCCTCGGGCGAGAGCGCCATGTTCTTGGGCGAGAGCGGATCGATCGCCGGCGGGCAGATGTGGACGCCCGGGCTGTTGCCGTCCAGTGCGTGCGGCACGTAGTTCTGCACGTGCCAGACGGATGCGTCGTACTCCTTGACGAGCGGGACGAGCCGCTCGATCGCCTCCGGATGGGGCGTCGAGAGGTCGATGTGGCAGCGCCACACCCAGGTCTTTGACTTGTCCGGCACCAGGCGCTGGATTCCGGCCGGCTGCGGATCGTGGACGATGATCACGTCCCAGCCGCTCGTGATCTCCGCGGCATTCATCTCGTTGTAGCGGAAGTAGACCTCCCACTCCTCATCGGTGAGCGAGTCCGGAGCGCCCTGCAGCGCGTTGTGGAGGCGCTTCGTGGCGTTGTAGAACTCCTCGCGGCCGAGCATGACCTGCCACTCGGCCTCGATACCGGCGTCGTTCATCAGCGGGATGAGCGTGTAGAGGATCTCCGAGACGCCGCCGCCGAACGCGGTCGCCGAGACGTGCAGCACGCGCAGGCCCTTCAGGTCCTCGGCGAGGTCCCTGATCTCCTGCACGAGCGGCCGGCCGACGAGGTGGGTGTAGTCGGCAAGGCTCTTGTTGCCTACGGAAACCGGCTGAAGCACGCGCGCCAGACTACTCGGCAGAAAGCTTCAAGTACTTCACGAGTTGCGTGCGCCCGGAGGAGAACCTCGACTCGTCGACGGTGGCCTCGATGATCGCGCGGCTCAGCTCCTGCTCGGTGGCCGCCACCGGGCCCGACGGCCCGTCGAGGTCCATCTGCAGACGGTCGTCCGCGAGCTTGAACGAGAAGCTGAGCCGGCTCTCGTCGTCGAGCGGCCGCGCCTCGTCCACGTAGTCGTTGGCCGCCTCGGTGATCGCGAGCTTGAGGTCGGCGACCTCCTCGGGCGACAGCGGCGTCAGACGGCACACGGCCGAGAGCGCCAGCCGCGCCAGCACGAGGTAATCCGGGCGCGCCGGAATCGTCAGGGAGACATCGCGGCTGCTCGTGACGTCGCTGGTCTCCCCCACGCTTGGGACCCTACCCGGATTCATCCCAAAGCCCGCATGAGGTGCGGGCTCAGGGGCCGCTACCCAAGGGCCGGCGACCAAGCGTGATCGACACGCGGCGGCTGTCGCCGTCGCGCACGACGGTCAGCACCACCTTGTCGCCCTCCTGGTGACGCGCCGATCACGTCGGACAGATCCTGAGTGCGCGTGAGCGGCTTGCCGTCGACCGCCACGATCACGTCGCCGTCCGAGGGGATGTCGGGCTGGCCCTGGAAGTCGATGGTGTCGCCGCCCGGGTCGAGGCCCTCGTCCTCGGCGGGGCTGTCGGGCTCGACGCCCTGCACGAGCGCGCCGGCCTCCGCGTCGATGCCGAGTCGCTGCGCGAGCTGCGGCCACAGGATCATGGTCTGCACGCCGAGGTAGCCGTACTCCACGCGACCGTCCTCGCGCAGCTCGGCGAGCGAGCGGCTCACGGCGTCGACCGGGATCGCGAAGCCCACGCCCTCGCCGCCGCCCGACTGCGACTTGATCTGCGCGTTGATGCCGATCACACGGCCGTGCGCGTCCAACAGCGGCCCGCCGGAGTTGCCGGGATTGATCGCGGCGTCGGTCTGGATCGCGTCGCCGATGCCGAAGCGGGTGAGCGACTGGATGTTGCGGTCGAGGGCCGACACGACGCCCACCGAGAGCGACTGCTCCTCACCGAACGGGCTGCCGATCGCTGCCACCGGCTCGCCCACCTGGAGCCCGGCGGAGCGCCCGAGCCGGAGCGGTGTCAGGTCGAGCCCCGAGGGCTCCACCTTCAGCAGCGCCACGTCCGCGTTCGGATCGTGGCCGACGATCTCAGCGGGCACGCGATTCCCGTCGGGGAACTGGACGAAGACGCGTTCGGCCCGGGCGGAGTTGTCGTCCTCCTTCGTGACCACGTGGGCGTTGGTCGCGATGTAGCCCTCGTCGTCGATCACGAAGCCCGAGCCCTGGCCGCCCTCGCCGCCGTCCTCGAGCACGCTCGTCGGCCCGTCGAAGAGCGAGATCACGGTGACGACGCCCGGCGCCAGCCGCGAGTAGATCTCGGACGGATTGAAGCCACCCTTGCGTCCGATCCCCTCGACCACCTCGACGCGTGTGGTCGTGACCTCACGGGTCGTGCTCGCCGCACCCGAGTCGTCGTCGTCGCCGGAGGCATCGCAGCCTGCCGCTACGAGCGCGAGGGCCGCGCCCACGACCGCTATGGCCGCTCTCACGATTCGGATCCGTTCGTGGGGAGGCTGAGGACGAACGCCGTGTTGTCCGCCCGGTCGTCGAGGACGAGCCTGCCCTCCATGCGCTCCGCGAGCTCGCGGGCGATCGCGAGCCCGAGGCCCGCGCCGCGGGCGGCGTCACCCGTGTAGAAGCGCTCGAATGCCTTGTCGCTGGAGCCGGGCGGCAGGCCCGGCCCGTCGTCCGCCACCGTGAACTCGGCGCTGCCGTTCTCGCGCTGCGCGCTCACGGTCACGTCCGTGCCCGTGGGCGTGTGGCGGAGCGCGTTGTCGAGCAGGATGCGCATGATCTGCGCCACGCGCTCCCGGTCGCACTCGGCGAGCGGGCCCTCCTCCGGGACCTCCATGTGAAGCTCCGTGTCGTGGTCCTGCAGCGCGGGCCGGAACTCGCCCACGACCGAGCGCGTCAGCTCGGCCAGGTCGACCGGCTCGGTATGCAGCTCGACGGAGCCGGAGTCGAGCCGGGACAGGTCGAGCAGGTTGACGGAGAGCTTCTGCAGCCGCTCGACCTGCTCGCGCATCGTGTCGACGAACTCGCGGCGTGTCTCGTCGTCCAGGTCCTCGTCCTGGAGCAGCTCAACGAAGCCGGCGAGCGAGAAGATCGGCGTGCGCAGCTCGTGCGAGGCGGTCGCGATGAACTCCTTGCGCGCGCTGTCGACCTCGCGCAGCTGCTGCTGCATGGCGTTGAAGGTGCGTGTGAGCTGGCCGAGCTCGTCCTCCGAGTCGACCGGCAGCGGCTCGCGGTCGAAATCGCCGCGCGCGACGTCGTTGGCCGCGCGCTCGACACGTCGCACGCGTCGCGCCAGCCGGCGTGCCACGAACCAGCCTCCGATCAGCGCGATGAGGAGCGCCGCGGCGCACGCCCACAGGACGCGCCCGCGGATGAAGGAGACCGTCTCGGCGACCTCCTCGAAGTTGCGCGAGTAGACGGCCACCCACTGGGGGTTCTTCTTCGGGCCGATCGGCTGCGCGACGAGGCCGATGTCCTCGTCCTGGATGTTGCCGAAGCCGCTCTGCGTGCGCCCGGTGCGGATCGCACGCGCCGCGAAGCCGAACGCGCCCGGCACGGCGGGTCCCTCGCCCGAGTCGGCGCGCACCCTGAACTGAAGCCCGCGCTTGTCCAGCTGACGGCCCTCCGGGTCCTCCTTCCAGTCGATCACCGTCAGGCGTGAATCCGTGACCTCGGCCAGGCCGCGCACCTGCGGCTCCAGCGTCTCGCCCTGAAACTCGCCCTGAAGAGTGCCCACGCGCATGCGGTTGACCGTGGACTGGTAGGCGTCGGCCACGGCCCCGAGGTCGCTCAGGCGCCGCTCCTCCAGGCTCGACTCCGGCTGCGTCACGACCCAGAAGTAGATGACGCCGAAGGCGGCCGCCGTGATCAGGAAGAAGAGCAGCGCGATCTTGTTGCCGAGCGACCTGATGTGTTCACCCGTCCCTGAAGCGATAGCCGACCCCGCGCACGGTCAGGATCAGCTCCGGCGTCTTCGGCTCGGCCTCGAGCTTCTCGCGGAGATGCCGGATGTGCACGTCGATCGTTCGCGGATCCCGGTAGGCGGCGTCCCCCCAGACGCGCTCGAGCAGCATCGTCCGGCTGAATACCCGCCCGGGCGCGCGCGCAAGCGCCGCCAGGATCTCGAACTCGACGTACGTGAGCCGCACGGCCTGGCCGCGCACCTCGACGAGCCGCTTCTCGAAGTCGATGCGCAGCTCGCCCGCCACGATCGGCTCCTCGAACTGCTCCTCGGTCTGGGTGAGCGCGGCGCGCCGCAGCACGGCCTTCACGCGGCTGCGGAACTCGCGCACCGAGAACGGCTTGGTGATGTAGTCGTCGGCGCCGAGCTCCAGGCCGAGGACCTTGTCGATCTCCTCGGTCTTCGCCGTGAGCATGATGATCGGGACGGTGCTGCGCGCGCGGATCTCGCGGCAGACGTCGAAGCCGTCCATCCTGGGCATCATCACGTCGAGCACGACGAGGTCGAAGGTGTCCTCGGACAGCCGGTCGAGGGCCTCGCGCCCGTCCAGCGCCGGCACGACCTCGTAGCCCTCCTTGCGCAGGGGATAGGTCAGCAGCTTCTGGACCGCGTCCTCGTCGTCAACGAGCAAGATGCGGGGGGCTGAGGCCGTCACCTTCGGAATTGTAGGTTGGACGCAGGGTGATCGAGGCGCGTGTATACCGGGCTGCATTCATCCCGGCGCTTCTGGCGCTCGTCCTGGCCATGTTCTCATTCCAGTCCCGGCCGGCGCCACTGCAGCAGGGATTGGCTGCCGACATCCTCTTCGACGGCGACGAGGCGGCCGTGCTCGCCGAGCGCATCGCCACCGAGCAGCCCGACCGGCGGGCCGGCAGGCCCGGTGACGCGGCCACGGCCGAGCTCGTCGCCCGCGAGTTCGCGCGCAGCGGTTTCCAGCCCGACCAGATCGAGCGCCAGCGCTTCACGCACGCCGGGGAGCGGCTCGAGAACGTGATCGCGCGGCGGGCCGGAGGGTCGCGACGCCAGATCGTGATCGTCGCCGCGCGTGACGCCGGCGCGGTGCCCGACGGCCCCGGCAGCGCCTCCGACACCGCCGCGCTGCTCGAGCTCGCACGCGTCTTCCAGGGCCGGCCCTCGCGCAAGACGCTCGTGCTGGCCTCGGTCGACGGCTCGACGCTCGGCGAGGTCGGCACCGAGCGCCTCGTCTCCGAGCTCGGCTCAACCGGCTTCGTCGATGCCGTGCTCGTGATGTCGAGCCTCGGCTCCGACGCCGAGGAGCCGTCGGTGCAGGCCTGGTCGAACGATGCGCGACGCGCGGGGATCGGCCTGCAGCGGACGCTGGCGTGATTCGATTCGCCAGGAGCTCGACCGCGCGGGCGACGGCGGCGCCGGCGTCCTGGGGCAGCTCGCGCGGCTCGCCTTCCCGATCGGCATAGGGCCGCAGGGGCCGCTGCTCGCCGACGGCTACGAGGCGGTGCGGATCTCGGGCAGCGGCGAGCTGCCGCCGCCGGGCGACGGGCCCGTCGAGGAGATCGACGAGGACCGGCTGGGAGCCCTGGGGCGGGCCACGCTGCGGACGGTCACCGCCCTCGACCAGGGCCGGCGGCCGGAGCACGGGCCGGAGTCGTACGTGCTGGCCGTGAGCCAGGTGCTGCCCGGCTGGGTGATCTCGCTGTTCGCGGGCGCGCTGCTGCTGCCGGTGCTCGTGGCGTCGGTGGACGCGTTCGCGCGGGCGCGCCGGCGCCATCAGGACGTGCTGCCCTGGCTGCGCTTCGTCGGCGCCTGGGTGGCGCCCTTCCTCGCCGGCCTGGCACTCGCCGAGCTGCTCGCGGCGACGGGTGCCACCCCGCCGCCGCCACCCGCGCCCGTGGCGCCCTCCGAGTGGCCGCTCGACGGTCCCGCGCTCGGCGTCCTCGGTGGCGTGCTCGCCGGCATGGTGCTCGCGCTGCTGCTCGCGCGCTGGCTCGCGGCGCGGCCGGACGCCCGCCTGAAGCGGCCGGACGAGCCCGGTGCCGCCGTTGCGGTCGCGCTCACGATCAGCCTCGGCTCGCTCGGGCTATGGGTGCTGAACCCGTACGCGGGCCTGCTGGCGGTGCCCGCGGCCCATCTGTGGATGCTCGCCGTCCTCGTGCGGCCGCCGCCCAGCCGCCGTGCGCGGCTCCTGATGGTGGCCGGCGGGTTGGTCGCGCCGCTGCTCGTGACGCTCTACTACCTGTTCGCCCTCTCGCTCGACCCGCTGCACGCCGCCTGGTACCTGCTCGGGCTCGTGACCGGGCACAGCGTGGGGATCGCGACCTCGCTTGCCGGCTGCCTGCTGCTGGCGGCCGCCTGCGCCACGGTCGAGATCACCTGGCGCGTCCCGGGCGAGGAGGAGCCGGCGCCCGGCGAGCAGGGGCCGTCGGTGTTCGGCCCGGGCGCGTATGCGGGCCCGGGTTCGCTCGGCGGGACCAGCTCGGCACTGCGCCGCTAACCGTGCTCGTAGCCCGCGAGCCCCTCGACCGGCCCATCGGGGCCGAGCAGCACGAGTCCCTCGCCCGCGGCGACCGCGCCGATCCAGGTGAGCCCCGCGGCCGCGTCCGCGGCGGCGCGGCGCTCGGGCGGGACCGTCACGAGCAGCTCGTAGTCGTCGCCCCCTGCCGCGGCGGCCTCGGGGGTCACGCCGCTCGCCAGCGGCAGCCGCTCGAGCTCGATGCGCAGCTCGACCCCGCTGCGCTCGGCCACGTGGCGCGCGTCCGTGGCGAGCCCGTCGCTCAGGTCGATCATCGCGCTCACGCCGGCCGCCGCGAGCGCGCGGCCCTCGCGCAGGCGCGGCCGCGGTCGCAGGTGGCGCTCGACGAGCTCGGCCGGCTCGCGCTCAGCGCGCTCCAGCAGCAGCCGCCCGGCCTCCGATCCGCCCAGGACGCCGGTCACCGCGACCAGGTCGCCGGGGCGCGCGCCGTCGCGGCCGGCGAGCTCGCTCTCCTCGTCCGCCCAGCCGGTGACGGCGACGGTCACCGTCAGCGCCGGCCCGCCGACCACGTCGCCGCCGGCGATCGTCGTCCCGCACTCGGCCGCGAGCTCCTCCATCGCCTCGACGAGCTCCAGCGCGCCCTCGAACGTGGGCGGCAGCACGAGCGAGACGTAGGCCTCGCCGCTGCGCGCGCCCATCGCGGCGAGATCCGAGAGCGCGCCGGCGAGCGCCTTCCAGCCGACGTCGGCCGCCGAGTGCGTCGACAGCCTGAAGTGCGTGCCCTCGACGACCGTGTCGATCGAGGTGACCGCGAGCGCTGCCGCGCGCACGACCGCCGCGTCGTCGCCCGTCCAGCGCACGAGCCGCCCGCTGCGGTCCTCGAGCGCGGCTTGGATCGCTGCGATCAGCTCGAGCTCGGCCAGCGCCGACCGGCCTAACCGTCGGGTGCGCCCGTGCCGCCTCCCTGCGGTGGCGCGAGCTCTTCCTGCGCCGGCGGCACGTCCACGTCCGGTTCGGGCTGGGGCTGGGACTCGTAGAGGTTCGGGTCGTAGTCGGTGCCGCCCGTGTCCGGCGACTCGGTGTAGGTGCCCGTGTCGTAGTCGCTGCCGTACGAGCCGGTGTCGGAGCTCGAGCCGCCCGTGCTCGAGTACCTGCCGAAGAAGGGCGAGGACACGAACGGCTCGGTGGGAAGCGCGAAGTCGTCGCAGTCGTCGCCATGCGCCGGCAGCATGTAGGCGTGCCAGACCGGCGCAGCGTAGGTGCCGCCCTGGGCGCCCGGCATCGCGACGCCGGCGTCCGGATAGCCGACCCAGACGGCCGTCGAGAGGTGCGGCGTGTAGCCGACGAACCAGGCGTCCTTGGCCTCGTCGGTCGTGCCCGTCTTGCCGGCCGCCGGGCAGCCGTAGCCGGCCGCCGTGCCGGTGCCGGACTGGACGTTCATCTCGAGGATCTGCGTGACCTCGTAAGCCTGCCCGTCGGTCATCACGCGCTTGCCCTTGGGGTTGGCGAGCCGCTCGCTCTTGCCGTCCGGGAAGACGACCTTCTCGATGCCGGTGACCTTGTGGCGGATGCCGCCGCTGGCGAGCGTCGCGTAGGCGTTCGCCATCTCGAGCGTCGTGACGCCGCGGGTGAGACCGCCGAGGCCCTCGGCCGGGTAGCAGTCGAGCTTGGTCGTGATGCCGAGCAGCTTCGCGGCCCTGCAGACCTTGTCGGGCCCGAGGTCGAGGATCAGCTGCGCGTAGACGGAGTTGTCCGACGCGAGCGTCGCGCGCGTGAGGCTGATCGTGCCCGAGTAGGTGTTGCCGAAGGTCTTGACCTCCCAGTGCCCGTAGGTCGGGTCGTCGATGTTGAGCGGCTTCGACGTGTAGCTCGTCGAGTCGGGGTCGACCCCGTCGAGGATCGCCGCCGTGAGCACGAAGGTCTTGAAGGCCGAGCCGGGCTGGCGATGGCCCTGAGCGGCGAGGTTGAAGCGGCGCTCGTCGTAGGTGCCGCTCGACGCCATCGCGCGGATCTTGCCGGTGGCCGGGTCGACCGACACGATCGCGGAGGCGGGCCCGGCGGGATCGCCGTAGTAGGCGTTGATCGCCTCGCGCGCGGCGTCCTGCAGCCCGGGCTGGATCGTCGTGTGGATCTTCAGGCCGCCGCGCCGGACGACGCCGACGCCGTAGCGCTCGATCAGCTCCTCCTGGACGTAGTCGAAGAAGTAGGGCTCGCGCCGCTTCGTGTAGCGCGTGCCGCGCTTCAGCTTCAGGGGCGCGTCCATCGCCTCGAGCAGCTCGGGCTGCGTGATGTAGCCGTTGTCGTACATCGCGCGCAGGACCTCGTTGCGGCGGGCGAGCGCGGCGTGCGGGTTCCGGAACGGGTTGTACTCGGAGGGCGCCTGAGGGAGCCCGGCGAGCAGCGCCGACTCGTCGAGGTTGAGGTCGTCGACGTTCTTGTCGAAGAAGGTGACCGCCGCGGCCTGGGCGCCGATCGCCGTGCGGCCGCCGACCGTGCCGTACGGCACGGAGTTCAGGTACTCGTTGAGGATCCAGCGCTTCGAGCGCTTCTCCTCGAGCTCCGAGGCGAGCTTGGCCTCGCGGATCTTGCGCGCGAAGTCGCGCTTGGGGTCGCGGATGTAGAGCGCGCGCACGAGCTGCTGGGTGATCGTCGAGCCGCCCTGCACGGTCTTGCCCGACTCGAGGTTCTTGATGCCGGCGCGGATGATCGCGTTGAAGTCGACGCCCTTGTGCTTGTAGAAGCGCTCGTCCTCGATCGCGACCGTCGCCTGGCGCATCTCCGGCGGCATGTCGCCGAACGGCACGACGCGCCGCAGCACGTCCGACTGGACGAAGCCGAGCCGCGAGCCGTCGGCCGCGAAGACCACCGAGACCTCGCCCTTGTCCTGCGCCTTCAGCTCGTCGAGCTCAGGCGCGCTCGACGCGATCGCGAGCACGTAGCCGGCCGCCGAGCAGACGGCGATCAGAGCGACGGTGGCGACAACGCCGAAGCCCAGGAGGATCTTCCCCTTGGCGCCGGGGCGCTTTCGCCTCCTTGCCTTTCGTTGACGGTAGGTCATGGAAAACGGACTGGGGCACGCTTCCCGTTCAGGAGGCAGCTGCCTCGGAGGATAGACCGTGCTCGCGCAGCTTCCGCAGCCAGCGCCGGCGCAGCTCCTCGCCCACGCGGGCGCGCTCCGTCGCGCTCGTCGTCCAGGTCGTGGCGCTGAGGCGCACGCCCTCCTTGTCGACCTCGGCGACGCCGGCGCTGACCCCCTCCTCCTCGGAGGCGATCAGCTCGAGCGCGCGGTCGAGGTCGGCGCTCGGCGGCAGCCACACCGACACCTCGACCTGCACGCGCGGATCGCGGATCGTGTGGTTCTCGATCGAGCCCTGGGCGAGCAGCTCGTTGGGGACGATCAGGCGGTGGCCGTCGTCCAGGCGGATGTACGTGTAGCTGAGCCGCACGTCCTCGACCTGGCCGGTCCGGTCCTCGAAGGTCACGAGGTCGCCGATTCGGATCGGCTGGGTGATCGCGAGCAGGACCCCCGCGATCGCGTTGGCGAGCGTCGCGCGCGCGGCGAAGCCGACTATCGAGGCCGAGCACGGCGGAGGAGGCGAGCACGGCGGTGGCGACACGCTGAACCGACTCGAACTGCCAGGCGGCCAGCGCGAGCCCGATGACCAGGATCAGCGCGAAGATCAGCCGCCGGATCAGCTGCAGGCGCGTGGTCGCGACCGGCGAGAGCTCGCCGCCGGCGACCCGCTCCGTGACCTGGCGCCCGCGGCGCTCCAGCGCGCGGTCGACGAGCCGCGCGATCACGATGGCCAGGATCACCGTGACGATCGCGGTGAGCCAGTTGCTGTTCTCCTCGACGAACGAGGCTGCCGTGTAGAAATGGACCCCCGGCATGGCTTATGAAGCTACCCCCGCGGCGACCCGGGCCATCGCGGCGATCCGCGACTCTGAGGCGCTCCGCGCCGCATGGCGCGTGGCCTGGACGACCCGCGCCGCGGTGCTCCTCGTGGCCATCTTCGCCGCGCTCTCCTTCGGTCCTGCGGGCGGCGGCCTCGCGCGCGAGAACGAGCTCAAGTTCGACGAGCCCCAGCTGACCCATGCCTTCGCCGATCCGCTGCTCGCGCCGCTGGCGCGCTGGGATGCGGCCTGGTACCTCCGCATCGCCGATTCGGGCTATGGCGACAGCGAGCCGCGCGCGGCGTTCTTCCCGCTCTACCCGCTCCTCGTGCGCTCGCTGGGAGCGCTCGGCGGCGGCTCCCCGGCGGCGCTGCTGGTCGCCTCCTACCTGATCGCGCTCGCCGCGTTCGTCGTCGCGCTGACACTGCTGTACAAGCTCGTCTCGCTCGAGCTCGGGCGCCGCCTGGCGCCCTCGACGCTGCTGCTGCTCGCCGTCTTCCCGGCGGCCGTGTTCTTCGGAGCGCCCTACTCGGAGAGCCTCTTCCTCGCCCTGGCGGTGGGCGGCTTCTACTCGGCCCGGACCGGACATTGGGGGTGGGCGGGCGTGTGCGCGATGGGCGCGTCCGCCACGCGCAGCGCGGGACTGCTGCTGCTGATCCCGCTCGCGATGCTGTGGTGGAGCTCGCGCGAGCGCCGCCCGCGCGACGCCGCCTGGCTCCTGCTCGGCCCGCTCGGTCTCGCCGCCTACGCCGCCTGGCTCGGCCTCGTGGAGGGCGATGCGCTGCGCTTCCTCGACGTCCAGGACGCCTGGTCGCGGGAGCTCGCGGTCCCGTTCGCGGCGGCCTGGGACGGGCTCTCGGCGGCCGTCGACGGCGTGCGCCAGCTCGCCTCGGGCTCGCGCAGCCCGGTCTACTTCGAGCTCGCGGCCGGCGACCCGTTCCGGATCGCCGCGATCAACATCATGCTCTTCGTGACGCTCGTGTTCGCACTGGTCGCATTCGCGGGCGTGTGGCGGCGGTTGCCGAAGGCATACGGTGCCTGGGTGGGCGCGTCGCTCCTGTTGCCGCTTACGTTCCCGGTCAAGCCGCAGCCGCTGATGTCGCTGCCGCGCTTCGTCGCCGTCCTGTTCCCGATCTTCATGTGGCTCGCGATCGTCTGCGACGAGCGACGCATCACCGACCGGGTCGTGGCCGTCTCCGCGATCGGGCTCGGCCTGTTCACCGCCCAGTTCGCGAGCTGGCACTGGATCTCATGACGATCGTCTTCCTCGACGCCCTGGGCACGCTGGTCCGGCTCGAGCCGCCGGCGCCGCGGCTGCGCGCGCTGCTCGCGGAGCTGGGTCACGAGGTCAGCGAGGAGCACGCGGAGGCCGCTTTCGGGGCGGAGATCTCGTACTACGTCGAGCACCATCTGGAGGGCTCCGACGAGGCGGCGCTCGACGACCTGCGCGACCGCTGCGCCGGGGTGCTGCTGGACGCGCTCGCGCTGCCCGCGCTCGACCACGCGGGCGCCCGCCGCGCGATGCTTGCGGCGCTCAGCTTCCAGCCCTACCCCGAGGTGCCGGCCACGCTTCGCGCCCTGCACGAGCGCGGCTGCCCGCTGATCGCCGTGAGCAACTGGGATTGCTCGCTGTGCCGCTGGCTCGAGGACGCGGGACTGCTCGAGCTGCTGGACGGCGTCGTCAGCTCCGGCGCGTCCGGGGTTGCCAAGCCGGATCCGGCGATATTCCTTCGGGCGCTCTGGTATGCGGGCGCCGAGCCGGGGGACGTGCTGCACGTGGGCGACTCGCTCGACAAGGACGTGGCCGGGGCGCGCGCGGCGCACATCCGGCCGGTGCTCCTCTGCCGCGACGGTGAGGCGCCGGCGGGCGTCGAGACGATCGCCACCCTCGCGGAACTGCCCTCCCTACTCTGAGGTCCCCATGCAGCAGTCGGTCGTCCAGCCACCACAGCCGCCCGAGCCGCCGGAGCTCCCCGAGGGCGTCGCGCCGCGCTGGCCGCCGTGGTACGCGGGCGCCGGCTTCCTGGTGGCGCTGATCGGGACGCTGATCGCCGTGGGCGTGGTGGCCGCCGCCACGGGCGCCGGCACCGACGACGACGACCCGGCCTTCACGATCATCGCCACGCTGATGCAGAGCCTCATCTTCATCGGCACCGCCGTCCTGTTCGCGTCCTTCACACGCAAGCCGAAGCCGTGGCAATTCGGCCTGCGGCGGGCGCCCTTCTGGCCGGCGGTCGGCTGGGCCGCGCTCGGAATGGTCTCCTTCTACGTGCTCGCAGCCGTTTACACGGCGCTCGTCTCGCCGGACGCCGAGCAGACGGTGGCCCAGGACCTGGGCGCCGACGAGGGGACCTTCGGGCTGATCGCCGCCGGGTTCATGGTCATCTGCATCGCGCCCTTCGCGGAGGAGTTCTTCTTCCGCGGCTTCTTCTACAAGGCGCTGCGCAGCAAGTACCCGGTGATCGTCGCCGCGCTCATCGACGGTGCGCTGTTCGGTGTCATCCACTACGACTTCTCGGGCGCCGACGCCCTGCTGATCCTGCCGCCGCTCGCCGTGCTCGGGTTCATGTTCTGCCTCGTCTACGAGAAGACGGGTTCGCTCTGGCCCGTGATCGGGCTGCACGCCTTCAACAACGCGATCGCCTACGGCGTCGCGGTGGAGGATGCGAGCGTCTCGCTCGTCCTCGGACCGCTCATGCTGGCCGCCTGCATGCTGCTCCCGAGGCTGTCGCCGCCGGTACCAATTCCGCGCCACGCTGCCTGATACCGGGACATCTCATGCCATAGTGGGCGCCAAATGAACCGTCCGCGCGCCCTCTCGATCGTCGTTCTGGCCCTCGCACTCGCCCCCGCGACGGCCCAGGCCCAGACCACGCCGCCGGCACCCACGCCGCCGGTGCCTCCCGTTCCGGAGCCGGTGGCCGGCAAGGCCTCGATCTCCGTCTCGCACGGGCTCGCGACGCGGACGATGCGCTACGCGGCGCCCTTCCAGCAGATCGTGGTGAACGGCCGGGTGCGGCCCTACGTGGCGGGCGAGCAGGTGACGCTGTACGTCCTGCGCAAGGGCAAGGTGACCAAGCGGATCCGGGCCGCCGTGGGCAAGCGCGGGCGCTACTCGATCCCGGTCAAGCTCGTGAAGGAGGGACTCTTCCGGCTGGTCGTCAAGCACGCGGGGAGCCCTGGCCAGCAGCCCTTCAAGACGAAGAGCAAGCGGGTCACCGTCGTCGACTGGCAGGCGGGTGAGGGCGAGCGCGGCACCAAGGTCCTGATGCTTCAGCGCGGCCTCTACCGGCTCGGCTTCTCAGTGCCGGTCACGGGCTACTACGACTGGCTCACCTCGAACGCGGTCAACGCCTTCCGCAAGACGAACGGGATGGGCCGCGACGGCTATGCCGTGAAGTCCGTCTACGCGAAGGTCCTGCGCGGCGAGGGTGCGTACAAGCTGCGCTACCCGAAGGCGGGCAAGCACGTGGAGTTCGACTGGTCGCGCCAGGTGCTCGTGCTGGCGGACAAGGGCAGGCCCTTCCGCACCTACCACACCTCCTCGGGCACGCCGGCGACGCCGACCATCTTCGGCACCTACCGCTTCTACCTGCAGACACCCGGGACGAACTCGAAGGGCATGGTGCACTCGTCCTACTTCATCCGCGGGTATGCGATCCACGGCTATGCCTCGGTGCCGAACTACCCCGCCAGCCATGGCTGCCTGCGGGTGCCGATCCCCAACGCCGCCTCGATCTTCGGCTGGGTCGACATCGGCGACCCGATCTACCTCTACAGGTAGGCCGCAGAATCGCGAAAGCCCCGCCCGGCTTGCGGACGGGGCTTCCACGGTTCCCCCTCGGTTGAGTCCCTCCGCAGGAGGGACCTCCGAAGCTCTCTCCTACTGCACGGGTGCCGCGGCCGCAGCGTCGACCGGCGCCGGTGCGCCGCCCGCGGCGGCGGGATCGACCGGTGCGGCCTCCGCAGGCGCCGGGGCAGTCTCGGCGGGAGCCGGGGCGGCCGGTGCCGCCTCGACGGGCGCCGGAGCGGCCTCGACGGGCGCCGGGGCGGGCGCCGCCTCGACCGGCGTCGGGGCCGGAGCGGCCTCGACCGGAGCCGGCGCCGGAGCGGGCGCCGGAGCGACCGGTGCAGCCTCGACCGGAGCGGCCTCCACCGGCGCCGGAGCCGGAGCGACCGGCGCGGCCTCGACCGGAGCGGGCGCAGGCGCCGGGGCCACGGGCGCCGCCTCGACCGGAGCGGGCGCCGGGGCCGGAGCCACGGGCGCCGCCTCGACCGGAGCCGGAGCGGTCTCGACCGGGGCCGCCGGGACCGGAGCGGGCGCCGGAGCGACCGGTGCAGCCTCGACGGGAGCGGCAGGGACCGGAGCGGGCGCGGCCGGGACCGGAGCCGGAGCCACGGGCGCAGCCTCGACCGGCGCGGCAGGCGCCGGGGCCACCTCGGCGGGCACCGGAGCAGGTGCGGCCGGCTCAGCGGTCGCGGTCGTGCCGGCGGCAACGCCGCCGGTGTGCGCGAACTCCTTGACTGTCGCCTGCACGCTCGACTTCGCCTCGGCGCGGTAGCGGGCAACCATGCGCGCGGCCTTGGTCTTGGGCTTAGCGGCTGCGGTCGTGACCTTGGCGGTGCCCGTCTTTGCGCTCACGGCCGTGCTCTTGCCGGGGATCGAAGAGCCGCTCAGATACTGAGACGGGTTCTGCGGCTGGCCGTTCACGCGCGTCTCGAAGTGCAGGTGCGGGCCGGTGCAGCTGCCGGTGCAGCCGACGTAGCCGATCACCTGGCCCTGCTGGACCTGCGCGCCCTGCGATACGGCGAAGCGCGACATGTGGGCGTAGCACGTCGAGAACTGGCTCGTGTGCGTGATGCAGACGATGTTCCCGTAGCCGCTCTGCTGGCCGGCGAAGCTGACGCTTCCGCAGGCCGCCGCGCGGATGGCGGTGCCGGTCGGCGCCGCGATGTCGACGCCGTCGTGGTTGCGGCCCCAGCGCGGCCCGAACGGCGAGGTCTGGGTGCCCTTGACCGGCGTGCCGATCGTCGACGAGCCGCAGCTGCCGGTGCCGGGCACGCTGCGCGGCGCCGGGGCGGGGGCCGGGGTCGTCTCGGGCGCGGCCGGCGCCTCGGGCGTGGTGCCGGTATCGCCGCCGCCGGGCTGGCCTTCGGCGGTCCCGTCGTCGCCGCTCTCGGGGACGGGAGCGGGCGCGGGCTCACTTGGGGCGTCGCTCGGCGTGCCGGTCTGCGTCGACGAGCCCGGCTGCGAGGACGCGAGCGCCTGCCCGGCGTCGACGAGCCTGCGCTCGAGGCGCTGCTTGACGGCCGTGGGGACGTTGTCGCCACCCACCGCGGAGGCGCTCGCCTGCTGCTCGAACAGCGAGCCCCAGGTGATCGGGCCGACCACGCCGTCCACCGCGAGCCCGGCGCGCGCCTGGTAGGCCCGCACCGCGGCGTCGGTCTGGGGACCGAAGACGCCGTCGGCCGTCAGCCCGAGCGCGCGCTGCACGTGCGCGACCAGGTCGCCGGAGCTGCCGAGATGCAGCGGCAGGCCTCCCTCACGAATCTCGATGGCGCGGTTCGCAGGCGACTCGGAGGCGACGTTCGCCTGCAGGCTGCTCGATGTCTGTGCCGCCGCGAGCGGGGCTGTGGGGCCGGCCACCATCGCGGTGGCGAGCGCTGCGGAGATGTGCTTCTTGCGTGAGTGCTCGCGCCTTCCCCTGATCAGGAGAGTTCGACGCTTGCGCGAGCGCGCCAGCGAGTGCAGCCAGAGCTCAGGCTGGGCCAGATCCCTGTGGGCGTTCATCCGACATTGTCCCCTTCCGTTCGGGCCTACGGGGTTAGCTGTCGGGCTCGCGCTGGAAGATGCGCTACGTGGCTCATGGGGCCACGACTCGCCCCCGGTGGCAACCTCGCCACCAAAACTGGTTCCCCCGTTCGCACTGCCCGGCGGCGGGCGGCGCGACTCGGCGCTTGACTTCTCACACAACACCCTTTGCAGGGAAAGTTGCGCGGCAGCAGACTAGCGCATCCTTCGCCGCCGTTCGGCGAAACCCTCCTACGACTCGGCGGTGCGCCAGTCGCCCCGGTGCTCGCGCTGCTTCGGGAGCATGTTGGCGAGCAGGCCCAGCAGCAATCCGTAGAGCAGTAGGCCGAGCAGTGTGGGCACGCCGTTCTGGACCCAGACGTTGTCCGAGTCGGCGACGTGGGCGAACGGCTTGAGCAGGACGTCGTTGGCGTCGTCGATCAACTCGCGGAAGTCGCCGTTGCGCTGCTCGCGCAGCATCTCCTCCCGCGGGCTGGGTGCGATCACCGCCGGGTTCTCGGCCTCCGCCCTGAGCTCGGACTCGAGCGCGTTCTGCTGATTCTGGGATCCGCGGTTCATCTCGTCGATCGCGAAGAACGCGAATCCGAGCAGCACGATCCCCGAGGTGAGGATCGCCAGTAGGCGGATGGCGGATCCCATCGCCATTACCATCGGCACGCCTTCGCCGAGCATGACCCCTGCAATCCACATGTCCACGGATGGCTGACGCACGCGAGCGCCTGGTCGCCGAGCTGCGCGAGCACGCGCTCGTGATCGGCGAGGTCACGCTGACGAGCGGCGCCACCGCGCAGTACTACGTGGACGCCAAGCGAGCGATTCTGCTGCCCGCCGGCTTCCGCGCGCTTGGGGAGCTGGTGGCCGCCGAGGCGGAGCGCAGCGGGGCCACCGCAGTCGGCGGCATGACGATGGGCGCAGACCCGGTCGCGTGCGCCGCGCTCGCGGCGGGCGCCGACGTCAAGGCTTTCTTCGTTCGCAAGGAGAAGAAGCAGCACGGCCTGCAGCGCTGGGTCGAGGGGCCGCTGCTCGACCCCGGCGAGCGCTGCCTGATCGTCGAGGACGTCGTGACGACTGGCGGCTCGACCGTCCGCGCGATCGAGCGGGTGCGCGAGGAGGGCCTCGAGATCGCGGGCGTCGTGAGCGTGCTCGACCGGCTGGCGGGCGGCGGCGAAGCGATCGAGGCGGCCGCGGACGCGCCGTACCTGCCGCTCACGACGATCGACGACGTCTACCCGGACCGCCCGGACCGCTAGCGCGGCCCGGCGGCGAGCCAGGCGTCGATCAGCCGGCGCGCGATCGCATACGGAGGCGCCAGCAGCAGCTCGCCGCGACCGGCGGCCGCGGCCTCGATCTCGGCGCGCTCGAACCAGCCCACGTCCTCGAGCTCTTCGTCAGCTGCGTGCGGCTCGCCCGGCTCGGCCCGAGCATCGAAGCCGAGCATCAACGAGCTCGGAAAGGGCCACGGCTGCGAGGCCAGGTACGAGACCTCGCTCAGCTCGATTCCGGACTCCTCGAGCACCTCGCGGCGCACGGCGTCCTCGAGCGTCTCACCCGGCTCCACGAAGCCGGCGAGCAGCGAGTACCGGTGCGGCGGCCAGTGCGGCGCGCGCCCGAGCAGCAGGCGATCGCGAGGGTCGGAGACCCGGACGATCACGACCGGATCGGTGCGCGGGAAGTGGTGGGCCTCACAGACCGGGCAGCGGCGCTCGTGGCCGGCGTCGAAGATCGTGGTTGCCGCGCCGCAGTTGGCGCAGTAGCCGTGGCGCCGGTGCCAGCCGAGCAGCGCTGCCGCGTAGGCGGCGAGCGCGGCCTCCTCGGCGCGGAGCTCCTCCGCCGCGTCGCGGAGGCCGGCGGGGCGGCCCTCCTCGGGCTCGTCCGCGCTCACGTCGGACGCGAAGAGCGGCACCGGGCCGGCGAGGCCGAGGAAGACCTCGGACCCGTCCGGCGGGCCGAGCAGCAGCCGGCCGTCTGCGATCCATACGCCGCGCTCGGAGAGCTGCAGGGCGCGGGCGGCCGGGTCAGCGCGGCGGGCGGCGAGCCAGTCGGGGTCGCGCCGCTCGCTCGGCGCACGGTCGAGCGCGGCGCCTGAGAAGGCGATCACCCGTCTTATTCAACAGGCAGCTTGGGGCGAAGCCCCTCGAGCTCGCGGTCCGGCTTGCGCGACCAGAGCTTGCGACGGGCGGCCTTGGCCTCCGGTCCCGGCTCGGGATCGGCGTGTACCACGAGGACCGGGACGGAGATGTCGCGGAGGCGCTCGCCCACCGGCCGCTGGAAGGGAATCCGGTGGCGGCGGCTCGCCTGCCCGACGACCACGAGGTCCCAGTCGCCGCGCTCGGCCTCCCGCAGCAGCGCCTCGGCGGGATCGCCGTGGGTCATCAGCTTGGTCACGGGCATGTCGTCCGGGATTGACGTCATGGCCGCCTCGATGCACTTGCAGGCCCAGTTCTCGAGCTGCTCGCACATCCCGGCGCGGCTCTGCGGGATCGCGATCGGACCGGCCCAGATGACGCTCGCAGGCTGCGGGGCGCTCACCAGGATCCCGATGCGGCCGTGCCCGTCTACCGCCAGCTCGATCGCCCTCTGTAGGGCGAGGCAAGCGGCGGGGCTGTCATCCACTCCCACGAGTATCCGATGGAACACGGCCACCTCTTGATTCGCGTGCCCTGAGAATACCACAACTCCTTAGCACGCTAAATTGTTTGCATGGCCAGAGTGGAGACGATCACCAGCGAGGAGGAGGCGCAGGCCGAGTTCGACGAGGCCCTCGACGACCTCTGCTTCGCGATCCTGCGCGCCACGGGGCGCGGCGTGCCCGGGGGCGACACCGAGCTCACGCTCTCGCAGTACAACGTCCTGCAGGCGCTCGGCGACGGGCCCGCCACGGTGACCGAGATCGCCGCTGCCGCCGACGTCGCGGTGCCCACCGCGACACGCGCGCTGCGCGGGCTCGAGACACGCGGCTTCGTCGAGCGGCGCCGCGACCAGAGCGAGGACGGCCGCCTCGTGACCGTGTCGCTGACGCCCACCGGTTCCCGTGTGCTCGGGGAGAAGCGCACGTGGGTCCGAGAGCGTCAGCGCGCGATCTTCAACCGCCTCAGCGATGCTGAGCGCGAGTCGGCGGCGAGCCTTCTACGAGTGATCGCCGAAGACATCCACGAGCTCTAGCCGGCCGGCTCGTTCACCTCTCCGCTCGGCTCCTTCGGCAGGCCCGCGTCCGTCCGCAGCCGCGCCGCGATCTCCGCGATCTCCTCGGGGTGGAAGTCGGGCACGAACGCCTTCGGCTGCGGCGGCAGGTCGTTCGGGAGCGCGCCCTCCGGCGGCCCATCCACGACCTCGAGCTCGTCGCCCGTCTCCGGATGCTTGCCGTTGAAGACGGCCGCGATCTCCTTGAAGTCGTCGGGCGAGAAGCGGTAGATCCGCTTGTGATCGCCGCGCTCGATGTGCGGCCGGCACTCGGGGATCGTGTCGGTCGCGATCCGCGGCGTCGGGAACATCTTCATGAGCTGCGCGCCGGTCAGGTTCTCGATCGCACGCGCGTAGGCGATCTGGTGCACGCCGCCGCGCACGAGCAGGTAGCCGGTCAGCGCCTTGGCTGCCGGGTGGTCGACCATCTCGTAGACGCGCAGCTTGTTCTGGCGGGCGGCTGTCTCCAGGAAGAAGTTGTGCGTGAGGTCCTCGACCAGGTCTCCGGACGCGAAGACGTTGTCGCCGGTCCAGGGCCTGCCGTTCGAGTCCTGCGGCAGCGCAGCGTGCCCGCCGGCGATGAACTGCTGGGTGTTGCGAGCGTCCTTGAGGCCGCTCATCGCTCCCTCGATGGAGCCGTCGCCGTTGCTCGTCGGCGACGCGCCGGTGAGCATCGTGTTGATGGTGGCGGCGACCAGCTCGATGTGACCGAACTCCTCGGCGGCGATGTTCGCGACGAGGTCGTAGAAGGGGCGAGCGCCCTGCTTGTTGCGGAAGTTGAAGGACTGGAACGTGTAGTTCATGAACGTCGACATCTCGCCGAAGCGGCCGCCCATGAGCTCCTGGACCGCTGCCGCGGCGTTCGGATCCGGGTCGGACGGCGGGGGCAGCTCTGTGCCCCAGCGGTCAATGCGCAGAATCATCGTGCGAGCCTCCTGAGAAATCGGGTGCGGGTCCCTGGCCCCGGGTGCCCGGCGCCTCTGTGCGGAAACCGCCGTCGGCACCTGCAACGCTCTCGCCTGATGGAGGTCAGGGATGCAACCGATGCCGACTGGCCCGCGATCTGGCCCTTCCTGCACGAGATCGTGGCGGCGGGCGACACGTTCAGCTACGACCAGCAGATGGGCGAGGCGCAGGCGCGGGCGATGTGGATGCTGGACCCGCCCGACCGCACGAGCGTCGCTGTCGAGGACGGGCTCGTGCTCGGCTCGGCCAACATGTACCCCAACCACGACGGGCCCGGCGCACACGTGGCGAGCGGGAACTTCATGGTCGACCGCGCTCATCGCAGTCAGGGGTGTCGGGCGGGCGCTAGCCGAGGACATGGTCGAGTGGGCGCGCCGCCGGGGCTTCCGGGCGATCCAGTTCAACGCGGTCGCGGAGTCGAATACGCCGGCGGTCGCCCTATACGCGTCGCTCGGCTTCGAGACGCTGGCGACCATCCCCGAGGCCTTCCAGCATCCCGAGCAGGGCTACGTCGGCCTGCTCCTGATGTACCTGCGGCTCGAGCCGTAACGGCTGCGTAATCGAGCGACGACCCGCGCAGGCACGCGCTGAGGCGCTCGCCGACCCGGCGATCCTGTACCACCACGGCGTCGACACGTCGGCGCCCGCGAACCCACGCGCGCGGCGCCTGCCCGGCGACCGCTATCACCACCGCTAGCGCGGCCGGCAGCCACGCGCTCGCGGACGAAGTCGATGAACGTCCGTGCCGCCGGCGAGGGATGACGCTCGCGCCGCCAGACCAGGGCCACATCCAGGGTCACGGGCGGATCGAGGCTTCGCACCTCGACCGGCGGCCCCTCCAGCCGGGTGAGCGAGCGCGACAGGATCGCCGCGCCGAACCCGCGCGCCGCCAGCGAGCGCAGCAGGAACGGGTCGCCGCTCTCGAGCGCGAGGCGGAGCGGCACGCGCGCCCGCGCGAAGCGCTCGTCGACCACGCCAGTGACCGCCGAGCCGCGCCGCGGCCCGACCATCGTGCGCTGCCCGAGCTCGGCGACGCCCACGCACGGCCCTGGCGGAGCGGCGCCCGGGCTGAATGCGACCACGACCTCGTCGTCGCCGAGACGCTCGCTGGCCATCTCCCCGGGGAGCTTGCCCGCAAGGAGGCAGAAGGCGGCGTCGATCTCGTCCTCTGCCAGGTAGGCGAGCATGTCGTCGGCCAGCCCCTCGCGCAGGCCGACCTCGATCCCCGGGTGCTCCTGGCTGAAGTGGGCGAGCAGACCCGGAACGTCGATGTCGCCGGCGCGCGCGAGCGCGCCGATCCAGATGCGTCCCCGGAGCGCGCCGCGGAGCTGATCGACCTCCTCACGGGCGCCGTCGACCTCGGCGAGGACACGACGGGCACGGGCCGCGATAGCGAGGCCGGCCTCCGTGGGCGTCACGCGCCGGCTCGTGCGCTCGAACAACGCGATGCCGAGCTCCTCCTCGAGCCGGCGCACCTGGTGCGAGAGCGCCGACTGCGCCACATGCAGCTCCTCGGCCGCGCGCGTGAAGTGACGGTGCCGGGCCACCGCCTCGACGCAGCGCAGCTGCCGCACATCCATGCGAGCGATCGTAGAACACGATTGCTTCCGTGAGAACTATGTATTGCACCGCTCAATGGTCCGCGACACCCTCGAGGCATGAGCAGCGCGATCGAAGTTCAGCTCCTGGACCCCGCGGCCGCCGGCGACACCGGTCTGGTCGACCGCCTGGCCTCGCTCGTGAACGACGTCTACGAGGCCGCCGAGGACGGGCTCTGGCGCGGCGGCGCGACCCGCACCACCCCCTCCGAGATGGCCGACCTGATCGAAGCCGGCGAGATCGTCGTGGCGAACGTCGACGACCGGCTCGCCGGCTCAGTCCGCGTCCAGGTGCTCTCCGAGGTCACGGGCGAGTTCGGCCTCCTGGCCGCCGATCCCGAACAGCGGGGCATCGGCGTTGGGCGCGAGCTGGTGGCCTTCGCGGAACACCTCAGCCGCGGCCGCGGGCTGCACACGATGCAGCTCGAGCTGCTGGTCCCGCGCACATGGACTCATCCGAGCAAGGAGTTCCTCGACGCCTGGTACCGCCGGATGGGCTACGAGGTCATCCGCAGGACGAGCGTGGACGACCTGCAGCCCGAGCTCGCGCCGCTGCTCGCCACGCCGTGCGAGTTCGTCGTCTACGAGAAGTCCCTCAACGGCCGGCCCCGCGATTGATCCCACCGGCCGCGACTGTCACCAGGGCTGACGTCGGCGACGGAGTCGGCGTACCTGGGAGCGCCCCGAGCAGGATTCGAACGTGCCGTGGTCCAGCGCCCCGCCCGACGCTGACACAAACACCCGGTCGTCGTCGCTGCCGAGGGCCGTCTGCCAGACCCTATGCGGCGGTTCCGGAGACCGTCGCCGACACCAGCAGGACGCAGACCACGAGTCCGATGGTGACCCACTTGAGGCGCACGGGCGTCAACCACGCGAAGCCGTGTGCGGCCAGCCACGCGCGAAAGCCGCTCAACACGCCTGTGGCGGCCGCTGCGGTAGCCATGCACTGAGCGCACATCGCCCTTGAAGTATTGCGCTCCCGCGCGCGGGGTGCGAGCTAACACCGAGGGGTTGTGCAGAAATGCGACCTAACTCTGGTCCCGGTCCTCGCGGGTCTGGGGCAGGGCGGGAGTCGCCGTCCCACGCAGGCTCAGGTCCAAGACCCTTGTGTCGGCACGCTCGTCCCATGCGAGGTCCACCCTCGCCATTGGCAGAGCCTAGATCGAACGGGATACTGGGCGGGCGATGTCGCAGGAGAACGTGGAGATCGTGCGGCAGGGATACGCACGATGGCGAGCCGGCGGCTATGACGGCTTCCTCGACTTTCTCATAGCAACTCCGCTTCTGACATCGAGCTCTATTCGCGGTTCGGTGGTTTCAGCGGTGAGCCCTTCCGAGGGCACGATGGCGTGCGCGCCTGGATCGCCGACATTCACGAGAATTTCGAACGTTTGGAGCCGTGGCTCGACGAGGCACGCGCGGCGGGAGACGACCGGGTGGTTGCCTTCGGCGGGATCAGCTTTCGGGCGAGGGAGAGCGGCGTCGATATGGCTGAGCGGGTGGGCTGGGTCTTCGAGTTCCGCAACGGACTGCTGAGCCGCATGATGTTCTACGGATCGCCGAGCGAGGCCCTCGAAGCCGTGGGGCTGTCGGAGTAGGCGATGTCACAGGAGAGCGAAGAGCTTCTTGGACGCATGTTCGCGTTGTTCTCCGAGGAGGACATGGACTGGGACGCGATCTTCGAACTCATGGCTCCCGACATCGTCTGGGAGGTTCGCTCCGATTTTCCCGACGCCGGGAGCTACAGGGGCTATGACGGGATGCGGCGGCTGTCTGCGGCCTTCGATGAAGTGTTTGAGAAGACCTGGTACCGGCCACTTGAATACATCCACACCGGCGGACACGTGGTCGTGCCGCTTCGCTTGAGCGGGCTGGGCATAGGGAGCGGGGCCGCCTTCGCCGCACGCGAGGAGACCTGGGTATTCAACCTGCGCGACCGAAAGATTCGCCACGTCAGGGAATACGCGACCAAGAAGGAGGCCCTCGAAGCCGTGGGGCTGTCGGAGTAGTAGCCGAAGCGGTCCCTCAGTCCTCGATCCGAGTCAGGTACTTGTGCTCCCGGCACCAGGGTCGGGGCCTTCATCATTGAGGAGGCGGTCTGGCAGCGCCCGGGACACGTTGCGCGACAACGGCCCGGATTCCAGCTCTGGAAGGCGCCCCGAGCAGGATTCGAACCTGCGGCCTACTCCTTAGGAGGGAGTCGCTCTATCCGGCTGAGCTATCGGGGCTCTGCGCAGACGATAGCCCGATCAGGGCGGGCGGAAGCTTTCAGGCGGAGGTACGTCGCAGGCGCTCCCGAAGGGGACCTTCATGCTGCGACGTGTACTGGCCTGCTCGCTTGGAGGGATGTTGCTGACCGCCGGTCCCGCGCTGGCCGCGGTGCCGCATACGGTGCTGCCCGGGGAGAGCCTGTGGTCGATCTCCGCCGCCAACGGCGTGACCGTCGCCACGCTGGCGGGATACAACGGCCTTGCGGAGGATGCGGGCCTGATCGCGGGAACGAACATCACCGTGCCCACCCTCGGGGTAGACGTTGCGGCGGCCCCGGCCGCTGCCACGACCGCGGTTCCGGCCCCCGGCATGAGCGCGGTCCCATCGCCGTACGGCGACCTCTACCTGACGCCCGCGGCGGCTGAGGCCTGGAACGCGATGCGCTCCGAGGCGCTCAGCGCCTATGGCGTCGACCTCTATCCGGGCGGCCCGGCCTCCGCCTATCGCACCTACGCACAGCAGGCGCAGCTCTATCAGGCATTTCTCGGAGGGTTCGGCGAGCCCGCCAACCCGCCCGGCACCTCCTCGCACGAGCTCGGCACCGCCGTGGACGTGCCCACGTTCGCGATGCGCTCGGTGATCGACCAGATCGGCTGGAAGTACGGCTGGGGCAAGGCGCACGCGCCCGGCGAGTGGTGGCACGTCGACTACGTCGGCGCCGGCTAGCGCCCGCTCAGGCGGTCGTCAGGGCGGGCTGCTGCTCCTCGAGCCGCGGCCGGTAAAGCTGAGCCGAGTCGACGATGCCGTCCACCATGTCCTCGATGTCTGCGGTTCGCTCGATCTGGCGGAGGTCGTCGGAGTGGCCGCGCGTCACGGCGAGCCGCGACGAGAAGAGCTGGCAGCAGTCCTCGTCGGGCAGGATCGAGATGTCGTAGGTGCCGAGTTGCTTCGCGATCTCGACGATCTCGGACTTGTCGCGGTCGATCAGCGGTCGCAGCAGCGGCAGCTCCGCCGCCTCCTCTACCACGGCGAGGTTGGGGAGCGTCTGCGAGGCGACCTGTCCGAGCGAGTCGCCCGTCACGAGCGCCTCGGCGCCCTCGCGACGCGCCGAGCTCGGAGGCCACCTTGACCATCAGCCGCCGCTGCGAGAGCACCTGGAGCCGCCCGGCGCCCGCGCTCGCGAGCCGGCGCTGAGCGGGGCCGAACGAGACGACGAACATGCGTGAGCCGCCCTGGAAGCGGTCGAGCCGGCCGACGAGCGCGTATGCCTTGTAGACCGACTCGGGCCCGGTGAAGGGCTGGCCGGAGAAGTGCAGGAAATCGCAGCGCAGTCCCCGCTTCATCATCCGATAGGCCGCCACCGGCGAGTCGATCCCGCCCGACAGCAGCACGAGGGCGCGCCCGCTCGAGCCGACCGGCAGCCCACCCGCGCCGCGCAGCCGCTCGCACGACACGAGCATCTCCTTGTGGTCGACCTCGATGTGGAGCTCGAGATCCGGCTCGGACAGGTCGACCGCGAGGCCGAGCCGCACCCGCACGGCTTCGCCGATCACCCGCGAGAGCTCCATCGAGCGCAGCGGATAGCTCTTGTCGCGCCGCCGCGGCCGGACGGCGAACGTGCGGCCCGCGCGCCCGCGCAGCAGCGATACGGCGGCATCCGCCGCAGCGGAGGGATCGCGCTCGCAGCGCAGCCCGGGCTGCACCACGCTCACGCCCGGAAGCGCGAGGCAGCGCTCGACGAGCGTCGCCTGTGGCTCACCGCCCGTGAGGATGAGGACGCCGCCGCGGCGGCGGATCTCGAGCGGGCCGAGGTCGCGGGCCAGCCGGCGCAGGTTGCGCTCGAGGACGGCGACGAACGAGGGCCGGTTGCGCCCCTTCAGCGCCAGCTCGCCGAACTTGAGCAGTACACAGCGTTCCGCGCGCGCGTCCTCCATGAGCAGGAAGAAAGTAGCGCGTGGCTACCCGTGGTCGTCAGCTACTCGTCGTCTTCCTCGTAGAGCGACTCGCGCGCGAGCTCGGCGCCGCGCGCGCCGTACAGGCGCACCTCGATGTAGTCGCCCGTGAAGGCGTCGATCGAGACGAGCGTGAAGCGGTTGTCGACGAGCTCGCACTGGTCGGTGCTGTCCGGCCCGAGCTCGGTCGTCACGACCGCCCCGTTCGCCACGAGCGCCACGCCCCAGACGAGCGTGATCACGCCGCGCCTCCCCTGCGTGCCGCGCCAGTGGCCGATCTCGTAGTCGGAGAGGTCGAGCGACCAGTCCGGGTTGAGATCCGCCGTCTCCTCGGTGAAGTCGGCCTCGGCCACGAACTCGGTGGCCTGCGCGCCCTCGTGCTCGCGCGTGTAGGAAACGAAGCCGAACCACTCGCCGCCGTCGGCCGCCGGGGCGGTGGCCGGCACGTAGGTGCGGCCCTCCCAGGTGCGGTCCGGGAACCAGGCGATCTCTCCGACCTCGGTCTCGCACTTGGCCCTGAACTGCTCCGACAGCGCCTCTCCCCAGCGCCCGTAGGGCAGCGGCTCCTGTGGAGGCTCGGCGGCGAACAGCGGGATCTGTCGTGTTGTCGGCGGCACGGCGCGCGGGGACGCTACACGCTGGCGGCGCGCAACTGCTCCGCCGCGGCCTCGGGCGCCAGCACGTTGAGGTGGACGCCGGTGCCGATCTCGAGGCCGGCGAGCTGCGCGAGCCTGGGCATGATCTCGATGCGCCAGCAGAAGCGCTCGGCGTCGCGCGGCGCGGTGCGCACCCACATGTTGAGCGGCGGCAGGGAGCCGAGCGTCGCGCCCAGCCGGCGCAGCGTCTCGTTCAGGAGCCGCCCGCCCAGCGGCCCGTCGTCGGAGAAGCGCGCCACCGGACGCCGCGGCACGATCTGTAGGTGGAAGGGCACGCGCGCGGAGAAGGGGCAGAGCGCCACCGCCTCGTCGTCGATCGCGACGATCCGCTCCCCGCGCCGGACCTCCTCCTGGAGCAGGTCCTCGAGCAGGTTGCGCCCCTGCGTGCGGTCGGAGTAGGCCGTGAAGCGCTCGCGCTCGCGCGCCACCTGGGCGGGCACGAACGGCAGCGCGTACAGCTGCGCGTGCGTGTGCGGCAGGGACGCGCCGGCCTCCTTTCCCTCGTTGACGATGATGTGGACGTAGGCCGCATCGGAGTGCGTGCGCATGCGCTCGCGCCATACGGACATGGCCGTCTCGACCTGCTCGGGCTTGAGCTCGGCGAGCGAGCTGACGGCATCGGGGGCGTTGACGATCACCTCGTGCGCACCGCTCGCCGGCCGGATCGCGAACAGGTCGGGCTCGCCGCGGCCGCTCGCCAGCGGGTCGGCGTCGCCGTTCGCCTCGCCGGGCGCAAGCGCGGGGTAGAGGTTCGGCACCACGCGCACGCGCCAGCTTCCGTCGTCGCGGAGCGCGTAGACCTCGGGCGGCGTCTGATCCTCGTGGCCGGCGGCGAACGGGTCACGCTCCCGGTCGATCGGTGGTCGCGGGGCCACGTCGAGAAAGGCGCCGGGCCGCGAGCCGCGCTCGCCGGCGACGATCACCTTGAGGCCCGAGAGCGGGTCGATGCGCAGCTCGGGGCTCAGAGCGTCTTCTCCATCGACACGTGCTCGATGCCCTCCTCGACGAAGGTCGCTCCGCGCTCGAGGTAGCCGTCGCGCAGGTACAGCGCCTTCGCGTAGGTCTGCGCGTGCAGCGAGATTGCCTCCGCGCCCGCGTCGCGGGCGAGCCGATCGGCCTCCTGCAGGATCGCGCCCGCCACGCCGTCGCCGCGCCGGTCGGGCTCGACCGCCAGCCGGCCGAGCCGCGCGACCCCGCCGCGGAACAAGAGCCGGCAGGTCCCGATCACGTGCCCGCCGTCGATGGCCACGATGTGCGTAGCCTCGGAATCGCGCCCGTCGCGGTCCGCCTCGGCCGACACGCCCTGCTCCTCACAGAAGACTCGCTCACGCAGCTCGAGCGCGGCGGCGAGCTCGTCGTCGGTTAGGACTTCGCGGACCTCCACGGGCGCTCTGTCAGCGAGCGTAGCGGTCTATGTCCGCCGCGAGCTTGCTCTCGTCCGAGTAGCCGCCCTGGTGCACGTAGGCGAGCTCGCCCTTCGAGTCGTAGAAGGCGGTGGCGGGGAAGGCCTGGACAGCGTTGAAGGACGCCGCGATCTCGAGGTTCGGGTCCTCGAAGTGCGGGAAGTCGACCGGATAGTCGGCGAGAAAGTCCTCGGCGTCGCCCTGGTTGTCGTTGGAGTTGACGCCCAGGAACACGACCTCGCCGTCGCGCTTCTTCTCCTGGCTCTGGAAGAACGGGAACTCGAATCGGCAGGGCCCGCACCACGATGCCCACTTGTTGACCACGACCGGCGTCCCGCGCTCGGAGGCGACCTTCTTCTCGAAGGCGTCGCGGCCGCCGTCGAGGAAGCGCGCGGGCGCCGCACTCTGGTTGACCGAGGGCGCCGGCTCGTCATCTGAGCCGCAGCCGATCAGCGCGACGAGGACGAGAAGAGGCACAAGCCGACGCACTCGCGAAAGCATGGCAGACCCCATTCCGGCTTCTGTGTGCTGTAATGGTGCTTGCCGCCGTCCACCCCGGACTTTGGCACGTCGCCGCTCGCGGGAAGTCATGAGAGCGGCGACACGACGGGCGGCCCCGCTGAGCCTCGACGGCCCAGCTCGGCCTGTCCCCCTTACCGAGAAGCGCCTGAACCCCCTGTGGCTGAAACAAGCTCCGTGGCCGAAGCCTCGCCGGTTCCCGGCGACGACCTGAAGCGCGCCGAAGAATTCGCGCGCGAGCCCTTCGTGCTCGAAGGGGAGGACGCTGCGCAGGCGCTTTCACGCGGCACGGCCAGGCGCAGCGCGCTCGATTCGGCACTCGAGGAGATCGACGCCGGCCGTTCGGAGCCCTCGGTCGATTGGCGCCGCAACTACTCGCTGATGCTCGGCCTCGAGCGGCTGTTGTCAGAGGACGAGCCGCACCTCGTGGACGGCACGACGCTCTCGGCCCACCAGGTCGACGCCCTGTCCGGCACCCTGATCGCGCTCACCACCGAGCTGCAGCTGTCCCGCAACGGCCGCCAGGCCGCGAGCCCCGAGGAGCTTCACTCCGGAGAGGTCGAGCTCGAGGGTGACGAGCTCCCCGACGAGGAGCCGCTCGACTGGGACCCGGACGAGGAGGACGCGGACGAAGTAGCAACCGACGCGCCGCTCGAGGAGGATCCGGGCGCGGCGCGTCGCTTCTGGTTCGAGCATGCGACCGGCGCCGGCAAGACCGTTGCGGCGCTTGGCTTCGTCGAGGCCTCGCGCACAGGCGGCATCCTGATCCTCACCCACCGGCGCAACCTCGTCGACCAGTTCATGGGCGAGCTGCGCGACCGCGGCTACAAGGACCGGATCTCGGCTGCGCTGCTCAAGAACGGCAAGGGCGAGCCGCCCGCCGGCGGCCCCGTCACCGTCGAGACCTACCAGTGGTTCGTGCGCAACGCCGGCAAGGTCTCCGACGCGTACACGATCGTCATCTGCGACGAGGCCCACACCGCGCTGGGTGAGAAGACGAGCGCCGCGATCCGCCAGTGGGTCGGCCCGGTCTTCGTCGGCATGACCGCCACGGGCGCGCTCATCGCCCGCCACGTCACCGACCTCTTCCCGACCCAGACCTCGCGCTTCGACCTGGCTCAGGCCGCGCGGCGCGGCGTGATCGCGCCGCTGCGCTGCGTGCGCATCCCGCCCGGCGTGGGAGTGCGCTCGATCTCCAAGGTGCCGCTGCGGCGCGGCGAGGTCGACCAGGACTTCGACCAGGAAGAGCTGGCCGCCCTGCTCGACCAGACGCCGTTCAATCTGGCGGTCGCCGACCTCTATAAGACGCGCTTCAAGGACCTCCCCGGCGTCGTCTACTCGGCCGGCGTGCGCCACGCGCACAACGTCGCTGACGCCTTCCGCGAGGCCGGCATCAAGGCGAAGGCGGTCTCGGGCGAGACGCCCAAGCGCGAGCTGACGCGCATCCTGGCGGCCTACGAGCGCGGTGACATCGACGTGCTCGTCAACGCCCAGCTGCTCGCCGAGGGCTGGAACTCGCCGCGCGCGACGGTCTGCATGCACCTGGCGCCCACGGCCTCGAAGCGGATCTACCAGCAGCGCGTCGGCCGCGTCACCCGCCGCACTCCGGGCAAGGAGGCGGGCATCATCGTCGACTTCGTCCACCCGGCGACGCCGAACGACGATCCCGTGGTCACCCTGCACTCGCTGCTCGACCGCGACGTCTACCGCGGCGGCGCGATCGTGGTCGGCCCGGTGCGCCGCGGACGCGGGCGGCGGCTGCGCGTGGAGCGGCGCGTGGTGCCCGTCACGGCCGACGAGGAGCGGCGCGCGCAGGTATTCGAGCGCGAGCTCTGGCGCATGGCGGTCGAGCACCTGACCTGGGGCCAGCAGCAGGCCTGGGCGATGCTGGCCGGCGCGCGCGTCGCGTCCAACAACTGGCGGCGCGCGAAGGCGATGCTGCACTTCGACTCGACCGGCGAGCTGCGCCGGCTCTTCCTGATCACCTGCCTGCGCCGCAACCGCAACACGCAGCTGCGCCTGCGCGCGCTGTCCGAGGTCGGCAACCTGCGCGACGCGGAGGCCTTCGACGACGCCGTCGAGATCGTCGGCGGCTGGTCGCGCGACGAGCGCCGCGAGGGCGTGAAGCTGCTGCTGCAGGCGCTGACCGAGAAGCAGATCGGGCGCCGCGACCAGGCGGCGCGCTGGCTCTGGCACCTGGCCGAGTACTCGCGTGAGGTGCACGAGGAGTACGCGGTCCAGCGCTGGCCCGAGACGAAGCGCCTGCTCGGCCTGCTCGTCAACTCCGCCGGCGCGGCCCACGCGCGCAACGCGCGGCGGCTCGTCCAGGCCTCGCGCAAGCAGGACCGCCGGCTGTCGGCGGCGCTGCTCGCGGCTGCGCTCGCGCATACGCCCGAGGCCCAGCAGGTGCTCGACGGCGCGCGCATGCGCATGGCCCGCAAGCCGAGCGCGCTGGCGCGCGAGCTGCTGCGCAACTTCCCCAAGGGCAAGCGCAAGCGCGGCGGCCGCCGGCGCCGGCGCAAGGGCGGCGGCGACCAGGAGGGCGCCGACGAGGCGACGGTCGTGCAGGGCCAGGAGACGAGCGAGAACACGCCCGAGGAGGCGGAGGCCGCGGAGTCCGGGTCGGACGACAGCGACGACTCCGGGGACGAGCAGGACGCCGAGGAGCGCTCCGCGGCCTGACGCTGAGCCGAGGAGACGCTCAGCGAGCTACGCGCGTTCCTCGACGGCCGCGGCTAGCCGAAGAAGGTCTCGTAGAGCAGGAAGCCGTTGAGGCAGATGATCACCGCGGCCACAGCGCTCGCGACGGCGGTGGTGAGCGGTCGGTTGACGAGCGCTCCCATCAGGTCGCGCCGGCGCGTCAGCATGATCATCGGCACGAGGGCGAACGGGATACCGAACGACAGGATCACCTGTGAGATCACGAGCACCGTGGTCGTGTTGAGCCCGATCGCGAGCACCACGAGCGCGGGCGCCATCGTGATCGCGCGGCGCAGGAACAGCGGGATGCGCCGCTGCAGGAAGCCCTGCATCACGACCTGGCCCGCGTAGGTTCCGACGCTCGAGCTCGACAGGCCGGAGGCGAGCAGCGCCACGGCGAAGGCGAGCGCCGCGCCGCCGCCGATGAGCACGCCGAGCTCGGAGTGGGCGCCCTCGATCGTGTCGACGAGCGGCCGTCCGTTGTCATGGAAGAGCTCGGCGGCGACGACCAGCATGCTGAGGTTGATGACCCCGGCGAGGCCCATCGCCAGCACGACATCGAGCCGCTGGAAGCTCAGCAGCCGGCGCCGCTCGGCGTCGGATGACGTGCGGATGCGGTCGTGCGTCAGCGCCGAGTGCAGGTACACGACGTGCGGCATCACGGTGGCGCCGAGGATGCCCACGGCGAGCAGCACGCTGTCGGTGCCGTCAAAGCCGGGGATCAGGCCGCCGGCGATCCCGCTCGCGTCGACGCCGGCGAAGGCCAGGTCGTATGCAAAGCCGAGGAAGACGATGCCGAGCAGCCCGGCGATCGCGAGCTCGAAGCGCCGGTGGCCGCGCGTCTGGAGCGCGAGGATCGCGAACGCCACCACGGCGGTCATCAGCCCGGCGACGAACGGCGGCACGCCGAACAGCAGGTTGAGCGCGATCGCGGCGCCGACGAACTCGGCGAGGTCGGTAGCGATCGCAATCGCCTCGGCCTGCAGCCAGAGGCCCCAGCTGACGGGGCGGGGGAAGCTGTCGCGACAGAGCTCGGGGAGCGTGCGGCCGCTCGCGATGCCGACCTTGGCCGACAGGTACTGCACGAGCATCGCCATCAGGTTGGCCGCGACGATCACCCAGACGAGCAGGAAGCCGAACTTGGCGCCGCCCGAGATGTTGGTGGCGAAGTTGCCCGGATCCACGTAGGCGACGGCCGCCACGAAGGCGGGGCCGAGCAGCGGCAGCGCGCTGCGGATGCGCCCGCGCGTGCGCACCCGCTCCGCGGGCGCCGGCGGCACAACGACGCCGGGCGGCGGCGGCACCGCGGCGCCCTGCTGCCCGAGCTCGAGCTCCGGAGGCGGGCTCACGGCGCCGGCTGCATGCGCATGCTGCGCGCGATCTCGAGGGGCAGCGACTCGGTGCGGCGGCCGATCCGCACGACGAGCGGGCCGCCGAACGGCTCGCGCTCGACCAGGCGCAGGCTGCGCCCTGGCTTGACGCCGTGCTCGCCGAGGTGGCGAAGAACGGCCGGATCGGCGTCCGAGACGCGCACGAAGCGCGCCTCGACGCCAGTGTCGAGCTCGGCGAGGCTGACCGTCTCGGGCTCCTCGAGGACTAGCTCGGCGGACGGGATCGGGTCACCGTGCGGGTCGTGCGTCGGGTTGCCGAGCCGCTCGGCGATCGCCTCCTCGAGCTCGTCGGAGAGTGAGTGCTCGAGCCGCTCGGCCTCCTCATGCACCCGATCCCAGGGCAGGTCGAGCGTCTCGACGAGAAACAGCTCGAGGAGCCGGTGGCGGCGCAGCATCCGCAGCGCGACCCGCCGCCCGGCCTCCGTGAGCCGCACGCCGTGGTAGGGCGTGTGCTCGGCCAGCCCAAGCTCGTCGAGGCGCTTGACCATCGCCGACGCCGTTCCCGGCGGCACGCCGAGCCGCTCGGCGAGCTCGTTGTTGCCCACGGCCTCATTGCCGCGCTGTTCCAGCGCGTAGATCGCCTTCGCGTAGTCCTGGACCACTGGAGAGCGTTCCGCGGGAGGTTCTACCGACATAGAACTTGAAGTCTAGCTAGGCAGAAATACTCGGCGAGCAACCACGAGCCCGGCGTCCCACCCCGGCGCGCGGCCACCCGGCGGAGGATGGACGTCGTCGCTGTGCAGGCCGCTGCGGACGAGGAGCCAGGAGACCACGGAGTTGGAGTTCCACATGTCGCCGGCGCGCAGTTCGTCACGCCCCCAGACCGGCGTCGGTACGTCAGGAATGAGGGCGAGCACTCGCTGCGCGCCGGCGGGATCGGACGTGAGCCGGCGCGGGCTGTCGACGGCCTCGCCGACATCGGGTATGCGGCCGTCGCGCCAGCAGCGGACCTCATAGCGGAACAGCCGCAGGCGCCCGGCGAGACGGCTGCCAACCGCACCTTCCGCGACGACGCCGCGGTCAGGGGCGCGCTCGTTCCACACGGGGGCCATCTCGATCACGTAGCGCGCGTCCCCCAACGCTGACATCGAGCGCCGAGTGGTACAGGTCGGAGGGCCGTCGGCGGGCGCGGAGCGCGGCGGCCGCCTCGTAGAGCCGGCCGTTCAGCCGCACGAAATGCCCGCCCGCCCCGAGGGGCAACCAGTAGAGATCAACCGACGAGCTCAGGACAGATGGACCTCGCCCGCGTCGAGCGTGACCCGGCCGTCGTCCGTCTCGACCACGAGGGCTCCGCTCGCGTCGATGCCGGCGGCGATCCCCTCGCCGTCCGCCCAGCGCACCCGCTCGCCGCGCAGCGCGTCGCGCTCGCTCCACGCACCGAACAGCTCCTCGGACGGCGCCCCGAGCCACTCGTCGAGCGAGCCGAGCAGGGCGGCGATGACGGCCTCGGCGTCCAGCTCGATGCCCGCCATCCTCAACGACGTGGCGGTCTCCGCGAGCTCCGGCGGGAACGACTCGGTCGTCACGTTGAGGCCGATCCCCAGGACCGCCCAGCCCTCCTGCGGGCGCCCCTCGACGAGGATGCCGGCGAGCTTGCGCCGCTCGAGCCAGATGTCGTTGGGCCACTTGATCTCGCAGCGCGCAGGCAGGGCGTCGCAGATCGCGACGGCGGCGGCCAGCGGCAGCGTGGGGCTCAGCTCACGCGTGACGAGCGACATCAGCACGGCCGAGCGCGGCGGCGCGGTCCAGACCCGTCCCTGCCGCCCGCGGCCCGCGCTCTGCTCGTCCGCCGTCACGAGCGTCCCGTGCGGAGCGCCGCCGAAGGCGAGCTCCTTGGCGCGCTCGTTCGTCGAGTCGGTCAGCCGCAGGTGAACGCGCGGCGTTCCGATCATCGCGGCCGCAGCCGCACCTCTGCGTCCGGCCGCAGGCCGAGCGTCGAGGCGGCATCGCCGCGGTTGATCGCGACGGCGAGCGTTCGGTAGGAGTCCTCGTAGATGAGCAGCTCGCCGACGGTGACGTCGGCGAAGGTCTGCGCGTACTTGGCGAGGTAGGGCTCGCCGCCGATCACGAGCTCCAGCGTGCCACCGAGCGCGAGGCCGCTTCCAGCCAGCTGCTCGTGCTCGACGTTCAGCGCCACGTTGCCGAAGCGGTCGATCACCAGCGCGTGCGCGACGAGCGCGCCGTCCTCGTTGCGCGGCTGCGGCAGCTCGACCGTGGCAAGCGCCTCGGGATCGAGCGGATCGCCGGCGTCGGCAAGCTGAGCGCCCGCCGCGAGGTGCGCGGAGACCGGAGCGAAGATGTCGCGCCCGTGGAAGGTGGCCGACACCGGCTCGAGCCGGTGCGGCGAGCGCGTGACGTCGACGGCCAGCTCGACGCCGCCGCAGCGCTCCCAGGCGAGGCTCAGCAGGCCGTTGTCGGGCCCGACGAGCGTGCGTCCGTCAGCCGTGCGCAGCGCGACCGCGCGCCGCTCCGTGCCGACCTGCGGATCGACCACCGCCATGTGGACGCCCACGGGCATGTACGGGAGCGTGTTGCGCAACACGAGCGCGCCTTCGCGCACGGCATAGCGGTTGATGCCGTGCGTGATGTCGATGATGCGCAGGTCCGGCTCGATCGAGCGCATCACGCCGTGACAGACGCCCACGAAGTCGTCGTCGCGACCGTAGTCGGTGAGCAGCGTGACGATCACGGCCGCGATTCTCTCGCGTCTGCGACGAGCGCATCCACGAGGCCGTCGATGTCGTGGCGGGTGGCCTCGACGTCGACGCGCAGGCCGAGCTCGCGCACGGTCGCGCTCGTGACGGGCCCGATCGACACGAGCCGGGCTCCCGCGGGCAGCTCGCCGCCCGCATCGAGGAAGAAGCGCACGGTCGAGCTGGAGGTGAACGTCACGTGCGTCGCGCGCGCGAGCCGCTCGCGGCTGCCGTCGTCGATCCGCTCCGCGCGGGTGTCGTAGAGCGCGACGTCGTCGACCTCGGCGCCGCGCTCGCGCAGCGCGTCGGGCAGCAGCGAACGCGCCTCGGCCGCGCGCGCGACCAACACCGCGCGACCCTCCACCGGCACGCCCGCCAGCTCCTCGACCAGCCCCTCGGCGACGAAGCGCTCCGGCACGACGTCGGCGCGGATGCCGTGTCGCTCGAGCTCAGCGGCCGTGCCGGGGCCGATCGCGGCGACCGTAGCGCCGGCGAGCGCACGCGCGTCCTGGTCGATCTCGGTGAGCGCGTCGAACAGCAGCCGCACCCCGTTCGGGCTCGTGAGGCAGACGAGCGCGTACTCGCGGATGCGCGAAACCGCCGCCAGCAGCTCGCCCTCGAGCGGGCGCGGCTCGATGCGGATCGCGGGCGCCTCGATCACCTCGGCGCCGAGGTTGCTGAGGCGGGCGGCCAGGCCGCTCGCCTGGGCGCGGGCGCGCGTGACCGCGACGACGGCGCCGTTGAGGGGTCGCCGCTCGAGCCAGCCGAGCGTGTCGTGGAGGGCCGCCACCGGGCCGATCAACGTGATCGACGGCGGCCGGATCCCCGCTGCCTGAACGCGCTCGGGGAGGCCGGTGAGCGTGTCGACGAGCGTGCGCTGTCCCGGATAGGTGCCGCGCTCGACGACCGCGGCGGGCTCCTGTGGATCGCGTCCCGCCGCGATCAGGCGCGCGGCGATCAGCGGCAGGTTCTTCACACCCATGTAGAGGACGAGCGTTCCTGGGAAGCGCGCCAGCGCCTCCCAGTCGAGCGCCGACTCTGGCTTCTCCGGGTCCTCGTGGCCTGTGACGAAGGCCACCGCCGAGGCGGCGTCGCGGTGCGTCACCGGGATGCCGGCGTACGCGGGTGCCGCGACTCCGGCGGTCACACCGGGCACGACCTCGAACGGGATGCCGGCGGCGGCGAGCGCCTCGGCCTCCTCGCCGCCGCGCCCGAACACGAACGGGTCGCCGCCCTTGAGGCGCACGACCCGCTTGCCCTCCCGCGCCAGCTCGACGAGCAGCGCGTTGATCTCCTCCTGCGCGAGCGCCGCGGCGCCCGGCTCCTTGCCGACGTAGCGCAGCTCGGCGTCCGGGCGCGCGCCGTCGAGCGCGCGCGGAGGGATCAGCCGGTCGTACAGGATCGCGTCGGCTTGCTCGATCAGCTCCAGCGAGCGGCGCGTCATCAGCCCCGGGTCACCGGGCCCCGCGCCGACCAGGAAGACGTTGCCCCCGCTCACGGCGGCAACGCTAGCCCCTCAGTCGACCTTGATGACCGACAGCACGTTGCCGGCGGGGTCCTTGAACCACGCGATCAGCGGGCCGCCGCCGCGGAAGATGCCGCGCTCGTCGAAGTCGGACGCGATCTCCTCGTAGCGCTCGAAGCTGATGCCGCGCTCGCTGAGCGCGTCCACGGCCGCCTCGATGTCGTCCACGGGGAAGTTGAGGATCGTGAAGGACGCCGGCTCGTGGTCGTCCTTCGGGTAGGCGATCACCTGCCCGCCGCCGGCGAGCTGGATCGTGAGGATGCCGTTCTCCTCCGAGGTCTCGAGGCCGAGCGTTTCGCCATAGAACTGCTGAGCGCGCGGCACGTCGTCCACCGAGAAGCCGCTGAAGGCTCTGGTATCGCGGAACATCGGTTCTCCTCTCAGTCGAGACGCTCGGGCAGCCCGAAGCGCTCGAAGTACGCCACGTTGCTCTTCGGGTCGACCGGCTGATCGGGAAAGCGGGCGTAGTACTCGGGATCGGTGCCCTTGACGGCACGGTTGAGGAACGAGGTGACCTCCTTGATGTGGTCGCCCTCGAAGGTGAACACGTTGAGCGCGAACGCGAGGTAGGCCTCCTCGCCCTCATGCCACACGTAGGCGCCGATCGCCGCCTGGCCGTTGGCGTGAGCCGGCAGGTGGCGCCAGCGCCACTGGCCCGACAGCGGCCCGAGCCGCAGGAAGCCGGGGATGTCGTCGCCGCGGTACCAGGAGGACATCGGCGGCATCGACCAGGCGGCGTCCTTGGCCAGCAGCGAGACGACGGCCGAGACGTCACCGCGCTGCAGCGCGTCGCTGAAGCGCTCGACGACCGCGCTCACCTGCTTGTCACCGAGCGCGCGCAGCGTCTTCTGCTGGCTCTCCTCCGGCAGGCGCTCGTCGACCGTCGCGCGAGCGCGCTGCAAGGCGCTGTTGACCGACTGCGGCGTCGTGTCGAGCGAGTCGGCGGTCTCCTTCGCCGAGAACCCGAGCACCTCGCGCAGGATCAGCGCGGCGCGCTGGCGGGGCGGCAGGTGCTGGAGAGCCGCTACGAATGCGAGCTCGACGCCCTCGCGCTGCTCGTAGCGCGCCTCGGGCGCCGCATAGCCGTCCTCGACGGCGAGCTGCTCGTCCGGGTAGGGCTCGACCCAGACGGACTCGACCGCCGGCGCGCCGGCGGTCTGGCCGCCGTCGGTGGAGGGCACGTAGTCGGGCGGCAGCACCCGCTTGGGCCGCTTGGCGATCGCGTCGAGGCAGACGTTCGTCGCGATCTTGTAGAGCCAGGCGCGCAGCGAGTGGCGCGGCTCGAAGCGCGGCAGCGCCCGCCAGGCGCGCAGCAGGGCGTCCTGCACGGCGTCCTCGGCGTCGTACACGGACCCGAGCATCCGGTAACAGTGGGCCTGGAGCTCGCGCCGGTGCGGCTCCACCAGGTCGCGGAAGGCGTCCTCGCTCCCTCCGCGCGCTCGCTCCAGCAGCTCTCGTTCCTGGGCACTTCCGGCAGTTGCGGCGGTGGTCATCGTCCTCAGGTTAGACCCTGCCTCAGAGCGTCTCGGGCAGGCCGAAGGCGGGGAAGAGCTCTGAAGGGAAGGTGGTGATCTCGGCGATGATGCCGTCCTCGATGCGAATCACGTCGAGCGCCAGCGGCTTGAATTCGGACGCGCCCGGCAGCTGCCGGTAGCACGCCACCGCGGGCTGCATGTTGGCCCGCGTGACGACCCCGGTCATGCGCCCGAAGCCCTCCTGATCGAAGCTGGGCGCCCAGTATCCGATGATCTCGGCGCGGCCCACGAACAGGCCGGGCTCCGGCGGCATCGCGAAACGCAGGTCCTCGTGCAGCGTCGCCAGCATCGCCTCTGGATCCGCCTTCTCGGTCGCGTCGATGTAGCGCTCGAGCAGCTCGCGCTCCTGCCGCGTCGCGGCCGACTCGGTTTCCCAGTCGAGCCGGCGCTGGGGGAGGTGCTCCTGCAGGCCGGCGCGGGCGCGCTGCAGCGAGCTGTTGACGGAGGCGACGCTCGTATCGAGGAGCGAGGCCGTGTCCTTGGCGCGCCAGCCGAGGACGTCGCGCAGGATGAGAACCGCGCGCTGGGCGGCGGTCAGCTGCTGGATCGCCGCGATGAAGGCGAGCTCGATCGTCTCCTTCGAGACCACCGCGGACTCCGGATCGGCGTCCGGCGCCGCCAGTCCCTCGAGCAGGTCGTCCGGGTAGGGCTGCAGCCACGGGACCTCGAAGTCGCCGGTCGCCTCCGGCGGGCGCTCGAGCGCCGGCCGCGGGCGCGTCCTGATCGCGTCGAGGCAGGCGTTGGTCGCGATCCGGTAGAGCCAGGCGCGCAGGGTGCCCTCGCCGCGGAAGCTGTCGCGCGCGCGCCATGCCCGCAGGAAGGTCTCCTGCGTCAGATCCTCGGCGTCGTTCAGCGAGCCGGTGAGGCGATAGCAGTGCACCTGCAGCTCACGCCGGTGGCGCTCGAAGTGCCGGCCGAATGCCGCCTCGTCGCGAATCGCCTCTGCGCCTGTCATCGGGAGGGTCTCCATGCAGGCCTCTGGGTGGTACGACGCGCCCGGGCCCGAAAACTCATCGCGCGCCTGCGGAGAGCTCGGCCGCGGCGAGCAGCTCGGCGGCGCCGGCGGCGAGCAGCCGCTCGGCGACGTGCAGGCCGACCTCCAGGTCGTCGCCGCGGAGCTCGTCGCGGATCCAGTGCGTTCCGTCCGGCAGCCCCACGAAGGCGGTAACGCTGACTGAGCGCTCGTCCTCCTGCACCGCGTGCACGCCGATCGGTGTGTGGCACGTGGCGCCCAGATGCCGGACGATCGTCCGCTCGATGTAGAGCTCGGTCGTGGCGACCTGATCGGTCAGGCGGGCCGCTCCGAGCACGCCCTCGTCCGCGTCGCGCGCCTCGAGCAGCAGGCAGCCCTGGCCCGGCGCCGGGACGAACCGGGAGGGGTCGAGCGGGCTGCCCTCGTCGCCGCGCCCGAGCCGGTCGAGGCCGGCCTGGGCGAGCACGATGGCGTCGAAGTGGCCCTCGGCGAGCCGGCGCAGCCGGGTGTCGACGTTCCCCCGCAGGTTGCGCACCTCGAGATCCGGGCGCAGGGCGAGCAGCTCGGCGCGACGGCGCAGGCTGGCGGTGCCCACGACCGCGCCCTCGGCGAGCGCATCGAGGTCGGCTGCGCCACAGAGCGCATCGCGCGGGTCCGCCCGCTCCGGGACGGCCAGGATGACGAGGCCGGGTGGCAGCTCGGCCGGCACGTCCTTCGCCGAGTGGACGGCGAGGTCGATCTGCCCGGCGAGCAGCGCTTCCTCGAGCTCCTTGACGAAGCGCGACTTGTCGGACGTCGCCGGGGCGGGACCGCGGCGCTCGTCGCCGGCTGTCCTGATCGGGACCAGCTCGACGTCGTCCTCGAGGCGCTCGGCGACCGACTGGGCCTGCGCGAGCGCCAGCGCGCTGCGGCGCGTGCCGAGCCGGATCACCGCCCGCGGCTGCGGCGGGCGGCCTCGAGCTGCGTGACCTCCGCGGGCGCCTGATCGTGTGGCGCCAGGGCGGCCTCGAGGCCGAAGAGCTCGTGTAGTGCGTTCACGTATCGGTAGGAAGCGCCCTCGCCGACGGATCCCTTGAGCCGCAGCGTCGGCTCGTGCAGGAGCCGGTTGACGACGGCGCGCGCCATCACCGCGAGCCGGTCCCGGTCTGCGTCGCTGAGCGACTCCCAGGCCGACTCGTTCTCGCGCAGCACCTGCTCGACGATCTCCTCGCCGCGACGGCGCAGAGCGGAGATGGTCGGTACGACGTCGAGCGCCGACATCCAGCTGCCGAAGCGCGCGACCTCCTCGCGCACGATCGCGCGCGCCTCCTCGGCCTCGCTCTCGCGCACGCTCAGGTTGCGCGCCACGGCCTGCTGCAGGTCGTCCATGTCGTAGAGGGCGATGCCAGGGCAGTCGCGCACGTCCGGGTCGATGTCGCGCGGCACGGCCAGATCGAGCAGCACGAGCGGGCGGCCCATGCGCGACGCCGCGACGAACTCGAGCTCCGTGCGGCCGATGATCTGATGCGGCGCACCGGTCGAGCTGACGACGATGTCCGCCTCCTCGAGCTCGCCCGGCATGTCGTCGAACGAGATCGCGCGGCCGCCGAAGCGCTGCGCCAGCGCGAGCGCGCGCTCATAGCGCCGGTTCGCCACGAAGAGCGCCTCGACGCCGCGCTCGGAGAGCGCCCGTGCGGTCAGCTCGGCGTTCTCGCCGGCGCCGACGACCAGGACGCGCCGGTCCTCGAGGGTGCCGAGGAACTCGGCGGCGAGCTGCACGGCGACCGAGGACACCGAGACGTTCGAGCGCGAGACCCCGGTCTCGCTGCGCACGCGCTTGCCGGTCGCGAGCGCGTCGCGGAACAGCCGGTTCGAGACCGGGCCCGTGACACCCTCGACCAGCGCCAGCTCGTAGGCGCGCTTGATCTGACCCTGCACCTCCGCCTCGCCGACGATCATGGAGTCGAGCCCTGCGGTGACCGAGAAGAGATGCTCGACGGCCTCGTCGCCGCGCAGCGAGTAGATCGCCCCGAGCAGCTCCGTCAGGCGCAGGCCGGCCTGCCGGGAGAGGATCCCGAGCGCCATGTTCTCGGCCTCCACCGGGTCCGCTGTCATGAGGTAGAGCTCCGTGCGGTTGCAGGTCGAGATCGCGACCGCCTCGTGCACCGAGGGCTCCTCGACGAGCTCCGCGAGCACCCGCGACGCGCGCCCGTCGGGTAGCGCGAGCCGCTCGCGCAGCGGCAGCGACGCGGTCTTGTGGTTCGCGCCGAGCGCCAGCAGCTCGCCGGTCACTCGTCGTCCTCGCTTGCCAGCTCGCCGATCTCGCGGTCGATGCGGGCGATCTTGGCGCCGATGATCGCGACGTAGACGAGGATCAGCGCCACGAACACGACGTACGCGCCCGCCACGTACTTGCCGGCTTCGTCAAGCGGCAACGCGGGCACGGTTCCTCAGCTTCTTCAGTTGCATCGATGCGTTCTTGGCGGTCAACTCGAGCTTCCAAAGGGTGACAAACAGCAGCGTCATGCCGAGCAGCGACACCAGGAAGGTGAGCCGCATCTCGCCCGGAAGGTCGCCGCCGGTCTGCGAGAGCACGCGCGGGTGCGTGTAGGCCTCGGCCAGCCGCACGGCGATGAAGTTGAGCGGCACGAAGGCGCCGGCCGGCGATCGCGAACACGGACGAGTAGCGCGCCTGGCGGTCCGGGTCCTCGATCGAGAAGCGCAGCGGGTAGTAGACGCAGTAGAGGAGCACCACGACGAGGAACGAGACGAGCACCGGCTCGTCCCAGACCCACCAGTGGCCCCAGGACGCCTTCGCCCAGATCGCCCCGGTGGCGAGCACGCCGAAGCCGAGGATGATCGAGATATGGATCGCGACGTAGGAGCGCATGTCCCACGAGCGGTCGTCGCTGCGCAGGTGCTTGATCGCCATGATGCCGCCCGCGACGAAGCCGCCGAGCGCCACGATCGCCATCGGCACGTGCACGTAGAAGATCTTCTGGACGAAGCCCTGGTCGGCGTCGAGCGGCGCGTAGAAGAAGACAAGCGTCAGCGCCGCCGTGACGGTGACGGCGGTGGCCCAGGCGAGCGGCACGAAGCCCTTCGAATACATCAGTCCTCGAGCAGATAGTCGAAGACGGCCACGGAGACAAGCACGAAGACCACATCGTAAAGACTGAGCAGCCCCAGCCAGCGCGCGAGGTCCTCCGGTCCCGCCTCCGGGCGGAAGAGCGGCTCGGTCGCCTGCGCGCAGGAGATCAGGAGCGGCACGAGCAGGGGCAGCAGGAGAATCGGGACGATCAGCTCGCGCGCGCGGGTCTCGGCGGCGAGCGCGGACACCAGCGCGCCCACGGCGGCGATCCCGAGATTGCCGAGCAGCAGGATCACGAGCAGCTCGGGGAACGCGCCGCCGAGGTCGGGGCCGAGCAGGAACAGCGCGAAGGCCGGCACGGCCACGAGCTCGACGGCGCACAGGAACAGGAACAGCACGGTCGCCTTCGCGACGAACAGCGCGGTGCGATCGACGGGCGCCAGCAGCAGGCCCTCGATGCCGCCCTGCTCGCGCTCGGCGGCGAACAGGCGCGACACGCCGATCACCGCGGCCAGCAGGATCGTCACCCACAGCACCCCCGAGGCGAGCTCGCCGTCGAGCGAGTCGCGATCGAGGCCGAAGTGGAAGAGCACGTAGACGGTGACGGTGAAGAGCGTCATCGCCGGGACCGACTCCTTGGTCCGCCACTCGATGCGCAGGTCCTTGAGCGCGATCGCGCGGGCCGCCGAGATCACCGGTAGAGCTCCCGGTCGGCCGGCGCCGGCCGCCCGGCGCGCAGACCGAGCGCGAGATCCGACTCGGCGAGCGCGCCCTCGACGTCGTGGCTGACGAGCACGCGCGTGCGGCCCGAGGCCCGCCCGATCAGGGGCTCGAGCAGCTCGGCCGCGGCGGGGTCGAGCCCGGCCCGCGGCTCGTCGAGCAGCAGCAGCTCGGGGTCGTGCAGGACCGAGCGCGCCACAGCGAGCCGCTGGACCATTCCACGCGAGAGGTCGCGCACAGGCTCGTCTGCACGCCGCTCCATTCCGACCGCCGCGATCACCTCCTCGACACGCGCGGCGCCCGTCCGGTGGAGGGCGGCGTGGTAGCCGAGGTTCTCGCGCCCGCTCAGCTCCCGGTAGAGAAGCGGATCGTGCCCGAGGTAGCCCACCTTGCCCGGCACCTGCCAGCGCTCGCGCGGCAGCTCCGCGCCGAGGACGCGCGCCGTCCCGCCGTGCGGGCGCAGCAGCCCGGCGAGCACGCGCAACAGCGTCGTCTTGCCGGCGCCGTTGGCGCCCAGGACCGCGAGCGTGGCGCCGCGCGGGACGCTCACCGTGACGCCGGAGAGGGCGAGGCGCTCGCCGTAACGGCGCTCGAGACCGTCGAGCTCGATCGCCGGTTCCATGGCGGCGAAGCCTATGCTGCGCTCGTGCCCCGGCTCGTGGGGATCAACCACGTGGTGCTCGAGGTCACGGACCTCGGGGAAGCGCTCGATTTCTACGGGCGCGTGTTCGACTTCGAGCTGCGCGGCCGCGTGCCCGGCATGGCTTTCATCGACATGGGTGATCAGTTCCTGGTGCTCGCGGAGAGCCGGAGCGCCGCGCCGCCCGATCGCGAGCGGCATTTCGGGCTCGTCGTCGACGATCGCGAGGCCGTGCGGCAGCGGCTGGGTGAGATCGGCGCCGAGATTCTCGGCGGCCGCGGCCTCGACTTCCGCGACCCCTGGGGAAACCGGGTCCAGGTGGTCGAGTACGGGTCCGTCCAGTTCTCGAAGACGGAGAACGTGCTGCGCGGCATGGAGCTCGAGGGGCTCGAGAAGTCGGAGCGGGCGCTCGCCGAGCTGCGCGACAAGGGCCTCGCGCCGTGAGCTGAGACGCGCCGCTCAGGCAGCTTCCGCCAGGGCCGCGGGCGCGGTCTCGAGCTCGGCGCGGAGCTCATGTGGCCGGTCGCTCGTCACCCCGTCGAGGGCGAGGCCCGCCAGGCGTTCGAGCAGCGCGGGCTGGTTGACGGTCCCGGTCGTGACGCTGAGCCCGCGCGCCTGGAGCGGCTCGACCAGGACGGGACTGAGGAGGAAGTGCTCGACGCAGACGCCTCGAACGCCGGCGCCCTCGGCCCAGGCGGCCAGCGCGCCGGGGTCTTGGTCCGCCCACAGGACCAGCCGAGCCCCGAAGTCGCAGCGAGCCGCGAGCGCACAGGCGCCCGACCAGAAGCTGAGCACCTCGATCCGCTCCCGGCTGGGTTCATCGCGTAGGCGCTGGCAGAGGGCGAGGGCCGTGCGCCTGGCGAGCGCGGGATCGGCGTGCGCCTTGACCTCGAGCTGAAGCGTCATCTCCGCGGGCGCCCGCTCCAGCAGCTCTTCGAGGAGCAGCGGCCGCTCCTCGCTGGGGCTGCCATCCGCGTTGCGGAGCCGGCCAGCGCGGATCTCGGCGGCCGTGCGCTCGTGCGCCCAACCGCTACGCGTGGTGCCCGTGTCCAGGAGTGGGTCGTGGAGCAGCACGAGCTCACCGTCGGCGGTGAGGCAGCAGTCCGTCTCGAGCCCCGCCAGGGGCCCTTCGAGTGCGCGCGAGAGTGCCGCGAGGGAGGAGTCAGGGCCGTAGGCGCGGCCGAGCCGATGGGCGTACAGCGGCAGCTGCATCGGCGCCCAGGGTCGCCGCTCCGTCGCCGTCCATGGTTATCCGGACGCGACCGAGTCGTGAAAACGCCGTGAACGGCGGGTCCTATGCGATCAGCCGGGCCATGATCCGGGGGTGCCCATCTATCTCGACCTCGCCGATCGCCTCCGTCCGCTGGTAACCGGCGTCGACCGCGAGCTCGCGGAGTCCGGCCTGCGTGAAGCCCCAGTACACGAAGCTGTCGCCTTCGTAGACCTGACCTGGCGCCAGCGGCCGCAGCTCGACGCCGTCGGGCTCCCCTGAGGGATCCCCGTAGGTCTCGACCAGCACCGCCCCGCCTGGCGCGTTGCGATCGCGCAGCGTGCGCAGAAGGCCCAGTGGATCCTTCACGCGGTGCAGGATCCCGAAGCAGAGGATCACGTCAAAACGCTCATCGAGCAGGCCGAGCTCGAGGGCGTCGAGGCGCCGGTAGTCGACCTTGGATCCGAGCAGCCCGTGGATCGCCCGGAAGCCCTCGCCGCCGTTCAGCTCGATTCCCCAGCGCGCCGCCACCCACTCGCGGTACTGCTCGTTGTCGACCGCGACCACGCGCGATGCGCCGCGGCGCTCCGCCAGAAAGGCGTAGAAGCCGTCGAAAGTGCCCACGTCGAGCACGCTCTGGCCATCGAACGCGGTGGGGAGTGTCGGTATCCGATAGCGATGATTGCGTGCGGCCCCCGGCGTGTAGATGCCGTGCGCTCGGTTCAACGCGAAAGTGTGGAACCAGAACGGCACGGAGTCGCGCACCGAGAGCGCGAGCTCGGGGTCCACGTCGATCGGCAACAGGTCGGCGACCTGGCGCTCGGCGTCGGTGATCGCGAATTGGCTCACCGGGCGGGGTGCGCCTACTCCACGGCCTGGCCGTTCGCCGTCAGGACGACGTCGATGTTGCCGCGCGTCGCGTTCGAGTAGGGGCAGACCTTGTGGGCGGCGGCCACGATCCGCTTGGCCAGCTCCTGGTCCTCGACCTGCGGCAGGCTCACGTGCAGCTCCACCTCGAGCTTGAAGCCGCGGTCCTCGGTGGGCAGCAGGCTGACCTTGCTGTCGATCGAGACGTCCCCGACCTCGGCCTTCTCGCGCCGGCCGATCACGCCGATGGCACTCTCGAAACAGGATGCGAAGCCGACCGCGAACAGCTGCTCGGGATTGGTGCCGCCGCCCTCGCCGCCCATCTCCTGGGGCAGCCGCAGGTCGACCTCGAGAAGGCCGTCGCTCGTCCGGCCGTGTCCTTCAGCGCGGCCGCCCGTGATCGTCGCCTCCGCGGTGTACAGCGTCCGAGCCATCCAGCCTCCCCTCTGTCGTTGACGCGGGCGAGGCTACCGCTCCGCCGTGCGCGCGCGCCTAGGCGAGGCCGCGCTCGAGCGTGGCCGCGGCGTGCTCGAGCGTTGGGGCCACCACCGGCCACGACTGCTCGATGGCCTTCGGGTTGCCGGGGAAGTTCACGATCAGCGTGCGCCCGCGGATGCCCGAGACGCCGCGCGTGAGGATCCCGAGCGGAGTGTGCCCGCGGGAGTCGGCGCGGATCGACTCGGCGTAGCCGGGCGCCTCGCGCTCGATCACGTCGCGGGTCGCCTCCGGCGTCACGTCGTCGACGGTGAGACCGGTGCCGCCCGTGGTGAAGATGAAGCGCGCCCCGTCGTGGTCCGCGAGGCGCGTCAGCACGGTGACGATCGCGTCGCGATCGTCCGTGACGGTCTCGGCGGTGACCTCGAGCCCGGCCTCCTCGCAGAGCCGGACGAGCGCGGGGCCGGAGGCGTCGTCACCCTCGCCCGCCGCAATCGTCGTTGAGATCGTGACGACGGCTGCCCTCACGGGCCGGCGGCGGCCGCCAGGGCCTCGTCGAGAGTCAGGAACTCGTCGAGGCCCGCCAGCCGGCCGTCCTCCGTTCGCCACAGGTGGACCTCATCGCGTTCGACCACGGCCCCGCTCACCGCCCCTCGCACGCTGTGATGGACCATAAAGACCACGCGGTCATCCCCGATATCGATCACCTCGCGGACCGTGGTGTGGTTGCGGTCGAAGGCTCTGAAGAACTCCTCGACATACGCGGTGCCCTCGATGCCGTCGCGGATCCCCGGCTCGGGCATGTCGACCCCGTTGCTCCAGACGTAGTCCGGGTTCTCGTGCGCCAGCCGGCGAAGCGTCTCGATGTCGCGCCGGTTCATGGCGTCGTACACGCTGTGGATGAGGGCGATCGTCTCGGGGCTCATTCCTCGCGCTTCCAGTCGTGGCGGCCGCCCGACTTCTCGAGCAGCACGACCTCGGCGATCTCGACGCCGCGCTCGAGGCCCTTGACCATGTCGTAGACGGTCAGCGCCGCCACCGACGCCGCCGTCATGGCCTCCATCTCGACGCCCGTCTGCGCGCTCGTGCGCGCCTCCGCCTCGATCTCGACCAGCCCGTCGCGCACGTCGATGCGCACGTCGGCGAAGGAGAGCGGCAGCGGATGGCACAGCGGGATCAGGGCGGAGGTCTGCTTGGCCGCCTGGATGCCGGCGATGCGGGCGGTCGAGAGGACGTCCCCCTTGGGCGCGTCTCCGCGCGCGACCGCCGCGGCGGTCTCGGCCGACATGCGCACGACGGCGCGCGCGACCGCGCGCCGGTCCGTCACGTCCTTGGCGCCCACGTCGACCATCCGGGCACGCCCGGTCTCGTCGAGGTGCGTGAGCTCGCCCTCGGCCGCCACGCGCTCAGCGTACCTGCGCTCCCTCAGGCGTGCGCGTGCGTGCTCTGGGCCGCCGCGATCAGGTCGCGCACGGCGTCCTCCTCGCCCTGGCGCAGCAGCTCGACCGGGTCAGGATCGCCGTTCACGATCGACTCGAAGAACTCCTTGCGGTCCTGATAGGTCGGCAGCGTGCCCTTGGCCCAGCCGCGCACGTCGTTGAGGAGCACGGCCAGCCGCGCGTAGGGCTCGCCGTACTCGTCCGCGATCTCGTTGCGGATGCGCTTGGCGAGCGCGGGCGAGGCGCCGGCCGTCGAGATCGCGATCGCGAGCGGTCCGCTGCGCACGATCGCCGGAAGGATGAAGTTGCAGAGCGGCGGCACGTCCACGACGTTCACGAGCATCGCCCTGCGCTCGGCGTCCTCGTAGACGCCGATGTTGACGTCCGTGTCGTTCGTCGCCGCGATCACCATGAAGACGCCCTCGAGGTCAGCGGGCCCGGCGTAGGTGCGCCGCTCCCAGCGAATCGAGCCCTCGCCGGCCAGCTGGCGCAGCGGCTCGATCGCGTCGGGCGCGATCAGCGTGACCTCGCCGTCGCAGGCAAGCAGGCCCTCGACCTTCTCGAGGCCGATGTCGCCACCGCCCACGACCAGGCAGCGACGGCCGCTCAGCTTCAGGCAGGCGATGTAGAAGGGGGTGTCGAGCATCCCCTGGACGCAGCTCTGGTCGCAGATCCCCCTGCGGAGCTGACAGACGCATTCCTTGCCGGCGTAGGCCTGGGCGGGCACGCCTCAGAGTCTAGGCGCCGAGCGATGCCGTATTGAGACCGCGGCCCACCGCACGGGGAGGGAAGTGCCCGTGCGGTGAGCGCCGCAGGTCTCAGGCGACGTGGTTACGCCGCGAGCGCATGACGCGGGCGCCGCAGCAGCCCTGGCAGCAGAGGCCGGCGTCGGGGCGGACGATCCTTCCGTCCATTCCGACGGCGCTCCTTCGCGGCACGCTGCAGGTCGTTCGCATACTCGTTCGCAGCTGCGTATGAGAGGGCTCCGGTCATGGACGAGAAAGTACGGCTAAGGGGTGGGGCCGTACATCGGCAATCCGGTGCCGCTTGGGCCTTAGTTGGTGCCTTACCGGCGCTCAGCGCTTCAGCACGTCGCGCAGCGTCTTGCCGCCGAGCCGGGCCAGCGGCAGGAGGCCGCGCCGCAGCGCACCCGGCTTGTCGGCGTCGCGGCCGTAGAGCAGCCTCGCCGAGGCCTGCATCGCCTTACCGAGCGCCTCGTCGTAGGGGTGCCACCAGAAGTCGCGCGTGCGCGAGGGCTCCCATGTCACGAGCTTGATGTTCACGCACTCGTAGAGGCCGAACTTCGAGTGCGAGCGGCCCAGCCCGGAGTCCTTGATGCCGCCCCAGGAGCAGGAGCAGGCGCCGTGGCTGAACATGTGGTCGTTGATCCAGACCATGCCGGACTGGACGCGGCCGGCGATCCGCTCGCCCTTCGCGCGGTTCATGGTCCACACCGAGGCGCCGAGCCCGAAGGTCGAGTCGTTCGCGAGCGCGATCGCCTCGTCCTCGTCGCGCACGGTCACGATCGGCACCACGGGTCCGAAGATCTCCTCGCGCATGATGCGCATGTCGTGCGTCACGCCCGTCAGCACGGCGGGCCGGAACCAGGGCGCGTCGGCGCCGCCGCAGTGGAGCGTCGCGCCGCCTGCCACGGCGTCGTCGACGAGCTCCGTGACGAGCCGCAGCTGCTCGGGCGAGATCATCGGGCCGATCTCCGTCTCCCACTCGAGCGGGTCGCCGACGCGCAGCTTGCCGGCGCCCTCGACGACGCCCTCGATGAAGCGCTCCGCCACGTCCTCGACCACGTAGACGCGCTCGATCCCCGAGCAGGTCTGGCCGGCGTTGGCAAAGCCGCCCCAGAGACAGCCCGAGATCGCGTTCGGCAGGTTGGCGTCCGCGCACACGATCATGGGGTCCTTGCCGCCCAGCTCCAGCACCGAGCCCTTCATGCGGCGGGCGCATTCCTCGCCGACACCGCGCCCAACCTCGACCGAGCCCGTGAAGAAGATCTTGGCGACGGTCGACTCGACGAGCGCCTGGCCGACGGCGCCGCCTCCGTGGACGGTCCGCACGAGCCCCTCCGGCACGCCCGCCCGCTCGAAGACTTCCTGGATCCGCTGGCCGATCAGCGGCGTCGAGCGAGGCGGGCTTGAGTACGACCCCGTTGCCGGCGAGCAGTGCGATCGCGACCTCGCCGAAGGGGATCGACCAGGGGTAGTTCCAAGGAGCGATCACGCCCACGACCCCGAGCGGCTCGTAGGTGAAGCGCGCGCGCTTCTGCTTGATGAAGATCGGCAGCGGGATGCGCTCGTCCTCGAGGATTCCGGGGCCGGCATCGGCGAGCCAGCGCAGCGAGTCGATCGTCGGGAGCAGCTCCATCACGTACGACTCGCCCAAGACCTTGCCCTGCTCGCGGCTCAGCAGCTCGGCGAGCTCCTCGAGCTGGTCGATGATCGCCTGCGCGGCGCGGCGCATGTAGCGGGCGCGGTCGGCGAGCGGCAGCTGCGCCCAGAACGGCTGGACGCTCGCCACGTCGTCGACGATCGCCTGCACCTCGTGCGGGGCGACCGTCGGCACCGCCCCGAGGCGGGCGCCGTCGAGCGGGCTGAACGACTCGAGCTCGGGCGGGCGCTCGTCGACGGGTCTGACCGCGGCTTCCATGGCGCGGGATTATTCCTCGTCTCGGCCGCGCGCCTTGCGGATGCGTGCCAGCCGCTCGCGCAGCTCGGCCTCCTCGCCGTGCCGCGACAGCTCCAGGAAGCGCTCGCCGATCGCCTCGTCCGGCATCAGCTCCTGGTCTGCGACGCCCTCCGGATGCGCGTGCGGGTAGTCGTAGCCCACGCCGCGCCCGAGTTTCTTGGCGCCCGCGTAGGCGGCGCTCTGGAGCGCGGGCGGCGGGATCGGCACGCCGTGCTCGCGCACCCATTCCCGCGCGCGCCCGATCGCCTCGTACGACGCGTTCGACTTCGGCGCGAGCGCGAGGTAGACGGCCGCCTGGGCGAGATTGAGCGCCGCCTCGGGCAGGCCGACGTGCTCGACCGCCTGGGCCGCGGCCACGGCCACCTGCAGCGCGCGCGGGTCGGCGTTGCCGATGTCCTCGCTCGCGAGCACGATCATGCGGCGCGCGATGAAGCGCGGGTCCTCGCCGCCCTCGAGCATCCCGGCCAGGTAGATGAGCGAGGCGTCCGGGTCGGAGCCGCGCGTCGACTTGATCCAAGCGGAGATCAGGTCGTAGTGCTTGTCGCCCTGCTTGTCGTAGAGAACGGCCCGCCGCTGCAGCGCATCCTCCGCCACCGCGAGCGTCACGGTCCCGTCCGGTCCCACGGTCTCGCCTGCCAGCTCGAGCGCGCTGAGCGCCATGCGGGCGTCGCCGCCGGCACGCGCCGCGAGGAACTCGAGCGCGTCGTCCTTCACGCCCGGCGGGTCCTGGATGCCGCGCTCGTGGGCGAGCGCGCGCCGCAGCAACTCGAGCACGTGCTTGTCCTCGAGCGCGTGCAGCTCGTAGACGCGGCAGCGCGAGAGCAGCGCGGAGTTGACCTCGAAGAACGGGTTTTCGGTCGTGGCGCCGACCAGCACGACGAGCCCGTCCTCGACAGCGGGCAGCAGCGTGTCCTGCTGTGCCTTGTTGAAGCGGTGGATCTCGTCGAGGAAGAAGATCGTGCGCTCGCCGCTGGTCGTCCGCCGGTGCTCGGCCCGCGCCAGCACCTCGCGCACCTCGGCGCGCCCCGCCTTGACGGCCGACTCCTCCTCGAACGCGGCGCGCGCATTGACGGCGAGCATGCGTGCGAGCGTGGTCTTGCCGGTGCCGGGCGGCCCGTACAGGATCATCGAATGCGGGCGCCCCTCCTCGATGGCGGTGCGCAGCGCCGAGCCCCGCTCGAGCAGATGCTCCTGGCCGACGAACTCCCCGAGCGTGGCGGGACGCATGCGGGCCGCGAGCGGCAGCTCCGCGGCATCGGCGGCCCCACCCTTCCTGGGTGATTCCTCGAGATCGAAGAGCCGCTCCATGCTCAAAGTCTGGCAGCGAGGAACGCCGTTAGAGCGCGCGCGCACTCCTCCGGCGCGTCCTCCCAGAGGAAGTGGCCCGCCGCCTCGATCAGCACGAGCTCGGTGTCGGGCAGCTCGCGCTCGAAGCGGTGCGCCGTGGCGGGCGACACGAACGGGTCCTGGGCGCCGAAGAGGAGCAGGACGGGCACTTCGAGCGCCGCGAGTCTGCCCGCGTACGGCTCGATCTTCTCGAAGTCCATCGAGCGATAGAAGTCGAGCTGGGCCTGCCGGCGTGCCTCGTCGCCGAACGCCTTCCAGTACTCGTCGACCGCCGAATCGCCGATGGCGCCCGAGAGCTGGCCGAGCATCAGGCCGAACGCCTCGCGGGTGGCGCCGCCGACGAACTCCTCGCCCTGGCCGGGTGTCCGCATCGCCTCGGCGAAGCCGTGCCACTTGCCGTCCGGGAAGAAGCCGGACGCGCTGATCACGAGCGCCTCGACCGCCTGCGGCTGCTCGCAGGCCCAGCGCAGGCCGATCAGGCCGCCCCAGTCGTGCAGGACGGGCACGCAGCGCTCGATGCCCAGCTCCGCGCGCAGGCGCTCGACCGAGTCGGCGTGCCGCTCCCAGGTCCCCGGCAGGTCCGCGGGCGAGTCGCCCATCCCCGCGAGGTCGGGGGCGACTGCGCGCCAGCCGGCGTCCGCGAGCACCGGCAGTAGGCCGCGCCACATGTACGACGACTCGGGGTAGCCGTGCAGGAGCAGCGCGACTGGCCCGTCGGGCGGCCCGGCCTCCCGGTATGCGAGACCGGCGGCGGTCGGCACGAGGGCCACTCTATGCGCTGCTTAGACTCCGCGTCGTGCCCGAGCGCGCCGCACTCGAGCGCCGCACGACAGAGCTCCTGCAGCGCCTCATCCGCTTCAACACGGTCAACCCGCCGGGCGACGAGGGGCCGGCCCAGGAGTGGCTCGAGGGCCTGCTCGAGGAGGCCGGGTTCGACTGCGTGCTGCTCGAGGCGGTCCCGGGCCGGCCGAACCTCGTTGCGCGCCTCGCCGCCGCCGCGGACGGCCCCACCCTGTGCCTGCTCGGGCACGTCGACACGGTGCCGGCCGACCCCGGCGACTGGCAGCTCGACCCCTGGTCGGGCGAGCTGCGCGACGACTGCGTCTGGGGCCGCGGCGCCAAGGACATGAAGAGCCAGGTGGCGGCCGAGCTCGGGGCCGCGCTCGCGCTCGTCGAGGAGGGCTGGCGACCGGAGGCGGGCGAGCTGAAGCTCGTCTTCACCGCCGACGAGGAGCGCGGCGCCCGCCACGGGGCGCAGTGGCTCTGCGCTGAGCAGCCGGAGCACGTCCGCGCCGACCTGGTCGTGAACGAGGGCGCCGGCGAGCTGATCCGCCACGGCGACCGGCGCGTCTACGGAGTGTGCGTCGCCGAGAAGGGCGTCTTCCGCTTCACGCTCTCCACCAGCGGCCGGGCCGGCCACGCATCGGTGCCGCGCATCGGCGACAACGCGCTCGTGAAGATGGCGCCCGTGCTCGCGGCGCTGGCCGACGGCCGCCCCGAGCACGTGGCCTCGCCCGAGACCGACGCGCTCCTCGTCGCGCTCGGCCTCGACCCATCAGATCTCGACGGCGCCGTGGCCGAGCTCGAGGCGGCCGACCCGGCGGTCGCGGTGCTGCTCGAGCCGATGCTCGGCGTGACGCTCACGCCGACCATGATCGGCGCCTCGCAGGCGGTCAACGTCGTGCCCGCCCACGCGCGCCTCGAGGTGGATTGCCGCGTCCCGCCCGAGCTGGGCGAGGAGGCGGTCCGGGAAGCGGTGCGCGGGACGCTCGGCGAGGACGGGTTCGAAATCCACTTCGAGGACACGATCGTGGGCAACCGCTCGCCCGTGGACACGCCGCTGATGGACTCGATCCGGCGTTTCGTCGAGCGCGAGGATCCCGGCGCCGCGGTCGCCCCGGTCGTGATGACCGGCTTCTCGGACTCGCACTGGTGGCGCAAGGCCTTCCCCGGCTGCGTCGCCTACGGCTTCTATCCGCAGAACGCGATGGACATGACCGAGGCCTTCCCGCTGATGCACGGGAAGGACGAGCGCATGCCCGTCGCCGACCTGGGTCTCGCCGCGGCCTTCTACGCTGATCTCATGGTGGAGACGCTTCGATGACAGCCCCCGTCCCCGAGGAGAAGCTGCGCCTGGGCGGCATGGCCCTGCGCAACGGCCTGCTCGTACACGGGCCGACGCACTGGGCCGCGGCCGTGCGCACCGACTCCGGCGAGATCAAGGTGGCCTCCGGCCATAAGCCGGACCTGGGCGGCAAGCGCGCGGACGGCGTGCCCGGCGTGCGCGGCGTCCTCAAGCTCGCCGAGGCGATGGCCGTGATCCCGCTCGTCAAGCGCGCGCTTCCCGAGGCGCGCCTGCCGATGCAGGACGCGCGCACGCTTGGGGCGATGGGCGCCGCAGCGCTCGGCGGCCAGGCGATCCGCAGCGCCGGCGCGCGCCGCCGCGCCGCGGGCGACCCGCCCGGCCGGGCCGCGGCCGCGGGTCGGGAGACCGCCGTGGCGCTGATCAGCCTTGCGCCGGCCCTGCTCGCGCTGCGGAGCGGCGAGCTCGCGGCCTATCACGGCGTGGAGCACAAGTCGATCGCGGCCTACGAGGAGGACGAGCAGGCGGTCGACGCACGCAAGGAGCACGATCGCTGCGGCTCGCACCTCGTCACCCCGATGCTGGCGGCGGCCGCGCTCGGCAACGTCGCGGCTCGGCGCGCCGGACTGCGCGGCCCGGCGGCCGAGGCGGCCGTCGGACTCGGCAGCGCAGCGGTCGCGGTCGAGGTCTTCGCCTGGGGCGAGCGCAACCCGGACTCGCGGCTCACACGCCTGCTGCGCCGCCCCGGTCACGAGATCCAGCGCGCCGTCGGCACCCGCGAGCCGACCGCCGAGCAGCTCGAGGTCGGAGCGGCGGCGCTGGACGAGATCCTGCGCGTGGAGCAGGCAGCGGCATAGCGCTCATGAATTCGGCCCGCCCGGCCGATGAGACAACTGGATGAGGTCCACCCTCCGTCTCACGCTGCTCTGGGCCATCGCAGTCGTCGCAGCCATGCCGGCTGCCTCTGCGAGCGCCGACGGCGGTGCGGCCTCGTGCACCGTGCCCGTGACAGTGGACCGGGCGCAGAATGTCGGCGCGCTGCCGATCGAACGCGGCCCGCAGCGGCTGACGATCCTCGACACGTCGCAGATGAGCTGCCAGGAGGCCGTCAGCGAGTTTCAGGCGATCCTGCGCGAGCCCGGCGGCCAGCTGCCCGACGGCTGGCGCGTCGACGCCGACAGCGGGACCTTCGAGAGCACCGACGGCACCGAGGGCTTCCGCGTGCAGCTGGAGGATCCGGACGAGGCCGGCGCGAGCCCATCGACCTGGGACAAGATCGAGGACTGGGCCGTCATCTGGCTGCCGATCATCTTCATGGGGCTGATCGCCGTCGTCCTCGTGGCGACGCTGCGCTACCTGCCCCGCACCAAGCCGCAGGAGATCAAGCCGAGCTCGTCGAGCTCGGTTCGCTGGCAGGACGTGGCCGGCGCCGACGAGGCAAAGGACGAGCTGCGCGAGGTGGTGGAGTTCCTGCGCGACCCGAAGCGCTTCCGCAAGCTCGGCGCCAAGGTCCCCAAGGGCATCCTGCTGCACGGCCCGCCCGGGACCGGCAAGACGCTGCTCGCCAAGGCGGCCGCGCACGAGGCCGAGGCGACGTTCTTCGCCCAGTCGGCGTCGTCGTTCGTCGAGATGTTCGCCGGCCTCGGGGCGGCCCGCATCCGGCGTCTGTTCCGCCATGCGCGCAAGGAGGCGCCCGCGATCGTCTTCATCGACGAGCTCGACGCGGTCGGCGCCACGCGCGGCAAGGACATCTCCGGTGAGAAGGACCAGACCCTCAACCAGCTGCTGGTCGAGCTCGACGGGTTCGGCTCGGCCGACAACGTCGTCGTGATCGCCGCCTCCAACCTGCTCGAGAAGCTCGACCCGGCGCTGCTGCGCCCCGGCCGTTTCGACCGCCAGATACTCGTCACGGCTCCCGACCTGAAGGGCCGGCGCGCGATCCTCGACGTGCACACGCGCAACAAGCCGCTCGAGCCGAGCATCGACCTCGGGCTGATCGCCCGCCAGACGAGCAACCTCACGGGCGCAGACCTCGCCAACATCTGCAACGAGGCGGCGATCTTCGCCGGCCGCGACCACCGCACGACGATCGGCACGAAGGACTTCCAGGCTGCGCTCGAGCGGGTGATCGCGGGCATGCAGTCGCGGCGCGTGATCACCGAGCACGAGAAGCGCGTGGTGGCCTACCACGAGGCCGGCCACGCGCTCTGCTCGGAGCTGCTGCCGTCGGTGGAGAAGGTCCACCGCATCTCGATCATCCCGCGCGGGCGGGCGCTCGGCTACACGCTCAACCTCCCCGAGGAGGACCGTTACCTGAAGACGAAGGACGAGCTGCTCGACTACATGGTCGTCCTGCTCGGCGGCCGGGTGACCGAGCACATCGTCTTCGGCACGATCACGACCGGCGCCTCGGACGACCTGCGCAAGGTGCACGACATCAGCCGCGGGATGATCACCCAGTACGGCATGGGCACCGAGCTCAAGTCGAAGCAGCTGCCGTCGGACGACTACTCGATGTCCGACCACACGCGCCGCATGATCGACGAGGAGCAGCAGTACCTCACCGACCTCGCGCACCGGCGCGCGATGAAGCTGGTTGCCGAGAACCGCACGCTGCTCGAGGCGTTCGCGTTCACCCTGCTCGAGAACGAGGTGCTCGAGCGCGAGGACATCGAGCGGCTCGTGGGCGCCTACCGGGGCGAGTCCGGCGACGGCCGTCCGGGCCCGAACGGGCGGCGCCAGGAGCCAGGAGCGGCCCGGGTTGCCGCCTCCGAGCGACTCGACGGGCCGGCGCAGGACGGGTAAGAACCCCGTGTGCCGGACCCGCCAGCCTCGATAGCCCTGATCGTCAACCCCGAGTCGGGGGCCGGCAGCGATCCCGACGTGATCGCCGGCCTGCTTGCCGAGTACGGCGTCGCGGTCACGCCGTTCAGCCCGGATGACGCGGACGCGGCGGCAGCGTCGGGAGCCGACCGGGTCGCGGTCGCGAGCGGCGACGGCGCACTCGGACCCGCGGCGGCGGCCGCCGCCCGGGCGGGCGTGCCGCTCGCCGTGATACCGGTCGGCACCGCGAACGACTTCGCGCGCGGCCAGGGACTGCCGGCCGGGCTCCACTCCGCCGCGCGCCTGGCGGCGCTCGGGACGGGGCTCCGCGCGCTCGACCTGGCCTGGATCGGCCGGCGGCCCTTCGTCAACGCCGCCAGCGCCGGGCTCGCCTCACTGGCGGGCGAGGCGGCGACCGACATGAAGCGCGTGCTGGGACCGGTCGCCTACTTCGTGGGCGCGCTCTGGTCGGGCCTCAGCGGGCGCCCGATCGCCTGCTCCGTGACCGCCGACGGCACGCGCGTGTTCGAGGGCAGCGCCTGGCAGGTGACGGTGGCGGGCACCGGCTCGTTCGGGGCCGGCTCCCAGCTCGAGGTCGCGGACGCGCGCGACGGCCTCCTTGACGTGGCCGTGCTCGAGGCGGGCTCGCGGCTCCGGCTGGTGCGCTACGCGTACGGCCTGCGCACGCATCGGCTGACCGCTCAGGCCGGCGTACGGCACGTGCCGGCGGCGGTCGTCGAGCTCGAGCTGGGGGAAGCGACGACCCTCAACGTCGACGGCGAGCTGATCCCGGCCGGGCGATCGATCGCCTTCCGCGTCGAGCGCGAGGCGTTCCGGCTCGTCGTGCCGGATCAGCCGGGCGGCGACTCGCCCTCGTAGTAGTCGACCGCGTCCTCGCGCCGGAACCAGACGCGCAGGCCGCCGCCGGCGGGCAGGCGCTCGAAGGCGCCCACCTTGCCCGAGTCGAGCTGGAGCACGACGTCGGGCTCCCCGTGGGTCGAGAATGCGAGGAAGCGGATCTCGGAATCGGTTCGGTTGACGATCTGGTGGGCACCCTGCTCGCCGCGCAGGAACGTCACGACCTCGCCCTGCTCGAGGTCCCGCCAGCCCGAGGGGGTGCGCAGGCTCGGCCTGCCCTCGAGCACGATCACGAGCTCCTCCTCGGTGAGGTGGGCGTGGTAGGGGTAGGCGGCCTCGCCGGGCGGGACCTCCCAGAGGCTCACTCCGAGCCGCTCCGCGCCGGCCTGACGGCTGATGCGCGCCCGGTTGGCGCGGAAGCCCTCGCCCTCACGAAGCTCGTCGTATTGCGGATCTTCGATGTTGACCATGCACGGGTTGTAGCCTCATCGGCCGTGTTCGGGCGGATAGACCACATCGGTGTGGCGGTCGAGGACCTCGACGAGGCGGTCGTGCTCTATCGCGACCGGCTCGGCCTCGAGCTGCAGCACCGCGAGACGGTCGAGTCCCAGGGCGTCGAGGCGATCCTGCTCGGGGTGGGCGAGAACCACGTCGAGCTGCTGCGCCCGCTCGGCCCGGACACTGCCGTGGGCCGCTTCCTCGCCAGGAACGGTCCCGGCCTACACCACGTGGCCTACGCGACCGATGACATCGCGCAGGCGCTCGAATCCGTGCGCTCGGCCGGCCTGCGGCTGATCGACGAGCAGCCGCGCGCGGGCATCCGCGGCAGCCAGGTGGCGTTCTTGCACCCGAAGTCGACCGGCGGCGTGCTGACGGAGCTGGTCGAGGCCGCGGAGGCCCACTGATGGCTGAACCAGCACGACGTATCGACATCGGCTTCAAGGGCGGCCAGGTGCTGCCCTGCCGAGTGAAGCAGGAGGCCTGGGAGGGCCTCCGCAAGGCGCTCGAGGACTCGGGCGCGGCTCGCTGGCACGAGCTCGAGACCGCCGACTCCCAGGTCGCCATCGACCTGGCGGAGGTCGTCTACGTGCGGCTCGACACCGAGGACCAGAAGGTCGGCTTCTAGCCGGCCGCGCTCGCGAGCGCGCATGCGGAACCTCGGCGCGGACCTGCGCGCGCTCGACCAGCGCGTCCTGCGCGAGCTGCGCACGCGCGGCCACGCGGCGCCCGCCGAGGCGGCGGTGATCGCGCTCGCGCGCGCAGGCGAGCACGGCCTCATCTGGCACGGCCTGGCGGCGGCAGGGCTGGCGCTCGACCGCGGCCGGCGTGACGTCTACCTGCGCGGCACCGGCATCGTCCTGGCGACGCTCGTCGCGAACACGGCCGTCAAGCAGCTCGTGCGCCGCGCGCGGCCGGCGCTCGAGGACCTGCCGGCGCTGACCCCCGTGGTGTCGGGGCGCTCCTATCCGTCGGCCCACTCCTCGACCTCGTTCGCGGGCGCCCGGGCGCTGTCGCACGCGCTGCCCGCGGGGCCGCTCTACGGTCTGGCCGTGGCAATGGCACTTTCCCGCCCCTACCTCGGCGTGCACTACCCGACGGACGTCGTCGCCGGCGCGCTGCTCGGCGAGGCCCTGGGGAGGCTGCTCACGCCGTGAAGATCGGAATCGTCGGACTACCGAACGCCGGCAAGTCGTCGCTCTTCAACGCGCTCACGCGCGCTGGGGCGCAGGCGGCCAACTACCCCTTCACGACGGTCGAGCCGAACGTCGCGATCGTGGGCGTCCCGGACGAGCGCCTCGACAGGGTGGCCGAGACGGTCGGCGCGCGACCCGTCGTGCACGAGACGATCGAGTTCCACGACATCGCCGGGCTCGTGCGCGGCGCTCACCAGGGCGAGGGCCTCGGCAACCGGTTCCTGGCGAACATCCGGGAGACGGACGCGATCCTGCACGTGGTGCGCGTGCACGACGACCCGAGCGTCGTCCACCCCGAGGGACACGTCGACCCGCTCACGGACGTCGAGACGGTCGAGACGGAGCTGCTGTTCGCCGACCTCGAGCAGGCCGAGCGCCGCCTCGACCGGGTCTCGAAGCAGGCCAAGTCGCTCGACAAGCTGGCGGTGGCCGAGGAGCGCTGGCTGCGCGAGGTGGTCGAGGCGCTGCAGGCCGGCCGGGCCGTCCGCACCGTGCCTCAGCCCGATGACGCCCCCGGCGCCGCGATCCGCCTGGCGGCGCTCACGTCCAAGCCGGTGCTCTACGTCGCGAACGTGGGCGAGGGCGAGCCGCTCGAGCCGCCGCCCGCCCTCGTCGAGCACGCGGCGGGGCGCGACGCGCGCGCGGCCGCGGTGAGCGCGCGACTCGACTCTGAGCTGTCCGAGCTCGACGACGAGGAGGCCGAGGCCATGCGCGCCGAGCTCGGCGTCGCGGAGTCCGGTCTCGAGACCGTGGTGCGCGAGGCGTTCGCCCTCCTCGACCTGATCCAGTTCTTCACGGCCGGCCAGGACAAGGAGGCGCGCGCCCGCGCCATCCCGCGCGGCATGCGCGCTCGCCAGGCCGCCGGCGCCGTCCACACGGACATGGCCAAGGGCTTCGTGGCGGCCGAGGTCACGCCCTGGGACGCGCTCGTCGAGGCGGGCGGCTACAACGCGGCGCGCGAGCGGGCTCTGCAACGTGTCGAGGGCCGCGACTACGTGATGCAGGACGGCGACGTCGTGACCTTCCGCTTCACGCCCTGAGCGCTACCTTACGGCGGGCCACCACCGTCGGAGCCTGGAGGATCTCGCACCAATGTCTCGCATCGTCCGTCGCAGCGCGCCCCTCGTCGTCCTCGCCGCCTGTGCTGCGCTCGCGCCTCCCGCCGTCGCCGACGCGCCGGCGACCGCCTCGAAGACCTGCTCGGTCGGCGACAGCCGCTCGTATGGGACGACCTACGTGCTGAGCATCAAGGCGAGCGGCACGTCCTGCCGCAGCGCCCGCAGCCTGATCCGCTCGTTCCACGACTGCCGCCGCGGCAAGTCGGGCAAGTGCGGCCGCGTCTCCGGCTACAGCTGCAGCGAGTCGCGCTTCAACAAGTCGAGCCAGTCCTACGACTCGCGCGTGACCTGCACCAAGGGCGGCAAGACCGTCAAGCACACGTACACGCAGTTCCTCTAGCCGGCGCAGTCGCGATGACTTTCGGGGCCGCGGCCTGTCTGACTTCCAGACCACGACCACGGAGGACGACATGGGCTACGTCGACATCTACCTGCTGCCGGTTCCCGACGAGCGGCTCGGCGAATACAGCGAGCAGGCCACGATCTTCGGCGCGATCGTCAAGGAGTACGGCGGCCTCCGCTACCGCGAGTTCCGCGCCGACGACGTCGGGGAGGGCTTCGCTGCCGGTGACGGCCTCACGATGACCGCGGCCGTCGTCGAGTTCGACTCGCGCGCCCACCGCGACGAGGTGATGGGCAAGGTGATGGAGGATCCGCGCGTGGGCGCGATGGCCGACGGCGAGCAGATCACCGACATGAGCGCGATGCGGTACGGGGGGTTCGAGACGTTCGTCGAGCCGTAGGGGCTCGGCCGGCCCCCTAATCCGACGGAAGTCCTGTCCCGCATCGCCTCGAGCACCGCGTCCGCGGCGATCCCGGCCCCGCGGCCGTTCAGGTGGATGCCGTCGGGCTCGCGCACGATCTGGCGGCGGCCGTCGACCTCCATCGCGTCGCGGTAGTCGCCGCCCGGCGTGAAGATCTCCTCCATGTCGAGCACGCGCACCTGCGCTCGGTAGGGCTGCGCTCCCACCTCGATCGCCGCGTTGACGGCGCGGGCGATCTCCTGGCGGTCGCGCTCGCGCGGCGCCGGCAGCGTCAGCCAGTAGACGCGCGCGCGGCCGCCGCGGCGGTAGGTGTTCATCATGCGGCGCACGCGGTAGGCGAACCCTGCGGCCCACTCGGCGCCGCAGCACTCGACCTCGCCGCCGCCCGGCCGCGGCAGCGCGAAGCCCTCGTTGGCGCCGATGAAGACGACCACGGCGTCCGGATCGCCGGCCGCCTGCTCGGTCGAGAGCCTGCCCCAGTCGAGCAGCCCGGTCTTCGAGATGCCGGTGCCGACGTGCGGGTCGCGCTCGACCTCGACGTCCGGGTCGGAGTCGGCGAGCCGGCGCGCGAGCTCCACGTCGAGCGGCATCGCCAGCGAGTCACCCGTCACGAGCAGCTTGTTCAGCTCGCCCGCCGGGGCGGCCTGCTCGCCGAGCTGCTGCGGCTCGAAGGAGGTCGGCGGCACGGCCGGCACGCCCCGGCCGCCCGCGGCCGGCCCGGCCGCGTCGAAGGCGCCGGCGTCGCCGGCCTCCTCGTCCTCGAGCACCGCGAGCGCGTCGTCGGTCCACTCGTCGAAGGGGATCCGGTCCGCGAGCCAGCCGGCCGGCTCGCCGATGGCGAGTACGAGCTCGCGCTCGAGGCCGGGATCCATCTCCTCCCCGGCCGAGCGGATCGAGGAGCCCTCGAACAGCACGAGCAGCAGCGCTGCGATGAACACGACGATGATCGCGTGCCGGGCCGTGAGTCGCCGGCCCTCCGGCGTGGGCGGCACGGGCGGCTCGGGGCTCGTGGGGTAGTAGGGCTCGGTCACGTCAGAACTGGAAGTAGATGAACGGGGGAACGCCTTGGCTCGGGACCGTAGCGCCGACGATCGCCACCACGATCGCGAGCCCGAGGCCGAGCGCCGGGGCGGGCAGGCCGGCGAGCCGCACGCGCAGGCGGTCGAGCGGATCCGGCGGCAGCAGCTGGAAGCCGACGACGATCAGCACCGCGCCGACGCTGACCACGCTCCAGAGCGTGGCCGGCCCCGGCACGAAGAGCTGGCCGATGAACGTGACCGCAAGCTCGAGGCTCTCGGCGCGGAACAGGATCCAGCCGAAGACGACCACGTTGAAGACGATCAGCCAGGCGAGCCAGGCGGGCGGGCGGCGCACGCCGCGGTCGCGCAGCGCGTGCTCCACCACGAGGGCGACGCCGTGCAGCGTCCCCCAGAGCACGAAGCCCCAGGCGGCGCCGTGCCAGAGCCCGCCGAGCACCATCGTGATCATCAGGTTGCGGTAGGTCTGCCACTTCCCGTGGCGGTTGCCGCCGAGCGGGATGTAGAGGAAGTCGCGCAGGAAGCGCGACAGCGTCATGTGCCAGCGCCGCCAGAAGTCGCGGAAGCTGAGGGCGCGGTAGGGGCAGTTGAAGTTCTGCGGGAAGACGAAGCCCATCAGCAGCGCGACGCCGATCGCGATGTCGGTGTAGCCCGAGAAGTCGCAGTAGATCTGGGCCGCGTAGGCGTAGGCGGCGAGGGCCACGTCCGGCGCCGCGTAGGCCTCCGGCACGCCGAAGACCGGGTCCACGACCTCGCGCGCCAGGTAGTCCGCCAGCGCCACCTTCTTGATCAGCCCGATCGCGATCAGGACGACCCCGGCGCCGACAGCGACGTCGCGCGGGTTGCGCGGGCTCGCGAGCTGCGGGATGAACTCGCGCGCGCGCACGATCGGCCCGGCCACCACGTGCGGGAAGAACGACAGGTAGAGCGCGAAGTCGACCGTCGACGCCGGCCCGAGCAGGCCGCGCTTCACGTCGACCGTGTACGAGATCGCCTGGAAGGTGATGAACGACAGCCCGATGGGCAGGGCGAGGGTGAGCAGCGGCAGGGGCATGCCGAGCCCGAGCGAATCCAGGAACGAGCCGATCTCCCCGGCGAAGAAGCCGTAGTACTTGAACAGGCCGAGGACACCCAGGTCGATGGCGACCGTGACTGCCATGATCATTCGGCGACGGTTCTCCTCCTCGCTGCGCGCGATGAGCACCGCCCCGGCCTGGTTCGCAAGCGTGACGCCGGCGAGGAGAAGCGCATAGCGTGGGCTCGCCGCCGCGTAGAACACGTAGCTGGATGCCAGGATGAACGGCTTCCAGACGCGCGGATACGGCATCAGCGCCCAGGAGAGGGCGAGCACGACCGGGAAGAAGAATGCGAACTCGTAAGAGGGGAAAACCACTGCGGACGGGCGCGATCTTAGGGCTGCTTGCAGCCGCGCTCGTGCTCGCACCGGCCGCGCAGGCTGCCTGCGGCGGCACGGTGCACGGGCTGCCGACGGCGAACTCGCCCTTCAGGCCCCCGCCGCTGGCCGTCGGCGACTCGATCATGCTGGGGGCCTTCGGCTCGCTGCGGGCGCGCGGCTTCGAGGTCGACGTCCGCGGCTGCCGCCAGATGAGCGAGGGTCTCAGCGTGCTGCGTGCGCGCCGGGGCTCGCTGCCGAGCTTCGTCGCGGTCGGGCTCGGCACGAACTGGACGGTGACGCTCGACCAGGTCCGCCAGGCGCTGCGCATCGTCGGGCGCGAGCGCGTGCTCGGCCTCGTCACACCGCGTGAGGTGGGCGGGGTGCGGAGCTCCGACCAGGCCGTGATTCGCGAGGCCGGCAGGCGCTGGCCGAACCGCGTGCGCGTAATCGACTGGGTCAGGCAGAGCGCCGGCCACAGCGACTGGTTCTACAGCGACGGGCTCCACCTGACCTCGAAGGGCGCGCGCGCGATGGCGCGGCTCGTCCGGGGCGCGCTGACTGCCGAGCCGGCGCCGTCGGAGCCCGAGCCGCCCGCCGGTCCGCCGCCGGGCGGTGGCGTGCCCGCGCCGGCCGCGGTCAGCGCAGGATCCGTTCCCGGCGCAGCGTCCGGATGATCACGTTGGCCGCGACCGACGCTCCGGTGGTGTTCAGATGGACGCCGTCGCCCTGGCGCACGCGCCGCTCGCGGCCGCCCACCGGCATCGAGTCCCGGTAGCGCCCGCCCGGAGTGAACACCTCGACCAGGTCGATCACGCGCACGTCACGGCGCGCACGCTCCGCCGCGCGCCGGATGCCGGCGTTGACCGCCGGGAAGGTCTCGCGGAAGAAGCCGCCGCGCGGCGTCGGCAGCAGCAGCCAGTACACGCGCGTGCGCCCGCCGCGGCCGTAGCTCGCCATCATCCGCCCGGCGCGCCGCGCGTACTCGGCGATCCAGGCCTCGTTGTTGCAGCAGGCGGCGTCGCCCATCGGGAAGCCGTCGTTCGCGCCGAGGAACATCACGACAACGTCGGGCCTGCGCGCGGCCTGGCGACGCGCCTGCGCCTGCCAGTCGAGTAGAGACGGCTTCGAGATACCGGTGCTGATGTGAGCGTCGCTGCGCACGCGCACTCCGCGCGGGCCGAGCCGGGCCTTCAGATAGCCATCGATGATCTGGATCATCGAGTCGCCGGTCGCGAGCAGGCTGAGCCCGCCGCCCGGCTTGCGCGCGCGCACGGTGCGCTCGGCGCGCCCGTACGGGGTGCTCGCCGCGATCCGCCAGCCACCGGGACGCAGGGCGCGGAAGCGCGCCACCGCACCGCGGCGGCCGACGCGCTCGCGCCGGCAGTCGGCCGGGCCGCCCGGCGGCTCCACGCACAGCCGCGCCGCCAGGCCGCCCAGGCGCCAGCGGTCGACGAGCCGCAGCCGCACCGAGCGGCCGCTGCGCACGCCGCGCGGCGCTTCGAGGGCGAGCCGGCGCGCGCACGAGGGCGTGCGCAGCTCGGCGCTCGCGCTCTGGCCGTCGGCGCTCGTGGCCGTGAAGGTCCGCACGCGCCGGTCGCAGCGCCATGTCGCGACGCGGCGCAGGATGGTCGACGCCTCTGTCGGCGTGACCGCCGCAAGCTGCTGGGCGCCCTCGCTGATCGTGACCTGCACGCCGGGGGTGGAGCGCAGGCGCAGATCGACGTAGCCCCTGTCACCGGTGTCCGCACTGAGCGCGAGCGGTGCCTGCTGAGCGGGGGCGTCGCCCGCGAGCGCGCTGAGGAGAGCGAGGAGCAGCGCCGCCGGCAGCAGCAGCCGCGCGCTCACCGCACGCGCACGGCCGGGCCCGCGACGGAGCTGCCCTTCACGCGGTAGAGCCCGGGCGTCGCAACGGTCACGCGATAGCGCCCGCGGCGGTGCGTGCGCAGGCGCGCGACCGTGCGCCAGCCGGCGTCGGTCCTGCGCTGCAGGGCGAGCCGCCCCGTGCGCGGAGCGGGCCTGAAGTCTCCGGCGAGCGCGAGCACCCGCGCGTGCGGCGGGCCCCAGCTCGAGGGCCGCGCCGAGCGCTGGCGCACAGCCGAGCTGCGCACGCGGACGTCCGTGAACCACGTGTCGGGCAGCCCGAGCGCGGCGCGCACCTGCGGCCCCGTGACCGTCCGCGACCCGCTCGTCCCGACGACCCGGGCGCGCACCACGCGCGGCGACACGCCGCGCTGCACGACCTTCAGTTGCTTGAAGCGGCCGGGCGCGCCGAGCGCCGAGTCGAGAGAGGCCGCCGAGAACGGGCGCTGCCAGCGGTGATAGGGCGAGTGGTAGTCATACGGGTCGGGCACGCCGACGAGCCACGGCTTCGACAGCGAGCCGACGAACGAGAACTCGACGTTCTCGGTGTGCCCGCCCGAGGTGGAGAAGTAGTAGGTCACGGCGGGCTGGCCGCTGTAGGTGAGGATCTGGCCCTTGGTCTGATCGACCGCCGCGTTCGAGCGCGCGCTCTCGCCGACCACGCCCTTGTAGACCTGCGAGCGCGTGTCGGGGTACTGGTCGAAGGTGCCCGTGGTCTTGCGCGTGGCGAGCGCGTAGGTGCGCGCGGCGACCGCCTGCACCTTGAGCGCCTCGAGCGGCCAGGTGCTCGGCATCTCGCCCGCGACGACGCCCTTCACGTACGGGTCGAGATCGATCACGTTGATGGCGGTGACGCCGCCCACGTCGGGCCGGATCTCGATCGCGCCGCGATAGAGGCCGTCGCTGATCGAGTTGAGCGCGGGGCCGAGCAGCCGCACCGGGTCGCTGCCGCCCGCGCTCACGCTCAATGCACCGGAGAAGCGGCCGACTCGCCGTCCCCTGCTCGTGCTCAGCACGATGCCGGACCCGGAGCGCCGCGCCACGTAGGTCCTGCCCTTGCTGAGCGCCTCGCCGCCCGCGCTCGTCGCGCCGCGGAAGCGGATGTAGGGATCGCTTGGCTGGAGCAGCACCCGCACCGGCCGGCCGGGAGCGGACTCGAGCCGCGTGCCCTTGTAGTAGTGGTCGAGGATCCCCTTGTAGGTGCTTCCCTCGAGGGCGTAGCCGTATGCGCCGTACTGGCTCATGCCGATGCCGTGGCCGAAGCCCGCGCCCTTCAGGACGTGGCGCACGGCGGCATCCGCGCCGGCGGGCACGGCGAGCAGAAGAGCTGCGAGAGCTGTCAGAACGAAGAGTCGGCGCACGAGTCCTCTAACGCGCTATACGGGCCAAGGTAGCGCCCAGGCTCAGGAAACCGCGAACAGGCGCCAGGCGCCCGGGACGCCGCGAAGCTCGTGCTCTCCCCGGTCATCGAACTCGATTCCGGATCCCACGACGAGGTCCTTCACGGTCCCCGACACGAGCACCTCGCTGGGCGACGCGCGATCCAGCACCCGCGCGGCGATGTGCACCGCGAGGCCCCCGAGGTCCGTGTCCATCACCTCGAGCTCGCCGGTGTGGAGCCCGGCGCGCACCTGAATCCCGAGTGAACCCATCGCATCGGCCACCGAGGCCGCGCAGCGGATCGCGCGCGCGGGGCCGTCGAAGGTGGCGAGGAAGCCGTCGCCCGTGCGCTTGACCTCGCGGCCGCGATGGCGGTCGAGGGCGTGCCGGAAGAGCGCGTCGTGGCGCTCGAGCAGGTCGCGCCAGCCGCGGTCCCCAAGCTCGGCGGCGCGCCGCGTCGAGTCGCAGATGTCGGTGAACAGGACGGTCGCGAGCATCCGGTCCGGCTCGTGCTCGTGGCGCACGCCCGTCAGGTGCTCCTCGACCTCGCCGAGCAGGACGTCGCTGTCGCCCAGCGAGAACATGTTGTCGCCGCCCTCGAGCTCCACGTAGCGGGCGTCCGGTATCTGGCTTGCGATGTAGCGCGAGTGCTCGATGTTGATGAACGAGTCGTCGCGCCGGTGCATCACGAGCGTCGGCACCCGGATCGACGGCAGCACGTCGCGCACGTCGACCCTGCCGATCAGCTCGAAGATCCTCCGGATCGTCCCCGGCGAGGCCGCGAGGCGCTCCAGCCGCCCCGCCCACTCGATGAAGCTCGGATCGTGCATCTCGCTCGGGGCGACGCCGGTCACGATGCGGCCCTCACCCCAGTGCTCGAGCTGCTCCGCCATCTTCTGGTCCCGCACCTCGGCCGGCCAGGCGAACTCGTAGCCGGGCGCCCGGGTGGCCCGCGCGAAGGTGGCGTACAGCACGAGCGCGCTGACGCGCTCCGGGTAGGTGGCCGCGAACAGCGCCGCCATCGGCCCGCCCTCGAGCGTGCCGAACAGCGCCACCCGCTCCGAGCCGGCGGCCTCCATGACCGCGAGCAGGTCGTCCATCTGCTCCTCGAGCGTGGGCATGCCGAAGAACGGGTCCGACAGGCCCGAGCCGCGCCGGTCGAACGTGATCAGGCGGGCGAAGCTGGTGATCCGGCGCATCACGCGCATGAGCGAGCGCTCGGACCAGAGGTACTCGACCTGCGAGATCCAGGGCGGGATCCACATCAGGTCGATGGGGCCGTCGCCCTCGACGATGTATGCGATGTGGAGGTCTCCGCTCTTCGCGTAGCGAGCCACGGGTGGCACGGGAATCAACTTATCGCTGCCGGGTACGCTCCGGGGGTGGCGGAACGAAAGGCCAGCGATGTCTTCGTCGAGTGCCTCGAAGCCGAGGGCGTAAGGCACGTCTTCGGCATCCCGGGCGAGGAGACCCTCGACCTGAACGAGTCGCTCTCGCGCTCGGCGATCGAGTTCGTGCCGGTCCGCCATGAGCAGGGCGGCGCCTACATGGCGGACGTCTACGGCCGCTTGACGGGGCACGCCGGCGTCTGTCTCGGCACGCTCGGCCCCGGCGCGCTCAACCTCGTGACCGCCGTGGCGGACGCCTATCTCGACCGCGCGCCGCTCGTCGCGCTGACCGGGCAGGGCGACCTCGAGCGCATGCACAAGGAGTCGCATCAGTACATCGACCTGCTGCGCGTGATGCGCCCGATCACCAAATGGAACGCGCGCCTGTCGGACCCGGCGATCATCCCCGAGGTCGTCCGCAAGGCCTTCAAGGTCGCCGAGGGCGAGAAGCCGGGCTCGACTCACATCGAGCTGCCTGAGGACGTGATGGCCGCGCAGGTCGAGGCCGAGCCGCTGCCGCGCCGACGCTCGGTCGTGTCCGAGCCGGCCGCGCGCGAGCTGCTGCGGGCGGCCGAGCTGATCCGCGGCGCGGTGCGGCCCGTGGCGCTCGCCGGCAACGGCGTGGTGCGTGCGAACGCGGCGCCGGCCCTGCGTGAGTTCGTGCGCGCCACGGGCATCCCGGTCGCCGAGACCTTCATGGGCAAGGGCCTGCTGCCCCCCGACAGCCCCAAGGCGCTCGGCTCGGTCGGCCTGCAGTCGGGCGACTACGACATGGCGGGCTTCGACGAGGCCGACCTGGTGCTCGCGATCGGCTACGACCTCGTCGAGCAGTCGCCCGAGACCTGGAACCCGAAGCGCGACAAGCGCGTGATCTGCATCGACTCGGAGCCGGCCGAGACGGACGCGAACTTCATGCCGGAGGTCGAGCTCGTCGGCGACATCTACCACGTGCTGGCGCGGCTCGGCGAGGAATGCCGGCACGTACCGCACCAGGGTGGCTCGGCGAAGCTGCGCGAGGTCGTGCTGGGACGCTTCGAACAGGCGAAGGACGACGACTCGTTCCCGATGCAACCGCCGCGCGCGCTCTGGGAGATCCGCCGGGCGCTCGCGCGCGACGACATCTTGATCTCGGACGTCGGCCTGCACAAGCTCTGGATCGGGCGCATGTTCCCCGCCTACGAGCCGAACACCGTGCTGATCGCGAACGGGCTCGCGGGCATGGGCTTCGCGGTGCCGGCCGCGATCGCCGCCAAGCTCGTTCACCCGGCGCGGCGCGTCGTGACCGTCAACGGCGACGGCGGTTTCCTGATGAACGCGCAGGAGCTCGAGACCGCGGTGCGTCTGGGCACCCCGTTCGTGAACGTGATCTGGGAGAACTCCCAGTACGGCTCGATCGTCTGGAAGCAGGACAAGCGCTTCGGCACCCACTTCGGCACCGACTTCACGAATCCCGACTTCGTGAAGCTCGCCGAGGGCTTCGGGATGCCCGGCTGGCGCTGTGAGGCGCCGGAGGACTTCGGGGCGCACCTGCAGCACGCGCTCACGCTCGACGTCCCGTCGGTGATCGTGCTTCCGATCGACTACTCGCTGGACGTCGCAATCTCTGAGGAACTAGGAACGGAGACCGTTGCCACATGAGCATCGCCACCCAGGAACAGTCAGTCGTCGACAGCGTCCAGAAGCAGCTCTTCATAGGCGGTGAGTGGCGCGACGCCGGCGGCTCGGCCACCCTCGAGGTGATCGACCCGTCGACCGAGGAGCCGATCGCCGAGGTCGCCGACGCCACCCCCGAGGACGCCATGGCGGCGCTCGACGCGGCCGTCGGGATGCAGGCCGAGTGGGCGGCCACGCCGCCCAACGATCGCGCCGGGATTCTCTGGAAGGCGTTCGAGCTGATGATCGAGCGCGCCGACGAGCTCGCCACGCTGATGACGCTCGAGATGGGCAAGCCGGTGGCGGAGTCGAAGGCGGAGATCGTCTACGCCGCCGACTTCTTCCGCTGGTTCTCGGGCGAGGCGCTCCGGATCGAGGGCAACTACAAGCAGTTCGCGAACGGCACCAGCCGCGTGCTCGTGATGAAGCAGCCGGTCGGGCCGTCGCTGATGATCACGCCCTGGAACTTCCCGATGGCGATGGGCACGCGCAAGGTCGGCCCGGCGCTCGCCGCCGGCTGCACCTCGGTGATCAAGCCGGCGCAGCAGACGCCGCTGTCGATGCTCGCGATGGCGCAGATCCTCGAGGAGGCCGGCCTCCCCGGCGGCGTCCTCAACATCGTCACGACGTCGAAGTCCGGCCCCACCACGGGGCCGCTGATCGAGGACGGGCGGCTGCGCAAGCTCTCCTTCACGGGCTCCACCGAGGTCGGCCGCAAGCTGATCGAAGCCTCGGCGCAGAACGTGCTGAAGGTCTCGATGGAGCTCGGCGGCAACGCGCCCTTCCTGATCTTCGACGACGCCGACCTCGACGCCGCGGTCGACGGTGCGCTGCTCGCGAAGATGCGCAACATCGGGGAGGCGTGCACGTCCGCGAACCGCTTCCACGTGGCGGAGCCGGTCCGTGAGGAGTTCGAGCAGCGGCTCGCGGAGAAGATGGGCGCGCTCAAGCTCGGCCGCGGAACCGAGGAGGACGTGAAGGTCGGCCCGCTGATCGATCAGCCCTCGCGCGAGAAGGTGTCCGAGCTCGTCCAGGACGCGCTCGACAAGGGCGCTACCTGCGTGGTCGGCGGCGAGATCCCCGACGGTCGCGGCTACTTCTATCCGCCCACGGTTCTTGGCGGGGTTCCCGACGACGCTCGCGTCCTCAGGGAGGAGATCTTCGGCCCGGTGGCGCCGGTCACGACCTTCGAGTCGGAGGAGGACGCCATCGCGCGCGCCAACGACACCGAGTACGGCCTCGTCGCCTACGTGTTCACGCGCGACATCAAGCGCGCTCTGCGCGTCTGCGAGGGCCTCGAGACCGGCATGGTCGGCCTCAACCAGGGGATGGTCTCGAACGCCGGCGCCCCCTTCGGCGGCGTCAAGCAGTCGGGCATCGGCCGCGAGGGCGGCAAGGACGGCCTCGAGGAGTTCCTCGAGACGAAGTACGTGGCCGTCAACATGTAGGGACCATGCGCGACCAGGCGGCAGCCGACTGGCGGGAGCGCCGGGTGTCGGCGGCGGAGGCGGTCTCGGTCGTGCGCCCTGGCGACAAGGTCTTCGTCGGCAGCGCCTGCGCCACTCCGCGGACTCTCGTGGATGCTCTCGAGCAGTCGCCCCAGGCCGGGGTCGTTCTCGTGCACTTCCTCACCGACCGGGTTATCACGGGTGACACGCCTCGTACGAAGTACCGGCATCGCGTCTTCTACGTCGGGCGGGACATCCGCGCTCTGCACGATATGCCGGCCGTGCGTGAGGCGGGCCTCGTGGACTACGTGCCGATCTCGCTCGGAGACGTCCCCCAGCTGTTCAACAACGGGCAGATCCCGCTGGATGTCGCGATGGTGCAGGTCGCGCCACCCGACCCGGATGGCACCTGCAGCCTGGGGATATCGGTCGACGTCACCAAGGCCGCGGCGCTGGCCGCGCGTACGGTGATCGCGGAGGTCAATCCGGCGATGCCTCGCACCGCCGGCGACAGCCGCATTCCGGTCGATCGCATCGCGTGCTTCGCGGAGGTCGACACGCCCGTCGTGGAGTACCTCCACGAACCCGCGGGCGAGGTGGCCGAGCAGATCGCTCGCTACGTCGCCCGGCTGATCGACGATCGCTCCACACTTCAGGTGGGGCTCGGCCGGGTTCCGAACGAGATGCTGGCCCATCTGACCAACCGGCGCGACCTGGCCATCCACTCGAACGTCATCACGGAGCCGATCGTCGATCTCGTCGCGGCCGGCGTCGTCACGGGTCCGGTCGCAACCAGCATGGCGATGGGCTCGAGGCGCCTCTACGACCTTGTGGATGGCGATCCTCGCTTCACCTTCCATCCCATCGAGTACATCTGCGATCCGGCGGTCATCGCGAGCAGGGACCGGATGGTGTCGGTCACCCAGGCCTTCACCATCGACCTGACGGGACAGGTCTCCACCGAAGGTCTCGACGGATCGCTCTACGGCGGCGTCTCCACGGGCCCGGCGTTCCACCGTGGAGCCCTCGCCTCTGCTGGTGGCATGGCGATCGTCTGTCTCGCAGCGCGTACTCCGGCGGGCCGCTCAGCTATCTCGCTCGACCTCGATCCGGATGCAGCGGTGACCATTCCGCGGGCGGACGTCCACTGGGTGATCACGGAATATGGGACCGCGTATCTGTTCGGCCGCTCCGTGGCCGAGCGTGCGGTTGCGCTGATCGAGATCGCACATCCAGAGGTCCGCAGCGAGCTGCTCGACTCCGCGATCGAGAGAGGCCTCGTTCCCCCAGGGCAGCAGCTCCGCAGCCGCACCGCGTACCCCGTCGCTCAGGTGCGCGACGTGCCGCTACGCGACGGGCGGCAGGTGTGTCTGCGCCCCACCCGCACGAGCGACACCCGCGCGATGCAGGACCTCTTCTACCGGCTCAGCGAGGAGGATCGGGAGACGCGTTTCCTGCACAAGCTGAGCTCACTCACCGATACGGCCGCGCAGCACCTTTGCAGCGTCGATTACGAGGAGGAGATGGCCTTCGCCGCCGTGGTCGGGCCGTCGGAGCGGGAACGCATCGTGGCCGCCAGCTGTTACTACCTCAGTCCCGCCAGCGGGATGGCCGAGGTGGCGTACATGGTGGATCCGGAGTGGCAGGGCGTGGGCCTCGGAGCGACTTTGCATGCGCGACTCGTCGAGTACGCACGCGAGCACGGCGCTCGCGGCCTGACCGCGGACGTGCTGCTCGGCAACTCGCGAATGATGCGTGTGTTCAGGAGCGGCGACTACTCCCTGCGCGTACAGACGGAGGGCGGAGTGCAAGAGGTGACGATGCGTTTCTGACGGTTGGCGTCAACGCGTCAGTGGCTTGGTCCACGTGACCCACGTGTTCGTGACCGCGAAACCGGCGCGCTCGTAAAGGCCGAGTGCGCCGGAGGCGTTGGCGGTGTCCACGTTCAGCGCCGAGCGCTCGTAGCCGGCGGATCGGTACGACCTCAGCGCCGTGGCGAGCAGCAGGCTGCCGAGCCCGCGCCGGCGCAACGCCGGCCGCACCCCGAGCAGCCCGACGAACGCCTCGCGCACGCCGGTGGCAGCCGCGTCGGCCTCCCAGAAGTACGTCAGTAGGTAGGCCGCGACCTGGTCGCCATCCAGCACCAGCCAGCTCACGTCCGGCCGGAACGTCTGTGAGCCGGTGTACCAGTGCGACCAGGTCTGCTCGTCCGGCGGAGCGGCGCCCCACTCTTCCGCGAACGCCACCCGGTGGGCCTGCCGGACCGCCTCGTCCCGCTCGGCCGCGTACGGCGTCAGGGCGAGGCCGGGCGGGGCCGGGGGGACGTCGGGGAGGGGCTCGTCGAGCGTGCGGCTCATGGTGTACGCCCAGCGCGTGGCCTCATAGCCGGCGGCACGGACCAGCGCCTGCTTGCTCGGGTTGTTCTCGTGCACGGCCACGCAGACCGCCCCGGGGGCGTCCGGATGGCGCTCCCGGTGCAGGCTCGCCGCCCGCTCCTCGGCCCAGTCGAGGAGCCGGCGTCCGAGGCCATTGCGCGCGGGCGGCGGGCAGCACCGCCCCCTCGACGTCGATCTTGTCGAGGTCCCCGACCTCGGCCGGGCCTTGCAGCCAGGCGAACGCGACCGCCTCCCCATCGGGGGCGAACGCGGCGAGGCTGTCCCGGCCGAGGTCGATCGACTCGTCCTCCAGCGCCTCGCGGAGGTTCTCCTCCGAGAAGTGCTCGCCGGTCCGGTCCACGGCCTCGACGGCCGCCCAGGTGCGGGTGAGCGCCGGCGCGTCCTCGACCGTCAGCGTCCGCCAGGTCAGCGTCCCGGTCTCCACGCCTCCACGTTACGGGCTGTCGGGCGTGGGGAGCTGCAGATCGACCATGGTGTCGGCGTGCCGGTGCACGATCCTCCAGGCGCCCCGCTCGAAGCGGAACAGCATCGTGGCCCGCAGGACCTGTTCGTGTCGGGCGCTCTGCCCCGTGTAGATGACGTCGGCGCGCTCGATGGCGACCGTGTACGCCAGCCTGCCGCGCACGTCCTTGACGAGGTAGTCGAAGTCGACCTCGGCGCCGCTCGAGCTGAACGCGTTCGCCGCCAGCAGGTAGCGCTGGCGGACAGTCGCGGCACCCGCCTCGCCGAGACCACCGAAGCCGCCGAAGATCGACTGCGGGTCCTTCTCAGCCGTTATCGACAGCCAGGGCCCGGGATCGCCGTTGACGAAAGCCGAGTTGGCGGCCTCGTAGCGATCCAGGAACCGCTCGAAGCCGTAGCTGCCGGAGTACCCGTGGCCGGCGTTCGTCGCGGAGCCGGCAAACGCGCCCGACGCGGCGAGGAGGGCGAGAGCCGCCAGCAGAGCTGCAAGGGCGGGGGCAAGCCGCTTCATCGTGGATCCCTTCGTAGGTGACGGTGTTGCACGCCCCGTATGACTCGTTGCCCTGCCCTGCTATTCCACTCGTCTGACGCGAGCGTCGCCTCAAACGTGGGCGTAGGCGACCGCGGCCGCCGGGATGCGCGCGCGGATGGTCGTGCCCACGCCGACCGGGCTCTCGATCTCGAGCGTTCCGCCGAGCGCGCTCACGCGGTCTGCGAGGCCGCTCAGTCCCGACCCGCGCGCCGGGTCGACGCCGCCGCCGCCCTCGTCGCGCACCTCGATCGTCGCGTGCGCGCCGTCGCGCGCCACTCGCACCTCGATCCGATCCGAATCCGCGTGCTTGGCGGCGTTGGTCAGCGCCTCGGCGACGACGAAGTACGCGGTCGTCTGCACCGACAGCGGGAGATCGGCGCAGGCGTCGACGTCGAGCTCGACCGGCGTCGTCGCCCGGCCGGCGAGGGCCGCCAGGGCGGCCTCGAGGCCGCGATCGACGAGGATGCTCGGGTGGATCCCTCGCGCGAGCTCGCGGAGCTCCTCGAGCGCGAGCTCGAGCTCGGTACGCGCCGCCGCGAGGTCGCGGGTCGCCGTGGAGCCGGGCTCGAGACTCGACTCGAGCAGACGGAGGCTCAGCGCGAGCGAAACGAGCCGCTGCTGCGCACCGTCGTGGAGATCGCGCTCGATGCGTCGCCGCGCGGCGTCCGCGGCCTCGACGATGCGCGCTCGCGAGGCGGCCAGCTGCTCGCGTGCATCCACGTTGGCGAGCGCTGCGGTCACGAGCTCGGCGAAGCTGCCGATCCTCGCCTCCGTGCCCGCTGGGAAGGCGTTGGCCAGCTCGCTGGATGCCATGAGAGCACCCCAGAGGCGCCCGGCGACGTAGATCGGGGCCCCGACGACCGAGCGAATGCCGAACTCGCGTAGTCGCTCGGCGAGCTCGCCCTCGACCTCGTTGTAGTCGTCCACGCGCTCAGGGCGACCGCTTCGGAAGAGCTTCGCGGTCACCGACTCGCCCTCGACCGTGATCCGCTCCCCGATGGGGAAGGCCGGCGTCTCGTTGCCGGTCCACGAGCCGACCACCGTCGCGACCCGGCCGTCCTCGAAGCGGATCATGTCGGTGCTCTTCACGGCGAGCAGCTCTCCGAGCTCCTCGCACACCTGGCCGATGAGCGCCGGCGCGGGGGTGGACGCGGCCACCATGGTCGCGACTCGACGCAACGCGGCCTGCTCGGCCAGAAGTGCCTGCAGCCGGGTTGAGTTGTCGTCGCCGCTCATCGTCGACCCCGCCAGAGCGAGGCTACCGGAGCAGCGTGCTCACGCCTGGACCGGGCGCTCCGGTGCCGGCGGCGGCGGCGCGTCGTCGCGCTGGCTCAGCGAGAACGGCGGATAGCGATCCGTGACGAGGATGAGCGCGTAGCCGACCACGCGGTTGTGCCAGCGGACCACGCCCTCGACGAACCCGAAGAGCCCACGCGGGTAGCGGCCGGTGAACAGGATCGCGAACCAGGCGATGATCACCACGACGATGGTCGCCAGGTAGAGAAAGAACAGCACGATGTAGTGCGGGATCGCGAGCAGCCACTTGACGAGAGGCAGCCAGCGGTTGAGCTCCTGCTTGGCGTCGGGATACGGGAACTCGAGCCGCACCCACTGATGCTCGTCGGTCGAGGGGTAGCGGTCGTTCATCAGCGCGACGTAGGTGCCCACGCGGTTCGAGAAGCGCAGCAGTTCCAGGTTCCAGTCGAACCACCAGCGCGGGTACTTCTCCCGGAACAGGATCATCAGCAGCGGCGGCAGGAACAGCAGCCCGGTGCCGCCGATGACGACAGTCGACGCGTCGCTGCCGGCGTCGTATTCGCTGCCGCTATAGCCGCCGATGCTCCCCAGCACGATCGCGATGGGGATCACCGCGAAGATCCGGAAGGCCGTGGATACGCGATTCAGCGCGCGGTCGGGGTACTCGACCGAGAACCGAACCGGATGCTCCTCGTTCATGGTGCGCTCCTTTCAGGCGAGCTCGATCAAGGTGAGCACAAGCGTGGCCGTTTGTGCGCCCGGCGCCGTCGCGACCGCAAAGGGGTGAGCCAGGCGCGGCTCCCGGTCCGGGCCGCCGCCACCAAGCCGCTGGCTCCGGAGCGTGGTGGTGAACGCCGCATTGCCCTGGCCATCGGTGAGACGGGTCTGAGTGCTGGTCGGACTGTGGTTCGTCAGCGCGACCGTCGCACCTGCCACAGGCGAGTTGCCGGCGCGATCGGTGACGCGGAACGTGTAGGTCCGCTGGACGCCCGGCGTCGGTTCCGGGCTTACCGACAGCCTGAGAATGGGGGGCGACGCGACGACGACCGCGCCGAAGTCACCAAGCATGATCTGGGCGCTTATGCCAGAGCCCGTGATGCCGACCCTGCGTGCCGAGACCACGCACGTCGGCGTGCGTCGCATGGGCGGCGTTCGCGAGCGCAGCTGTGCGTCGACGGCACCCATGATGGCCTGGTTGATGGCGGGCTCGAGCGCTCCGACGAGGGTTCCGTTCAGGACGTCGAACGGGAGCGAGATGGCACCGCCGCTGCTGAACGGGGTGGTCCGCGGGATGGGCAGCGTCAGTCGGGTGCCGCTCGGTACGACCGACACGATTCGACCCGTTCGCGTGCCGTCACCCGAAGGTGTGACCGTGACACTGGTGCTGATCGTGAACGTCTGAGTGAACGGAACGAAGAAGAACAGCCGATAGGTCGCTGAGCCGGTGATGGAAAGCGAGAGACTGCCCGTCTCGGGCGTGACGCTCGCCGATGTGATCGTGACCGATTCGGGCGCGCCGAAGCCGAGAAAGACCCCGAGCACCGCCTTCAGCCAGCCCTCGACGGGAGTCGAGAGCTGCGTTCCGCTGAGTGTCGCGCCGAACGCGGTCACGGCAGGGGCCGGGATTGCCCCGACTGCCGTGATCACGGTGACCTGACCCGGCGAGGGCGGCAGGGTCACTCGTCCCGACCGGAAGAGCTGGCCGGTCAGGGCCCCGGTGTCGCTGAGGACAACCGACGCCGGCAGGGCGCCTGAGAGCGCTGCCGGAAACAGAATGCTGGTCGCCGGAGCACCGGCGATCGGCACTCCCGTGTCTGTCGGAGGCGCGGCGGTCAGCGTGCCGGTGACCGTTGGTGTCGTCCCGCCGAACACCCCCGCGAGATCGAGGAGAGTGACATCGATCCGATAGGGCACGACGTGACTCTAAGCCCCATGCACGATCCCGTGCGGGCCTTGATGGCTGTCCGAGCCATTGCCCAACATGAGGAGCATGCCCCGCCCTCGGGGGACCCGTGCCGGAGTCGTTGTCCTGGCTCTGGCGGCGATGCTTCTCGTCCCGGCTTCGGCCCAGGCGAGTCGCGCGAACGTGGCTGCCCTGCAGTCCGCGCTGACGCGCCTGCACCTGTATCAGGGCTTCGTCGACGGGGTCAGGGGCCCGCTCACCAGGAACGCCGTGGTGCGCTTACAGCGCCGGCGTGGGCTCGCCGTTGACGGCATCGCGGGGCCGCAGACGCGGCACGCCCTCGGCCGCTACGGCAGGCCCCGGCTCGGCAGCCGTGTGATGAAGACCGGCAACCGCGGCTGGGACGTCGCCGCGCTCCAGTACCTGCTCCAGCGCAAGGGCTACGGCCCGGGTATCGCCGACGGCATCTTCGGCGGCCTCACGCAGGCGGCGGTCGTGCGCGCCCAGAGCGCGGCCGGCATCGGCGTCGACGGGCTCGCCGGCAGGCAGACGATCCGGTCGCTGCGAGGGCACGGCTCCTCGGCGACGGACCCCGGCTCCGGCCGCTTCCTGCGCCCCGTGCCGGGTCCGATCGGCGACGGCTTCGGCGCGCCGCGCGCGGGCGGCCGCCGGCACCAGGGCGTCGACTTCCCGGTTGCCTACGGCACCCGCATCGGAGCCGCCGCCACGGGGACGACCATCTTCGCGGGCCGCAACTACGGCGGCTACGGCAACCTCGTCGTGGTCCAGCATTCGCTCGGCTACACGACCTGGTACGCGCACATGTCGTCGATCACGACCTGGGTCGGCGAGCACGTCAGCCCCGGCACGCGGCTCGGCTACGTCGGCTCGACGGGCTACTCGACCGGCCCGCACCTGCACTTCGAGATCCGCCGCTACAACACGCCGATCAACCCGGTTCCGCTCCTCACCGGCGCTGTGGCGAGCAGCCGCGGTGGCGGCGGCGCGCCCGCCCGCGACACGAGCGAGTGCAGCGCCGCCGACGGCGCGGGCGGCGCCGCCGCACCGCGCGGGTCCTCCTGGATCGCGCGCGAGCGCCTCTGCGCCCGCCGCTGAGTCAGCTCGGCTTCGCCCCGCGCGCCATCGCACGCAGGTCGAGCGCCTTGTCGAGCGTCTCCTCGTCGACGCCCTTCTCGATCGCGACCTCGCGGATCGTGCGGCGTGAGGCGACCGCCTCGTTCACGATCTCGGTGCCCTTGTCGTAGCCGATGTACGGGTTGAGCGCCGTCGCGATCGCCGGGGTGGACTCGGCGTGCCGGCGCAGGGCCTCCTCGTTTGCCTCGATGCCCTCGACGCACTTGTCGGCCAGCATGTGACTGGCAGCGGTGAGGATCCGGATCGACTCGAAGACGTTGCGCGCCATCATCGGCACGCGCACGTTGAGCTCGAAGGCGCCCTGCGTGCCGGCGATGCTGACGGCGGTGTCGTTGCCGATCACCTGCGCGGCCACCTGCAGCACGACCTCGGGGATCACCGGGTTGACCTTGCCGGGCATGATCGACGAGCCCTTCTGCAGCTCGGGCAGCCGCAGCTCGCCGAGCCCCGTGCGCGGCCCCGAGCCCATCAGCACGAGGTCGTTGGCGATCTTCGTGAGCGAGACGGCCAGGCCCTTGAGCGAGCCGTGCAGCTCGACGAGCCCGTCGCGGTTCGCCTGAGCCTCGAAGCTGTCGCGCGGCGCCGAGCCCAGGCCCAGCCGCTCGCGGACGCGCTCGCCGAACTCAGGATGCGTGTTGAGGCCGGTGCCCGTGGCGGTGCCGCCCAGCGGGATCTGCCCGGCGCGCCCGAGCGAGTCCCGGATGCGGTCGCGGCTCAGCGTGATCTGCGCGCGGTAGCCGCCGAACTCCTGGCCGAGCGTGACGGGCACGGCGTCCATCATGTGCGTGCGCCCCGCCTTGACGAGGTCGGCGAACTCGTCGGCCTTGGTCCCGAACGCGCCGGCGAGTCGCTCGAGCGCCGGCAGCAGGTCCTTCTGAACGCTGTCGACCGCGGCCAGGTGCACGGCCGAGGGGAAGACGTCGTTCGACGACTGACCCATGTTCACGTGGTCGTTCGCGTGGGCGTCGTCGCCGGCCAGCTGGGCGATCACCTCGTTCGCGTTCATGTTCGTCGAGGTGCCCGAGCCGGTCTGGAAGACGTCGATCGGGAACTGGTCGTCGTGCTTGCCCTCGGCCACCTCGTCACCGGCACGGGCGATGCGCTCGGCGACCTCGGGGTCGAGCAGGCCGAGCTCGGCGTTGACGCGCGCAGCCTCGGCCTTGATGCGGCCGAGCCAGCGCACCACCGGTGTCGGCACGCGCTCGCCCGAGACCGGGAAGTTCACTACCGCCTTGGCCGTCTCGGGCCCCCAGAGCTCACGTTCGGCGGTCGCTGGAGCTCCGTTCGAGTCAACTGCCATCTCTCTCCTTCATCGCTTCCTGCCTGGAGGCTATCCCAGTCGAGGTCCCGTTCCCCGGCGGATCCGCGCAGGGTCAGAATGCAAAATTCGTGCATTCCTCGTGCGGTGCGAGCGGCACGGCGAAGTCCGTGTTCTGATCGCCGGGCGTGACGGCACTCATCCGCATCGACCGGTCGTGGACCACGACCGGCGGCGGTAGGCCAAGGCCTATCCGATTCTGCTCCCGCTGCGGGTACCCGAGCGAGGAGCCCCCGGGCCGGCCCGAGCTGCGCAAGCGCGTATGTGGCCGCTGCGGCATGGGGATGGTGCTCAGCTGCCCGCGCGACGCGCTGCCCGGCGAGGCGGCCGCATTCCTGATCCTCGACTACGAGCTGCGCGTCAGCGCCGTGAGCGAGGGCGGCGAGAAGTACTTCGGGTCGGAGGACGGGCTGATCGGGAGCGAGCTGCTCGATCTGCTGACGAGCCCGCTGGGCGACGACCAGCTGTTGCGCAACGCCGGCTTGGCTGCCCAGCGGCCCTGCGATCCCGTCGTGATGCCGGTGCGCCTACGGGCGAGGGAGGCACCGGCTATCGGCATGCTGGCGGCCCGCATAGCGACCTGCGGGCCGCCTCGTGCCGCTCTGCTCACGGTGGAGCCGAGCGGCTTCGGCCGTGCCTGACCGTTCTTGACGGTTCGAGTGCAAGAACGACTGCACGATTTGCGCAACATCCATCGAGCGGGCACAAAAGTTCCATCAAGTTCTTCGGGCTCGTGCCGAAAACTTATGCAAGTGCTCCGTCGAACTCCCGCAGGGGGTGGCGGCGTGCGAAGTAATGGCGCAGCGCTGCTGCGATTCAGTCCAGACGGAGGCGACTTGAGCGGGATAAGAACGAATGCGGCCGCAGAGCTGTTGGGGGTGAGCCCCAACACGCTGCGAAGCTGGGAGCGCCGCTTCGGCTACCCGAAGCCGCGCCGGACCCAGGGCGGCCACCGGCAGTACGAGCTGTCGGAGCTGGAGTCGCTGCGCCGGGCGCTGCTCGAGACGCACAACATCTCGTCGGCGATCGAGCTCGCGCGCCAGCGCGGCGAGGGCCCGAGCTCGCCGAGCCGCCTTGTCGACGCCTTCGACCACTTCGACGAGCAGAGTGCCGACCGCGTGATGGAGGAGAGCCTCGCTGTGCGCTCGATCGAGCGCACGGTCGAGGAGGTGCTGCTGCCGTCGCTCGAGCTCGCCGAGGACCGCGACGGGCGCGAGGCCGAACGTGAGCTCGCGTACCGCTGGGCGACCGGCTGGCTGCACGCCACGCGGCGCGTCGCCCCGCCCGCGAGCCGCCCGCAGGGCGTGCTGCTGTTCGACTCGAGCAAGAGGCTCGACCTCGAGTCGCTGCACGTGCAGGCGGTCGAGCTCGGCCTTCGCCGCGCCGGCTTCCGCACGCTGTTGCTCGCCTTCGACCTGCCGCCCGAGCGCATCGTGCGCGCGATCCGCGCTCTCGACCCGACCGCCTTCGTCTTCTGCGGCGGCGACGCCACGCTCGACATCGTCGGCCGGCTCGTCTACACCGTGCGCCAGGTCGGCTCGGCCGGGCCGGTGTTCGAGTACCGCGAGGCGATGCCCGTCACGGGTGACCACGGCATTCCGTCGCTCGGCTCGTCGCCCGTCGAGGCGGTCGAGCGCCTCAAGGCCTACGTCGACAGCGGCCGCCTCGAGCAGGTGGTTGTCGTGCCCGAGCCGTCCGCCGAGCCGGCGGCGCGCATCAAGCTGGCCGCTCACACGAGCGCCTAGGGGATCGTCACCGGCTGAAGCACCACCGGGCTCTGGAGCGTGTAGTCGAGCTCCTCGGCCTGGCTCGTGCCGGCGGGCGTGAGCACGTCGATCGCCTTGGGCACCGTGCCCGGGCCGGCCGTGCAGTGCGGATCGCTGCTGGGGGCTGCGCACACGCCGAACTGGAAGTCCTGCGGAGTCGGCTGGAAGCCGCGTGCCTGGTCGGGGCTGAAGCCGTCCTGTCCGGTGAGCACGACGGTAAATCCCCAGCCGGGCCCCGGGGTGCCGAGGCTCGCCTTCGTGACGCTGAAGGTGATGTAGCGCGAGATCGCGTTGCCGCTGATGGCCACGGTCTCGAGCGTGTTGCCGCCGGCATCGATATAGCGCTGGCCGAACCCCTGAACCTCGATCAGCCGGCTCCAGGCGCCCGCCGGCGCGATCGTGTAGTTGCGCTGCGGGAACGACGCGGCGGTCGAGGTCTGTGCGGCGCCGGGCACGTGGACGTACACGTCGACGAGCTGCGCGCCCAGCGGGCTGCCGAAGGTCGGCGACAGGTCGCGCGTGCGGAGCCTGAAGATGACCCGGTCGCCGGCGTCGAATACCTGGAACTGCTGGATGTCGAACGCGCCCGGCTTGAAGTTGTCCGAGGTCGGATAGGCGTAGTTGCCGGGACCGTTGTCGTCGCCGTCCGGGTCACCGGCCTCGAAGAGCAGCGTGCCGGGAACGGAGTCGAACACGACCGTGCGCACAGCGCGTGCCGTCGCGCCCGACGGGCTGGTCGCCACGATGTTGAGCACCCAGGTCCCGCCCGTGAGCGGCACGGTCAGGCTGAAGCTGCCATCCGCGGCGGCGGTGGCGGTGTGGAGCGTCGTCCTCGTGTTGTCGTCCAGGTTCGAGGCCGCCACCGAGATCGAGTTCCCCGGCGCCGATGTGCCGGTCACCTCGACGCTGTCCTCCACCGCGGAGTTGTCCTCAGGTGAGCTGACGGTGAGCAAGGTCTCCTGCTGCGTTCGCCTGACGTAGCGGCGCAGCGTGTAGCGCGGCCGGTCGAGCACCCTGCCGGCCGACACGTCGAGCATGAGCCGCACGAACTGCCCGGCCGACCAGGTCAGCGCCGAGGCGGAGCCCGCCGGCTTGCCGTTCTCGAAGCCGATCGAGGCGAGCGTCGGATCGCTCCCGAAGGGCGAGCGCGCGAGGTCGGGCAGCTCCCACGCCTGCTCCGGGATCAGCCCCACGCCTGACGACATGTTGCGCATCGCCTCGAGCCGCCGGACGGCCGCGCCGAGGTCGCCGGTGTCGAGCTCGTGCTGGCCGCGCTCCCCGGCCAGCACCGGCCACACGTGGCCGTTGCCGACGCCGTGCGGCGCCCATGGGCGGCCGTCGCTGGAGCGATCGCCGTAGCCGTCGCCGTTGTAGCGAAGGAAGCCCTGTCCGCTGTCGGTGTCGCGCCGGATCGTCGCGTCGACGACGGGCAGCGAGCGCAGCAGATCCGGATCGCGCTTCGACAGCACGCCGAGCCGCGCCAGCTCGAGGAAGCCGGCGTCGATCACCTCGCGCTGGTCGAGCGTCGGGCCGCCGTTCCCGAGGTTGTACGAGATCGCCGCGTTCGGGTCGCCGGTCTTTGAGAGCCGAATGAAGTAGGGGTCGGTGCTGAGTGGCCCGCTCGACGTGACGGTCCAGTCCTTGATGCTGCGCTGGAACTCGTCGGCCACGCCGCGCCAGATCGCGGCGGAGACGCCGTCACCGTTGCGGTCGGCGATGCGCGCCGCGGCGAGCAGGCCGGCAATCTCGGCCGCGATCGTGGAGGGCGAGAAGCCGCTCTGCTCCTCCCAGCGCTCTGGGCCGAACGCGGGCCCCCGGCTGATCACGAAGTTGGCGGCCGGCTTGATGTGGTCCTCGTAGAAGCCGGCGCCGGTGAGCCCGACATCGAGCGCCATGATCAGGGGGTACGAGCACTCGTCGAGCTGGGTGCCGAAGGAGTCGGGCGCGAGCTCCCCGTTGGTCAGGCTGTTGCGCGGCATCGAGCCGTCCGGCAGCTGCTGGCGCTCGAACAGGAAGCGAGTCATCGCCCGAGCGGTGCGCCGATCGCCCGCCAGCAGGAGGGCGGACCACGCCTCGTAGAGGTCGCGCGCGAACACCTCCCGGTACGAGCCGAAGTAGGTGTTGGCGGGATCGCCCGCGGACACCGCCTGGCCCCAGGGCGAGGCGAGCGCCGCCGCCACGGCGCCGGGGAAGGTCTTGTCCTCGGCGGCCTTCACGTAGTTGGCGCTCAGGTAGTACTCCTCGACGAGCTCGCTCCAGCGCCGCGCCGAGACGCCCCCCGGCCGCCGCGGCTTCTTCAGGCTCGCGTCGTAGGCATGCCAGCCGCGGGCGTAGTCGCGCTCGATGCCCGTGAAGCGCTCGTTGAGGCTGCGGCGCGCGGAGTCCACGGCGGCGCCGCGGTTCTCCCCGAAGCCGAGCGCGAGCTCGAAGGAGCGGTCGCGCCCGAGATCGATGCGGGCGGTCTGGACCAGGTTGCCCTGCGCGGCCTCCGCGAAGCGCTCCGTCAGGCGCCGGTCCGCATCGAGCTGGGTCAGGCCGTCGCTGCCCTGGCCCGCGAAGCCGTTAGAGACCTCCAGGAAGGGACGCGAGGCGTCGAGCGCGCTGTGCACCGGCACCGCGTAGTCGCGGTTCGCGGCGTTCGTCTCGGTAACCGGATCGGAGCCGACCAGGAGCGTGTGCCCCCCGGCCCGCGCGATGTCACCGCTGTCGGGGCCGCCGTTCCCGGAGCCGCCGCCACCGTTGCCGTTGAGCGTGGGATCGAAGCGGACGTAGAGCCGGTAGTCGCGGGTGTCGTGCCCGCCGAGCGGCTCGAAGCGGGAGCGCATCAGCACCGTCGGCCGGGCGGGATCGGTGACGTAGTCGGTGACGATCCGGTAGCGGCCGCTCCTGGCGGTCGAGGTGACGCGGCAGGTGAGCGCACGCTCGTCGAGCGCCCGGACCGTGTAGGTCATGTCGCGCGTCTGCAGGTCGGTGAACGTGCGCCCGTCCGTCACGACGAACTGGAGGGTCTCGTTGTTGGTCGTGTCGTTCGTGGGGAAGTAGACGTCGCTGAGCACCCCGTCGGCAACCGTGAACCAGACCTTCGAGCGCCGGTTGCGGGCGGTCCCGACGCAGTCCTTGCGCGCGAGGTCGAAGTGAGACAGCGCCCCCGGCCCGTCGCCGGCGGCGGGCGTCAGCTCAGCTGGCTGCGCTGCGGCGGGAAGCGCGAAAGCGAGGGCCGCGATGACCGGGCACGCGAGCAGGCAACCCTTCAGTGGTCTCCCTCGCAAAACGAGGCAGAGTGTACGCCTGTCCCGGTTAGGCGGCGAGCTTGCGGCAGATCTCCGCGAGCGAGCGCTTCTCGCCCTCGTCGAGCGCGCCGAACGCCTGCGTCACGCGGTTCGAGTGCGCCGGGAAGAGGCGTTCGACGATCTCGCGGCCCTCGTGGCTCAGGTCGACGACGACGCTGCGCCTGTCCTCGGGTGCACGCCGCCTGAACACGAGCCCGCGGGCGGCGAGCGTGGCGGTGACCTCGGTTGCGTTGGCCTTGCTCCAGCCGAGCCGGCGCCGGAGCGTGCGCAGCTCGAGCGATCCCCCCGCCGTGGTCAGCACCACGAGCGCCGAGAAGCCCGCCGCCGACACGCCCTCGCGCTCGAGCTCCGCCGCGAGCCGGCGGCGCACGGCCGCTTCCGCGCGGAGCAGAGCCTGCAGGGCCCTGTGGGCGAGCGGATCGCCGAGTTCGAGCGACGACATCGGTGGCCGATCGTAGGAGCCGCGCCGGACGGTGCAGGGCGCTCATGCCGGACTCATCTCGCGCGCCCACCCTTGTCGGCATCGCAATCGCACTCAAGCTCATCGCAGCCGTCCTGATCGCGGGGGTCGCGCTCGTCGTGCTCGCGGGTGTGCGTGCCGGCGTGCTCATCGCCATAGCGGCCGTCGTGCTTCTCGGAGCGCTGGTGGAGCTCGCACGCGCCGCGTTCGAGCTCGTCGACCGCGAGCGCGGCCAGCGCTGACCGGGAGGGCGCACTGTGGTGTGATCGAGTCCGCATGCGCCGGCGGCTGCCCATCCGCCTCCGTCTGACAATCGCCTTCGCCGGGGTTCTCGCCGTGGTGCTCGGCGCTTCCGGCGTGGTCCTCTATACGGAGCTGGCGCGAGACCTCGACGACACGATCGACGCGGAGCTGCGGCACCGCACGGCGGACTTCGTCGCACTGGTCGGAGACGAGCCCGATGCCGCGGCGGCGCTCGCCGCAGGCGGCGAGCCGCTCGCTCAGGTCTACGGATCAAGCGGCCGGCTGATCGCCTCCACTCGCCAGCTGGCCGGCACACGCCTGCTGCGCGTGCCCGACGTCCGGGGCACGGCGACGGGGCCGCTGCAGGTGGATCGGCGCCAGACGCCCGCCGGGGACGTGCGCGTGCTGGCGGTCGGCGCCCGCACGGAGCCGGATAGGCCGGTCGTCGTCGCCATCGGCAACTCGCTTGCGAGCCGCGACGGTGCGCTCAACCGTCTGGAGACACTCCTCCTGCTGGTGGGTCCGCTGGCGCTCCTGCTGGCGAGCTACGCCGGCTACCAGGTGGCGGGTGCTGCGCTCAGGCCGGTCGAGCGCATGCGCCGGCGCGCCGAGCAGATCACCGAGCACGACGCGGCCGAGCGCCTGCCGGTCCCGGCAACCGGAGACGAGATCGAGGCGCTGGGCCGGACCCTCAACGAGATGCTCGAGCGGCTTGACGCCGCGCTCGCGCGGGAGCGCCGGCTGCTGTCGGACGCGAGTCACGAGCTGCGCACGCCACTCACCGTTCTGCGAACGGGCATCCAGGTCGCCCTGCGACGGGAGCGCGACGCCGACGAGCTGCGCGCGGCGCTCGAGTCGGCCGAACACGAAGCGGGACGGGTCACGCGCATCGCCGAGGACCTGCTGGTCGTTGCTCGCGCGGATCAGGGGCGGCTGCCGCTTCGGCGCGAGCCGCTGGACGCCGGCGAGCTCCTCGATGCCGCCATGCGCCGTGCACACCCGGCGGCGGAGGCCGCCGGCCGGGAGCTGCGCGCGGGGAGTGACGTCGCCGGGCCCACGGTGCTGGCCGACCGCGACCGGGCCGGGCAGGCACTCGACAACCTGATCGCGAACGCGCTCGCCCACGGCCGGGGAGAGGTGCGGCTCGTGGCGCGCGAGGCGGGCGAGCGCGTCGAGCTGCACGTGATCGACGAAGGGCCCGGCTTCCCGGAGCACCTCCAGGCGCATGCGTTCGAGCGCTTCAGCCAGGGCGAGGAGGGGCACTCGGGAGAGGGCAGCGGGCTCGGCCTGGCGATCGTGGCGGCGATCGCGCGCGCCCACGGGGGAGATGTGGGCGCGCGCAACCTTCCGGCCGGCGGGGCCGACGTCTGGATCACGCTGCCTGCGGCTTGACCGCCGCCGGCAGTGTCTCCTCGACCGGACCTACCGGTCTGTGGGAGGGCAGGAACAGGGCGGGCACGAACGCCAGCGCGGTGAAGGCCACCGCCCACCAGAATGTGTGCCCGAACGCCGTGGCGAGGCCGGCGTTCCCACCCGTCGCGTGACTTGCAGCCTGGTGCTGAAGGATCACCGCGAGCACGGCGGTGCCGAACGAGGCGCCCACCTGCTGGACGCTGCGGACGGCGCTCGTGGCGCGCGGATATGCCCTGTGGGGCAGGTCGTAGTACACGGCAGCCATCGCCGGCACGAAGACCGCGCCCAGGCCGGCACCCCGGACGGCGAGCCATACGCCCAGCACCGCCTCGCTCGAGTCTGGGCCGACCTGCGCATAGGGGATCGTCCCGAGCGTTGCCAGCGCCATGCCGACGAGCACGAGCGGCCGCGGGCCGATCCTGTCGGTGAGCCTCCCGACGATCGGCAGGGCGATCATCATGCCGAGCCCCTGCGGTGCGAGCAGCAGGCCTGCATCGAGCGCGCTCAGGCCGCGCGCCTGCTGGTAATAGAGCGGCAGCAGCAGCATCGCACCGAAGATCGAGAGCCCGGCGAGCAGGATCACCCCGGCGGACGCCGAGAACGAGCGGTTGCGGAAGAGGCGCAGGTCGATGATCGGCTCGATCCGCGTGCGCAGCGCGTGGACGCAGAACGCCACCAGCAGCGCGATCCCAAGCACGAGCGGCACGAGTACCCGCGCGCCGCTGAAGCCGCCGCTCGCACCGGCCTCCGCGAAGCCGTAGACGATCGCCGCCAGCGCCGGCGACAGCAGGATGAGCCCGAGCACGTCGAGCGGATGCTCGCCCCGCTCGGTGGGGATGTGCATGAAGCGCCAGGCGAGCACGAAGGCCAGCGCGCAGATCGGGACGTTGATGAAGAAGATCCAGCGCCAGCTGAAGCTGTCGAGGATCAGGCCGCCGATCACGGGGCCGATGACCGGAGCCAGCAGCGCGGGCACGGCGATCGCCGCCGCGAGGCGCCCGAGTCGCTGCGGCCCGGCGGCCTGGGCGAGGATCGTCGAGAGCAGCGGCAGCAGCAGGCCGCCGCCCAGCCCCTGCACGATCCGGAACGCGATCAGGCTGCCCGCGGACCACGCGACGCCACACAGGACCGAGCCGCCGAGGAACAGCAGCAGCGACAGCATCCACATGGGCTTCGCGCCGAAGCGGTCCACCGACCAGCCCGCGAGCGGGATGACCATGGCGAGCGCCAGCAGGTAGCCGGTCGAGACCCACTGGATCGTCGAGAGGGAGGCGTGCAGGTCGCGGCCCAGCGTGTCGATCGCGACGTTCACGATCGTCATGTCGAACTGGACGGCGACGGCGCCGACCAGCACGATCCCCGCGAGCTTGAGCAGAGCCGCGTCGAGGCGATCCGAGCTGGTCATGCCGGCACCCCCTGCGGCTCCCAGCGGAAGCGGCGGGCCGCGACGGCGATTCCGCCCAGGCCCCACAGCGCGAGCACGGCCGCGTTCCCGGCGTCGAGCGAGCCGCCGCCGAGGGCCGTCTGCAGACCGTCGGTGAGGTGGTAGACAGGGAAGACCCGCGCGATGTCCGCGAGCCAGGTCGGCAGCTGGTCCACCCCGACGAAGATCCCCGAGATCAGGGACAGCACGACGGCGATGAGGGGCAGCGCGGCGCTGGCGCTGTCGACGTCGCCGATCAGCGCCGTCGCGGCGATGCCCGCGCTGCACATCGCCGCTATGCCGAGGACGACGTAGAGCAGGATGTCGCCGACGGCCGACCCCGAGATCTGCACGTCGTAGGCGAAGTGGCCGATCGCGAGCAGCACGACCGTCATCAGCCCAACCGTGGCCATCGAGCGGAGCACGGTCGCGACCATGAATGTCCAGGACGGCACCGGTGTACCGCGTAGGCGCTTCAGCTGGCCCGACTCGCGCTGCATCACGAGCGAGATCGCCAGCGAGTTGAAGCCGGCGAGCAGGATCGCGTAGGCGAGCATCGAGCCCGTGAAGTAGGTGTGCGCGTCGATCGTGATGCCGCCGAGCTCGACGGTGTCGCCGCCCTTCACGAACACCGAGTTGAACATCACCAGCAGCACGATCGGGAAGACCAGGCTGAAGACGACCGCCCGGCGGTTGCGGGCGACGCTGATGAGCTGGTAGCCGGTCTGGGTCAGGACGAGCCGAAGGTCACTCATGCGCCACCTCCTGTGTGGTCAGCTCCAGGAACATCTCCTCGAGCGTCGGGCGGGTCACCTCGAGGCCCGACAGGTGGACGCCCTCGTGCACGGCCCAGCTCGTGAGCCGGTAGAGCACCGGCTGAGGGTCGGCCACGCGGATGGTCACGAGCTCGCCCTCCACCTGCACCGCCATGCCCGCCTCTGCGGCGATGTCGTGTTCGGAGAAGCCCTCGGGCAGCCGGAAGCGGATCGAGGCGTCGGTGTGCAGCCCGGCGCCGATCTCCTCGACGCTTCCGATCGCGACCAGCTCGCCGTCCCGCAGGATCCCGATGCGGTCGGCGAGCCGCTGCGCCTCGTCCATGTAATGCGTCGTGAGGAGGATCGTCTTGCCGAGCCCGCGCAGGCCGTCGATCATGTTCCAGGCGCCGCGGCGGGCCGTGGGATCGAAGCCGGTGGTGGGCTCGTCGAGGAAGATCAGCTCGGGGTTCCCGGCGATGCCGACGGCCACGTCGACCCGTCGCCGCTGGCCCCCCGAGAGCCGTCCAACCCTCATGTCGCCCACGCCGGCGAGCCCGGCGAGCTCGACGGTGTCCTCCACGGGGCGAGGAGCCGGATAGAAGCTCGAGAACAGCCGCACGGTCTCGCGCACGGTGAGGTTGGGATCGAGCTCGCACTCCTGAAGGACGAGCCCGATTCGCTCCCGCCAGCGCCGTGCCGGCCGACCGGGATCGGCGCCGAGCACGCGGGCGTCACCGGAGCTGCGCTTGCGGTAGCCCTCGAGGATCTCGATGACCGTGGTCTTGCCGGCCCCGTTGGGGCCCAGCAGCGCGAAGATCTCACCGCGCCGCACGTCGAACGTGACGCCGCGCAGGGCCTCGCTGCGCCCGTAGGCCTTGTGCAGATCGCGGACCGCTATCGCGGCGGGCTCGTCGGGGACGTCCGGCGCGGCGCCGTTGATCGCCGCCTTCATCGATATGGATGCACTGGACATGGCGTCCAGTCCAGCGCCGTCAGATGAACCGACGATGAGCGCCGCGCGTCAGCGCGACTTCATGCGGTAGCCGGCGCCTCGGACCGTCTCGAGCGTCTGCACGCCGAAGGGGCGGTCGATCTTCTCGCGCAGGTTGCGCACGTAGACGTCGATCACGTTGGAGCGGTGCTCGTAGCCCATGTCCCAGGCGCCCTCGAGCAGCTGGTAGCGGGACAGCACCTCGTCCGGGTGCCGCATGAACACCTCGAGCAGCTGGAACTCCTTGGTCGTCAGCGAGACGGCCTTTCCCCCGCGCCGCACGCGCCGCGTCGCCGGCTCGAGCTCCAGGTCGCCGACGCGCAGAGCGGTACCGCGCTCGGCAGAACCACGCCGGGCAAGCGCGCGCAGCCGCGCGAGCAGCTCGCCGAAGTCAAACGGCTTGGCCAGGTAGTCGTCGGCCCCCGTGTCGAGACCCTCGATCCGATCCTCTACCGCATCGCGGGCGGTGAGCATCAGGATCGGCGTGCCCACCCCATCCTCCCGCAGGCGCCGGCAGGTCTCGAAGCCGTCGATGCCCGGCAGCATCACGTCCAGCACGATCACGTCGTAGGGGCTGGCAGCGGCCATCCAGATGGCGTCCTCGCCCTTGACCGCGACATCGGCGAGCATGCCCTCCTCGCGCAGCCCCTTGCGGATGAGGCTCGCGAGGGTCAGCTCGTCCTCGACCACCAGCACGCGCACCGCGGCGCCAGCATCGCAGGCCGGGAGCGCCGCGCGCAGCCACCTAGAATCGAACGCCCGATGGCCCGTTACCGCCCAGTCGACAGCGCGCAGTCGTTCCCCGACCTCGAGCAGGCCGTGCTCGAGCGCTGGCGCGAACGCGACGTCTTCCACGAGTCGATCCGCCGCCGTGAGGGCGCGCCGCTGTTCACGTTCTCCGAGGGCCCGCCGACGGCCAACGGCCGACCCGGCTCGCACCACGTGCTGAGCCGCGTCTTCAAGGACGTCTTCCCGCGCTACCAGACGATGACCGGCCACCAGGTCCCGCGCAAGGGCGGCTGGGACTGCCACGGCCTGCCGGTCGAGCTCGAGATCGAGAAGGAGCTCGGCTTCACCAACAAGCACGACATCGAGCGCTACGGCATCGCCGAGTTCAACGCCAAGTGCCGCGAGTCGGTGCTGCGCTACATCGACGAGTGGAACGCCCTCACAGAGCGGATCGGCTTCTGGGTCGACACCGACGACGCCTACTACACGCTCTCGGACGACTACATCGAGTCGGTCTGGTGGGGGCTCAAGCAGGTATACGACCAGGGCCTGCTGACCGAGGGCCACCGGGTCGTCCCGTACTGCCCGCGTTGCGGTACCGCGCTGTCGAGCCACGAGGTGGCGGTCGGCTACCGCGACACGATCGATCCGTCCGTCTTCGTGTCGTTCCCGCTGAAGGACGACCCGAGCGTGTCGCTGCTCGCCTGGACGACGATGCCGTGGACGCTCGTTCCGCACGCGGCGATTGCGGTCGATCCCCACGTGACCTACGCCCGCGCCCGCCTCGGCGACGACCGCTTCATCCTCGCTGAGGCGCTCGTGGAGCGCGTGCTCGGCGACGAGGCCGAGATCGAGGAGACGATGCCGGGCTCGGCCCTGCTCGGCCTGCGCTACGAGCCGCCCTTCCCGTACATCACGGACTACGGGGAGCACGGGCACACGGTGCTGGCCGGCGACTTCGTCTCGATCGAGGACGGCACCGGCGTCGTCCACACGGGCGCCGCCTTCGGCGAGGACGACTTCCGGCTCGCGACCGACAACGGGCTGACGATCCACAATCCGGTGCGCCCGGACGGGACGTTCGACGAGCGCATGGGCCCATTCGCCGGCATGAACGTGCGCGCGGCCGACCCGCTGATCATCGACGCCCTGCGCGAGTCGGGCCGGCTGTTCCGCGCGGGCGAGCACGAGCACGCCTACCCGCACTGCTGGCGCTGCGACACGCCGCTCATCTACTACGCCAAGACCGGCTGGTACGTGCGCACCACCGAGCGCCGCGAGGAGCTGCTGGCCGCCAACGAGACGATCAACTGGTACCCCGAGCACATCAAGCACGGGCGCTTCGGCAAGTGGCTCGAGAACAACGTCGACTGGGCGCTCTCGCGCGAGCGCTACTGGGGCACGCCGCTGCCGATCTGGCGCGCCGAGGACGGCGAGGTGGTCTGCATCGGCTCGCGCGACGAGCTGCGCGCGCTCGGCGCGGAGATCCCGGACGACCTGCACCGGCCGTTCGTCGACGACGTGACCTTCGAGCGCGACGGCAAGGTGTTCCGGCGCGTGCCCGACCTGATCGACGTGTGGTGGGACTCGGGCAGCATGCCGTTCGCGCAGCTGCACGCCCCGTTCGAGAACGAGGACCTGTTCGAGGAGCGCTTCCCCGCGGACTACATCTGCGAGGGGCTCGACCAGACGCGCGGCTGGTTCTACTCGATGCTCGCGGTGTCGGTCCTGCTGTTCGGGAAGAGCTCCTACCGGACCTGCCTGTGCCTCGGCCTGATCCTCGATCCCGACGGCCAGAAGATGTCGAAGTCGAAGGGCAACGTCGTCGTGCCCTGGGAGGTTCTGGATACCCACGGCGCGGACGCCTTCCGCTGGTACTACTTCACCTCGAAGCAGCCCTGGGACGGCTACCGCTTCTCGCTCGAGACCGTCGGCGAGTCCGTGCGCCAGTTCCTCAAGCCGCTGTGGAACACGTACGCGTTCTACGTGCAGTACGCGAACCTCGCCGGCGACCTCTCGGGTCCCGGTGAGGAGACGGAGCTCGACCGCTGGATCCGCTCGCGCCTCGCCGCCACCACGGAGCGGGTGCGCGAGCGCATGGACGACTACGACACGACCTTCGCCGGCCGCGCGGTCGCGGACTTCATCGACGACCTCTCCAACTGGTACGTGCGTCTCTCGCGCCGGCGCTTCTGGCGGGGCGACGACCCGGCCGCGTTCAGCACGCTGCACGACTGCCTGCTGGGCGTGTCGAAGCTGCTCGCGCCGCTCACGCCCTTCGTCACGGACGAGATCTACGACAACCTGGACGGCTCGGAGCCGTCGGTCCATCTCTGCGACTTCCCCGAGCCGGGCGAGCGCGACGAGCAGCTCGAATGGCAGATGGAGGTGGTTCGCGACGCCGTGGAGCTCGGCAGGGCGGCGCGCGGCCACGCCAAGATGAAGGTGCGCCAGCCGCTCCGGGAGGCCGTGGTCGTGGCGGCGGACCGCGAGCGCACCGCGATCGAAAGCCTCGAGATGCTGCTCACCGATGAGCTGAACGTGAAGGCGGTGCGCTACGTGTCCGAAGCGGATGAGCTCGGCCGCTTCGAGGTGAAGCCGAACTACCGCGCGCTCGGCCCGCGCTTCGGCAAGCAGATGCCGCAGGTCGCGGCGGCGATCGCCTCGCTCGACCCGTCACGGCTGCGCGACGGAGACAGGGCCGGCATCAACATCGACGGCCAGGAGCATGAGATCGGACCCGACGACGTGCTGATCACGCTGCAGCCGCTCGAGGGCTACCAGGTCGAGCGCTCCGGCACGCACGCCGTGGCGCTCAACCTCGAGCTGGACGACGAGCTGCGCCGTGAGGGACTCGCCCGCGAGGTGGTCCACGCCGTTCAGGGCGCTCGCAAGGACTCCGGCCTGAACGTCGAGGACCGGATCGCGCTGACGCTGGGCGGCGACGGCGAGCTCGTCGACGCCGCGCGCGCCCACGAGGACTACGTGGCGCGCGAGACGCTCGCGACCTCGGTGTCCTACGACGGCGCCATCGGCCCCCCGGTGACGATCGAGGGGCGTGAGTTGCGGATCGCCGTCGAGCGCCAGTAGTGCGCAGCGTTTGAGTAGTGCGCAAGCAGCCGGCTCGGCCGGCTGCGCAGCGTTTGAGTAGTCTGACGCCGCGATGAAGCTGCCGCCGCTCTTCGAGGAACGGCCGTTCGTGGTGCAGCTGCTCGGCGCGATCGTAGTGCCGGTGATCTTCGGGATCGTCACCGGCTTCGCGCTCGGCTGGAACGGCGTCGTCTACTGGATCCTCGTCGGCCCGCTCGCGATCATCGGCGGCTTTCTCGGGGGCATGGAGCACAGCGGCGGGGACGAGGGCTTCGTGCGCGGCCTGCTCGGCGGGCTCGTCTACGGCAGCTTCGTGCTGATCGGCTTCGAGATCGTCAACACCGAGGCGAAGGCCTACCTCGGCCACCCGCAGGTAGGGCTCGTGTTCGCGACCACGCTGATCGGCGGCCTGCTCGGCGCGCTCGGCGGCGCCTACCGGGCGAAGCTCGAGCGCGAGCAGGCGGCGGGCCCGCCTACGGCTTCAGCAGCACCTTGATCGCGCCGTCGCGCTTCTTCTGAAACGTCTCGTAGGCCTCGGGGGCCTGATCGAGCGGCACGCGGTGGGTGGCGAAGTCGTCCACTCCGAGCGGGTCGTCGTCCGTCAGCAGCGGCAGGATGTCGTCGATCCAGCGCCGCACGTTCGCCTGGCCCATGCGCAGCTGGATCTGCTTGTCGAACAGGGTCATCATCGGCATCGGGTCCGTCATCGCCCCGTAGACGCCGCTCAGCGAGATCGTTCCGCCGCGCCGCACCAGATCGATCGCGAGGTGCAGGGCGCCCAGCGAGTCGACGCCTGCGGTCCTCATGAGCCGCGCGGCGACGGCGTCCGGCAGCAGGCCCGTCATCTGCTGGGCGAACTTGCCCGCCGGCGATCCGTGCGCCTCCATGCCGACCGCGTCGATCACGGCGTCGGGACCACGGCCGCCGGTGGCCTCGCGGATGGCGCCGGCGATGTCGCCGTTGTAGCTCTGCAGGTCGAACACGTCGACGCCGCGGTCGCGGGCGCGCTGGAGGCGCTCGGGCACCAGGTCGATGCCGATGACCTTGCCCGCTCCCCGCTGCAGGCCGATCCGGCACGACATGTCGCCGATTGGCCCGAGGCCGAGGACGGCGAGCGTGCCGCCCTCAGGCACGTCGGCGTAGGCGACGGCCTGCCACGCGGTCGGCAGCACGTCTGAGAGGTAGACGAAGCGGTCATCCGGTGGGCCCTCTGGGACCTTGATCGGGCCGTACTGGGCCTGAGGCACCCGCAGGAACTCGGCCTGGCCGCCGGGCACCTGCCCGTACAGCTTCGTGTAGCCGAACAGCGCCGCCCCCGAGCCCTCGTCGCGCACCTGAGTCGTCTCACATTGGGACTGAAGGCCCTGATCGCACATGAAGCAGTGCCCGCAGGAGATGTTGAAGGGGATGACGACGCGATCGCCGGGCGCGATGTTGTCGACCTCCGAGCCCACCTCCTCGACGATGCCCATTGGCTCGTGCCCGAGGATGTCGCCCTCGTCGATGAAGGGCCCCATCACCTCGTAGAGGTGCAGGTCGGAGCCGCAGATGCCGCTTGACGTGACGCGGATGATCGCGTCCGTCGAGGCCTCGATCGCCGGGTCCGGGACGGTGTCCACCCGGACGTCCCGCTTGCCATGGAAGGTGAGCGCTTTCACCCGATCCGGCTACCCGGCAAGACCCCTGCTTAACGCCAGGCGACGCCGGGTAAGAGCGCGCCAGACAAACTCCCCCACGAGGAGAACGCGATCGAGCAGCGCTGATGATCTCCGCGGCCGCCTGTCCCCACGGCGGCGAAGCGTGCGGCAGGCGGCGTGCCCGGCCTCGCGATGGCCGACAGGGTGCGGCCCAAGGTCGAGGGTCTGACCGAGGACGAGAGCCTTGCTCGACGCTCAGCGCGTTGCGCGACGAGGCGGAGCCGACCGAGGAGCGCTGCACCGCGCTCGCGGAGGCCCTGACTGGCAAGAAGACCGCCGTCCTCGATAAGGCGCGCGAGACCGAAGGGCGAGGCCACCGCGATGATGAACACCTCCTCGGCGAAGACGCCGGCGGGTTTCGACGGCTTCGAGTTCCTCACGATGGCCCAGGCTCGCCGAGGTGAGCGAACGGCGGTGCTGCGCAAGCTGGACGAGCACGGCCGCGCAGCCGACCGGACTCGGGCGAGCTGATCGAGTGGGCCTCTCCCGATTCAGGAGCGCCACTTCAAGGAAGCGCTCGACGGCTCGGTCGAGCTGGCCGGCCAGGAGGATCCGAGCCCTCCGAGCTCGGCTAGCGATGGAGGCGGCCGAGGTGCCGCCTCCGGTCTCGGAGATCCGACGAGTCCTACGCGGAGAGCGACGGCTCGAGCTCCTGCAGGAGCCGGCTCTTCGGCACCGCGCCGATGATCTGGTGCACCGGGGCGCCGTTCTTGAAGAGAAGGAGCATCGGGATCGACATCACGTTGTACTGAGCCGCGATCTGCGGGTTCTCGTCAACGTTCAGCTTCACCACGCGCAGATCCTCGCGCTCGGAGTCGAGCTCCTCCAGATGGGGAGCGATGATCCGGCAGGGACCGCACCAGGGCGCCCAGAAGTCGACCAGCACGGGCTGCCCGGACTCGAGCACCTCGGCCTGGAAGTTGTTGTCGGTCACCTCTGGGAGTGCGCCTGCCACGTCTGCTCCTTGTCGGGATGGGTCACTTCAGAAAATATAGCGCTGGCTAAGCGCGTAACCGCAGGAGGGGGACCTTCCAGACCGCCTCGAGCGCGATCCGCGCGGTCATCTTCGACTGCCCGACGGATCGCTCGCGAAACAGGATCGGCACCTCGGCCACCTTGAAGCCGGCGCGCACGGCCTTGTAGGTCAGCTCGATCTGGAAGCCGTAGCCGTCGGCGTGGACGTGCTCGAGGTCGATCGACTCGAGGACGCGCCGGTGGAAGCACTTGAAGCCGCCGGTCAGGTCGCGCACGGGCACGCCCAGCAGAATGCGCGCGTAGGCCGAGCCGCCGCGCGACAGGAGCCGCCGCAGCCGCCCCCAGGAGGTGACGCCGCCGCCCGGCACGTAGCGCGAGCCGAGCACGAGGTCGGCCGCCTGCGCAGCCGCGATCAGGCGCGGCAGGTCGGCCGGGTCGTGGGAGAAGTCGGAGTCCATCTCGAGCACGAGCTCGGCTCCGTTTCCGAGCGCGAGCGCGAAGCCCGCCAGGTAGGCGCGACCGAGCCCCTGCTTGCGCTCGCGGTGCAGCACGCGCACCGGTCCGAGCTCCTCGGCGAGCCGGTCCGCGATGCGGCCGGTGCCGTCGGGCGAGCCGTCGTCGACGACGAGGATCGTGTGCTCGAGCCCGGTCGACTCGAGCTCCGCCAGCGCCGCCCGCACGAGGCCCTCGATGTTCTCGGCCTCGTTGTAGGTGGGCAGGATGAGCCAGGCGCCGGGCAAGACCCGCGTACCCTAGCCGGGCTATGCGCAACGCCGAGATAGCCGACGCCTTCGAGGAGCTGGCGAGCCTCTACGAGCTGGACGGCGCCGTCGTCTACCGCGTCGTGGCCTACCGCAACGCCGCCAAGGCGATCCGCGAGGCGGGCGTCTCGGTCGAGGAGATGGCGAAGCAGGGCCGTGTCGTGGAGCTCTCGGGAGTCGGCAAGACGATCGCGGAGAAGATCGACGCCCTGCTCGAGACCGGCTCGATCCCGTCCGCCGACAAGCTGAAGGCGAAGATCCCGGCCGGTCTGGTCGAGGTCACGCGCATCCCGGGCCTGGGCCCCAAGCGCGCGCGCCTGCTCTACGACAACCTCGGCATCAGCTCGCTGGAGGACCTGAAGCGGGCCAGCGAGGACGGCACGCTCGAGGGGGTCCCGGGCTTCGGCGCCAAGGCGCAGGAGAACGTCGCCGCCGCGCTCGCCGCCGGCGCGGACGGGCGCCCCAAGCCGCGCATGCTGCTCTCGAAGGCGCTGACGGTGGGCGAGGAGCTCGTCGCCGCGCTGCGCGAGCACCCGGCGGCGCTGCGCGTCGAGCTCGCCGGCAGCGCCCGGCGCCTCGCCGACACGGTCAAGGATCTCGACATCGTCGCCGCCTCGAGCGACCCCGAGGCGCTCTCGGCGGCCTTCTGCGAGCTCGATGCGATCGACACCGTGTCCACCTCGGGCGCCGCCGGCGCCAAGGTCGTGACGCACTCGGGACTGGCGGTCGACCTGCGGATCGTGCCCGCGGAGGCGTTCGGCAACCTGCTTCAGCACTTCACCGGCTCGGGCAAGCACAACGAGGCGATGCGGACCGACGCCGTGCGCCGCGGCCTGCACGTGAGCGAGTACGGGATCAGCGACGACGAGAGCGGCGAGAGTGAGGCGTTCACCACCGAGGAGGAGGTCTACGAGCGCCTCGGCATGCAGTTCATCCCGCCGGAGCTGCGCGAGAACCGGGGCGAGCTCGAGGCGGCCCGCAAGGGCGAGCTGCCGGCGCTGATCGAGCAGAGCGACCTGCGCGGCGACCTGCACATGCACACCACGCTCTCGGACGGCCGCAACACGCTCGAGGAGATGGTCGCGGCGGCGCGCGAGCTCGGCTACGAGTACGTCGCGATCACCGACCACTCGGCCTCACACGGCTTCGGCGACGACGTCTCGCCGGACGCCCTGCGCGAGCGCATCGCGGAGATCCGCGCGCTCGACGAACCGGGCATCCGCGTGCTCGCCGGGACCGAGACGAACATCATGCCCGACGGCACGCTCGACTACGACGACGACCTGCTCGAGGAGCTCGACTGGGTGGTGGCGAGCCTCCACACCTCGTTCCGGCTGTCGGAGAAGAAGCAGACCGACCGCATGCTGCGCGCGATGGAGCACCCGCTCGTCGACGTGATCGGGCATCCGACCGGGCGGCTTCTGCAGAGCCGCGAGCCGTATGCGCTCGACGTCGACCGCGTGATCGCGAAGGCGGTCGAGACGGGCACCTTCCTCGAGATCAACTCGAATCCGGACCGGCGCGACCTGAACGACGTCTACGCGCGCGCGGCCGCGCAGGCGGGCGTGACGCTGCTCGTCGACTCCGACTCGCACGGCGTCGAGACGCTCACGAACATCCGCTACGGGATCGCGACGGCGCGGCGTGCCTGGATGAGCGCCGGCGAGGTCGGCAACACGCGCTCCTGGGACGAGCTGCGCAAGCTGCGCAAGCGCGGCTCCTAGCCCGTCGGCACCGGCTCGATCTTCCTCAGGCCGGGCAGCCGCAGCAGCTGCGGCTTGCCGAGCGGAGAGGTGCGGTCGAACCAGAACTCGACGCCGTCACGCCCCTCGATGGCCTCCACCGCGGCCGACTGGCGCCGCCAGACGAGCGCGACCAGCAGGCAGAAGCCGGTGGCGATCGCCGGCACCTGCGGGAACCAGAAGCCGATCACGGCGGCCACGACCGTCAGCACGATCAGGCTCCACAGGCGGTTGAACAGGATGGTGCCCGGCTCGAGCTCGGGCAGCGCATTCGTCTTGCGCGCCGATGCGAGCAGCTCGGCGATGCCGGGTGTCGGCGCAAGCCGGCGGCCGATCCAGAGCCCCGCGAGCGTGGCCAGGCACCACCAGATCGCGGCGACGTAGACGAGCGTGTTCGTGTCGGCGCGCGCGGCTCCTGCGACCGAGACGACCGCGAGCGCGGTGGCGGCCCCGCCGAAGAGGATCACCGACACACGCAGGAAGTCGCGAAACCTCACCGGAGCGCCCGGCTCAAGCTTCGGCGAGGACGGTCAGCACCCGCGAGAAGCCCTCGACGCCGTCCACGACCAGGTCGGCGCGCTCGACGATCGCGGCAGGCCCCTCGTCCGAGCGCACCCCGACCCGCACCGCGGCGTCGAGGACCTGCTCGGACAGCAGCGCGTCGAACTCGCTGAACGCGTCGAGGTCGGTGGCGTCGTCACCGCCGTAGAGCGCGATGCGGGCGCTCGAACGGGTCACCAGGTCGCGCACAGCCTGGCCCTTGTCGATTGGCACCGGCGGCCGCACCTCGAGCACCTTGCGGCCCCAGTGCGTCGAGAAGCCGGCCGTCTCGGCCTCCTGCGCGAGGCCCTCGAGCAGCGTGCGCGCGCCGTCCTCGTCCGGTGCGCCACGCCAGTGGAAGGCGGCGATTGGGCCCTTGTCCTCGATTCGCACGCGCAGCAGGCGCGCCTCGCGCGTGTCGTGGTCGGCGGCGAAGCGCCTGACTCGCTTCTCCCAGCTCTTGAAGGCGGGCACGATGCGCGGCGTGGCCGACCCCGGCTCGAGCAGCTCGGCGCCGTGCGAGCCCGCGTAGGCGATCCCGCCGACGCCGACCAGCCTGCGCACGTCCGCGGCGGCGCGTCCCGAGATGCAGGCCACGCAGGCGTAGCGGCGTGCGAGCCGGCCGAGCAGCACCGATGTCTCCTCGCGCACGTGCGCATCCTCGGGTCTGCCGACGATCGGCGCGAGCACGCCGTCGACGTCGCAGAAGACGGCGGAGCTGGCGAGGATCGCTCGTGAGCGGCCGCAGCGCCTCGGCGAGAGCCTCTGCTGGAGGAGCAGGCACGGGCCGTAGTATGCCCCGCGATGTCGTCCAGGCTGCTTCGCCTTGCCGCGATAGCCACCGCGGCAGGCGCGTTCTCGGGTCTGTTCGGTGTCGGCGGGGGCACGATCATCGTGCCGCTGCTCGTGCTCTGGCTGGGCTACGGGCAGAAGGAGGCGACCGGCACCTCGCTCGCGGCGATCATCGTGATCGGCGCGCTGGCCGCCACGGCGCAGGCGGTCTACGGCAACGTCGACCTCTGGAAAGGCCTGCTGATCGCCGTGCCCGCCGTCGCGGGCGTGATCACCGGAACGGCCGTCCAGCAGCGCATCTCCGAGCGGGCGGTCGCGCTCGCCTTCGTGGCGCTGCTGCTCGCATCGGCGGCGGTGCTGATCTTCTAGATGGACGCCGTGGACCTGATCGGGCTGCTCGTCTTCGGCTTCGCGGCCGGGATGGCGGGCGGCCTCGTGGGCGTCGGAGGCGGCGTGATCTTCGTGCCGGCGCTGGTGCTGTTCGCCGATGAGACCCAGCTGGGCGCCCAGGCGACCTCGCTCGTGGCGATCGTGCTCGTCTCGCTGGTGGGGACCTGGCGCCAGCGCGAGTACGGCAACGTGCGGCTGCGCGACGGCCTCCTGATCGGCGTGCTGTCGCCGATCGGGGTGCTCGCGGGGTGGCCGTCGCCAACGTCGTTACCGAGCGGACGCTGGAGCTGTCGTTCGCGGCGGTCCAGCTCCTGTTCGCCTGGCAACTCGCAGGCAAGGCGGGTCTGCGCTAGGTTCCGCACGAATGGAGATCCTCGAGGTCACCACCCAGGACTCGGGTGGCCATGTGACGGTCTCGCTCAAGGGGGAGCTCGACCTATCGAGTGTCGGCAAGGTCGAGGAGGAGCTCGAGCGCGTCGAGGCCGCCGAGCCGTCCCTGCTGGTGCTGGACCTGTCGAAATTGAGCTTCCTCGACTCCACCGGGCTGCGGGCGGTCGTGACCGCCGACGAACGCGCGCGCACGGGCGGCCGGCGCCTTGTGATCGTGCGCGGGCCGGATCCCGTTCAGCGCGTGTTCGCGATCACGCGGCTGGAGGAGCGCCTCGAGATGGTCGACGACGCCCAGGGCGTGGCCTGAGCTCTGGCGGCGGTGTCTCCAGCGGCGTAGCATCCGTCACGTGAGCGTCTCCGAGCTCACAGCCCGACCTGAGGTGACCGCCCTGGTCGTCCGGGGCGAGGAGCGCGGCTGCGTCAACCTGTCCGAGCTCGACGAGCTCGCGCAGGCGCTCGACCTGCTCGCGGACGACGTCGACGTGATCGAGGAGCTGCTCGAGAGCCGCGGCATCGACATCTCCGACGACTGCGGGCGAGCGGCCGTCGAGCCCACCGGCTTCCGCAACGGTGAGCTCGCCACGGCGACCACCGACGCGCTCCAGCTCTTCCTCAACGAGATCCGCCGTTATCCGCTCCTGACGGCCGCCGAGGAGATCGAGCTTGCCAAGCGCATCGAGCAGGGTGACCTGGACGCGAAGGAGCGGATGATCAACTCGAACCTGCGCCTCGTCGTCTCGATCGCCAAGAAGTACCAGGGCCAGGAGCTGTCGCTGCTCGACCTGATCCAGGAGGGCATCTTCGGGCTGATCCGGGCGGCCGAGAAATTCGACTGGCGCAAGGGCTACAAGTTCTCGACCTATGCCACCTTCTGGATCCGCCAGGCGATCCAGCGCGGCCTCGCCAACAAGGCGCGCACGATCCGGATCCCCGTGCACATCGGCCAGCGCGAGCGCAAGATCGTCCGCGCGGAGCGGGAGCTGTCGGCGCGGCTCGGCCGTGAGCCGAGCGACGCCGAGATCGCCGCCGCGGCCGAGCTTCCGCTCAGCCAGGTCGAGGAGGTGCGCGAGGCGGCGCGCACGGTCACGAGCCTCGACCGCCCCGTGGGCGAAGAGGGCGATACGTCCTTGCGGGACCTGCTCGAGGGCGATTCACCGCCCGTCGACCAGGAGGTCGAGCTGAGCCTGAGCGAGGAGCTCCTGCGGCGCACGGTCGACGAGCTGCCCGAGACGGAGCGCCACGTGATTCAGCTCCGCTACGGCATCGACGGCCAGGACCCCCAGCCGCTGCGCGAGACCGGCAGACGGCTCGGCCTCTCGGCCGAGCGCGTGCGCCAGCTCGAGTCCAAGGCGCTCAAGCGGCTGGCGATGCGGCGCGAGCTCGAGGCGCTTCGGGAGGTTGCTTGAGCGCCGAGCCCGATGGCGAGCAGCTCGCCGCCGTCTCCACTGCGATCGTCAAGATCTACAGCGACTCCTACGGACGCGGGCCGACCAAGGCCAAGACGTACGCGTTCGACGAGTACCTGCTGTGCGTGCTCGAGGACATCCTCACGACCGTCGAGCAGACCCTCGTGGACCGGGGCGAGGAGGATCTCGTGCGCAGCGTTCGGCTGCGCTTCCAGGAGGTCCAGGCGAAGCAGTTCACCGACGCCGTCGAGGCCGTGATCGGCCGGCCGGTGGTCGCCTACAACAGCCAGGTGACCTTCCATCCGCCTGTCGGCTTCGAGATGTTCGTGCTCGGTGATTAGGCGGGTCGACCGTCGTCGCTCGGCGTCCCCGGAGGTCCAAGGGGCGGCTCCGGCGACCCGTTGCCTTTCGGGCTACCCGGGCACACGTCGGCAAAAACGGCTCAGACAGGCACGTCGGGCGTGCGTGCGATGACGGCTGCGGCGACGACGAGGTGCAGGCCGGGAGCGAAGCGCTCCGGGCGCCCGTCGCCCTGCGCGGAGTAGCGCTCGCGCGCGTCGAGCATGTCGATCACCGCGCGGCAGACCGGGGCCTGCGGAGCGTCGTCGCCCATCTCACACGCGAGCCGCGCGAGTGACAGCGTCTCGGCGGGCTCGACGCCGTTGAACATCTGCCCGAGCGCACTCAGCAGGAAGGCGTAGACGCGGTCGAGCAGCGGGTCGCGCGAGAGCCCGTCCGGGCCGGGCGCGGGACCGAGGTCGAGCGGCTCCTCGCCGGTCGAGCAGGCGCGCCGCCTGCCCGCCCATCACAGCGCGCACCTGATCGTGGTCGAGCCCGACCTGGAGCGCGTGCCGAAGCGTGCCCGACGCTCCCCACGCGGGGGTGCCGTAGGGGGCGTCGCTCGCCATCAGGATCTGGCCCGGCGGAACGAGCGCGAGCAGCGTCTGGAGGTCGCTCGGCGACCACCAGGACGTGTCGAAGAAGAGGTTCGGGTGCTCGGGGGCGAGCCGCCAGATCCAGGCCAGGTCCGAGATGCCCGCGTGGGCGAGGATCAGGCGCATGTCCGGGTACCGGCCGCAGGCCTGGAGCGCGTGCTTGCCGAGCGCCGGGATCCCGCGCCCCGCGTGGCAGAGCACCGTGAGGCCACGCTCGTTGGCAAGCGCGAAGACCGGCTGCAGGTCTGGGTGATCGAGCGCGAAGCCCTCGGCGCGGGGGTGCAGCTTGATGCCGCGGGCGCCGGCGGCGAGCGCGCGCTCGGCCTCGGCCAGCGGCGAGCTGTGCGGATCGAGCCGGCAGAAGGGGAAGAGCTTGCCGCCTGACGCCTCGGCCTCGCGGATCACCATGTCGTTCGGTTCGCGGTAGCCGTCCGGCTCGTGCATCGGGAACACGATCGCCCGCGCCTCGATCCGGTCGAGCGCCTCGACCAGCTCCTGGCGGGCGCAGCGATAGCCATCCGGGTCGTTGAAGCCGATGTGGGTGTGTGCGTCGAGCGGCTCCAGACCGGGCACCCGGTCGCGCATGCGGCGGTAGAGGGGGAGGATGCCGTCGTCCGAGACCACGGCCGGGGAGACTAACGCCGGGTGCTCAGCGCCCCGCCGCCTCGAGCAGGAAGTGGCTCGGCTCGCCGTTCTCCCGCACGAGTGTGAGGCTGCCGACAACCGGCACGAGCAGCCCCTGAGCGTGCACGTAGCCGGTCTTGACCTCGGCCGACTCGATCGTGCCGGCGAGCATCGCCTTCATCTGATCGCGGTGGGTCTGCAGGTTCGCGCGGTCCATCACCGGCGGCCATACGGCCTGGGCGAACTCCGGCTCGCTGTAGCCCACCAGGTCCGTGAACGCCGGGTTCAGCTCCTTGAAATGGCCGTCGAGGCCGATCGTCGCCATCGGGCGATTCGCATCGTCGAAGCCGGGTCGCGGCGGGCGCGCGGGGCCGGTTTCGCGCTTGGCGAAGAGCGGCCGGCGCGGATCGTGCTGACCGTTTCCGTTCCCTGCAGGCGCGTGCCCGTTCGCGGGGCCGTCGAAGCGGACGAGCGGTCGCTCGGCGTCGCGGCTGCGATGCCCGGCCGCCTCGGCCTGGCTGGCCGCGGCGCGTGCGACCATGGCCGCCTCCTCCGCCGCCTCGGCGGCCTGGCGCGCGTACTCGGCCTGCTGCTCGGCGGCGGCAGCGATCTCGGCGAGCCGGCCCGCCTCCTGGCCACTGCGCTCGGCGCCTTCCGCGGCGCTCGATGCGGCCGCCTCGGCGCGGATCGCGCCGCGCTCGACCTCGCTCATGCTCTCCTCGACGCGTGCGACCTGGGCGTCCATGCGCGCCCGCAGGTCGGTCGCGCGCTCGACCGCCTCCTGCACCTCGGCGGCGCCGCTGAGCAGGCGCTCGCCCTCCGCGCGTGCGGTGGCCGCGGCCTCCTCGGCACGGCGCAGCTGCTCGTCGAGCGTCGACACGGAGCCCTCGGCGCGGGCGGCATGGGCCTCGGCCGCGGACACCGCCTCGCCGGCGCGGTTCGCGTGGGCCTCGACGGCCGCGACGATCTCGCGCGCCTGGCCGGAGTGTTGCTCGACAGTCTCGAGCGTCTCCTGGGCGCGCTGCGCGTGCTGCTGGACGGATTCCGCGGCCTGGCGCGCTGCAAGCACCTGCGACTGCACGCCGGCCAGCGCCTGGTCCGCGCGCTCGGAGCGCTTCTCGACGCCGGCGATGCTCTCGGCCGCCCTGCTCGCCTGGGCCTCGGCCGCGGCGGCGGCCTCCTCGGCGCGTGAGGCGCGCGCCTCGGCGGCGCCGGATGCGTCGTAGGCGCGTGACGAATGGCTGCGGGCTGCATCGGCGGCCTGCTCGGCGCGCGCGGTCAGCCGCTCGATCGCCTTGAGCGCCTCGCCGGCGGCCTCGGCCGCGGCGGCGCTCGCCGGTTCGGCGCCCGGCGCCGGCGCGGGTGGCGGGGCGGAGCGCAGCTCCGCGAGCTCGTGGCCGAGCTCGGCCAGGCGCGCACGCGCCTCGTCGGCGCGCTCGTGCTCGTCGCCCATCGCGCGCTCGAGCGCCTCGAGCTTCGCGTGCGTCTCGGCCAGCTCGCTCGCCAGCGCGCGCTGCTCCTCGATGCGCTCGCCGGCGATCGCCTCGAGCTTGGCGCGCGCGTCGTCGAGCTCGGCGCGCAGCTGCTGCTCGCGCTCGGCCTCCGCCTGGCTGCGCTGCTCGATCTCAGCCTCGTCGTCGGAGAGCCCGCGAGCGAGCTCATCGACCTTGGCGCTCATCTCCTCGAGCGACTCGCGCAGCGACCTGTCGCGTTCGCCGCCGTCGGCGAGTGAGCGCTCGAGCTGCTCGAGCCGCTCGCGCACGTGCTCTGCCGCGGCGGCTGCATCCTCGCCCGCGCCCGCGCGCTCACGCAGCTCGGCGAGCTCGACCGCCAGCTTGTCCGGCGTGTCGTCGGCCTCGAGCTGCTCGACCCTCGTGACGGTCGCCTCGAGCGCGGCCAGGGCGGCCCGAAGTTGCTCGTCGTCGCCCTGAGGCGCCTCCGCAAGCTCGCCCTGCAGCCTGTCGACGGCGCTGCGCAGCTCGGCGAGAGCGCCGCGGGTCTCGCCGATCTCGGATGCGAGCCGCGCGCCGAGCTCTTCGACGGCCTCGATCCGGGAGGTGTCGACGGCCACGTACTCGGAAGCGTCAAGCTCGAGCTCGGTGTAGGGCTCGTCGCCGTCCTCCTTTGTGGGAGGTGCCGGAGGCGGCTCGACCAGCGGGCGGAAGGCGACGATCGTTCCGGCGGCGAGGTCGTCGTCCTCCAGCCGCGCCTCCCCGCGCATCGCCGCGTGGATCCAGTCGACCACCGTGCGGTGGCTCTGCTGGAGCTGCTGCAGGGCGTTCCCGCGCGGCGCCGCGATCTCGAGCGCTTCGAGGAAGCCGTTGAACTCGAGGCTCTGGCTCATCCCCACCGGAACGAGCGTCAGCCTGACCTCGAGCTCGGTGCCGTTCTTGCGCCTGACCGTCGTCTGCAGGACACCGCCGTCGCGGGGGAGAGCCTCGACCATGCCGAGCGTCTCGGGCAGCGCACGCCCCAGCATGCGCGCGCCGGGCCAGCCGAACAGCTCCTCGGCGGGCCGGCTCCAGCGCGTGACGGCGCCGTCGCGGTCGGTGAGCACGAAGCGGGCGTCGACGAGCTGCCGCAGCAGCTCCTCGACGACCTCCGACGTGGTCGTGGCAGCAGTGGTCGAGTTCTCGGACACCCCCTATGTCGGTCGGCGGCCGCGCACGCGGACGCAAACGCGGTCGGCGGCGGGTGGCCTAAACGTCCAGATTCAGTCCAGCCCGTGCTCGAGCGCGCCCTTGACCCCGGCGTCGAGCGCGTTCAGGCGCTGCAGGGCGAGTGCCTCGGCCGAGCGGTAGCGCCGGCCCGGCAGGGCGTCCGGGCCGTGGTGGCCGAGGATGCAGTGGGTGAGCGCGTGCAGCTTCGAGGCCGGGAGCTCGCTCGCACGCTCGTTCACGAGCTCGACCCCGAGCGCGAGGTGGCCGACGAGCGCACCCGCCTCGGTGAGCGCGATCTCGGCGCCGAGATCGAACTCGCGGATCTTCCCGACGTCGTGCAGGATCGCCGCGCTCAGCAGCAGGTCGGTGTTGAGCCGCGGGTGCAGCGTGCCGGTCTCGAAGGCGAGCGTGGCCACCGCGACGGTGTGCTCGAGCAGGCCGCCCAGGTACGCGTGGTGGCCGCCGCGCGTGCAGGGCGCCCGGCGAAAGTCGGCGCGGAAGCGCTCGTCGCCGAGAAAGGCGCCGAGCAGCGCGCGCAGGTCCGGGTCGTAGACCTCGCGAGTGAGGTGCTCGAGGAAGCCGTCGAGCTCCTCCACGTCCCGGTAGGCGACGGGTAGGAACTCGGCCGGGTCGGCCGCGCCGTCGTCGGCTCGCCGGATCGCCGCCACGTCGACCTGCAGCTCGTCGCGAAAGCGCTCCACGCGGCCGCGCACGCTGACCAGGTCGCCGCGATCGAACTGGCCGGCCAGGAAGTCGGCGTCGCGGAACGCACGCCCGGCGATGGCTCCGGTGCGGTCCCGCAGCTCGACCGCGAGGTAGGCGCTCCCGTTGCGGGCGGTGAGCCGGTCCTTGCGCGTGCACGCGAAGACGCCCTCCACCTCGCCCCCGGCTCGCAATTCGGCCACCGTCACGGGATCCATCCTGAATCCCGCTGCGGACGTCGGGTACGGTGAGGGAGATGAGCGACCTGATCTGGGACCGCCGTCCGCAGCTGCGCAAGCCGGTGATGGTGTGCGCCTTCAAGGGTTGGAACGACGCCGGCGAGGCGGCCTCCGCGGCGCTCTCGTTCATCCGCGGCTCCTTCGACTCCGAGGACGTGGCGCAGATCGACCCGGAGGAGTACTACGACTTCACGGCGGTGCGGCCCACGGTGCGGCTGACCCAGGGCGAGACGCGCGAGATGGACTGGCCCGAGAACCAGTTCTCGATCGCCGAGGTGAGCGGAGCCGAGGGCGACCTGGTGATGCTCGAGGGAGTGGAGCCGTCGCTGCGCTGGCGGCGCTTCACCGACAACGTGATCGACACCGCCCGCAAGCTCGACGTGCGCATGGTGATCACGCTCGGGGCGCTGCTCGCGGACGTGCCGCACAGCCGCCCGGTCGCCATCACCGGCATCGGCTCGGACAGCTCGCTCGTCGAGCGGCTCGGCTTCGAGCCGCCGAGCTACGAGGGGCCCACCGGGATCGTCGGCGTGCTGCAGCACGCGTGCGCGACCGCCGGCCTCACCTCGGTGAGCCTCTGGGCCTCCGTGCCCCACTACGTGGCCGCTTCGCCCAACCCGAAGGTCGCGCTGGCGCTCGTGCGCGGCTTCGAGGGCATCGCGGGCCTCGCCGTCGACGCCGGCGAGCTCGAGTCCGCCGCCGAGGACTACGAGCGCCAGGTGAGCGCGGCCGTGGCGAGCGATCCGGAGGTCAAGGCGTTCGTCGAGCGGCTCGAGAACGCGATGGACGAGGTCACGGCCGAGAACCCGCCCGACGAGGAGAGCCTCCCGTCGGCCGACACGATCGCGCGCGACTTCCAGCGCTTTCTGCGGCAGCGCGGTCCCGACGACAGCTAGCCGTGTGACTCGCCCTGCCCTGTGGGTGACCCTCGCGACCGCCGGCCTCCTGGCAGCGGCTCCGGCGGGGGCCTCCGCGGGCGACTCGCCACAACCGGGCGACCGTTTCTTCTCCCTGGAGCGCGCCGATCTGCCGCGCTGCCCCGTCCGCGAGGTCGAGGTCCGCTCGCCGGCCTGGCTCCAGCTGGGCTGCCGCGGCCTGAACCGGGCGCGGGTTCGCGTCGTTCGCGCGCCGGCGCACGGCCGGCTCGGGCGTGTGAGCCAGCGCCTCGAACGCGTGCGCTACACGCCGGACGAGGATTTCCGCGGCACGGACCACATCGTCGTCGCGCGCCGTCGCGGCGGGCGGACCTGGCGGACGGCGGTGCTGGTCCACCGCTCAGGTCAGTCTGAGCGACCCTCCTGCCGCAGCCGCCACGCGATCACCCGCTTCCGCTCGCCGGTGAAGGTCACGGTTGTGTGCCGAGGCTCGGAGCTCGAGCCGCTGCGCGTGGCGCGCGGTCCGTTCTCCGGCCGCTTCGCGAACCTGCGGCGCTCCGGGGGCGGCGCCCGGCGCACGCTCACCGTGCGAATCAGGCCGGGGCCGTCCTTCGTCGGACAGGACCTCGCGCTCGTCCGCGCGCGCGGGCGAGGCGGGACCGAGATCGAGGCCGTGACCGTCTCGACGCTCCCGTGGCGCTTCCGGGCGCTGGGCGACTCGGTCACCGCCGGCTTCGGCTACTACGCGAACGGTGGCCAGATGTCGGCGTTCGATCTGCCCTTCTGCAAGCCGGGCGCGGTGGTCACGAACCGCTGCTCGTCCAATTCCGACAAGGGGCCGAGCTACACGGGACCGCCCGAATGGAGCGCCGACTACGGCCTCGCGAACGACACCTCCTGGGCCGCGCAGTTCGCGAACGATCTCCCGGGCGGCGTGACCGCGCCCGACATGTTCCAGAATCTCGCCGTCACGGGCTCAGCCCCGAGCGACTGGCTACCCGGCGGGATCCTCAACCCGCAGCTGCAGGCCATTGTGGCGGAGAACCCCGAGCTGATCGCCTTCACCATGGGCGCCAATCCGTTGCTCACGGACGTGCTGCTCACCGTCGGCGGCGAGTCCTGCGCGTTCACGAGCTCGGTGGCTGCGCTCGAGGCCTGCATCCAGCCGTTCTTCACGCAGGTCCAGCTGGTGACGCAGCTGCAGCGCTTCTACACGGCGCTGCTCGACGCACCGAGCAGCACGATCGTGACCTTCCAGTACCACCTGATCGTGCCCTCGGCGAACCTATTCGCCAACTGGCAACTCGAGGCGCTGGCCGACTATTTCAACGCCCAGCTCGCCACCGCGGTCGCCAACACCAAGGCCGCCCTGCCCGAACAGGGCAAGCGGCTCATCCTCATCCAGGCCCAGACGACGCCCGGCACGCCACAGCCCACCCAGCTTCCGCGGTTCAACCTCGGGCTGCCGCCCAGCGGCCAGTCGTGGACGCCGCCCTACAACTGCGGCGACAAGGACTTCGTCGACGGCCAGAGCCATCAGTCCGACCCGACCCAGAGCGAGTTCGAGGTCAGGCACCCGCTGACGTACTGCGAGGGACCGGAGTGGATCCTCGGTACCGACTCGGGCATCCACCCGAACCAGCTCGGCTACACCCAGTTCGCGGCCACCTTGCGGAGTGTCACCGACTCCGCCGGCGTGCTCACTTCTCCGCTGCCGGGCAGATGATCCGGTAGTCGCAGAAGCTGCAGATCTCGCTCGACGGCGTCGGCTCGAACCTCTGCTTCAGGATGCCGCCGGCGATCTCGCTGACGGTCGCCTTGACGCGTTCGAGCTCCTCGTCGGAATGCTCGACGGGCACCTTCTCGCCGCTCAGCACGTACAGGTAGCTCTGCGCCGAGGTCTCGAGCCGCCAGGACTCGCGCGCGCCCATCTGGTACAGCGAGAGCTGGATGTCCTCGCGCAGGTCCTCCTCGGACTTCGACTTGCCGGTCTTGTAGTCGATCAGCTCGTAGCTGCCGTCCGGGTGCCGGTCGACGCGGTCGACGCGCCCGCGCAGCAGGTGCGGGCCCAGCCGGAACGCGAACGAGCGCTCGAACCAGACCGGCTCGGCGTCGGAGCGGCGGTCCTCGGCCCAGTAGCGCTCGAGCGCCTCCACGGCGCGCACGCGGAACTGCTGCTCGTCGTCCGTGTCGCCGAAGCCGGAGCGCCGCCAGGACGCCTCGAACAGCTCCATCAGCTGCGCGAGCGAGCCGCCGCCCTGCGTGTGGAAGCGCTCCAGGACCTGGTGCACGACGATCCCGAAGCGCTGGTGGATGGTCGGCTCCTGCGGGATGCGGAAGACGCGCGCGAACTTGTACTTGAGCGGGCAGATGCGGTACGTGTCGATGTCGCTCGCGGACAGCATCAGGCCGCGGCCGCGGCGCGGGATGAACGGATCGAGCGAGGGCTCGGAGCCGTTGCCGTCCGCGGCGGGCCGGCTCTCCGGGTCGCGCTCCGTGTCGCGCAGCCAGCCGTCGAGGGCCGACTGCGCGAGGATCTCGCGCTGCTCCGCGGTCGCACACTGGACGAGGATCTCGTTGACCTCGGTCAGGGCGGCGTCGAGCGACTGACCCTCCTTGGCGCGCTCGATGAGTGCGGCGACCTTGATCAGCTCGAGGTAGCGCGACACCGCCTGGTCCACGTCGAGGTAGGTGTCGAGGCGCATCTCCCCGAGCCGGCCGCCGACGCGCGCGACCGTGTCGAGCAGCTCGTCGCGCATGATCCGGAAGGTCGAGTGGAGTCCCTCGGCCGGTCCGAAGAGCTCCTCCTCGAACTCCTCCTCTTCGACGTCGAGCGCGGCCAGCGCGTCCTCGTAGAAGGGCGACGGCCGCGGGGTCGCGCCGGGCTGGGCGCCCTCGGCCCAGGCGAGCACGAGCCCCTTGCGGGCGCGCGTCATCGCCACGTGGAGGAGGCGGCGCATCTCGGCCTCGTGGGCCTCGCGCCCGCCGGCCGCGGGCAGGCGCTCCTTGAGCAGCTCGTCCGGCACCCCGTCCGCCGGGGCCCGGAACGGGCCCGGTATGCGTGCCGCCGACAGGCCGAGCACGAAGACGTGGTCGAACTCGAGTCCCTTGGCCGCATGCATCGTCATCACCTGCACGGCGGGCGCCGTGGGCACGCCGACCGCCTCCTCCTCGCGCAGACCCGACTCGGCGACGGCCGCGAGGTAGCGGGTGAAGTCGCGCGCCGTCGCCTGCGGCTCGCGGCGCATGTAGGCGCTCGCGAGCTCGGACAGCTTGGCGATGTTGCGCAGCCGCTCGACCGTGTCCGCGTGGGTGGCGAACACCTGCTGACGGCGCAGGCCGATGCGCTCGATCAGGCGCAGCACGAAGGCGTCCGGGCGGCGGTCCTCGAAGGCACCCGAGGCGGAGCGGTACAGGCGCAGGAAGGTGCGCGCCCGGTCGCGGCCCTCCTCGGAGAGCTGCGGACCCTCGAGCGCCGCCGCGACCGCGCTCGGCATGTCGAGCTTGCGGCGCCGGGCGAGCTGCGTCAGCCGCGCCACGTCCACGGAGCGCAGCTCGACGGGCGGGCGCGAGAGCGCGCGCACCACGGCGCCGGAGTCGGACGGGTCGGCGAGCGCGCGCAGCCAGGCGAGCACGTCGCGGACCTCGGCGCGCTGGAAGTAGGCCGCGGCGCCGCAGGTGCGCGCCGGCAGCGCGCGCTCCTCGAGCGCCGACGCGATCGTCGCGCCCTCCGCCTTGACCGAGCGCACCAGCACGCAGATCTCGTCCGGTGGCGTCCCGGCGGCGATCAGCTGCTCGGCCTCGGCGGCAACGGCCTGGGCCTGGGCGCGCTCGGAGCGACAGCGCCAGAAGCGCACGCGTCCGCCGCTCGCGCCAGTCAGCTTCTTCGGGATCCGGTCGGGCACCGGCGCCACCACGGCGCCCGCGGCCTGCAGGATCCGCCGTCCGGAGCGGTAGTTGCGCTCGAGCCGGACGACGGTCGCCTCCGGGAACTCGCGCTGGAAGTCGAGCAGGTTCTTCTGCGAGGCGCCGCGGAAGCGGTAGATCGCCTGGTCGTCGTCGCCGACCACCGTGACGTCCTGGTGCTCCTCGACGAGCAGGCGCAGCAGCATCCCCTGCGCGAAGTTCGTGTCCTGGTACTCGTCGACGAGCACGTGGCGGTAGCGCCGTGCGACCCGCTCGCGCACGTGCGGGCGCTCGTGCAGAAGCCGGAACGCCTGCAGGATCAGGTCGCCGAAGTCGAGCGCGCCGCGCTCGGACAGCAGCCGGTCGTGGTCGGCGTACAGGCGCGCGAACTCGAGCTCGCGGTCGACCCGCGCCCGCGCGGCGTCGCCCTCAGCTTCGGCCGCGAGCCGCTCCGCGTAGCGGCGCAGGTCGTCGGCGGAGACCATCTCGTCCTTGAGCCGGTCGATGCGCGACACGAAGCTCGCGAGCAGCGGTGCCGGGTTGCCGCGGATCTCGTGGTGGCGCAGCGACAGCTCGCCGATGCGCTCGAGCAGCAGCGCGAGCCGGTCGGCCGGCGTGACCGGCGACAGGAACGGATCGACGCAGGCCTCGAGGGCCTCGTCCTGCAGCAGGCGCGTGCAGAACGCGTGGAAGGTGGCGACGTGGAGCTCCTCGTAGGGCGACTCGATCAGCGACTCGAGCCGCTCCCGCATCTCGGCGGCGGCGGCCGACGAGAAGGTGAGCGCGAGGATCTCGCCGGCGGGCACGCCCTGCTCGACGAGCCAGGCGAAGCGGCGGGTGAGCGTGCGCGTCTTGCCGGTGCCGGCGCCCGCCACGATGACGAGCGGGCCGCCGGGATGGGTGACGGCCTGCTCCTGCGAGCGGTTGAGGCCGTCTAGCGCATCGGGCATCCGGCCTAGGATACGCCGACCGATGGGCCTTCCCGAGACGGACTGGATCGGCTTCTGCCGGCGCGCCGGGGCCGCCGCGCGCGACGCGGTGGCGTCCTACGCGACGCGCGCCGAGCGCTCGGTTGAGGCGGGCCGCGGCGAGGGCGGCGACATGTCCTACGTGATCGACCGCGCCTCCGAGGACGCGATCTTCGCCGAGCTCGAGGCGCTCGGGGTGCCGCTGACCGCCGTCTCCGAGGAGCGCGGCGAGGTGGCGATCCACGGTGGCGGACCGACACGCGTGGTGATCGACCCGGTCGACGGCTCCGTGAACGCGAAGCGCGGCCTGCCGTTCGCCTGCGTGTCGATCGCGGTCGCGTCGGGCGACCGGATGGCGGACGTCGAGGTGGGCTGGGTGGCCGAGCTGGCGCCCTCCGGCGGGCACGCGGGCGTGACCGTGCGCGACTGGTGGGCGGTGCGCGGCGAGGGCGCCTTCGTGGCGGGCGAGCGGCTGCCGCAGCTCGAGCCGGGCCCGCTCGAGATGCTCGGTCTCGAGACGGCCCGGCCGGGACTCGTGGCGAGTGTTGCACCCGCTCTGGCCGACCTCGAGGCGCGCCGCATCAGGGCGCTCGGCTCGGTCGCGTCGAGCATCTGCCTCGTCGCGGCGGGCCAGCTCGACGCGATGGTCACGCTGCGCCCGGTCCGCTCCGTGGACGTCGCCGCCGCGCAGCTGCTCGTCCGCGAATGCGGCGGCGCGGTGGAGTTCCCGGGCGGCGACGCGCTCGACCTCGAGATGCGCTCACGCGTGGCGGCGGCCCGCTCCGGGGAGCTGGTGGAGCGACTCCTGGGGATGTTCTAGGGCGGCTGGATTGCCGCCCCCGGGCGACGGGCAACAGGTCGCGAATGGCTCGCCTGAAGAGAGTGGACTGCTCCGGGCCCGGGATTCGCCGCCGGCGGCGGGGCAAGGGCTTCGAGTACCTCGACGAGGACGGCCGGCGCATCACGGAGCCGTCCGTCATCGAGCGCATCCGCGAGCTCGCGATCCCGCCGGCCTGGGGCGAGGTCTGGATCTGTCCCTATCCGATGGGGCACATCCAGGCCACCGGCACGGACGTCGCCGGGCGCAAGCAGTACCGCTATCACGACAAGTGGCGCGAGCGGCGCGACCGCGAGAAGTTCGACGAGATGATCGACTTCGCCTGCGCGCTGCCCAAGCTCCGCAAGCAGGTCGCCAAGGAGCTCGAGCTGCCCGGCATGCCGCGCGAGAAGGTGCTCGCCTGCGCCACGCGCCTGCTCGACCGCGGCTTCTTCCGGATCGGGTCGGAGGACTACGCCGAGGAGAACGACACCTACGGCATCGCGACGATGGGCAAGCGCCACGTGACCGTCAATGGCGACGAGGTCAGCTTCGACTACGAGGCCAAGGGTGGCGCCCGCCGCGTCCAGTCGGTGGGCGATCCGCTGGTGGCGGAGATCGTGAGCGAGCTGAAGCGGCGCCGCGGCGGCGGGGAGGAGCTGCTCGCCTACAAGGACGGCCGGCGCTGGGTGGACGTCAAGTCGGCCGACATCAACACCTACGTCAAGCAGGCGGCCGGCGGCGATTTCTCGGCAAAGGACTTCCGCACCTGGAGCGGCACCGTGCTGGCGGCCGTCGCGCTGGCCGTCTCAGGGATGGCGGCCACCTCGAAGAGCGCGCGCCAGCGGGCCAAGTCGCGTGCCGTCAAGGAGACGGCGCGCTATCTCGGCAACACGCCGGCCGTCTGCCGGGCCTCGTACATCGACCCGCGCGTGTTCGACCGCTTCGACGGCGGCCTCACGATCAGCGGCGCCCTGCCTGAGCTGATGGAGGACACGACCGCCTGGCCGGACGTGCAACAGGCGGTCGAGGAGGCCGTGATCGACCTGCTCGCGAACGACCGCGAGGCGGACGGCGTCGAGCGTGTTCGGGATCTGCGCGAGGACCTTTCCGAGGTCGCGGCCTGAGCCGTTTCGCACCCCGGTCGCCGGGAACGGAACACGCATGAGCGAGGTTCCACAGGAAGCACCAAGTACCGAGGTCCCCGCCCCCGCGCCGCCGGAGCAGCCCCAGCCGGAGCCGCCCGACGCGCCTCAGCCTGATCCGAAGGGACCTGAGATCCCGCCGGACGAATGATCCGGCGGCGGCTTATCAGCCGCGTGCGCCGAAGTCAGTGGTGTAGATGGCCCGCCGTTCCGAGCGTGTCGCCACGCCGATGCCGATTTCGCGGTAGGAGCCATCGAGGATGTTCGCGCGGTGACCCGGGCTGTCCATCCAGGCCTTCATGATCGCGCGCGGCGCGGCGAGCCACCGCGTGCCCCAGGCGATGTTCTCGGCGACCTTCCAGCGGCTCGCGCCGGTCAGATAGCCGGTGCGGCGGATGCGGTCGACGAAGCTCGAGCCGTTGCGGGAGTTGTGATCGAAGTAGTTGTTGCGCGCCATGTCCTGCGAGTGGCCGCGGGCGGCGCGCGACAGGCGCGAGTTCAGGCGCAGGGCGCGCAGCCCGTGTCGCTGCCGCTCGGCGTTCAGCAGGCAGAGCGTGGAGCGGATGACGATTCGCTCGCCCACCTGGGCCGGCGCGGCCTCCGCCGACTCGCACGCCGACGGCGCGGCCGCGAGCGCCGATCCGGGCGCGCCCAGCCCGCAGCTGAGAGCGAGCAGCAGCGCGGCCCGGCGGCAGGAGCTAACGCTGGGAGATCCCATTCAGGGTTCACGTCGTCATCCCGGCGGGTGGCCGGCACACGCGCGTGCGTGGCCTGGACGAACGTTTGAACCGATGACCGACCCGGGAGAAGAGGGCATGTCTCCGGCGGCGGTCCTCGACATCGACGGCACCCTCGTCGACACGAACTATCACCACGCGATCGCCTGGTATCGAGCCTTTCGCCAGCACGGCGAGTTGCTGCCGATCTGGCGCATCCACCGGCACATCGGGATGGGCGGGGATCAGCTGGTGGGCGCGCTGGGCGGCGAGCAGGTCGAGGAGGAGAAGGGCGACGACATTCGCGCCGCCGAGAAGGCGCTCTACATGGCGCTGATCGAGGAGGTCGAGCCGCTGCACGGCGCACGTGAGCTGATCGTGGACCTGAAGGAGAGCGGGCACGTGGTCGTGCTCGCGAGCTCGGCGAAGGCCGACGAGGTCGAGCACTACCTCGACCTGCTCGATGCACGTGAGCTGGCGGACGGCTGGACCACCTCCGCGGATGTGGAGGCGACCAAGCCGGAGCCCGATCTGGTCGTGGCGGCGCTCGAGAAGGCGGGCACCGACAGCGGCGTCATGGTCGGCGACTCGACGTTCGACTGCGAGGCCGCGGGGCGCGCCGGCATCGAGACGATCGCGGTGCTCACGGGCGGCTTCTCCGAGCAGGAGCTGCGCGACGCTGGCGCCGCTCAGGTCTTCAGGTCGATCGACGAGCTGCGCGAGTCGCTCGGCTCGACGGCGCTCGCCCGCACGTAGCCGTCAGGATCTATCCCGTGGCGGACCGGCTCGGCAGCTATCGGGACAAGCGCGACTTCGAGAAGACACCCGAGCCCAAGGGGCGCGGACGCAAGAAGGCGACAGCCCCGCGCTTCGTCGTGCAGGAGCACAACGCGCGCCGCCTGCACTGGGACCTGCGCCTCGAGCACGAGGGCACGCTCGCCTCCTGGGCGCTGCCGCGCGGGGTCCCGGCGCACCCGGACGAGAACCGGCTCGCGGTTCGGACCGAGGACCATCCGCTCGAGTACCTCGAGTTCGAGGGCGACATCCCGAAGGGCGAGTACGGCGCAGGCACGATGAGTGTCTGGGACAGAGGCACCTTCGATGCCGAGAAGTTCCGCGACGGCGAGGTGATCGCGACCTTCGACGGCGAGCGCATGCGCGGCCGCTACGCGCTCTTCCGCACGCGCGAAAAGGACTGGCTGATCCATCGCATGGATCCGCCCGAGGACCCGGGCTACCAGCCCATGCCGGACCGGCTGGCGCCCATGCTGGCCCGCAGCGGCAAGCTGCCCACGAAGGAGAAGGACTACGGCTTCGAGGTCAAGTGGGATGGGATCCGCACGGTCCTCTTCTCGGACCACGGCCACATCACGCTGCAGGGGCGCAACTTCTCCGACTTCACGCCGCGCTACCCGGAGGTGCGCGAGTTCTCGCGCGCGCAGGGGGCGCGCCGGCTCATCCTCGACGGCGAGGTCGTCGCCTTCGACGAGCAGGGCAGGCCGAGCTTCGAGCGGCTCCAGTCGCGCATGCATCTCGCCTCGGATTCGGCCGTCCGGCGGCGCATGCGCGACATCCCGGTCACGTACGTGATCTTCGACCTGCTGTACCTCGACGGCCGGCTGACACTGCCGCTTGCCTACGAGGACCGGCGCGCGCTGCTCGAGGAGCTCGAGCTCGAGGGGCCGTCGTGGCGCACGCCCGCCTACCACCGCGGCGAGGGCAAAGCGCTGCTCGAGGCGACTCGCCAGCACGGCATCGAGGGCGTGATCGCGAAGCGCCTCGACCGCTCCTACGAGCCGGGCCGGCGCGCCTCGCATTGGATCAAGGTCAAGAACGTGCTGACCCAGGACGTCGTGATCGGCGGCTGGACGCCGGGCGAGGGCGGCCGCCGCAGCACCCTCGGAGCGCTCGCGGTCGGCGTCATGGCGGAGGGGAAACTCGTCTACGCAGGCAAGGTCGGGACCGGCTTCACGCAGGAGACGCTTGCGCTGGTGCAGCGCGAGCTGGAGCCGCTCCGGCGCGATACGAGCCCCTTCGAGGGCCGCCAGCCGCCCAAGGGCACGATCTTCGTGGAGCCGACGCTGGTCGCCAGCGTCGAGTTCCGCGAGTGGACGGGGAGCGGGACCCTGCGCGCGCCCTCCTTCAAGGGCCTGCGGCCGGACAAGAACCCGCAAGAATGCACCCGCGAAGCAGGGTAAGTCGGTGCTCGGGAGGTATCTTCAGTGTCATGGCACGTGCGATCTGGAGTGGAGCGATCAGCTTCGGTTTGGTCAACATCCCCGTGAAGCTGTTCAGCGCGGTCTCGCGCAAGACGGTGCGCTTCCATCAGATCGATTCAAGGTCCGGAGCGCGGATCAAGCAGCAGCGGGTCAACCAGGACGGGGAAGAGGTCAAGTACGAGGACATCGTCAAGGGCTACGAGATCAGCCCCGAGCGCTACGTGATGATCGCGCCCGAGGAGCTCGAATCGCTCGAGCCCCAGAAGACGCGCACGATCGACATCGAGGCGTTCGTGGACCTCGAGCAGATCGACCCGATCTACTACGACCATCCGTATTACCTCGCCCCCGACAAGGGTGCGGAGAAGGCCTACAAGCTGCTCGTCGACGCGATGGACGAGGCGAGCAAGGTCGCGATCGCGCGGGTCGTGATCCGCTCCAAGGAGAGCCTCGTGGCGCTGCGCCCGCGCGCGGGAGTGCTCGCGATGGAGACGATGCTGTTCGCCGACGAGGTGATCGACCCCGACTCGCTCGACGAGCTGACCGTCGACGGCAGCAAGACGAGCAAGCGCGAGCTCGACATGGCGAAGCAGCTGATCGACTCGCTCTCGGCGGAGTTCGAGCCCGAGCAGTACCGCGACGAGTACCGCGAGCGCGTGCTCGAGATGATCGAGCGCAAGGCGGCGGGCGAGACGATCACTATCGAGACGCCCGAGGAGGAGCCGCAGAAGGTCCCGGACCTGATGGCCGCGCTCGAGGCGTCGATTGCGGCGTCCAAGAGCCCAAGCGGCGGCGGCTCCAAGCGCAAGTCGCGCAGCTCGAACGGCTCCAAGAGCTCCTCGAAGAAGACAGCCGCCAAGAGCTAGGTGGCCTCGACCCGCGTCGAGGTCGAGGTCGAGGGCCGGCGGCTCTCGCTCTCCAACCTCGACAAGGTCCTTTACCCGCGGAGCGGGTTCACCAAGGGCCAGGTGATCGAGTACTACACGCGCGCCGCGCCGGTCGTGCTGCCGCACCTGCGCGACCGGCCGCTAACGCTGAAGCGCTACCCGAACGGGGTTGAGGCTCAGTACTTCTACGAGAAGAACTGCCCGTCGCATGCGCCCGAGTGGGTGCGCAGGGAGCGCGTCGGCGAGATCGACTACTGCGTGTGCGACGACCTGCCGACGCTCGTCTGGCTCGCGAACCTGGCCGACCTCGAGCTGCACCCGTCGCTGTCGCCTGCGACCGACATGGAGCACCCGACCGTGATGGCGTTCGACCTCGACCCCGGCCCGGGCGCGGGCCTCGAGGAGTGCGGCGAGGTGGGGCTGCTCCTGCGTGACGCGCTCGCGCAGCTCGGCCTCGACAGCTACCCGAAGACCTCCGGCTCCAAGGGAATCCAGGTGTACGTACCGCTGAACAGCGGCGAGGCCGACTACCGCGGCGGCACGAAGCGGCTCTCGCAGGCACTCGCGCGCCACCTCGAGCAGCAGCACCCCAAGCTGATCGTGTCGACCCAGAAGAAGGAGCTCCGCAAGGGCAAGGTCCTGATCGACTGGAGCCAGAACGACGAGCACAAGACGACCGTCGGCGTCTACTCGCTGCGCGCCCGCGAGCGGCCGACGGTGTCCACACCGCTCGCCTGGAGCGAGCTCGAGGAGGACGACCCGGCCGAGCTCGTCTTCGAGGCCGGCGACGTGCTCGACCGGATCGAGGAGCACGGCGACCTGTTCGCCCCGGTGGTCGAGCAGGTACAGCGGCTTCCCGACCTCTGACGCCGGGTACCGTTGAGAGCGAGATGATCGACTGGTCGATCGCCCGCACCATCGCGAGGGTCGCAGCCGGCGGCGACGGCCCGGCCGCGTCCGGCATCGACGTGGTCGCCTTCTGCGCGGAGATGGAGCCGCACGTGCTCGAGTACACGGGCCTCGAGCTGGCGAGCGAGCGGCCGCCGGCGGAGCTGCTCACGCGCGCGGCCTGGACAGAGACGAACCTCGAGTCGCTCGGGCACATGCTCGATCCGGTGGCGGCCCGGCTCGAGGACCGGCTCAGCTTCGCCGGACCGCTGGCGGGCGCCCTGCGGCTCGGCGCGTCGGCGACGCTCGCCGCCGAGGTCGGGCTCGTGACCGGCTACCTCTCGCACCGCGTGCTGGGCCAGTACGACGTGTCGCTGCTCGCCGGCGACGTCCCGCCGCGGCTCCTGTTCGTCGGCCCGAACCTCGACAAGGCGGTTGGCGACCTCGATGTCGACGGCGCCGCCTTCGGGCGCTGGGTCTGCGCCCACGAGCTGACCCACGTGCACCAGTTCGGCGGCGTGCCGTGGCTGCGCGAGCACATGAGCGGCCTGCTGCGCGAGTACCTGTCGACGCTCGAGGTGCGCATCGAGCGGGGTGCCGCCGGCGGCATGCCGTCGATCCCCGACCCCGGGAGAATCGTCGAGGCCTTCCGCGAGGGCGGGCTCGCGGCGCTCGTGCAGTCGGAGGAGCAGCAGGCCCTGATGGACCGCATCCAGGCCGCGATGGCCGTGATCGAGGGCTACTCGGAGCACGTGATGGACGTGATCGCCGAGCGTGCGATCCCGGGCCACGAGAAGCTGCGCGGCGCGATGGACCAGCGGCGCCGCAACCGCTCGGCGCCGGCGCGGGTGATCGAGCGGCTGCTCGGCTTCGACGTGAAGCTGCGCCAGTACGAGCTCGGCAAGCGCTTCGCCGACGCCGTCGTCGCCGAGGCCGGCATCGAGGGCCTCAACCGCGTGTGGCGCGAGCCGGCCGCGCTCCCCACGCTGGCGGAGCTGGAGCACGCGAGCGACTGGCTCGAGCGCGTCGGCTCCGACGGTCGCGCGGCCGCCTGAGGGTCCTTTCCGCCTACCACGCGCCGGCCTCGGCGAACGACGGCAAAGAAGGGACGCAGACTCGCCGCTGACTCGAGGCGAGCGGGCCGTCCTGACTTTGGCCGCCAGGAGCGGGCAAAGTCAGGACTAGTTGCCCGAATTGGCCGAGGCGACCCCTCCCCAGCCGTCGTTCGCCGAGATGCCGAGCGCCGTGTAACCGCCGACAAGCCGAGGTTTACGTACGTGTGTTCGGTGGTATAGTTCTACTGAACTTAGATGTAATAAGCTTACGTCCAGAGGGACGGGCAGGGAAACCCCCCTCACAAGGAGCGCAGACAAGAATGGCTACCCAGACCGAGACCCAGCGCAAGGCCGCCGCTCGCAAGGCTGCTGCGACCCGTCGTCGCAACGCCGCGAAGCGCAGCCAGTCGGCCACCCGCACCGCCGCCAAGAGCACGCAGCGTTCTGCGGCTCGCACGGCGGAGAGCGCCGCGCAGACCGCCGAGACGCGCGCCAAGGCGCAGGTCAACGCCCTGCAGGCCGTCCAGGCCCAGGCCGAGCGCGCGGTGCTCATCCAGTTCGGCGCCGCCCTCACGGCTCGTGACGCCGTCGTCGAGGCGACCAAGCCCTTCACCGCCAGTCGCGAGAGCGCCGAGAAGGAGGTCGAGAAGGTCGGCAAGCGCGTGGCCACGAACCTCCGCAAGTTCGAGCGCCGCGGCAACACCGCCCGCAACCGCGCGGTGCGTGAGGTCAAGAAGACCCGCACGCGCTTCGAGCGCGAGCTGCGTCAGCGCCGTTCGGCCGCCGTCAAGACCGTCAAGCAGAACCGCCGCGAGGCCGAGAAGCAGGTCCGCTCGACCCGCCGCGAGTTCGAGCGCCAGGTCAAGGCGACGAGCCGCGAGGTCCAGAACCAGGCCGAGAGCCTCGCCTCGCGCGTCGGCGCGATCGCCTAGCGCACAGCTTCCCCCCGGCCGCCGCGGAGAGAGCGGGCCCGGGGACAGGCTGCCGGCCACATACCGCCGGCGGTGCAGTATCTCTCCTCCCTCAGTAAACGAGCGGGGGCCCCTTACGAGGGGCCCCCGTTTGTCGTTGTGGCGCGGGAACGCCCCTCTGCTTCAATGGATGCGGATGCCAACCCGTGAACAGATCCAGGACGTCCTGCGCGAGGTCATCGACCCCGAGCTCCGCAAGGACATCGTGACGCTCGGCATGGTGCGCTCGATCGAGCAGCCCGAGGAGGGCCGCGTCGACGTGGTCGTCTCGCTCACGACAGCTGGCTGCCCGATCCGCGCCCACTTCGAGAAGGCCGTCGTCGAGAAGGTCTCGAGCCTCGGCGTCGGCCACGTGACCGTCGGCTTCGACGTGCTCTCCGACCAGGAGAAGCAGTCGCTCTCGCAGCGGCTCGGCCGCGGCGGCGGGCTCCCCGAGGGCGCGCTCGCGATGGTCAAGAACGTGATCTGCATCGGCTCCGGCAAGGGCGGCGTCGGCAAGTCGACCGTCACCGTGAACCTTGCCGCCGCGCTCCAGGCCGACGGCCACGCCGCGGCCGCGCTCGACGCCGACGTCTGGGGCTACTCGATCCCGCGCATGCTCGGCGTGCACGGCCGCCCGAAGGTCTCGGCGGAGCGCAAGATCATCCCGCTCGACAGCCCCTCGGGCGTGCGCGCGATCTCGATCGAGCACTTTCTCAACGAGCGCGACCAGGCGATCACGTGGCGCGGGCCGATGCTCCACAAGGCGATCCGCCAGTTCCTCGAGGACGTCGACTGGGGCGAGCTCGACTACCTGCTGATCGACCTCCCGCCCGGCACCGGCGACGTGTCGATGACGCTGGCGCAGCTGCTGCCGCAGGCCAGGTTCGTCGTCGTGACGACCCCGCAGCCGGCCGCCCAGAAGGTGGCTGCGCGCGCGGCCGACACGGCGCAGCGCTTCGACCTCGAGCTGCTCGGCGTGATCGAGAACATGTCCGGCTTCACGACGCCGGACGGTGAGCGCTTCACGATCTTCGGCGAAGGCGGCGGCCAGCTCCTCGCCGACGAGCTCGACGTCCCGCTGCTAGGCAAGATCCCGCTGCAGGAGTCGCTGCGCGTGGGCGCCGACGAGGGCCGCCCGCTCGTGCTCGACGAGCCGGACGCGCCCGCCTCACAGGCGCTCTACCACGCGGCGCGCGGCATCCTCGCCGCGACCCCGCAGCAGCTGGCCGTCTTCCAGGCGGCCTCTGGGCCGCCCGTCCCGGAGGTCACCGGGACGGCGCTGCCGATGGCGAAGTAGCCGAGGGCGCCGCCGGGCGGCGGCCCCTCGTATCGACGCTCTGGTTCTACGGGGCGCGCGTCTCGAAGACGCCCGTTTCCTCGAAGTCGTAGACGGTGTCGTTGCACGCGCAGGCCGTCGACGGCGCCTTGGAACGAGTTGTCCGCGACGCCCTTGCTGATGCCTACCGTCCCGATGATCGGCGGGGTCGCCGCCGTCGAGGTGAGGCCTGCAGCTCGTCTGAAGCTGCAGCGCGTCGGCCGTTGATGTCGCACGGAGTTCCGGCGAACGCCGCACCCGTGCCGCCCCACAGCGCCGGTCGTCAGTGGCGTCGATGTAGTCGGCTCCACGTCGACGGCAAGAAGAATCGGCCTCGGCGGTGAAGACGATCAGCGACGAGAAGTTCGCCGTCAGGCATCCCGCGCCGACGGTTCGGATCGACCTCGAACGCGATCGACGGCATGTTGCGCGAGCCCCCCCGGCAGTGATGTTCTCGGGCGTCGTGTAGACGTGGAATCCGACGCTCGCGTCACGTCTCTGGAACAGGTCGCCGACGAAGTCGAACTCGTTGCCGTACGCCGCCTTCTCGGTGGCTCGACCGAGACACGTTCGGCTCCCGGTTCGCTCATCAACGGCGAGCGCTTGGGCGGGACCGTTCGAGCTGGACCGGAAACTCGGTGTGGAAGGTCCAGAGCGCAGGAACGCGCTCGGCGACCCGATCGTGTTGCGGTTCATGACTCCCCAGTTGCCCTGAGGAGAGCGTCGGGCCAGGCGCGCCCGGGGCACCCGCAGGCCCCGCCGCACCCGCCGGCCCCTGCGGACCCGCCGGTCCGGCCGCTCCGGCCGGCCCCGCCGGCCCGGGTTGATCGATCTTCTGCTGGAGCTTTGACGCCAGCCGATCCTTCTTGATGGTGCCCTTCTTGATGTCCTTGGTCTGGACACCACCGTTCTTGATGTCGGCACTCTTGATCGTGCCGTCCTTGATGTCCTTGCTCGTGATGAGCTTGGCGGCGGTGGCGGTGCCAGCCCCGACGACGAGCGCGGTGACGACGCAAGCGATAATCGCTCGCTTCATGATCGTCCTCCCTCAGTTGACTGCTCGCCCCCGGTCGGGGGCCCCGCCGGGGGCCTTCGAGCCACACTCGCGCATTTACCCCATAGAAGTCAACCCCTGCCGCGATGGGTCAGGGAAACGCGCGATGTTCGGGTCTACGCGCCCTTCTTGTAGTAGTCCACGTTGATCTGGATGAAGTTCTGCCACTCGTCGGGCAGCTGATCCTCGGCGAAGCAGGCGTCTACCGGGCAGGCCTCGACGCAGGCGTCGCAGTCGATGCACTCCTCCGGATCGATGTAGAGCTGGGTGACCTGGTCGTAGTCCGGCTCATCCGGCGTCGGATGGATGCAGTCGACGGGACAAACCTCGACACAGGAGTTGTCCTTGGTGTCGATGCAGGGTTCGGCGATGACGTAGGCCATGGTCTCCTTCTCGTGTCCACACACTGCGCCTGGGCGCGAGGACGCGATTGTACCGGCGGCTAGGCTGCGGCCCGTGCTGGACCGTCGCGAGCCCGACCCCTTTCTCGACACGTTCACCGGCCTGGTTGCGGCGCGCGCCGTGACGACGGCCGTGGTGCTCGGCATCTTCGAGTCCTTGCACGAGCGGCCGGCCTCGGCGGAGGAGCTCGCCGCCGCCCTCGAGCTCGACCCGCTCGGCGCCGAGACGCTGCTGACGGCGCTGGCGACGCTCGGCTACGTGGAGCAGGACGATGGCCGCTTCTCGAACACCGACGTGACGGAGCGCCAGCTCGTGCGCTCGTCACCGGACTCGATCGCGACCTTCGTCGGCGAGCAGGGCGACCTCCACTGGCAGGTGCTCGACCTGCTCCCGGAGGCGGTTCGGACCGGCCGGCCCTATGCGATGCACGAGGAGCGCCGCGACGACTCCGAGCGCTGGGACGCCTACATCCGCGGCCTGTTCGAGATCTCGCGCGCGGAGCAGGACGCGAACGCCGCGCTCGTCCCCGTTACGGCGCCGCGCCGGCTCGTGGACGTGGCGGGCGGGCACGGCGGCTTCTCGATGGCGATGTGCCGGCGCCACCCCGAGCTTCAGGCGACCGTGCTCGATCTGCCGCCGAGTGCGGCGGTGGGGCGCCGGATCGTCGAGGAGCAGGGCTTCGCCGAGCGTGTCGTGTACCGCGAGGGCGACGTGTTCGAGCTCGGTCTCGGCGAAGGGCTCGACGTGGTCTCGGTCTTCAACCTGGTCCACCACCTGCCCGAGGAGCGCGACCGCGAGCTGTGCCGCATGGCCTACGACGCGCTCGAGCCGGGCGGCTGCCTCGTGATCGGCGACTCGGCGCGGCCCGAGCCGGGCGAGCCCGTTTCCGAGCACGGCGCGATCTCGAGCCTTCTCTTCTACGCCTGGAGCCACAGCCGCAACTTCAAGCCGTCCGAGATCCGCGGCTGGATGGAGGAGGCCGGCTTCAGCGACGTCGAGGTGCACCGCAACGAGCGCTCGCCCTGGCGGGTCGTGCTCACCGGCCGGCGATGATCCTGCTCACGGGGGCCACGGGGACCGTCGGCTCCGCGCTGCTGCGCCGGCTGACCGCCGAGCCGCGCCCCGTGCGCTGCCTCGTGCGCGACCCGCGCCGGCTCGGCGACCAGCGCGTCCGGGTCCAGATTGCGCTCGGCGACCTCGCGGACCCGGCCTCGTTCCGCAACGCTCTGCGCGGCGTGCACACGGTGGTGCACCTGGCTGCCGCGATCCGCGACCAGCCACGCGCCTCGATCGAGGAGCTGAACGCCGTGGCCACGCTCCGGCTGGTGCGAGCGGCCGAGCGGGCGGGAGCGAAGCGCTTCGTCTTCTTCTCTGCGATGGAGGCGAAGCACCACTCGCGCACGCGCTTCTTCCGCGCGAAGGCGCTGGCGGCCGACGCCGTCCGGGCCTCGCGGCTCGAGGCGACGGTCTTCAGCCCGTCGATCGTCTATACGCCCGGCGACCCCTGGCTCACGCTGCTCGAGCGGCTCTCCTACCTCCCCGCCGTGCCGGTGTCCGGCTCGGGCGAGGCCCCCTTCCAGCCGATCTGGGCCGAGGACGTGGCGGACTGCGTGATGGCGTCGCTGAACGGCGCCGGCGTCAAGGACGTCGAGCTCGCCGGGCCGCAGACGCTCACCTACGACGACATCGTGCGGGTTTTGCTGCGCTCGATCGGCCGGCGGCGCCGGCTGCTGCACGTCCCGCTGCCGCTCGTCCGCGCGTCGCTGCGGCTGCTGCGGCTCGCGGGCGGACCGCATGTGTTCGCGACCTGGGACGAGGCCGAGCTCATGGAGGAGCCGATGACGACGCCGAGCGGCAGCGCGGGCGCCGAGGCGCTCGGGGTCCATCCGCTGCCGATGGCGCGCGTGCTCGGCGGCGCATGATCGACGAGCGCTGGATCCGCTCGCTGCACGTGCAGAGCATGCGCCACGCGGACCTGCATGCGGAGCGCGAGCACCACGTCCTGTTCCAGGCCTCCACGATCGGCGCGCTGCTCGAGGGCGCCTACAAGGGCGACGTCAGCTTCGCCGAGCTCGCGCAGCGAGGTGACCTCGGGCTGGGCACGGTGAACGGCCTCGACGGCGAGATGATCGCGCTCGACGGGCGCTTCTGGCGCGCCGACGTGGACGGCGCGATCCACCCGGTGTCCGCGGACGAGTGCACGCCCTTCGCGGTGGTCACGCGCTTCGCGCCCGCGCTCGAGCTCGATCTCCAGGGTCCGCTCGCGCAGGAGGAGCTGCTCGCCGCCGTCGATGAGCGATTGCCCGGCGCGACGCCTTCATGCTCGCTGCGCGTGGACGGCAGCTTCGAGCGGGTGAGAGCCCGTTCCGTGCCGCGCCAGTCGCCTCCCTACCGCCCGCTGGCCGAGGTGGTCCGCGAGCAGCACGAGTTCGAGCTGGGTCCAGTGGACGGCACGCTGGTCGGCTTCCGCTTCCCCGAGTACGCCGAGGGCATCGAGGTCGCCGGCTGGCACCTCCACTTCATCAGCGCCGACCGCTCGCGGGGCGGGCACGTGCTCGATCTGCGGGCCGCCGGCGTGCGCGTCCGCATCGACCCATCCGACGACCTGCACGTCGAGCTGCCGCCGGGCGTCGACCTGGCCGACCGCGGCGTGGCCGCGTCCACGCACGCTGCGATCGAGCGGGTCGAACGGGGCCGCTAGGACTCGCCGAAGTCGGCGCCGTCGATGCCCGGGTTGCGCTGGCCCACCACGAAGATGTCCGGCGCCTGCGGGGTCGGCCCAGGCGCGAGCGTGACCGCCCGCACGGCATCGCTCACGGTGCCGGCCCCGAGCGTTTGGATGTCCATGCCGTCGCCGCTGAACGAGTCGTCGAAGCTGCCGTTCTCGAGCAGCCGTGCCACCGCGAAGTCGAAGCCCGTGCCCATGACCGAGGGGTCGACCGATCGCGCTGCCGGCCAACACGATCCGGCCGTCCGGCTGCAGTGCGATCGCGTACACGCGGTCCACCGAGTTGCCGCTGCCGACCTCGAAGCGCACGATGCCGTCGCCGCTGTCGGCGTTCTCGCCGTCGAAGGCCGGGTCGAGGTCGCCGTCCGCCTCGAGCCGCACGACGGCGAACTCGTCCCCACCGCGTGCCGCTGGTCGGGGACGTGCGCCCGGCGACGACGATCTTCCCGTCCGGCTGGACGGCCATGTCGAGCAGGTCATCCGAGGAGGTGGTGGGGCCCACCGGCGTCGTCACGATGCCGTCCCCACCGCCGAAGCCCGGGTCCCGCGAGCCGTCGGGGAGCAGCCGCTGCACGGCGAAGTCGAGGTTCGTCGGAGCACCGGTGAGGACGTCCGTGGTGTTGGCCACGAGGATCCGGCCGTCTGGCAGTGCGTGCACGGCCGCGGCGGGGAAGTCGTTCTGCTCCGCGGAGACCGAGCCGCTCAGGAAGCCATCGCCCGAGAAGGCGGCATCGAGGTCCCCGGCGAAGACGGCGGCGCCGGCCGGGGCGGGCAGCGCCAGGGTCCCGAGGGCCACGGCGAGGATCGCTCTGTGCATTGGGCGAGTGTCCATATGCCGGCGCCCCGGCGCAATACGGGCGGACCGAAGAAAAAGAGGGCCCGGCAATTGCCGGGCCCTCCAAGTACGGCAGTCGCAGTGCGACGTGGCTACATCATTCCGTCCATGCCGCCCATGCCGCCGCCCGGCATACCGACGGGCTCCTTCTCCGGCATCTCCGCGACGATCGCCTCGGTCGTGAGGATGTTCTTCGCGATCGAGGCCGCGTTCTGCAGCGCGGACCGCGTGACCATGGCGGGGTCGATCACGCCGGCTTCGACGAGATCGACGATCTCACCGGTGTCGGCGTTGAGGCCCTGGTTCTTGCCCTTCGAGCGGCGCACGTCGTTGACCACGACGGAGCCCTCGAGCCCCGCGTTGTCCGCGATCTGACGCAGCGGCTCCTCCAGGGAGCGGAGAATGATGCTCGCTCCGGTGCGCTCGTCGCCCTCGAAGGCGTCGAGCTTGATCGCGTCCTGCGCCCGCAGGAGCGCCACGCCGCCGCCAGCCACGATGCCCTCCTCGAGGGCGGCGCGGGTGGCCTGCAGCGCGTCCTCGACGCGGTGCTTCTTCTCCTTCATCTCGGTCTCGGTGGCCGCTCCGACCTTGACCACCGCGACGCCGCCGGCCAGCTTCGCGAGCCGCTCCTGGAGCTTCTCGCGATCGAAGTCCGAGTCGGTGTTCTCGATCTCGGTCTTGATCTGGTTGATGCGGCCCTTGATGGCGTCGGTGTCACCGGCGCCGTCCACGATGGTGGTCGTGTCCTTGGCGACCACGACGCGGCGAGCGCGACCGAGCTGCGAGAGCTGAGTGTTCTCGAGCTTGAGGCCCATCTCCTCCGTGATCACCTCGCCGCCGCTGAGGATCGCGATGTCCTCGAGCATGCGCTTGCGGCGGTCGCCGAACCCGGGAGCCTTGACCGCGACGCCGGTGAAGGTGCCGCGCAGCTTGTTCACCACGAGCGTGGCGAGCGTCTCGCCCTCCACGTCCTCGGCGATGATCAGGATCGGCTTGCCCGACTGGATGACCTGCTCGAGCACGGGCAGGATGTCCCGGACCGAGCCGATCTTCTGGTTGGCGATGAGGATGTACGGATCCTCGAGGGTCGCCTCCATGCGGTCCTGGTCGGTGACCATGTAGGGCGAGATGTAGCCCTTGTCGAACTGCATGCCCTCGGTGAACTCGAGGTCCATTCCGAAGGTCTGGCCCTCCTCGACGTTGACCACGCCGTCCTTGCCGACCTTGTCGATCGCGTCGGCGATCACGTCGCCGATCTCGTCGTCGGCCGCGGAGATGGCCGCCACACGGGCGATCTGCTCCTTGCCCGAGATCTCGGTCGACACCTTCTTGATCTGGTCGACCACCTGATCGACGGACTTCTCGATGCCGCGCTTGAGAGCAAGCGGGTTGGCACCGGCGGCCACGTTCTTCAGGCCGTCGCGCACGATGCGCTGGGCCAGCACGGTGGCGGTGGTGGTGCCGTCGCCCGCCACGTCGTTGGTGGCGGTGGCCACCTCGCGGACGAGCTGGGCGCCCTGATTGGAGAACGGCTCCTCGAGCTCGATCTCACGAGCAATCGAAACGCCGTCGTTGGTGATGGTAGGGGCGCCGAACTTCTTGTCGATCACGACGTAGCGGCCCTTGGGGCCGAGCGTGACCTTGACCGCGTTCGCGACGGCGTCTACGCCATCCTCGAGCGCGCGACGCGCCTCCACGTCGTACTTCAGTTCCTTGTGAGCCATAGGTGCTGTTCCTCCTAGCTAGCCAGCGACCTTGGCGAGCACGTCGGACTCACGCAGGACGAGAAGATCCTCGCCTTCTACCTGGACCTCGGTGCCGCCGTACTTCGAGTAAAGGACCTCGTCGCCCTCGGCGACGTCCAGCGGGATGCGCTTCTCGCCATCCTCGTCCCACTTGCCTTCACCGACGGCAAGGACCTTGCCGCGCTGCGGCTTCTCCTTGGCGGTGTCGGGCAGAACGATGCCGCTGGCTGTGGTCTCTTCCTCTTCGATCGCCTGCACGATGACGCGATCTCCAAGAGGCTTGAGATTCATGGGCATACCTCCATAGAAAGTGTTCCTCCTGGCACTCAAACGGGGAGAGTGCCGAGCTGGCACTCTAGCAAGGAGAGTGCCAAGCACCAAGGGGTTTCACCGCTTGGTTACGGGAGGTTCGCGCCCGAACCGCTAGTTCTGCGCGGGCGCGTCCGGCCGCATCCGCTCGCGGATCTCAGACGGGCGATCGGAGATCTGGGAGAAGCGCACCACGGTGACCATGTCGTCCATCTCGACCTTGCGGCCGTAGATCTGCTCGAGGAAGTGGACCATCTCGTCGACGCGCCGGAACTCGGGGTTGTCGTGCTCGATGTCCCGCCGCGACAGGTCCTGGACCTGCTTGACCTCGACCGAGTCGATAACGGCCTCGAAGATCTTCTCGCGCGGCGAGTGCTGGAAGCCGACCGTCACGAGCACGACCTCGCCCTTGCGGTACTTCTTGCCCTTGTCGCCGAGGCGGATCGTGGCCGTCTTGCGGCCGCGCTTCAGCTGGTCGATGAAGACCGGCGAGTAGAAGTTGAGGACTAACACGACGCGGGCAGCCTAGCGGCCTTTAGTCCCCTTGGACAGGCCCTCGCAGGAGCGGCACGAACCGGACGGCGGCGACGGCCTCCTCCTCGCCGTCCCGAAAGCGCACGAGCAGCTCGCGGCGGCCGCGTTCGACCGGGCACACGAGCGCGCCTCCCGCCGCCAGCTGGTCGAACAGGGCTGCCGGTGGCTCGTCGCGCGCGGCGGCCGTGACCGAGATTCCGCCGAACGGCGCGCGATCGGGCGCGCCCAGCGAGCCGTCGCCCGTGCGCACCTCCACGTTGTCGTAGCCGAGCTCGGCGAGCACGGCTCGCGCCTCGCCGGCAAGGCGCTCGAAGCGCTCGATCGTCACGACCTCGCGCGCCAGCAGCGACAGGACGGCAGCGGCGTAGCCCGACCCGGTGCCGACCTCGAGCACGGTCTCGGAGCCGTCCAGCTCCAGCAGCTGCGCCATGCACGCGACGATCCAGGGCTGCGACATGGTCTGGCCCTCGCCGATGCGGACCGCCCCATCGCGATAGGCCCGCTTCCGCTGCCCCTCGGGAAGGAAGAGCTCGCGCGGCACCGTCTCCATCGCCGTCAACACCCGCTCGTCAGTGATCCCCCGCCGGCGGAGCTGGCGCTCCACCATCCGCACGCGCTCAGTGGATGTAGTTTCGGAGTCGTCCGGGGTCATGGACGGTCACCTTGCCGCGGCCCAGCGTCACGACCTCGGCGCGCTCGAGCGTGGCGAGGAAGCGGCTGGCGCTCTCGCGCGAGGTCCCCGCAAGGTTGGCGATCTCGGCTTGCGTCGAGCGCACCAGCACGTCGCTCTCGGGCGCGCCTTCCGCCTGGCGCGCGACGACCTGGGCGAGCAGCGCGCCCGCCACGCGCCCCGCCACGGTCTGAAAGGACTGCTGGAGCAGGCGCTCGTTGGTCCTCGAGACGCGCTCGGCGAGCGTCGCGAGGAACTTCAGCGAGAGGCCGGGGCTGCGCCGGATCAGGCGCTGCATGTCGGACGCCAGGAGCGCCACCGCCGTCGTCGCCTCGATCGCTTCCGCCGTCGCCGAGCGCGTCTCGCCGCGGAACATCGCGAGCTCGCCGAACAGCGCGCCGGCGCGCAGCTCGGCGAGCGCGACCATGCGGCCGTCCTGGTGCTCGCGGGTGAGCACGACGGCGCCGGTGCGCAGCAGGTAGCAGGTATCGCCCTGGTCTCCCTCCCGGAAGATCACCTCGCCGCGGTCCCAGTGCCTCGGCACGGCGACCTGTGCCACCTCCGCGAGCTCGCGCTCCTCGAGATCACCGAACACCTCGGTGCGCGCCAGCAGGCGGGCGGTTTCGCCCCCGTTGGGCATGGCGCGGATAATGCCGGATGAGGATGTCCATAGCCCCTGACACCGTCACCCATGCCGACGTCGAGGACGCAGCGAGGGTGATTTCCGGCCACGTTCGTGACACTCCGCTGGTTCCCGCGGGTGAGCTCGGCCGTCGCGTCGGCGCCCGCGTGCTGCTCAAGGCCGAGAACCTGCAGCTCACCGGATCGTTCAAGGCGCGCGGTGCGACGAACATGATCCGGCGCCTGTCCGACGACCAGCTGGCGGCCGGCGTCGTCGCGGCCAGCGCCGGCAACCACGCCCAGGCGGTCGCCTTCGCGGCGCGCGATGCCGGCGCGCACGCGCTGCTCGTGATGCCCGAGCAGGCGCCGCTCGCCAAGGTGGCGGCCGTGCAGCAGTACGGTGGCGAGGTCGAGCTCGTCGAGGGCGGCTACGACGAGGCCGGTGCGGAGGCCAGGCGGCTCGCCGAGGAGCGCGGGATGACGCTCGTGCACGCCTTCGACCAGCCGCCCGTCGTGGCCGGTCAGGGCACGATCGGCCTCGAGATCGCGCGCGATGCGCCCGACACCGCGCTGATCGTCGTGCCGCTCGGCGGCGGCGGGCTCGCCGGCGGCATCGCGCTCGCCGCGAGCGAGGTTCTCCCCGGGGCGCGTGTGATCGGCGTCCAGGCCGAGGCCTGTGCCCCGTACATCGACTCGCTGGCGGCCCACCGCCCGATCGGCGCCCGCTCGGCCAACACGATCTGCGACGGCATCGCGGTCAAGCGCCCCGGCGACTTCACGCTGCCGATCGTCGAGCGCCACGTCGACGAGGTCGTGACCGTCTCCGACGACCAGGTCGCCGAGGCGATGGTGCTGCTGCTCGAGCGCTCGAAGCTCGTCGTCGAGGGCGCCGGCGCGGTCGCCGTCGCGGCGCTCATGCACGGCCGGGTGGACGTCGGCGACGCCGGCGTCGTGTGCGCGGTGCTCTCCGGCGGCAACGTCGACGCCTCCCTCCTCTCGGAGTGCATTCGCCTCGGCGAGACCGCCGCGGGGCGCCGGATCGTCCTGTCGACCGTCGTGCCGGACCGGCCCGGGGCGCTCGCCGGCCTGCTGCGCGTGGTGGCCGACTGCGGCGCCAACGTGGTCGACGTCGAGCACCTGCGCGACGGCATCGACCTGCACGTGCGCGAGACCGCCATCAAGCTGGTCCTGCAGACGCGCGGCACCGAGGGCAACCTCGAGCTGTTGAACGCCGCGCGTGCCGAGGGCTTCTCGGTGCGCGTCGAGAAGGACGCCTAGGCGCTCACAACTCTCTAGAGCCGCCGCAGCTCCGCGACGATCGCATCCTGGGCCTCGGCGAAGCTCTCATCGGTCCAGCGCCAGCGGACGCCGTCGAGGATCTCGGTGCGCTCGTCGGCGAGGTGGTCCTGGATGCGCTCGACCTCGAGCGCCACGGCCACCACCGTGTCCGCGGCCTCGAGCTGCTCCGCCACCACGGTGGCCCGGCCGTGCGCGGTGAAGGCAACACCCTCGCCGAGCAGGCACAACGCCGCGCCGGGGTCCTCCCGCAGCCGGCGCAGCGCGTCGCGGCGCCGGCCCAATGCCATGAGGATCCTGCGGTCGCCGGCGCGCACCGCCGTGGACACCGGAATCGGGTGGGGGCCGGCCGGACACAGCACCGCCGGCGTTCCCGTCTTCCAGTCCGGCAGGCACTCCACGGCGCCAGAGCCTCAGAGCTCGACGCCGGCCATGCCTTGGGGGAGGTAGCGCTCGCCCGCAGTCTCGCCGGGTGGGAACAGCTCGTCGAGCTCGCGCCGGTGCTCGTCGCCCAGCTCGATCTCTGCGGCCGCCGCGTTCTCCTCGAGGTACCGGACGCGCTTCGTCCCCGGGATCGGCACGACGTCCTCGCCCTGCGCGAGCAGCCAGGCGAGCGCCATTTGCGCCGGCGTGCAGTCGAGTTCCGCGGCGACCTCCTTGAGGCGCTCGACCCGCGCCAGGTTGCGCTCGCGGTTGCCGCGCTGGAAGCGCGGCAGGCTCGCGCGGAAGTCGTCCTCGCCCGAGATCTCGAGCGCGCCGGTCAGTTCCCCGCGGCCGAGCGGGCTGTAGGGCACGATGCCGACCCCCAGCTCGCGAGCGGTCGGAATGATCTCCTGCTCGATCACCCGGGTGAACAGCGACCACTCGGACTGGAGGGCCGTGATCGGGTGGACGTCGTTGGCCGCGCGCAGCGTCTCGGGGCTGACCTCGGAGAGCCCGAGGTAGCGCACCTTGCCCTCGCTCACGAGCTCCGCCATCGCGCCGACGCTCTCCTCGATCGGGACGTCCGGATTGCGGCGATGCATGTAGTAGAGGTCGATGCGGTCGGTGTTCAGGCGCCGCAGCGAGCTCTCGCAGGCCTCGCGAATCCACTCCGGCCTGTTGTCGATCCAGCGCTCGCCGCCGTCGCGGCGGATGCCGAACTTGGTGGCGAGCTGGACCTCGTCGCGGCTGCCGGCGATCGCTCGCCCGACGAGCTGCTCGTTGTGGCCGGTGCCGTACTGGTCGGACGTGTCGATGAAGGTCACGCCGAGGTCGAGCGCGCGCCGCAGCGTCGCGATCGACTGGTCGTCGTCGGTCTCCCCGTAGAACTCGGACATCCCCATCGCGCCGAGCCCGATCGCGGAGACGGTCAGGTCTCTCAGGTTGCGCTGCTTCACGGTTTGAACCGTAGACCTCAGCCGAACTTGCCGCTGATGTAGGCCTCGGTGCGCGGATCGTCGGGGCTGTTGAAGAGCTTCTCGGTCGGGCCGAACTCCACGAGCCGCCCGGCAGCCGCCCCGCCGTCCGTCTCTACCTCGACGGTGAGGAAGGCTGTGAGATCGGCAACGCGGCCGGCCTGCTGGAGGTTGTGGGTCACGATCACGATCGTCACGCCGGGCACCAGCTCGTGCATGAGGTCCTCGATACGGGACGTGCTGATCGGGTCCAGGGCGGACGCCGGCTCATCCATCAACAGCACGTCCGGGTCGACGGCGAGGCAGCGAGCGATCACCAGGCGCTGCTGCTGGCCGCCGGAGAGGCCGAATGCGTTCATGCCCAGGCGGTCCTTGACCTCGTCCCAGAGCGCCGCCCGCCGCAGGGCGCCCTCGACCATCTCGTCCAGGTCGCCCTCGATCCCGAGCACCCGCGGTCCGAACGCGACGTTGTCGTAGATCGACTTGGGGAACGGGTTCGGCTTCTGGAACACCATCCCGATCCGCTTGCGCACCTCGACCGCGTCTACGCCGGGCGCGTAGAGGTCGGCGCCGCGGTAGAGCACCTCGCCCTGCACCTCGGCGCCGGGCACGAGATCATTCAGTCGGTTCATGGAGCGGATCAGCGAGCTCTTGCCGGACCCCGACGGGCCGATCAGCGCCACGATCGCACCGTTCGGAACCGGAAAGCTGATGTCGACCACCGCGGGCGCGCCGCGGTAGCTGACGGTCACGTGGGAGAACACGCCGAGCGGGTCCTCGCCGGGATTGGGCCACCACTCCCTGGCGGTCTCGGAGGGCGGGGCGTCGGGCTGGGCGAGCAGCTCCTCGGTGCAGGCGCCGACGAGATCCTCCGAACAAGCCTCCCTGATCCGGACCTCTTCCGCTGCGGTGACCGAGTCCATACGGAAAGCCTGGATCGCCCCGGGCGCCCAATGGCTACGAGGATGTGAAAACGCCGTGAACGATCCCCCGGCGCTACCCACCGGCTTCTTGGTCGGGCACTGGACCGACCACGAGGCGCGCACGGGCTGCACGGTCGTCATCGCTCCCGCCGACACACGCGGCGCGGTCGACGTCCGCGGCGGCGGGACCGGCACGCGCGAGCTCGAGGGGCTCTCCCCGCTCGCGAACGCCGAGGGCCCGTCGGCGGTGCTGCTGACCGGCGGTAGCGCGTTCGGGCTGGCCGCCGCCGACGGCGTCGTGCGCTGGCTCGAGGAGCGCGGCGTCGGGCGGCCCACGCCCATGGGCGTCATCCCTCTCGTCCCGGCCGCGGTGGTGTTCGACCTCGCCGAGGGCCGGCCGGAGCACCGCCCCGGGCCGGACCAGGGCTACGCGGCCTGCGAGGCCGCCGCGGGCGGAGTTCCCGGCCGCGGCCGGATCGGCGCGGGGGCGGGCGCGGCGGTGGGCAAGACGCTCGGTCGCGAACGCGCGAGTGGCGGCGGCGTGGGCTACGCAGCCACCCGGCTGCCCGGCGGCGAGACGCTGGCTGCGATCGCCGTTGCCAATGCGGCGGGCGACGTGATCGACGACGGTGAGGTGCTGGGCGGCCCGCGCGGCGACGGCGGCGAGCTGCTCCGGAGCGCTGAGCTCATGCCCGAGCTGCCGCTGCCCGCTTGGTCACTGCGTCCCGATCAGAGCACCACGCTCGTCTGCGTCTGCACCGACGCGACGCTCGACAAGCGCGGCTGCGGCATCGTCGCCCGGTGTGCCAGCTCCGGGATCGCCCGCGCGGTCGATCCCGCCTTCACGCCCCTCGATGGCGACGTCCTCTTCTGTCTGGCGTCCGGGGACGGGCCCGCGACTGAGCCCGGTCCGGCCGCGTCTTGGCGGCTCACGATCCTCGGCACCGTCGCCGCAACCCTCACCGCCGCGGCGATTCGCGACGCGGTGCGTCAGGCGGCGCGCTCGGCGTAAGTTCCGCGCTCGCCGGGACGCCAACGGCACACAAGGCTACGAAGGAGGACCAGATGAGCAGTGCCGTGGCCGCCGTGATGCGGCCGATCCCGATTCCGGCGTCAAGCGTGCTTCGAAGAGACCCCGCCGCGCAGGCGTTCATGCTCCTGCGGATCGCGTTCACGGTCGCGCCGATCCTGTTCGGCATCGACAAGTTCGCCGGCGTCCTGACAGACGACTGGACCAGGTACCTGGCGACGGAGTACAACGATCTGATCCCCGGCAGTGCGTCTGACGCGATGCACATCGTCGGCGTCGTGGAGATCGCCGCCGGGCTTGTTGTCGCGGTCGTACCGCGCTTCGGCGGCCTGCTGGTCGCCGCCTGGCTCGCCGGGATCATCGTGAGCCTGCTGCTCGTTGGTGGCTACGGCGACATCGCCCTGCGTGACTTCGGGCTGCTGCTCGGCGCGCTCAGCCTGGCTAGGCTGGCGAGTGCCTATGCGGATGGCGCCGCGTCTCCCAGGTAGCCGCATGTCCCGCGGGGAGCGAACAACCCTCACCACCGGACTGGAGCCGGTGGTCGCGTGGCGAGTACGGCGGCTGCGCGAGGCCGGCCTGGGATCGGTTCTCGCCGCGGAGATCGCGGCAGACCGCAGCTACGACCTGCACGCCCTGCTCGAGCTGGTCGACCGTGGTTGCCCGGCCGAGCTGGCGGTCCGCATCATCGCTCCGCTCGACGGGCCGGCGCTGCCGTGCTGACCTCGCGCACGCAGGCCGAGACGGGATCGACGCCACGTGCGCGGGGTCGGCCCGACGACGAATCGCGCGACTGGCTGCGGCGGCTGCGCGCGCACGGCCCGGAGCGCGAGCAGGCGCTCGGCGAGCTCCACGACCTGCTCCTGCGCGCGGCGCGCTTCGAGCTGAGCCGCCGCCGTGCGGCTGCGGCGCACCTGCGCGGCGGCGATTACGACGACCTCGCCCACCACAGCGCCGACGACGCGCTCGTCGCCATCCTCGCCAAGCTCGACCAGTACCGCGGCGACAGCCGCTTCACGACCTGGGCGTACAAGTTCGCCCTGCTCGAGGCGGCGGTCAAGATCAGGCGGCGCGCCTGGCAGGGCCGCGAGGTGCCGCTCGACGCGGAGCGCTGGCCGCTCTTCGCCCACCCCGGCGCCACGCCCGACGAGGAGGCGGAGAGCGACGAGCTCCTGAACGCCGTGGGCGACGCGATCCGCCGGCGGCTCACGCCTCACCAGCGCGAGATCCTGGTGGCGATCACGCTCGACGACGTGCCGATCGACGTGCTCGCGGAGCGCCTGAACACCACTCGGGGCGCGCTCTACAAGACCCTGCACGACGCGCGCCGCAAGCTCCGTTCCGCGCTCGCGGAGCAAGGACTCGAGGGGAGCGCACCATGACGCCGTCCGCCGACCGCGATCGCATGCTGAAGCGCGTGCTGGGACCGGCTGAGCCGGAGGTGACCTGCGAGCAATGCTTCGACCATCTCGACGTCTATGTCGAGGTTGAGCTGAGGGGTGGAGACGCCGACGCGGCGATCCCCGGGCTGCGCGCCCACCTCGAGGGCTGTCCGGCCTGCCGCGAGGACTTCCAGAGCCTCCGGGCGTACGTACGGCGGGGGTAAGACCGCGCCGCTTGGCGCCGCTAACTGGGCACCCCGACCGAGGAGGTACCCATGAAGAGGGGTTTCGCCGTCGCCGGCGCGCTCGTCGTGCTGGCGATATCCGGTGCGTCCGTGGGGCAAGCCGCGGGCGAGCATTCGCACGGAAGCCCGACGGGAGTCCGGACCGCCAAGGCGGTCGCGTTCCACGACGACATGCGCAAGCTGTGGGAGGACCACGTCATCTGGACGCGGCTCGCGATCGTCAGCTTCGCGGCCGGTCTGCCCGACTTCGACCAGAACGCCGCGCGGCTGCTGCGCAACCAGGAGGACATCGGGAACGCGATCAAGCCCTACTACGGGCGCCGTGCCGGCAACGCGCTGACCGCACTACTGAAGGAGCACATCGGCGGCGCGGTGGATCTGCTGACGGCGGCGAAGGCGGGGGATGACGCCGCGTTCGCGAGCGCCAGACGTGCCTGGTACGCGAACGGCCGCGAGATCGCCCGCTTTCTGAACCGCGCCAGCCCGCGCTTCCTGCCGCTCGCGAGCGTGCAGCGGCTGATGCGTGGCCACCTGGACCAGACGCTCGTCGAGGCGGGACATCTGCTGACCGGCGACTACGCGGCCGGCATCCGCGACTACGACCTGATCCACCGGCACATCCTGATGATGGCCGACGCCATCAGCGGCGCGATCATCAGGCAGTTCCCCGACAGGTTCCGCTGAGCGGTTCGGGGGTATGGTGCGGCCGCCATGCAGATCGCCCCCGAGGTTGCCGAGGCGCTGGCCGGCGGGCGGCCGGTGGTCGCGCTCGAGAGCACGCTGATCAGTCACGGGCTGCCGCGGCCGCGCAACCTCGACGTGGCGCACCAGGTCGAGGACGCTGTGCGCGCCGAGGGGGCAACGCCCGCGACCATCGCGGTCGTCGGCGGCGCGGCGCGCGTCGGCCTCGACGAGCAGGCACTCGAGGTGATCGCCGCCGCAGACGGGGTCGTCAAGTGCGGCGTCCGCGACCTGGCGCCGCTCGCGGCGCGCGGCGGTCATGGGGCAACCACGGTCGCCGCCACGGCCCACCTGGCGGTGCGCGCGGGCATCCGCCTGTTCGCCACCGGCGGGCTCGGCGGCGTCCACCGCGGCGCGCACGAGACCTGGGACGTGTCCGCCGATCTCGACACGCTCGCGCGGACCGGCATCGTCGTGGTCTGCTCGGGCGTCAAGTCGATCCTCGACGTCGGCGCGACGCTCGAGCGGCTCGAGACGCTGAACGTGACCGTGCTCGGCTACGGCACGGACGAGTTCCCGGGCTTCTACCTCGCCGACTCCGGGCACCCGGCGCCGTGGCGGGTCGACTCGCCCGAGGAGGTCGCGGCGGTCGTCGCGCGCCCGCGACGAGGTGGGCGTGGCCGAGCGAGCGATCGTGCGTCGCCAACCCGCTCCCGCCCGCCGAGCAGCTCGATCCCGAGCTCCACGACCGCGTGCTGGCGGCGGGTTTGGAGCGCGCGGCGCTCGAGGGGGTCGCAGGCAAGGACGTGACGCCCTTCCTGCTCGACCTGTTCCACAGCGAGACGGGCGGTGAGAGCCTCGAGGCGAACGTGCGGCTCGTGCTGCGCAACGCCGCGCTCGCCGCCCGCGTGGCGGTCGCTCTGGCCGCGCCATGAGGCGCGTCGTCGTGGTCGGCGACGTCATGGTCGACGTCGTGACGCGGCTGTCCGGCCCGGTCGCGCCCGGCAGCGACTCGCCGGCGCGGATCGCCTTCGAAGGCGGCGGACAGGCCGCCAACACGGCGGCGTGGCTCGCGGTGGCCGGGGCGCCGGTGTCGCTCGTGGCGCGCGTCGGTGAGGACGCGGCGGGCCGGAGCGCGGTGGCGGAGCTCGCGGCGCTCGGCGTCGATACGCGGGTGGCGGTCGACGACGAGCGGCCGACGGGGACGTGCGTCGTGCTCGTGGCGGCGGACGGGGAGCGGACGATGTTCCCGGATGCCGGCGCCAACGGGGCGTTGGCGCCCGACGACCTCTCAGGCGACCTGCTCAAGCCCGGGTCCCATCTGCATGTCGCGGGCTACGCGCTGTTGCGCGATGGGTCGCGCGAGGCCGCGCTGTCCGCCGTGGAGCGCGCCGGGGCGGCGGGGATGAGCGTGTCGGTGGATCCCTCCTCGGCCGCGCTGCTCTCGGATGGCCCAGCGCGGCTGGGGACGGGGGTCGACCTGCTTGTGCCGAACGCGCTGGAGGCGCGAGCGCTGACCGGGCTCGATGATCCGGTCGACGCCGCCCGCGCGCTCGCTGCGTCGTTTCCCGAGGTCGTGGTGACGCTCGGGGAGAGGGGCGCTCTGTGGACCGACGGCGCGGATCTCGTCCGCGTGGAGGCCGAGCCTGCGACGGTCGTCGACACAACCGGTGCCGGTGATGCGTTCGCGGCGGGACTGCTCGCGGGACGCGTGCGGGGCGCGGGCGCCCCGGCGGCACTGTCCGCAGGCTGTGCCCTCGCGGCCCGGGCGGTCGCGACCCCGGGCGCGCGTCCCTAGGCGAGCGCCGACTCGCGGCGCCGGCGCCGCAGCACGGCTCCGATCAGCCAGCCGAGTCCCGCGATCAGGCCGATCGGCAGCGCCACCGCAAGCACCCGGATCAGGATGCCCGCGCTGGCCGCCAGCAGGTCGCCCGCGTCGCCGAGTGCGTCGTCGAAGGAGCCGGCGCCGCCGGTTCCCTCCTCGGCGCCGTCCTCGGCGGCCAGGAGCGTGACCGTCACCACTGCGTAGTCCGTCCGCAGGCGCAGGTCGCGAAGCTGGGCGCGCAGGCCGTTGATCTCGGCCGAGACCATGTCGAGGCGCGTGCGGATCGCCTCGGCCTCCTCGTCCGTGTCGGCGTCCTCGAGCCGGCGCAGCAGGCTGCGGCGCTCGGCCCGGGCGGCCTGCAGGCGGTCGCGCGCGGTCACGTGCTCGCGGGTCACGTCGCGACCGGACTGGCTCTGTGAGCGCACGGTCGCGAGCCCCGACAGGTCGCGCAGCGCCGGACGCAGGCGATTCGAGGGGATGCGCAGCTCGAAGTCACCCCCGGCGCCCTCGTCGCCCGTCGAGAGCGAGGAGCTGAGCACGAAGCCGCCGTGGCGGTTCGTGACGGTTGTGATCTGATCCGCCACGCGCTCGAGCTCGTCCACCGGCGCCTCGAGCTCGAGGCCGATCGAGCGCTCGATCTTGCGGTTGCTCTGGCCAGGGGCAAAGCCCTGCGGAGGCGGCCCGGGGGCGATCGTGGCGGCGCGGCCGCCGCCGGAAGGAGCGCTCTCGGCGGCCCCTGGAGCGACGGAGCCGCCCCCGTCGTCGGAGCTCACCGCCCCGCCTCCGCCACCGGAGCTGCCGCCGCTGTCCATGTCCGTATCCGGCGAACCCGCCAGCGACGCCACGAGGACGATCGGCACGAGGATGCCGGCGATCACGCCCATGGCGGGCAGCGCCCGCCTCACCCGGGCCGGCCGGAAGCGCTCGCGCAGCGAGGCGCGGGCCGCGCCGAGCGATCCGGGCGCGGGTGGGAAGCCCGCCTCGACCTGCGTGCGCAGCTCGCGGGCGAACTCCGGATCGGGCCCGGGTGCGTCCGCTCGCAGCGCGAGCGCGAGCTCCTGGAGCTCACGCGCGCTCGGGTCGGCGTGCGATGCCGCACCGTCAGCGAGCGCGTCCTCAATGGCGGCGAGCTCGCGGTCGATCGTGGCTGTGTTCCGGTCGTGCTCACTCATGGCAGGCCTCGCGCAGCTTCGTGATGGTTCGGTGCAGGCGGGTGCCGGCGGCCGACTCGGACATCCCGAGAATCCGCCCGATCTCGGCGTTCGACAGCCCGCCCGCGAATTTCAGGGCGATCAGGTCGCGTTCGCGTCCGTCGAGCGAGGCGAGCGCGGTACGCACGGTCTCGCGGCGCAGCGCAAGCTCGGCGTGGTCCTCGGGACTCGGCGCAGCGCTGTCCTCGTGCTCGCCCTCGAGCCCGGCGCGGCGCCTGCGCCTGCGCAGCTCGTCGAGCGCGGCGTTGCGGGCGATCCCGAACAGCCAGGCCTCCATCGTGCCGCGGCCGGCGCGGTAGCTGCGCCGCTTGCGATAGGCCCGCTCGAAGGCCTGGGCGGTCACGTCCTCGGCGGCCGCCCGGTCGCGTAGGAGCGACGCCACGTACGCGTACACCCGCGGGAACGTGCGCTCGTAGAGCTCGGCGAATCCCTCGGTCTGCGAGCCCGTCATCAGCGCCAGGGGTTCTACAAGGGCCTCGCTCACATCCCTACTACGCACGAGCATCGAACTCATCACGAAAAAGTCGGGCTCGTCCTAAAGACACGCCCCCGCAGGCCGATAACCGGGGCTTAGTGCGACGATTTGCCGCCCCGACGTCTCTATTGGCTCTGGCCGCCGTTCTCGTGATGGCGCCCAGCGCGGCTGCCGGCTTGAAACTTCCCGCAGGCGCCGACGCGCCGCCCGAGCTGCCGCCCGGTGTGGTGCCGGCGGCCGTCCCGCCCGTCTCCAAGGTGAACGGCCAGCGCCGCGCGGCCGGGGCGTCGATGAGCGTCGCGAAGAAGGCCTTCCGCATCGCCGAGGGCCCGCCGCCGCTCTGGGCGACCGTCAACATCTGCGACACGCAGGAGTCGCCGAATGCGCTCGGCGTACGCGCAAGCGTTCCCGGCAACGGCAGCCGCCGGCGTGTCTACGCGCGCTTCACCGCCCAGTGGTGGAGCGGCGCGAAGCAGGCCTGGCTGACCGTCGGCGGCCGCGGCACGACCGACTGGGTCTACATCGGCACCCAGGGTTGGCACGCGAGCCAGGGCGGCTGGACCTTCCACTTCTCGCAGCCGCCGGCCGGCACGGCGTACGTGATCCGCGGGGTCGTCGACTTCAGCTGGCGCCAGCAGGCGCGCGCCGGCAAGCGCAAGCGCGCGCACTGGTCCCAGGTGGATCGCCGCATCCTCCTCACCGAGACCGGCAAGACCGGCGTGAGGGGCGGAGATCCGGACGGGACCTCCAAGGCAATGTGCCTTATTTGGTAGCCGCCCGGGTACTGTGGCGACAGCCGACCGCGTCCACTATGGTGCGGACGGAGGCGTTTTCCAGACCGTACGGAGCCCGAGCTGTCACGCAAACTCACCCCGATCGCCGTCGGCGCGGCCCTTATCGCCGCGCTGGTCGCTCCGGGAGCGGCCACGGCCAAGGATGAGGTCGAGTCGTCGTGGGCCAACGTCAACGCCTGCGGTGGCGGCCAGCTCGGCGCGCGCGCGCAGCTCGCCGGTGACGGCTCGACGAACGAGATGACCGTCCGCTTCACCGCTCAGTGGCTCAGCCCGAACGGCTGGGTGCCGCTGAACGGCGCCGCCACATCGCCCTGGCAGTCGGCCGGCTCCGCCGAGTTCACTTGGGGCCAGGCCGGCTGGACCTACAACATCAGCGCGCCCGCCGGCAAGACCTATCAGCTGCGCGTCGTGGCGGAGATGAGCTGGGGCAACCGCACCGCCACGCACGTGACCGGCCCCTGCAACATCAGCGGCTGAACAGCCGCGGGTCGTTGGTGATCACGCCGTTCACGCCGAGCGCCTCGAGCGCCTCGATGCGGCGGGCGTCGTCGACCGTCCAGACGTAGAGCTCTCCACCCGCTCGCTGCACCGCTTTCACGAGCCGGCGGCTCACGAGCACCTGGTTGGCCATGATCGCCTCGCAGCCGCCCGACTCGATCCGCGCGGCGGCCTGGCGCGGCAGGCGCGCGCGCATCACGCGCACGATCGCGTAGGCGGGCAGCGCGAGCGGCGAGCGCAGGTAGTTGCGGCGCACGCGCGGGACCGACCAGCCCCGCCGCAGCCCCGGGGCCAGCTCGCCGAGCCGCTCGAGGCTCTCGGTGTACATGGTCGACACGAGCGAGCGCTGATCGAGGCCGCGCTCGCGCAACCCGTCGATCACCTCACGCTCGTAGCCCGGCAGCTTCAGGTCCACGTCGAGCTCGACCGCGCCGTAGGCCTCGCCCGCGAAGTGGTCGAGCCCCTCGTCGAGCGTCAGGCACTCGCGGCTCTCGGCGTCCTCGTAGTCGTGTGCCAGGACGAGGCGGCCGTCGCGGGTGCGCAGGACGTCGAACTCGATCATGTCGACGCCGTGCTGGAGCGCCGCGTCGAAGCTCTCGATCGTGTTGCCGGGCGCGACGTGGTCGGCGCCCTTGTGGCCGACCCTGATCATTCCTGGCACGACGGGCACCAATAGGTCGTGCGGTTGTCGTCGCCCTGGCCGCGCGAGCGGATCAGCGTGTTGCAGCGGCGGCAGGGCAGACCGGTGCGCTCGAAGACCCAGTTCTCGTCGCGTCCGCCGCCGCCGGCCGAGCGCCGCATCAGTGGCTGCAGGCCGCGCACCACGGCGAGCACCTGCTCGTCGCTCACGCGCGCGAGCGGCCGCCAGGGGTCGACGCCCGCCAGGAAGCAGCCCTCCGACTTCCACATGTTCCCGACCCCGGCCAGGTTGCGCTGGTCGAGCAGGGCATCGCCGAGGCCGCGCGTCTGATCGTCCTCGCGCAGGCGGATCAGGAAGCGCCGCTCGTCGAAATCGTCGCCGATCAGGTCCGGCCCCAGCGCGGCGATGCGCCGGTCGAAGCGCGTGCGCGAGTCGGTCATCAGCTCGAGCACCGGGCCGTCGAACTGCACGACCTCGTGCTCGCGCGTGCGCAGCACGAGCCAGGCGCGTCGCGGCGAGCGCCGCCAGCGCTCTCCGCGCCGGTAGACGTTCCAGCGGCCGCGCATGCGCAGGTGCGAGTGGAGCGTGAGCTCGCCCTCGAAGCGGATGAACAGATGCTTCCCGCGCGCATCGACGGCGCGCACCGCACGGCCGCCCAGCCGCTCCGGCCAGCGGTCGAGCGCGTGGCGCGCTTGCGGGGTCTCGATCTCCTCGATCTCACTGCCGACGAGCGCCGCTCGGATGCGCCGCGCCGCCGAGTGAATCGTGTCGCCCTCGGGCACCTCTCGCAGACTAGATGGCCGGCTTGCGCGCCCGCAGCGAGTACATGAGCGGCAGTCGCGGCGTGCCCGCGGGCATCCGGTAGAGCGAGCCGTCCTTCTCCATGAACGGCCACTGGCGATACGCCTGATGGTCGTGCTCGCCGAGGTGCTCGAGCGTGAGCCCGGCGCCGATCACCGCGTTCACGACCTCGCCGAGCGGGTGCTGCCATTCCTCGGTCCGGTTGTGGACGGTGGGCGCGTCCGGGTCGGTGTAGGTGCCGGCCTCGTCGTAGTCGTTGCGGTGGGCGAAGTAGTCGTTCTCCACGGTGAGGTCGTCGTCGCCGAACACCCAGCTGAACGGGTGGACCTCCTTCATGTAGAGGACGCCGCCGGGGTTCAGCAGAGCGCTCACGATCCCCGCCCAGCGCCGGATGTCGGGCAGCCAGTTGATCGCGCCGATGTTGACGTAGGCGATGTCGAAGCTGCGCCCGTCGAGCGCCTCAGGCGCGTCGTAGAGGTCGGCGCAGACGAAGTCGGCCTCGACGCCGATGTCCGCGGCTAGGCCGCTCGCGGCCTCGATCGCCGGAGCCGAGAAGTCGAGCCCCGTCACGCGCGCGCCGTGGCGCGCCCAGGACAGGGTGTCGAGCCCGAAATGGCACTGGAGGTGCACGAGCGAGCGCCCGCTCACGTCGCCGAGCTCCTCGAGCTCGAAGTCCTCGAGCGGCTCACGCCCGGCCTTGAAGCCCTCGACGTCGTAGAACGCGCTCGCCGTGTGGATCGGCACGCGCTCGTCCCAGAATGCGCGGTTGAGATCGCTCGTCACAGGGAGATCGTACGGCTAGAGCGGCGCCCCGTCGGGCCGCACGCGCACGAACGTGATCGAGTAGTCGACGGTCGAGCTGATGGTCGTCTGCGGCGCGCTCTGGCCGCTGCGGAAGCGGTGCACGGCCCTCCGCGGCGAGGACCTCCGCCGCGCGCCGCAGCCGGGCGGCTGCACCGGCGAGTTCGGAGGCTCGCGTGCGGGGGAGATAGCCCTCGACCAGGTAGCTCGGCATCGCACGACGACGCTACGTCCGCCCGACCCGCGCCGAAACGGGGAGAATCCCCTGACTTTGCTCGCGGCTCTTAGGCGCTCAGCGTCAGCTTGCGAGGGCCCTGCCGGAAGCCGAGCTCGATCAGCAGCTCGCCGGTTGGCGAGCCCACCACCGGCTCACCGTCGAAGCGCTCGATGCCGAGCCGCGGCACGCGTCCGCGCTTGACGGCTTCGGCGAGTGCCTCGAGGGCGGGCCGCATCCACGCGTCGTCCGGCTCGCGCAGCGGCAGCAAACCCTTGCCGCCGCGCTCGACGTACAGGACCGGCTCGGCGTCGAGGGTGACGACGTAGGCGCCGGGGACACGCGCGGGGCGCCGTCCGGAGTCGTCGCCCTCGCGCTTCGGCCACGGCAGCGTCGCGCCGTAAGGGTTGGCCGGGTCGGTGGCGGCGAGCACGAGCGCACCCTCCGGCTCGTCCGAGCGCAGCGAGCGCAGCCGCTCGATCGCCGCCGGCAGCGCGAACTGCGCGCCGCCGAGACCCTCGACGAAGTAGCCGCGCCGGGCGGTGCCGAGCGTCTCGAGGTTGGCCAGCTCCGGATACAGCGCCGAGAAGCCGCCGCTGATCCCCTCGGCCAAGACCGTCTCGCGCGTCACGATCCCGTAGCGCTCGAGCAGCACCTCGGCGAGCGCGCGCATGCGCGGCCCGTGCGCCGGCGCCCCCTCGAAGAGGCCGGCCGTCAGCGACCAGCGGCCCTGCACCTGCGGCGCGCCGGGCCGCCGGCGCCGGGCGAAGCGCCGGCCGGCGTCGCGATCGCGCCGCGCGAGCGCCAGCCGCGGCGCGCGCAGCGGTGCGAACGCGTCGTTCGTGACCTCGCCCGCCCAGACGAGGTCCCAGAGCGCCTCCTGGAGCTCCGCGGGCTCGGCCTCGGTCAGGTCGGCGAGCAGGTCCGTCCAGAACGCCGCCCCGCCCTCGAGCCGCTCGCGGATCGTGTCGTGCAGCGGCTCGGCCGGGCGCTCGCCCTTGTACGGCGGCGGGCCGAGCCAGCGAGCGTCCTCGCGGAACAGGAGCGCCACGCGCCCGGAGCGGCGGCCGAGCGCTCCCGCGCCGACCCAGACGAGCTCGCCGCTCGCGCAGAGCTGGTCGATCCAGGCGGGCGAATAGGCCCCGACGCGCCGCGGCAGCACATCCCGCTCCCATACCTCGGGGGCGAGCGCGATGCCCTGCAGCGGCACGAGCTGCTCGCGCAGCCGGTCGACCCCGGCGCCGCCGGGCGGCGCGCCGTCGACCCCCTGCCACGCCGGCAGGAAGCGCGCCAGCGCGCGCTGCTCCGCGGGCTCGACCTCCTTGCGCAGGCTGGCCAGCGAGGCACGCCGCAACCTCCGCAGGACGTCGGTGTCGCACCACTCGCGTTCGCTGCCGCCGGGTCGCAGCTCGCCGCGGATCAGCCGGCCGGAGCGCTCGAGCTCGCGCAGCACCGGGCCGAGGTCGACCCCGTAGCGGTCCGAGATCTCGCGCGTCGTGAACGGGCCGTGGGTGCGCGCGTAGCGGCGGGCCAGCCGCTCGAGCGGCTCATCGACGTCCTCGAGGAAGGCGGCGGGCAGCCCGCCGGGCGGCACCGCGCCGAGCGCGTCGCGGTACAGGCCGGCGTCCTCTGCCGCGATCCAGCGTTCCTCACCGCCGATCCGCATGCGCACGGCGCGCCGGCTCTGCTCGAGCTCACCGAGGATCCGGCGCGCGGAGACCGCCTCGAGGCAGCGCGCCTGAGCGTCGTTCTCGGTCAGGTCGCCGACCGCGCGCAGCACATCGTGCAGGGTGTCGGCGTTGGCGGCGCGCGTCCGGTCGCTCGCGCGCTGCAGATCGGCCTCGACCTCGGCCAGCGCGTCGGGGTCGATCAGCTCGCGCAGCTCCTCCTGGCCGAGGAGCTCGCGCAGCAGGTCACGGTCGAGCGAGAGCGCCGCAGCGCGCCGCTCGGCGTTGGGCGTGTCGCCCTCGTACATGTAGGTGGCGACGTAGTCGAAGAGCAGCGACGACGCGAAGGGGGAGGCGCGCTGGGTTTCGACCTCGACGAGCGAGAGCTCACGGGTGTGCAGCCCGCGCAGCAGCTGCTCGAGCCCGGGCAGGTCGAGCACGTCGCGCAGGCACTCGCGGTATGTCTCGAGCACGATCGGGAACTGGCCGTAGCGCTTGGCGACCTCGAGCAGCGACTGCGCCTTCAGCCTTTGCTGCCACAACGGCGTGCGCTTGCCCGGCCGCGCCCGCGGGAGCAGCAGCGCCCGCGCCGCGTTCTCGCGGAAGCGCGCGCCGAACAGGGCCGAGCTCGACAGCTCCCGCACGACCAGCTCCTCGAGCGCATCCGGCTCGACCATGATCAGGTCGGAGGACGGCGGCTCGTCCGAGTCGGGCAGGTGGATCACGATCCCGTCGTCCGACCAGATCGCGTCCGACTCGAGCCCGAAGTCGTCGCGGATGCGCGCCGACAGGGCGAGCGCCCAGGCCGAGTGGACGCGGCCGCCGAACGGCGAGAGCACGCACAGGCGCCAGTCACCGATCTCGTCGCGGAAGCGCTCGACGACGATCGTGCGGTCGCTCGGCACGACGCGCGTGGCCTCACGCTGCTCGCGCAGGAAGACGGACAGGTTCGAGGCGGCGCGCTCGTCGAGGTCGTAGCTCTCGGCCAGCTCGGCCGGCTCCAGCTCGACGGCCTCGCGCGAGAACGCGCCGATCGCGGCCCCGAGCTCCTTTGGCCGGCCGATCCCGTCCCCGCGCCAGAACGGCACCGCTCCCGGCGCCCCGGGGGCGGGCGTCACGATCACGCGGTCGCGGGTGATCTCCTCGATCCGCCAGGTGGAGGCGCCGAGCAGGAAGGTCTGACCCGGGCGCGCCTCGTAGACCATCTCCTCGTCGAACTCGCCGACGCGCCGGCCGTCCGGCAGGTGCACGCCGTAGAGGCCGCGGTCGGGGATCGTGCCGGCGTTCGTCACGGCGAGCTGGAGCGCGCCGCGGCGCGCCCGGATCGTGTCCTCGACTCGATCCCAGACGATCCGCGGCCGCAGCTCGGCGAACTCCTCCGACGGGTAGCGCCCGTCGAGCATGTCGAGCACGCTGTCGAGCAGCTCGCGCGACAGCTCCGCGAACGGGTACGCGCGCCGGACGGTGTCGTGCAGCTCGGGGACGCGCCACTCGTCCCCGGTGGCGGTCATCGCGACGACCTGCTGGGCCAGCACGTCGAGCGGGTTGCGCGGCACGACGGTGGGCTCGATGTCGCCGTCGCGCATGCGCTTCGCGACCACGGCGCACTCGAGCAGGTCGGCGCGGAACTTCGGGAAGATGCGCCCGCGCGAGACCTCGCCGACGCCGTGGCCGGCGCGGCCGATGCGCTGCAGCCCGGCCGTGACCGACTTGGGCGACTCGACCTGGATCACGAGGTCGACGGCGCCCATGTCGATGCCGAGCTCGAGCGACGAGGTCGCGACGAGGCAGGGCAGCTCGCCGGACTTGAGCAGGTCCTCGACGACCACTCGTTCCTCGCGGGCGAGCGAGCCGTGGTGCGCCCGGGCGATGTACGTCGGCTCGTCCTTGCCGTCCTGCTCGCCCGCCAGATCGTTGAGGCGCACCGCGAGCCGCTCGGCGCCGCGGCGGCTGTTCACGAAGATGATCGTCGAGCGGTGCTTCCGCACCAGGTCGAGCAGCTCGGGGTAGATCGCCGGCCAGATCGAGCGCGAGGTGGCGGGCTGCTCGCCCATGCCGGTGCCCACCAGATCGCCGCCGCCGGCCGCCGTTCCCATGCCGTCGATCGCCGGGTTGCCGACGTCGTGGGCGTCCGGCTCGCTCATGCTCTCGACGGGAACATGGATCTTCAGGTCGAGCGGCTTGCGCACGCCGGCGTCGACGATCCGGCACTCGCGGCCGCTGCCGACGAGGAAGCGCCCGACCTCCTCGAGCGGGCGCTGCGTCGCGGACAGCCCGATGCGCTGCAGTGGCCTGCCCGCGACCCGCTCGAGCCGCTCGAGCGTGAGCGCGAGGTGGGCGCCGCGCTTCGTCCGGGCCACGGCGTGGATCTCGTCGACGATCACGGAGTCCGTCTCGGCGAGGAACTCGCGCGCCCGTGAGGTGAGCATCAGGTACAGCGATTCGGGCGTGGTGATCAGCACGTCCGGCGGCTTGCGCAGCATGGCCGCGCGCTCCTTCTGCGGCGTGTCGCCCGTTCGGATCGCCACCGAGATGTCGCCGCCGATGCCCCGCAGCGGGGCGCGCAGGTTCTTCTCGACGTCGTAGGAGAGCGCCTTCAGCGGCGAGACGTAGACGAGCCGCCCGCGACCCGGCTCGGCGACGAGCCGGTCGAGGGCCCAGAGGAAGGCGGCGAGCGTCTTGCCAGAGCCGGTGGGCGCCGAGACGAGCACGTTGTCGCCCCCCGCGATCGCGGGCCAGGCCTGCGCCTGGGCCTCGGTCGGGCGCTCGAAGGAGCGTGTGAACCACTCACGTACCTGGGGGGTGAAGCTTGCGAGAGGGTCAGATGCCATGCCGACCCCTGAGCGTACCGCGTGGGCCCCCTCGGCCCGCCGCGTGCGCCACTACGCTGCGCGCATGGACGCGCTCCGAAATCGACTCACGGCCGGGCTCGCCGCGGCCGCCATCGCACTGACCGTTGCGGCCTGTGGCGACGACGACGTCGATCAGATCCGCGACGAGGCCGAATCGGCCGCCGACGAGATCCGCACGGAGGCGGAGTCCGCCACCGACGACCTGCGCAAGGAGGGCGAGGAGCTGAAGAAGGAGCTCGATGAGAGCAACTCGCCGGAGGAGCTGCGCAACCAGGTCGAGGAGTTCGAGGAGCGGGCCCGCACCGAGAGCGAGGACATCCAGCAGGAGGCGGAGGAGCTCCGCAAGGAGCTCGAGGAGCAGCTGCCCTAGCTAGGCGGCCCTAGGCCGCGTCGTCCGCCACCACGCGGTGCAGGCGGACGCCCGCTCCCATCCCCAGCGCCGCGAGCGCCGCGACGGCCCCCGCCAGCGGACCCGCGAGCACCGCGCACAGCGGGACGGCGGGCACAATCGGCAGCAGGGCCCTCCAGCGCCCCGCTGCCAGGCCGGCCAACGCGGCAATCAGCAATGCGAAGAGCGCCAAGAGCGCCATCTGGGTTCCCCTCTCCTCAGAATCCCTCGGGATGCCTCCCGGCATACCCGCGCGCGGAGCGCATCTCCTCGCTCCAGCGATTCCCGGTTACCCGCCGGGCCGACGTGTCGAAACGCAGGCCGGCGACGATCATGTAGGCGTGGCCGGGGTTCGAGCGGATCGTGATCCACTCACCGCGGCCGCTCTCGCCCCAGCGCATGAAGCCGCTGGAATCGAGCGGGGTATCGAGCAGTCCGGCCGCGTGCAGCACGTAGCTGACCGATCCCGAGCAGTCGTAGCCGCTGTCGCGCCAGCGGCCGTGACCGCCGCCGTACTTGTAGGGCTTGCTCGCGATCTTGTTGCCGGCGGCGATGATCGCCTTGACCTCCTCGGGGGCCGACGCCGGCGCGACCGCCAGTCCGTCGTCACCGATGTAGGCCTCCTCGACCGGCGCCTCTGAGACCGGCACCTCCTCGGGCGCCGGCTCGGCGGACTCCGCGGCCTCCTGCAGCAGGCGCTGCTCGGCGGTCGAGGCCTTGCCGTTGGCGCGGCGGCCCTCGGCTGTCTCGAACTCCATCACGCTCCCGCGCGTGCCGGGCCCGAACTGGCCGTCGACGTCCGTGTCGTGGCCGGTGTCGTCCAGATAACGCTGCAGGGCACGCACGTCGGACCCGCTCGAGCCCACCTTGAGGGTGCGCGAGCCGTACTCGGCAGCCTGGGCGCCGGCGGCGAGGGTTAGGGACAGTGCCGTCGCGGCGACTAGCGGCAACGTCCTTCGCATTGCGTAGGTGCTCCTTCTCTTCTCAGCGCCTACGGGGTTAGCTGTCGGGCTCGCGCCAGAAGAGCGGCGCTACGCGGCGGATCGCTGCGATTCGCCCCGAACTACTTGGTTCCCCCGCTCCCGGGCCGCTGGGCGGGCCGGGACTCGGCTATGGGTCCTTGCGGCGAGGCACCCTAGCACGCGGTCTGAACAGAATCCCCTCGATCGCCCCTCTCCTGAACAGAGCCCTTTTGCTGCTGGCGCTCCTCGTCGTGCCGGCCTGCGGCGGCGATGACGAGCCGGCTCCCGCACCCGCGCCGCCCGGCACCACCGTCGTCGCGGCCCTCGGCGACTCGATCACCGCCGGCAGCCCGCGCTGGGACCCGAACCCGGACATCCGCGCGGAGATCGGCTCGCAGGTCGACCGGCGCAGCCAGTACGAGCTGTGGGCGGAGCGGGCCCTCGGGGACACCGACTTCCGCAACTGCGGCGTGCCGGGGCAGCTGACCGACGAGATCGCCCGCCGGCTCGAGGAGTGCGCCGACGGCGCCGACGTGCTGATCATCCAGGGCGGCGTCAACGACATCGGCACGCGGGCGCTCGCCCGCCGCCGATCGCGGCCAACCTGCGCGGCATGGTGCGCGAGGGAAAGCGGCTCGGCCTGCGCGTGGCGATCGTCGAGCTGCTCCCTTGGAACAGCGGCTATCCGGTCGCCGACCCGCTGATACGGGAGGTCAACCGTCGCGTCGCGCGAATCGCGCGCGAGGAGGGCGTCCGCGTGCTGCCCTGGTACCGGCTGCTCGAGGATCCGCAGCGGCCGGGCCGCATGCGCGACGTCTGGACGGACGATCTCCTGCATCCGTCGGTGGCCGGCTATCGGCGGCTCGGCGAGTCCGTGGACCTTCCGTAGACACCAGAACCCTCGTTGCCGCTCACTCTTGCGCCGCACGGTTAGCGCGGCACTGCCCGCGAGCGGACGGCTGCGGAAGTGCTGCGTGCTGGCAACATGGAACCGGTGCCCTCACGCGTCGCGACCATCGGCGTCCACGACTGGGATCTCGACTCCTTCCTGACGGCGCTGCGCGGGCTCGAGCGCCCGTTCGTGGTCGACGTGCGCCAGCGCCGCGGGGTCCGCGGGTCCCGGTACGCGTGGGCGAACTCGCAGCGACTGCAGCGGGCGCTCGGAGCGGCCGGCATTCCGTACCGGCACGTCCGGGACCTCGCGCCGACGACCGAGCTGCGGCAGCTGCAATACGCGGTCGACGACGCCGCCGGGGTCGGCAAGCGCTCCCGGCAACGCCTTGATCCGGGCTACGTCGCGGGCTATATCGAGCAGATCCTCGATCCGTTCGACCTGTCGGTGCTGCTGGCCTCGCTGCCGGACGCGGTGACCCCCGTCCTCTTGTGCGTCGAGGCCGAGCCGAGCGCCTGTCACAGGTCGCTGGTCACTAGCCGTCTGGCGTCGGAGCACGGATTGGACGTCGTGCACCTCCGACCGTGAGGCTCCGCAGCCATCGGCCGCCAACCGCCCATCACGCGGTTGAAACCTGCTCGGGCAAGAACGGCTCGGTCGACGTGCAGTACGAGCTCGGCGGTCGCTCGATGGTGGCGACCGGGCTCGACATCGTGGCGCCTTCGGAGTGAACCGAAGCGGCGACTGACGCGCAGTCCACAGCCGTAAGGGATCCCGTCCCTCCTCCCCGGAGGCATCACGAAAGGACGCAACGATGACGCGCAAGCGCGCGAGCCGAGCCGCCGCGTGGATCACGGTCACAGGGTTGCTCAGCGCACTTACGGCGGGCGCAGCGAGCGCCGCGGAGACTGCGGTCGGCCTGACCAACGCGAACCCGAGCACGCTCGTGACCTTCCCGGTGGGCAACCCGGGCGCGGCCACGCCGGCGACGATCAACTTCCCGAATGTCGACGGGGGCATCCTTGGGCCCGACACGAACCTCATCGGGCTCGACCACCGCCCGCGCGGCGGCGGCCTCTACGCCCAGGCGACCCGTGGCACGCTCTACGTGCTCACGCCGGCTGCGGCGGCGGGGCAGTTCAACGCGACGCCGGTCAACGTCACCCCGTTCGTCAGCCCCTTCTTCAGCAGCTTCCTCAACGACTTCGGCTTCGGCTTCAACCCCGTCGCGGACGCCATCCGCGTCGTCGAGGAGGAGAACCTGAACTTCCGCTTCAGCCCGAACAACGGCAACTCGCTCGGGCTGGACGGAAACCTCAACCCCGGTGACCCGCGCATCGTGGCCGCCGACTACACGAACTCGTTCGACGGCGCGACCAGCACCACGCTCTACGACATCGACTCGGGCTCCGACCGCCTGTTCACCCAGGGCTCGGTCGGCGGCGCGCCGGTGTCGCCGAACACGGGCAACCTGATCGACGTCGGCCCGCTCGGCGTCGACACCACGGACAACGCGGGCCTCGACATCGCGCAGGCGTCCGGCACGGCCTATGCCTCGTTCGAGCTGGCCGGCAGCCCGGGCAGCTCGGTGCTGCACAGGCTCAACCTGTCGACGGGCGCCGCCACCCCGGTGGGCACGATCGCCGGCGGCATGCCGCTCGAGAGCCTGTCCGTGGTCCCGGCCTCGGTGCTCCAGTTCCCCTCGTCCGCTACGGCGGTGAGGAAGAGCAGCGGCCAGGTGCAGATCCCGGTCACGCGCACGGGACCGGCGAACCGCACGGCCACCGTGGCGTACTCCCTCTCCGGGGGCGGCGGCGGGATGCTGACGTTCGCGCCCGGCGACTACCAGGCGAACATCGCGGTGCCGACGACCGGCAACGTCACGATCACGCTGAGCGGCGAGAGTGCGAACACGATCCTCGGGCCGCAGTCATCCACCAGCGTGGTCGTGGTGGACGACACCGCTCAGACGCCGCAGCCCAGCCCCGGGCCCGGCAACGACAACACCGCGCCTGTGCTGCTCGCCAAGGCCGGCGCGCTGAAGCGCGGGGTGCTGCGCGTGCGCTTCTCGTGCAACGAGGCGTGCTTCGTGCGCGCGTCCGTGCGGCTCGGCGGTAAGACGGTCGGCACGGCGACCGACAGCATCGGCCGCGCCGGGACCGGCAGGCTGCGGATCCGCCTGAAGGGGGCGGGCCGGACGGCCAGGCGCAGCAAGCTCACGCTGCGGCTGACGGCGCGCGACCGGGCTGGCAACACCCGCTCGCTCTCATTGCCGCTGGGCTGACGCAACGGGGCCTGCGGTAGAACGTCCCCTACTCCGTTAAAGCGTTGCGAGCTCGCGCGCACGCGCGAAGACCGCGTCGGTCATCGGCTCGGTCAGCTTGCCCGTGAAGGTGTTCTGCTGGCTCGGGTGGTAGCAGCCGAGCAGGACCGGGCCGTCCTCGACCGGGAACTCGACCGCGTGGCCGAAGCGCGGCCGCGGGCGCACGCCCGAGCAGCCGTGCACGCGGCGTCCCAGGCGAACAGCCCGAGGCAGACGATCACGGCGGGCTCGAGCAGCTCCAGCTCCTCGGCGGCGTAGGGCAGGCAGTTGTCGCGCTCGGCGGGCAGCGGCTTGTTGGCGGGCGGGGCGCAGCGCACGGCCGCGGCGATGAAGGCGCCGTCGAGCCGCAGGCCGTCGTCGAGCGAGTGCGACTCGGGCTGGTTCGCGAAGCCGGTCCGGTACATGGACGCGAACAGCCAGTCGCCGGAGCGGTCGCCCGTGAAGACGCGCCCCGTCCGGTTGCCGCCGTGCGCCGCCGGCGCGAGGCCGAGCACCAGCACGCGCGCGGCGGGGTCGCCGAAGCCGGGCACCGGCCGCCCCCAGTACTCCTCGTCCGCGAAGGCCGCGCGCTTCTCGCGCGCGACGCGCTCGCGCCACTCGACGAGCCGCGGGCAGCAGGCGGCACGTGGTGATCCGAGCCTCTAGGGCTTCAAGCGCTTGCCGCTTGCGAACAGATGCTGTGCCCACAGGAAGACCGGCACGGCGAGCGCGGCGGTCACGCCGAGCGAGAGCCAGATCGAGACGTCGCTCTCGCCGAGGAAGCCGAAGCGCACCGCGTTCACGAGGTAGAAGACGGGGTTGAAGTGCGAGAGCTCCTCCCACGGGGAGGGCAGCACCTCGACCGAGTAGAACACCCCGCCGACGAATACGAGCGGCAGGATGACGATGTTGTTGATGAAGGTCGTGAAGTCCCAGCTGTCGGCGTAGATCCCCACGACGACGCCGAGCGAGGCGAACAGCAGCAGGCCGAAGCCGATCGCGGCCAGCAGCGCGAAGGGATTGGCCACGGGAAGGCCGACGAGCAGCACGGCCAGCACGAGCAGCGAGCCACCGATCAGGAGCGCGCGGAACACGCCGCCGATCACGTAGCCGGCGTTCATCTGCCAGGTGGGCATCGGCGCCGACAGGACGTCGTTGATGTAGCGGTCGAAGCGCGCCTGGAAGACCGACGACGCGTTGTTGGCGTAGGCGGCCTGCACCATTCCCATCGTGATCAGCCCGGGCACGATGAAGACCTCGTAGTCGACGCCGCTCACGTGGTCGATCCGCCCACCGAGCGAGAGCCCGAACACGAGGATGAAGAGGATCGACGAGATCACCGGCGCGAGCACGGTCTGCGTCCAGAGCTTCGAGACGCGCAGCGTCTCGCGCCGGCAGAGCCAGGCGAGGCCGGTCATCTAGGAAGCCATCGCCTTCACGTAGACGTCCTGGAGCCGGTCGACGCCGAAGTGCTCGCGCAGCGCGAGCGAGCTGTCGCGTGCGATCAGGTGGCCGTCGCGGATCAGCGCGATCTCGTCGCAGAGCTCCTCCGCCTCCTCGAGGTAGTGGGTCGTGAGAAGGATCGTGGTTCCCTCCGCATGGAGGCCGCGGATGTAGCGCCACAGCTCCTGGCGCAGCTCGAAGTCGACGCTCGCGGTGGGCTCGTCGAGGATCACGAGCCGCGGCCGGTGCATGAGCGCCCGCGCCAGCAGCAGCCGGCGGCGCTGACCGCCCGAGAGCCGAGGCGCGCGCGTGTCGCGTTTGGCCTCGAGCCCGAACGCGTCGATCAGCTCGTCGGCGCGCTCGTCCGGGTCGCTCATGCCGAAGTAGCCGCCGTGATAGACGAGCGTCTCGCGCACGGTGAGGAAGCGGTCGAGGTTGATGTCCTGCTCAGCGAGCCCGACCCATCGGCGCGCGGCCATCGAGTCGTGCGGCTCGCCGAAGACCCGGATCTCACCGGCGGTGAGGCGCAGCAGGTTGCAGACGGCGCTGATCAGTGTCGTCTTGCCGGCGCCGTTGGGGCCGAGCAGGCCGAAGAACGCGCCCGAGGGAATCTCGAGGTCGAAGTCCTCGAGGGCCACAGTCCCGTCGTCGTAATGCTTGGTGAGCCCGCGCAGCTCGAGGGCCGGTGAGTTCTCGCGGAACACCGAATCGAGACTATCGACGTCCGATTACCGCCAGCTTGGGACGTTGCGTGACGACTGTCACCAAAGGACCGCCGTCACAGATCTACGGTCCACCGTTCGTCATCAATCCCAAGGGGGATCCCAACACATGGCCACCACCACCGGCGCCCCGGCCGGTTCACTCAACGGCGCACTCGATGATCTGCGCGCCACCGTCCGCGGAGAGGTAAACGCCCCGGACGTACGTCCCGTCTTCAACGCGATGCACCGCGGGCAGCCCGCGGTCACGATTTCCTGTAGCGGCACCGCCGACGTCATCGAGGCGGTCAACTTCGCGCGTGAGCACGGCCTCCCTGTCGCGGTCCGCGGCGGCGGGCACTCGATCGCCGGCCTGTCGTCGATCGACGGCGGCGTGCTCATCGACCTCGCTCCCATGAGCGGCGTCGTGGTCGACCCCGAGCGCAAGCGCGCCTACGTCCAGGGCGGCGCCGTGCTCGGCGACGTCGACCGCGAGACCATGCGCTTCGGCCTCGTCGCCCCGAGCGGCGTCGTCTCCGACACCGGCGTCGCCGGCCTGACGCTCGGCGGCGGCTACGGCTGGCTGCGGCGCAAGTGGGGCCTCGCCTGCGACAGCCTCGTCGAGGCGCAGGTCGTGTGCGCCGACGGCCAGGTCCGGACGGCGTCGGCCGACTCCAACCCCGACCTGTTCTGGGCGCTGCGCGGCGGCGGCGGCAACTTCGGCGTCGTCAGCTCGTTCACCTTCGACCTGAAGGAGCTCGGGCCGGACGTCGCGTTCGCGGCGGTCATGTACCCGCTCGAGGAGGTCGCCGACGTCCTGCGCAAGTGGCGCGCGTACGTCGAGCAGGCGCCGAACGAGGTCACCTCGGTCTGCGTCACGATCACCTTCCCCGCGAACCCGGAGATGCCCGAGGCGGTCCACGACCGGCCGGTGGCGATCATCGGCGGCGTCTACGCCGGCGACGTCGAGGAGGGCATGAAGGAGATGCAGCCGCTCCGTGAGCTCGGGACGGTGCTCTTCGACATGTCCGGGCCGACGCCGTTCACGGCAGTCCAGTCGGGCTTCGACCCGCTGTTCCCGCGCAACGCGCTGCGCGCCTACTGGAAGTCGACCTACCTGCCCGAGCTGAGCGACGACGCCATCGACGTGATCTCCGGGCGGGCGCTCGACCGGCCCGCGCCGCTCACGCTCGTCAACACGTTCCACATGGGCGGCGCGATCGGCGACCTCGACCCGGAGGAGACCGCGTTCGCGGAGCGCTCGGCGCCGTACATGATCTCGATCGACGGCATGTGGACCGAGCCGGGCGAGGACGCGGCGAACATCGAGTGGGTGCGCTCGGCGTTCGGCGAGCTCGAGCCGTTCAGCAACGGAAGCGTCTACCTCAACTTCACCGGCCGCGCCGACGAGGCGCCGAGCGCCGGTGTCGACGACGCCTTCGGGCGCAACGTGGTCCGGCTCGCCGCCATCAAGGCGGAGTACGACCCGGGCAACTTCTTCCAGCTGAACAACAACATCCCGCCGGCCTCCTAGCGGCAGGTTTACTCCTCTGCTCCGTTTGGGGATAGAGCCTCACCCAATCGGAGCAGAGGAGCCGCCGCATGGATGCAGGTCGCAGGTTCGTCGTCTTCCTGGCAGTGCTGATTGCAGTGGGGGTGGCGGCGGCACCGGCGTCCGCGGGCCTCGGCAACGACACCTCCAGCGAGCTGCGCCACGCGGTCAGCGCGGCGAAGATCAAGCAGCATGAGCTTGCCCTGCAGCTGATCGGCGATCTCTCCGGCGGCAACCGGCTCGCGGGCACGAAGGGCTACGACCGGTCGGCGCAATACGTGGCGGCGGCCGCGCGGCTCGCGGGCCACAGGGTCTCGCTCCAGGAGTTCGACTACGACCTCGACCTGCTCGCGGACTGGACGCCGCCCGCCCTGCGCGTGGTGAGCGGCGGCGCGCGGCGCTCCTTCAACCCGGGGATCGCCGGGGCGCAGTTCGGCGGCGACTTCGGCTCGATGTACAACTCGACGTCGGCCGACTTCACGGCGCAGGTGTGGGCGATCGACCTGAACCTGCCGGCGCCGCCTGCGGCGAACAGCAACACCAGCGGCTGCGAGGCAACGGACTACGACGGCATGCCCGATGGCGCCATCGCGCTGGTCCAGCGGGGAACCTGCCCGTTCGCCACGAAGTTCCAGCTGGCCGAGGAATCGGGCGCGGGCGGCGTGATCCTCTTCAACGAGGGCCAGCCGGGCCGCGAGGTCCCGCTCTGGTTCGACGTCACGGGCCTGCAGACGCCGTTCATGGCCGCCTCGGTCCCGACCGCCACGGCGCTCGCCAACGGCGTGAACAACGGCTTCACCGGCCTGCGCGCGCGCTTCAAGATCGACTGGCGTCCGGGTACCTATCCGACCCAGAACGTGATCGCGGAGACGCGCTGGGGCGACCCCGACAAGGTGATCGTCGTCGGCGCGCACCTCGACAGCGTCGGCACCGGCAACGGCATCAACGACAACGGCTCGGGCTCGGCGGGCATCCTCGAGATCGCCGAGCAGCTGCGGCTCGTGCACCCGGAGAACAAGGTCCGCTTCGTCTGGTTCAGCGCCGAGGAGTCGGGCCTGCTCGGCTCCGAGCACTACGTCGCCACGCTGCCGGCGGAGGAGCGCGCGAAGATCGCGGCGATGCTGAACTTCGACATGATCGGCTCGCCGAACTTCGTGCGCTTCGTCTACGACGGCGACACGTCCGACACGCCTCCGCCGGAAGGTGGCGCGCCGGCCGGCTCGGACGAGATCGAGCAGCTCTTCCTCGACTACTTCGCCGATCAGGGCCTGGCGACGGAGCCGACCGCCTTCGACGGCCGCTCCGACTACGGGCCGTTCATCGCGGCGGGCATCCCGGCCGGCGGTCTCTTCACCGGCGCCGAGGAGATCAAGACGCCCGAGCAGGCGGCGATCTACGGAGGAGTCGCCGGTCGGGCGTTTGACCCCTGCTACCACCAGGGCTGCGACCGCTTCACGAACCTGAGCGACACCGCGCTCGAGCAGATGGCGGACGCGGCGGCGCACGCCACGATCACGCTCGCGCAGAGCGAGGAGCTGCCCGGATCCGCCGCGGCGGCCAGCTCCGGTGTGGACGCTCAGGCCCTGCGGAGCACGGGTGCTCGCCACGACGCGCTGGACGGGGCGCGGCCGGTGGCGATCGGGGATGGAGCGCGCTAGCGGCTAGCGCCCGGCCCAGCGCTGGGCTACGGTCGGCGTATGCGGTCGCTGCGCCTGCTGGGCCTTGCGCTGGTGACCGGGTTGCTGCCGGCCGCGCCGGCCCATGCGCTGGACGTCTCCCCGGGCGTCAGCCATCTGCGCACGCTCCCGGAGCGCGGGATCGTCTCGGCGCGCGCGGTCGGCAACCTGCTCTACGTCTCGGGCCTGACCGGGGTCTCGATCTACGACACCACCGACCCGCGTGCGCCGGCGCGCATCGGCCGCCTCGAGCTGCCCAACGCGCAGAACGAGGACGTGGACGTCGGCAACGGGATCATGCTGATCAGCGACGACCCGTTCGGCGGCCGCGGCATCCTCCATGTCGTCGACGTCCGTGAGCCGCGCCACCCGCGTGTGCTGTCGCGCTACTCGACCTGGACGCCCGGGCTCGACCTGTTCACCGGCGGGTCATCTCCCGGACGGGGCGGCATCGGTCACACGGCGACGTGCATCCAAGACTGCCGGTGGGCCTGGCTCGCGGGCTCGCCCGACGGGATCGAGGTGGTCGACCTCAGGGACCCGAGCCACCCGCGCTTCGCCGGTACGGTCCGAGTCGACGCCGTCTCCGGGCTCTTCGGCACGCACGACGTGCAGGTCGACGGCTCGGGCCTCGCCTGGGTTGCCGGCTCGGGCGGCACCGCCGCCTACGACGTTCGCGACCCGGCGCATCCGCGCCTGCGCTTTCGCACGAACCGGCGCGGCGCGGTCCCGCCCTGGAACAACGTGATCCATCACAACTCGCTGCGCGTCTCGGACAGCACGCTGCTCGTGACCGAGGAGGATCTGAGGCGCGGTTGCCGCGGCGCCGGCAGCTTCCAGACCTGGGAGATCCGCGCGGGGGCCCGCGTCCGGCCGCTGGACCGCTTCGAGGTCGAGCGCGACGGCCGCGCCGGAATCGTGTGCTCGTCGCACTACTTCGATCACCGTGACGGGCTCGTGGCGGCCGGCTTCTTCCAGCAGGGCGTTCGCCTCCTGAACGTGCGGGACCCGCGCCGCATCACGCAGGTCGGCTACTACATCAGCGACACCGCGATGGTCTGGGGAGCGCTCTACGCGCCGACCGATCCGGCGGGTGAGGTCGTGTACGTGCTCGATCACGCCAAGGGCATAGACGTGATCGAGCTCGAACGCGCGGCGCTGGGGCCGGTGCGGCGGCCCGCCCGCTCGCGCCGTCCGGACCGCGCGCTCGAGGTCGTCGGCGCCGTCGACGACGGGGTGGACGTCGCCCGCCCGGGCGAGCGGCTGCGGATTCGCTTCGGCGCGGGACGGATTTCTGGACCCGTCGCCCGCAACGTGCGCCTCGAGCTGCAGCTGCCGGCGTACGTCCGGCCGCTGCGCCTCCCGCGTGGGGCTCGCTTCGATCGCCGCGGCCACCGTGTCCTGATGCGCCTGCCGAGGCTCGGCTCGGACGCGGTGCGGGTCGTACCCGCGCGCGTCAGCCGGCGCGCCCGGCCCGGCGCCCCGCTCGAGCTGATCTTCTACGCGCGTGCGCCCGGGGACAGGCTCCCGCTGACCGATCGCTGGGTCGATCGCGGTCGCATCGGCCGCCGGGAGCGCCGCTCGCGTGGGGCGCTGGCCGTCGCGGCGGCCGGCCGCCGCTTCGGTGTCTGCGTGCTCGGCCCGCGCCTCTAGCCGAGCGCTTTGCCGTAGTGCTGCTCGTAGTAAGCGCGGTACTCGCCCGAGCGGATCGGCCCCCACCAGGCCTCGTTGTCCCGGTACCAGCCGACCGTGCGGGCGAGACCTTCCTCGAAGCGGACCTGCGCCTCCCAGCCGAGCTCGGCCTTCAGCTTGTCTGAGCTGAGCGAGTAGCGCCGGTCGTGCCCGGGCCGGTCCTTGACGTACTCGATGAGCGATTCGTCGCGGCCGGTCAGCTCGAGGATGCGGCGGACGACCTCGATGTTCTCGCACTCGTCCGGGCCGCCGACGTTGTACGCCTCGCCGCTGCGGCCGCGCTCGAGCACGGTCTGGATTCCGCGCGCGAAGTCCTCCACGTAGAGCCAGTTGCGGATCTGGCGGCCGTCGCCGTAGACGGGCAACGGGTCGTCGTGGAGCGCGTTCAGGATGCAGAGCGGGATCAGCTTCTCCGGGTACTGGCGCGGGCCGTAGTTGTTCGAGCCGCGGCAGATCACCGCCTCGATCCCGTAGGTGTGCGCGTGTGCGGAGACGAGCAGGTCGCCGCCCGCCTTGGTCGCCGAGTAGGGGGAGGAGGGGTCGAGCGGCGAGGTCTCCGTGAACGAGCCCTCCGGGATCGACCCGTAGACCTCGTCGGTCGAGACCTGCAGGTAGCGGCCGACGCCGCGCTCGCGCGCCGCGTCGAGCAGCACGCTCGTCCCGATCACGTGGGTGCGCGCGAAGACGTCCTGGTCGGCGATCGAGCGGTCGACGTGGGACTCGGCGGCGAAGTTCACGATCGCGTCGACGCCCTCGGCGAGCTCCATGACGAGCGCCCGGTCCTCGATCGAGCCGACCACCAGCTCGACCCCGTCGGGCAGGTTCTCGCGGCGCCCGGCGTACGTCAGCTTGTCCAGCACGACGACGTCGTGCTCGTCCTGGATCAGGCGCACGTAGGTCGAGCCGATGAAGCCGGCCGCGCCTGTCACGAGCAGCTTCATGCGCGCACCTCGCGGGCGGCGAGGTACTCGTCGACGCCGCGCTGCCAGTCGGGCAGGTTCGCCTCCTCGCGCTCGCTCCCGAGCACGGAGTAGGCCGGACGCTGCGCGGGCCGCGGGAACTCGGCGGTGGTGCAGGGCTCGATCTCGCAGTCGACCTCCGCCGTCTCGAACACGAAGCGCGCCAGCTCGTACCACGAGCACTGGCCGCCGGCGCTGCGGTGGTGGATGCCGTACTCGTCGCTGTCCGCGATCTGGATGAGCGCCTCCGCGAGGTGGCCCGTGTAGGTGGGCTGACCGACCTGATCGTCGACGACCCGCACCGAGTCGCGCTCCGCGCCGAGGCGCAGCATCGTGGCGACGAAGTTGCCCCCTCCGACGCCGAACAGCCACGATGTGCGCACGACGTGGCTGCGCGGGTTCGCCTCGAGCGTCGCGAGCTCACCCTCCGCCTTCGAGCGCCCGTAGGCGGACACGGGGTTGCGCCGGTCCGACTCGACGTACGGGCTGTCCTTCGTCCCATCGAAGACGTAGTCGCTCGACACGTAGATCACGGCCCCGGCCGCCGCGGCGACGTTGCGGGCGCCCTCCGCGTTGACCCGGAGCGCGTCCTCGGGGTGTTCCTCGGCGCCGTCCACGTCAGTCCAGGCCGCGCAGTTGATGACGACGTCGTCCGGGCCGATGGCCGCGCGCACGGCGTCGCCATCGGTCACGTCGAGCTCCGCACGCGTCAGGCCGACCGCGTCCGGGCCGGCGGCGCGCAGCACGTCCTGCCCGAGCATCCCGCCCGCGCCTGTCACCACCAGCCTCACAGGATCTGCACGTCCGCGTTGTCGCCGACCACGAAGCGGTAGGCCTTCGGCAGCGGCGGGCCGCGCCGGATCCGCACGTGCTTGCCGATCAGGCTCGCCTCGATGCGGTACTCCAGGTCGCTGATCTCGGAGCCGCCCAGCACGATCGAGTGCTCGAGCTCGGCGCGTTCGATCGTCACGTTCTCGCCGATGGCGGTGTAGGGGCCGATGTAGGCGTCCGTGATCCTCGCCCCGCGGCCGATGATCGCCGGGCCGCGGACGGTCGCGCGCTCGAGCCGAGCGCCTTCCTCGATCACGACACGGCCCTCCACGCGGCTCTCGATGAGCTCGCCCTCTACGCGCTCGGCGAGGTCGTCCAGGATCAGCCGGTTGGCCTCGAGCATGTCCTGCACCTGGCCGGTGTCCTTCCACCAGCCGTGCACGATGTGCGGGTCGACGCGCAGGCCGGTGTTCACGAGCTCCTGGATCGCGTCTGTGATCTCGAGCTCGCCGCGTCCCGACGGCTCGATCGCGCGGGCGGCGCCGAAGATCGCGGGCGTGAACATGTACACGCCGACGAGCGCGAGGTCGGTCTTGGGCTCGGGCGGCTTCTCGACGAGCCGCGCGACGCGCCCGTCGCCGTCCAGCTCGGCCACGCCGTAGTGCTCGGGGTCCGGCACGGGCGTGAGCAGGATGAGCGCGTCGGGCTCCTCCGAGCGGAAGGTCTCGACCAGCTTGACGATGCCGTCGCGCAGCAGGTTGTCGCCGAGGTACATGACGAACGGCGAGTCGGCGAGGAACTGCTCCGCGGTCAGCACCGCGTGCGCCAGCCCGAGCGGGGCGTCCTGCTCGATGTACTCGATCGACACGCCGAACTGCGACCCGTCGCCGGCCGCAGCGCGGATCTCACCGCCGGTCTCGGGCGCGATGATGATCCCGACCTCCCTGATCCCGGCGCTCGCCATCGCCTCGATCCCGTAGAAGAGCACGGGCTTGTTCGCCACGGGCACGAGCTGCTTGGCGCTCGTGTGTGTGAGCGGGCGCAGGCGCGTTCCTGTCCCCCCGGAGAGGATCGAGTCCCTTCATCTAGTACGTACCGCCCAATTTCCGGTGGTCCCAGGTCACCTCTCGGTAGGGAACGAAGGTCAGGCCGACGCGCTTCTGCGCCTGCTTCGCGACCATCTCGCGTATCTCGGGCCCGAGGTCGCCCGCGTAGCGCTCGAACAGCTCGAGCCCGAAGCCCTCGACGACCTCCGGCTCGCGCTCGACCTTGACGTCGCACTCGAACATCACCCCGCGCAGATCCTGGTACTGCACGCCCTCCTCGATTCCGAGCGTGGCGCGCGGATCGCGCTCCAGGTTCTTCGCCTTCTGCGACTTCGCGTAGGTCCAGCCGCGCAACTCGCCGTCACCGACGACGTACCAGAGCGGCACCATGTGCGGGAGGCCGCGCGGCCCGACCGTCGCGCACTGCATGACCATCTGCTCGGCGAGGAACGCGCCCAGCTCCTCAGGCGTCATCTCGATCTGGCTCCTGCGGGAGGCCACGAACGGCAGGCTACCCGGCGCGACGCGCTCGGATCAGCGCTTGACGGCGCCCGCCAGCGTCTCGGCGGCCTCGAGCACCGCCTGGCGAGCCTCGTCCGGCTCCAGCACCACGGCGGCGCCGCCCTCCTTGAGGATCTCGCGCGCGAGCCACTGGTGTGAGGCGTAGGTGCGCTCGACGATCACGGCGCCGTCCTCGAGCTCCTCGACCACGCGCCGGTCCTCGCGCGCCCAGCGGGCCCGCTCGGGTGAAACCCAGATGCGCGCGGTCCGCGAGGAGGGGACCTCGCCGGTGGCGAGCCAGCCGTGGACGTCGGGCTCGATCCCCGGGCGCCGCTCGAAGCTCTCGTCGAGCACGGTCGCCTCGCGGATGCGATCGAGCCGGTACGAGCGCGACGCGTCCTTCTCGAGGTCGTACGAGTGGATGTACCAGCCCTCCTGCCCGTTGGCGAGCTTGTAGGGCTCGATCGTCCGCTCGGTGAACTCGTCCTCGTTCTCCTTGTAGTAGTCGATGCGCAGCAGCCGCTGCGAGGTGATCGCGCTCGACACAACGCGCGCGACCTCGGAGTCGTCGCCCTTGGCGGTCGTGATCTGGAGGCCCTCCTCGGCGGGATCCTGGCCGAGCGCGTCGACGATCTTCTGGCGCGCGGAGGCGAGCGAGCCCTCCGGCAGGTGCTCGCCGATCAGGTCGATCGCCGCGGCGAGCGCCTTCGCCTCGAGCGGCAGCAGCCGCGCCGGGCGCGCGAAGTTGTCCCCGTAGGGCTCCGGGTCGACCTCGATCTGGTCGCCCTGCACCTCGGCGTAGAGCACGTACGAGCCGCCGCCGAAGTTCACGACGTTGAGGACATCGATGTCCTGACGCAGCTCCTGCTCGCTCACCTGCAGCGACGCGCAGAGCTCGCGCACGTCGAGCTTGTGCGCCTGGCGCGCCGCCTCGATCAGCAGGCCGGCCAGCGTGACGAGCCGCGCGAAGCGCTCGGGCCTGATCGGCGATTCGTGGCCGTCGTCATCGTCGTCGGCCTCCCTCTGGCGCCGCGCGCGCGCCGGCGCCGCGGGCTCGAGTGGCTGAGCGTGGCGCTCGATCACGAGCTCGAGCCGCTCGCGCGCCTCGTCGGCGAGCTCGTCCGGTCCCTCGATGCGGGCCTGCTCGCCGAGCCCGAGCACCCAGGCGACCATCTGGCGCGAGTCGGCGTAGTCGGTCTCGAACAAGACGCCGTCCTCGGTCTCCGTGACCTCGCCGGCGTGCCCGAAATGGCGCAGCGCGAGCCAGTCGACGCGGTTGGACAGGTGGATGCGGGCGCGCCCCTTGGTGTCGCCCAGCTGCCAGTCCGTGCGGGTCGCGTAGATGCGCGGGTCGAAGTCCTCGGGCCGGTTGAAGTCGTGCTCCGCCTTCGACGAGTAGCCGACCTTGCCGCGGATGCGCGACACGCGGAAGACGCGCACGTCGTCACGCTCGTGCGCGTAGCCGATCAGGTAGAACTGCCCGCCGCGGTAGAGGAGGTGGTAGGGGTCGACCTTGCGCTTCTCCTCCGCGTCGCGGCCGATCGTGTAGTAGTCGAAGAGGATCGTCTTGCGGCGGAAGATCGCCGTCTCGATCTTCGAGAGGCGCTGTGACAGGTCGCGACCGCCGGCACCAGCGGTGACCGCCAGCGCGACGCTGCCCTGCTCCGGCGCGTCGAGCGGGGAGGGCTTGCCCCACGACAGCTGCTGGAGCGCGAGCCGCAGCGGCTCGGCGTAGGCGAACTCGCCATCGAGCAGCGACAGCGCGGTGCGCAGCGCGCCGAGCTCCTGGTCGGTGAACTCGATCGCGGGCAGGTAGAAGTTCTCCGGCGGCAGCGAGTAGTTCTCCGCCTCGTAGTAGCCCTCGGCGGGCTTGTCGACCTTGAGGTGGATGCCGAGCGAGTCGAGCTCGGCGCGGTCCGCGTAGAAGCGGCGGGCGAAGGCCTCGTCGTTCATCTGCGAGTAGCCCTCGACGTCCTGCTTGATCTCGAGCGCGGATACGGGCCGGCGCTCCGCCATCAGGAACGAGATCAGACTGAGCTGCCGGATGAGCTTCTCGGTGTCCTTGGCCATGGTGAGTTGGTGCGCCGGGGCGCGCTACGAGCATAAGCAGTAAACCCCGCGGGCAGCCCCCCATCTCGGCGTTACGCCGCTATTTGCGGCCTTGAAACGTCCCGCCGCCCGCCATAGTCTCGGGGCAGTTCGCAGTTTCGGGAGGAAGGCAGCTTCATGTATCGAGGGGGAGGTGTGAGGTGCCCGACATGATCGCGGCATCCACGGGCTGGTGGTTGGGGCTGGTGCTCGGCATCGTCGTGATCGCCGTGGCGGCGGTCATCGTGATCGTGATTGTCTCCCTGGCGCGAAGGATCGCCGGCCAGGCTCGGACCGCCGTGCAGGGCGTCGAGGTCGTGCGCGAGCAGACCGACGGACTCGACGGCGTGGGGAGGATCAACGACTCAGGGGTCAGGATCCTGCACTCGGCGCGCGCGCTGCGAAAGGTGGCGGTCGGCAAATGACGCTCGTCGCGGTGTCGAACAACACCCTCTGGGCCGTCTCGCTCGGGATCGGCCTCGTGGCGGCTCTCGTCGTCGCCGCCCTCCTGCTCGTGCTCGTCAGGGCGGTCGACGACATCGACAGATCCGTGAGCGGCCTCCTCGACGTGGCGGGCAAGGTCGCCGGCAACACGGCAAACATTCCCCAGCTCCAGGCCACGGCGCCGGTGCTGGGACAGATCGTGGAGGAAGCGGTGGTGCAGGACCGCTACATGAACGCGCTGACCGACGGGTACACGGAATGAGCGACACCGACGTGCTCGTGCTCCTCAGCGTGCTGCTCGCCGTGGTCGTGGTCGCCGTGCTCGCCGCGGCGCTGATCCGGATTCGCACCCGGCTCGAGTCCGCCTCGCGCGGGCTGGCGACGCTGGCGGACGCGCTCGAGACCGTCGAGTCCGAGCACCTGCGCCCGCTCGAGCCCGCGGTCAAGGCGATCAACGCCCAGTTCGACGTCATCCTCGGCGCGATGCCGGGCATCGCCTCCAAGGCCGCGGTCGTGGCCGAGAGGAGGCCGCGATGACGCTCTGGTGGATCGGCAACGCCGTCCTGCTGCTCGTGATCGCGCCGGTTGTCGTCTATCTGCTGAACGGGGTCCTCAAGGCCGCGCGCAGCATCGTGCCGAGCATCACCCGGATCGCCGCCGCAGCGAACGCGGGGTCCAAGGATCTCGACGCGGCGCCGCTGCTCCTGACGACGCAGGACCAGGTGCGCCAGACCGTCGAGGTGGTCGCGAACTACGGGGGCTCGCTCGACGTGATCGTCGACGACGCCGAGGAGCGCTAGCGATGCCCGCGGCAGGCGTGGTCCTGATCGTCGCGGTCGTGCTGATCGTGCTGGCGCTCGTCTACTACCTGGTCTCGACGATCGTCGCGCTCAGGCAGATCACCGCGGGCCTCGACGAGGCGATCGCAGGCGTCGGAGAGATCGTCGAGAAGAGCGCGCCGGTCAACGGGATCGTCTCCGACATCAACGGGAACCTGGACGCGGGGGTCGACCTCCTCGAGGGCCTGCTGGTGAAGAAGGCGGGGCTGGTCGACGCCGTCGGGCTGGTGGACGGGCTATATCCGGGCGCCGCCGCGGCGGGACTGCGGAACTTCCCGGACAGCAAGACGATCGAGGCGCCGCGGATCTCGGAGGTCTACACGAAGGGCACGCTGACGCTCGCGCGGCTCGGCCGCGAGGCCCCGATCGCCGTCGCCAGCCCGAGCGGGCCGGTGCTGCGGAACGTCGAGGGCGGCAGCCTCGAGGCGCGCGCCCTCTACCCCGAGGTCCGCCAGAGCCGCCCGGAGAGGCTGCCGAGGTCGCCGGTCATCGGCACGGGCGCGCCGGTGCAATACCCGCCGAGCGAGCAGCGCGGCGGGACGACACCGGACGACGCCGAGGCGCGGGAGAAGGGCCCGTGGGCGGAGACAGCCGCGGAGGGCGTCGTGCCCGCCGAGCTCGGAGGCTCTGACGCGCCGCGCGAGATGCTCGCTGAGGACCGGGAGCTCGGCAGCTCCGTCCTCGGGGAGACGACCGGATCCGACGAGCCGGCAACGGAGCGCGGCATCGACCCTGGCGGCGGGGACGAGGCGGACGCGACCTCCGATGGAGGCGCCGAGCCTCCGGAGGGCGTAGAGCCCGACCTCAAGGATGCCGCGGCCGCGCCCCGTCAGGTCGACGTCGATTCGGCCGATCCGGAAGACCCCTCCAACACGTAACACAGGAGAGACCTCTTGCAGACTCCCGCCGCATTCGAGTACGAGCGTGCCACCAGCGTGGAGGGCGCGATCGCCTCGCTGCAGCGGCTCGGGCCCGAGGCGCGCGTCATCGCCGGCGGTCACAGCCTGCTGCCGATGATGAAGCTGCGCCTCGCGAACCCAGAGCACCTGATCGACATCAACGACCTGCACGAGCTCGCCTACATTCGCGAGGTGGGCGACGAGGTGCGGATCGGCGCGCTCGCGCGGCACTTCGAGCTCGAGCGGTCCGAGCTGCTGGCCGAGCGTTTCCCCGTCTTTCGCGATGCCGAGCGGGTGATCGCGGACCCGGTCGTCCGCAATCGCGGCACCATCGGCGGCTCCCTCTGCCAGGCCGATGCGGCCGAGGACCTGTCCGCGGTCTGCTCGGCGCTGGGCGCAACGGTTGTGATCCGCGGCCCGGGCGGAGAGCGCGTCGTCGGCATGGATGAGTTCCACATCGGCCCGTTCATGACCGCGGTCGGCGACGGCGAGCTCCTGACCGAGGTGCGGCTGCCGGTGCGCCCGAACGCCGGCAGCGCTCACGAGAAGGTCGAGCGGCGGGCGGGCGACTGGGCGATCGCGGCGGCGTCCGCCTCGGTCTGGATGGACGGGGACGTGATTGCCGGCGCCGGCCTGGCGCTGAGCGCGGTGGGTCCGACGACCGTCCACCTCAGCCGTGCCGAGGAGCTGCTGCGCGGCCAATCGCCGACGGACGAGCTCTTCGAGCAGGCGGGCGCGATCGGCTCCGAGGACTGCTCCCCCGTTGCGGACGGCCGCGGCCCGGTCGACTACAAGCGCCACCTCGCCGGTGTGCTCACCAAACGCGCCCTGCGGAGAGCCGCGGCCCGCGCGCAGAACGTGGAGGCCTGACCATGCAGGTGACGATCACGATCAACGGCGAGCCGGTCTCCCGGGACGTCGAGCCGCGCCAGCTGCTCGTCCACTTCATCCGTGACGCCGGGCTGACCGGCACACACTGGGGCTGCGACACGTCCAACTGCGGCGCCTGCGTGGTGCTGATGGACGGGCGGCCGGTCAAGTCGTGCACGACGCTCGCCGCCATGTGCGAGGGCCACGAGATCTCCACCGTCGAATCGCTCGATGCCGACGGCGCGATGGACCCGGTGCAGCAGGGATTTCACGAGAAGCATGCGCTGCAGTGCGGGTTCTGCACGCCGGGGATGCTGATGACGAGCCGAGCGCTGCTCGACGAGAACCCGAACCCGACCGAGGCCGAGATCCGCACCGCGATCTCGGGGGCGATCTGCCGCTGTACGGGGTACAAGAACATCGTCGCGGCCGTTCAGTGGGCGGCCGAGCACGAAGCTCAGATGAAACAGGAGGCGTGAGGATGGCCACAGTCGAGAACCTCCCGACCGCGACGGCCGAGCGCCCGATCGGCTTCGGGCGCCTGAAGCGCAAGGAGGACGAGCGCTTCATCCGCGGCAAGGGCAACTACCTCGACGACATCAGGCTGCCGGGAATGGTGCACGGCGCGATCCTGCGCAGCCCGTACGCGCACGCGCGCATCCTCTCGATCGACACCTCCCGGGCGCTCGCCCATCCCGGCGTGGCCGCCGTCGTGACGGCCAAGGACCTCGAGACGCTCGGGCTGGCATGGATGCCGACGATCTCGTACGACACCCAGGCGGTGCTCGCGGGCGACAAGGTCCGCTTCCAGGGTCAGGAGGTCGCGTTCGTGATCGCGACCGATCCCTACATCGCGCGCGACGCGCTCGAGTTGATCGACGTCGAGTACGAGCCCCTGCCGGCGATCGTGAACGCCCGCAAGGCGCTCGACGACGACGCGCCGCTCATCCGCGACGACAAGACGGGCCAGACGGACAACCTCGCGAGCCCGACGTGGGAGGCCGGCGACGAGGAGGCCACGGAGCGCGCCTTCGCGGAGGCCGACACGATCGTGGCGCGGGACATCATCTACCCGCGCTGCCACCCCGCGCCGCTCGAGACGTGCGGGATGATCGCGGACTTCAATCCGGAGACGGGGCAGCTCGACCTCTACAACGGCAACCAGGCGCCGCACGCCCACCGCACCGTGTACGCACAGGTGGCCGGGCTCGCGGAGCACATGATCCGGATCATGTGCAACGACATCGGCGGCGGCTTCGGCAACAAGGTGCCGGTGTACCCGGGCTACGTGTGCGCGATCGCCGGCTCGATCGTCGCCGGGGCGCCGGTCAAGTGGGTCGAGGACCGCTCGGAGAACCTGATGTCAACGGGCTTCGCGCGCGATTACCTGATGCACGCCGAGATGTGCTCGAAGGACGGCAAGATCACGGGCCTGCGCGTCGACGCGATCGCCGACCACGGCGCCTTCGACAGCACCGCGCAGCCGACCAAGTTCCCCGCCGGCTTCTTCCACATCTGCTGCGGCTCGTACGAGCTCGAGGCGTCGCACGTGAAGGTCAAGGCGGTCTACTCGAACAAGGCGCCCGGCGGGGTGGCGTATCGCTGCTCGTTCCGGATCACCGAGGCCGTCTACCTCGTCGAGCGCATGGTCGACGCGCTCGCGCTCGAGATGAAGGTCGACCCGATCGAGCTGAGGATGGGGAGCTTCATCGGCCCGGACCAGTTCCCGTACGAGACGACGACGGGCTGGACCTACGACTCGGGCAACTACGCCGAGACGATGAAGGTCGCGATGGACATCGCCGGCTACGACGACCTGCGACGCGAGCAGGCCGAGAAGCGCGCACGCGGTGAGCTGATGGGGATCGGAGTCTCCTTCTTCACCGAGGGCGTCGGCGCCGGGCCGCGCAAGCACATGGACATCCTCGGCCTGTCGATGAACGACGGCGCCGACCTGCGCGTGCACCCGTCCGGCAAGGCGGTGGTCAGCATCAGCGCGCAGACCCAGGGCCAGGGCCACGAGACGACCTTCGCGCAGATCGTCGCCGAGGAGCTCGGGATCCCGCCCGAGGACGTGCAGGTCCGCCACGGCGACACCGACAAGTCGCCGTACGGGCTCGGCACCTACGGCAGCCGCTCCACTCCCGTCTCGGGCGCGGCGGTGGCGATCGTCTCGCGCAAGGTGCGCGACAAGGCGCGTCTGATCGCAGCGACGATGCTCGAGACGCGGCCCGAGGATCTCGCCTGGGAGAAGGGCCGCTGGTACGTCAAGGGCGACCCCGAGCAGGGCGCGCCGATCGGGGATATCGCGGTGCGCGCGTACAGCGGAGACACCATGCCCGAGGGGATGGAGGGCGGCCTCGACGCCCAGGTGATCTACGACCCGCCCAACCTCACCTATCCCTACGGCGCCTATATCGCCGTGGTGGACGTCGACCCCGACACCGCCGAGGTCAAGGTGCGCCGCTTCATCGCGGTGGACGACTGCGGCGTGCGCATCAACCCGATGATCGTCGACGGCCAGATTCACGGCGGGCTCGCCGAGGGCATCGGGATCGCCCTGATGGAGGTGATCACCTTCGACGAGGAGGGCAACTGCCTGAACGGGTCGTTCATGGACTACCTGATCCCGACCGCGCTCGAGTGCCCCGACTTCGAGCTCGGCGAGACGGTCACCCCCTGCCCGCACCACCCGCTCGGCGCGAAGGGCGTCGGCGAGTCGCCCAACGTCGGCTCGCCGCCCGCGATCGTCAACGCGGTGATCGACGCTCTGAACGAGTCCCACGGCGTCACGCACGTCGACATGCCCTGCACACCGGCGCGGGTCTGGGCCGCGATGCAGGGCCGCCCGGAGCCGCCGCAGTGATCAGCGGCGAGCTCCGCGAGCGGGCGCAGGAGCTCGCGGCAAGGCGGTCGCCGTTCGTGATCGCGACGGTGGTGCGCGTGCAGCGGCCGGCGAGCGTCTCGCCCGCCAGCGCCGGCCTCGTGCATGCCGACGGCACGATCGAGGGCTTCATCGGCGGCGTCTGCGCGCAGCACAGCGTCCGCCTCTACTCGCTGACCGCGATCGAGAGCGGCGAGCCGCTGCTGCTTCGGATCGTTCCCGGTGAGGGCGACGAGCAGGAGCTCTCGCGCGAGGAGGGCGCGGTCACGGTCAAGAACCCCTGTCTGTCCGGAGGAGCGATGGAGATCTTCCTCGAGCCGGTGCTGCCGGCACCGCGCGTGCTCGTGGCCGGCAACTCCCCGGTCGCCGCGGCGCTCAGGACCCTCGGGCCCGAGCTCGGGTTCGAGATAGTCGCGGCCCAGGACATCGCGGATGGGGTGCTCACGCCCGCGCCGGCGGATCTGGCGCTCGTGGTTGCCGCCCACGGGCAGGACGAGGTTGCGGTCCTGCAGGCGGGCCTCGAGGCCGGCCTGCCCTACGTCGGGCTCGTGGCGAGCGGAAAGCGCGGCACGGCGGTGCTCGATGAGCTCCGCGCCGAGGGCGTCGCCGACGATCTCCTGGCGGCGGTCGAGACGCCGGCCGGGATCGACATCGGGGCGCGCACGGCCCCCGAGATCGCGCTCTCGATCCTCGCGCGGATCATCGCCGTGCGCCGCAGCGCGGAGGCCCGCGCGCCGGCCTCCGCGGTCGACCCGGTCTGCGGCATGACGATCGCGGTGACCGCCGAGACGCCCTCGAGCGAGCACGGCGGCGAGATCGTCTACTTCTGCTGCGAGGGATGCAGGCGAAAGTTCGAGGAGCGGCGTGAGCCCGCGCGAAGCGACGGGTGACGCGGCGGGCGAGATCCGCCACCTCGTACCCGACGTCGAGACACTCGCTCAGCGCCTTGGCGGCGTCGACTACCTCGTCGACGAGGGGCTCGCCACGTCGATGTACCTCAGCCTTCGGCTCCCGCAGCCACTGCTGCTCGAGGGCGAGGCCGGCGTCGGCAAGACCGAGGCGGCGAAGGCGCTTGCCGCGGTCCTCGACACGCCGCTGATCCGCCTTCAGTGCTACGACGGCATCGACGCCGCCGAGGCGCTGTACGAGTGGAACTACCCCCGCCAGCTGTTGAGCATCCGGCTCGCGGAAGCGAGCGGCGAGAAGCTGAGCGAGGAGGACCTGTTCGGGCCCGACTACCTGATCCGCCGCCCGCTGCTGCGCGCGCTGGAGCACCCGGGTCCGCGGCCGGCGGTGCTGCTCATCGACGAGATCGACCGTGCCGACGACGACTTCGAGGCCTTCTTGCTCGAGCTGCTGGCGGAGGCCGCGGTCACGATCCCCGAGCTCGGCACGATCCGCGCCACGCATCCGCCGGCGATCGTGCTGACCTCGAACCGCACGCGCGACCTCCACGACGCCGTCAAGCGCCGCTGTCTCTACCACTGGATCGACTACCCGAGCCCCGAGCGCGAGGTCGAGATCGTGCGCCGCCGGGTCAAGGGCGCGTCCGCGACGCTGGCGGTCCAGGTGGCGGCCGCGGTGGCGCGGATGCGCGACAGCGACGTGCAGAAGCCGCCCGGCGTGGCCGAGGCGATCGACTGGCTATCGGCGCTGGAGCTGCTCGGCGTCGAGGCGCTCGACGCCGAAGCGGTCGAGCGCACGCTCGGCTCGGTGCTCAAGTACGACGAGGACCAGGAGGTCGTCAGGGCGGCCGGGCTGGAGCAGCTGGTGTGAGCGGCCCTGCCTTCAGCGTGGAGACGATCCACCTCGACCTGCCGGCGCTGGCGGGCGCGTTCACGCGCCGTCTCCACGACGCCGGCCTGCCGATGACGACCGAGCGCGCGGCGCGCTTCGCGCGCTCGCTGGAGCTGGTCAGGCCGATCTCCCGGCGGCGTCTCTACTGGACCGCGCGCGCGGCGCTCGTCTCCGACTCGGGTCAGGTCAGGGCGTTCGACTCCGTGTTCGTCGAGGTGTTCGGGGACGGCGGGCGGTCGACCAAGCCGGACCCGGATCACGTCGACCCGTCGCCCGAGCACTCCTACGAGGGGCCGGCCACCGAGCACTCCGGGAAGCCCGGGGCCGCGGGCGCCCCCTCGGGCGGCTCGGCACCCGGTGCGTCCGCCGAGACCGCCGACGAGCTGCCCGTGCCGATGGCGGCCAGCGATGAGGAGGTGCTGCGCGAGAAGCGCTTCGACGCGCTCGAACCGGGGGAGCTGGCGCGCCTGTACAGCCTGATGACGCGGCTCGAGATAGCGACGCCGCGGCGGCGCACCCGCCGCTCCGAGCGTCAGCGCCGCGGCGAGCACATGGACATGCGCCGCACGCTGCGCGGCAGCCTGCGCACCGCCGGCGACCCGATCCGGCTCGCCCGGCGCCGGCGGCGGGTCGTCCCGCGGCGCATGGTGATGCTCTGCGACATCTCCGGTTCGATGGAGCCCTACGCGCGCGCCTACCTGCAGTTCCTGACCTCCGCCGCCGGCAGCGGGCCGAACGCCGAGGCGTTCGTGTTCGCCACCCGCCTGACGAGGCTGACCCGGGCGCTGCGCTCGCGCAGCCCCGAGCGCGCGATCCAGCGCGCCGCCGAGACGGCGCCCGACTGGTCGAGCGGCACCCGCATCGGCGACGCGCTCAAGGCGTTCAACGACCGCCACGGGAGGCGCGGCATGGCCCGCGGCGCGGTGGTCGTGATCCTGTCGGATGGCTGGGAGCGGGGCGATCCCGCGCTCGTCGCCCGTGAGATGGAGCGGCTCTCGCGCCTCGCCCACCGGATCGTGTGGGTCAACCCGAGGGTGGCGGCGACCGGCTTCTCGCCGCAGGCGGGCGGCATGGCGGCCGCGCTGCCGTACTGCGACGCGCTCGTGAGCGGCCACAGCCTCGAGGCGCTCAGCGAGGTCGCGGAGGCGATCGCGGCTGAGCGCTGCGAGCCTCCGGCGCCCGCCGCCGAGCCCGATGAGGAGGAGCCGTGGGCGAGCGCCAGCCCGCTTCAGGGCAGCTCGGTGGCGATGCCGAGCGGCCATGGGCCGAGCCGCGGCAGGACGACGCCCGGCTGGGGGAGCGATGGCGGCGAGTGACGAGGCGGGCAAGACGTGCATCTATCCGGGCTGCGAGCGCCCGGCGGTCCCCCCGCATCCGCTCGGCGGGCCGCAGCCGAGCTTCTGCGACCTCGAGGAGCACAACGCCCTGACCGCCCACCAGGAGCGGCAGCGGCTCGAACGCGAGTCGAGTCCCTCGATCGACGAACCCGACTCAGGAGGTTGATACGTGGCCGACGAGGCATACCGAGCGGTGTTCCTGCGCGTGCACCCGACCGGCAAGATGGTCCTCAGCCTGACCACCGAGGCCGACGGCAACGAGGGCAGCTACGCGGAGCTGGTGGCGGACGAGCTCGGGGTCCCGCCGCTCGACGTGAAGGTCATTCCCGCAGACACGAACCGCTTCGGCGAGGGCCACGGCTTCAACACGAGCCCGTCGGCGGGTACCTCGGCCGCGGTCGCCAGCGCCAGCGGCAAGATCCGCGCGAAGGCGCAGCTGCTCGCGGGGGTGGCGCTCGGAACGGAGCCCGAGAGCCTCACGTGGTCGGGCGGGGCGTTCACGACAGGCGGGGACTCGCCGGAGTTCCAGACGATCGCCGACCTCGCCCTGTACGCGCACGGCACCGGCGCGCTGCCGCCGGGCGTCGAGGGCGGGCTCGATGCTCAGACCGTCTATAGGGACTAGAGCCCGGCGTCGATGCCGATCTCGACCTCGTCGGCGACCTTCAGCGTCCCGAAGAGAGCCGTGTACGGCTTGATGCCCCAGTCGCTCTGCCTGAGCGTGGCCCGCCCGGTCAGGCGCCCGTCCTCGCTACTCAGCTCGAAGGAGATCGGGCGGCGCGTGCCCGCCAGCTCGAGCTCCCCATGGACGGTCGCATTCGTGCCGTCCTGGTCCAGCTCGAGGGCGCTCGAGCGGAACTCGATGGAAGCTCCCTTCAGCACCTCTTCGTCGATCGTCTGCTCGATGCCGGCCTTCTCGTCTTCGCCGAGCGTCATGACCCCGCCGCTTCCCTCGCGCACCCGCAGCGATCCGCCGTCTGCCCTGAGGGTGATCGCCGGGTCCTTCGCCACGTCGAGCTCGGCTTCCCAGGAGGTCACCTCGATCACGAGGTCGTGCCCGGCCTTGGACGCCGCGCCCTTGCGCTTTGTCTCGACGGTCAGGGTGGCATTGTCGGGGCCCAACCTGTGCGTTCCGGCATCGATCGGCATCCACCGGACTCTAGATCCACGAACAAGGAGGAGCAAACGACGTGGTTGAGCTCGACCATCCGTTCACCAGCGGCAAGCCCATCGAGGAGACCTGGGACGCGATTCTCGACCTCGAGCGCCTGGTGCCGTGCGTCGAGGGAGGCAGGGTCATCGAGCGGACGAGCCCGGACGCCGTCAAGGCGGAGATCGTGGTGAAGATGGGCGCGATGTCGATGAAGTTCACCGGCACCGTCGAGGTGGTCGAGAAGGATGCCGAGCGCCCACCGCGCGGTCATGGAGGTCAAGTCGAGGGAGGCGGGCGGGCAGGGCTACGCCAATGCCAACGTCGTCTTCGCGCTCTCCGACGGCGGCGGGAACATCCATACAGCCGCTCAGATCAGCGGCAAGGCCGCCTCGATGGGCGAGGGCGTCGTCCAGAGCGTCCTCGACGCGATGATCAAGGACTTCGCGAGCAAGCTCGACAAGATCTGATGCCCCGCAAGACGATGAGACGGATCAGGGAGGGAGAGGTTCCCTACGACGGCGGTACCGCCGTCCAGGAGGACGCCGGCCGTCCCGTCTTCCGCGGCAACGGCGCGAACGACTACCTGTGCGTCGAGTGCGGCAACGTGCTCGCGACGGGGATGGATCCCGAGCACATGGGCAAGAGGGTTCGGATCCGCTGCGGCCGCTGCCGCACGATCAACGTGTCAGCCGAAGTACCTGTCGAGCTCAGCCGGCGGCGGTCGCCCGGCCGGAACGGCTCAGCGCGCTGAGCGCCGCCTCGTAGTCCTCCCAGGTGTCGACGTCGCGCGGCAGCTCGCGCTCGACGGCGATCCGCTCCACCCGCTCAGGGTGGCGCTCGATGAGCTTCCAGACCGCCTTGTCGCCGTGCAGCGCACGCAGGTCTTCGAACGCCGCCGCGGAGAAGACGAACGGGTGCCCGAGCTCTCCCCGGTAGTCCGTGACCGCCGCCCAGGGGCGTCGCTCGCTCCAAGCGCTCGCCACCTCGTCGATCAGCGACGGCCCCACGCCCGGCATGTCGCCGAGCAGCAGCATCACGGAGTCGACGTCGCCCGCGCTATCGAGCCCGGCGAGCAGCGACGATGCGCAGCCGCTCCCGTAGGCGTCGTTTCGGGCCACCTCGGCACGCCGCGGCGTGAGGGCGGAGAGCGCCTCCGCGGCCGCGCCGCCGACCACGAGCACCACCCGTTCGAGCGCTGAGCTCTCGACATCCCGGAGGACGTGACCGAGCAGCGTCGTGTCCCCGAACGGAAGCGTCTGCTTGGGGCGCCCGAGCCGTTTCGAGGCGCCCGCGCCGAGGACGATGCCGACCATGCGGGGATCGTAGTCCGAGAGGGCGGGGCGGCCGTCCCCGCGGCTACGCCGCTTCGCGCTCGCTCGCCCGCCCGCCGAAGTAGGCGGCCGTCGAGATCCCGCGGTCGAACTCGGACCAGCGCGCGCCGTCGGCGAGCGACTTCTCGATCCGGTCGAAGCTGCCGAGGTTGCCGCCCAGGTTGTCGATGAAGTGCACGAGCGTTGCCTCGCGCGTGCACGGCACGACGGGGCTGCCGTGCTCGAGCTTCCCGTGGTGGCTCAGGATGATGTGGAGCAGGGCGTCCGCGTCGGCCTTCGGGAAGGCCTCGATGTCCTCGATCGTGCGGCGCACGGTGTAGTAGCCGAGCGGGATCTCGCCGAGCAGCTTGCCCTCGTCCGTGAGCTCGATCGCGCCGCCCGTGGACGCGTACGCCTCGACCTTGCCGATGTCGTGCAGCAGCGCTCCGGTGACGGCGACGTCGCGGTCGATCCCCGGGAAGGTCGCGGCCAGGGCGCTCACGCCCTGGGCGACCGAAAGGCAGTGCTCGAGCAGCCCGTGCCGGTAGGCCTGGTGGTAGTACTTGGCCGCCGGCGCCTCGTGATAGATCGCGCCGGTGCGGGTGGAGCTGTGCAGCAGCCGGCGCAGCAGCTCGCGCAGGTGCGGGCGCTGGACCGTGCCGACGAGCTCGGCGAGGTCGCGCGCCATCTGCTCATACGGCACCGGCGGCGCTTCGTTCAGGTCGGCGAGGTCGTACTCGCCGTCGACGCAGCGCGCGCAGGCGCTTGACCGTGAGCGTCGCGCCGTAGCGCTCGTCGACCGTGTAGCGGCCCAGCACGCGGATCACGGAGCCGCTCGGGCAGAGCGGAGCGAGCTCGTTCACCTCGTCCCAGACGACCGCCTCGACGCTTCCCGTGACGTCGCCGAGCTGCAGCTTCAGGAAGGTTTCGCCGTTGCGGCGCTGACGCTGCGAGTGGGAGCGCACCAAGAAGATCGAGTTCACCTCCTGGCCGTTCGCGAGGTCGCGAACGAAGCACTTCGAGGGGATCAGCGTGGGTTGCTCCATCGGGTTTGCCAAGGTAGACCGGGTCTCGGACGGGATAGCCTGCACAGACATGGAGTCGCCCCCCGTCCTCGGTTCCTGACATGGGCGTGCTCGTGGCGGGCGGGACGGGCGCGCTCGGCCAGGCCGTGGTGGCCGAGCTGATCGCCTCCGGCTACGGCTGCTCGGTCACCTGGGTGGTCGAGGAGGAGCGCCGTCGTGCGGAGGAGGAGTTCGGCGAGCGTGCCTCGCTGATCCACGCCGACCTGCTCGATCCGGCGGGGGCCATGGAGGCGGTCGCGGCGGTGGACGACCTCGAGGCGGTGGTGAACCTCGTCGGCGGCTTCGCGATGGGCGGCCGCGTCCACGAGACCGAGCCGGAGGAGTTCGCGCGCGTGCTCCAGCTCAACCTCACGCCCGCCTTCAACCTCGCGCGCGCGGCCATGCCGCCCATGATCGAGCGCGGCGGTGGCGCCTTCGTCGGCGTGTCGGCGCAGTCGATCTGGAAGCCCTTCGCCGGTGCCGCCGGCTACATCACGGCGAAGACGGCGGTGCTCGCCTTCATCCGCGCGCTCGACGCCGAGTACAAGGGAGACGGCATCCGCTGCAACGCGATCCTGCCGAGCGTGATCGACACGCCGGCGAATCGCGCGGCGACGCCCGACGCCGATCACTCGAAGTGGATCCAGCCGGCCGACATCGCCAAGGTCGTGCGCTTCCTCGTCTCCGAGGACTCGCGGCCGACGACGGGAGCGGCGATCCCGGTCTAGCGACTCGGGGCGCCGCCGTAGTACGCCATCGCGAGCCGGCCCACCTGCTTCGTGGCGCCGGAGTTCTGCAGCGCACCGAGCGGAGCTCCGATCAGCGGTATGTAGCGGGCGGCGTAGCGACGCGCCAGTCGCTTCAACAGGTACTTGAGAAGGCGCCGGTGGAGGCTGTCCATGCTGCGATGCGAGATCGCCTTCTCGACCATCGCCTGCGCGAGCCGCTTGCCCACGCCGTCGAGTGCCGCGCGCGCCTCGGCCGGCGTCTCGTACAGCCCCTGGATTGCGAGGAACTCCGCCGGCCGCATCGGGTGGCGCGGGTCGTAGCCGTAGGCCGCGGCGATGTAGAAGATCATCCGGCTCTGGATCCAGATCAGCGCGACGATGTCGGGCGCGGCCGTGAAGACGCCGCCGAGCCCAAGCGCACCGCCCTCGAGCCGGGCCAGCCGCACGTGCTTGCGGTAGGCCACCCGGGCGAGCTGCTCTGGCGTGTGGCCCGGGCCCGCGATCCGCACCCACTCCTCCGCCTGCGGGCCGAAGCGCTCCGCCGCGATCAGCGCGATGTACTCGGGCGCGCGGTCGGGCTCGGCGAGGATGCGGTCCCAGAGCGACTGCGGCGGACGGGTGATGTGCTCGATGTGCTCATCGCCCGGAGCGATCGTGTCAGTTGCCATCGGGAGGCGTGCCAAGCGCAGTGATGGGCACAATGAAGGAACAGGACATTGGGAGAAAGGTAGGACACGACATGGCTACGGAAACGACACCCCGCCACGGCATCCTCAGCGACGACATGCGCGCGGAGCGCGACGAGCTGATCGGGATGCTGACGAAGGCGTATTGGATGGAGATCGAGACGGTGATGAGCTACATCGCCAACTCGATCAATCCGGACGGCGTCCGCGCTCAGGAGATCATCGAGTCGCTCGAGGAGGACATCCAGGAGGAGCTCGGGCACGCGCGCCAATACGGGACGCGGATCAAGGAGCTCTATGGCGTGGTGCCGGGCTCGCTCGACTTCAACGCCGAGCAGAGCTACCTGCAGCCGCCGGAGGAGCAGACCGACATCGTCCACGTGATCAAGGGCGTGATCGAGGCCGAGAGCGGGGCGATCGAGCACTACAACCGGATCATCGACTTCTGCGAGGGCAAGGATCCGGTGACGCAGGACATGGTGATCGACATCCTGCGCGACGAGGAGGGCCACCGCCGGCTCTTCGAGGGCTTCCTGCGCGAGTACAAGCTGGAGGGGCTCGCCTAGACCGAGCCGCTCCGGCGGCTTCTGGCCGCGGGGGCGAATCCGCGTTGATTGAAGGCTTGCAGGGGTCATGGACCCCCGAGGCCTTCAATCGCTGGGCGCCGCGGGTTGGGAGACTCGCCTGGCGGCAGCACTGGGCGATCTCGCGTGCTCAATTGCTCGCCCTCGGCCTCGGCGCCGAGGCGATCAGGCACCGGCTGGCCGACGGCCGGCTCCATCGATGGCGCTGGCGAGGTGTCTATGCGGTCGGCCGACCGGACTTGAGCAGGCACGGAGGCTGGATGGCGGCCCTGCTTGCGTGCGGTCCCGCTTCGGTGCTGAGCCACGAGAGCGCCGCTGCGCTCTGGGGCGTCATCCCCTACGCGCCTGGCGTCATTCACGTGTCGCTTCCGGTGCACATCCGTCCGTTGCCGGCCGGGCATCCGGGCACACCGGCGCAGCAGGGTGCTGGCCGAGCATCTCACCAGCCGACGAGCGCATCCCGGTCACGGACATCGCGTGCACGCTCGTTGATCTCTCGGCTCGTGTGCATCGCCGCACCCTCGAGGCTGCGGTCAACGAGGCCGACAAGCTCGACCTGATCGATCCCGAGGCTCTACGCGAGTCGCTCGAGAGCTTCGGCCCGCAGCCGGGCGTCCGCGCGCTGCGCGAGCTTCTGGACCGGCGGACGTTCCGGCTGACTGACTCGGAGCTCGAGCGCCGCGTCCTGAGGATTGCGCTGAGGGTGGGCCTCGGTCTGCCCGAAACCGGAGTGAGGGTCAACGGCTTCAAAGTCGACTTCTACTGGCCCGACCTGAAGCTCGTCGTCGAGACGGACGGCCTGCGCTATCACCGGACCCCGGCGCAACAGCAGCGCGATCGCCTGCGCGACCAGGCTCACCTCGCGGCCGGGCTGACGCCGCTCCGGTTCACCCAGGCGCAGGTCCGCTTCGAGGAGGCCCACGTCGAGCGGACGCTGCTGAACGTCGCGCATCGATTGAAGAGTTCGCGGGGTCGGGCCCCACGAACCCTTCAATCGACAGCGGGCCGCCTAGACGAGCTCGGCGATCATCACCGCGGTGCCGAATAGCGCCGCGGCCGCGAACACCGCCGCCACCAGCGGGATCGGCGGTCCGCCGTGGATCCCCGTCTCGTGGACGGCGGCGTGGCCCTTGCCTCGCTTCAGCAGCCAGCGGTTGACCGGGAAGGCGAAGAGCGCCGCGACTGAGAGGGCGAATGCGAGGCTGCCCCAGAAGAGCACGTCGCCGAGGCCCGCGTCCATCGCGCCGGGGACGAGGAGGATGATCAGGTTGTCGACGACCTCCATGACCGCGATCGAGAGCGTGTCCGAGGCCAGGGCGATCGGGATGACGGTGGCCAGCGCGAGCCCGGCCCGCAGCAGCGGCAGGCTCGTCAGCGAGTAGCCGAACAGGAAGGCGAGCCCGATCGCGAGCGCGATCGTCGCGAAGTTCGACCAGCCGAGCGCGGTGCCGATCAGCACGCCGAGCACCTCGCCGATCGCGCAGCCGGTCAGGCAGTGGAGCGTCGCGCTCGCGGCGACCGTGTCGAGCTCGCGGCCGCTGGTCGGGAGCGTGTGGTGATGGTGCTGAGCTGCTTCCATGGCGTCAGCGTAGCATACCCCCTAGGGGTATAGCGCGGGAAGCAGTTTCTCGCCCAGGGCGATTTGCCCGTTGCAGGGCGGGGTAGGATGCCGCCCGGATGCGGCGGCTGACCTTCTCCCTGGCGGTGCTGGTGGCAGTGCTCGCCGCCGCCCCGGGTGCGTCGGCCCAGCCCGACAATCAGGGCACGGACCACTTCGTCACGATCGTCGCCCGTCAATGTCCCGAGTACACGGACATCACCGCCAACCGGGCGCGCAACGACATCCAGGAGAGCCTCAGGGATCTCGGGGAGGACACGCCCTACGCCGCCGGCAAGCCGATCGATCCAAAGATCGAGGCGGACAACCAGCCCAACTGCAGCCCGCTGCCGAACTGGCGCTTCACGCTCGGCACCGGCTACAAGACACAGGCTGTGACCGGCCCGTGGGGCTCGCTCTCGATCGTCACCGGTCCCTACGGCACAGACGTCGTGACGCAGCCGCAGACGCCGCTGCTCGATTACGAGGGCAGGCCGACCGGCGACACGATCGAGGCTGCGGTCACGATCGAGCTGACCCAGGAGCAGCTGGATCGAGCGGGGGGCAATAACAGCTTCTGGATCCAGGGCGGGACCACGACGGACCCGATCCTGAACCAGCAGTACCCGGACCAGTACGGCTTCGGCGCGCTGCGCTGCGCGATCGACAACCTGAACGGCGACAACGTCGAGTGGATGAGCTACCCGTCCGGCACCGAGCACATCTTCTGCTACGCCTACTACGTCACGCCGCCGCCCACGAGCGGCACGATCACCATCCGCAAGGAGGTCGACGATCCGCCCAGCGCCGACCAGAACTTCCAGTTCCGCGGGAATCTCACCTTCAACGAAGACGGCCGCTTCGACCTGAACGTCCAGGACGGCAACACCCCGAGCCAGACCTTCTACCGCGCGGAGACGGGTTCGGGCACACCCTGGACGGTCCAGGAGCTGGTCCCCCCGGGATGGAATCTCGTGAGCCTGGTCTGCGACAGTCCCGGAGCGAGCACCGAGGTGGTGACCGGCGGCCGCAGCGGCTATCTACCTCGCCGCTGAGGACACCGTCACCTGCACGTACACGGACGAGTTCCGGGTACCGGCCGGACAGTTCTACCTCGGCAAGATCACGCTCGGCGGCATCGGCATCTTCGACTTCCGCGTCTTCCCGGTCGGGGGCGGAGAGGAGCAGAGGGCGCGCGCCGAGACCAGGCGACGGATCGTGCCGGTCCTGGCACAGCCCGCTCCGCTGGAGCTCGCGCCGGGCCTCTATCGCGTCGTGGAGGACCTGCCCGACAGCAGGCGCGGCAGCTGGGACGTCTTCAGGGTCTGGTGCGGCGGGCGCCAGCTCGGCAGCGCTGGTCGAGAGGCCCCCGACAGCGCGGTCGTCAGGATCCGTGACGAGGAGGGCTCGGCCTGCCTGTTCGTCAACCGCTTCACACCCGCCGGAGGTCTCTCCATCTACAAGACCACGGTCGGCGGCGCCGGCAGTTTCGACTACGCGATCACGCCTCTGCGCGACCAGGCCACGGTCTACAACCAGTCGGCCACCACCAAGCGAGCGCTGCGGCCCGCGCGTGCCCGCGGCGATTCCACGGCGCACATCGAGCTGGGCACCTACGTGATCCAGGAGATCGCCCCGGCGGCCGACGACGGCGACTGGCAGCTGGGGCTCGTCGTATGCGACGGCAGGGTCCTTCCGGCGATCGAGGGTCGCGCGATCGTCAGGCTGACCGTGCGGAACCCGGTCAAGCGCTGCGGCTTCGTCAACGTCTTCAAGCCGGACCCGCCCGACCCTCCCGACCCGCCCGACCCGCCCGATCCGGGTCCCCCGGGCCCAAACCCCGCCCCGAACGTGCCGGACCCGGACATCGTCATCAGCAAGCAGGCGGATCGGCCCGTGGCCGCCGTCGGCGAGCGCGTGACCTACACGGTGACGATCGAGAACCGCGGTCCGGTGGGGGCCGAGGACGTCGTGCTGGGCGAGGCCCCTGAGCTTGGCCAGGCGTTCGCCTCTGTCCGCGGCCGCGCCGCGAGCGACTGTGGGCGTCACGTCGTCTTCCAGCGCAAGGCCGTGGTGTGCAGCGTGGGTGACCTGGCTGCGGGCGCGAGCAGGACCTTCACCTTCGAGACCCGGCTGACCCCGTCGGCCGGCCGGCTCGTGACCAACGTCGCCGTCGTCGGCTCCTCGACGCCGGAGCGGCGCGCCCGCAACAACGTGGCCGGGGCGCTTGTCCGGGTGCGCGGCGCGGTGTGCGTGTCGGCGTCCGCGGCTCGCACGCGCCCGGTCGCCCGCGCAGCCTGCTGAGCGCGTGACCGACCTGCGCGAGCTCCTCGAGCGGGAGCGGCGCGTGTTCCGCGAGCGAACCCCCGGCTCGGAAGCGCTGTTCCGGCGCGCGCAGCGAACGCTCCCGGGCGGGGTCGCTTCCTCGTTCCAGCGCCGTGAGCCCTGGCCCGTCTACGTGACCCGCGGCGAGGGCGCGCGGGTGTGGGATGCCGACGGCAACGAGTACATCGACTTCCACAACGGCTTCAGCGCGATGGTGCAGGGCCACGCGCACCCCGCCATCGGAGCAGCCGTCGAGCGCCGTCTCGCCCTCGGCACTCACTTCGGGGCGCCGACGGAGGAGGTGGTGGCGGTGTCCGAGGAGCTCGCGCGCCGCTTCGGCCTGCCGAGCTGGCGCTTCACCAACTCGGGGACCGAGTCGACCATGGACGCGATCCGCATCGCCCGCGCGTACACAGGCCGCGAGGACATCGCGAAGGTCTTCGGCGCCTACCACGGCCACCACGACCCGGTGATGGTGAGCGTGCGCACGACCACGCGCGCTGCCCTGGGGAGAGGGGATCCCGCAGTCCACCGTCGAGCAGACGCACCTCGTGGAGTTCAACGACGCGGCGGCTCTCGAGCGCCGCATCGACGAGCTCGCCGCCGGCGACCGAGCCCTCGCCTGCGTGATCGTCGAGCCGGTGATGATGAGGGGCAGGGTGGTCGCGCCCGCGCCCGGCTACCTCGAGGCCGTCCGCGAGACCACTCGCGCGCACGGGGCGCTCCTGATCTTCGACGAGGTCAAGACCGGCCTGACGATCGCGGCGGGCGGTGCCACCGAGCGCTTCGGCGTGAGGCCGGACATGGTGGCGCTCGCCAAGGCGCTCGGCGGCGGCCTGCCCTCGGGAGCAATCGGGATGACCGCCGATCTGGCGGACTACGTCGCGACCGGGCGCGTCCACCAGGTCGGCACCTTCAACGGCAACCCGCTCTCGATGGCGGCGGCCCGCGCGAGCCTCGAGGAGGTGCTCACTCCGCCCGCATACGAGCGTCTCGAGGCGCTCGGCGAGCGCATGCGCGCCGGCTGCCAGGCGGTGATCGACGAGCACGGCCTGCCGGCCGAGGCGGTTGCGCTCGGCTCGAAGGGCTCCGTGGGCCACGACGCCGAGCTCGGCGAGCTCATCTGGCTGTGGTCGCTCAACCGCGGCCTGTTCGTGACCCCCGGCGAGCAGGAGTGGAGCGTCACCGTCGCCCACGACGAGGCGGCCGTGGACCGCTACGTCGAGGTCTTCGCGGAGCTCGCGGCCGCGCTCAGCCCACGACCGTCCGGCTCTGCTCGCGCATGAACTGCGGCAGGTACCAGGGGCCGAGCCCGCCCTTGCCGGTCGTGCCGCTCGACTTCCAGCCCGCGAAGGTCTGCGTCCCCGGCCAGGCGCCGGTGGTGGCGCCCGCGCGCCGGTTCACGTAGACGACGCCGGCTTCGATCTCCGCCAGGAAGCGCTCCTTCTCGGCGGGATCCTCGCTGAAGACGCCCGCCGTCAGGCCGTAGGCGGGGGCGTTCGCCTCGGCGAGCGCCTCGTCGAACGAGCTCACGCGCGTGACGGTCACGAACGGCAGGAAGAGCTCGTCGCGCTCGAGCCGGTGGCCCTTCGGCAGCCCGGTCACGACGGTCGGCTCGACGAAGTGTCCGGGCCGCTCGGGCCGCCCGCCGCCGGCCGCCAGCTCGCCGTCGCGGCCGGCGTCGGCGACGGCGGTCTCGAAGCGCGCGGAGCTCACCTCGTTGATGACGGGGCCGAGGAAGGCGTCGCGCTCGGAGGGGTCGCCGAGCTTGAGGCCGCCGCTGAACTCGGCGAGCCGCTCGACGAACTCGTCGTGGACGTCGTCGAGCACGATCGCCCGCGAGCAGGCGCTGCACTTCTGGCCCGAGAGCCCGTACGCCGAGCGGGCGACGCCCTCGGCGGCGCTCTGGAGGTCGGCGCTCGAGGCGACGATCGCCGGGTTCTTGCCGCCCATCTCCGTGAGCGCGGGGCGCGCGAAGGGGCCGTCGTGGAGCTTGCGGGCGATCGCCCTGCCCACCTCGGCGGAGCCCGTGAAGGCGACTCCGTCGATCCCGCCGTCGACGAGCGCGCGCCCCGTCGCCGGGCCGCCGTGGACCACATTCAGGACGCCGGGCGGCAGCTCCGCGTCGCGCGCGATCTGGCCGAGGATCGCGCCGGACCAGGGCGCCTCCTCGGAGGGCTTCAGCACGACCGTGTTGCCGGCGATCAGCGCCGCGCTCAGCATGTTGACCGCGAGGGCGACGGGGAAGTTGAACGGCGAGATCACCGCGAAGACGCCGTAGGGCAGCAGCACGTCCGTGTTTCGCTCGCCCTCGACGTAGCTCTGGAGCGGCTTGACGTAGCCCTCGTTCTGCTCCATCAGGTCGGCGTAGGTGGTGATCAGGTCCACCGCCTCCTGGACCTCGAGGATCGACTCGGTGCGCGTCTTGCCGGTCTCGAGGCTCGCGACCGCGGCCAGCTCGAGATGACGCTCGCCGATGCCGCGCGCCACCGCGCGCATGTGCTCGCAGCGCTCGCCGTACGAGGTGGACGCCCAGGCCGGCTCGGCGGCGTGCGCCGCCGCGACGGCGCGGCTCACGATCTGCGGCGTCCCGTCGTGAGCCTGGCTCGCCACGGCGCCCTCGGCGGCGGGGTCGAAGCGGCTGAAGGTATCGCCGGCGACGTCGTCCTCGCCGTCGATCAGGTGCGGGAGCGGCTCGCTCGAATCGGCGCGCGCCTCCGCGAGCTTCGCCTCGAACTCGTCGTCGGTCTCGCCCGCGAGCGCGCCGCTCGTGTAGGTCAGACGCGTGCCCATGGCCGTAGACTCGCACAGCCTTGCCCGCTCGCACCGAGTTCCCTCGCGCCGTCCGGCGCATCGATCACAGCCTGGATCCCGATGTCCGACGGCACCCGGCTCGCCGCGCGCATCTGGCTGCCCGAGGACGCCGAGCAGGACCCCGTTCCCGCGGTCCTCGAGTACATCCCGTACCGCAAGGGCGACGCCTTCGCCAAGCGCGACTCGTACCACCACCCGTACTTCGCCGGCTTCGGCTACGCGGGCGTGCGCGTCGACCTGCGCGGCACCGGCGACTCCGACGGCATCCTGCTCGACGAGTACCTGCCCCGGGAGCAGGACGACGCTCTCGAGGTGATCGCCTGGCTCGCCGAGCAGCCCTGGTGCAGCGGCACGGTCGGGATGTTCGGGATCTCCTGGGGCGGCTTCAACGGCCTGCAGGTGGCCGCGCGCCGGCCGCCGGCACTGAAGGCCGTGATCTCGATGTGCGCGAGCGACGATCGCTACTCGGACGACGTGCACTACGTCGGCGGCTGCGTGCTCGGCGTGGACATGCTCCCCTGGGCGGCGACCATGCTGACGCTGTGCGCTCAGCCCCCCGACCCTGCTGCCGTCGGGGACGGTTGGCGCGACACCTGGTTCCGGCGCATGGAGGAAACGCCCTCCTACATCGAGGCCTGGCTCGGCCATCAGCGCCGTGACGACTACTGGCGCCAGGGCTCCGTCTGCGAGGACTACTCGCAGATCGAGGCCGCCGTATACGCCGTCGGCGGCTGGGCGGACGGCTACTCGAACGCGGTGCCGCGGCTCGTCGCGGGCCTGCCCGGGCCGCGCAAGGGGCTGATCGGCCCCTGGTCGCACGCCTTCCCGCAGGACGGGGAGCCCGGCCCCAGCATCGGCTTCCTTCAGGAGTGCCTGCGCTGGTGGGACCAGTGGCTCAAGGGCATCGACACCGGCATCATGGACGAGCCCGTCCTGCGCGCCTGGGTCCAGGACGCGCTGCCGCCCGCGGACCACTACGCCGAGCGGCCGGGTCACTGGGTTACGGAGGCGCAGTGGCCGTCGCGGCAGATCGAGCTGCGCGAGCTCGACCTGCCGGGCGTCTTCCCGCTCACCCACACGCAGCGTCGAGTCGACGGGCGCCGACGCCGGCGCGTGGTGCGCGGACGGCGGTCAGGGCGACTGGCCGCCCGATCAGCGAGCGGAGAACGCGCGCTCGGCGGTGTTCACGTTCCCGGCGCTCGACGAGCAGCCGTTCGACATCCTCGGCTTCCCTGAGGTCGAGCTGACGTTCGAGTCGGACCGCCCCGAGGCGCTCGTCGCGGTGCGCCTCTGCAGCGTTGCGCCGGACGGCTCCTCGCTGCTGATCACCCGCGGGGTCCTCAACCTCACCCACCGCGATGGTCACGACAAGGTCGAGCGCCTCCAGCCCGGCCGGCTCTACGACGTGACGGTGCGGCTCGACGCGATCGGGCATGTCGTGCCGGCCGGCCACCGCTTGCAGGTGGCGCTGTCGAGCGCCTACTGGCCCTGGGCCTGGCCCTCACCGCAGCCGGTCACGCTCACGATCCTGGACGGGCGCCTGCGGCTGCCCGTGCGCCCGCGCGGCGACGAGCCCGAGCCGCCGCCCTTCGGCCCGCCGGAGTGGGCGGAGCCGCTCGCCGTCGAGGTGATCGAGCCGGCGCCGACGAGCCGCGAGAACCGCCACGACCCTGAGACCGGCGTGCACGAGACGGTGTTCGAGTGGGACGTGGGCGGCCGCCGGCGGCTCGCCGAGGCGCGCACCGAGATGGACGACACGAGCGTCACGAGCTACCGGATCGTGGACGGCGACCCGCTCTCGGCCACGGTCGAGTCACGCTGTAGCTCGACGCTTGCGCGCGACTCCTGGCACGCGCGCGTCGACACGCAGAACAGGATGACCTCGACGGCCACCGAGTTCCTCGTCAGCCAGCGGCTGGAGGCCTACGAGGGCGACGAGCTCGTCTACTCGCGCACGTGGGAGCTGTCGTTCCCGCGCGACGGCGTCTGATCGAGCCTCCCGGCGACCCAGCGCTGGAACTCGCCGATCAGCTCCTCCGACGGGAGCATCAGGCGACCGCGCTCGAACGCGCCTGAGCGCATCCCGCGCTGGACCGACTCGACCAGCACCCGGTCCTCGTCGCCCACCTGGTAGTCGAGCTTCAGGTAGTCGGCGATCCAGTCCGGGTCGCAGTCGGGCCCGAAGAAGTAGTCGAGGAAGCCGTCGGTGCTGTCCGTCCCGTTCGGCACGAGCGGGCCGACCGACAGGTTCGCTCGCCCGGGCATCACGTTGACCTTGATGTTCGGCCAGATCAGGTGGAACTGGCCCTCGACCTCGCCGTTCCCGTTGCCGGCCGTCGACGGCGTGCGCGGGCTCGCGTAATGGCTGCCGAAGGTCGGATGGCCCTCGAGCAGATAGCGGTCCGGGCGCACGTCGATCACCTCGCTGAAGCTCGGGTGCGCGACGGCGCAGTGGTAGCACTCGAGGTAGTTCTCGACGGCGATCTTCCAGTTGGCGTCGAGCGAGAACGACACCCGCTCGTGGAACTCGAGCGCGTCGAGGTCGAGGCCGGCGCGGCGCACGATCTCGGGCAGCTCGCCGAGCGTCTCGGCGAGCGGCGGCGCCGACGCGTCGGCGTTCACGAAGACGAGCGGCCCCCATGTGTCGACCTGCGCCGGCTTGAGGCCGAGCGCCTCGCTGTCGAAGCCGGGGTCGGCCTCCGAGCGCGGCGCCGCGCGCAGCTTGCCGTCGAGGCCATAGGTCCAGGCGTGGTAGTGGCACTGGAGCGTCGTGCAGCTGCCGCGGCCGGTGACAACCTCGGCGCCGCGGTGGCGGCAGACGTTGACGAAGGCGCGCAGCGTCCCGGTCCCCTCGCGGTCGCGGACGACCACCAGCGGCACCTCGCCGACGTGCAGCGTCAGGTAGGAGCCCGGTTCGGCGAGCTCGCCGCTGTGGCCCGCGTACTGCCATGCGGAGGAGAACAGGCGAGCGCGCTCCCGCGCGAGCACGTCGGGATCGGTGTACCAGCTGTAGGGAAGGGTGTCGGTCATGCGGGCTCTCCGGAGGCGGCGGGCAGGGCGACAGCGTGACACGCGGGAACCATGAGCGGGTCCTCGCTGCGGCAGCGCTCGAGGATGCCGAGCCGCTCCGCCTCGCCCGACTCCACGACCGGGCAGCGCGGGTGAAAGCGGCAGCCCGGAGGGATGCGCGTCGGGTCGGGCGCCTCGCCCGTGAGGATCTGCTGCTCCATCTCCTCCACCTCGGGAACCACCGACAGCAGCGCGCGCGTGTAGGGGTGCTTCGGCGCTATGAGGATCTCCTCGGTGGGGCCCTCCTCGATGATGCGGCCGAGGTACATGACGGCCACGCGGTTCGCGACGTTCCAGGCGAGCCCGAGGTCATGCGTGACCACGAGCATCCCCACGCCGGTCTCGCGCACCAGCTTCAGCATCAGCGCGAGGATCTCGCCGCGCACCGACGCGTCGAGAGCGGAGACCGGCTCGTCGGCGACGAGCAGGCTCGGGTTGAGCACCATCGCGCCGGCGATGATCACGCGCTGGCGCTGCCCGCCCGAGACCTCGTACGGGTAGCGCGTGAAGAAGCTCTCCGGCGGGCGCAGGCCGGCGCGTGACAGCGCGTCCGCCACGAGTTGCTCCTCGTTGCCCTCGATGCCCTGGATGCGCAGGCCCTCGGCCACGGCCTCGTAGATGGTCTGGCGCGCGTTCAGCGCGCCCGTCGGGTCCTGGAAGATCATCTGTGCGTGCCTGCGGTGCTCGCGCAGCCGCCGTTTGTCGCGGCCGAGCGTCTCGCCGCGGAAGCGGATCTCGCCCTGGTCCGGGATGCGCAGGCCCATGATCGTCCGGGCGAGCGTCGTCTTGCCGCAGCCCGACTCGCCCACGAGCGCGACGATCTCGCCGCTGTTCATCGAGAGGTCGACGCCGTCGACGGCCCGCGCGACGCCGCCCTTGACGTCGTAGCCGACGTGCAGGCCGCTCACCTCGAGCAGGGGGGCGTCCGTGTTCATGTAGTCGCCACCGGCGCGCCGGACGCGTGCACGCAGGCCGCCTCGCGGCCCTCGCCAGCCGGCCACAGCTCGACCTCGGTCGACGGGCAGATGTCGATCGCCGAGGCGCAGCGCGGGTGGAACGGACAACCGCGCGGCAGCAGGCGCGGGTCTGGTGGGTCACCGGCCACGCCGGACGGGTTCATCCGGAAGGCCGGGTCGCCGATGATCGGAAAGGCGCCCCCGAGCGCGCGCGTGTAGGGGTGCGCCGCGTTGGTGAAGACCTCCTCGGCCGGTCCCTGCTCGACGATCCGGCCCGCGTACATCACCGCGATCCGGTCGGAGAGGTCCGCGAGGGTCGACAGGTCGTGCGTGATGAAGATGATCCCCAGGCCGAACTCCTTCTGGAGGTCCTCGAGCAGCCGCAGCACCTGGGCCTGGACCATCACGTCGAGCGCGGTGGTGGGCTCGTCGGCGACGAGCAGGCGCGGCTCGCAGGCGAGCGCGAGCCCGATCAGCACGCGCTGGCGCTGGCCCCCCGAGAGCTCGTGTGGATAGGCGCTCGCGCGCCGGGCGGGGAGCCCCACCAGTTCGAGCAGCTCACCGACGCGCGTCGACACCTTGCCGCGCCCGTCCTTCGAGTGCAGCCGGATGGCCTCGCCGATCTGATCGCCGACACGCTGCACCGGGTTGAGCGTGTGGAGCGCGCCCTGGAAGACGATCGCGAGATCGGTCCAGCGCACGGCGCGCAGGCGCCCCGGCCTCATCTTCAGCACGTCCTCGCCGTCGAGCAGCACCTCGCCGGTCACCTTCGTGCCCTTCGGCAGCAGCCTGAGCAGCGCGGCCGCCATCGAGGACTTGCCGCAGCCCGACTCGCCCGCCAGCCCGAGCGTCTCGCCTGGGTGGAGGTCGAGGTCGACGCCGCGCACCGCCGGCACCGCCGCGCCACGCGGCGCGTAGGTCACATGCAGGTCGCGGACCCGCAGGAAGTGCTCTTCGCTGCTCATCCGCGCTCCTTCAGCCGCGGATCGAGGATCTCCTCGAGCGCGGTGCCGATCAGCGTGAACGACAGGGCGACGAGCAGGACGCCGAGCCCGGGCGGGATGAAGTACCACCAGGCCTGCTTCGTGATCGCGCCGGCCTCGAAGGCCTGGTCGAGCATCGTGCCCCAGGAGATGTTCGCCGGGTCGCCGAAGCCGAGGAACGACAGGGTCGCCTCCGAGAGGATCACGACCGGCACGGTGAGCGTCGTGTTGGCGAGGATCAGTGGCGCGACGTTCGGCACCACGTGGCGCGTCATCAGGTGCCAGTTGGTTGCGCCGAGCGCCCGGCTGCGGTCCACGTAGTCGCGCTCCCTGAGCGTCAGCACCTGGGCGCAGATCACACGCGCCGTCGACGGCCACGACGTGATCCCGATGACGAGGATGATGTTCTCGATCGACGGGCCCAGGATCGCTGCCAGCACGATCGCGAGCGGCAGGAAGGGGATCACGAGGAACCACTCGGTCACCCGCATCAGGATCGAGCCGACGATGCCGCCGAGGAAGCCGGCGACGATGCCGACGACCGACCCGATCACCATCGCGAGCACCGTCGCGGCGAGGCCGACGATCAGGCTGATGCGCGCGCCCCAGACGAACTGCGTCCACACGCTGCGGCCGAAGTTGTCGGTGCCGAGCGGCCCGAAGTCGGAGGGGTTCGCCCAGACCGGGTTCTCGGTCGTGTTGATCGCCCGCAGCCCGGACTCGTCGGCGATCAGCGGCGCCGCCAGCGCCATCAGCGCGATCAGCGCGAGGACCACGAGGCCGACCATCCCCGGCCGGTGGCCACGGAAGTCGCGCCACGAGGCCGCCATCGCCCGCCGGCGGCGCTGCCAGGTGATCTGCCGACGCGAGGGGACCGCGACCGCGTTCATGACCTTCGCACCCGCGGGTCGAGATAGCCGTAGAGCAGGTCGGCGATCAGGTTGAAGACGATCACCGCCGCGCTGAACACGAGGAACATCCCCTGCAGCATCGGCAGGTCCGGCCCCTTCAGCGCCTCATAGCTCGCCAGCCCGAGGCCCGGCCACGAGAAGATCGCCTCGACCGCGATGGCGCCCGAGAGCACGAAGCCGAAGTTGATCGCCATCAGCGCCACCACGGGCAGCAGCGCATTCGGGACGGCGTGGCGGTTGCGGACCAGCACGTCGCGTAACCCCTTGGCCCGCGCGAGCACGAGGTAGTCCTCGCGCATCGTGTCGAGCAGCGACGATCTCATCACGATCGCGTACTCGCCTAAGTAGGCGAGCGTCAGCGTGAGCGCGGGCAGGAACATGTGCTGCGCCTGGTCGGCGAGCTTGGAGATGCCCGTGGCCGTGGACGCCGGGTCCTCGATGCCTCCGGTCGGGAACCAGCCGAGCCCGACGGCGAACGCGACGAGCAGCAGCATCCCGAGCCAGAAGTCCGGCATCGAGTAGGTGGTCATCGTGAAGCCGGTGACCGTGTAGTCGGTCTTCGAGCGCCGGCGCCAGGCGGCCGCGATGCCGAGCATCACGCCGAAGACGGCCGACAGGATCGCCGCGACTCCCACGAGCGCGATCGTCGGCCCGGCCGCGTCGAGGATCTCGTCCCAGACGGGCTGGTTCGTCTGATACGAGCGCCCCAGGTTGAGCTGCGCGGTCTGCTGGAGGTAGTCGACGAACTGCCCCCAGGTCGACTTGTCGAGGCCGAACTGGTGCGTGAGCTCGTCCCTCTGCGACTCCGTCAGATTGCGCCCGCGGAACAGCGTGTCCACCGGGTTGCTCGAGACGATCCGGAACAGGAAGAAGTTGAAGCAGACGACGAAGAACAGGGTCGCGAGCGACCCGAGGACCTTGCTTAGGATGTACCTCGCGCTCACTCCCGCTCGTCAGCCGTGCGGCGGCGTCCGAGCAGGAACGCCCCGAGGCCGACTGCGAGCACTGCCACGACCGCGATCGCGATTATGGCGCCGCTGCCGCCGCCGTCATCGCCGCCGCTCGCAGTGGCCGACACCGGCTTCAGGCGTGCGTAGGTGGGCGAGCTGTTCGAGTAGAGCACCGGGCCGGTCTCGGCCGGCTGCTTCACCCAGCCCTCGAAGCGATCCTTGACGTACGCCTGCGTGTCGGGCTCCGTGTAGAGCGTGAAGTAGACGCCCCACTTCGCCTGCCGCTCGAGCATCTCGTGGACGATCTCGACGCGCTTCTGGTCGTCGAGCTCGACCTTCTGCTGCTCGTAGAGCTTGTCGTAGCCCGGGTCGCAGTAGTTCGCGTCGTTGTAGTAGTTCGTCGGGTCTTCCGGATCGCTCGCGATCTGGTTGCACTGGAAGTACGACAGCATCGTGTCGGGGTCGACGAACGGCGTCCAGCCCCAGAAGAACATGTCGTAGTCGCCCTTGCCGATGATCTCGGTGAGCTGGCTGTCGTCGACGACCTTGCGCGTCGTGCCGATGCCGATCTCCTTGAGCCAGCCGGTGAAGAACTCCGCGATCGGCTGCGCGTTCACGCTGTCCGAGCGGACCATGTAGCGGAAGTTGAGCGGCTCGCCGCCGTCGGGCATCTCACGGATGCCGTCGCCGTCGGTGTCCTCGTAGCCGGCCTCGTCGAGGATCGCGTTCGCCCGGTCGAGGTCGAAGTTCGGCAGCGTGCCGTCATCGAGGTCGGGCGTCCACTTCGGGTCGGGCGAGGTGCTCAGCGTCTGCTGCGGCGTGGCCAGCCCCTCGAGCGCCCGGTCCACGATCGTCTCCCTGTCGATCGCGTGGCCGATTGCCTCGCGCACCTTCGGGTCGGCGAGCGCGGGATGCGGCTTCTTCAGCCCGTCGCCGCCGTTGATGGCGATCTCGCCCATCGCGCCCTGGTTGCCCTCGACCGTGACGATGTTCGGGTCCTCCTCGAGCTCGTGGAAGCCGCTCGAGGGGATGTCCTCGGCGGCGTCGAGCTCGCCGGTCTTGAGCGCGGCGACCATCGCGTCGGGGTTGTTGAACTTGCGCAGGACGACCTTGTCGACGGCCGGCTTGCCCTGCCAGTAGTTGGGGTTCGCCCGGAAGCGCGCGAACTGACCCTTCTTGAACTCCTCGAGAACGAACGGACCTGAGCCCACCCCGTCGGTCGCCTCGTACTTCGCACGCGCGTCCGCGTCCATCTCGCCCCAGATGTGCTTGGGCAGGATGTAGACGTCCATGACCGGGAGCTTCGGGTCCGGCACGCTCGACTTGATCTCGACTGTGGTGTCGTCGATCGCCTTGGCGGTCAGGTTCTGGGTGACCGCGAAGTGGTTGAACCACTCCTCCTCGCGCGAGGTGTTGATGGTCCAGGCGATGTCCTCGGCGGTCAGCGGCTTGCCGTCCGACCACTTCATGTCAGGGTGCAGCTTGTAGGTCCAGGTGAGCCCGTCCTCCGAGCCTTCCCACGACTCGGCGAGACCGGGAATGATCGAGAAGTCCTTCGCCGCCTTGTCGGTGAGCGTCGCGTACTGGATGTTCCAGGCCTCGTAGGCGGCGACCGTGACGCCGATCAGCGGGCTCATGCTGTCGATGCCCTGCGGGTCGCCTACGTCGAAGACGACCTGCTTGCCGTCGTCCCCGCCGTCCTCGTCCTGGCCCTGTGCGGTGGCCGCGACCAGTCCGGCCAGCACCAGGGCAAGGGCGAACACCCCTGCCAACGCCTTGCGAAGCTTGCTCACGCGAGTCCCCCTCGTCCCTCAGTGGCTGCCCAGAATGGCGACTATCTCAGGGGTTTACATGAGATTCCAGTTAAGGAACCGTTCAAGGCGCCTGTAGAAGTCGAGCTGCGGGCCGGCCCTGAGCAGCCCGTGCGCCTCGGTCGGATAGGTCACGTACTCGAAGGTCTTGCCCAGCTTGCGCAGCCGCTCGGCGAGCTGTTCGGACTGCTTCGGGCTCACCCGCTCGTCGCGCTCGCCGTGCGCGATCAGGACCGGCACGCGCACGTTCTCGAGCCGGTGATAGGCCGAGCCGGCGATGTACGCCTCGCGCGCGGCTGACGGCGGGCCCATCATGCGCTCGAGGTCCTGGACGCCCAGGCGGTCACCCTGCGCCCACGACGTCGTGATGTCGCAGTCGCCGTACTTCGCGACCGCGCACCTGTAGCGGTAGTCGGGGTCGTCCGTCACCGACAGCAGCGCCATGTACGAGCCGTAGCTCGCGCCGAAGATGCCGAGCCGCTCGCCGTCGACCCAGTCGAGCGTGCGCAGGAAGTCCGCCGCGGCGAGGCAGTCCTTGGTGTCGTCGACGCCCCAGACGTCGTGGTTCTTGCGCTCGAAGTCACGGCCGTAGCCCGTGGAGCCGCGGAAGTTGAGCGCGAGCCACGCGAAGCCGCGATCGACGAAGTACTGCGCGTGCCCGTCCCATTCGTCGCCGTAGTGCATGGTCGGGCCGCCGTGCGGATAGACCACCGCCGCCACCGGCCGCTCCGCGCTCGCGTCGCGCGGGCGCATCAGGAAGGCGGGGATCTCGAGGCCGTCGAAGGACGGGAAGCTCACATCCTCGAGCTCGGCGTGCGGCGCGCGCTTCACCGACAGCGGCGCCGGCGCGTGCAGCACGGCCGGTTCGCCGTCCGTGACACGGCGCAGCTCGCTCGGCGTCGCGTGGTCCTCGTAGCCGGCGAGGATGTCCCCGGCGGCGGTCCAGAACGGCGTGCACCAGGTCCCGCCCGGCGCGACTACCTCGGCGTCGCCCGACTCGGCGTCGACGGTCACGAGGTCGAAGCGATTGCCGCGGCCGCGCAGCGCGAGCAGGCGCGAGCCGTCGGGGTGCCAGTCGAGCTCGCCGTGGTCGGCGCGCGCGTTCGTGAGTTGGCGGTCGCCCGTGCCGTCGCTCGCGACGAGATGGACCTCGTAGAAGCCGCTGCGCTCGGACGTGTAGGCGATGCGCGCGCCGTCGGGGGCCCAGGCGGGCTCGCGGTCGTGCATGCGCGGCGTGCCGGTGAGCGCGCGCACGGCGCCGCTCTCGAGCGAGGCCACGCGGATCTCGCTGCGGTTGAGGTCGGCGCGCGGGGTGAACGTGTAGGCCACCTCGGTGCCGTCCGGCGACACGACCGGCTCGTCCTCGTCGCCGTACTCCTCGAGTCCCTCGTGGGCGGTGGTGAGCCGGCGCGGCCAGGGGTCGCCCGCAGACACGACTGCGAGCCTCGAGGCGTCGTCGCGCTCGACCGAGATGACGAGCCGCTCGTCGTCTATCCAGACCGGACTCGAGCCCTCGGTGAGCTTGCGCGCCGGCCCGCCGGCGGCGGGCACGAGCCACACGTGGCCCTCGTCGGCGTATGCCACCGTCGAGCCGTCGGGGGAGATCCGCGGCGGCACGTCCTCCCAGTAGGGCGCCGGCTCGCGGCCGGTGGTCAGCCGCTCCGGCGGCCGCACCGGCTTCCAGGTCGAGCAGCCAGACGTCGGAGGTGTCGGCGTCCTGGATGAAGACGGCGCGGCGGCGGTCGGCGCCGATCGTCAGCGTGCGCGGCATCGGCGTGTAGGCGACCGCCTCGAGCCGCCAGTGCGGCGGCGGCTTCAGGTCCTTGCGCGGCTGCGCGAGCACCCCCTCGTGCTCGTCCTTGCCGATCCACATCGAGCTGTCCTCAGGCACGCATCCCCTCCTCGAGTCCCTCGAGCGCCTCACGCACGAGCCGCCCGATCGTCGCCAGGTCGTAGCCGCCCTCCTGGACGACCACCGTCGGGAGGCCAAGTTCCCCGAGCGCCCGGCCGGCGGCACGGTACCCGTTCGCGCTCACCTGCAGCGGGCTCTCCGGGTCGCCGGCCGCGGCGTCGACGCCGAGCGCGACCACGAGCGCGCCCGCACCGCGCTCGCGCGCCCAGCCGGCCAGCTCGGTCACGGCCGCGAGCCAGGCGTCGTCGCCCGCGCCCGGCGCGAGCGGCACGTTGCGGTTCGAGCCGTCGCGCCCGCTCTCGCCCGCGAAGCCGAGGAAGTGCGGGAACCAGCCCGCACCGGGGTCGACGTGCACGGAGCCGGTGAGCACCTCGGTGTCGTCCCAGAAGATGGCCTGCGTGCCGTTGCCGTGGTGGGCGTCGATGTCGATCACCGCCACGCGCGCGCCCGTGTCCCGCCGCAGCCGGGCTGCCGCGGCGGCGGAGTTGTTCAGGTAGCAGGAGCCGCCGAACGCCGAGCGCGTGGCGTGGTGGCCGGGAGGGCGGGTGAGGGCGTAGGCGGGCCCGGCGTCCGCGTGCCGCGAGCGCCGCCGCGGTCACCGCCGTGTCGATCGCCGCCCGCGCGGCCCGCCAGGTGCCCGGGCCGACGAGCGTCATCGTGTCGTACGCGAACTGGCCGGCGCGCGCCGTCGGCGAGGTTGCGGTGGCCGGCGGAAAGCCCGAGAAGAGGCTCGGGTCGGGGAAGAGGTAGGGGACGACGCGATCCTGGCCCGGGTCGTCTGGGAGGCCGGCCGCCTCCCAGTCCTCCCACGCGCGCGCGAGGTAGTCCGTGAGCTCCGGGTCGTGGACCGCGTGCACCGCGTCGTCGGCCTGCGGCTCGGCGTCGACGAAGTGCGCGCCCGCGTCGACTCGAGCTCCGCACGGATCGCCTCGGCGCGCTCCGGTAGTTCAGTGCCCGGCGTGTGCACGCCCACCCAGATCTCGCCGCCTGGTTCGTGCAGGCGATGGAGGTCGCTCCAGACGACGGGCAGCGCCGAGTCCCACGGCGCCAGCCTAATCGCGGCGAGTACCCAACCCGGTATAACGGTTTGTCTCATGCGGCGGGGACTTGCGCTGGCCGGGATGCTGGTCGACGCTTCTCTTCGCTGCCCGCCGCCGCACACGCCGACCGCGCCTTCTCCTCTCGCTTCGCCACCAACACGCAGGGCGACATCACCATCGCGGCGAACTCGCTCGAGTCGTGTCTGGACGCGCTGGCGGCGTGCGCGAATGTCCGTAACGGCACCGGCTCGGGGCTCAACAACAACGACCGGACGGTGACGTGGATCGACGCGGACGGCGATCCGGCGACGTTCGACTCGAGCTCGGCGGACCTGACGCTGCCGTCGGGGGCGACCGTGCTGTTCGCGGGGCTGTACTACGGGGGCCGCTTGGCCGCCGGCCAGGGCGGGTCGCCGGCGCCGACTCCGGCTGCCCGCAACACGGTGCTGTTCAAGGCGCCGGGTGACGCGGGCTATCGCTCGCTGACGGCGTCGCAGGTGGACGATTCGTCGACGCAGTATCAGGGCTTCGTGAACGTCACGTCGATCGTTGCTGCGGCCGGCGCTGGGAGCTACTGGACCGCGAACGTTCAGCTCGGCACTGGGCTCAGCGATTCGGGCTCGGGGGGTTGGGCGCTGGTGGTGGCCTATGGGGATCCGGCCGCGCCGAGCCGCAACCTGTCGGTGTTCGACGGGCTGCAAAGCGTCGGCAGCAGCGCCACGGTGACGATCCCGCTGAGCGGTTTCCAGACGCCGCTGATCGGGGCCGGTGACCTCGACGGTCGGGCTGGTCGCCTACGAGGGGGATCTGGGGACGGTCGGCGACAGCGCGGCGATCCAGGGCGGATCGGGTGCCTTCACCGCGCTGTCGAACGCCGTCAACCCAGGGCCCCCGGCCACCTCGGCCTCGAATTCGAACGTCTTCAACTCGACGATCTCCAACGCCGGCGTGCTGGTCACCTCGCGCACGCCGAGCTTCCGCAACAACCTCGGCTACGACGCGGATCTCTTCCGGACCACGAACGTGCTCGGCAACGGCCAGACGAGCACGCAGGTCAGGCTGTCGACGAGCGGCGACGCCTACCAGCCTGGTGTGGTGACCCTCGCCACCGATCTGTACGCGCCGCGGATCACCGCGACGAAGACCGTCGACAGCGCCGCTGCGAACCTTGGCGACACGCTGACCTACACGGTGAACGTGCAGAACACCGGGCAGGACGGTGCGATCGCCACCACCTTCAGCGACCTCATCCCGCAGGGCGCCGTGTTCGTCCCCGGCAGCATCACCGTGGGCGGAAACCCCGTGACCGACGCGACCGGTGACGACCTCGGTGAGTTCGCCGGCGGCCGGGTGGTCGTGCGCCTCGGCACGGGCGCGACGGCCACGACCGGTGGCGCGCTTGCTCCGAACGCGAGCGCGACGGTCAGCTTCCAAGTCACGGTCGCCACCGCGGGCCTGGCGTCGGGCGCCACGATCGAGAACGTCGCGGACCTGTCGTTCCGAGCCGCGACGACCGGCGTCGCGAGCACGGTGGCAACGGCTCCGGCGACCACCCAGGTGCTCGTGCCCGATCTGACGGTCGGCAAGACGCACTCGCCGGCTCTCCAGCCAGGGCTGCCCAGTACGTACACGATCACCGTCGGCAACGTCGGCGAAGGGCCGACGTCCGGAGCGGTGACGGTCACCGACACGATCGAAGCCGGACTGAGCCTCAACGGGACGCCCACCGGTATCGGCTGGACGTGCACGACGGCGGGAGCGACGGTCACCTGCACGCGCCCCGACCCGCTCGCCGCCGGCGGCGACTACCCGGCGATCTCGATCCCGGTGCTCGTCGGCACGTCGGTGCCGCCCGGGCAGCTCAGCAATACCGCGACGCTCACGGCGCCAAGCGATGGCAACCCCGACAACAACTCCTTCACCGACAGCGGGGCCGTGAGCGAGCCGGCGATTGACCTACACGTCGAGAAGGTCGTGACCAGCACGCCGAACTTCACGCCCGATCGGCTACCTCTTCTTCCTGGATCCGGTCACCTATCGCATCGAGGTGACCAACAACGGCGTCGCCGACGCCGCCAACGTGCAGCTCACCGAGATCTTCGAGGCGCCCCTGACCGTCGAGTCGATCACGCCCTCGCAGGGCTCGTGCTCGGGCACCACCTGCAACCTCGGCACGATCACCGCAGGCCAGGCGCCGGTCACGATCGACGTACAGGCAAGCGCGGGCACCGGCTTCGAGGACTTATCCGTCCAATGCGCTGCTGAACAACACGGCGACGGTGTCCGCCCCGGTCGGCACAGAGATCAACCCCGACGACAACAGCGCGTCGGCCACGATCTCCACGGTGCCGTGGGCGGAAACCTCGATCACGAAGGACTTTCTCGCCCGCGCAACCGGCGGCGGGAGGCCCGGTCACCTACACGTTGACCGTCCACAGCGACGGGCCCGGAACGGTGGACTTCGTCGTGGCGGACCTCCTGCCGGCCGCGCTGCAGAAGCCCCCGATCGGCGATATCGATCTCCGGCGGGACCGGCGTCTGTCGGTACGACCCGACCGGGGAGAGCATCGGCGTGCCGCCCGACCCGGCGTTCCCGTTCGTCGTCTGCGACATCCCCCAGCTCGGTCCGGGCGAGGACCGCGTGATCACGATCCAGAGCACTCTGGCGCCCGACAGCGCCGGCACCCAGGTGGACAACCTCGCGCTTTCGAGTAACACCCTGCCGTTCGCCGGGGTCTTCAGCTTCGAGCCTGACTTCACCAACAACGACGATCTGGTCTCCTTCGTGCCGGGCACGGTCGATACGGCCATCCAGAAGACCCGAGTCGGAGACGGGCCGGTGGCGGTCGGCGCTGAGGCGACCTTCCGGCTCGTGGTCTCGAACAACGGGGACGTGCCGGCCACGGACGTGGTGGCTCGGGACACGCTTCCGGCCGGGCTCACGCCGCTGGCGCCGCCCGCCGGTTGCGCGATCGAGGGCCAGGACGTCGTGTGCCGGGTCGACTCGCTGCCGGAGGGCGAGCAGCGCAGCTTCGAGATCCGCGCACGGGCGGAGGCGGGCGCGGCCGGCCAAACCCTGACGAACCGAGCCACGGTGGCGTCGTCGGTGGGCGACGCGGACGGCGATCCCGCCGACAATCAGGCCAGTGCCGACGTGACCGTGAGCCCGTTGCCGCCCCCGCCGACCGCCGACGTGGCGGTGGACGTCCGCGCACCCCGCGGTCCCCACACGGTGGGGCAGCCGGGCACGTGGGAGATCGAGGTGGTGAACAACGGGCCGATCACCGCAACGGCGGTTGACCTGAGCGCGCGGCGCAGCGGCGCTCGCGCCGACACGATCGGCGCTCGAGCGGCGCAGTCCGGCTGCCAGACGGGGGGTGCGGGCATCAATTGCGCGCTCGGCGATCTGGGCTGCCGGGGAGCGGCGCACCATCGAAGTGCGCCTCCGGCCTCACGAGGCCGAGCGCTTGACGCTCTCCGCCGAGGTCAGCACCAGCACGAACGACACCGTCGCGGAGAACAACACCGACGAGGACAGCATTCGCCCGCGGCTCGCAACTGTGGACGTCGACGTCGACACCGGAGAGCGGCGACTCGAGCCCGGCGAGCCGACGAACGTCGTCACCGAGATCCGCACGAACGGGCGCCCGGCCACCGACGTGAGCGTCTGCGTCCGGCTGCCCGGCGCGCTCACGATCTCGAAGAGGGGCGGAGCGCGGCTTCGCAACGGGCAGGCCTGCTGGCAGATCGAGCGAGTCCCGGCGAACCGCACACGCCGTTTCCGCTTGCGGGTGCGGGCGCTTGGAGTGAGCGAGGCGCGCCGGGTGACCGTCACCGCGGTGGTGCGAGGGTCGGGGATCCGAACCCGGCGAGCGCGCGCGACCATCGTGGTGCTGCCGGCGCAGGCCCCCTCCGTAACGGGCTGACGCTCGCGCGGGATAGGGTCCCGCGCATGGCCGGCAGCGCGCGCGAGCACGGCATCCGCATCGGCCGGCTCGAGCCCGGCCCCACGAACTCGATTGCGGACGTCGCCGGCGTCGGTGTGGGTCACGTCACGGTCGTGCGCGACGAGCCGAACCCGCCCGCCGGGCGCGGCGTCGCGCGGACCGGCGTGACCGCGATCGCCCCGGGCGCGCCCGAGTCGCTCTGGCGGGAGCCGGTGCCGGCGGGTGTGGCGGTCCTGAACGGCGCCGGCGAGCTGACTGGCGCGCTGCAGGTGATGGAGCTCGGCCAGATCGAGACGCCCATCTACCTCACCTCGACGATGGCCGTGGGCCGGATCTTCGACGGGGCGGTCGCGGCGGCTGTGGCGGCTGAGCCGGCGATCGGGATCGAGCACGTCGTGATTCCCGTGGTGGCCGAGTGCGACGACAGCTGGCTGAACGACCCGCGCATCGTGCAGGTGGAGGCCGAGGACGCCGGCCGTGCGCTGGCGCTGGCCACGGCGGGCGGCGAGATCGACGAGGGGGCCGTCGGCGCGGGCGCCGGCATGGTCACCTTCGGCTACAAGGGCGGGATCGGGACGGCGAGCCGTGTGGCCGAGGGCGGGGCGATCGTCGGCGTGCTGCTGCTTTCGAACTTCGGCAGCCGCGAGGACCTGCGCGTGGACGGCGTCCCGGTGGGCCCGCTGCTGCCCGGTCCCGCGACCGGACCGCGGGCGCCTGCAGGCAGCTGCATCGTGATCGTGGCGACCGACGCCCCGCTGGCCGGGGCGGACCTCGCTCGGCTGGCGCGCCGCGCGGGGCTCGGCCTGGCGCGCACCGGCTCCGTCGCCCACAACGGCAGCGGTGAGATCTTCCTTGCGTTCTCGACGGGCGCGCGGGCGCCGCGCGACGACGCCGCGGCGCCGTGCGGCGCTCGTCTCGGGAGAGGGCCTCGATGCGCTCTTCAGCGCGGCGGTCGAGGCGACCGAGGAGGCTGTCCTGAACTCGCTGTGGCGGGCCGAGCGGACCGTCGGCCGCGAGGGGATCGTCGCGGAGGCGCTACCGCACGATGAGCTGCTGGCGCTGCTCAGTGCGCACGGCCGGCTCGCCGGTCCTGCGGCGTGAGCGCGGCGCGAATCGCCTCTTCGCAGAGCAACTCGAGGCCGGGCCCCATCGCGCGCAGTAGCTCGAGCGGCTCGCGATCTTCGTCGCGCAGCCACTCCGCGTAGGTGCGCGTCTCGACGAAGTGCTCGACGGCGTGGCGGAAGATGGCCAGGCGGGCGGGCGAGAGCACGACAGCGCGCATGCCGGCGCCCGGCTCGCTGAGCTCATCCGCGATCGCCGTGAGCTCGCGGAACTGGAGGACGTCGTCGGCCGACAGGTCCGCCGACCTATAGCGCTCGCCGGCGATCGTGCGGACGGCGTGCACGGCGGCGGCGACCTCTTCGTCGCTGAGGTCGAAGCAGGCCGAGACGACCGTGTGGCCCTCGAGATCCTGCGTGCTGTCGATCCGTGCGTTGTGCATGTCCTGCAATGACGTTATCGGCGATCGATGACGCTTACGTGACTACTGTCTCATTCCCCGCCAGAGCCGTTGTCACTCTTGGCGGATTAACGCGCAGTTTCCGGCGTTGGATCACTGATGCGCATCCTGTTCAGCACAACCCGCGGCGCCGGACACTTCAACCCACTGGTCCCGTTCGCCCAGGCGTGCATGCGCGCAGGCCACGAGGTGCTCGTCACGGGCCCCTCTCAGGTGCAGCCGCAGGCGCAGCGCGCCGGCCTGCCGTTCAGCCCGTTCCCGGAGCCGCCCGAGGACGAGCTCGAGGCGGCCTGGAGGCCCGTGTTCTCACTCCCGCTGGAGAAGCAGGACGAGCACGTGGTGCGCGAGGTCTTCGCGGGCTGCCACGCGCGAGCCGCGCTGCCCGGCACGCTCGGGCTGATCGAGCGCTGGGGCGCGGAGCTGGTCGTGCGCGAGAGCGCCGAGTTCTCCGGCGCCATCGCCGCGGAGCGGCTCGGCGTCCCGCACGCCACGGTGGGCGTGTCGCTTGCGGCCGCCACCGACCGCCTCTACATCGGGGCGGCCGCGCCCGTGGTCGACGAGCTCCGCATCGGGCTCGGCCTCGACTCGGATCCGGATGCCGAGCGCCTGCTGGCGGCGCCGCTCCTGACGCGCGCGCCCGCGTCGCTCGACGACGTCGTGCCGTCCCGCCCCGTGTTTCGCTTCCGCGAGGCGCCCGAGCCGGCGGCGCCGCTGCCCGACTGGTGGGACGGCTCCGACGCGCCGCTCGTCTACCTCTCGTTCGGCACCGAGGTGCCGACCATGCCGTTCTACCCGGGCCTGTACCGAGCCGCGCTGGCGGCGCTGGCCCAGCAGCAGCTGCGGGTGCTCGTGACCATCGGCGACAAGGCCGACCCCGCCGAGCTCGGCGAGCTGCCGGCGAACGCGCATGTCGAGCGCTGGGTGCCGCAGGCCGCGGTGATGCCGCACGCGGCGGCGATGGTCGGCCACGGCGGCTCGGGCTCGACCCTCACGGCGCTTGCCTGGGGCGTGCCGATGGCGCTGCTGCCGCTGTTTGCGGACCAGCCCGCGAACGCGCGGCGCGTGGACGAGACCGGAGCCGGCGTGCTGCTCGACGGCGGACCGCCGGCGCTGGCGGGGCTCGGCAGCGCCCTCCACGATCTGATCGACGACCCCCGCTATACGGCCGCCGCCCGCTCCATCGGCGACGAGATGGCCGCGCTGCCGCACGTGGACGAGTCGGCGGGGGTGCTCGAGGCCGTCGCCGCTACTGATGGCGGTGCTCGGCGACGGCAAGGAGCCCGATAAGCAGCACCAGCCCGGCCACCAGCGCCGCCACCGGAGGGTCGCCGAAGCCCGTCCACAGAGCGAGCGCCGCGCCGACGAGGACCGCGGCTACGAAGAAGGCCAGGCCGGGCTTCGAGCGCACGGCGGGCACCCTGCCAGATCAGCTGAACGTGACGCTGAGCGATCCGAGCGGCGGCAGCTCGGCGACGATCGTCTCGCCCGGGGACACGTCAAGCCGTGGCACGACGGAGCCCGTGATCACCAGCTCGCCGGCCCGCAGGCGCTCCCCGGACGCGGCGAGCAGCTCGCCCGTGAGGCGCACGACCTCGACGAGCTCGCCGGTGAGCTCCTCGGGCGTGTCGGTCTCGGCGATGAGCTCGCCGTCGCGCAGCAGCCTGCAGCTGACGCCGTCCGGACGCGAGCGGCCGGTATCGACCGGGCCGAGCAGGACATGGCGGCTGTAGATGTTGCCGGCGACGATCGTCTCCGGATCGGTGGACGCGAAGTCGACGTCCGCCAGCTCGATCGCGGCCGAGAGGCCGCCGATCGAGGCGTGCACGTCGTCCCAGCTGGCTCCCTCGTCGACGTCCGCCGAGAGGTGCACCGCGACCTCGGGCTCGAGCACCGGTTGGATCCAGCTGCCCACGTCGACGGTCGCGCCGTCGTCCAGCAGCGCGCCGTCGGTGATGAAGCCCACCAGCGGCCGGTCGGTGCCGAGCGCATCGATCGCGGCCGCGGAGCCGAAGCCGAGCTTCCAGCCGACCGAGCGCTCACCCGCGCCGAGCCGCTCGGCACGCCGGGCGAGCATTGCCCGCGTGCCGCGTTCGAGGCGCGGATCGGCGACGCTCACTCGTCGAACTCGTCGCCGGGATCGGGGATCGCGTAGCCCGCCTCCTCGAGCGAGGCCGCGCCGCTCCAACCCCAGATGAGGAGGACGTCCTCGTCCGAGGTGTTGTCGAACCCGTGCCAGTTGCCGCGCGGGGTGTAGATCACGTCGCCCGCCTCGGAGGGCTCGCGGCCGGCGTTCGTGTAGATCTCGCCGCGTCCGCTCATCACGACGAGGAACTCGTCGCAGTTCGGGTGCAGGTGGCGCTCGTGGCGGGCGCCCGGCGGCAGCACCGTGCGGCCGACGACGAGCCCAGTTCGACTTCGCCGCCCGGCCGTCGATGAGGAACTGGACCTGCATGTCGATCCAGCCCTCGTCCTCGCGCAGGTTCTGCTCGAGCGGGACGTCCTCGATGCGGGTGCGGTAGGGCGGCTGCATCAGGCCATCCCCGCCAGGCGCCGGTAGGCGTCGTGGACGCTCACGATGAAGTCGCGCTCGCGCAGCCCGCCGCCGCGGGCGGCGCTCAGCATCTCGCTGGTCGCCGCGCAGGTCGGCACGGCCGCGCCCAGCCGGCGGGCGAGCTCCTGCGCCAGCACGAGGTCCTTCTGCTGGAGGTCGACGTCCGCGAACACGTCCGTGTCGTCGACGAGCAGCGGCGCGCGGTAGCCGAGCACCGGCGACGCGATCACGCTCTTGAGCGCGGCGTCGACGACCGCCTCGCGGTTCACGCCCGCCTTCTCGACGAGTGCCACCGCCTCCGCGAAGGCGGTCACCGACACGACCAGCGCGAGGTTGATGGCGACCTTGGTGAGGATCGCCTGGCCGTTCGCGCCGATGTAGGTGACCTTCGGGCCGATCGCGCCGAGCACCTCCTCGACATGCTCGAAGGCCGCTCGGTCGCCGCCGACCATCACGGACATCTGCCCGGCGGCCAGCGTGGCGGGGCTGCCCGACACGGGGGTGTCGAGGAAGAACGCTCCGCGCTCGCGCGCGCGCTCGGCGAGCTCGACGCTCGCGTCGGGAGCGATCGTGCTGAGGTCAGCCCAGACCGTGCCCGGGCGCAGCCCGGCCAGGATCCCGTCGTCGCCGCCGGCGGTCGCGTCGAGCGCCCGGCTGTCGGTCAGCATCGTGAAGAGGACATCCGACTGTGCGGCGAGCTCGCGCGGCGTCTCCGCCCAGCCCATGCCGGCGTCGAGCAGCGGCTGGGCCTTCGCCTTCGTGCGGTTCCAGCCCGTCACGTCGTGGCCGGCGTCGCGGAGGCGCTGCGCGATCCCCGCGCCCATCGCGCCGAGGCCCGCGAAGCCGATGCGTTCAATGTCATTGAACATGGGCGGCAGCCTACACCCGCGCGCGCACGTTCAGCCAGACCGCCGTGACCGGCTCGTCGCCGAGCGCACGGAAGCGGTGCGGGGTCTCCGAGCCGAAGGCGACGGCGTCGCCCGGGCCGAGTTCGACGACCTCTTCGCCGACCTCGATCTGCAGCTGCCCGCCGATCACGTAGCCGTACTCGCGGCCCAGATGACTCGTCGGGGGATCGTCCGCGCCCGAGTCGGCTCCGGGCGGGTAGGTCACGAACGCGAAGTCGGCGTCGCGGTCGGGCGCGGCGGTCAGGCGCTCCCAGACGACGCCGCCGCCCAGCTCGATCGCGGGCCGCCCGGCGGCGCGCTGGACGATCGCCGGACGCCCGGCGGCGGGCGCGCCGTTCGGCTCGGCGAACAGCGCGTCGAGCGAAAGCCCGAGTTCGCGGACGAGCGCCCAGAGCGTGGCCACCGAGGGCTGCGCAAGGCCGCGCTCGACCTGCGAGAGCAGGCTCGCCGACACCCCGATCTGACGTGCGAGCCCGCGCACGGAGAGTCCGGCGTCCTCGCGCGCTTCCCGAATGCGTGCGCCGAGGTCGGGCGGCGGCCCGGCGGCTCGCGGATCCACGTCGGCCACCGCGCCGATGCTACGCCCTACGTGCTCGGGCGCTCCCGCACCACCTCGCGCGCCGGCTTGTCGTCACGCAGCCCCAGGAAGCGCGGGTGGCGCAGCCGGCCGTCGCGGGTCCATTCGCTGAACCCGATCTGGGCCACGAGCTCTGGTTTCACCCAGGTCACATCGCGTTCGCGGATCTCGTCGGCGAACGGGGAGTCATCGCGGCGGAGCGGCTCGAGCCGCTCGGCGAGGTCGTGCAGCGTGGCCCTCGTGAAGCCGGTGCCCACCTTGCCGGCGTAGCGCAGGCGCTTGTCCTCGTAGTGCCCGAGCAGCAGGGCGCCCAGGTCCGTGCGACTGCCGTGCGGAGCGGTGTAGCCGCCGATCACGAGCTCCTGCTCGGCCGAGCACTTGAACTTCAGCCAGTCGCGCGAGCGCCCGTGGACGTAGGGCGAGTTGGCGCGCTTGGCTATCAGGCCCTCCCAGCCCTTGCGGCAGGCCTCGCGGTAGAGCTGCTCCCCGTCGCGGTTGCGGTGGGGCGTCAGCCGCACCGGGCCGTGGAAGCCGAGCGCTCGCCGCAGCAGGGCCTTGCGCGCGCGCAGCGGCAGCGCGGTCACGTCCTGCCCCGCGAGCTGCAGCAGGTCGAAGACGTAGTAGAAGACGGCCACCGGGCGCTCGTGGCGCTGCTGCAGCCGGGCAAAGCTCGTCTGCGAGCCGGCGAAGGCGACGACCTCGCCGTCGAGCACGATGCGCTCGGCATCGTCGGCCTCGAGTGCCTCGACGACCTCGGGGAAGCGGCCGTTGAGGCTGAGGTCGTTGCGCGACAGCAGCCTCACGTTGCGCTCGCCCTTGATCGCGATGCAGCGGATGCCGTCGAGCTTGCGCTCGTAGATCCAGTCCGGATCCGAGAAGCGCTCGTCGGTCAGCAGGGCCTTCATCGCCTCGACCCGATCAGGCAGCGGCGCGGGCTGCAGCAGCTCGCGCTCCTTGTCGGCGAGCCGGGCGAACGGGTCGGGTGCACTCATCGGCGGCGCAACCATCCCAGAATCCTGGGATTGGGGGATCCGCTGTGCTGCGGCACGCTAGGCGACGTGATTACAACGAAAGGTCTCACCCGACGTGACGCGCTCGCGAGCGCCACCGCGGCGGTGGCGCTCGCCAGCGGATCCATCCCGGCGCAGGCGGGAGGGCGCCCGTGCCGACCGCCCCAGCTCGACGGCGTCTTGCACCGCGACCCCGCCGCCCGAAGGGCCGCCGCGGACGACTTCGGCCACATCGTGACGCGCAGGCCGGAAGGGGTGCTCGTGGCGGCAACGGCCGGCGACGTCGCCTCGACGATCCGCTGGGCCGGCCGCTGCGGGCGCCGGTTCGCCGCGCGGGGCCAGGGGCACTCGACCTTCGGCCGTTCGCAGGTGCGCGGCGGGATCGTCGCCGACATGTCGCGGCTGCGAAGCATCGGTCCGGTACGCGGCGACCGCGTGGTCGTCGAGGCGGGCGCCAAGTGGAGCGAGCTGCTGGCCCGAACCCTCGCGCGGGGGAAGACACCGCCGGTCCTGACGGACTACCTGGAGCTGTCGGTCGGCGGCACGCTGGCGGTCGGCGGTGTCGGCGGCACGAGCATGAGCCTCGGCGTCCAGACCGACCACGTGCTCCAGCTCGAGGTCGTGACCGGGGATGGCGAGCTCGTCACCTGCTCGGCCACCCGCAACGCAGATCTCTTCGACGCCGTCCGCGCCGGCCTCGGGCAGGTCGCGGTGATCGTCCGCGCGACGCTCGGACTCGTCGCGGCGCCGCGCTCGGTACGGCGCTTCCAGCTCTTCTACCCCGACCTGGCGACGATGCTGGCCGACGGGCGCCTGCTGGCCGGCGCCGGCAGGTTCGACGCGGTCCAGGGCGCGATCCTCGCGCCGCCCAGCGGCGGCTTCGTCTTCCGGCTCGACGCGGCGCGCTTCTTCGACGATCCTCCGCCGGATGACGGCGCGCTGCTCGCCGGGCTCTCCGACGACCCGGCGCGACGCACGGCGGCGAGCCTGCCCTACCTCGACTACCTGCGGCGGCTGGCGCCGTTGGAGGCCGCGCTGCGCGAGAACGGCCAGTGGTTCTTCCCGCACCCGTGGCTCACGACCTTCGTCGGCGACTCCCGAGTCGAGCGCGTCGTGTCCGCGGAGCTCGACCGCCTCGACCCTGCCGCCGACCTCGGTCCCTTCGGCCAGGTGGTGCTGTCGCCGATCGGCCGTGCCGGCTTCGGCACGCCGCTCGTGCGTGTGCCCGGCGGCGCGCTCTCCTGGGCGTTCAACCTGATCCGCATCCCGGCGACCGACGACAGCGGTGAGGCGAGGAGGCTCGTCGAGGCAAACCGGGCGACCTACCGGCGGGTCACGGACGACGGCGGCACTCTCTACCCGGTGAGCGCCTTCCCGCTCTCGCCGAGCGACTGGCGGCGGCACTTCGGGCCTGCCTTCCCATCGCTCGCGCGCGCCAAGCGCCGCTACGACCCGAGCCACACGCTCACGCCCGGGTACGAGGTCTTTCAGTCGTAGTAGCCCGCGACCGGAATCCGCGCCTCCTCGTGGAGCCCGGGCCCGTCGTAGACCGCTTCGGTCGCGTCCGGCGCGACGGCGCCGGAGGGCTTGAGCGCGCTGAGCTGCTCGCTCGACAGGGCGAACACGACCCGCCCCAGTCCGGCGCGCGCGATCACATTCGCGCACATCCCGCAGGGTTGGCAGCTCGTGTAGAGCGTCGTGCCTCGCGCGGTCTCGGCGTCGAGCTCCCGCGCCGCCCAGCGGGCGAGCTTGAGCTCCGGGTGCGCGGTCACGTCGCCGTCGGACAGGACGGTGTTGTGATCCTCCCCCAGCACGGCGCCGTCCGGCCCGACGAGCAGCGACCCGAAGGGCTGCTCTCCCCGGTCACGAGCCAGCTGGGCGAGCGCGATCGCGCGCCGCAGGTGGGTCTCGTCCGTCTCGTTCATCTCTCGATGCCTCCTCCTCGCGGGTGCGACGTCGTCAGACAGTCAGTGTGCCCTCGGCGACCACGACGCCGGCGCCGCTGATCCGGACCCGGTCGCCGTCAACCTCGACCCGGATGTGGCTCGGGCGGCCCATCGCGTATCCCTGCTCGACGAGGACCGGCGTGCCGGACGGCGCGATGCCCTCCGCCACCAGCCGGCTGACGAGCGGGCCGGCGGCGCTGCCGGTCGCGGGGTCCTCCCAGATGCCGACCGTCGGGTTGAAGAAGCGCGCGTGCGCGATCGCCGCCGGGCTGACCGGGTCGAGGCAGTAGACGTAACAGCCCTGACCGCCGGCTCCTGCCAGCGCCGCTCGCAGCCGCGCCGCGTCCGGAGTGGCGCGTTCGACGACGCTGCGGTCGCGCACCGGCACCAGCAGGTGCGCTGCGCCGGTCGACACGACCTGGGCGTCGCCGGCGAGATCTGCGCGTTCCAGGCCGAGCGCGGCGGCCAGCTCGCCGTGGTCCTCGACGATGGCGAGGAACTCAGGCGGCGCCTGTTGCATCGCGATCGCAACCGGCGTGCCGTCCCGGCCGATGACCTCCACGGGCAGCACGCGGTCGCCGATCTCCTGGGCCACGACCGCGCCGCCGTCGCCGTCGAGCTCGACCCTGCCGGCGCCGGCCAGCCACCACCAGGCGCCGAGGGCGTTGTGACCGGCCCCGACGACCTCGTCGCCAGTCGGCGTGAACGACCTCAGCCGCCAGGTGGCGCCCTCGCGCCGCGCGGGCAGCACGAAGGTCGTCTCCGACTGGTTGAACTCGCGAGCGACGAGCCGCATCACCTCTTCGGGGAGCGACTCGGCGTCGGCGACGACCGCCAGCGGGTTGCCCGTCAGCGGCTCCTCGGCGAATACATCGACGAAGTAGAAGGGGACGGAGTTGACCAAGAGTGAGGATCTAGCGGAAGCAGTACGGGATGCCCGGCCACGGGTCGCGGCTCGTCCACACGTCGGCGGCCGCCATGAAGCCCCAGTTTCCCGCGGCGCCGGCGCCGGGCGCCATCCGGTCGCCCTTCGTGTAGTACCAGACGTTGTTCTGGCCGGAGTGCCAGATCCCACGCACGTAACACACGAACCAGCTCGGGTTGCTGAGCATCGTCGAGACCCTGAAGACCTGGTCAGCTCCCGCGTAGATCGCGGCTCCGCGACGGTTGCCGCATATCCACCCTGTGGACCAGCGGTTCCCGCGGTTGTCGGCCTTCCGCTTGTGGTCGGGCCGGCACGAGCCGGCGTCGGCCGTCGCGGGGGCGGCGAACTCGACTCCGGTCGCGACGGCCATTGCGATCAGCACTGCGACGATTCCTGCGCGTAGGTTCATCCGAGGGATGGTGCGCGCGCTGGGCGAGTCCCTCAATCCCAGGATCCTGGGTGTCTAGTCTCGCCGGGCATGACCAGCTTCAGCCACATAAACCTGCTCGATCTCGAAGACACCGTCGCCGGCCGGGTCGACGGCCTCGAGGGCCGCTTCGGCCGCAAGCATCTCGACTCACGCGACCTCGGCGTCAGCCTGTGGCGCTACGCGCCGGGCTTCACGGCGGACAGCGGTCATCGCCACCGCGAGCAGGAGGAGGCATACGTGGTCGTCGCGGGCTCGGGCCGGATCCTGGTGGACGACGAGGTCCTGGAGCTGAGCCAATGGGATGTGGTCCGCGTGGCGCCCGAGGTCGTGCGCGCATTCTCCGCGGGTCCCGAGGGCCTCGAGATCGTGGCTGTCGGCGGGCCCAAGCCCGAGGGCGGCGATGGCGAGCAGACCGAGGTGAGCTGGCCCGTCCTGGACTGAGGGCGGCATGTCACCGTGCCTCTCGTTGCTCCGTCGGGCACACCGTGACGATCATCGACGCTCTCTCCGGCGAGCACCTCATTCTGGGTCAGCAGGGCCACGAGTCGTGACCATGCGCCGCCGATACGTCGAACTCCGCGCCACGGCCTGAACACGGCCCGGCCCGCGCGCGGCGGGCACGCTTACGGCTCGTCGCGCGCTCGGCCGCGCACGTACTGACTCGGCTGAAGCAGCGAACCGCCGCCGATTCGAGTCGCTGCTTTGCGCGACCTGAGGAAGTGACGATTTCGCGCGCCGGGGGTAGCGTGTACTGCGTTCCCGTCGACGACAACAGGCCGCTGGGCCTTACCGTGGGATGCACCTTCGGTTTCGAGACGCCGCAGCCCGTTTCGGCGGTGCTCCAGGTCGCGCCATCGGGGCGCGATCTCCGAGTGCAGGCCGAACACTGGGAGACTGGCGCCGATCATCACGGCTACATCGACCTGTTCGGCAACCGCTGCGAACGGGTCACCATCCCCGCAGGCGCGTCACAGATCGTCTACGAAGCCGAGGTCGTGCTGTCTTCGCCGAGCGATCGGATCTCCCCTGGGACGCCGGAGACGCCGATCATGGCGCTGCCCGACGAGCACATCACATTCGTCATGCCGAGCCGGTTCTGCCTGCCCGACGAGCTTGGCCACGAGGCGTGGCAGCGCTTCGGCGACCTCGCGCCGGGCTGGGAGCGCGTCCAGGCGATCGTCGACTTCGTGCACGGTCACCTCGAGTGGGTCGCCGGCGCGTCGAACCCATGGACCACGGCGGTCGACGCCTACCGCGCCGGCCAGGGCGTCTGCCGCGACTTCGCGCACCTGGCGATCACGTTCTGCCGCGCGTTGAACATCCCGGCCCGCTACGTGTGCGGGTACATCCCGGAGATTGACGCCCCGCTGCCCGCCGAGCCGATGGACTTCGCAGCCTGGTTCGAGGTCTTCCTGGACGGCGCGTGGCACACCTTCGACGCCCGCAACAACCGCCGCCGCGTCGGCCGCGTTGTCGTCGGGCGTGGCCGCGACGCCGTCGACGTCGCGCTGATCACGTCGTTCGGCTCCGTAACGCTCACCCAGTTCGAGGTTCGCGCCGCATAGGGGCCGGCGGCCGATTGCCGACACGTGCGTGTCAAGCAGATCGGGACGCGCTGAGCTCGGCGAGCCGCGCTGCGCTCTCGGGGTTCATCGGCAGGAAGGTCTCGATCGCGAGGTTCGCGGCCGTGACGTCGAGCGGGGCTCCGAGGGTGGCGATGACCGTGAACAGCTCGACCTCGCCGAGAGGGGTCCGCAGCCTGAGCGAGACCACCGGCTGGGTGGCGGGGCTCGTCGGCGGCTCGCCGGGGAGGTAGGACTCAACCTCCTCGATGAGCTTGGCGAGGGCGGGATCGGCGTCCTCGCGGCTCCTCCGCTTCAGCCGGTGAATCAGCGGTGCGTTGCAGGCGGCGGTCATCGACGAGATCCGCGGCAGGCCGCCGGGGTGCACGCCGAGGCGAAGCAGGTTGATCGGTGGCTCGAGGAGCTCCGGGTCGACCCCGTCCCAGAGAAGCGACGCGGCTCGATTGGACTCGATCAGGTTCCAGAGTCCGTCGACGATCAAAGCCGGGTTCGGCTCGTGCGCCTCGAGCAGCCGCTCGAGCGACTCCCGAAGCGGCTGCATCACCTCCCCGTCGTAGGGCAGCTCCAGATAGGGAGGCGCAAAGCCGCCCGCGAGCAGCAGTCGATTGCGCTCGGTGATCGGCAGATCGAGGTGCTGGGCGAGGTGGACGAGGAGCTGGCGACTCGGGCTGGACCGGCCGGTCTCGACGAAGCTCAGGTGCTTGGTCGAGACATTCGCGTCCAGGGACAGCTCGAGCTGGCTGAGGCCGCGTCGCGTGCGCCAGAAGCGGATCAGCTCGCCCGCGGTCTGGGGCTCCTGCTCGGTCCGGACGACCACCCGATTGAAGTTACCGGGGCGCCCGATCCCGTTCCATTACCCAGCGTGTAACGCCGGCCGGCGTTACACGGGAGGTAATCGACGCGCGGCCTTTCCTCCGGGACCGTTGAAGGCGAAGCAACCAGACGATCAACGGAGGTGACCGATGACCGAGACACAGGCTTTCGTCGAAATCTCATCCCGGAGCGCGGCCGAGTTGGCCGAGAAGTACCTCGCGCTCTGGAACGAGCCCGATGCCGACCGGCGCCGGCGGACGATCGCCGAGCTCTGGACGGAGGACGGGAGGCATATCCTCCAGCCGCCGCAGGAGATCCGCGCGATCGCGGCGCGACCCGGGCTCGCCATGACGGCGATCCTCGAGGCACGGGGACACGAGGAGATAGAGGCTCGCGCGGCGAGCGCGTACGAGCACTGGGTCGGCTCCGAAGGGCTCAGCTTCCGAGGGCGCGACGACGCCGAACGACTCGGCGACGTCGTCGAGTTTCACTGGGAGGCGGTCGCCAAGGACGGCGAGTTGTTCGCAGTCGGGCTCATCTTCCTCGTCCTCGCCGCGGACGGGCGGATCGAGCGCGACTACACGTTCGTCGTCGCCTAGGGGGGATGGGCGTCGCCTGCCTCGGAGAGCAGGACGGGAGTGTCGGCGACGACGACGGCCCAGGTCCATTCGGCCCTCCTTGGGGTTGACGTTGCGGGTTTCTGGTCGCGGCCGAAGGCGATTCGCGCCAGCTCGACCAAGCCGGCTCGGAGCCCCTCGGGCGCCTGGGCCGAGGGTGATGCGCCCGGGTGCTTGCGCGCGACGCGCACGCGCAGGACTGCGGGCCGGATGTGAAAGTGCAGCGGCGGGTCGAGCATCAGCGCCTCGCCGTCGATGCCGGCCGGTACGGGGCGGTCTGCGTCGACCTCGAAGCCCGGCGCCGACCACTCGCGGAGCGGCCGCTGCAACAAGCGTCCGCTTTCGCTGCGCCCTGAGGGTTCGCCGACGACCGTGATCCCGAGCAGGCCGTCGTCGATCCGCGGCCGCGTGCCCGAGCCGACGGCGCGGCCGAGCCGGTATTTGTTGTTGGAGACGAGCACCATTACACCGGCGTGGTGCTGGTGCCCGTCGGGACCGGTCCAGCGCAGGTCGAGCTCGCTGCCGCCGGGGCCGAGCATGTCGGGCACGGTGTCGAGCAGCGTGCGTATCTTCGCGTCGCGGTAGCCCTCGCGCTGGACGGCCTCGGCGTAGAGCCCGAGCGAGACGTTGTTTACGAACACGCGCCCGTTGACCTCGGCCAAGTCGACGGTTCGCTCGCCGCCGTCGACGAACGCGTCGAGGGCGCCGACGACATCGTCGCGGTCGACGCCGAGGTCGAGCGCGAAGTGGTTCCGGGTGCCGGCGGGTATGCAGGCGTACGGCAGCCCGCGCTCGGCCGCGATCGCCGCGACGATCGCCTGCGATCCGTCGCCGCCGGCCATCGCGAGCGCGTCGGCGCCGCGATCAAGTGCCCCGCGGACGAGCGCCTCGAGGTCCCACGGCGGTCCGAGCTCGATCGGCTCGATCCCGCGTGCGCGCGCCTCGTCGGCAAGCTTGAAGCGCTCCGCCTTGCCGCCGCCCGACTTGGGATTGAAGAAGAGCACCGGATGCTCCGGCGCGGACGCGTCAGGGAGGTCCACGTGCATGCCGACAACGGCACGAGACGCCGCCAGCGAGATCAGCAGCCCGACCACGACCAGCACCTCGTCCAACGACGAGTCGTCAGCGAGCAGCAGCACCACTGCACCCGCGAGCGCCAGCGCCGCGACGGCCAGGCCGGCCACGCGCGCGGGCCCTCGGCGCAGCGCGCCGTACCAGGCCGCCGCGCCGGCGACCAGCACGCAGGCCAGCAGGCCCAGGCCACGCGGGAACTCACTCACGACCACCGCGACAGCGAGCGCGATCGTCGCCACTATCGCCACCAGAGCAATGACAGCCGTCAGTCGTCGTTTCACAGGAGCCCACCTCTTTCGGCCGCGCCAGCGCCGGACGCGCGCGCGTGTATGTGTGTCGTGAGCTGCGCCAGTGCCGTGCCGATCAGCGCGCCCGCCAGCACGTCGCCCGGGTAGTGCACGCCCGTGTGGACGCGCGAGTAGCCGACCAGGGCGGCGAGCGCTCGCAGCGGGACGGCGGCCGCCGGCGAGACGTTGCCGACGCCCGTAGCGAACGCAAAGGCTGCGGCGGAGTGCCCGGACGGGAAAGAGCGCGAGCTCGGCATCCGCACGTGGCGCGCGAGTGGGACCTCGCCCGCCAGACGGTCCGGGCGTCGCCGCCGCGCGAGCGGCTTGACCGCGATGTTGACCACGGCTGCCGTGACGCCGAGCGAAGCCAGCCCCTGGATGGCCGCGCGGCGGCCGGTCCGGCCCCCGGCAACCCCGAGCAGCGCCGCGCAGACAAGCGAGAGGCGCGAGTAGTCGGCGGCGCGCGAGAGGCGGCTCATGCCGACGTCGAGCGCCGGGCTGGGGGTGCGGGCAACGGCCGCGTAGATCGCGAGATCGACGCGCTCGGCGTCCTCGATCCAGCGGGGGCTTTCCAGCTGCCGGGCCACTGGCGGCGATCCTGCACCCGCCGGAGGCGCCGGGCATCCCCCAGTTGGCATGAAATCGGAGACCGAATAGGCGGTAGGGATTTCATCCCAGCGGGACGACGACGCGGCGGCTGAGGCAAGGTTCCATGGAACCGAGGCAGCAAACGGAGACATTCGAGACTTCGCCCGACCGCGAAGGGAGCGACACCATGGCGGACAACGAAGACCCCCTCGGGGGATACGAGGCGGTTGGGACGGTCGATCGGCATCCCAAGCCGAAAGTCGTGACCCACCTGACAGTCGAAGAGCGCGCGGCACGGGGCAAGGCGGCCCGCGCGACGGCGCCGCGCTCCGGGCATGGCGACTGGGAACCGGCCTCTGATCGGCGCGATCCCGTCGAGCTGCTCGAGGAGCAGGCGGCTTCGCGGGTGCCCGAGCTGGTGCCGATCCGCTACGGGCGGATGTTGGTGTCGCCGTTCACGTTCTTCCGGGGCGCGGCCTATCCGATGGCAGCCGATCTCGCGAGCGAGCCCCGGACAGGCCTTGACGTGCAGCTGTGTGGCGATGCGCATCTGTCCAACTTCGGCGCTTTCGCCGCATCCGATCGGCGGCTCGTGTTCAGCATCAACGACTTCGACGAGACGCTGCCGGGCCCGTTCGAGTGGGACGTGAAGCGGCTCGTGGCGAGCTTCGCGGTGGCCGGTCGGGATCGAGGCTTCGACGTGAAGCAGCGGCGGTCGATCAACCGGGCTGTGAGCAGGGCGTACCGGGAGGCGATCAGGGGCTTCTCGGAGTTGCGCAACCTCGATCTCTGGTACTCCCGCATCGACGTCGACGAGATTGCGGCGCTGGCGGCCCAGCAGGCGAGCGGGAAGCAGCTCAAGCGTTTCGAGCGCAACGTCGCGAAGGCGCAATCGAAGGACAGTCTGAGGGCATTCGCGAAGCTCACGGAGATGGTCGACGGCGAGCCCAGGATCGCGAGCGACCCGCCGCTCATCATCCCGATCGAGGAGCTCGCGGCGGGCGTCGAGCAGGCCGAGATCGAGGAGTTCGTGCGCGGGGTGATCCGCTCCTACCGGCGCACCCTGAGCAGCGACCGCCGGCAGCTGCTCGAGCGCTTTCGCTACGTCCATTCGGCGCGCAAGGTGGTCGGCGTGGGCAGCGTCGGCACGCGTGCGTGGATCGTGCTCATGCTGGGCCGCGACGAGAACGATCCGCTGTTCCTGCAGCTCAAGGAGGCGGAGGCATCGGTGCTCGAGCCGTTTCTGGGCAACAGCTCCTTCAAGAACCACGGCCAGCGGGTAGTCGAGGGCCAGCGCCTGACTCAGGCCGCCAGCGACATCATGCTCGGCTGGATCCGGGTTGACGACATGGGGGGCGTGAGCCGCGACTTCTACATGCGCCAGCTCTGGGACGGCAAGGGCTCGGCGCTCGTCGAGGAGATGAACCCGCAGGCGATGACGGCGTATGCGGAGCTCTGCGGACACGCGCTTGCGAAGGCACATGCCCGCTCCGGGGACGCGATCGCGATCGGGAGCTATCTCGGCGCCGGCGACAGCTTCGACCGCGCGCTGGCCTCGTTCGCGGAGGCCTACGCCGACCAGAACGAGCGCGACTACGACGCTCTGCGAGGGGCGGTTTCGTCCGGCCGCCTCGAGGCCGAGACCGGCCTCTGATCGCTCAGTCGGTCGAGGTCACTTTCAGCCGGACGGCGCCGGCGCCGGCTGTCCGTTCGACGAGCCATCGGCGCGCGCCCCCAGCTCGTTCGCGATGTGCACGGCCGCCGAGGTCAGCGGTGCGGCGAGCGTGAGCCCGACCATCCCGAACAGGGCGCCGGCGCCGATCGTGACGACGAGTACCACGAGCGGGTTGAGGCTCAGCGTCGCTCCCATCACGAACGGCTGAATCACCTGCTGAAGAACGCTGTTCGCGAGCAACGAGACGACCGCCATGACGATCGCGGCGTCCGTGCCCACGGTGCCGAGTGCGATCAGCACCGCGAAGGCGCCGGCGACCCACGCGCCGACGAACGGCACGTAGGCGGCCACGAACGTCACGACCGCGATGGTTCCCGCGAGCGGCACCCCGACGATCCACGCCGCGAGTCCGATCACGACGCCGTTGAAGGCGGCGATGATCGTCACACCCAGGAAGTAGCTGCGCAGCGACTTGGCGACGTTGCCCGTCACGACTTCGGCGTCGCGTTCGGGAACGCCCATGTGCCGGTTGATGAAGGCGCGCATAACCGGGCCGTCCTTGAGCACGAACAGGGTGCTGAGCGTTGCGAAGGCAAGGAAGAAGACCAGCGACTTCAGGCCGCCGATGCCCTCCGCAACCCCGCTCAGCAACGTCGTGCGGATCTCGGGCGCGGCCTCCTGCACGCCCTCCTTCGCGTTCTGCGCATTGTCGACGCCGAGGTCGGTCAACCAGCCCTGGATCTTGTCCAGCGACTGGTTCAGGTGCGCCGAGATCTCGCCCGAGTTGGCGGAGATGCCACCGAAGACGAGGCAGAAGATGAGCACGCCGATGGCCACCAGCCCGAGCAGCACCAGGACCGCGCCGCCGATGCGCGGCACCCGATGGCCCTCGAGCCACCCGACCGCCGGCCCGGCGACCGCGCCGAGCACCGTGGCGGCGATGACCGGCATGACGATCGTCGACGTCTGGTCGAGCACCCAGATGAGGCCGAGCATGATCAGCACGAAGCCGGTCAGCAGCCACGACGAGAACCCCACGTCCCTGAGCCATACGGGAGCTGAGAATTGTGCCCTGCGCTCGGATTCCATGGTCGACGATCATCAGAGTCTGAGCGCACACGGGCATCACCCCGGCGGCATGAAATCGACCCGAAGCGTTACGTGCGCTGAGGCGGCCCGCTCGACGATTGACGCGCCCCGGTGAGGCTGGCGCTCATCTTGATCGCCCTGACCGCGCCCGTTGCGCCGGCCTGCAGCGTGACCCCTAAGGCGATCAGGACGATGCCGGGGATCAGGAGTGCACTCGATCCGAGCATCAGGAGGCCGAGGCGACCGAGGATGTAAGGCGGGGCGCAGACCGTGGCGCCGAGGACGCTGCTGACCACACTCGTCGTGAGCTTGTCGCGCCTCGATTGGGTCTTCTTGACGCCGATCAGTCGGGCGGGCACGGCGACGTAGGAGACCATCATCACGCCGGTGACGATGCCCAACGAGAGCGTGAACCATGGGCGACCCCAACGCGTGACGACCGTCGTCGACAGCGCGAGCAGCAGCCCGACCACGGCCCCCGACGTGACGATCGGGGTGAGGTGACGCCGCGCCTGCGCGACGGCCGGCCGAATCTCGGGGCGACCCGGCCGCGTGATCGCAAACGCGAACACCGCGTTGAGGAAGAAGCTCGCCACGGTGATCGCGACGATGGCCAGGATGATCGGGATGAGGACCGGGCCGCGGAGCACGTTGAAGGAGTTGCCCTGCAGCACGTGCACCCTGAGATCCGCCATCGCCGCCCAGACCCAGATCGCGGGCAACAGCTGTACGAGCGTGAGGCGCCAGTTGGACACGAGCAGTTTGAGCCCGTTGAACAGCAGCGCAAAGGCCCCGATCGCGAATGCGAGCGGCGCAAAGACGCGTCGGGAGCGGCTCAGGCGTAGGACCGCCTCCTCGATCTTGGCCTCGTCGCTCTCCTCGACGGCCCGCACGAGTGACCTGATGCGACTCGACAGGGGAGCCAGGCGCTCCTGCATGGATGCGCAGCGTTACGGGTCGGGCCGCTCGAGCGCGGCGTCGACGTCGTAGCCCAGCGCGAGCGCGACCTTTGGGGCGCATTGGACGACGCGGGGAGCCCCCGTTACGGGCGTGACGGCCTCGAGGGTGGCGACGATCTGGTCGCTCGTCACCCCCGCGGCGAGGGCAAGCGCCACGGCATGCTGAAACGAGGAAGGCGCGGCGTCGACAGCGATCGTCGCGGCGACGCGCACGAGTGCCGCGGTCCGCTCGTCCAGGGCAGGCTCGGTGAGCGTTTTCTCCTCGGAGAGGATCAGCTCGACAAGCACTTCGTCGTGCATCGCCAGCCGCCGCAGATGCTCCTTGTACTGGTCCATTGCCGCCGGCTCATATCCAAGCGGGCGCGGCTTCCCCGCGCGTCATCCTTCCGGGATGAGATTCTCCTGCGGCGGGTAGACCGAGCTCTCCAAGAGCCCGACCTCGACGGCGCGCTCGATCGCCTCGCTGCGCGAGGAGACGCCCAGCTTGCGGTAGATCGCGACCGCCTCGCTCTTGACCGTGTTGCGTGAGATGAACAGCCTGCTCGCGATCTCCGGGAACATGAGATGGGTGGCGAGGTACGGGAGGAGCCGGAGCTCCGCGCCGGTCAGGCTCATCGCCCAGGCCCCGCCCGGCCCGGAGGTGGCCGCGACGTGCTCGCGCATCTCGCTCACCTCTTCGACCAGGGTGCCCATCTGGGGACGGAGCTCGAGCACCCGCTCGGTCTCGGTGAGAACCGTGCGGGCGGCGGCCGGCTCGGAGAGCGCGAGATGGGCCCGCGTGAGCTCGAGCCCCACCTGGATGGTCAGCCACGGAATGCCGTGGTCGAGCATTGGCCGCAGACGGTGTGTGCGCGCCAGCGCGGCACGTGCGTCCTCCTTTCTGGCCTCGTGGAGCGCAACGCGCGCCGTTGCCACGTGCGCGAGCGCGCTCGACGAGTAGTCGCCGAGTCCGGCCTCGTCGACGCCCGCCAGTGCCGCAGCCGCTCGTCGCCCCGCCTCGCCCCAGCCTCCCTGTTTGGCCGCGAGGAGCGCGAGCTGTGCCTGTGCCAGGTAGACCTCCTCGACGGAGCCCATCGCGAGGCCCATCTCGACGGCCGCAGCCAGGTCGCCGGTCGCACGATCGGTTGCGCCGAGCAGCGCATGCGCAACGCCTCGCCCAATGAGGGCGACAGGGACCCACTCGCTCTCGGGGGGGAGCTGATTCAGCGCCAGATCAGCGCCGGCGAGCGCCTGCTCGACACCGTTCGGCATCATGTGCGCCCGCAGAGTGGCGACCCAGGGTTCGATCGTGGCACTGCCATCCGAGAGCGGGATCGTCGAGGTTGCCCCGTCGGCGAGCGTGAGCCAGCGCTCGGCATCTGCAGGTCGGCCCGTCAGCGCGCGGATCCAGGCTCCAACGACCGCGAGCGCGGGGTAGCGCCGTAATTCGTCATCGCCGAACCACCCCAGCCACTCCTCCAAGGTCTCAATCCGGCCGTCGTAGTGCACTGACAGGGCAAGGGTGTCGACCAAGCCGGCGACGGCATCAGACTCACCCGCAGCGTGCCCGTAGACGACCGCCGCTTCCGGCAGGTCGTTGGCGATGCACCAGGCCATCGCACGACGGTTGAGTTCGGGCACCACGTCCGGCTCGCTGCGCTCGAGCTCGTTGCGCAGCAGCTGGCCGAACAGGTGGTGGTAGCGATACCACTCGCCTCGCCGGTCGAGCGGCACCACGAAGCAGTTCCTACGCTCGAGCATCTCGAGTGTGTGTGCCGACCGCGTCGTCTCGAGCACGGCGTCGCTCAGACCGCCGCACATGCGATCCAGCACCGACGTGTGCTTGAGGAACTGCGCCTCGGCCGGCGGCAGCCGAGACAGTAGCTCGAGGCGGAAGTACTCGGACACGAAGCGGTCGTCGCCGTTGAAGCCCGCTGCGCCCGCCGAGCTTGGAGCCCCGGCCTGCAACGACAGCGCTGCGAGGTACAGGCCGGCGGGCCAGCCCTCCGTCCGCTCGATCAGCTGGGAGAGCTCGGCGGCCTCG
>CAWFZK010000007.1:0-41266 GCA_963820315.1 uncultured Thermoleophilaceae bacterium | reverse complement strand
CCACTACATCGAGGGCCTCGGGGTCGACGGGATCTTCTGCGGCGGCGTGATGGGCGAGTTCTGGGCGCTCTCGCTCGAGGAGCGCCGGCGGGTGCACGCGCTCGTCGCGGAGCGCGCCGGCGGGCGCGTGCCGGTGATGGCGCAGGTGGGGCACCACGTCTTCGCCGACACCGTGGCGCTCGCCGAGCAGGCCTCGGACCACGGCATCGAGTTCGGCATCGCGATGAACCCGTACTACCCGCCCGGCCTCCCGGACGAGCTCGTGCGCGAGTGGTACCGGCGCCTCGACGCAGCCGTGTCGCTGCCGATGTTCCTCTTCAACACGAGCTACTCGGGAACATCGCTGTCGCCGGAGCTGATCGACGAGCTGGCCGACCTCGACATCGTCTGCGGGATCAAGAACCCGCGCCCGCGCGAGCACCTGCTGCGCGTGCAGGAGCTCGCCGGCGACCGCATCGTCGTGACCGACGCGTCCGAGCGCGACTGGCTCGAGCTGCACACCGAGCACGGCTTCCAGTCGCTCATGTCGACACCTGCGCTCGCGCTCTACCAGACGCCCGGCCGCACGCCCGTTGCCGACTACACGCGGCTCGCCGACGCCGGCGACCTCGACGGCGCCCGGGCCCTCAGCGCCCGCCTCGGGCCGGCCCGCGACGCCTTCGACCGCTGGATGCGCGCGCCCTGGACGGAGCACGGCACGATCCCGATCGCGCAGCTCAAGGAATGGCTCGGGCTCATGGGGCTGCCTCAGGGGCCGGTGCGGCCGCCGCTCGTTCCGCTTGCGGAGGATGAGCGCGACGAGCTGAGACGCGACCTCGAGGCGCTGGGGCTGCTCGGGTGAATGGGGCGTGAGCGGCGAAATATGGGCGGCCGCGTCCGGCCTCGGGTTCGGGCTCTTCCAGGCTGTGAATGTCCGCGCCGTCCGGCAGCTGGACGACCTCTGGATGTCGACCTTCCTGCAGCTCGTCAGCGCATCTCTTGTCCTGGTCGTCCTGTCAGCCGCCACTGGGGAGCTGGCGGCGATCGACGACCTGACCGCGTGGGCGATCGTGAGCTTCACGATCGCCGGCGCGGTCCACTTCTTCATGGGCTGGACGCTCCTGAACGCGAGCCAGCAGCGGATCGGCGCGGCGCGCACCGCGCCGCTGCTCGCCACCGTCCCGCTGTGGGGGATCGCCATCGCGGCGGTCGTCTACGGCGAGCTGCCGCCCGCGGCGGCCTGGATCGGGATCGTCGTCATGGTCGCCGGGGCGCTCACGGTGTCGTCGCCGGCCGCGATGGCGGGGATGCACTGGAGCGACGCCCGCTTCGGACTCGCCACGGCGTTCCTCTGGGCGCTCAGCCCGATCTTCACCATCGAGGGCCTGGAGGAAATCGACGCCCCGGTTCTCGGCGTGACGATCGGGATGGTCTCGTCCGCGCTTGCCTTCGGGCTCATCACTGCGCTGGCGCCGGGAGACCGCGCTGCCGCTCGGGACATGCCACGCACGGGGCTCGCGCTGAAGATGCTTGCCGGGGCGATCGTCGCGGTCGCAACCTGGTGGCGGTTCGAGGCGCTCGGCCTGAGCCCGGTCGGAATCGTGCTGGCGCTCATGCTGCTCACCGTGCCGACCGTGCTGCTGCTGGCGCCGCTGCTCGGCGACCGGCGGACCGAGCGGGCGACGCTGCGCGTGTGGCTCGGGGCCGCGCTCGTGATCGCCGGCTCGCTGTTGCTGATCGCGGTGGAGGCCTGAGCGCGTGATCGTCGACGCCCATGCGCACGTGATCGTGCCCGAGATCTGCCGCGACGCCGCGCCCGAGGAGTCCTGGCGCCCGCGCGTCTACCGCGACGACGCCGGTGCCCAGGTGGTGGAGCTGGACGGCCGCCCGATCCGCTCCGCGATCGGCGAGTTCGTCGACGTCGAGGCCATCCTCGCCGCTCAGGACGCCGCCGGCGTGGACCGAATCGTGCTGTGCCCGTGGGTGCCGCTGCTCTGGTACGACGCCGACCCGGCCGATGCGCTGCGCCGCGCGCGGATCCAGAACGACGCGCTGTCCGAGCTCGTGCGCGCGTACCCGGAGCGGATCGCCGCGCTCGGCACGGTCCCGCTCCAGAACCCCGCGCTGGCGGTGCGTGAGCTCGAGCGGCTGATGGGGGAGGGGACCCTGAGCGGCATCGAGCTCGCCGCGAGCGTGCGCGGGACGTACCTCGGCGACGAGCGCTTCGAGCTCTTCTGGGACGCGGTCGAGCGCACCGGCGCGCTCGTCTTCATCCACCCGACCACGCGCGGCTTCGACGCCGAGGCGTTCCGCGAGTACTACCTCTGGAACACGGTCGGCAACCCGCTCGAGACGACCGTCACCGCGGCGCACATGGTGATGGCGGGCGTGATGGAGCGCCACCCGCGCCTGCGCGTCCTGCTCGGGCACGGCGGCGGCGCGATCCTGGCGCTGCGCGGGCGTCTGCGCCACGCCCACGGCTTCCAGCCGCAGGCGCGCTCCCGGCTCTCCGAGTCGCCGGACGACTCGCTGCGGCGCTTCTACTTCGACACGCTCACCCACGACGCCGAGCTGCTGCGCGCGCTGGTGGACTTCGCCGGCGCGGAGCGAGTGCTGCTCGGTTCCGACTACCCGTTCGACATGGGCGACGAGCGCGCGGCCGACAACGTGCGCGCGGCCGGGCTCGGTTCTGACGCCGAGGAGGCGATCCTCGGCGGCAACGCGGCGCGCCTGCTCGAACCTGTCCCTCGAGAGGAGATGATCGGATGACGCAGACCGCCGACGTCGTGGTCGCAGGCGGCGGCCACAACAGCCTGATCACGGCGGCCTACCTGGCTCGGGCGGGCTACGAGTGCCTGGTGCTCGACGCGCGCTCGATACCGGGCGGCGGCGCCGCCACCGAGGAGCTGCTCGGCCCGGGCTACCGGATCGACTCCTGCTCCACCGGCCACACGCTGATCCGCGTCAACCCGCTGCTCCTGAAGGACGAGCTCGGGCTGATCGCGGACTACGGGCTCGAATACCTCGAGCCTGATCCGGTCGCGCATGTCGCCTTCCCCGACGGCGAGCAGCTCACGATGTGGATGGACCTCGAGCGAACCTGCGAGGAGATCGAGCGCTTCTCGGCGGCCGACGCGGCTGCCTACCGGCGCATGATCGCCGAGTACGACGAGGTCAAGGAGATCTTCGGGGCGGCGCGCATTACTCCACCCGGGTTCGGCCCGTCGCTCGAGGAGCGGCTGCTCGAGCACCCGCGCGGGCGGATCTGGCTGCGGCGCCAGGCGATCAGCGCCTGGGACGTGATCCGCCGCGAGTTCGAGAGCCGCCACGTCCAGTCGTTCATGTGCTGGCAGGCCTTCCAGACGCTCGTGCCGCTCGACGCGGCCGGCTCGGGGACGCTCGCCTACTCGATCATCTTCGGCCGCCAGCGCCGCAGCTGGTCGATCCCGCGCGGCGGCTCCGGCGCGCTCACGCAGGCGCTCGTCGGCTTCCTCGAGGACCACGGCTCGACCATCCTCTGCGACCGCGTCGTGTCCGAGCTCGTGCTCGAGGACGGCCGCTGCACCGGCGTCGTCACCGAGGACGGCGAGCGCTTCATGGCGCGCACGGCGGTGCTCTCGACGATCCACGTGAAGGAGCTCGTGAAGCTGGCCCCGGCCGAGGCGTGGGGTGAGGAGTTCCTGTACGGCGTCGAGATGTACGACGTCGGCATGTCGGGCATGGCGGCCTACTTCGTGACGGACGAGGCGCCGCTCTTCGAGACGCCGCGCGGCCCGATCGGAGCCGTGTCGGCGGGGACCGTCGGCTGGCCCGAGGAGGTCCTGGAGCTGGGCCGTGCGGTACGCGACCGGCGGCCGTACGACCACGGCGTGCCGTGGCTGCTCGTCGCCTCGCCCACGCTGATCGATCCCGATCGCGCCCCGGCGGGGCGCCACACGATCAAGCTGCTCTCGCCGCAGACCTGGGACCTGCCCGAGGGCGTGGCGAGCTGGGCGGAGCACAAGGAGACGCTCGCCGATCGCCAGCTCGAGCATGTGCGCCGCTTCATCCCGGGCCTCGCCGAGGAGCACATCCTCGAGCGCTTCGTCAAGAGCCCCGAGGACATCCAGGCAGGCAACCGGCACATGATCCAGGGCGCCTTCCACGGCGGCGACCGCAGCTACGCCTTCAGCGGCAAGCTGCGACCCGTGCCGGGCTTCGCGGACCACCGCATGCCGATTCCCGGCCTCTACCAGACCGGTGGAACCACGAGCGTCGGGGGCTCGATCACCGGCGTGCCGGGTCGCAACGCCGCGACCGTGATGCTGAGCGACCTGGGCCACGACCCGGAGGAGGTGATGAGCGGTGCCGGACGCGCGCGTGCAGGCAGCCATTGACCACTGGGCCCCGCGCTTCGTGCAGGCGGGGGTCGACTACAACGACTTCCTCGCGACGACCGCTCGCGTGGAGACCTGGGAGGAGTGGCTCGGCGCCTGGAGCGACACCGCGGAGAAGCACGTCGAGCTTGCGAGGGAGGCGGAGGAGAGAGGCCACCGCCGCAGCGCGGGGGAGGCCTGGGCGCGCGCGGCGGTGTGCTTCCACTTCGCGAAGTTCGTCTGGGTCGTCGACGCCGAGCGCAGCCGCGGCGCGGCGGACCGCGCGGTCGAGGCGCTCCTCAAAGCGCACGAGCTGCTCGGCACCGGCGCCGAGCGCATCGAGGCGTCCCTCGACGGCGGCCGGGTCGTCGCCAACCTGCGCCTGCCGGCGGGCGAGCAGCGGCCGCCGCTCGTCGTCCTCATCCCCGGCCTCGACTCCACGAAGGAGGAGTTCCTGCGGCTCGAGGACGTCTTCCTCGAGCGCGGCATGGCCACGGCCTCGCTCGACGGGCCGGGCCAGGGCGAGAGCGGCTACGACCTGCCGATCAGGCCCGACTACGAGGTGGCAGTGGCGACGCTGCTCGATGCCCTTGACGGGCGCCGCGTCGACCTCGATCGCGTCGGGGCGCTGGGAGTCTCGCTGGGCGGCTACTACGCACCGCGGGCGGGCGCGTTCGAGCCGCGGCTGAAGGCGGTGGCCGGGCTCAGCGGGCCCTACAACTTCGCCGAGATCTGGGACGAGCTGCCGCCGCTGACGCGCGAGACGTTCACGGCCAAGTCGTTCTCCGGCAGCGAGGACGAGGGCCGCGAGAAGGCCTCGGCGCTCGACCTCACCGGTGTCGCCGAGAAGCTCGACAAGCCCTACCTCGCGATCACCGGCAAGCTCGACCGGCTGATCCCTTGGGAGCAGACGGAGCGCGGCGCGCGCGAGGCGCCGGGCGGCACGTTCGTCCTGCACGAGGACGGCAACCACGGCTGCGCGAACGTGCCCTACAAGACGCGTCCGCTGGCCGCCGACTGGATGCGCGAGCAGCTCGGATGACGGGAGGGCATCGCTCCGGTCCGGGCCGAGCCCGGCCCCTCGCGCAAGGAGGGCATCGCTCCGGTCCGGGCCGAGCCCGGCCCCTCGCGCAAGTCGCGATCGTGGGCACGCGCATGTGGGCGCCGCGGCTCGCGGCGGCCGCGCAGCGCGCCGGACTCGCGATCGTCACCTGCTACAGCCGCGGCGAGGAGCGGCGCGCCGCCTTCGCGGAGCAGTTCGGGTGCGCGGCCGCGGGCTCGCTCGAGGAGGCGATCGGGCATCCCGATGTCGAGGGCGTCGTGCTCGCCACGCCGAACGACACGCACGAGGAGCTGACGCTGGCGTCCGCCGCGCTGGGGCGACATGTGTTCGTCGAGAAGCCGATCGCGGACACGCTCGAGGCGGGCGAACGGATGCGCGAGGCCTGCACGGACGCCGGCGTCGCGCTGATGGTCGGGCACGCCTTCCGGCGGCTCGGCGCCGCGCGCCGCACCCGCGAGCTGATCGACGCGGGTGCGCTCGGCGAGGTGGTGCTCGCCGAGGCCAACATGTCGCTGCCGGGCAGCTTCAAGCCGGGTGCCTGGCGCGCGGAGCGGGCGCGCAACCCGGGCGGCCCGATCATGCAGCTCGGCATCCACCACGTCGACACGCTCGCCTACTGGCTCGGCCCGATCGCGCGCGCGAGCGGCACGTTCGCGCGCGTGCACACGGACGCGGAGATCGACGACGTCGGGGCGGTGACGCTCGAGTTCCGCTCCGGGGCGCTCGGCGTCGTGACCGGCAGCTACGTGTCACCGAAGACGCTCTCGCTGCGCCTCTTCGGCAGCGAGGGAGTGCTCGACTACCGGACCGACTTCTCGGTCTGGCCCGACGCGACGGCGCTCGACGGCGTGACCGAGCTGACGCTGAACGGCGAGCCGGTGGCGTTCGAGGAGCGCGACATGCTCGCCGAGGAGCTGGCGGAGTTCGGTGCCTGCATCCGCGGCGAGACGGCGATCGAGACGGGCGCCGAGGAGGGCCTCGCGGCGCTCGGCGCCGTGCTCGAGGCGCTCGGCGAGCGGCGCACGGCGGTCGCGTGATGCGTGCCGCCGTGGTCGAGGAGCTCGGCTCGCCGCCGCGCAGCGCCGAGCGCGACGCGCCCGCCCGCGGAGCCGGTGAGGCGCTCGTCGAGGTGGCAGCCGCGCCGCTCAACCCGATCGAGATCCGAGTCGCCTCCGGGCGCTTCGCTCGCCGCGCCGAGCCGCCCTACGTGCCGGGACTCGAGGGCGCCGGTCGCGTGCTCGAGTCCGACCGGCTGGCGCCCGGCCGGCGTGTTCGCTTCGAGGGCGCGGCCCTGCCCGGGTTCGGCGTCCAGGGAACGCTCGCCGAGGTTGCCGCGGTCGAGGAGGACTCGCTGGTGGAGCTCCCCGACGCGCATCGACGACGCCCACGCGGCAGCCCTCGGAGTGGTCGGGATCACGGCGGCGCTGGCGCTCGACCGAGCGCGGATCGAGGACGACGAGCGCGTGCTGGTGCTGGGCGCGACGGGCGCTGTCGGCCAGGCCGCCGTTCAGCTCGCGCGGGCGAGCGGCGCCGGCCGCATCGTCGCCGCAGGACGCAGCCGCGAAGGGCTGGAGCGCGCGCTCGAGCTGGGCGCCGACCGGGCCGTGACCCTCGACGACTACGAGGCACTCGCCGGCGAGTTCCAGGACGCCGCCGGGGGCCCGCTCCACGTCGTCGTCGACCCGCTCTGGGGACCGCCCGCGATGGCCGCGCTGACGGTGCTCGCGGACTACGGCCGCCTTGTCAACGTTGGTCAGGCGGCGGGCACGGACGTCCACGTGCCGGTCGACCAGGTACGCAACCGCCAGGGGGCGATCCACGCGATCTCGTCCGGCTGGACGCCGGTGCCGGAGAAGGCGACCGTCTACAGACGGCTGCTGGAGGACGTGAGCGCAGGCCGGCTTGCCATCGATCACGAGCTGATTCCGTTCGACGCGGTCGCGGCTGCCTGGCAGCGGCAGGCCGAGTCGCCGAACCGCAAGCTCGTGATCCAGGTCGCCGCGGGCTGAAATGGATTTGGTCGGACGGCCCCTGCCGCGGCGCGAGGACGCCCGCATCCTGAGCGGCGCCAGCCGCTACCTCGACGACATCGATCCGGAGGGGGCCCTGCACGTCGCCTTCGTGCGCAGCCCGCACGCGCACGCGAGCGTGGTCGGGATCCACGCGCCTCCCGACGTGGTCATGCTCACCGCCGCCGACATCGCCGAGCACGCCCGCGCACTCCCGATCCAGCTGCCCGAGGGCGCCTGGGGCGCCGACGAGCCGCACCCGCTGCTCGCCGCCGGCGAGGTGCGCTACGTGGGTCAGCCGGTGGCCGCCGTGCTGGCCGAGTCGCGCGCGCTCGCCGAGGACGCGGCCGAGCTCGTGGAGGTCGACTACGAGCCGCTCGACGCGGTCGTCGACCCGTACGCGTCGACCCAGGAGCTGCTGCGCTGGGAGCGGGCCGGCGGCGACGTCGAGGGCGCGTTCGCGGCCGCCGACGCCGTGGTCAGCGGGCACTACGCGATGCCGCGTCTGGTGGCGGCGCCGATGGAGACGCGCGGCGCGATCGCGTTCGACGACCGCGACGAGGGCCTCTTGACCGTGTGGTGCTCGGCGCAGGACACCCACCGCCAGCTGCGCAACCTCGTGCATGTGCTCGAGCGGCCGCCCGAGTCGATCCGCGTGGTGGTGCCCGACGTGGGCGGCGCGTTCGGGTCGAAGGGCGTCCTGGCGGCGGAGGCGGGCGTGGTCGCGGTGGCGGCGCTCATCCAGGGCAAGCCCGTCAAGTGGGCCGAGGACCGGCTCGAGAACTTCATGGCGTCCTACCAGGGCCGCGGCATGCACGCTGACGTCGAGCTGGCGCTGACGCGCGAGGGGCGGATGCTCGCCATCCGCGCGCGCATCGTCGCCGACGTGGGCGGCTACCTGATGCCGACAACGGCGATGCCGCCGCACACGGCGGCGATGCTCATGTGCGGGGTCTACCGGATCGCAGCCGCCGACATCGCGGTCTCCGGGCGGCGCACGAACAAGGTCCCGACCGGTCCCTACCGCGGCGCCGGCCGGCCCGAGGCGGCCTACTTCGTCGAGCGGATCGTGGACGATGCCGCCCGCGAGCTCGACATCGATCCGGTCGAGCTGCGCCGCCGCAACCTCGTCAGGGAGTTCCCGCACGACACACCGCTCGGCTGGACCTACGACTCGGGCGACTACGAGCGTTGCCTCGACCGGGCCCTCGAGCTCGTGCGCCCCGAGCGCTCGGAGGACGACGCACGCATCGTCGCCACCGGGGTCGGCATGTACGTGGAGCGCTCCGGCGGCCAGTTCGAGAGCGCCGACATCGAGCGGGCCGCGGACGGGACGGTCACGATCCGCAGCAGCGCGTCCCCGCACGGCCAGGGGCACGCAACGACCTTCGCCCAGATCGCCGCCGAGCGGCTCGGCATCGACCTGAGCGCGGTGACGATGGAGTTCAGCGACTCGGCGCTCGTGCCGGCGGGTACCGGCACCTTTGCGAGCCGCTCGGTGGCGATGGCGGGCTCGGCGATCGTGCGCGCGATCGAGGACCTCGAGGCAAGCGAGGACGGGCGCCACGGCAGCGCCCGCTTCGAGTCCCCGCTCGTCTTCGCGTCCGGGGCCTACGCCGCCGTCGTCGAGATCGAGCGGGCCACGGGGCGCCTGCGGGTGCTGCGCATCGCCGCGGTGGACGACGCCGGCACGATCGTCAACCCGCTGCTCGCCGAGGGGCAGGTGCTGGGCGGCACCGCCCAGGGGCTCGGCGAGTGCCTCTTCGAGGAGGCCCTCTACGACGAGGAGGGGCAGTTCACGAGCGCTTCGTTCCTCGACTACAGCCTCATGACCGCCGCCGAGATGCCGCCGGTCGCGACGGCCTTCGTCGAGTCGCCCTCGCCGCTGAACCCGCTGGGCGCCAAGGGCATCGGCGAGGGCGGGGCGATCGGCACCCCGGCCGCGGTGGGGAACGCGATCGCCGCGGCGCTCGGGGGCGCACCGGTGGACCCGCCCTACACGGAGGAGAAGCTCTGGCGCGCCCTGCAGGCCCCGGCGCCCGTGGCGCTGCCGCGCTTCGATGCCGTCGCGGCCGCGCGGCCGGCGGGTGAGCGCGCGCTGATGGTGCTCGGGGCGCTGGCGGCGGGGGCGCTGGCGGTGGTGCTGATCAGGAGGCGCAGGTGAAGCCGGCGCCGTTCGAGTACTCGGCTCCCGAGTCGGTCGACGAGGCGCTCGGCCTGCTTGGCGACGACGCGAAGGTGCTCGCGGGCGGCCAGAGCCTCGTGCCGCTGCTCAACTTCCGCCTGGCGCGGCCTGAGCGGATCGTCGACATCAACCGCATCGAGGAGCTCGCCCACATCAGCGAGGGTGACGACGGCTCGCTGCGGATCGGGGCGCTCGCCCGCCAGGCCGCGCTCGAGCGCTCGCAGCTCGTCGCGGAGCGCTGGCCGCTGCTCAGCCAGGCCGTGCGCTTCGTGGGTCATCCCCAGATCCGCAGTCGCGGGACCGTCTGCGGCTCCGTCGCCCACGCGGATCCGACCGCAGAGCTGCCCGTGGCGCTGACGGCGCTCGACGCGCGCTTTCACGTCCGCTCGAGCGGCGGCGCACGCACGCTGAGCGCCGCCGAGCTGTTCAGCGGCCCGCTCACGACGACGCTCGCCGCGGACGAGCTGCTCGCCGAGATCGAGGTGCCTCCGCTGCCCGCCGGGACGCGCTGCGGCTTCAGCGAGCATGCGCGCACCCACGGCGACTTCGCGCTGGCGGGCGCCGCTGTCGTGCGCGCCCCGGAGCGGGCGGCGATCGCGCTGCTCGGGGCCGGCTGGACGCCGCTGCGCGCGCCGGCCGCCGAGCGGGCGCTCGCCGACGGTGCTCCGCCCGGCGAGGTCGCCGCCCTCGCGGCCGAGCTCGTCGAGCACGAGTACCGGGCGGTGCTCATGGCCGCGCTCGTGAAGCAGGCCGTCGAGGAGGCGAGCGGGTGAGGATCGAGCTGGAGATCAACGGCGAGCGCCACGCCGCCGACGTCGAGCCGCGCACGCTGCTGTCCGACTTCATCCGCCACCACGCGGGCCTCACCGGGACCAAGGTCGGCTGCGAGCACGGCGTCTGCGGCGCCTGCACCGTGCAGCTCGACGGCGAGCCGCTGCGCTCCTGCCTGATGCTCGCCGTGCAGGCGAACGGCCGCTCGCTGCGGACGATCGAGGCGCTCGGCACGGAGCACCCGCTGGCGCGCGCGTTCCACGAGCGCCACGCGCTCCAGTGCGGCTTCTGCACCTCCGGCTTCCTGATGTCGATCGAGCCGTTCCTGCGCGAGCACCCCGACCCGAGCGAGGCCGAGATCCGCGAGGCGCTCGCCGGCAATCTCTGCCGCTGCACCGGCTACCAGGGGATCGTCGAGGCGGTCGAGCAGGCGGCGCGCGACGACACGGTCGCCGGTCAGCCGTGATGATGCCCGCATGGCCACGACAACTCTCATCAACGGCACGGACTTCATCTGCCTCGGCACGACGGACATCGACAGGGCGGTCGCCTTCTACAGCGAGACGCTCGGCCTACCGGAGCTGAAGCGCTGGGGCCAGATGCCCGGCGTCGAGTTCGAGACCGGCAGCCTCACGATCGCCGTCATGCAGTCGGACGCGTTCGGGCTCGAGTTCAAGCCGCATACACATCCGATTGCCTTCCACGTGGACGATTTCGAGGCAGCCCGCGAGGAGCTGCGCTCGCGCGGCGTCGAGTTCGAGGGCGAGCCGCTCGATTCGGGCGTCTGCTTTCAGACGTTCTTCTCAGACCCGGACGGCAACGCGCTGGCAATCCATCACCGCTATGCCACGGGGGCTCCGCCTGGCGAGGCCGGGTGACGTCGAGGGCCTGCTGCGCGAGCTGGCGCCGCAGGTCCTGGGCGCGCTGATGCGCCGTTACGACGACTTCCAGGCCGCCGAGGACGCGGTGCAGGAGGCGCTCGTCGCGGCGGCGGGCCAGTGGGCCGAGCAGGGCGTTCCCGAGAACCCGCGCGGCTGGCTCATCCAGGTCGCGTCGCGGCGGATGGTCGACCAGCTGCGCAGCGAGGGCGCGCGCAGGCGCCGCGAGGAGCTCGCGGCGACGCTCGAGCCGCAGGGCGCCGAGGCCGTCGGCGCCGACGACACGCTGCTGCTCCTGTTCCTCTGCTGCCATCCCGCGCTCAGCCCGGCCTCGGCGATCGCGCTCACGCTGCGCGCCGTCGGCGGCCTCACGACGCGCGAGATCGCGGCCGCCTTCCTCGTGCCGGAGGCGACGATGGCGCAGCGCATCAGCCGCGCCAAGCGCAGCATCGAGGAGGCCGGCGGGCGCTTCCAGCCGCCGTCCGGCGACGACTGGCGAGCGCGCCTCGACGCCGTGCTCCAGGTGCTCTACCTCATCTTCAACGAGGGCTATGCGGCCAGCGGCGGCCCTGAGCTTCAGCGCGCCGAGCTGGCGGGCGAGGCGATCCGGCTCGCGCGCCTCCTGCGGCGCCTGCTCCCGGAGGACGGCGAGGTCGGCGGCCTGCTGGCGCTGATGATCCTCACCGACGCGCGCCGTCCGGCGCGCACGGGCCCGGGCGGCGAGCTGATCCCGCTCGCCGAGCAGGACCGCTCGCTCTGGGACCGGGAGGCGATCACCGAGGGGGTCGCGCTCATCAGCGAGACGCTCGCGACGACGGCGATCGGGCCCTATCAGCTGCAGGCCGCGATCGCGGCGATCCACGACGAGGCACCGGCCGCCGAGGCGACCGACTGGCCGCAGATCCTCGCGCTGTACGGCGCGCTCGACTCGATCACGGACAACCCGATGGTCGAGCTGAACCACGCGATCGCGCTCGCCATGGTCGACGGGCCGCGGCCGGCGCTGGAGAAGCTCGCCGCGCTCGAGGCCGACGGCCGGCTCGAGGGCCACCACCGGCTCGACGCCGTGTACGCGCATGTCCTCGAGATGGCGGGGGAGAGGGCGGCGGCGATCGAGCGCTACCGGCGCGCCGCCGAGCTCACGGAGAACGTCTCCGAGCAGCGCTACCTCGCCATGCGCGCGAAGCGGCTCGCCGCCGGGGGCTAGATCCGCAGCAGCCCGCGCTCGACGTCGTGCAGGCGCTCGACGCCCTCGCGCGTCACGGCCACGAGCTCGCCCGTCTGGACGCCCGCGCGCTCGTCGCGCGTCACCACGTTCGGCTGCACGACCACGGTCATCCCCGCCTCGAAGGTGAAGTCGGGCAGCTCCTCGAGCTGGCGGCTCGCGCTGCCGAGCACCGGCGGCAGGTAGCCGCCGACGAAGCCGTGCACGAGGTCGTCGCGTGTCGTGAAGCCGGCGTCCTCGATCACGCCCGACGCCTCGACCAGCTCGGCCGCCGTGGCGCCCGCGCGCAGGCGGGCGAGGATGGCGTCGAGTGCCGCGTCCGCCACCTCGTGAAGCTCGCGGTAGAGCGCGGGCGGCTCGGCGCCGACGGCGAAGGTCCGCAGCAGCTGGCCGGTGTAGTCCCAGAACGAGGCGCTCAGCTCGCACGTGAGCGCGTCGCCCTGCCGGAGTCGCCGCGCCGAGGGCCACTGGGCGGGGACGGCCAGGCTCGGCTCGTCCATGGGGGTCGCGGCGAAGTAGTGGATGTGCGTCGTGCCGCCGTCGCCGACGTAGGCGCGCTCGGCGATGTTGCCGAGCTGCCGCTCGTCGAGCCCCGGTGCGGCCTCGTGCCAGAGCGCGCGGACGGCGGCGTCGGTCAACTCCGCGCCGCGGCGCACCCACTCGAGCTCCTCCTCGGACTTGACGAGCCGCAGCTGCGTGTAGGCGGCGTCGAGCGGCACCGGCTCGGCGAACTCGGCCAGCGCCGCGAAGGGCCGGTGCCCGAGCGGGCCGATTACGGCGATGCGGCCGCCCGCGGCGCCGCGGCGGCGCAGCTCGTCGATCGCCGTGGCCATCGGCTTCGGACCCGCCCAGGCGACCTCCGCCTCGGTCGCGAGCCGCTGCGCGTTCGGGATGTGGTTGTAGAAGTTGACCAGCAGCAGGTCGGGCTCGCCCGGCGTGAACACGCAGAGCGCCTCGCGCGTGACCGGCCAGCGCGTCAGCCAGCCGACGGCGGAGCCGGCGCGGTTCGCGCCGTACACCAGCGCGTGCCCGGCCTCGGCCCGCTCGAGCTCCGCTGTCAGCGCCGCCCTGCGGCGCTCCATCTCGGTTTCGCTGAAGCGCGGGTAGTCGCCGCTCATCCGGACGGCCGCGCCACCAGCTTGCGACCGGCGGAGCCCTGCAGGCGCCGCCAGCCCTCGGGCACCTCCTCGAGCGAGAGCTCCTCGACGTCGAGCGTGAGCCCGTCGCTGTCCGCGATCGCCCGGATCCGCTCGAACGCCTCGATCCGCTGTTGCGGGGTCGTCCATGCGCCCGAGTGGCCGACGACCGAGATGCGCTGGTTGCGCAGCGGCAGCGAGGGCAGCTCGGCGTCGGTGCCTGCGACCTGGCCGAAGTTGACGTGCACGCCGCCCGGGCTGAGGGCCGCCATGATCGTCCGCGCCGGTGCTCCCCAGAGCGGCTCCAGTGCGACGTCGAGCCGCCCGCCCGAGGCCGCGGCGATCCGCTGAGCCAGCCTGGCGCCGGCGAGCTCAACGGTCGCGTCGGCACCGAGCTCGCGCGCCCGTTCGAGCCGTCGCGCGTCGCGGCCGGCGGCGATCACGCGCGCGGCGCCCATCGAGCGGGCGAGCTGCAGCGCGCACTGGCCGACGGACCCGGTGGCGCCCACCACCAGCACGTGCGCCCCCTCGAGCTGCGCCCCGGCCTGCTGGGCGCGCTCGAGGATCATCAGGGCGGTCCACGCCGAGGCGCCGAGCGCCGCGGCGGAGACCGCGTCCATGTCGTCGCCGATCGGGATCGCGAGCGCCTGGGACTCGCGGCGCTCGCCGTCCGGTTGCTCCGGCACGAGCGCGTACTGGGCGAGCGCCCCGTCGCGGCCGTAGCCCGGGTGCACGAACTCGACCCGCACGCGCGTGCCGGGGGCGAGCGCGTCGCCCGCCTCGACGACGCCCGCGCCCTCGACACCGGGCACGTACGGGACTCGCGGCGGCCCGTCGAAGAAGCGCCCCGATGCGATGTGCAGGTCGACCGGGCTGAGGCAGGCCGCCTCGATGCGCACGAGCGCCTGGCCCGGCCCGGGCTCGGGCTCGGGCACGTCGGTCACGACCGGCGCGGCGCCGACCGCCTCGACGAGCGCCGCGCGCATGGCCTAGAGCTGGACCGCGTCGCCGGCGGGCAGGCGGCCGTTGCCGGGCGTCGCCTCCTGGGTGGAGGCGTCGAGCGTGGTGTTCAGGTTCGACTGCGGCTCGCGCTCGAGCGGCAGCGGGCCGCCCGGCGTGTAGTAGCGCGTGCCCGCCACGATCAGGTCCTCGGCGGGGAAGCGCGTGATCACCTCGCAGCCGTCGGCCGTCACGACGAGCTGCTCCTCGATGCGCGCGGCCGACCAGCCGTCGGAGGCCGGCCAGAACGTCTCGAGCGCGAACACCATCCCCTCCTTGATCTCCTCGGGGTGGTCGAGCGACACGAGCCGGCTGAAGATCGGCTTCTCCCAGATCGCCAGGCCGACGCCGTGGCCGAACTGGAGCGCGAACGCCGCCTCCTCATTCGGGAAGCCGAACTCCTCGGCCTTCGGCCAGAGCGACGGCGACGTCGCCGGTGGTCACGCCCGGCCGGATCGCCGCGATCGCCGCATCGAGGTAGTAGCGGCAGCGCTTGTAGGCATCGACGAGCGCGCGCGAGGCGCTGCCGATCGCGAAGGTGCGGTAGTAACACGTGCGGTAGCCGTTGAAGCTGTGGAGGATGTCGAAGTAGGCCGGGTCGCCGGGCCGCAGCGCCCTGTCGGTGTAGACGTGCGGATGCGGGTTGCAGCGCTCACCCGAGATCGCGTTGACGCCCTCGACGAACTCGGAGCCCATCTCGTAGAGCACCTTGTTGACGAGCGCGACGCACTCGTTCTCGCGCATGCCGGGGCGCATCGCGCGGTAGAGCTCCTCGTAGGCAGCGTCGACCATCATGCAGGCCGTGTTGAGGAGCGTGACCTCGTCCTGCGTCTTGATCACGCGCGCCTCCTGCATGAGCTGCTGGCCGTCGACGACCTTGATGCCGGCGTCCTGAAGGGCGAACAGCACCGAGGTCTCGACCGCGTCGACGCCCACGGGCTCTGACAGCAGGCCGCGCTCCTCGAGCTCGACCTTGATCTTGTTCGCCACGTCCTCGGCGCGCCCCGACTGGGGCGACATCGCGCCGCGCAGCGTCGAGATCCCGGCCCGCGAGCGGCCGTCGGCGAGCCACGGGTTGTAGAGCTCGTGGTGGCGCGCCGCCGAGCCGAAGTCCCACATGATCGGCTCGTCCTCCTGGGGGAGGAGGCAGAAGCGGTTCAGCTTGTCCTGCGCCCAGGTGCCGATGTGGGTCGCCGTGACGTAGCGGATGTTCGTCATGTCGAAGCACAGCAGCGCGCCGAGCTCCGACGCGGCCAGCAGCGACTTGATGCGGGCGAGCCGCTCCTGGCGCAGCCGGTCGAAGCGAACCCGCTCCTCCCAGTCGACGCCCATCGTGCCGTATGTGTGTAGGGCCATCGCTCACTGCTCCCGGTCCGCGTGCAATCGATTGCAAGCTACCAGACCGGGGCTTGGGTCAGGCGCCGGCGGCCACGGCTCCGCGTTGACGCCGCACATGCCACCTCGATAGAGTGTGCAAACGTTTGCAGAGGCCGGGGGCCACGAGGGAAAAGGATGCGACGCGAATGTCCGATGGGGGTCTGAACGCGAAGAGGCTGGGCTGGGTGGGAGCCGGCCGCATGGGCTCGTCCCTGGCGGCGCGCCTGCTCGCGGCCGGCTGCGACCTCGCTGTCTGGAACCGCACGCGCGCGAAGGCTGAGCCGCTGGCGGAGCAGGGCGCCACGCTCGTCGACTCCCCGGCCGAGCTCGGCGACCGCGACATCGTCTTCACGATGGTGGCCGGCCCGTCCGACTTCAAGGAGGTCGTCTGCGGCGACGCCGGCCTGCTCTCGGGTGACGCCCACCCGGGCATCGTCGTCGACGGCACCACCGTCTCCCCGGAGGCCTCGGCCCAGGTCCGCCAGGTCGCCCACGCACACGGCACGAGCCTGCTCGCGGCGCCGGTCAGCGGCAATCCCAAGGTCGTGGACGCCGGCAAGCTGACGATGGTGGTCTCGGGCCCGCGCGAGGCGTTCGACACGGTGGCGCCCTACCTCGACGTGCTCGCGGCGGGCGTGACGTACGTCGGTGACGGCGAGCGCGCCCGGCTCGTGAAGATCTGCCACAACATCATGCTGGGCGTGGTCGCCCAGTCGCTCGCCGAGATAACCGTGCTCGCCGAGAAGGGCGGCATCTCGCGCGCCGACTTCCTGAGCTTCCTGAACGGCAGTGTCATGGGGTCGATGTTCACGCGCTACAAGACGCCCGCGTACGTCAATCTCGACTTCAAGCCGACATTCACTCCCGAGCTGCTGCTGAAGGACTTCGACCTGGGCTTCGAGGCGGCGCGCGGCTACAACGTGCCGATGCCGGTGGCCGCGGCGGCCGCCGAGCTCGTGCGCGGCATGCACGGCGAGGGCTACCTCGACGTCGACTTCGCGGCGCTGCTCGAGCTCGAGGCTCGCGCCTCGGGCCTCGAGCTTCGCTCGGAGGACGTCGACGTGGGCGACGGCCTCGAGGCGGCCGAGGACGACGGCGCGCCGGTCTCCGCGCGCGTGTAGCCAGAGCGGCACCGACCCGACTTGATGTCGCCTGACGACCTCAAGTCGGGCCGGCAGCCCAGAACTCAGGCCGCCGCGCGCTCCGGCACGGCGCGCCGCGCCGCCACCGGCGGAGGCCCCGCCCGCACGAACTCCGGCGGCGCGATCTCCAGGTAATGCTTGAAGGACCAGTCGACGAAGCGGCGCGTGCGGATGCCGCGCAGCGCCAGCGCCAGCAGCCGCGGCGGCACGCGCGGGATCAGGTGCTGCGTCTCGAGCAGCGCTCGGAACTTCCACTCGTGCGAGGCCGAGAAGTCGCCGTAGCTCACCAGGGCGGCCGCCACCGACTGGCGCCCCTCGACCACGGCGCGGAGCTCGCGCCCGCAGGCGATCCCGAAGTACAGCGCCGTACGGATCCCCTCCGCGGTCAGCGGCAGGCAGTGCCCCGCCGAGTCGCCCACGAAGAAGATGCCGTCGCCGGTCGCCTCGCGCAGCTTGTGCGGGATCCAGTTGCCCTGGTAGCGGACGGGGTCCCGCGACAGGTCCTCGGCGAGCAGCACGGTGGTGTCCTTGACGTGGAAGCGCGGGTCGAAGGAACCGACCCCGATGCGCATCTCGTCCGCGGCCGGGAAGCTCCAGCCGTAGCCCGCCGGCACGTAGCGGCGGTCGATCCAGATCTCCATCTCGTCGCCCGCGCCCCAGGGATGCACCTCGAGCCCGCGTGACAGCGGCGCGTCCGGGGGCTGGTAGCCACTGCCGAGCACCCGCCGCCAGCCGAGCGCGTCGACCACCACCGGAGCCGCAAGGTCGCCGCGGTCGGTGTGGACCGTGTTGCCCGTGCGCCCGTTGACCTTGGCGACCTCGAACTGCGCATCTGACTGCTCCCAGAGGAGCCGGCACAGCTCCGGGTAGTCGAATGTGGAGAAGGTCCAGGGCAGCTCCAGCACCGAGGTGCCGTGCGGCGTGTGCACGACGAGCCGCCCGAAGGTCTGGCGGTGCGCGCCCATCAACCCGAGCTCGCGCAGCCACCCGGTGGGGATGCCGCAGGCCGAGGTCTGGCGCTCGCCGATCTCGTAGCGGTCGACCACCAGCACGCGCGCGCCGCTGCCGGCGAGCTCGCGCGCGACGGCGAGGCCGGCGAAGCTCGCGCCGCAGATGAGGACGTCGTGGTCCCCGGCGAGCGGGGTGCGGTCGGCGCCGCGCAGGGTGCGTCGTATTGGCATTCGGTTGAGGAGGGTACTGGGGGCCGGGATATCGCTAGGCTTGTCGCCTCAGTGCCGGATACACAGACGATTACTCCACCCAAGACCGTCGAGGGCTCGGACGGATTGCTCCTCGAGATCGACGGCCAGATAGTTCCCAACTACGACGCGACCATCGTCCCCTTCGAGGAGGGTGACGTCGTCTCGGGCAGCGTCGTCCGGATCGACCAGGACGAGGTCCTGGTTGACATCGGCTACAAGAGCGAGGGCGTCATTCCGATGAATGAGCTCTCGATCCGCAAGTCGGTGGATCCGCACGACGAGGTCGAGCTCGGCGAGGAGGTCGACGCCCTCGTCCTCACCAAGGAGGACCAGGACGGGCGACTCCTTCTCTCCAAGAAGCGCGCGCGCTTCGAGAAGGCGTGGCGCAAGATCGAGGCCGCGGCGGAGTCGGGCGAGCCGGTCGAGGGGACCGTCATCGAGGTCGTCAAGGGCGGCCTCATCATCGACCTCGGGGTGCGCGGCTTCCTGCCCGCCTCGCTCGTCGACATCCGGCGCGTTCAGAACCTGGACGAGTTCCTCGGCACGAAGATCGAGTGCAAGGTCATCGAGCTGAACCGCTCGCGCAACAACGTCGTGCTGTCGCGGCGCGCGGTCCTCGAGGAGGAGCGCAAGGAGGTCCGCCAGCAGATCCTCGACCGGCTGCAGCCCGGCATGGTCGTGGAGGGCGCCATCTCCAACATCGTCGACTTCGGCGCGTTCGTCGACCTCGACGGGATCGACGGCCTGATCCACATCTCCGAGCTGTCCTGGTCGCACGTCAACCACCCGTCCGAGATCCTCTCGATCGGGGACGTCGTCCCGGTCAAGGTGCTCGACATCGACCGCGACCGCCAGCGCATCTCCCTGGGCCTCAAGCAGACCCAGGAGGACCCGTGGCAGCGCGTGATCGACACCTACCGGATCGGCGACGAGCTCGAGGGCAAGGTCACGAAGGTCGTGACCTTCGGTGCCTTCGTCGAGATCATGGACGGCGTCGAGGGCCTCGTGCACATCTCGGAGCTCGCCCACCATCACGTCGAGAACCCGCGTGAGATCGTCGAGCCGGGCCAGGACGTGCGCGTGAAGATCCTCGAGATCGACTCCGAGCGCCGCCGCCTCTCGCTCTCCGTCAAGCGGGTCGAGGAACAGCTCGCGCACATCAAGTCGGCCGCCGCGGCGGGAGCCGCCGCAGCCAGCGAGGCCGAGGCGGAGATCGGCGACGTGCCGGACCTGGGCCTGTCGGAGGACGTCTTCGCCGGTCCGCAGGTGAGCGGCGCCGACGACCTGCGCGCCGTCCTGTCGAGCGTCCAGCCGGCCGAGGAGGCCCCGGAGGCGACGGCCGAGCCGGAGGCGGCCGCCGACGAAGCGGAGCCCGTGGCCGAGCCGGAGCCCGCAGCGGAGCCGGAGCCGGCAGCGGAGCTCGCAGCGGAGCCCGAGCTCGCAGCGGAGCCGGAGCCCGTGGCCGAGGCGGAGCCCGCAGCGGAGCCGGAGCCCGCAGCCGAGCCGGAGCCCGCAGCCGGAGCCGAGCCGCAGCGAGCCGGTGCCCGCAGCGGACGAGCCCGACTCGCCCGAAGAGCAGCCCTCCGAGTAGCGGAGCGGCCGTGGCCGTCCCGTTCGTCGGCCTCACCGGCGGCCTCGGGGCGGGCAAGTCGACGGCGCTCGAGCTGCTCGCGGAGCTCGGCGCGGCGACGCTGTCGAGCGATGCCGTGGTGCACGAGCTGCTCGCGACGGACGAGCTGCGCGAGCTCGTCGTCGACCGGCTCGGACCGGAGGTGGCGAGCGACGGCGCCCTCGACCGCTCGCGGATCGCCGAGAGGGTGTTCGCGGACGAGGAGGCGCGCGCCTGGCTCGAGGGCGAGCTGTGGCCGCGCGTCGGCGAGCGCGTGGCCGCCTGGCGGGCGGGGCTGGAGGACGTCGATCCCCCGCCGCGCGCAGCGGTCGTAGAGGTGCCGCTCCTGTTCGAGTCCGGGATGGAGGCTGGCTTCGACGCCACGATCGCGGTGGTGGCGGACGAAGCGCTGCGCGAGCAACGTGCCGCCGCCCGCGGTCACGCGAGCGTCGCCGAGCGTGCCGGGCGCCAGCTGGCGCAGGACGACAAGGCGGCTCGCGCCGACCACGCGGTTCGCAACGACGGCTCGGTCGATGCGCTCCGTTCGGCGCTCGCGGTTGTTCTTGAGAAGCTGGACACGCAGTTTGCGTGATTTCCGCGGACGATCGTCCCGCCCAGTTGCCAAACTCGACTATCCGCTCCATGAGCAGTCAGGCCGCCCGCATGCCACGCCGCCGCAGCCGCGCGCGCGTCAAGCGCCGCCGCGGCGCCCTGCTCGCGCTGGCGCTGGTGCTGGCGGCCGTGCTGGCTGCGCTCGTGACGGGGCTGGGGCCGCTCGGCGATGCGGTGCGTGAGATCACGCTCCCGCTCCGGCACGACGACATCATCCGCCAGCAGGCCGATGACAAGGACCTCGACCCGGCGCTGATCGCGGCCGTCATCTACGAGGAGTCGCGCTTCCGCGACCAGACCTCGCACGCGGGCGCTCGCGGGCTGATGCAGATCACGCCCGATACCGCCGACTTCATCGCGAAGCATTCGGGCGGCGACCGCTTCGAGCAGTCCGACCTCGCCACGCCTCAGATCAACATCGCCTATGGCTCCTACTTCCTGCGCTACCTGCTCGACCACTACGACGGCAACGAGGGCGCGGCCTTGGCGGCCTACAACGCCGGCATCGGGAACGTCGACGGCTGGGTCGAGGAGGCGGGTGGCATCGACTCGTTCGAGGTCGAATCGCACGTGCCCTTCCCCGAGACGCGCGCGTACGTGGAGAACGTGCTCGAGCGCCGCGGCGATTATCGCGACCACTACGGTGACGATCTCGGAATTTAATCTCCGGGCAATGGCGCTGCGGGGCGAGCCGCAGGTAGTCTGGCCGCGCCTTGACCCCTGGGCTTGCCGTATCGCGACGCAACTTCCTGGCTGCAGCCGGCGGTGTCGTCGTCGCCTCGGCGGTCGGGCAGGGCACGGCATTCGCGGGGCGGCCGCAGCGCAAGCCGAGTCTCCGCGGTGGTCGCTTCACCGAGGGCGTCCTCTCGGGCGATCCGACGCCTAAGGGGATAACGCTGTGGACGCGCGTGTCGGACGTCGAGGGCGCCGGCACGGTCGAGCTCGAGGTGGCGCGCGACCGCGGCTTCCGGAAGGTGGTTGCCCGCGAGCTCGTGAAGACCTCGGGTCGGATCGACCACTCAGTGAAGGCGCGCGTTGGCGGCCTGCGGGCGCACGAGCAGTACTTCTACCGCTTCTCCACGCGCGGGGAGAACAGCCCGGTGGGGCGCTTCCGCACCGCCCTGCCGCCGGACTCGCGGCAGCCGGTCCGCTTCGCCTTCTTCTCGTGCCAGGACTACACGTTCGGCTACTTCAACGCCCACAACCTGCTGGCCGAGGAGGACATCGACTTCGTCGTCAACCTCGGCGACTACATCTACGCCGAGGCGTACTACCAGCCCGGCGACGCGTTCGCGGGCGTGCGCGTGGACCCGGTCGGCTACTCCGAGACGCTCGAGCAGTACCGCGCCAAGTACAAGCTGTACCGGACCGAGGCGTCGCTGCGGCGCGTGCACGCGAACTTCCCGATGATCTCGATCTGGGACGACCACGAGGTGCAGGACAACTACGCCGGCGGCGCCGGGCCGACCGGCGGGCTCACGCCCGAGCTGCTCTACACGCGGCAGCGGAAGGCGGCCGGCTACCGCGCGTACTTCGAGAGCATGCCGACGTTTCCGGTCGGCGGCGGCGGCGACCGCATCTACAACGCGCTCCGCTTCGGGCGCACCGTGGACCTGATCCTGCTCGATCAGCGCCAGTACCGCGCCGATCAGCCCTGTGGCGACAGTCAGGTCGGTCCGCCCTGCGCGGACCTCGAACAGCCGCGCACCTTCCTGGGCGCGCGCCAGCTCGGCTTCCTCAAGAAGCGCCTGGCGAGCTCGCCCGCAGCCTGGAAGGTGATCGCCAACCAGGTGATGATCATGCCGACGCTCTTCCCAGGCGGCGACTACATCGGCTTCGACTCCTGGCAGGGCTATCCGCTCGAGCGCCGCGACCTGCTCCAGCACATCCGCCGCCGCAAGGTCAAGGACGTCGTCTTCGTGACCGGCGACATCCACACCTTCGTAGCCGGCGACGTGCGTGTGAACAACACCGACACCGTGCCGGTCGCCACCGAGTTCGTCGGCGGCTCGATCAGCTCGCCGGGGCTCGGCGAGGGCGGCGGGGGCGTGCTGCCGGGCGCCAACCCCCTCAACCCGCAGACGCCGGAGTCGATCATCGACCTGCTGCGCAGCACGAACCCGTGGGCAGCCGACGCCGACTTCGACCACCACGGATACGGTCTCGTGACCGCCACGGAGAAGGGCTTCAAGTGCACGCTGCGCCGGATCGACTCGGTCAAGCGCCGCTCCCGTACGGCGCTCCCCGACCGGCGCTTCAGCTACCGCCTCACGCGCGGGCGCCCGAGCCTGCTCGACTGAGCTAGCGAGTCGCCTCTTCCCACGCCGCGTACGCCTGCTCGACGGCGCGCTTCGCCTCGGCGTGGCGCTCGGTCGAGCGCTCCCGGCTCGTGGGGCTGAGCCACTGGGACGGCTCGGCGAGCTCGTCCTCGATCGCGGCCAGCTCCTTCTCGGCGCGCTCGACGTCGCGTTCCAGGTCGGCGATGCGGCGCAGCTGGTTCTTCGAAGGGCCGGCGGGCTTCTCGCGCCCGCCGTCGCGCTGCGGGCGCCTGCGCCGGGCCCGCTCGCCACGCGCACGCTCGCGCGCCTCCGTCTCGGCGAGCCGGCGCTCCTCGCGCACGCGCGAGTACTCGGCCCAGCCGCCCTCGTAGCTGCGCAGGCGGCCGTCCTCGAGCGCGATCGTGCGCGTCCCGACGGCGTCGAGCAACGCCCGGTCGTGCGAAACGAGCAGGACCGCCCCTTCGAAGGCGGACAGCGCGTCCTCGAGCGCCTCGCGGGCGTCGAGGTCGAGGTGGTTGGTGGGCTCGTCGAGGATCAGCACGTTGGCGCCGGAGCTCACCAGGATCGCCAGCGACAGCCTGCGCCGCTCGCCGCCCGAGAGCCCGTCGAGCGGCTTCTCGACCTCCTCGCCGCTGAACAGGAAGCGCCCGAGCAGGGCGCGCGCCCTACCCGGCGTGAGCCCGGTCGCGCGCTGGATCGCGTCCAGCACCGTGCCGCGCGTGCCGAGCTCCTCGGCGTGCTGGGAGAGGTAGCCGAGCGTGACGTTGTGGCCGCTGCGCACCCGGCCGCCCTCGAGCTCACGCCGCCCGGCGAGCGCGTCGATCAGGGTGGTCTTGCCGACGCCGTTCGGGCCCACGAGCGAGACGTGCTCGCCACGCTCGAGCCACAGCTCGCCGTCCTCGAGCAGCGTGCGGCCTGGTACCTCGAGCCGGCCGTCGTCGAGCTCGAGCACCACGCGGCCCGTGCGCTCGGCGTTGCCGAAGCTGAACCCGAGCGAGCGCCGGTCCACCGGGTCGCGCTCGATCCGCTCCATCTTGTCGAGGCGCTTGACGCGCGACTGCGCCTGGCGCGCCTTTGTCGCCTTGTAGCGGAAGCGCTCGATGAAGCGCTCCATGCGCGCGATCTCCACCTGCTGCTTCTCGATCTGCTTGCCGAGCTGGATCTCGCGTGCGGCGGCCTCGAGCCGCCAGTTGTGCCAGCTGCCGGGGAAGAAGCGCGAGCGGCCCGCCTCCAGCTCGAGCACCGAGGTGCCGACCGCCTCGAGGAACCAGCGGTCGTGCGCGACGAGGATGACCGCGGCGTCGAGCTCGACGAGATAGCCCTCGAGCCACTCGAGCGATGCGATGTCGAGGTGGTTGGTCGGCTCGTCGAGCAGCAGCAGGTCGGGGTCCGCGGCGAGCACGCGCGCGAGCGAGGCGCGGGTCAGCTCGCCGCCCGAGAAGCTGGCGAGGTTGCGGTCGAGCTCCGCGTCCGCGAAGCCGAGCCCGTGGACGGGCGCGATCGCGCGCTCGCGCCAGTTCCAGCCGCCGGCGTGCTCGAGCCGCCCCTGCACGCGCGAGTAGCGCTCGAGCAGGTTGACGTCGTCGGGGCGTTCGGCCATCCCGCTCTCCAGCCGGCGCAGCTCTTCCTCGAGCGCCACGAGCTCCCTGCAGCCCGACAGCACGTAGTCACGGAGCGAGAGGTCGCGCTCGCGCGGCGGCCGCTGGTCGTGCAGCGCCACGCGCGTGCCCTTCTCGAACACGAGCTCGCCGCCGTCGATGCCGGTCTCGCCGGCGATCATCCTGAGGAGCGTCGTCTTGCCCGCGCCGTTGCGCCCGGCGAGCGTCATGCGGTCGCCGCGCTCCAGCTTGAAGGAGACGCCGCGGAACAGCGGAGAGCCCGCCATGTCCTTGTCGAGAGCGCTTGCGATCACCACGGCCATTGCGCTTTCGAGGCTACCGCCGGGGCTTCTCCTTCATGCTCTACGGGTAGAGGGAGGCGTGGACCAAGAGCAACGCAGGCGAAGGCGGGATGAGGCGCGGCGTCGCACACGCCGCAATCGCCGCGTCGCCGGCGCCGCGGTTCTGGGGCTGGGCGCGGCCGCGGCGCTCGGGCTCCTGCTGCTCCCCGGCGGGGGCGAGGACGGCTCCGAGGCGAGCGGCGCGGAGGAGGAGGCCGCGCCCGCGACGCTGCCGGGCGGCGGGCGCAGCATCTTCCCGGAGCGCCGTGTCGTCGCCTACTACGGCGCCCCGCAGGACCGCGAGCTCGGCGCGCTCGGGATCGGCCGTCCGGCGCGGGTCGCGCGGCGGCTGCGCCGGCAGGCGCGCGGCTACGACCAGGCCGAGCGGCCGGTCCTGCCTGCCTTCGAGCTGATTTCGACGATCGTGCACGCCGACCCCGGCGAGGACGGCGACCATTCGGCGCGCCAGCCGAACAAGGTCATCGGCCGCTACCTGCGCGCCGCCCGCCGCAACGACATGCTGCTGATCCTCGACGTGCAGCCGGGGTACGCGCCGTTCATCCGCGAGGTCCGGGCGCTGCGGCGCTGGCTCGAGGAGCCCGACGTCTCGCTCGCGCTCGACCCCGAGTGGAGCGTGCAGCCGCCGGTGCTGCCCGGTCAGGAGATCGGCTCGACGAACGCGTCGGTCGTGAACGACGTGTCGGCCTACCTGTCGAGCGTCGTGCGCGAGAACAACCTGCCGGAGAAGCTGCTCGTCGTGCACCGCTTCACGAACGACATGATCGAGAACGAGCGCGCGCTCAAGCGACACCCGGGCGTTGCGCTGACCGTCAACGTCGACGGTTTCGGAAACCGCGCCAACAAGCGCTCGAAGTACCGCGAGTTCACGCGCGGCCGGCGCGACCGCCACCACGGCTTCAAGCTCTTCTACAACGAGGACACGAACATCATGCAGCCGCCCGGCGTGCTGTCGCTGCGGCCGCAGCCCGAGCTGGTCGTCTACGAGTGAACCGTCCGACGCCGCCGCTAACGTAATTCGGTCATGCCCGAATTCCGCGTCAACCCCGCCTACCGGCCCGTCGCCGACCAGCCCGTGGCGCTCGAGTCGCTCGCCGAGGGCATCGAGGAAGGGGACCGCTTCCAGACCCTGCTGGGCGTAACCGGGTCGGGCAAGACGGCCACGATGGCGTTCGCGATCGAGAAGGTCCAGCGGCCGGCGCTCGTGATCGCCCACAACAAGACGCTCGCGGCCCAGCTCTGCAACGAGTTCCGGGAGTTCTTCCCGGACAACTCGGTCGAGTACTTCGTCTCGTACTACGACTACTACCAGCCGGAGGCCTACGTCCCGGCGCAGGACCTGTACATCGAGAAGGACTCCTCGATCAACGAGGAGATCGACCGCCTGCGCCACGCGGCGACGAGCGCGCTCTTCGCCCGCCGCGACGTGATCGTGGTGGCGAGCGTGTCCTGCATCTACGGCCTCGGCTCGCCGCAGAAGTACAACTCGCAGGTCACGCTGCTGACAAAGGGCGAGATGGTCGACCGCGACGAGGTCCTGCGCAAGCTCGTCGACAACATGTACACGCGTAACGACGCCACGCTCGGCCGCGGCTCGTTCCGGGTGCGGGGGGAGACGCTCGAGGTCTTCCCTGCCTACGCGGAGTCGGCCTACCGCGCGGTCTTCTTCGGCGACGAGATCGAGCAGATCCAGCACTTCGACCCGCTCACCGGCGAGGTCTTCCAGGAGCTCGGGCACGTCGGCATCTGGCCGGCCACCCACTACGCGACCGACCGCGAGACGCTCGAGGGCACGATCGGGCAGATCCGCGACGAGCTCGAGGCGCGCTGCAAGGAGCTCGAGGAGCAGGGCAAGCTGCTCGAGTCGCACCGGCTGCGCCAGCGCACCCAGTTCGACATGGAGATGCTGCGCGAGCTCGGCTACTGCAACGGCATCGAGAACTACTCGCGCTTCCTCGACGGCCGCCAGCCGGGCGAGCGTCCCTACTGCCTGCTCGACTTCTTCCCGAAGGACTTCGTCTGCTTCGTCGACGAGTCGCACCAGACCGTCCCGCAGATCGGCGGTATGTTCGAGGGCGACCGCTCGCGCAAGCAGACGCTCGTCGAGTACGGCTTCCGGCTGCCGAGCGCGCTCGACAACCGGCCGCAGACCTTCGACGAGTACCTCGAGCACGCGCCGCAGATCGTGTTCGTGTCGGCCACGCCCGGCGACTTCGAGCGCAACCACTCGAGCCGCGTCGTCGAGCAGATCGTCCGGCCGACCGGCGTCGTCGACCCCGAGGTCGACGTGCGCGAGACGAGGAACCAGATCGACGACCTGATGGAGGAGATCCGCAAGCGCGTCGAGGTGGAGGAGCGCACGCTCGTCACCACGCTGACGAAGAAGATGGCGGAGGACCTCACGGACTACCTGCTCGAGTACGGCTTCCGGGTCCGCTACCTGCACTCGGAGATCGACACGCTCGAGCGCATCCAGATCATCCGCGAGCTGCGCCTCGGCGAGTTCGACATCCTCGTCGGCGTCAACCTGCTGCGCGAGGGCCTCGACCTGCCGGAGGTGTCGCTGGTGGCGATCCTCGACGCCGACAAGGAGGGCTTCCTCCGCGGCGAGACGTCGCTGATCCAGACGATCGGCCGCGCGGCCCGCAACGTGCGCGGCACGGTGATCATGTACGCGGACAAGGAGACGGCGGCGATGCGCAGCGCGATCGGTGAGACGGACCGCCGCCGCGAGATCCAGGTCGCCTACAACGAGGAGCACGGCATCACGCCGGCCACGATCCAGAAGGGCATCTCCGACATCAGCGACTTCCTGATGATGGAGTCGAAGGTGCCGGCCGGCCGCGGCCGCCGCAAGCGCGAGACCGAGGGGATGTCGCCGGAGGAGATCCGCAAGACGATCGTGGAGCTCGAGGAGGAGATGCTCGCCGCCGCCGACGACCTGCGCTTCGAGTACGCCGCGAAGCTGCGCGACGAGATCAAGGCGCTGCGGCGCGAGCTGGACGAGGCCGAGGCGAGCGCCTAGGCGGCCGGGTCCCTACGGGGACGGGCGGGGTGCTATTTGCACAAGCAGCGCAAATAGCTAGGATGGCCGAGTGCGTTCTCCCGGGAGGAGTGCCGGATGCATGCTGATCGCCTGCCTTGCGCTGCTCGGCGCCGCGGCGCCCTCGGCGCTCGCGCGTGACGGCGACGGTCCGACCGCCTTCGCCGCCGCGGGCAAGGTCACTGCCGTCAAGAGCCTGGCGAGCGGCGCGAAGCGGCTGACCTACCGGGTCGGCCCGTTCAACGTCAAGCCGGGGCAGAACGACATCGGCTACGCGCCGATAGTCGAGCGGCCGCAGGTGAACGGCTGGATCACGCGCATGCGTCCCGACCTCGTCTACCTCGACGGCACGGTCCCGAGCGTCGACGTGATCCACCTCCATCACGGCGTCTGGCTCAACCTGGGCCGCCAGGACAGCACCTCGGCGTTCCCGGAGCGCTTCCTCGCGGCCGGCGAGGAGAAGACGATCGTCCGCTTCCCGAAGCCGTACGCCTACCCGTACAAGCCGTCGGAGCCGTGGCTCCTCAACCACATGATCCACAACCTCACGCCGGTGCCGACGCAGGCTCTACATGGAGTACGAGATCGACTTCATCCCGGCCGGCTCGCGGGCGGCCAGGGGCCTGCGGCCGGTGCGCCCGATCTGGATGGACGTGCAGAACGGCAGCGCGTATCCCGTCTTCGACGTCGAGAAGGGCTCGGGGAGCGGTGGCCGCTACACCTACCCGAACGACGCCGGCAACGCATACGGGACGGGGCCGAAGAAGAACGAGTGGGTCGTCGACAGGCCCGGCGTGCTCGTCGCGACCGCCGGCCACCTCCATCCCGGCGGGCTGCACACCGACCTGTGGGTGAGGCGCGCCGGCGCGAGCATCAGGCCGGCCCGCTGCGGGCGGCGGGCGACGGCCGCGAAGCGGCGGCGCTGCCGCCGCAACGCTCCGGTGGGCGTCGGCAACAAGGCGCACCTGGCGCGCTCGAAGGCCAGGTACTACGAGCCGGCGGGCGCGGTCTCGTGGGACGTCGCGATGACCGAAACGCGCAAGGACTGGCGCGTCAAGCTCCGCCGCGGCGACGTGCTCTCGACCAGCGCCACCTACGACACCCGCCGCGCCGCCTGGTGGGAGTCGATGGGCATCATGGTCGCCTGGATGGCCGACGGGCGCGGCGGCAGCGACCCGTTCAGGACGCGCGTGGTCTTCCCGGGGCCCCCGTCACACGGTCACCTGCCCGAGAACGACAACCACGGTGGCAAGGCGACCGGCATTCCGGATGCGCGCCAGCTGCCCGACGGCGCACTCAACCCGGGGAACGTCGACATCGTCGACTTCAAGTACCAGCTCGGCGACCTGTCGCTGGGCGCTCCCGGCGGCCTGCCGCCCGTCATCGGCCCCAGCCAGTCGCTCAACTTCCGCAGCGGCCTCGACAACGCCAAGGCGATCTATCACTCGATCACCTCGTGCAAGGCGCCCTGCAACCGCTCGACCGGCATCGCCTACCCGATCGCGGACGGCGAGGTGCAGTTCGAGTCGGGCACGCTCGGCACGGCGGTGCCGCCCGCGACCGGCGCGCTCGAGTGGAAGACGCCCGAGGGGCTCGGCCCGGGCACGTACACGTACTTCTGCCGGATCCACCCGTTCATGCGGGGCGCGTTCCGGGTCAAGAACTAGCGCGGCCGCCGTTACCCTTCGCTGCCCGTGAGTGAGGAGCGCGAAAAGCAGTCGCCGGCCGCGGCCGCCGCCGAGCAGGTGCGCGCGATCGTCGAGGCCGCCGAGCGCGAGACCGAGGCTCAGCTGCGCCGGGTGCAGCAGGCGGCCGACGGACTGGCGGGACGGGCGGACGAGATCGAGCGCGAGCTCGAGCGGCTGGCGCAGGGCGTGCGCGACGCGATCAGGGAGCTGCGCGAGGACCTGAAGGCGCTGCGCGGCGGGGTGGAGGCGGCCCCCGAGCCCGTGAGCGGCGGCGCGGCCGTCGCGCATGCGGAGCCCCCGGAGGAGGTCAAGCCGCTCGCCGAGCGCGAGCCCGCGACTGAGGTCCAGGCACCGGTGGAGGAGCCGCCGGTGGGCGGCAACGAGGGGGCGCGCGTGATCGCGCTCAACATGGCGCTCAGCGGATCGACCCGCGAGGAGACCGCGGCCTACCTCGCCGAGAACTTCGAGCTCGACGACCCCGACGCGCTGCTCGACGACGTCTACGCGCGCGCGGGCGGCTGAGCCGGTCCGCTACTCGACCGGCGAGGCGAGCTCGATCAGGTTCCCGTCGGGGTCGCGCACGTAGGCGACGTCCTGGCCCCACGGCTTCGTCGCCGGCTCGGTCACTCCGTCCGCGCCCGCCTCGACGGCGCGCCCGTAGGCGCCCTCGACGTCCTCGGTGACGAAGCACACCTCGAAGGGCGGACGGCTCCCGTCCTCCATGGCGCCGCTGTAGACGCCCGGGAGGTTCGAGGCGGCGAGCTCGTGGGTGGCGAAGGCGAGCGCCGTCGCGCCGGTCTCGAGCTCGCCGTAGTCGCCGCTCTCGTGCAGGAAGCGGCGCTCCAGGCCGAGCGCGCGCTCGTAGAAGTCGAGGCTGCGCGCCACGTCCTCGACGTACAGGATCGTGAAGCCGAAGCGCACGGCTAGGCGCCGGCGCCCGCCGGGCCCTCGTCGAGCCGGTCGAGGATGCGGAACAGCGCCTGTCGCTGGGCGCGCAACTCGGCGACGAACTCGCGATGGTCCTCGCGCATTTCGCGCCTGTGGTCGCGCATTTCGCGGGTGTGCTCGCGCACGCGCTCGGTCTCTGCGTCGAACCGGCGGAGCGTCTCTCGGAATCCGGCGAGCATCGCGTCGCTTGCCTTCTCATGGCGCCGCAGCAGCTCACGCATGAAGACCCGGTCGTCCGCGTCCATCGGGGCCATTGTTTCACGGCTCGTGTTACATCCGGCAGCGCTCTGCAACAACCCCGCACATTCCGAAAAGCGAACACAGGTTCGATCCGGAACCGGCTCTACACTCGTTATCTGACGTGATCCCCAGTGGCGAAATCGTCGTCTCGGGTGCGCGGGAGCACAACCTCAGGGATCTCCACCTGAGGCTGCCGCGCAACTCGCTGATCGTGATCACCGGCCTGTCCGGGTCCGGCAAGTCGAGCCTGGCGTTCGACACGATCTACGCGGAGGGCCAGCGGCGCTACGTCGAGTCGCTGTCGGCGTACGCGCGCCAGTTCCTCGGGCAGATGGACAAGCCTGACGTCGACTCGATCGAGGGCCTCTCGCCGGCGATCTCGATCGACCAGAAGACGACCTCGCGCAACCCGCGTTCGACGGTCGGCACGGTCACCGAGATCTACGACTACCTGCGTCTGCTGTGGGCCCGCGTCGGGCATCCCCACTGCTACAACTGCGGCCGCCCGATCGAGGCCCAGTCGGCCGAGCAGATCATCGACCAGGTGATGACGATGCCGGAGGGCGCCAAGTTCATGGTGCTCGCGCCGGTGGTGCGCGGGCGCAAGGGCGAGTACGGGAAGCTCTTCGAGGAGCTGCGCGCGGAGGGCTTCACGCGCGTGAAGGTCGACGGGGAGCTGCGCCGGCTCGAGGAGGACATCGTCCTCGACAAGAAGTACAAGCACGACATCTCGGTCGTGATCGACCGGCTCGTCATGCGCCCCGACCTGCGCAAGCGGCTGGCGGACTCGATCGAGACCGCCGTCGCGCGCGCGGAGGGAATAGTCGACATCGAGAACGTCGAGACCGAGGAGGTCACGACCTACTCGGAGCGCTTCATGTGCCTCCACTGCGGCACCTCGATGCCGGAGCTCGAGCCGCGCATGTTCTCCTTCAACTCGCCGCACGGCGCGTGCCCGCGCTGCACTGGGCTCGGCTCGCAGATGGAGATCGATCCCGAGCTGATCGTCCCCGACCCGTCGCTCTCCCTGAACGAGGGAGCGATCCTGCCGTGGTCGACGAGCGCCTCGAGCTACTACGAGCAGATGACCCAGGCGATCGCCGACAAGTGGGAGGTCGACCGGGACCTGGCCTGGGAGGACCTGCCGGAGGACGTGCGCGACTGCTTCCTGCGCGGCACGAACGGCGAGCGCATCTACATCTCGTACCGGAACCGCTACGGCCGCAGGCGCTCCTACACAACGACCTTCGAGGGCATCGTCCCCAACCTCGAGCGGCGCTACCGCGAGACCGACTCGGAGTGGTCGCGGGAGAAGATCGAGGAGTACATGACGCTGCGGCCGTGCCCCGAGTGCCACGGCGCGCGGCTGCGGCCCGAGTCGCTGGCGGTCAAGGTCGGCGGTCTCGGCATCGACCAGTTCACGCGCATGGCGGCGCGACGCGCGATCGACTGGCTCGAGGAGCTCGAGCTCTCGGACACCGAACGGCAGATCGCGCGGATGATCCTGCGCGAGATCGACGAGCGGCTGCGCTTCCTCGACAACGTGGGCGTCGGCTACCTGTCGCTCGAGCGCGCAGCGGCCACGCTGTCGGGCGGCGAGGCACAGCGGATCCGGCTCGCCACCCAGATCGGGTCCTCGCTGGTCGGTGTGCTCTACATCCTCGACGAGCCCTCGATCGGCCTCCATCAGCGTGACAACGAGCGCCTGATCGCGACGCTCGAGCGGCTGCGCGACCTGGGCAACACGGTGATCGTCGTGGAACACGACGAGGGCACGATGCTCGCGGCCGACCACCTCGTCGACCTCGGCCCGGGAGCGGGCGAGCACGGCGGCCACCTGGTGGCGGAGGGCACGCCCGAGCGTGTGATGCGGACGGAGGGCTCGCTCACCGGCCAGTATCTCGCCGGCAAGCGCGAGATCCCGACGCCGAAGAAGCGCCGTCGGCCGAGCGGCTACATCGAGGTCGAGGGCGCCTCCCAGCACAACCTGCAGGACATCAACGTCAAGGTGCCGCTGGGCGTGTTCTGCACCGTCACCGGCGTGTCCGGCTCGGGCAAGTCGACGCTCGTCAACGAGGTCCTCTTCAAGGCGGTCGCCAACCGCCTGCACCGGGCGAAGCAGCGGCCGGGCTCGCATCGGCGCATCAAGGGGCTCGACCAGGTCGACAAGATCATCAACATCGACCAGTCGCCGATCGGCCGCACGCCGCGCTCGAACCCGGCCACCTACATCGGCCTCTTCGACCACATCCGCGAGCTCTACTCGCGCACGCAGGAGGCACGCGCGCGCGGCTACAAGCCGGGGCGCTTTTCGTTCAACGTCAAGGGCGGCCGCTGCGAGGTCTGCCGCGGCGACGGCCAGATCAAGATCGAGATGCACTTCCTGCCCGACGTCTACGTGCCGTGCGAGCAGTGCCACGGCAAGCGCTACAACCGCGAGACGCTCGAGGTCCGCTTCAAGGGCAAGACGATCGCCGACGTGCTCGACATGACGGTCGAGGAGGCGGTCGACTTCTTCCAGCACATCCCGAAGATCAAGCGCCGCCTGCAGGCGCTGCACGACGTCGGGCTCGACTACATCCGGCTCGGCCAGCCTGCGACGACGCTTTCCGGCGGCGAGGCGCAGCGCGTAAAGCTCGCTTCCGAGCTCTCCAAGATCGCCACCGGCCGGACGCTGTACATCCTCGACGAGCCGACCACCGGCCTCCACTTCGCGGACGTCGAGCGGCTGCTCGAGATGCTGAACCGGCTGGTCGATCAGGGCAACACCGTCGTCGTGATCGAGCACAACCTCGATGTGATCAAGACGGCCGACCGGATCATCGACCTCGGTCCCGAGGGCGGCGACGAGGGTGGCCGGCTGATCGCACAGGGCACGCCCGAGCAGGTCGCCGCCGCGGCGGACTCGCACACGGGCCACTTCCTGGCGCGGCTGGTCAAGCCGGCCCGCCGCGCGAAGCGCGGCTCGCGGGCAAAGGTGGCTGCGGCGGCTTAGGGGGCGCTCGGCCCGCTGCGCGCCGCGCGGCCGCGTGGCACTTCCGGCGAACGACGGCTGGGGAAGGGGGTGTTCGGGACCGGGCCGTGCCCGGGCCGAACCGGCGAGTCCTGACTTTGCCCGCCAGGAGCAGCCAAAGTCAGGACGAAGCGTCCGGAACGTTCGGGACCGGGCCGCGCGCCGGTCATTCCTGACTTCTAGGGCCAGGAGCCACACAAGTCAGCAATAACGGCCGATCCAACCCCCTTTACCGCTGCCGTGCGCCGAGACCGGCGCTGGCGCCTAAGCCGCCACAACCCCCGGCCGCTCGTACCCCAGCTCCCGCGCCCCCGCTTCGGCCAGCGCCGGGCCGCCGTAGCGCTCGAGCAGCTGGAGCGCCAGGTCGATGCCGCATACGGGCGCGCCGGCCGTGAGGATGTCGCCGTCGTCGACGACGCGCGCGTCGATCACGTCGATCGTGCCGTGGGCGCGGAGGTCGTCGAGTGCGCCTGGGTTGGTGGTGGCGCGGCGGCCGTCGAGGATGCCCGAGCGGGCCAGGAGCAGCGCGCCCGTGCAGACCGATGCCACCGTCGTCCCGGCGGCATGCCTGGCCGCGATCGCCTCGGGGATGTGACCGCGCTGGGCCTGCGCCCAGGCGCCCTCCGGGGTGCGGTCGAACCAGCCGCCGCCCGGCACGATCAGCACGTCCGGGCGCTCGGAGAGGGCGCCGTGGGCCTGCATCACCGCGCCGTGATCGGCTCGCACCTCGCGGGCGCCTTCGAGCGTCACGAGGCGGGCCGTGACGTCCTCGCGCAGCTGGGCGAGGCCCCCGAGCACCTCCCACGGGCCCATCGCGTCGAGCTCGTCAAAGCCGTCGAAGAGAAGGATCTCGGCGTTCATGGGGGGAGCGTCTCACCGCGGGTCCAGGCCGTCGAGTGGCAGGAAAGCCAATATGCGATAGATTCCTGCCATGCCCTCCCGCCACCGCGTCGCCGCCCTCGTGGTGAACGAGGTGGTGGCCTTCGACCTCGCCATTCCGGCCCAGGTGTTCGGCCGCGAGCAGGATCTCTACGACTGGGCCGTCTGCGCACCCGAGCCCGGGCCGGTCCCGACCGAGACCGGCTTCGACGTGCTTGTTCCGCACGGTCTCGAGACGCTCGCGCAGGCCGACACGATCATCGTGCCCGGTATCGGCGACCGCGCCTGGCCGCTGCCGCCCGAGCCGCTCGACGCGCTGCGTGCGGCGAAGGCGCGCGGCGCGCGCATCGCCTCGATCTGCACCGGGGCCTTCGTGCTCGCGGCGGCGGGAATCCTCGACGGGCGGCGCGCCGCCACGCACTGGCGCTACGCGGCGCTGCTCGCGCGCGAGTTCCCGGCGGTCGAGGTCGACCCCGACGTGCTCTACGTCGACGACGGCGACGTGCTGACCTCGGCCGGGGTGGCCGCCGGCATCGACCTGTGCCTGCACATGGTGCGGAAGGACCACGGCGCCGAGGCGGCCAATGCGATCGCGCGGCGGACGGTCGTCGCCGCGCACCGGGACGGGGGCCAGGCGCAGTTCGTCGAGCGGCCGCTGCCGTCGGCGGACGGTGGGCTCGCCGCAACCCGGGCGTGGATGGAGGAGCGCCTCGACGAGCCGCTGACGGTCGAGGCGATGGCCCGCCACGCCTCCTGCAGCCCGCGCTCGTTCGCGCGCCGCTTCCGTGCCGAGACCGGCACGACCCCGCTGCAGTGGCTGATCGGGCGGCGCGTGGACGAGGCGCAGCGGCTGCTGGAGGGCACCGATCTGCCGGTCGAGCAGGTGGCGGCGCGCTCCGGCTTCGGCACGGCGGCCGCGCTCAGGCAGCACTTCGGCCGCGCCCTCGCCACGTCGCCGAGCGCCTACCGCAGGGTCTTTCGCCCGCAGCCCGGGCCGGCGTAGCCGCCGAGCGCTCTGCAAGGCTGCCGACGTGAGCGACGCTCGCCTGTGGTGGCAGAAATGGCGCTGGTACGAGCGCAACTCGCTGCCCTGGAACCGCGTGCGGATCCACCGCGAGCTGGCCCGGCGAAGGGCGTTCGCGCGCTGGCCGCTGCACGGCAACGTGCTCGAGGCGTTCCGGGAGGGCCGCCTCGAGGTCGGTGAGCACACGCTGTTCGAGCCGCACGTCTGGCTGACCGCGCCGGACGCGGCCCGGCATCGTGATCGGCTCTCAGACGTTCCTCAACATCGGCGTGATGGTGGCCTCGGTCGAGTACGTCCAGATCGGCGACCACTGCATGTTCGCCAACGGCTGTTTCATCACGGACGGCAGCCACCGCTTCGACGACCCGATCCGTCCCGTTCCCTGGCAGGGCTTCTCGAGCAAGGGCCCGACCGTGGTCGGCAACAACGTCTGGTGCGGCGCCCACGTGGTGGTCACGAGCGGCGTGACGATCGGCGAGCGCTCGGTGATCGGCGCCAACAGCGTGATCACGCGCGACATCCCGCCCTTCTCGATCGCCGCGGGCGCCCCGGCGCGCGTGATCAGGAAGGTCGAGTACCCCGAGGAGCTGGGGCCGCCCTGAGGAGGGACGGCCCCAGCCCTCGACCTCAGCAGAAGACGACGAGGTGGAAGGGCCGATCGACCTCGGCGCCGGCGTTGTTCTCGACCCGAACGGCGACGCCGTTCACGTTCGATGCAAGCGACGCCACGCTGATGTGGCTGTTCTGCGGCGGCCCGGAGGCGCTCGCGTCGCCGACGGTGGCGAAGTAGGCGCAGCTCCGGATGTCCGTCTCGAAGATCACCTGGTAGCGCCCTGCCCCCGTGCGCGCGGCCTGGGCGTTGCGGCCCCGCACCAGCTGACCGCCGCCGTTGACGACGGCGAAGCGCTGAGATCCGTGCGCGATGAGCGCCTGTGGCACGACTCCGAGCGACGACTCCTTGATCGCCCCGCCCGCCGAACGAGTTACGCCTGGACGTCGTCGCCGTTGATCGAGCCGTTCCTGAGGTCCTTGCCCGTCACGGTCCCGTTCCTGATGCTCTTGCCCGTGATGACAAGCGCGTAGGCCGAGCCGCCCATCGCCATGACCAGGCGCGACGAGCGCCACGACCATGGCGGGCGACGGCACGAGCCGCCGGGCCCATCGAGACATTGCGCCTTCCTTTCGTCGAGTGCTGACGCGTACGCGTCAACCCCCTGCTTCCCCCAAAGTTGCTCTAACGAGTCTGGTGGGGCCCGGCGGAGAATCATCCGGATCGGGTGATGTGCCGCCAAGCGTTCTGATCGAGCCTGTCTGTCGTACGAGAACGCAGAGGGGAGCGACGGGTGAGAGGCGCAGGCAGAGTGGTATTCGCGGCGACGATCTTGTTGATCGTCGGCACGCTCAACATCATCTACGGCATCGGGGCCCTGGACGGGGCGAACATCTTCGTCAACGACACGAGGTACATCTTCACCAACCTCAACACGATGGGATGGGTGATGATCGTCCTCGGCGTGGTCCAGCTCACGGCAGGCTTCTCGCTATTCGCCGGCAACGCCTACGGCCGGATCATCGGCGTCATCGCCGGGAGCCTTGGCGCGATCGCGGCGCTGCTGTCGATCGGGGGCGCCAACCCCTGGTGGTCGCTCGCGATCTTCTTCCTGTGCGTGTCCGTCGTCCACGGCATCCTCGTCTTCGGGACGGACGAGCGGGTCGCGGAGAGGTAGGCGCTCCGTCCTGTGTCCGGACGGAGGCCGCGCCTGCTGATTGCCTACGACGGCTCCGATCTTGCCAATGCCGCCGTGCGCAGCGCTGCCGAGCTCTTCCCCGGCAGCGCCGCGCTCGTCGTCACCGTTTGGGAGCCGGGCTTGGGCGCGATCGCGCTCATGAACGCCGGTCCCGACCCGATCGGAGCCGTCCCGGTGCCGCCTGATGCGGAACTGGTATCCGAGCTCGACAGGGCCGGGAAGGACCACGCTGCGGTCGTCGCCGACGCAGGCGCTCAGCTCGCACGGTCTCTCGGCCTCGATGCCGAGCCCCACGCGATCCCGGACGAGGTGCGCGTGGCTGAGGCGATCGCCGACTTCGCCGCCGAGCGCGATGTTGCTGCGGTCGTGGTCGGCTCACGCGGCATCTCCGGGCTGCGCTCGCACCTCGTCGGGAGCACCGCGCGGCAGTTGCTTGCGCGCTGCAGGCGTCCAATCGTCGTGGTGCGTGGAGAGGAGGATCGCTGATGTGCCGTTGGAACGCCTACGTCGGTGAGCCGCTGGTGATAGGCGAGCTGCTCTACCGGACCAGGCACGGACTGATCGACGAGAGCCTGCACTCCCGAATGGGCGCCGAGACCACGAATGGCGACGGCTTCGGGGTCGGCTGGTACGGCGCCCGCGACCGCACCATTCCGGCCCGCTACCGCAGCGTCAACCCGGCTTGGAACGACCTCAACCTGCGCGAGCTTGCGGATCACATCGAGTCGCCGCTCTTCATGGCGCACATTCGAGCGGCAGTGGGAAGCCCGGTCCAGCAGATGAACTGCCACCCCTTCCGACATGGCCGGTGGCTGTTCGTTCACAACGGGCTGATCCGGGGCTTCCAGGCAATGCGGCGAGACCTGCTGTTGGAGGTTGATCCGTCCCTCTTCCTCGGGATCGCCGGATCGACCGACTCGGAGCTCCTCTTCCACCTGGCGCTCACGTTCGGGCTCGAAGACGATCCGCTGGGGGCGATGGAGCGGGCGGTCGGGTACGTCGAGTCGAAGGGCGGCGAGCACGGGGTCGAGAACCCGGTGCAGATGACAGTTGGGATCACCGACGGTGAACGCCTGTGGGGCATCCGCTACTCGTCGGAGCACGACTCGCGAACGCTCTTCGTATCGGCAGACCTTGACGCCGTGCGCCGGCTCCACCCCGACAACGAGCGCCTCCAACGGTTGAGTGAGGGCGACCGCGTGGTCGTCTCGGAGCCGCTCGCCGATCTGTCGGGCGCCTGGCTCGAGGTGCCGGAGTCAACGGGCCTCGTTGTCGCGAACGGGGCCGTTGAGCAACAACCGTTTCAGCCGCGCTGACCCGGGCGAACACCCCATCTGCCGCTGAACGACTCGCCTGGCTCGATGCGGACCAGGTCCGTCCCGCTGCGGAACGCGTTCGGCGGACAGGTCATGGGCTCGACCGCGAGAGCGCGCCGGTCCACATCGGGTAGCGGGTCGCCGGTGAAAACCATCAGGTACGGATAGCTCTCGTCGACCCAGAGGATCCGCTCGCTCCCGTCGTGAGGATCCCGGAGCTGGACGCGAGCGAGGCCGTCGTCGTCGCGCTCGAGGTCGGTGAACGCGTTGTCGAGCTTGGTCGCGCCGATCGTTCTCGGCCGGCGGAAGTCGACGTCCGTGCCTTCGACCGCCGCGGAGCCGACGGGGATGCCGCGATCGTCGGACCGCAGCACGGTTCCCGCCGGCACGCGCAGGATCAGCTCGTCCACAGTCCCGCTGCCGAGGGTCAGGTACGGATGAGCACCGCTTCCGAACGGACACGACACTCGCCCGGCATTCGTGGCCGTCGTGGTCACCTGGAGGCCTTCCTCGGAGAGCCGATACTCGATCGCCAGGGCGAGCGAGAAGGGGTAACCGGGCCGGGGATGCAGCAGGTGCTCCATGACGACGCGGTGCGGCTCGCGGTCTCCCGCGGTCCAGCTCACCCAGCGGACCAGCCCGTGGATCGCATCCTGCTCCTCGACGTCGTCGATCGGCAGCTGGTGCCGGGCCCCGTCGAACTCGTAGCTGCCGTCCTGGAGACGATTCGGCCACGGCATCAGCACCTGGCCCCTGCCCGAGCGGCTCATCTCGTCGATCCCGTAGCCGTCGATCACGTCGCGGCCGGCCGCCGAATACGCTCGGAGCCCGCCGCCCACCTCGACCACCGTCGCCCGCTGGTCGCCGAGCGCTATCTCGATCTGATCGCCGGACGGAGCTGTCACCCGAGCACCACGACGTCGTCCACCAGCCCGAGGCCCTCCGGCCGGTGGGTGATGAGCAGCACCGACCGCTCGCCGGCGGCGCTCAGGAGGTCCTCCATGAGCCGCTCCGCGGTTGGCGGGTCGAGGTGCGCGGTGGGCTCGTCCAGCACGAGCACCGAAGCGTCGGTGAGCAGCGCCCGGGCGACGACCAGCCGCTGCCGCTGCCCCGCCGACAGCTGGCGGCCCTGCTCGCCCACATGCGTGTTCAAGCCTTCCGGGAGATCGCGGACCCAGTGCCAGAGCCGGGCGCGATCGAGCGCGTGCTCGATTTCGGCGTCGCCGGCCTCGGGCCGTGCGAGCCGGACGTTCTCGCGGATGCTTGCCGAGAACAGGTGCGAGTCCTGGCCGGCCACGGCGATCGCCCGGCGGACGTCGTCCTGCCGGTAGTCGCGCAGGTCTCTCTCGCCGAGCGTGATGCGCCCCCGCTCGGGGTCGAGGAAGCGCAGGAGCAAATTCACCACGGTCGTCTTGCCCGCTCCACTGGCCCCCAGCAGCGCGATCCGGCTTCCGGGTTCGAGGCGGAGGTTGAAGCCGTCCAGCGCGAGTGGCTCCTCCGGTGCGTACCGGGCACTCACGTCGTCGAGCGCCACCACGAACGGCGCCAAGGGGAGGGGAGCCGGCTCCGCGGGGTCGGCCACGGCCGGCTCCCGATCGATCAGCTCCAGTATCCGCCCGCCGGCGCCGAGCGTCGCCGGCAGCTCGCGGGCCACCGCCGACAGCGGCTGCACCGCCTCGAACGAGGCGAGCGCGAGCAGTGCGAGCATCGCGATGAGCACGCGATCGAGCTCACCCGCCGCGTGAGCACCCACCGAGAGCGCGAGCACGATCGCCACCGTCAGGCCCCCCACCAGTACGCCGAGGCCGTCTCCCATCCCCGCGGCGAGCGCGTCGCGGCGGCCGATTCGCACGAGCGTCCGATCCGCCGCCCGCAGGCGCCCGAGGGCCGCGGAGTCGCCGCCGTACACGACGAGCTCCGGCGCGGCGCCGAGGAGCTCCACGAGCTCGGTCGAGAGCACGCCGCGTCCCGCCGCCTGCCGCCCGGCGGCACGCTTTCCGAGCCGGGCCACCAGCACCGGCACCGCGACCCCGGCGGCGAGCAACCCGACCGCGAGCGCCAGCGCCGCCGCCGGCAGGAAGGCCGCCGTGGCGCCTACGCAGACTGCGCCGGCGAGCAGGGCGACGAGGGGTGGACCGACCCCCCGCAGGTAGAGGTTCTGGAGCGCGTCGACGTCGGCCACCATCCGTGAGAGCAGGTCACCACGCGAGTAGCCCTCGAGCTGCGCCGGCGCCAGCGGCTCGATGCGCTCGTAGACGCGCACGCGTACCCGGCCAAGCACGCGCAGGGCGAGATCGTGCGATGCGAGCCGCTCGAAGTAGCGGGCCAGGGGCCGGGCGATCCCGAAGAAGCGGACGGCGACGATCGCCGTCATCAGCGAGAGGATCGCCGGCTGCTCGGCCGCGCGTGTGATCAGGTATCCGGCCGTGGCCATCAGCCCGGCGCCGAAAACCACCGTCAGTGCGCCGAGGACTACGGCCAGCGCCACACGCGAGGACGGGGCGCCCGCCAGCGCGAGCAGTCTTCGCAGAGTGGCCATCAGGCCACCGCCAGTTCCGGCTCGGAGCGCGCCCGGCCTCGTTCGAGGCG
>CAWFZK010000006.1:0-17112 GCA_963820315.1 uncultured Thermoleophilaceae bacterium | reverse complement strand
CCGACGAACCGCGTGGACAAGATCGAGCTGATCGAGCAGGCGAAGCTGGCTCCGGGCCGCGGCGAGTACCTCCCGCTCGAGGGCGTCGAGGGTCTCGAGTGCTGGCCGAGCGAGCCGCTCTGGGACCAGCTCGAGCCGGCCGCCGACGGGCGCGAGTTCGAGCTGGAGCTGAACGCGCTCCGGCGCAACCCGCACACGCTCGAGCGCTCCCGGCCCGGTCAGCCCAGGGACTTCGACGAGGTGGTGCTGGCGATCCCCGTTGGCGCGCTCGAGCCGATCTGCGCGGAGCTGATCGAGCACGACGAGCGCTTCGCCGCGGGGATCCGGAACGCGGTCACGGTCCAGACGCAGGCCTTCCAGGTGTGGGCGAACCGGCCGGCGCCCGAGCTCGGCTGGGAGCACGACCAGAACTCGGTCGCGGGCTGCTACGTCGAGCCACTCGACACCTACTGCGACATGAGTCACCTGATCCCGCGGGAATCGTGGGCGCCGGACGACAACGTGAAGACGATCGCCTCTTCTGCGGCGTGCTCGACGAGGTCGAGGGCGAGACGCCCGCCGAGGCGACCGAGCGCGTCAGGCGCAACGCCATCGACTTCATGGAGAACGACATGGCGGCGCTGTGGCCGCAGGCGCTCCAGGGCGACGGCTCGTTCGACTGGGGCGTGCTCGTCGACCGGAACGGGGCAGCGGCGCCGAGCGCTTCGACGCCCAGTACTGGCGCGCGAACGTCACCCCGAGCGAGCGCTACGTGCTGACTCCGGCGGGCTCCGTCAAGCACCGGCTGCCGTCCGGCGAGAGCGGCTTCGAGAACCTCGCGCTGGCCGGCGACTGGACCCGCAACGGGATCGACGGCGGTTGTGTCGAGGCGGCGGTGATCTCCGGCATCGAGGCGGCCGAGAGCATTACCGGAGTCATTCACGCGATCCCCGGCCGCGGGCCGGACTGGCTCCGGCCGCACGCCCTCGAGCTGCCGCCCTACGTGGAGTACGGCGGCCGCGCCACGACGCCGCCGCCCTTCCTCAGCGAGGGCGGCAGGATGCGCGGCTTCCTGCTCGAGGGCGACGAGGAGCGCATCGGGGAGCTCGTCAACCGCATGTTCAACCTCCCGGCGGGGGCGGGGCCGACTACCGCTCGCTGGGCTCGAACGTGCTGCTGCTGCTCGGCGGCTTCGACCGCGTCTCCTGCCTCACCCCGCCGTTCGACCGCTGGGGCTCCGTGGCGGAGATCATGGCCTCGTTCTGGATTCCCGTGATGGCCGGCAAGGACCTCGGGCCGGCCTTCCGCGCGGAGCGGCTCGTGCTCGCCGTGCCGTACATCTTCGTCGACAACCCGATGTCCTACCTGGGCGGCCGCGAGACCTACGGCTACGCGAAGACGATGGCGCAGTTCGACCCCGCGGACGCGGTGGGCGAGCACGTGACGATGAACGCCTTCGGCGGCAACTTCGGCCGCGACGAAGGCGCGGCCTGGCGCCCGTTCCTGGAGGTCGAGGCCGTGGGCCAGGAGGACGGGTCGCCCCAGCGCGCGCTCGAAGGGCCGGCCGGCCTCGTGCGCCGGCTCGTCGGCGATCTGCCCGCCCTCAACTCCGACGGCGAGCTCGTGCTGGCCGACCTCCAGCTCACCGCCGACCTCATCGAGAACATGCTCGCCGGCGAGGTCCACCAGCTCTTCCTGAAGCAGTTCCGCGACGCGGAGGACGGCACGCGGGCGGCCTATCAGTCAGTCGTCGAGGCGCCCTGCAAGATCCTGCGCGTATCGAACAAGCTGGTCGGGCGCGACGCGGACGTGACGATCCACCAGCTCGACAGCCATCCGATCGCCCAGGAGATGGGCGTGACGAGCCAGCGCGCGCAGATCGTCTTCGACGCCGAGCTCGACATGGTCGTGGAGCACGGCGTCGAGGTGGCGCGGCTGGCATCCGCGCTGCCGTCGAGCGGGCCCGCCGCGGCGGTCTCCGTTGACGGTTACACGAGCTACGTCGAGGTCATCGCCCGGCGTGCGTGGCGCGAGTTGACCGGGATCGAGCGGGCTCTGCTGGGACGGTTCCGTCGCGGTTGACGGTTGCTTTGGCGAGTCGGCGCCGGGCCGGGTTCGCGCTTGGGCTGGGGAAGGGAGTGGGATCGAAGGATCTTCGGGCTTGGATGCACGCCAAGGCGCACCGTCCTGACTTAGGCGCCTATAGGCCGTACAAGTCAGGACGGTGATGGCGATTTCCGGATGAGGCCCTGGGATCGTGACGAATCTTCGGGGACATCGGAAACGACCGACGATTGTCGCCGGGAGCGTTCGAACCACGCTTAATCCGACCCCCTCCCCAGCCGTCGTTACGGCGTCTGCCCCGTCACCCCGCCGCTGGTTCCCGCGTGCGGCGCGGGCCTCACCGCCACCATCGCCTGAGGTCAGGTCGATCGAGCCACTGTCGGCCGCGGCGTAGGTGAGCGTCGCGCCACTGGCGCCGAGCACGAAAGCGACCAGGGCGACGAGCAAGGAGTTGCGGCCGGGAAGTCTGAGTGCGTGCTCCATCCATTTTGAGATAGAGACGGGCGGGCGCCGCGTCTGCGACCTTGATCACACAGGCGGCGGCGACTCCGACACGGGCTCAGGCATCCCGTGGCGCAGGATCCAGACCGCCGGGCCGACGACGAGCACGGTGGCGCCGATCGCGAGCGCTGCGACGCCGAGCGCGGTGAGCGCGACCCCGCCGAGCAGGGCGAGCCCGGCGCCGGTGGCGCCCGAGAGCAGGTCGTTGAAGCCGAGCAGGCGGCCGCGCTCGGAGGGCAGGGTGAGGTCGGCGAGCTCGGCCGTCGCCGCCACGAAGGAGAGGTTCCAGCCGAGTCCGAGCCCGAAGAGGGCGACGGCGGTGGCGGGCACGCTCTCGACCCAGAGCAGGCTGATCACGGAGATGGCCATCACGAGCAGGCCGCCCGCCAGTGAGGGCGTGCGCCCGATGCGGTCGATGAAGTCGCCGATCACGATCACGAACGCGTACATGCCGACCACGTGCGCGGCGATGATCGGGAACACGTCGTGGCCCTCGTGGCCGTGGTGGTCGACCACCACCGCGCCGGTCAGCGTCATGACGCCGACCATCACCGCGAAGCTCGCCTGCGCCGCGACCAGGGCGGGCACCACGCCCGGGCGGGCGAGCAGCTCGCGCAGCGGGGCCGTGCCGGCGCCCGGGTCCGGCTCCGGCTCGTGCTCGAGCAGCTCCGCGATCCGGCGCGGATCGGGCCGCACCGCCGCCACGAGTGCGCAGCCGACCAACATGAACGCGCCCGCGGCCAGCCACAGCGGCGCGAGCGCCTCGCCGTCGAGCTCCCTGCCCGCCAGCAGCGGGCTGAAGACCGCGGGCCCGAGGATGGCGCCGAAGACCGCGCCGAACAGGACCAACGCGATCCCGCGTGCCCGCCGCTCGCTCGGATACATGTCGCCGGCAGCGGTGCGCGCCAGCAGTGCGATCCCGCTCGCCGCCCCGACGAGGATGAGCCCTCCGAGCACGGCCGGCGCCAGCTCGCTGGAGCTGCCGAGCGCGGCGAGGCCGCAGCCGGCGGCTCCGATCAGGTAGCCGGCGGCGAGCACCGGCACACGCCCCACGCGGTCCATCGTCCGTCCCGCCGGCAGCGCGGCGACGGCGGCCGCCGCCAGCACGATCGCCGGGCCGAGCCCGAGCAGCCCCTCGATCCCGAGCACGTTCACGAGCGTCAGGGACGCGACCGCCGCCGACAGCTGCAGCATCGCCGAGTTTGCGGCGAGCGCTGCCGAGAGCAGGACCGTGTTGCGCCTGATCGGCAGCTCGTCCATCGACTCAGAGCGCTCGCAGGGCGGCCGTCAGGACGGCCGCGATGATCACGCACCCGACGATCGAGCCGGTGCGCCAGGCGACGAGGCCGCCGGCCACCACGCCCGCCGTCTCCGCCCCGACGGTGAGGTCCTTGCCGTCGGCGAAGGCCTGTGTGAACACCAGCGCTGCCAGAAGCGCCGGGGCCAGCAGGACGATCACGCTCGTGACCCATAGCGGCAGCTCTCGGCCACCGAGCGCGATCGGGCCGATCGCCTTGAGCACCGCGGTGACGATCGCGCAGCCGCCGATCAGGAGTGCTGCGTTCAGCGCGGCGCCCCCTCGGACTCCTGCGCCGCCGCGACCGCCGCCTGAGCCGAGCGCGTCAGCCCGACGAGCGCGGCAAGGCTCGCGACCAGGATCGGGACGCCGGCCGGCGTGAAGGGGACGAGCGCGAGGGCGATGGCGGCACCCAGCGCAGCTACGGCAATGGCGCGCCGCGTGCGCGCCTCGGCCAGGAGCAGGCCGAGGAAGAAGGCCGGGTAGATGGCGTCGAGGCCGAGCTTGTCGGGGTCACCGAGGAGGTCGCCGCCGAGCGCGCCCGCGATCGTGCCGAGCTGCCAGGTCACGTACTGGGTCGCCGACGCGCCGAAGAGCAGCCAGCGGTCGAAGCTGCCGTCGCCGCGGCCGGCGAGCGCCCACGAGGCGTCGACCACGGCCTGGCCCTGGGCGGCACGCTTGACCGGCCCGCCCGGCAGCGACGGCCCAAGCGCCGCACCCATCGGCAGGAAGCGCGAGTTCATCAGCGCGGCTGCCCCGATCGCCGCCCCCACGGTCCCGCCGGTCCCGAAGATCGCGATCGCCGTGAACTGGGCCGAGCCGGCGAAGACGATCACCGACATGACGATCGCCGCGAGCGGCGACAGGCCGGCGTCCTGGGCAACCACACCGAAGGACACGGAGAGCAGAAAGCCGGCTATGGCAAACGGGATGCCCTTGCGCACCCCTTCACGGAATGCCCGGCGGGACGACTCTGTCCTCAAGACACCGCGCGGCGGAACAGGAAGGCGCAGATGACGGCGATTACGAGCGCTAGCACCGGGACGGCGTAGCTGATCACGCCGACGATCGCCAGCACGAGGCCGACCACGGCCACTGTGCCGGCGACACCGCCGGCAACGACGAGGCGGTACGCGCGCTGTTCACGCGAACGCCTGGAGGGAACTCGGCCGGAACTCGGTGTCAGGTCGCCCATGCGCGTAACCGTACCTACCGGTGGCGACCGGACTGCTCGCTAGCTTCGCGCGGTGCTCTCGTTCGCCAGGCGCGAGCCGTCCGCCACGCTCCTCGCCGCCCAGCTCGCCGCCATCCCGGTCTATGCGCTCACCGAGAACAGCAGCGCCGGGCGCGCATTGTTCAGCCTCTTCGGCATCCTGATCCTCGCGCTCGTGCTGCTCGCGGTACGCAGCTCACCGGTGCCGATCTGGATCGTGGTGCTGCTCGGCGTGCCGACGACGGTTCTCCTGCTCATCCAGGCGATCACCAACAGCGACGACCTGCTGCCCTGGTCGTCCGCAATAGAGGCGGTCATCTACTTCTACGCGGCCGGCGCGCTCCTGGCGTACATGCTCGCCGACCACGACATCACTCGCGACGAGCTCTTCGCCGTTGGCGCGACCTTCACGCTGGTGGCCTGGGGCTTCGCCTACGTGTACGTGGTCTGCCAGGCGATCGCACCGGGCAGCTTCACGGCCGCGGTCGACCCCGCTGCGGACCGGAGCTGGATGGAGCTCCTCTTCCTCAGCTTCACGACGCTCTCGGCCACCGGCCTCGGCGATGTGGTCCCGATCAAGCCGTTTGCGCGCAGCCTCGTGATGCTCGAGCAGGTGGCCGGCATCGCGTACATCGCGATGGTCGTGTCGCGGGTGGTCGGCCTCACCGTCCTGCGGCACAGGACCTGAGCTCAGGCGCAGAAGGCGCTCGCGGCCCTGGTCAGGACGCGCGTGCAGCTCTCGGTGTCGCGGACGCTGACCCACTCCTCGGTCGCGTGCGCGCCCTCGCCCCTGGGGCCGAACAGCGCGGTCGGGATGCCGGCGCCGGCGATGAAGGCGGAGTCGGCCCAGAAGCTCGCCCCCGAGAGCGGCGGCCGTGAGCCGAGCACCTCGGCCGCCGCCTCGCGCAGCGCGGCCACCACCGCTTCGTCCTCGGCGGTCTCGAGCGGCTCGCGCACAAGCAGCGTGCGCGCGGACGCCTCGAGAACCGGGTCGGCCTCGCGGCAACCGGACAGGAGATGCGCCAGCTCGCGCTCGACCTCGGCGGCGCCCTCGCCGGGCAGCGTGCGCCGCTCGATCCCGATCGTGCAGCGCTCGGGATAGGTCGCGAGATCGTTGCCGCCGCTGATCAGCGAGGCGTGCACCGAGCCGCGCCCGAGCAGCGGGTGACGCGTGTCGCCGAGCTGGGCGTCGAGCTCGCCGAGCGCGGTCAGGATCGGGCCCGCCTTCACGATCGCGTCCACGCCGAGATGCGGGCGCGAGCCGTGCGCCGCCCGCCCGCAGATCTCGACCTCGAGCCAAGCAAAGCCCTTGTGGGCGATCACGATCTCCATCTCGGTCGGCTCGGTCACGATCGCGGCGTCGGCCTCGACCGTCGCCAGTACCTCCTGCACGCCGAGGCTCGCGTGTTCCTCGTCGGCCACCGCGGCCACCACCACGTCACCGGCGAGCTCGAGGGCGGCCGCGTCGCGGCACGCGACGAGCGCCGCCGCGACGCCCGCCTTCATGTCGTACGCCCCGCGGCCGTGCAGGCGGTCACCCTCGATGCGCGGCTCGAAGGGGGCCTCCATCGCCCCCGCGCCGACGGTGTCGAGGTGCCCGCAGAGAAGCAGCGAGCGCCCGCCACCGCCGCCGCGCGCCGAGGCGACGACGCTCGGCCGGCCGGGCGTCGCCTCTACCAGCTCGACTTCGAGACCCGCATCGCGCGCCCAGTCCGCCACGAAGGCGGCGACCTCGCTCTCGCCCGCGGCGCCCGGCTCGAGCGAGGGGTTGATCGAGTCGATCGCGACCAGCGCGCTGGTCAGGTCGACCACGTCGGACCCGCTCATGGCGTCAGCCTACGGCTCAGCCCGCAGCCGTGGGAACGACGTGCCGCTCGGATCGTCGCCGTGCTGCCCGCGTGCAGCGGACCGAAGTCGTTGTCGATCGAGACCTCCACCTCGGCCCGGCCGTCGTCCCTGAAGAGGACGAGCAGGGCTGCGAGACCGGCAAGCAGCGCGCCGACCGCGAGCGTGCACGGCCACCCCTCCTGACCTCGTCGTCGGAGCATCGTATACGTCGCAGTTTCCATCCGCCGAGAGCTCTTCGGAGCGCCCATCTACCGCTTCTCCTGATGGCCTGTGGCGACCCTCCCGGTGGCTCTGGCTTTCGTGTACGTGGGCGTGTACATTGTCCGCCTGTGTCGCGAAAGAGCCAACGGTCTCCGCGTGGCCCACATCAGCTTCCGCCGGGCCGCCATGGGCTCTCGAGGAGCTTCGTGGCACGCAATCAGCGCCAGCGGATCCTTGCCGCGGTGGCGGAGGCGACCGCTGCCCGCGGTTACGCGCGCATGAGCGTCGAGGACGTGGTGCGCGGCGCCGGCGTGTCGCGGCGAACCTTCTACGAGCTCTTCCCGAACAAGGACGCGGTCTTCCTCGAGGCCTACGACCAGGTCGCCAGCCTGCTACTCGCCGGCGTGCGTGCCGCGTACGAGGGCGAGAGCGGCTTCGGGCCGCGCGTCACGGCGGGCTTCCGCGCCTTCCTCGAGCTGCTCGAGGCCTCCCCCGCCTTCGCGCGCATGTGCATCGTCGAGGTGATGGCGGCCGGACCCGAGGCGGTCGCCAAGCGCACCGCCGTCATGGGCGAGTTCGCGAAGCTGATCGAGGAGAACGCGGCCAGCGAGCTCGACTCGCACGGGAGCGTCCCCTCGATGCACGCTCAGACGATCGTGGCGGGCGCCTACGAGGCGGTCTACCGCATGATCGCCGCCGACGAGACCGACCTGCTGTCGACGCTGCTGCCGGACCTCGTCGAGTCCGCGCTGCTGCCCTACGTCGGGGAGGAGCAGGCGGCCGCGCAGAAGCGCGCGATCCTGGAGGCCGACGCCTCCACCGGATCCGGCAACCCGGCCGGCGCCGGGGCGCAGGGCTAGCGGTCGCTCGGCCCCGTCCAGACGCGCCGCGTGGTCGTGTGGGTGGGAAATCCGCAAATTGCGGGATTCTAGGCTGGCATTTAGATACGGAGTCGTTTATTGTCACCGATTGAGAGCCGGTGGTGTTCCTGATCACCCGGCCCAGGCGGCATGTACCAGTTCAGCCGAGCCATCTACCGCGAGCTCCAGAGGGACCTGGTCGAGGGGCCCCGCAGCGATGACGCACGCGAGCTCTTGGCCGCCTGCGAAGCGACTTTCGCGCGGCTGGCACGCGACCGCCATTGCTTCGCCAAGCCGGCGCGCTCGCTCTTCCGAGAAGTGCGCAGGTACTTCCCGATGGATAGGCAGCTGCGCGTCTACACCGTTATCGCCTGGCATGTCGACGTGGCGACGGCGTACCTGGACCGAATGCTCGCCCAGGGCATCGTGCCCGATGGCGCGGTGCTCCACTGCAACGCGATGACCCGCTCTGGCCGAGCCTGCCAGCGCGACCCGCTGCCGGGGCTGAAGTACTGCCCCTCGCACCAGCATCTCGAGGAAGACCGCTCCCTGACAGCCGCCTGAGCGGCACCCCCCAGGTGTCGGTTTCCCGCGTTCCAGAGAACACACGGTTTGTGGTGCGGCGATATGGTCGCCAGGGATGCCGGCCGAGGGAGCAAAGCCGCGCCGTCCGGACCAGCTACCGCCGGGCCGTCACGGCATTCCACGCGAGCAGATCGTCGAGTCGCAGCGGGCGCGCATGCTGCAGGCCGTGCTCGACGCGGTCGCGGCCGAGGGCTACCAGGACACCCGCGTCACCGATGTGATCGCGCGCGCCGGCGTCTCGCGCAAGACCTTCTATGAGCACTTCGACGAGAAGGAGGAGTGCTTCCTCGCGGCCTACGACCGCGAGCTGACACAGCTGACCGAAGAGGTGGCCGCCGCCTTCTTCGGCGAGGAGGGGGCCACGCGGCCGTGGGCAGACCAGGTGCGCGACGGCGTGCGGGCCTTCCTGCGCTACCTGGAGGAGCGGCCGGCGGCGGCGCGTGTCTGCATGGTCGACGCGATGGGCGCAGGTGCGAAGGCGATCGCGAAGCGCGAGGCGGCGCTGCGCAACTTCACCTACTTGATCGACGCCGGCCGCAGCGCGGCCGAGGTCGAGGTGCCGGGCCGTACCGCGGTGGCGGTGCTCGGCGGCGCGAACGAGCTGATTGCAGCCGAGCTCCTGCACGGGTCGGCCGAGAACGTCGGGCAGCTCGCGCCCGACATCGTCTACCTGATCACACTGCCGTTCCTCGGACCGAAGGCAGCTGTCGCGGAACGCGAGAAGACCCGCGCGGACATCGAGGCGCGGGCCTCCTCGGGGTCCTAGGCAGGAACGGCGGCGAGCGGCGCCGGCTCCCTCCGCCAGCGGCTGGCGAGAACAGCGGCGAGCGAGCTCAGGAAGGACAGGTCCTGCCCCGCGAACGCGTCCGCCCGCGGGCTCGTGAGCGCGAACACTCCCGCTCCCCCCGCGATCGCCACGCACACGGCGCTGCGCGCTTGCACCTCCTGTGCCATCGCGCCGGTCCGGAGCGCCCGGACCCGGTCGAAGTCCCCGATCACGACGGGCTCGTCGTCATCCAGGCACAGGTCCGTCGCCGAGTTCTCGGGAATCGCGAAGCGCCGGCCGACGATTCGACGGATGCCAGCCGTACACCACACGCGGGACCACGTCGTCGCGCCCGGGTGCCACCTCGGCGATCGTCGCGAACTCGGCGCCGAGGATGTCCGCCGCGCTGAGCGCGGCTCGCTCCATCAGCGAATCGAGGTCGTCGCCCGCAAGCGCGCGCTCGGCAAGCTCGGCCACGGCCTCGTGCGCGGCGGCCCGTAGGCGCAGATCGACCTCGAGCCGCTTGCGTTCGCTGATCTCGCTCAGCGTGCTGATCGTGCCGGTGCGCCGGCCCTCCGCGTCGCTCAACGGGGTTGAGATCACGCTTACCCAGATCTCGCTCCCGTCGCAACGCACGAGCCGGTGGTCCTGGCGCTCCACGGTCGGGTTGAGACGCGCGTGGATGACCGCGGGCTCCTCGTCGAGATAGTCCGCCATCGGCGCGCCGATCAGCTCGCTCGCCGGCGCCCCGACCATCTCGCAGAGCGCCTCGTTGACGTACGTGGTCACGCCGTCGAGGTCCGTGGCCCAGAGCCCTGCGGCGGCGTGCTCGAGCAGCCTGCCGGCGTCGGGATCGCGCGTGCCCGCCGTCGGAGCCGGTTCGTCCTCGAGCATGAGCTGCTCGACGAGCTGCTGCTCACGCAGGCTGTAGGGCAGGTCAACGCTGTCGCGCAGCGCCACGACGGTGCCGATCACCTCGCCTGCGAGCCGGAGCGGCGCGACGATGGCCGCGTACACGGGCGTCGAGAAGGGCGCAACCGCACCCACCGCGTCGTCGGCCCGGGCGTGCTCGACCCGGAAGGCGAGGTTCTTCGCGAGCGCCTGCCCGGACCAGCCACTCCGCAGTGGCTGCGCTGCCTCGGCGAGAACGCCGAGCTGCTCGCGGCGCTCGGGATCCCGGTGTGCGACCGCCGCCACGTGAAGCATGCCTTCCTTGAAATCGGCGATGCGGACGATGCAACCGTCGCCGACGAGATCTGTGAGGCGCTGCGCGATCCGCTCAGCGGCGCCCGGGCCGGTCTCCCTCATCCATCGCTCTCCTCCCCCTGCGTGGTTGACCAGGCCTTTCTAACACCATCGGTGTTTCCAATCAAGTGCTGCTTGGCGCATGGGTTCAGACCACACCCAGCGCACCGCTCCTTTGGCGCGCGGTCCGTGTTCTGTAGCGCGTGAATTCGGTGCGCAGCGGCGCCTTCCAGGTACGCGATCGACGCGAGCTCGTGCTCGCCGCGATGGCCGAGCTCGTGGCCGAGCAGGGCTACGAGCGCACGAGCATCGGTGCCATCGCCAGCCGAGCCGGCGTCAGCCGCAGCGTGTTCGCCCTGCACTTCGAGTCCAAGGAGGACTGCCTGCTGGCGGCCTACGACGCTGCGGCCGAGCAGGCGTTCAGCGCCGCTGCCGACGCGTTCGTGGCGACCCCCGGGAGCTGGGCGGAGGCCACCCACTCCGCTCTCGACGCCTTGCTCGAATACGCCGCCGAGACGCCGACCTTCGCGCGGCTCGCCGAGCAGGCGCTGGTCCACGGCGGTGAGCGCGCAGTCGCGCGCCGCGGCCAGGTGCTCGATCTCTTCATGGAGTTCCTCGAGCCCGGGTACGTGATCGCGGGTGAGCCGACGGACGCTCCGCGCACGGCGTCGCATCTGATAGCGGGGGCGGTCTATGAGCTGCTGCGCCGCCACGTCGCGGAGGAGCGGCTGGCGGAGCTGCCGTACGCCTTGCCGGAGGTCACCCTGATCGTGCTCTCCCCGTTCGTCGGGCGCGAGGAGGCGTTGAGAATCGCCACCGGGCCCGTCCGTCGCAGCTGACGCAGAGGCCGGGTACCCGCACCATCGGCGGTCGGTTGGCTCCAGGGTGGAGCGCGCCGTGCGTTGCGATCTTGGAGCCATGACCGAGAACGAGGCACAGCCGACCCAGGGCCGCAGCAGCGCCGGCCGCGTCGGCCTGATCGTGGCGGGCGCGCTCGCCGGCCTGCTCGCACTGGGAGCGCTCGGCCTCGGGGCCGCCGCCCTGTGGGCGGACGACGAGAAGAACGAGCGCGGCTATCTGATGACCGACAGCGAGCGCTTCGCCACCGGCGCGCGCGCCCTCGCCACCGACAACCTCGACGTCGACCTGTCCGGCGCGGGCTGGCTCGTCGACACGGGCGATCTCGGCAGGGTCGAGCTCGAGGTCTCACCCGAGGGCGGCGAGCCCGTGTTCGCCGGGATCGCACGCACCGAGGACGTCGCGGCTTACTTGCGCGGCGTGGGCCACACACGGGTCACCGACGTCGACGCCTTCCCCTTCGAGGCCTCTTACCTGAGCGAGCCTGGCAGCCGCCGGCCGGCCGCGCCCACCCGGAAGTCGTTCTGGGCCGTCTCCACTCAGGGACGCGGCACGCAGACGCTCGACTGGCGCGTCCGCGACGGCGACTGGTCGGTCGTCGTCATGAACGCGGACGGCTCGCCCGGCGTCGCCACCGACGTCCGTGCGGGCGCGAAGCTTCCGTTCCTGGACGAGCTGGGCGTGAGCGCGATCGGCGTCGGCGGGGCTCTGTTGATCGGCGCGATCGTGCTGACGGCGCTGGGCGTGCGCTCGCCGCGCCGGCCGGCGCAGACTCAGGCGCAGCCGGGCGACTCGGTCGCCGCTACTTGATCTGCAGCCCGGAGATCGCGCGGGCGATCACGAGCCGCTGAATCTCGGAGGTCCCCTCGAAGATCGTGTAGATCTTGGCGTCCCGGTGCATGCGCTCGACGGGGAATTCGCGCGCATAGCCGTTGCCGCCCAGGATCTGCATGGCGCGCTCCGTCGCCCAGACCGCGACCTCGCCGCATTTCAGCTTCGACATCGAACCCTCGGCGTTCTCGAAGATATGGCCGTTGCGCCCCATCCATGACGCGCGCCAGACGAGCAGCCGCGCGGCGTCGATCTCGAGCTTCATGTCGGCAAGCGTGAAGGCAATCGCCTGGTTCTCGATGATCGGCCGCCCGAACTGCTCGCGCTCCTTGGCGTAGCCGAGCGAGTACTCGTAGGCCGCGCGCGCGATGCCAAGCGCCTGCGCCCCCACGGTCGGCCGGCTCACCTCGAAGGTCTGCATGGCCGCCTGGCGCTTCGAGCTGCTGCCCTCGCGGGCGCGCGCCAGGCGCTCGTCGAGCTTCTCCTTGCCGCCGAGCAGGGACGATCCGGGCACACGGCAGTCATCGAGGAAGACGTCCGCGGTGTGCGAGGCGCGCAGCCCGTGCTTCTTCAGCTTCGCGCCCTGCTCGAGCCCCTTGGTGCCGGGCGGGATCACGAAGGCCGCGTGCCCGCGCGCGCCGAGCTCGGGATCGACCGTGGCCACGACCACGTGGACCTCGGCGATGCCGCCGTTTGTCGCCCACGCCTTCTGCCCGTTCAGCACCCACTCGTCGCGCTCGGCGTCGTAGCGGGCGCGCGTCCGGACGGCGGCGACGTCCGAGCCGGCGTCGGGCTCCGAAACGCAGAACGCGGCGACCTTGGGGTCCTCGACCGTGCCGTAGCACTGCGGTACCCACTCGCCGAGCTGCTCGGGGGTCCCGGCGGAGAAGATGCCCGCGACGGCGAGCGTCGTTCCCATGATCGACATGCCGATGCCCGCGTCGCCCCAGAAGAGCTCCTCGTTCACGAGCGGCAGAGTGATCCCGCTGGGGTCGGCCCAAAACTGCGCCAGCGACTCGTAGCCGTACAGGCCGATCTTGGCCGCCTCCTGGATCACCGGCCAGGGCGTCTCCTCGCGCTCGTCCCACTCGTGAGCCGCGGGACGGACGACCTTCTCCGAGAACCCGTGCACCCAGTCGCGCACGTCGCGCTGGTCCTGGCTCAACTCCAGCGAGAACGGGATGCCTTCGTGGGACTGCGCCTGTAGCGCGGACGCGACCACTTCCGCCGCAATCGTCGAATTCATGGGTCCTCGGATTCGCTTGTTCTGGTCACGCGCGGGTGACTTGGCGCGCGTGATGATAAACGAACTCGTTTTTCTTCCATGCAGGTCGCCGTGCGGCTCATCGGCAGGCCGTCCCGAGCGCGACGGTGCGACCCAAGCGTGCCCCGTTGTGGCCCTCCAACCGAACGCGAGCGAGCTGCCTCCCGCGGCACAGGCTGCGCCCCAGTGTCACGGCGAGGATGCCCCGCCTGCCGCCTTTCAACTCGAGCTCGAAGCGCGTGATCGGGGCGTCCGGGAGCCCCTCGAAGGTGGTCACGATCGCGCCCCGCTCGACCGACGTCGCCGCACGCAGGTTGAGCGACACCTGACCGCGCAGCGCGACGAGCAGCGTGGGCAGCGTGCGCACGACGCGCCCGCCCGGCCCGGGTCGCGTGCCCTGCACGAGGTAGACGTCGCCCGCCAGCGGCCGCTGCAGGACCGGCGTGTGGGCGCGCGCCCTGCCGATCACCGAGCGGCGCGGGCAGCGGCCGCTGCGCCCGGCGTCGAAAGAGCAGAGCGCGCCCGCGTTCTCGTAGTCGAGCGCCAGCGCGAGCGGCAGCCGCAGCGCCACCTCGCGCAGGTTCGCCGCGCCGCGGCGCGCCGTCACGAGCGCGCTCAGGCTCGGATGACCGCCGTCGCTCATCTCGCGGCGCGCACCGACGCTCAGGCTGATCCGCGGCCGGAACCCGAGCGAGCCGCAGCCATTTGTTCGAAGGGGTGCCCTCGCCGCGACGCTCGAGCCGTCGCTCGCGCCGACCTGCGCGCGCAGCTCGTGCGCGCCGCAGGAGGTCGGGTTGAACATGAAGCGGCGCCTGTCGACGCTGATCTCCACCGAGCGGACGCCGAGCGGGCTGCCCGCCGTGCTCGTGGGGAAGGCATCGGACACGACGATCAGATGTGCGTCGGTCGGATCGACGAAGATCGCGAGCCGCACGACGGTGGTGCCGAGGTCGGGGCCGCCCGGCAGCGCCCGCAGCGGCACGCTCAGACCGAACGGCGCGCCCCGATAGGGGCCGGTCAGCGCCGCGGCTCCCTCGAGTTCGAAGCGGCTCGCACCACTCTCGGCGCCGACCTTGACCGTGCCGACCCGCGCGCCCGCCCCGCACGTCCCCGCGGCCGCCGCGCGCTCCCGACAGGGCTGGGCGTCGCTGATCGTCGCGAGCAGACCGGGCGGCAGCGCGACGGTCAGCCCCGTGATGTAGGGCTGGCCGTCGGGACGCTCGACCCCCACCGACAGCGGCGAGAAGGCACCGGCGGCGGTATTCGGCTCGCTCACGCTCAGCACCGGCTCGAATGCCGCGGCGGCCGAGCCGGCGCCCGCGAGCGCAGCCGCGACGGCGGCGATCAGCGTCGTGATGTAGTTCAGGCGTGGCAGAGCCATCCCTCGACGGGTGATTCTGCCGACTCGAGGGTGAGCGTGATGCGGGGTAGCCGCTCAGCCCGCGGGCGCGCGCTCCGCGACGAGGCTCGAGAAGAGCCGCTCGAGGGCAGGCCTGAACACCTTGTCCTCGAAGTCCGGCCGCGGGCTCGCGATCTGGCCGAGCAGCAGGCCGGTGATCGCCGCCACCACGAGCTGAGCGTCGCCGGGCGGGTCAGGTGAGCCGGCCGCGCGCAGGCCGAGCTCGGCGAGGTTCAGGTGGGCGCGGTCCCAGCGCTCGATCTCCTCGCGCAGCCAGGGCCGGCGCGTGCCCTCGAGCACGAGCTCGACGAAGGCGACGTGGCGCACCGGGTCGGCCTCGACGTCGGCCGCGAGCACGGAGGCGACGGCGTACGCCCAGCCGGCGACGTCGATGTCGCTCGGCGCGAGCTCGAGCACGAGCCGCTCGAGCCGCGCCACCTCCTCGCGCGCGGCGAGCAGGAGCGTCTCCTGCAGCAGCTCCTCCTTGGACTCGAACCAGTAGGTGGTCGACGCGAGCGGCACGCCGGCGCGCTCGGCCACGGCGCGATGGGTCACGGCGTCCGGGCCGCGCTCGCCGATCAGCGCGAGCGTCGCCCGCAGGATGGCCTCGCGCCGAGCCTCCCCCTTGGTACATTCGTTCCGCGGATGCGTACAAATGTACCGATGAAGACGGCCAGCGACGCGATCAGCTACGACGATCTCTACTCGCGCTGGGAGCGCGGCAACTGGCGCTCCACCGAGATCGACTTCAGCGAGGACGCCCGCCAGTGGCAGGAAGTGTTCACGGACTTCGAGCGCGAGGCCGCGCTCTGGAACTACGGGCTCTTCTTCTGGGGTGAGGACGCCGTCGCCGACGGGCTCTCGCCCTACATCGACGCCGCGCCGCTCGAGGAGCAGAAGTACTTCCTCGCCACCCAACAGGTGGACGAGGCGCGCCACGCCGTCTTCTTCAGCCGCTTCATGCACGAGGTCGCGGGCATCGGCGGGTCCGACACCGGCTCGCGCCTGGCGGCCATCGAGTCGCGGCTGACCTGGGGCTTCAGGAAGGTCTTCGGGCGGCTCGAGACCATGTGCGAGGAGCTCCGGCGAAAGCCGACGCTGCCGACGCTGGCGGCCGCGGTGACGCTCTACCACATCGTCATCGAGGCGACGCTCGCGCAGCCGGGCCAGCACTTCATCACGAGCTACCTCGAGGAGCGCCAGATCCTGCCCGGCTTCCGCTCCGGCATGGAGCGGGTCGCCCAGGACGAGCAGCGCCACATCGGCTTCGGCGTCAAGCTGCTCGCCGACCTCAGCCGCCAGGACCCGGACTGCCGCCACGCGGTCGCCGACCTGCTGCGCGAGGTGATCCCCTGGACGGCAGCCGTGCTCGTGCCGCCGCGCTGGGACCGCCGCTACACCGAGGTCTTCGGCTTCACGCTCGAGGAGATCGGGGCCGAGGGCGCAAGCTCGCTCGAGACCAAGCTACGCAGCGCCGGACTGCCGCTGGAGGAGCTGCCCGGTCCCCTCGATCTTCTCCACGGAGCTCGACGCGATGGAGCGCGCGCGCATGGGCCAGCGGCTCGTGTGGGGCGGCATCCTCGGTGAGAAGACGGGGCCGCCGAAGAGCGACCCCGAGACGATGACGGCGCTCTTCCAGATGATGGTCGGCGGGCTCGACCACGACAGGGCACCCGAGCGGCCCGGCACGATCCAGTGGGAGTTCCCCGACGCCGAGCCCTGGCACCTCCGGGTGTCGAACGGCGACACGCGTGTGGCGCCCGGCCTCGCGACCGCGCCGACTGTGACGCTGAGGTGCTCCTACGAGGACTGGGCCGACCTGATCGGCGGCCGCCAGGACGGGCTGCGGCTCGCAGCGACCCGGCGGCTGCGCCCGAGCGGCGACCTGCGCTGGCTGTGGTCGGCCCGCCGCATTTTTCCGCGCTAGCTGCCTTCGTGAGCGTCTCCTTCGTCACCGGGTTCCCGGGCTTCATCGGCCGCCGCCTCGTGCGGCGCCTGCTCGCCGACGATCCGGACGCGCGGGTGTTCGCGCTCGTCGAGCAGCGGATGATGGACCCGGCCCGGCGTGCGGCCGCTTCCATCGACCCTGCGCGGATCGAGCTACTTGCCGGTGACATTGCACAGCCGCGCCTCGACCTCGAGGACGACGAGTGGGAGCGCCTGCGCTCGGAGGTCCGCTTCGTCTTCCACCTCGCGGCCAT
>CAWFZK010000005.1:0-67672 GCA_963820315.1 uncultured Thermoleophilaceae bacterium | reverse complement strand
GCCTCGAGGTCGCCCAGCCCGCCCACCGGGTCGATCAGCTCCGCGCCGGCGGAGGGCTCGCTCAGGGCCGCCAGCGACAGCCCGGCGAGCGGTCGCGCCATGGCGTCGACCGTGAAGTCGCGCAGGGCGAGATCCGCCTCGATCGTCGCGCCCTGCAGCGTCGACAGGTCATAGACCCGGCCGGCGTCACGGTCGATCACGCGCCAGGCTCCGAACGCCTCGGACAGCGGGAAGGCGGGCCCGCGCAGCTCGGCGGCGAGCGCTCTTGCCGGTGCCTTGGCGTCGCCGCGCACGGCGATGTCGACATCGGTGACGGGCCAGCCGAGCAGCTCGTCGCGCAACGCGCCGCCGACGATCCAGGCGTCCGTCACCGGAAGTGCTCACGGCGCACCCGCGCGGAGAGGCCGCAGGTGATCTCGTAGTTGATCGTGCCGAGCCGGCGAGCCACCTCCTCGGCGAGGATCAGCTCCTCCCCCTGGCGCCCGATGAGCACCACCTCGTCGCCGACCTCCACGTCGCCGTCGTCCCCGAGCGCCACCGTGATGTTGTCCATGCTGATCGCGCCGACAAGCGGGTGGCGGCGGCCGCGGATCAGCACGTCGGCGCCGTCAGAGAGCCCGCGTCGCCAGCCGTCGCCGTAGCCGATCGGGATCGTGGCGACCCAGGTGGGCCGCTCGGCGCGCCAGCGTCGCCCGTAGCCGGCGCTCTCGCCGGTCTCGAAGCGGCGCAGCGCGGCCACGTAGGAGTGGAGTGAGAGGGCGGGCTCGAGCCCGTGCGCGGCGGGTCCTCGTGGAACGGGTCCATGCCGTAGATCGCGATCCCGCAGCGCACCATGTCGAAATGCGAGGCCGGGTCGCGCAGAGCGGCGGCGCTGTTGGCGGCGTGCACCAGCAGCCCGGGCGCCCCACGTCCTCCAAGAAGGTCCTGAACGCCTCGAGCTGAGCGCCGAAGTGCTCGTCGCCGAGCTCGTCGGCGGTCGCGAAGTGCGTCATCAGCCCGACCACGTTGGAATGGGCCGCGAGCCGCAGGGCGCGTGCCGGTCGCTCGTGCCGAGCCGGCCCATGCCCGTGTCGAGCTTCACGTGGACGCGTGGCGCGGCCTGAGCGATCTCGTCGGTCCAGGCGACGACATCAGCGTCCGCGTGGACGGCCACGCGCAGGTCCGCGCGCGTGAGCGCGCCCATCACCAGCACCGGGGCGCCGATGCCCGCGTCGCGCAGCTCGCGCGCCTCGTTCGCGGTCGCCACCGCGAGCCAGCCGGCGCCACCCGCCAGCGCGGCCTCGGCGATCGCGCCGTGGCCGTATCCGTCCGCCTTGACCACCGCGCACAGCTCGCCCGGCAGGCGCGCGCAGTTGCGCTCGATGGCGCCCAGGTCGATGCGCGCCAGCGCGCGCTCGGGGCTCACGCCGCGAGGGCGCCGAGCACGTCCACTCGCGTGACGACGCCCACGAGGCGGCCGTCGTCTTCTACCACCGGCAGGCGGTTGTGCCCGGACTCGTGAATGAGCCGCGCGGCGTCGCGCACACTGGTGTCCGGGTCGACCGTGTCGGGATCGCCCGTCATCATGTCGCTCGCCTTCGACGCGAACGCCTTGCGCAGGCGCTGTTCGAAGCGGCCGAGCGGCTCGAGGAAGATGGTCCCGCCGAAGAGGTTGATGTAGTGCGGGATGTGCAGATCGCCCTGGTCGTCGGGCAGCACCAGATCGGCCTCGGTGACTATCCCGACACAGCGGCCGTCGGCGTCGACCACAGGCACCCCGGGCAGCTCGTTCTGGCGCAGCAGCCGAACGACCTCTTCCACGTCAGTGTCCGGGGAGACCGTCTCCGGCTCCGAATCCATGATGTCGCGTACCACGTCCGCCATTGGCGCTGGCGACACTACCGCAGCGTCAGGCCGTAGGGCAGCGCGTCGATCACGTCTCCCGCGACGACGTGGTCGGCGCCATGCCGCTCGGCGGCCGCCCTCCCCGCAAGCGCGTGGGCGAGCGCGCCCAGCGCGGCGGCCTCGAAGGCGGGCAGCCGCTTCGCGAGCAGCGCCCCGATCAGGCCGGACAGGACGTCGCCCGTGCCCGCCGTGGCGAGCGCCGCGGTCGCGCCGCGGTTGACCGCGACCGGCCCTCCGGGCGCCGCCACGATCGTGTCATCGCCCTTCAGGAGCACAACCGCTCCGCTCCGCTCGGCCGCCTCGCGGGCCCGGGCGAGCCGCCGCGCCTTGACCTGCTCGGAGTCGATCTCGAGCAGGCGGCCGAGCTCGCCCTCGTGGGGCGTGAGGACGGTCGGCGCGCCGCGCCCCTTCAGCAGCTCGAGCCGGCCCGCGTGGGCGTTCAACCCGTCGGCGTCGATCAGCAGCGGGGTTCCGACGCCGGCCGCCACGGCACGGGCGAACTCGGCCGCGCCCTCGTCCCGGCCGAGCCCAGGGCCGAGCACCACCGCTCCGGCTCGCTCCGCCATCTCCTCCGCCTCCGGCACGCCGGTGGGGGTGTGGGCGCCGCGGTGCTCCGGCAACCCGCGGCTCATCTGCTCGAGCAGGCGCATGTCGATCGCGGCCTGGGCCGACTGCGGCACGGCCACCTGCACGTAACCCGCCCCGGCCCTCGAGGCCGAGCGTGCCGCCATCGTCGGCGCCCCGGTGAGCCCGGCCGAGCCGCCCACCACCAGGACGACCCCGGAGTCGAACTTCGAGCCGCTGCGCCCGCGGCGGGGATAGAGGTCCAGCACACGCTCTGAGATCAGCCCCGCCTCGCGGGGCTGCGGGGCGCCGCGCGGGACGCCGATCTCGACCACCTCGACCTGCCCTGCGTGGCTGCGGCCGGGCTCGACGTGCAGGCCGAGCTTCGAGCCGTGGAAGGTCGCCGTCGTCCCAGCTCGCACGGCCTCGCCCTCTACCTCGCCGGTCGAGGCATCGACGCCGGATGGCACGTCGCAGGCCACTACGGGCGCGTCCTGCGCGTTGAGCGCCGCGATCGCTCCGGCCAGCGGCTCGCGCGCCACCCCCTCGAAGCCGGTGCCGAGCAGCGCGTCGACGATCACGCCGGAGTCGTTCAGGCGCTCGGCGTCGAACGGCTCGGGCTGGGCCCCCGGCAGCCGCTCCAGGTTGGCCAGCGCGTCACCGCGCAGCTCGTCGAGCGGGGCGACCGTGAGCACGTCGACCTCGTGCCCGTCGGCGCGCAGCAGCCGCGCGGCCACGAGGCCGTCGCCGCCGTTGTTGCCCTTGCCGATCACGACCCGCACGCGTCCGGGACGCGCCGCCTCCGCAGCGACGCGGGCGAGCCCGGCGCCCGCCCGCTCCATCAGGTCGAGCGACGGCACGCCCTGCTCTTCGATCGCCCAAGCGTCGACCGCGCGCATCTCGGCGGCCTCGTAGACCGGGTCGAGCCAGTCCGGCAGGGTCACGGAGCGCGTGCTTCGAGGATCGCCACCGCGCCCGCCGTCGTATGCGTATGCGTCAGCGAGATCGAGAGCTCCTCGCCGAGCGCCGCGGCGCGCTCGGCCACACGCCCGCTCAGGCGCACTAGCGGAGCGGCCTCGGTCGCCACGACCTCGACGTCGCGGAAGCTCCAGCCCGTCAGGCCCAGCGCCTTCGCCACCGCCTCCTTCGCGCAGAAGCGCGCGGCCAGGTGCATGCCGGGCCGGGCCCGGCTCGCCGCGTAGCTGCGCTCGGCGTCCGTGAACAACCGCTCAGCGAGCCGCGGCCTTCGTTCCAGCGCGCGCTCGAAGCGCTCTATGTCGAGTAGGTCGAGACCGACCCCTGGCACTACTCGACCGTAACGGTCTTGGCCAGGTTGCGCGGCTGGTCGACGTTGAGCCCGCGCGCGCGGGCGATCTCGTAGGCGAGCAGCTGCAGCGGGATCACCGCGAACAGCGGCTGCAGGACCCAGTCGATCGCGGGCACCTCGACGACCTCCTCGGCGTACTCGGCGACACGCCCGCTGCCCTCGCTCGCCACCGCGATCACGTGGGCGCCGCGCGCCCGGACCTCGGCGATGTTCGAGAGCATCTTGTCGAGCACCGGCGAGTCGGTGGCGACGCAGACGACGGGCGTGTTCTCGTCGAGCAGCGCGATCGGCCCGTGCTTCATCTCGCCCGCCGCGTAGGCGTCGGTCGGGATGTAGGAGACCTCCTTGAGCTTGAGCGCGCCCTCGAGGCAGATCGGCAGCCCGATGTGCCTGCCGAGGTAGAGGAAGAACTCGGAGTCCTTCCAGTGGTGGGCGATCCTCCGCATCGGCTCCTCGATCTCGTCGACGAGCTGCGTGATCAGGTGCGGCATCGAGCGCAGGTCGTCGAGCAGCGCGCTGCGCATCTCGGGCTCGAGCGTCCCGTGGATCTCGGCGAGCTTGAGCGCGAACAGGTACATCGCAGCCACCTGCGCGACGAAGGTCTTGGTCGCCGCCACGCCGATCTCGAGCCCCGCGCGCGTGAACAGGACGCCGTCCGCGTCACGGGTCGCCTGGCTCCCCATGATGTTGGTGATGGCGAGCACCTTGGCGCCGCTCTCGCGCGCGAGCCGCATCGCGGCCAGCGTGTCGGCGGTCTCGCCCGACTGCGAGATCCCGATCACGAGGTCGCGCTCGCTCAGCACCGGGTTGCGGTAGCGGAACTCGGAGGCGACGTCCATCTCGACCGGCCGGCGCGCCCACCACTCGATCGCGTACCGGCCGACGAGGCCGGCGTGGTAGGAGGTTCCGCAGGCGACGATCACGACGCGCCGGACGTCCTTGAGGAACTCGTCCGAGATGCCGAAGTCCTCGAGCTCGACACCGTCCGCGCCGAGCCGGCCCGCGAGCGTCTCCGCCACGGCGTCGGCCTGCTCGTGGATCTCCTTGAGCATGAAGGTGTCGTAGCCGCCCTTCTCGGCCTCGTCGTCGTCCCAGTCGACCTCGTCGATCTCACGCTCGAGCGCCGAGCCGTCGGGCGAGATGAAGCGAGAGCCCTCGGAGGTGATCGCCACGATCTCGCCGTCATGCACGAGCTGGACGCGGCGCGTCTGCGAGAGGAAGGCGGGGATCGCGGAGGCGATGAAGCTCTCGCCCTCGCCGATGCCGACCACCAGCGGGCACTCCTTGCGGGCGCCGACCAGCACGCCCGGGGTGTCGGCCGACATGGCGACGAAGGCGTAGTGCCCGCGCAGGTCGTTGTAGGCGAGCCGGACGGCCTCGACGAGGTCGCCGTCGAAGTACTCGGCGATCAGGTGGGCGACCACCTCGGCGTCCGTCTCGGAGGTGAACTCGGCGCCGGATGCCAGCAGCCGGTCGCGCAGCTCGGTCCAGTTCTCGACGATTCCGTTGAGCACGATGTGAACGCGCCCGGTGGTGTCCGAGTGTGGATGCGCGTTCTCATGCGTCACGCGGCCGTGGGTGGCCCAGCGCGTGTGGCCGATGCCGGTCGAGCCGCTCAGATGGCCGTTCGTCTTGGCCACCGCGTTTCGCAGCTGCTCCAGGTTGCCCACGGCGTGGACGCTGCCCACCGACCCGTTGCGCACCACCGACAGGCCCGCCGAGTCATAGCCGCGGTACTCGAGCCGCCGCAGCCCCTCCATCAACAGGTCGCGGCACTCGCGCGGCCCTACATATCCAATGATTCCGCACACGATCGAATCAGCCTAACTCCGCTTGGACGACATTCGCCAAATGGTCAACGATCTCCTGGCACTCGTTCTCCTGCGGAGCTTCAACCATTACACGCACGAGCGGCTCGGTACCGGAGGGCCGCACGAGCACGCGCCCGCGCCCGTCGAGGCGTTTCGACTGCTCATCCACCGCATCCCACACGTTCGTCGCGTTCTCGATCGCCGCCCGGTCGCGGACCCGGACGTTGACGAGCCGCTGGGGCAACTTCTGCATGGCGCCGCGCTCGGCCAGGTCGGACCCCTCGAGCGCCTCCATCACGAGCAGCGCCGCGGCCACGCCGTCGCCGGCCGGGACGAAGCCGGTGTCGATGATGTGCCCGGACTGCTCGCCGCCGAGCGCCCAGCCGCGGCGGACCAGCTCGGCGAGCACGTGGCGGTCGCCGACCGGGGTAGTTGCCACCTCGACGCCGGAGTCGTGCATCGCGCTGTGGAAGCCGTAGTTCGTCATCACCGTCACGGCGACGCCGTCGCCCGGAAGGCGGCCGTCCTTGCGCAGGTGCAGTGCGATCAGCGCCATCAGCTCGTCGCCGTCGACCACCACTCCATTGCGGTCGACGGCGAGGACGCGGTCGCCGTCGCCGTCGAAGGCGAAGCCCGCATCGTGGCCGTCCATCCGCTCCGCAAGCCGGTCCACGTGGGTCGAGCCGCAGTCCAGGTTGATGTTGCGGCCGTCGGGCTCGACGGCCACGGCATCCACGTCCGCGCCCAGCCGCCGGAAGATCTCGGGAGCGACGCTGTAGGTGGCGCCGTTCGCGCAGTCGAGCAGGATGCGCGCGCCCGACAGGTCGAGGTCGCGGAAGCGCAGCTCGAGCTCGCGCAGGTAGTCGCCGGGAGCGCCGTGCAGCTCGCGCACGCGGCCGATGCTCCCGCCGCCGCCCGTGAGCGCCTTCTCGATCTGCTCCTCCTGCCCGTCGTCGAGCTTCATGCCCTCGGGCCCGAAGAACTTGATGCCGTTGTCCTCGTACGGGTTGTGCGAGGCCGAGACGACCGCCGCCATGTCGAAGCCGTAGCGCCGCACGAGCACCGAGGCGCCCGGCGTGGGCAGCACACCGCCCAGCAGCGCATGACCGCCGCCCGCTGCGATGCCGGCCGCGAGCGCGGCCTCGAGCATCTCGCCCGACTCGCGCGTGTCGCGGACGATCAGGACCTGGGGCGTGTCTGCCGGGGAGACCTGCGCAGCCGCCCGTCCCAGCCCCAGGGCGAGATCGGCGGTCAGGAACTCGCCCGCGACCCCGCGGACACCGTCCGTGCCAAACAGCGCCACCGTGGCTTTAGCGCTTCGAGAACTGCGGCCGCTTGCGGGCCTTCTTGAGCCCGGCCTTCTTGCGCTCCTTCACGCGCGGGTCGCGCGTGAGGTAGCCGCGGCGCTTGAGCTCGCCGCGCAGCGCCGGGTCGGCCTCGACCAGCGCCCGGGCGATGCCGTGGCGCAGCGCGGAGGCCTGCGACGAGACGCCGCCGCCATGGATCAGCGCCACCACGTCCATGCGCGCCTGGTTGCCGGTCGCCTCAAGCGGCTGGCGGCCCATGCGCTGCAGGCGGACGCGGGGGAAGTACTCGTCGAGATGACGCCCGTTGATCGTGTAGGTGCCCTCGCCCGGCTTGAGCGTCACGCGCGCGACGGCGCTCTTGCGCTTGCCGGTCGCGCGATAGCGCGCGTCGGCGGCCAGGTCGAGCGGCGTCAGGGCCGCCGGCTGCTCCTCGGTCGAAGCCTCCTCGGCGGCCGCGTCGGGCTCGCCCTCGCCGCTCTCCTTCTCGGCGTACTCGGCGTACTCGCCGAACTCGCCCTCGGCGGGACGCTGCTCCTCGAGCACCAGGTCGGGCTCGAGATGGGCGCCCGGGATCACCTCGTCGCCGCCGCCCTTTTCCTCCTGCCGGCGGCGCGCACCGGGGCGCGGGCGCTCGGCGCTGGGGGCCTCCTCGGCCGCGGGCTCCTCGGCAGCGTCGGCGTCGGCCTCGGCGGCGGGCTCCTCCGCGGCGGGCGCCTCAGCCTCGGCGGCGGGCTCCTCGGCGGCGGGCGCCCCAGCCTCGCCGGCGGCCTGGGCAAGCTCCTCCATGCCCTCGATCTCGGGGCCGGGATGCTCCTCGCCGCTGCCGGCGGGGGTCTCCTCCGGCACGGGCTGCTCCTCGGGAGCTGCCTCCGACGGAGTCGCCTCGCCAGGCTCGCCCGGCACGCCCTCCTCGGGGGCGTCGTCCTCGGGCTGCTGCGGCTCTTCCATCATCAGGCGACAACCTCCATCGGCTCGGGCTTCTGCGCGACGTGCGGATGATCGGGCCCGGCGTACACCTTCAGCTTGCGCAGCTGGGCGCGGGCCAGCCGGTTGCGCGGGAGCATGCCCTTGACGGCCAGCCGGATGACCTCCTCCGGACGCCGGTCGAGCATCTCCTCGAGCGTACGGCTGCGCAGCCCGCCGGGATAGCCGGAATGGCGGTAGTAGCGCTTCTCCTCGCGCTTGTTGCCGGTCACCGAGATCTTCTCGGCGTTCACGACGATCACGAAGTCGCCCACGTCCACGTGCGGCGTGTACTCAGGCTTGCGCTTCCCGCGCAGGGCATCGGCGATCTGAGTCGCCAAACGGCCCAGCGTCTTGCCGGATGCATCGACCACGAGCCAGTTGCGCTCGCGGGTAGCTGGTGTCGCCACATAGGTCTTCATCACAGAACGACCGCCCCGAGGCGGCCGGCAGAACAGTGTGGCAGATACAACCCGCAGCGCCCACCGTTGCAACCGCCGCATCCGTGCGTATACTGCCGCCCCAGTCAGGGTAGGAAGGAAGTGCCTGCCTAATCCCCGAGGCGACCGCCGTGGCCGAGGGGAACGGGGGAACCGTGCGGAGGCCGTCGAAAGAGGGTCTTCGTGGGGCGAATCGGCCCATTGCCAGGCCGTAGCGCTGCTCTTCGAGCGCGAGCCCGTCAGCTAACCCCGTAGGCCGGAAAAAGAAGAGAGGCCAAGGGATTTTGCGAGACAGTCGTGCCTTCGCGAGGCGTAGCGCTTGTGCGCTCGTTCTCGCCGCGCTCGGAGCCGCACCGGCGGCGGCCGCGCAGACCCCGAACGGCGGTGGCGGCACCCTACGTCGCGACTCCCAAGATCAGCACCGTCAGCTGCCTGCGGTCCTGCGCGACGAAGAAGCGCGCCCAGGCGGGGAGCACGGTCAAGATCACCGGCACCGCGCTGAGCGGCGTCACGACGGTCATCTTCAACGGGAGCTATGGCCGCTCGGACGACGCGACGGTGCAGGTGCGCGCCGGCAGCGACACCCGCATCCACGCGAAGGTCCCGTCGGGCGCCGTCACCGGCCCCGTCTCGGTCGCGACGGCGGCCGGCGTGCGTTCGGCGATGAGCAAGGCGCTCGCGATCATGCCGCCCCCGCCCCCCGAGCCGAACGTGGAGCTCTCGCCGGTACCGGGCCAGGTCGTGGCCGGCGCGCCGCAGCTCGAGACCGGCACGAGCCGCACCAAGGCGTACGTGGGAGCCCGCAGGGCCGTGACGTTCTCGTTCCGCCTGTCCGGCGCCGCGCCCGCCGCGCTGACGGTCGAGCTCGTGCGTGCCTCCGACGGCGCGCCGGTCAAGTCATGGGCGCCCCAGGGGGTCGTGCCCGGCGCGATCGCGAGCGTCTCGTGGAACGGCAACCTCGGCCGCACGCCCGCCCCGCCGGGGCGCTACTCGTTCCGGCTCACCGCGGCCGCGGCCGACGGCTCGCGCGCCACGAGCGCCCAGACGGGCAACATCGAGCGCGACGCCTTCGACCTGTACGACCACGTCTTCCCCGTCCGCGGCAGGCACGACTACGGCGGCGCCGGTGCCGGGTTCGGCTCCGGGCGCTCCGGCCACTCGCACCAGGGCCACGACGTCTTCGCCAAGTGCGGGACGCGGATGCTCGCCGCCCGCGGCGGGACGGTCCAGTACGCCGGCTACCACGGTGCCGCGGGCAACTACCTCGTGATCGACGGCGCCGGCAGCGACCTCGACTACGTCTACATGCACCTGGCCGAGCCCTCGCCGTTCCGCGCAGGCGACCGGGTCTACACCGGCCAGCAGATCGGATCGGTGGGCGACACGGGCAACGCCCAGGGCTGCCATCTCCACTTCGAGCTCTGGGCCGCGCCGGGCTGGTACGACGGCGGCCGGCCGTTCGACCCGCTGCCCACGCTGCAGGCCTGGGACAGCTGGTCCTAGCCGGGGCTTGCCTCCGGTGCGCCCGCCGGGAGAGAATGCGGGCGTGACTGATTGGACGATCAAGACCCTCGAGGAGATCCCGGACGTCCTCGGCGACTACCCGGGCGAGATGCGGATGAGCGCGGCGAGCGAGCTCGGCACCGAGCAGGTCGGCTTCACGTGGCGCCGGATGCCGGCGCAGACGGGCGGCAAGGGCAGCTACGGGCACCGCCACAAGACCCAGGAGGAGGTCTACTTCGTCGCCTCGGGCACGCTTCAGTTCAAGCTCGAGGACGAGGTGATCGACGTCGATGAGGGAGGCGTGCTGCGCGTGGCGCCGCACGTCGCCCGCTCGGTCTGGAACGAGGGCCCGGACGACGCGGTCGTGATCATCGTGTCGGTGAGGTCCGACGATCCGCGCGCCGAGGTCGAGTCGATCCCTGACTTCTGGCCCGAGTAGCCGGCCGCTCGCGCGCTACTGGCGGTACTCACGCATCCCGTCGCCGTCGGGCCAGAGCTCGGCGATCGCCTTGCAGACGAGCGTGAACACCGCGAGGACGAGCACCATGGCGACGACGCCGTGCGAGTGGTCGGCCGCGATCGAGAGCGGGATGGCGGCGATGACCCAGCGCCACAACCGCCAGTTCGGCTCCCACGAGGGGCGCCCGCCGGGAGGGGGCTCCGACTCGCCTGCGTGGACGTAAGCGACGAACGGCACGAGCTCTGTTCAGGATAGATCAGCCGCTGGGGCCGAAGCGCTCGGTTCGCACTTGCCTCGGGTCGAACCCCTCGGCGAGGGCGAGCTCGACCCCGGACTCGACGAAGCCGTTTGTCCCGCAGACGAAGACCATGCCGTTCCGCAGCCCCGTCGACTGGATCAGCCCGGCGTCGATGCGGCCCGTGTGGCCGCCCCAGCCGGCGGGCGGCTCGCGCGTGAAGGTGAGCTCCGTCTCGTCGCCGAGCTCGTCGGCGTAGATGACGTCCTCGGCGGTGCGCACCGAGTAGACGAGCTTCATCGCAAGCTCGGGCATGGTTCGGCGCCGGTGGCGCAGCATCGCCATCAGCGGGACGACGCCGGAGCCGCCTCCGATCAGCAGCGCCGGCGACTCGCCGCGCCACACGAAGTAGGACGTGAACGGACCGCGCAGCTCAACCTGGTCGCCCTCGACCACCACCTCGTGGAAGTAGGGCGACACCTCGCCGTCGTCGAGCTTGTCGATCGTGAGCTCGACCCCACCCTCGTCCAGCGGCGACGACGCGATCGAGTAGGAGCGCTGGGCCTGGTAGCCGTCCGGCGCCGTCAGCCGCACGTCGTAGTGCTGGCCCGGCAGGTGCTCCATCCACATCGGCAGCTCGATGCGGAACGACTTGACCCGCGGCGTCTCCTCCTTCACGCGCGTGACGGTGCCGATCTGCCACGCGCCCGGGGCCTTCTGCTCAACCGGCGTCAGTCGTTCCAATACCGCTCCTCCTTCCAGGGGTCGCCGCGGATGTGGTAGCCGTTCTGCTCCCAGAAGCCGGGCTCGTCGTGGTCCATCACGCGCAGGCCGGCGACCCACTTCGCGCTCTTCCAGAAGTACAGGTGCGGAACGAGCAGCCGCGCCGGCCCGCCGTGCTCGCGCGGCAGCGCGTCGCCCTCGTGGTCGGTCACGACCCACGCCTTGCCGCCGGTCAGGTCGGCGAGTGGCAGGTTCGTCGTGTAGCCGCCGTATGAGTAGGCCATCGCGTACTGGCCCTGCGGGTCGGCGCCGTCGAGCAGGACGTCAACGGACACGCCGCGGAAGGTGGTGCCGAGCTTCGACCACTTGGTGACGCAGTGGATGTCGCACGGCACGTCCTCGAACGGGAGCTCGTGGAACTCGTCCCAGGTCCATTCCCTCTCGCTGCCGACCATCCCGTCGACGCGCATGCCCCAGTCCTCGGGCGCGATGTGCGGCGTCGGCCCGGCGGTCAGCACCGGGAACCCGGACTCGTAGTACTGGCCCGGGGGGAGCCGGTCGGTGGCGTCATCCGGTGCCCGGCGCCTGCGCATGAAGCCGCGGGAGATGAAGTCGCTCATGGGTGAAGCTTCCCACGCCACAATGGCGGCGTGAACGGCAGCGCTCGCGCCTCGGCCCGCGGCCTGGCCGCCCTGGCTTGCCTGGGGCTCGCGGGTGGGCTGGTCGTCGCCTGGCTGACGCTCGAAAGCGACCATCTGGACGAGCCCGCGGTCGACGCCGTGTTGGCGCTGCTCGTCGGTTGGTCGTTCATCGGCACCGGCCTGTTCGCGTGGTGGCGGCGGCCGGAGAACCGCACGGGCCTTCTGATGTGCGCCATTGGATTCGCGTGGTTCGCCACCAGCCTCAGCGCCTCCGACAACGACCTGCTGTTCACGATCGGGATCGCGCTCGACGGCATCTTCCCGGCAATGCTGGGCCACCTCCTGATCGCCTTTCCCAGCGGCCGTCTCGAGACGCGTGCCGAGCGCCTCGTAGTGCTCGGGATCTACGGCGTCGCGACCGTGCTCCAGGTCCCGGGCCTGCTGTTCGAGGAGAGCGGCGACCCGTCCAACCTGATGATGGTCGACCCGAACCAGAGCCTGTCTGACCTGCTCGACGGACTCCAGTACCTCGCGGCCGTCCTGATCACGATCGTCGGCTTCGTGGTGATCTACAGGCGCCGCGCCGCACTGCCCGCCGCGCGGCGCCCCGTTCTGGGCCCGGTTCTCTGGACGGGCGGGGCGACTCTCCTGGCCTTCGTCGTCGCACAGGGCTTCGACGCGGTCGGCTCGCCCGAGCCCTGGCTCGAGCGGCTCGCGCTCCTCCTGTTCGCAACGGTGCCGTTCGGCTTCCTTGCCGGGCTGCTGCGCACGCGGCTCGCCCACGGCGCGGCGGTCGCCGAGCTGATCTCGCGGCTGGGCGAGGCGCCCGGCGAGGAGGAGCTGCGTGCGGCGCTCGCGGAGGGGCTCGGCGATCCGGGTGTCCAGCTCGCCTATTGGCTGCCCGAGACGAAGCGCTTCGTGGACGCAGCCGGCCGTCCGTTCCGGCTCCCCGAGCAGGGTTGGACGGCCGTGGAGCTGCAGGGCCGGCGGGTCGCCGCAATCGTGCACGACCCGGCGCTGGACGAGGAGCCCGACCTCACCCGCACCGCGGGCGCCGCCGCGGCCCTGGCGCTCGAGAACCAGCGCCTGTCGGCCGAGCTGCGGGCTCGCATAGAGGATCTGCGCGCGTCCCGCGCGCGGCTCGTCGAGGCCGGCGACGCCGAGCGCCGGCGGCTCGAACGCGACCTCCACGACGGCGCCCAGTCGCGGCTCGTCGCGCTCGCGCTCAAGCTCCAGCGGGCGCGCCGCCGGGCCGACGAGCTGCCCGAGCTGGCGACGATGCTGGACGAGTCGAGCAGCGAGCTGCAGGCGAGCCTCGAAGAGCTGCGCGAGCTCGCACGCGGCATCCATCCCGCCGAGCTCACGGACCGCGGCCTGCGCCCGGCGCTCGAGACACTCGCGAGCCGCGCGCCCGTGCCGGTGGAGGTCTCGGCAGACGTCGAGGAGGTGCCGCCGGCCGTGGCGACCGCCGTCTACTTCGTCGTGGCAGAGGCGCTCACGAACGTCGCGAAGTACGCGGGCGCGCGCAGCGCGATCGTCACGGTCGAGACCAGCGACGGCCTGATCACCGCCATCGTGAGCGACGACGGCGTCGGCGGCGCCGATCCAGCGGCCGGCTCGGGCCTGCGCGGGCTCCTCGACCGGGTGGCCGCCCTGGACGGCCGGCTCGAGCTCGAGAGCCCGCCGGGTGGAGGAACCCGGCTCGCGGCCACCTTCCCGCTGCGCGCCGCTCACATCGAGCCGCAGCGCTAGGGCCGGGCCGGTCAGCCCGCTGTTGCCGCGCTGTCACCGGGCTGCAGCCCCCCTCCCGCACGATCGCCTCATCGAGTCGAACCGCCGGACAGGAGGCTGATCACGATGAGAACCGTTGCGACCTGCGCACTCCTCGCCTGCCTTGTGGTCGGCGTCCAGCCGGCCTGCGGCCGCACGCTCGACCTGCGCACCGCCGGCGAGACGGCGACCTCCGCCGCCGCGACCCACGGCCAGGTCGAGCGGGTGGACTGCTGGCGGGCCACGGGCGCGGTACGCACCCGCCTGCGCCACGCGGCATTCTGCGTCGCCCGCGTGCGAACGGCGAGCAGTGAGGGCTGCTTCCTCTTCTACGAGCTCGGATTCGCGAACAAGCGGGGCCCCGCCGTGAAGGTCACTCGCAGCTGGAAGCCGTGGTGCGCCAGCCCGCAGGCGCATGCAGCCTCAGGCGAGCGTCGCCGAGCGGCCGCGCTCGTGCGCGAGACGGCGGCGATCTACGGCGAGGTCGGGCGCGTCTCCTGCACGGTGGCCAGGCGTGCGAGCGGGCGGCCGATCCGGGGACTGATGCTGTGTGCGGCCTGGTTGAGGTCATGGCCCCGCTGCGGCGTCCTGTATGAGGTCCGGCGCGGTCCGGGCGGCCCACTCGTCATCGCGACCTACGCGCCGTGGTGTGCCGAGCTGCCGCAGTGGGCATAGCGCGTCGCGTCAGGCGCGCAGCGCCTCGAGGTCGCCCGTTCGCGCCACGCGCCCGAAGGCGTGAGCGCTCGGGCGCACCTCGCGGCGCAGGTCGTTCTCGCGATCGATCCCGACGAGACCGAAGCGCGGGCGGTAGCCCTCGGCCCACTCGAAGTTGTCGAAGGAGGACCAGTACATGTAGCCGCGCACATCGATGCCCTCGGCGAGGGCGTCGAGCACGGCCGTGAGATGGGATTCGAGATAGTCGATCCGCTCCGGGTCGTCGCTGGTCGCGATCCCGTTCTCGGTCACGACGAGCGGCAGCCCGGCGCGGGCGGCGCTGCGCAGCGCCTTCAGCAGTCCCTCCGGGTGGATCTCCCAGCCCATCTGCGTGGTTCGCGCAGCTGCGGGCGGGTCCGCCACGAGGCCCGGCGCGGCCGGGTCGAGGACCATGCGCGTGTAGTACTGAACGCCCGCGAAGGCGCCGGGCAGGTCGTCGAGGTAGACGTCGATCATCTCCCGCTGCGCCAGTGAGCGCAGCTCCTCGTCGCCCTGCAGATCGGGCATCTGGAGGCAGAGGCCGGCACGCGGGAAGAGGTCCACCACGGCGCGATGCGCCTCGATGAGCGTCCGCGTGACCCGCCGCCAGGCCTCCGCATCCTGTAGGCCCGGCGGGTGGTAGCCCGTGAGGTAGCCGAACAGCGCCACGATCTGGGGCTCGTTGATCGTGCACGTCCACGGCATGAGCTCGGCCAGCTCGCGCGAGACCCGCTCGCAGTAGCGCGTGAAGCGCTCGACGGCGTCGTCGGCGAGCCAGCCGCCCCGCTCCGCGAACCAGAGCGGGTTCGTGAAGTGATGGAGGGTCACGAATGCCGTCAGCCCGTTCTCGGCGAGCGACTCGAGCACGTTCCGGTAATGGGCGATCGCCGCGTCGCTGAACTCACCCGGCGCGGGCTCGATGCGCGACCACTCGAGCGAGAGCCGGTGTGCGTTCTGCCCGAGCCCCGCAAGCAGCGCGAAGTCCTCCGGGTAGCGATTCCACTGATCGATGGCGGCGCCCGATGGCTCGCCGGCCGTGCTGCCCTCGGTCTGCTCCCACGCCCACCAGTCGTTGTTCGTGTTGCCGCCCTCGACCTGGTGTGCGGCCGTGGAGCTGCCGAAGAGAAAGCCGGCCGGGAAGTGACTGTGGGTTCGGGTCATGCGCCAGTTCGCCTCCGGTCCAGTCCGTCGAGGATGAGGTCATTCCATCAAGCGCTGAGCCGGCGCCGAGCTCCCTGGGTCGCACCGGTCCCGCTGCCCTCGACCTGGGTTATCAGCTCCTGCAACGCGGCGAGCTCCGCCTTCAGGGCGGCGCGCCCGGCGCGCGTCGCCTGCACCCAGGTGCGCGGACGCTTGCTCTCGTAGCCCTTCTCGACCTTGACGAGGCCCGCCTCCTCGAGAACCGCGATGTGACGCGAAAGGTTGCCGTCGGTGAGCTCGAGGGCGTCGCGCAGATAACCGAAGTCGGCCCAGCTGGCCTCGCTCAGCACGGCGAGGATCCCGAGCCGCACGCGCTGATGGACCGTGTCGTCGAGCCGCTGGGCCGGGTGCGTCACGCCCGCTCCCGGCCCACGAGACCGGCGACGAAGAGCGAGAGGCCGACGCCGAGGTTGGCCCAGGCTCCCGGGTCTGCCGGGCCGATCACGGCGACCGCCGTGGCCACGAGGGCGATCGCGACTCCCGCCGCCAGCTCCACGCGGTCGCGCAGGACGACGCCCAGCGCCACGATGCCCGCCGCGGCGACATAGGTCGGGGCGAACGCGCTCGCGTCGCCCTCGGCCAGCACGTTCGCGGCGACCACCCCCACGACCAGCGCCAGCACGACGAGGGTCGACGGGTCGAGGATCGCGCTCTGTACGCCCAGCGATCGCTCGACGCGCGCGTAGAACCGCACCACGAGGGCCATCGTCAAGAGCCCGCCGAGCAGCCAGTAGACCAGTGCCGCCGTCGTGCCCAGTTCGAGGAACACCACCGCGGCCGTCCCGATGAAGAACAGCCCGAACCCGACGTTCGGGTACCAGACCGGATTGAGCGCATGGCGCGTGCTCCGGCGCAGCCGCTCCACGTCGACGATCGTCCGCTCCGCCTCACTCCGGTCCATCCATCCCTCCTCACTTTGCATCACAAAGTCACCATACAGCAAATTACTTTGCGCTGCAAAGCCGCTCCCGCCAACAAAGGGAGCGCCGGCCGCCGTGGGCAGCGCGCCGCGCGCGGGTGGCCGAGGGAAGGCAAACTTTCGTGCCCCGAGCGGAGCGAGCGGGCACGAAAGGAAACTTCCCCGGACAGGACCCGCGCCCTGGGCAGCGGGCCCTAGGCGGGCCGGCGCAACGCCGCCCCTACTCCCACTCAATCGTCCCGGGCGGCTTCGACGTGATGTCGAGCGTCACCCGGTTGACCTGCGCGATCTCGTTGATCATGCGCGAGGCCACCTTCTCGAGCAGGTCGTACGGAAGCCGCGCCCAGTCCGCCGTCATCGCGTCGTCGGAGGTGACCGCGCGGATCACCACCACGTAGCCGTAGGTGCGCTCGTCGCCCTGGACGCCCACGCTGCGGAGGTCCGCCGGCAGCACGCAGAACGACTGCCAGAGCTCGCGGTAGAGGCCGGCCTCGCGGATCTCTTCCTGGAGGATCGCGTCGGCGTCGCGGAGGATCTCGAGCCGCTCCTTCGTGACCTCGCCGCTCACCACGCGAATCGCGAGCCCCGGCCCGGGGAACGGCTGGCGCCAAACGAGCCGGTCGCTGAGGCCGAGCTCGGCGCCGACCCTGCGCACCTCGTCCTTGAAGAGCATGCGCAGCGGCTCGACGAGCTCGAACTCGAGGTCCTCCGGGAGGCCGCCGACGTTGTGATGCGACTTGATCGTCGCGGCGCCGGTGCCGCCGCCCGACTCGATCACGTCCGAGTAGAGCGTGCCCTGCACCAGATAGCCCGGATTGCCGAGCTTCAGCGCCTGCTGCTCGAAGACGCGGATGAACTCCTCGCCGATGATCTTGCGCTTGCGCTCCGGCTCGGTCACGCCCGCGAGCCGGTCGAGGAAGCGCTGCTCGGCGTCGACCGCGATCAGCGGGACCTTGAACTGGTCGCGGAAGGCCGCCACTACCTGGTTGCCCTCGTTCTTGCGCATCAGCCCGTGGTCGACGAACACGCAGGTGAGCTGGTCGCCGATCGCGCGATAGGTGAGAAGCGCGGCCACCGAAGAGTCGACGCCTCCCGACAGCCCGCAGATCACCTTGCCGTCGCCCACCTGCTCGCGGATCCGAGCGATCTGCTCCTCGATCACCGACTCGGCGCTCCAGGCCATGTCGCAGGCGCAGATGTCGCGCAGGAAGGTCTCGAGGATCTGGTTGCCGTACGGGGTGTGGACGACCTCGGGGTGGAACTGGATTCCGTACAGGCCGCGCTCGCGGTCCTCGATTGCCGCGACCGGCGACTCGGTCGAGGCGGCCAGCTCGCTGAATCCGGGCGGCGCCTCGAAGACCGTGTCGCGGTGGCTCATCCAGCAGGACTGGTCGGCGGGCGTGCCCGCCAGCAGGCGACCGGGCGAGTTGACCGACAGCCGCGAGCGCCCGAATTCGCCGACCTCCGCTCCCTCGACGCGCCCGCCCAGCTCGAGCACCATCGCCTGCATGCCGTAACAGATGCCGAGCACCGGCACGCCCAGTTCGAGCAGCTCGCTGCGCAGCTTCGGCGCGCCCTCTGCGTAGACGGACGCCGGCCCGCCGGACAGGATCAGGCCGCGCGGCTGGCGGCGCTTGATCTCGTCGAGCGGCACGTCGTACGGGAGCAGCTCGGCGAACACGCCGCACTCCCGCACCCGCCGGGCTATCAGCTGCGAGTACTGACCCCCGAAGTCGAGGACCAGGACTTCGTCGGTTGTGGCCCCAGGGGTGGTGTCGGACGACCGAGCGGTAAGCGCCTCGGTGCTCACTCCACCAGCGCCGGGTCGGCCGCCACGATGCCGTTCGACTCGGGATGGGCCGCCGCCGCGCCGGTGGCGCCCATGCCGACCTCCTGTTCGCGCTGCAGCTGCTTGCCCTCGGACTGGAGCGCCGGCGCGACCATCACCTCGGCCTTGTGGAAGGCGGCGATGTCCTCGTAGCCGCAGGTGGCCATCGAGGTCCGCAGGCTGCCCATCAGGTTGAAGGTGCCGTCGTTCTCGTGCGCCGGCCCGAGCAGGATCTGCTCGAGGGAGCCGTTCTGGGTCGTCTGCACGCGCGCGCCGCGCGGAAGCGTCGGATGGAAGGTCGCCATCCCCCAGTGGTAGCCGCACCCAGGGGCCTCGTAGGCGCGGGCGAGCGGCGACCCGATCATCACGGCGTCGGCGCCGCAGGCGAAGGCCTTCGAGACGTCGCCGCCGTTGCGCATGCCTCCGTCGGCGATCACCTTGACGTACTCGCCCGTCTCGAGCATGTGCTGGGAGCGTGCAGCCGCGACGTCGGCGATCGCTGTGGCCTGCGGGACGCCGATGCCGAGCACGCCGCGCGTGGTGCAGGCGGCGCCAGGGCCGACGCCGACGAGCACGCCGACCGCGCCGGTGCGCATCAGGTGCAGCCCGGTCGCGTAGGAGGCGCAGCCGCCGACGACCACCGGCACCGGCACCTCGCGGATGAACTCCTTCAGATTGAGCGGCTCCGTGCGCGTCGACACATGCTCGGCGGAGATCACCGTGCCCTGGATGACGAGGATGTCGAGGCCGGCCTCGATCGCGGTCTCGTAGTAGTCGCGCACGCGCTGCGGCGTCAGCGAGGCCGCCGCGACCACGCCGTGATCCTTGATCTCGCGAATCCGCTGCGCGACCAGGTCCTCGCGCATCGGCTCGGCGTAGATCCGCTGCATCTCCGTGGTCGCAGCTTCCTTGGGCTGCTGGGCGATCCGCTCGAGCTCGCCCGCGGCGTCGTCGTAGCGGGTCCAGATGCCCTCGAGGTTGAGGACGGCGAGCCCGCCGAGGTTGCCGAGGATGCCGGCGGTCTCGGGCGAGACGACGCCGTCCATGGCCGAGGCGAGCAGCGGCAGGTCGAAGCGGTACGGACCGAGCGTCCAGGCGATGTCGATGTCATCGGGATCGCGCGTGCGCCTGCTCGGCACTATCGCGATGTCATCGAAGCCATATGCGCGGCGGCCCTTCTTGCCGCGTCCGATCTCAACTTCCATGGCGGGATCCTAAGTTCGGCGGCGGACGAGAACCTGACCTTACCAATGCCAAATCGGGCTTTAGGTGGGCTCGGTGAGAGGGCTCTGTTCGCTATTTGCGGCCGTTCTGTTCGGCGGGGTCGCCACCGGCTGTGGCGACGACGGCGCGCGCCCGCCTAGCCCACGGCGAGCGGCGGGGTCTCGACCTCCTCGACCCGCACCTCGGGCACGAGCCGCTCGACCTCGCGCTGCTCGACCCGGCCGGCTCCGAAGTGCTGTGTCGACTCCGCGCCGCAGGCAACCGCGAAGCGAAGCGCGTCCTCGTGGCCGCTGCCGCCGTAGCGCGCCGCCACGAAGCCCGCCAGGAAGGCGTCCCCCGAGCCCACCGATGACACCGGCTCGAGCGGCTCGAGTGTCGCGCGGTAGACGTGCCGCTCCCCGTCGCCGAGCAGCGCCAGGCAGCCGTCGGACAGGGTCATGATCGACTCGCGGGCGCCCAGCTCGACCATCTCGCGGATGGCGCTGCGGCGGTCGTCCTCGTCGCCGAACTCGTAGCCGACGAGGCCCTCGGCCTCGAGCTCGTTGGGGCTGACCACGTCGGGCCCGCGGCGCGTCGCGGCGCGCAGCGGCTCGCCCTCCGAGTCGAGGACCGTCGTGACGTCGAGCCGCTTCATCTCCTCGATGATGCGCCCGTACAGGGCGGTGTCGACCCCGCGCGGCAGGCTGCCGGCCAGCACGCAGACGGCGGCGCCCTTGGCGAGGTAGAGGAGCTTGTCGACGAACAGCTCGAGCTCACCCTCGGACACGTGCGGCCCGTGCTCGTTGATCTCGGTCTGCTCGCCGCTCGTCGGGTCGACCACGGCCGTCGAGGTGCGCGACTCCTCGCGGATCCGCACGAAGTCGTTGAGGATGCCCTCCTCGGTGAGGTTCTCGACGATGCGCGTGCCCGTCGGGCCGCCGGCCACGCCCGTGGCGATCACGGGCTGGCCGAGCGCGCGCAACGTGCGCGCGACGTTGACTCCCTTGCCGCCGGCCATCGCGGTGTGCTCGACCGCTCGGTGGCGGCGGCCAAGGCGAAAGTTGGGGACGGCAAGCGTCTTGTCAATCGCTGCGTTGAGGGTGACCGTGATGATCATCTGACGGAACGCCGGCGCCCGCGTGCGAGCAAAACGGCGATGGGGGCGGCGAGGAGGATGGCGAGGGCGAGCAGCAAGGTCAAGGGGACGCCCAGTACCGAAGTGAGGACCCTGAGTGTCCCCGCGTCAGGCACCTCGGTCGCCGTGACCAGCGCCACGCGCCGGACTCGCTGCCCGTCCACGAACACGCTGACCGCCCCGGCGCGCGCCCCAGCCGGCATCGGCCCCTCGAGCTCCTCCCGCGACCGGACCCGGCGCCGGATCCGCTCCCCCCTGCGGACCGTGACGACCGCCGCACGCCGCGGCACGAGCCGCGCCTGCTCGTCCTCGTAGTAGCGAATGTCCGCGCGGGCGAGCGTCCGCCTGGGATCGAGCACCTGCACGCGCTTGAACTGCTTGAGGCCCCAGGCGAGCAGCTCGAGCGTGTCCGCGTCGCGCGCCGGCTCGCTCGGCTCTCCCAGCACCACGCTGATCACCTTGGCGCCGCCGCGCCCCTTTGCAGAGCCGACGAGCACGTAGCCGGCGTTCGTCGTGTGCCCGGTTTTCACGCCTGTCACCCAAGGCGTGCTCGCGATGAGCGTGTTGCGGTTGTCGATCACGCGCGGAATCGAGCCGGACTCGAGCTCGGCAACCGGCATATCGACGACGCGGGCGAAGCGCGGGCGCTTGAGCAGGAGCCGGGTCAGCGTGGCGAGATCGCGGGCGGTCGAGTAGTTGGCGGGGTCGTCGAGGCCGATCGGGTTGGCGTAGCTCGTGTCGTCGAGCCCGAGCTCCTGCGCGCGCACGTTCATCTCCGCGACGAACGCATCGCGCGACCCCGACAGGTTCTCGGCGATCGCCGCCGCGGCGTCGTTGGCGCTCTCGAGCAGCAGCGCCTCGAGCAGGTCGTGCACGGTCATGCGCTCGCCGGCGCGCAGGTTGATGCGCGACTCGGCGGGCAGCGCGTTGTACTCGGGCGCCGTGAACACGTCGCCCGGCCGGGCGCGCTCGAGTGCCAGCAGCGCGGTCATCAGCTTGGTGGTGCTGGCGATCGCGTGGCGCTCGTCGGGGCGCTTCGCGAACATCACCTCGCCGTTGCGGCCGTCCACCACGATCGCCGCGGCGGCGGTGCTGACGTCCGGCGGCTTCTGTGCGGCCGCGCGGGCGGGCAGGCCAAAGGCGAGCGCCGCGAGCACGGCGAGCGCCACGGCCATGAGCCTCACTCGCGCAGCTTGATCCTCTGGCCGACGACGAGCGCCTGCGGGTCGACCTCCGGGTTGAGCTCCTCGAGCTGCGCGATCGACACCCCGGTGCGCTCGGCTATCGAGCCGAAGCTGTCGCCCGGCTTGACGACGTAGTTGCGGCGCTGCCTGCGCCCCTGCTGGTTCGGCGTGGTCGTCGTCTCGGTGTCGGCCGGCTGGGTCGACGTGGCCTCGCCGCCATCCGTGTCGTTCCCGCCCGTGACGTCCGAGTTCGAGATCACCAGGACGACCGCGACCGCCACCACGACCAGCGCCAGTGGCGCCAGCAGGTGAACCGGTCTGAATCCTCGTCGTCGCTGATCTGGCATCGGTCCTCCCACGCAAGCGCCGCGGAGGATAGGGAGGCGTGCGCCGCAAGACGCGTGCGCATGCACGAGTGAGGTTCAACGCGACCGCCCCCTCCCCTGCCGCCGCCAGACCTGCGCCGTGTCGCTCAGAGCGCCGCAACGGCGTCGCGAAGCTCCTCGGCTGCGGCCGCCGCAGCGCCCGCCGGGTCGCCCCCGCGCTCTCTGTAGGCGTTCACGATCGAGCGCGAGGCGGTCACGAGCCCCGCCGCCGGGTGCGGCGCGAAGGCCGGGCCGAGCTCCTCGACGCGGCCGCCCTGGGCGCCCACCCCGGGCAGCAGGAAGATCGCGTGCGGCATCAGCTCGCGCAGGCGCGCGAGATGGTCGGGGCGCGTGGCGCCCACGACCGCGCCGACAGCGGACAGCCCGCATTCGCCGCGCAGCGGGGCGCCGAGCTCGTCGACGAGGACGGCGAGCCGCTCGTGCAGGGGCGGCTCGCCCTGGTCCTGCAGCTCCGCGGCGCCGGGGTTCGAGGTGCGGACGAGCACGAAGCAGCCCGCGCCGGCCGTCGCCGCCGTTTCGAGCAGCGGCTCGAGCGCGTCCCGCCCGAGCAGGGGGTTCGCCGTGAAGGCGTCCGCTCCCAGCCCCTCGACGGGGCCGAAGGGCCCGGGCGTCTCGCCGACCAGCGCCTGTGCGTAGGCGCGCGCCGTGACCGGCACGTCGCCGCGCTTGCCGTCGGCGATCACCAGCAGGCCGTGGTCGTGAGCGATCGCCACCACCTGCTCGAGCGCCTCCCAGCCGGGGGCGCCGAGCCGCTCGAAGCAGGCGAGCTGTGGCTTGACCGCGACGCAGGCCGGGCCCGCCGCCACGATCGCTCCGCGGCAGTGCTCGAGGACCGCCTCGGCAGTCCGGCTGCGAGCGAGGTGCGGCTCCGCCGGCCCACCGGCTCCCAGCCGGACGACCGCCGGTGGCCACAACGCCGCAGGGTCGGGATCGAGACCGAGGACGACGCGGCTGCGGCGCTCTTCCACGAGCGCCGCAAGCCGGTCCGCGAAATTGGGCCGCAGGCCCCCGGTCACGGCTGCGGCCAGGGCGTCCGGCTACCTCCGCTCACGCGCGCGCCGGGGCGCGCCCGCCCGCGGCGGCCGCCGAACGTGACGTAGCTAGCTGCCCTTGACGGCGGACTTGAGCGCCGACCCCGCGGAGAAGCGCGGGACCCTGCTCGCCGCGATCTGGATCTTCTCGCCGGTCTGCGGGTTCACTCCCTGGCGGGCGCTGCGGTCCGCCACGGAGAACTTCCCGAAGCCGGTGAAGTTGATCTCCCCACCGCGCGCCAGGACCTCTTGGATCGAATCGAGGACCGCATCCACCGCCTTCGCGGCCTCGCCCTTTCCAAGTCCACTGTTGTCTGCGACACGGTCCACAAACTCTGACTTCGTCACGATCTCCTCCTTGCCGGGGGCTACCAGTCGGCCGCAACGTAACAACGGTTTCGGACGACAGAACGGCGAAATCCCGCTCAGCAAGCGGAAAAGCGCGCTCGTTACGAGGCTTTCCGGGCCTGAAATCGGCCAAACCGGAGCTACCGAGACGCCGCGATCGGGCTCAGGAACCGGACACCGACATCTCGCCGATCAGCACCGGAGGCGCCTTGACGCTGCCCCCGAACGGCACCCAGCGCCCCTCAGAGCCCACCGCCTGGACCGCCCTGAGCATCGACACGAGATCGCTCGCGATGGTCAATTCCCGAACCGGCGCGCCGAGCTCCCCGTTCGTGATCAGGCGGCCGGAGGCGCCGACGGAGAACGTTCCGGAGACCGGGTTGACGCCCGAGTGGAGACCGGCCACGTCGGTCACGTAGAGGCCCTCGCCGGCCAGCCGCACGAGCCCGGCGAGGTCCTCGCTCGCCGGGCTCGATCAGGAGATTCGTCGTACCGACCGACGGCGGCGAGCGGTACGAGCCCCGGCTCGCGTTGCCGGTCGTCTCGGTGCCCGCCCTGCGCGCGGTCCGCGAGTCGTAGAGGAAGCCCAGCAGCCGGCCGCCCTCGATCAGCGGTGTGCGCCGCGTGCTCGCGCCCTCGCCATCGAAGGGCGCGCTGCCCGGGCCGTCGGGCTGCGTGCCGTCGTCCACCAGGGCGAGCGCCGGGTCGGCCACCTCGTCGCCCTCGCGGCCGGCGAACAGCGAGCGGCCGCGCTGCACCGCCTCGGCGGACAGCATCGAGCCGATGAAGCCGAGGAAGGAGGCCGCCACGAAGGCGTCGAGCACGACCGGGCAGCGGCGGCTCTCGGGCCGGCGCGCGCCCATCAGGGCGAGCGCGCGCTGCGCCGCCTCGTCGCCGATCGCCTGCGGGTCGAGCGCCTCGGGGTCGCGCCCCAGCCCCACCCCCAGGCCGGTCATGAGGTCCTCGCCCTCGCCCGCGAACGCCGACGCATAGGCCCACGCCTGGGTGGCCTCGAAGGAGGCCGAGAAGCCACGCGAGTTGACGAGCGAGACCGAGCCCTCGGCGTCCGAGTAGACCGCGTTCTCGACCTGGCTGATTCCCTCGTGGGCGCGCGCCGCGCGCTCGATCGCGAGGGCGAGCTCGACCTTGCGCTCGGTCCCCCAGTCCGCGAACGCCGGGGAGCTGAGCCCGTCGACAGTCGGCGACGCCGAAGTCGTCGGGCAGGCCGGCGTACTCGTCCTCGTCGGCAACCTCGGCCGCCTCGCGCGCCGTCCGCGCCACCTCTGCGACGCCCTCGTCCGAGAGGTCGGTGCCGTAGGCGTAGCCCGAGCGGGTGCCCGCGAACGCGCGCACGCCGACGCCGCGCCCACCGGCGTCGCTGAGGCTCTCGACCTGGCCGTCGTACACCCGGATGCTGCGGCTCGTGGAGCGCTCGGCCCAGGCCTCGGCCTCACCCGCGCCGGCCGCGAGTGCGGCCTCGACCGCCCGGCGAGCCGCGTCCTCGAGGCTCACGCGCCGGTCCCGCCCACGGTGAGCTCGCGGAGGCGCACGTGCGGCTGGCCGACGCCCGCGGCCACGGACTGGCCCGCCTTGCCGCAGTAGCCCGTCGCGATGTCGAGGTCGTCGGCGATCCCGTCGATCGCGGCGAGCGCTTCGACTCCGTTGCCGACGAGCGTCGCGCCGCGCACCGGCGCGGTCACCTTCCCGCCCTCGATCAGGAAGCCCTCGGAGACGCCGAAGACGAAGTCACCGGTGGCGGGCTCCACCTGCCCGCCGCCGAATGAGACCGCGTAGAGCCCGCGCTCGACCCCGCCGATCAGCTCCTCGGGCGTCGCCGAGCCGGGGGCGAAGAAGGTGTTCGTCATGCGCGGCACCGGCAGGTGGCGGAACGACTCGCGGCGGCCGTTGCCGGTCGACTCGACGCCGTCACGGCGCGCGCGCAGGAGGTCGTAGAGGTAGGAGGTGAGTCGCCCGTCCTCGAGGATCGTCGTCCGGCGCGTCGGCGTGCCCTCGTCGTCGATGCCGTCGCTGCCCCACTCGTTCGGGCGACTGCCGTCGTCGTAGGCGGTCACGAACTCCGCCGCCAGCTGCTCGCCGATTCGCCCGGCGTAGACGCTCGCGCCCTTCTGGACGGCGTCCGCCTCGAGCCCGTGGCCGACGGCCTCGTGCAGCAGCACGCCGCCGAAGCCGTTGCCGACGACGACGGGCAGCCGGCCGCTGGGCGCGTCGACGGCGTCGAGCAAGGTCAGCGCGCGGCGCGCGGCGTTCTCAGCCACCTGCTCGGGATCGTCCTCGAGCAGCTCGTAGCCCGCGTGCCCCCCGCGCGTGTCGGTGCCCGTCTCGACCCGGTCGTCGCGGCGCGCGACAACCTGCGCGCTCAGCCGGATCCGCGTGCGGTCGTCCGCCGCCGCGCGGCCATCGGAGCCGTACACCTCGACGAGCCGCCGCGACTCCCCGTAGCCGAGCCGCACCTGAGCCACCTCGGCGCCGGCCGAGCGAGCGCGCTCCTCGCAGGCGCGCAGCAGGTCGGCCTTGCGCCGCGCGTCGACCTCCTCAGGATGGATCCTGATCGGGTGGCCGTTCACCGGCTCGGCGGCGGTCAGCGCAGCGGCGTGGCGGGCCTGGCCCCGCACCGCCTGGGCCACCGAGTCGGCCACGCGCAGCAGGTCCTGCTCCGCGGTGCCGTCGACGTAGCCGTAGTAGCTCGACTCGCCCTGCACCACGCGCACGCACACGCCGCGCTCGCGGCCGCCCTGGGGGCGCTCGACGCGTCCGTCGTCGAGCGACAGCGCGAAGCCCTGGCGCGCCTCCGCGTAGAGCTCGGCGAGGTCGCCGCCGCGGGCGAGCGCCCGCTCGAGCACCGCTGCCGCCAGCTCGGGTGCGACGAGCGTCATCTCTCCTCGGACCCCGCGCTCGACACCATCTCCTCCGCGATCTCGAGGATGCGGGCGTGGCCGCGGGCCTCCGGCTGGATCAGGCGCGCGTAGCCGGTCGGGTCGTAGGCGAGCGCGCGCGGCTCGCGATCGCGCTGCATGCGCCGGACGGTGGCCGCGACCGAGTCGACGAGCCCGCCGGCGATCGAGATCGGCCCCTTGCGCTTCTCCTTCACGACTCGTCCCCGCGCGCGCCGAGCTCGGGAACGGGCGACTCGCCGGCCGCCGCCTCCTCGATCGCCTCTTCGTCCGGCGCTTCGCCGGCGGCGCCGTCGTCGGTGGACGTCGATTGCCGGATGGGAGGGCCGCCCTCGAGCTCGCCTAGCACGGCGCGCAGGTCCATCAGCATCAGCGACGAGAGGGCCGCCCGGCGGGCAACCACCGCCAGCGTCCAGCGCGGCGTGCGCGACGCGAACACGGCGCCGCCGGGCACCTGCACCTCGATCTGCTCAGGCGGATCCGGATCCCAGTCGCGCGTGGCGCGGTCAACGGTCTCGAACAGCTCGCGGGCGAGCTCGGCAAGGGCGCGGCCCCGCTCCGAGTCGGCCTCGGTCCAGGCTGCCGGCGCGCCGGCGGCGTCGAGCAGAACGACCGCGCGGGCGTCGATCGAGAGCTCCAGCAGGCGGGCCGGGGCGGCGTCGGGGGTGAGCGTCTCGGCCATCAGGGCTGAGGATACGGATGCCTCCGTCGCCGGCCGAGCCGGCGACCTCGGCCACGGCGCGGATAGCTCCGTCGCCGGCCGGCGCGGCACAATGGTCGCGTGCCTCTCTCGAGAATCTCCTGGCTCGTGACGGTCGGCCTGTGCCTGATCGTCGCGCTGCTGCTGCTGGTGAACGGCTACGTCGGCTACTTCGCGATCCTGCTCGCGGTCGGCGCCGCGGCAGCCGTGAACCTGCTCTAGGCCCGCTCCGCGGGCGGTGCGACGGGAGGCTCGCGCGGCTCGTCCGCCCGCTTGTCGGCGGCCTCCTCCGGCTCGAGGTGGATGAGCACGTCCGCGCCGCGCAGCGTGTCGCCGATCGCGCGCTGCAGCTCGTGCGAGATCTCGTGGGCGCGTTGCAGGCTCGTGCCGTCGCGGAATTGGAGGTGGAGGTCGATGTAGCGACGGCTGCCGGCGCGCCGCGCGCGCAGCTTGTGGAAGCCGATCAGCTCGGGGGCGCCGTGGCTCGCGACGGTGCGGCGCAGCGCCTCCATCTCGTCCTCGGGCAGCGCCTCGTCCACGAGCACCCGGCTCGTCCGCCTGAGGATGCGCACGCCCGCGAACACGATCGCGCCCGCCACGACGAGCGCCGCCGCCGGGTCGATCCAGGTGGCCCCGGTCAACTCGACGAGCACGAGCCCGACGAGCACGCCGATCGAGGTGAAGGCGTCCGTGCGCAGGTGCGCGGCGTCCCCCTCGAGCGCCGGCGACTCGGTCGCCTGCGCCTGCCTGTAGAGGTACGCCGAGACCGCCAGGTTGGCGACAGCGGAGAACGCGATCACGGCGATGCCGAAGCCGAGCGACTCGATCTCCGAGCCCTGGGCCAGCCGGCGCAGCGACTCGAAGATGATCACGCCGGCGCCGACCAGGATCAGCATTCCCTCGATCCCGGCGGCCACGTTCTCGACCTTGTCGTGGCCGTAGGGGTGATCCGCGTCTGCCGGCTCGCTGGCCTTGCGCACCGAGAAGAAGGCGATCACCGACGCGACCAGGTCGATCGCCGAGTGAGCCGCCTCGGTGAGGATCGCGATCGAGCCGGTGACGACGCCCGCCACGACCTTCAGCAGGATCAGCAGCGTGTTCGAGAGGATCGAGACCGCCGCGGCTCGCTCCTTGCGCGGCGCCTGCGCCGCGGGGCCGACGGCACGCCCCGTCGCAGACGCCGCCGCGCTGACCCTTCTGCGCGCGCCGCTCACGGGCGCGGCCTCTTGCGCCTGCGCGCGAACATGTCGCGCAGCGGCCCCGCGGGCCGGTGCTCCTCGTCGAGCTCGCGCAGCTTGGCGGCGAGCTCGCGCGCCGCGCGGCCGCGATGGCTGATCGCGTCCTTCTCGTCGGGGCTGAGCTCCGCCATCGTGCGCTCGTCGCCCGGATAGTCGTCCGGGATGAAGGCGGGGTCGTAGCCAAAGCCGCCGTTGCCGCGCGGCTCCAGCGCGAGCGTGCCCTCGCAGCGCCCGTGCACGAGCTCCTCGCGGCCGCCCGGCTCGACGTAGACGAGCGCGCACACGTAGGCGACGCGCCGGTCGCCGTCGCGCGGCACGTCGCGAAGGAGCTGGGCGAGGTTCTCCTCGTCGGAGGCGTGCTCGCCGGCGAAGCGCGCCGACCAGACGCCGGGCGCCCCGTTCAGCGCGGCCGCCTCGATGCCCGAGTCGTCGGCGATCGCGGGCCGTCCGGTCGCGGTGGCCGCGGCGCGCGCCTTGCCGAGCGCGTTGTCGGCGAAGGTCGTGCCGGTCTCGGGCGGCAGCTCGATCTCGTCGGGCAGCGCGGTCGAGCTCAAAAGGAATCAGCTGCGCCAGCTCGCGCAGCTTGTGCTCGTTGCGGCTGGCGAGGACGAGCCGCACGGCTCAACCCGTTGCAGGGGCCTGCGTGCCGGCGACGGCGGCCTCCTGAGCCGCCCGCAGCCGGTCGATGCCGTCGGCGGCCAGCGCGAGCAGCTCGTCGAGCGAGGCGCGCGAGAGCGGCGTTCGCTCGGCCGTGGCCTGGACCTCGACCAGGCCGCCGTCGCCGGTCATCACGACGTTGGCGTCGACCTCGGCGGTCGAGTCCTCCGAGTAGTCGAGATCGAGGAGCGCGCGGCCGTCGACGACGCCACACGACACCGCCGCGACCGACTGGTTGAGCGGCAGCCGGTCGAGCCCGCCGGCCGCCATCACCGCCCGCAGCGCCAGCTCGAGCGCCACGTAGCCGCCGGTGATCGCGGCGCAGCGCGTGCCGCCGTCGGCCTCGAGCACGTCGCAGTCGATCCAGACGGTGCGCTCGCCGAGCCCCTCGAAATCGACGACGCCACGCAGCGAGCGCCCGATCAGGCGCTGGATCTCGACCGTGCGGCCGTCGGGCCGGCCCTTCGAGACATCGCGGCGCTTGCGCTCGCCGGTGGAGGCGGGCAGCATGCCGTACTCGGCCGTCACCCAGCCGCGGCCCCGGCCGGCCATCCAGCGCGGGACCTCGTCCTCGACGCTCGCCGTGCAGATCACGCGCGTGCCACCAGCCTCGATCAGCGCCGACCCGGTGGCGGTGCGCATGAAGCCGGGTGTGATCGCAATCGGACGCAGGTCGCCGGGCGTGCGGCCGTCGTTGCGTGCCTCGCTCACGCCGCGGCCCTCCGTGCGGGCTGGGCCACCTCGACGTGCTCGACCGAGCCGATCGGCAGCTGCAGGAAGCGGGTGCCGAGGCGCCTGAACTCGTCCGGATCGCCGGTCGCGAGGAAGCGGTAGCCGCCGCGGCGCGCCTCGTCGTTCGCGAGGCCGGCAACGCGCAGGCGCGCTTCGACCTCGGATGCGATCGCCTCGCCGGAGCTGACCACGGCAACGCCGCGGCCGAGCGCCCGCTGGAGCACGGGCCGCACGAGCGGATAGTGGGTACAGCCGAGGATGACCGTGTCGACCCCGGCGGCGCGCAGCGGCCGGCAGAGCCCGTCGACGCAGGACACGACGCGCTCGTCGACCTCGCCGCCCTCCTGGATCAGCGGCGCGAGCTCGGCCGATGCGAGCGCGTGCAGCTCGGCCTCCGGCGCCGCCGCGGCCAGCGCCCTCGCGTAGGCGCCGCTGGCGACGGTCGCCGGCGTGGCCAGCAGCCCGACCCTGCCGTTGCGAGTGGCGGCGGCCGCGAGCCGCGACTCCGGCGTGACGACGCCGACGACCGGCACGCGCCCCTCGAGCTCTGCGCGCAGCGCCGGCAGCGCCGCCGCGGTGGCGGAGTTGCAGGCCACCACCAGCAGCTTGGCGCCGCGCTCCAGCAGGATCGTGCTCAACTCGCGCGCAAACGCGAGCAGCTGCTCGGGCGTACGGTCGCCGTAGGGGAAGCGCGCCGTGTCACCGAGATAGACGAAGTCCTCATGCGGCAGCGACACGAGGCACTCGTGCAGCACGGTCAGGCCGCCGACACCCGAGTCGAACACAGCGACCGGCAGGCTCTTGTGGAGGTCGGCCACGACGGCCAATCCTCGCAGGCCAGGCGGCGCGCGGGGCGAGCGGGCGACGAGGCCCAGCCGCGCCCCGCGCAGCCGTCGCCTAGAACTCGACCTTGCGCACGGCCTCCTTGATCTTGCCGATGATCACGTCGCCGAGCTCCTTGCCCTCGTCGGTCCTGAAGCCCTTCATCGCGGCGATCACGCCGGCCATCACGAGCGCGATCAGCAGGATCAGCGCCACGTACTCCACCGTCCCCTGACCCCGGCTCGAACGCAGCCCGATCACGCCGGCGTGCAGGCGTCCCATCAAGCGGTGCATCACTTCCTCCTCTGAAGATCTGGCTGAACGACCGGGATCTTCCGCAGAGGCGACGCACGGCTCCAGACCCGCGCGTGACAATTGCGGCGCGGGTCGGTGACAGGGGAGCGACAAGTGGCCCTGCCATGATCAGCGCGCATGTGCGGGATCGGAGCAATCCTCGATCCGGCCGGCACCTCGGGGCCCGAAGCGGCCGAGCGGATGATCGACGCGCTGCGTCACCGCGGCCCCGACGGGGAAGCGCTAAGGCGGATCGGCCCGCTCGCGCTTGCCCACACCCGGCTGGCGATCATCGACGTCGCGGGCGGCGATCAGCCGCTCGACTCCGAGGACGGCCAGGTGACCGCGATCGTCAACGGGGAGATCTACAACCAGGTCCAGATGCGCCGGCTGCTCGAGCAGCGCGGGCACCGCTTCGCGACGCACTCCGACAGCGAGGTGGTGGTCCACGCCTACGAGGAGCACGGACTCGAGTTCGTCCGCCGGCTCAGCGGCATCTTCGCGTTCGCGCTCTGGGACGAGCGCCGCCAGCGCCTCGTCGCGGCACGCGACGCCTTCGGCGTGAAGCCGCTCTACTGGTGGACGGACGGCCGCCGGGTGGCGCTCGCCTCCGAGATAAACGCGCTGCTGGCGGCCGGGCTCGCCCAGCCTCGAGTCGACCGCGTCGCCCTCGACCACTACCTCGCCTGCCGCTTCGTGCCCGCGCCGCGCACCCTGTTCGAGGGCATCTACAAGTTGCAGGCCGCGTCCACGCTCGTGGTCGAACCGAACGGCATGCCGCGCGTCGACAGCTGGCGCGAGCGCCCGGGGAGCCCGTTCGAGGGGGCCGGCGACGACGAGCTCGCCGACCAGCTGGCCGAGCGCTTCACCGACGCCGTCGAGCGCCAGATGATGTCCGACGTCCCCTATGGCGCGTTCCTGTCGGGCGGGGTCGACTCTGCGGCCGTGGTCGCGGCGATGGCCGCCCGCTCGGAGAGCCCGCCCACCACCTTCACGATCGGCTTCCCCGGCCATGGCGACGTGCTCGACGAACGCGCGGCCGCCGCCGAGAGCGCCCGCCAGATCGGCACCGACCACCACTCGACCACCACGACCGAGACCGATTTCCTCGCCGAGCTCGCGCTCAGCGTGCCGCGGCTCGAGGAGCCCTGCGGAATCCCGAGCGCCCCCGCCCTGATGCAGCTGTCGCGCTTCGCTGCCACGCGCGTGAAGGTCGTGCTCGCGGGCCAGGGCGCGGACGAGCCGCACGGCGGCTACGGCCGCCACCAGGCCGCCGCCGTGCTCGACCGGCTGCGGTTCGTGCCGGCGGCCGCGGCGTCGCCCGCGGCGGTGCTCGCCCGCGCGCTGCCGCGCGCCGCGCGCGCCCGCCGCACGGCCCATGTGCTCGGCGGCCGCGGCGATGCCGAGCGGCTCCTGCGCCTGGTCGAGATCACCGACGCCCCGGTGCGCTCCGCGCTGCTCGGGGAGCGAGGGCGCGCCACCGACGCGACGCTCGAGCGTCTCGCGAGCGCCCGCACGGTCCTTGCCGACGTCCCGGGCCGCAGCCTGCTCGACCAGGCGCTCTACCTCGACACCCACATGTTCCTGCCGGACGGGATCCTGATCTGCAACGACAAGATGTCGATGGCCGCCGGCCTCGAGCTGCGCGTGCCGTTCCTCGACATCGAGCTCATGCGCTTCGTCGAGCGCATCCCCGCGGCCACCCGGGCGCGCCGGGGAGCGGGCAAGCGCCTGCACCGCCTGGCGATGGAGCGCATCCTGCCGCCCGGCATCGCAAACCGTCCCAAGCACGGCTTCGCCACCCCCTACGACGACTGGCTGCGCGCCTCGCTCGGCGCCGAGGCCGAGCGGCGCTACGCGCCCGGCACGGCGCTCGCGGAGTTGATCGAGCCGGCCGCGGTCGCGCGGCTCGTCGCCCAGCACCGGCGCGGGCGGGCAGACCACAAGGCGATCCTCTACTGCCTGCTCGAGCTGTCCGAATGGCACCACGCCTTCATCGAGGCGCGGGAGCCCGTCGCGGCGTGAAGCGCATCCTCTACGTCCACTCGCGCAAGGCGAGCTTCGTGCAGATCGATCGCGACATCCTCGCCGAGCGCTACGAGCTCGAGGACCTCTACCAGCCCGGCCGCCTCCCCAACCCGGTCAAGGTGATCGCCGGCGTGCTCCGTGCGGACCTCGTGTTCGGCTGGTTCGCCTCGTGGCACACGTTCTTGCCGATCACGCTCGCCTGGCTCCTCCGCAAGCCCTCGGTGCTCGTGATCGGCGGCTTCGACGTGGCGAACATGCCGGACATCGGCTACGGCCATCAGCAGGGCGGCCTGCGCCGCTGGGCGAGCCGCTGGCTGTTCCGGCGCGCCGGGCGGCTCGTCACGAACTCGAACTACTCGCTCACCGAGATCGAGCGGAACACGCCGATCCCGCCCGCGAGCGTGACCGTCATCCACCACGGCGTGCCCGACCCGTTCGGTGAGCCGCCCGGCGAGGAGAAGCAGCGGCTGGCGCTGACCGTCGGCGCGGTCGACCACGGCACGCTCGTCCAGAAGGGGCAGCTTCCCTTCGCGCGTGCGTCCCGGGAACTGCCGGACGTTCGTTTCGTGCTCGCCGGCAAGTGGCTCGACGAGGCCGTCGAGGAGCTGCGCGCCGCCGGCGGGACGAACCTCGAGCTGACCGGTTGGCTGTCCGACGAGCAGCTGCTCGACACGTACCGCGACGCCGCCGTCTACGTCCAGGCCTCCCGGCATGAGGGCTTCGGCCTCGCCGTGGCCGAGGCGATGCTGGCCGGGTGCGTGCCCGTCGTGATGAACGTGACCGCGATGCCCGAGGTCGTCGGCGAGGCGGGGGTGCTGATCGAGTCGCAGGAGCCGGAAGCGGTCGCGGCGGGAATCCGCCGGGCGCTCGAGCTCGGCGCCCCGGCGTCGGCGGCGGCGCGCGCGCGTATCCTGACGACCTTCCCGATGGACCGCCGCCGCGAGGGAATTCTGCGAGTGGTGGAGGAGGCCCTCGCTGGCTGACCTCCCCGACCTGGGCGCCTGGCGCCGCCTGCGCGAACGCCGCCGCGAGCGCGAGGCGCTGCTGCTCGACCTCGGCGCGCTCGTCTACGAGCTGCACCGGCAGGGGCAGCGGGCCCCCGAGCTGCTGCAGGAGAAGGCGATCGAGCTCGGCAAGGTCGACCGCGAGGTGCGCCAGCTGGAGGAGCAGCTCGGCCGATGACCGACGAGCGCGAAGCGGCGGCCAACGAAGAGGAGGAGCCACCCGTCCCGGACGAGGAGCCGCAGGCCGAAGCAGCCGCGCCCGCGGACGGGCCCGTCTGCCGCTCGTGCGGCGAGCCCGTCGACCCGCAGCAACTCGTCTGCCTGAACTGCGGCGCGCGCGTCGCGCTCAAGGAGCACCGTTCGTGGGCGACGGAGCCGCTCGCGCCGATCGCCGCCCTGCTCGTCGTCGTGATCGTCATCGGCGCCGGGCTGTTCGGCTTCGCGATCTCGGAGCTGACCAGCGACGACGACGGTGGCGACGAGGTCGCTCAGCAGCCGCCGGCGGCGCAGCAGGACGAGCCGCGCGCGGAGGCGCCCGGCGCAGAGGGCCCGGCTGTCGTCTCAGGAGCGGAGCAGGAGACGGAGGCGTCGACCGAGACGGCCCCGCCCGAGGAGGCGACCGACCCGAACGCGATCCCCGGCTGGCCGGCCGGCCTGAGCGCCCACACGGTGGTGCTCGTCACGACGAGCGACGGTCCTGCCGCGCGCACCGTGGCGCGCGAGGCGCGCCGCGCCGGACTCGAGGCGGGCCTGATCAGGTCGGATCCGTACAACCTCGGCAGCGGCCTCTGGATCGTCTTCACCGGGCGCTTCGACACCCGCGAGGGCGCCGTCCGCCAGGCCGCGGGCCTACAGGATCGCTACCCGGGCGCCTACCCGCAGCTGGTTCAGAGATCCCAGTAGCGGCCGAGCACCCCGACGGCAGCCTCGGCGAGCGGGTGCCGCTCGGCGACCGCCGGCGGCGGCTCGTCTCCCGCGAGCCCGCTCATCGTCTCCGCGACGGACTCGGCCAGCGCGCGCAGGTCGTAGCCGCCCTCCAGCACGGCGACGACCGGCGCGCCGAGCTCGTCGCCGAGCGCGCGCACCTGGCGCGCCAGCGCGCCGAACGACCCGGTCTCGAGCGCGAGGCCGCCGAGCGGGTCGTCGCGGTGCGCGTCGAAGCCCGCCGAGACGATGATCAGGTCGGGCCCGAACTGGCGCGCGGCGGGAGTGACGACGTGCTCGACGAGCGAGAGGAAGGCCGCCTCGCCCGTGCCGGCCGGCACCGCCAGGTTGAAGGAGTAGCCCTCTCCCGCGCCCGAGCCGACGTCGCCGAGCGCGCCCGAGCCCGGCCAGAACGGGTACTGGTGGATGCTCGCGAACAGGACCTCGGGCGACTCGTGGAAGATCGTGTTTGTGCCGTTGCCGTGATGGACGTCCCAGTCGAGCACGAGCACGCGCTCGGCGCCGAGCGCGTCGAGCGCATGACGGGCCGCGATCGCGACGGTCGCAAACAGGCAGAAGCCCATGGCGCGCTCCGGCTCCGCGTGGTGCCCCGGGGGCCGGAGCACGGAGAAGCCGGTCCGTTCGCCGCCCCGCAGCAGCTCCTCGGCCAGCGCGCAGGCTCCGCCGGCCGCGCGCGCGGCCGCCTCGTAGGAGCCCGGACTCGTCGGCGTGTCGAGGTCGAAGGGCGCCGAGCGCGCGCTCATCTCGCGCACGCGCTCGACGTAGGCGGGCGGGTGGACGCGCCGGAGCTGCTCGTCGGTTGCGAGCGGGGCCTCGCGGACATCCCAGAGCATCCCCCGCGACTCGAGCAGCGCCTCGATCGCGCGGATGCGGTCGGCTCGCTCGGGATGGCCGGGGCCGGTGTCGTGTTCGAGCGAGGACTGGTGGCGGAGTAGCAGGGGCACGGGCGCCGGTACGGTACCTGCGCGCCGTGCAGGAGCCCATCCGCACCGATGTCGCAGTCGTGGGCGCCGGCGCCGCCGGGCTCTACGCCGCGCTGGTCGCAGCGCGGGAGGGGGCGCGCGTCGCGCTCGTGAGCCGCTCGCCGCTCGCGCAGACGGCGAGCTTCTGGGCGCAGGGCGGGATCGCCGCCGCGCTCGCCGATGACGACTCACCCGAGCTGCATGAAGGCGACACGCTCATCGCCGGGCGCGAGCTCGCGCGCGCGAGCGCGGTGCGGGTGCTCTGCGAGGACTCGCCGGCCAGCGTCCGCGACCTGCAGGAGCTCGGCGTCCAATTCGACGCCGACCGTGGCGGCAACCTGGCGCTCGGGCTCGAGGGCGGGCACTCGCGCCGGCGGATCGTCCATGCCGGCGGCTCCGCTACCGGGCGCCGCATCACGCGCGACCTGTCGGCGATCGCCGCGACGGACGAGCGCGTGGCCGTGCTCGAGCCGCTCGCGGCGAGCGCGCTGCTCACGCACGAGGGCCGCTGCGTCGGACTCGTAGCGCGCTCACGGGACGGGGTCGAGCGGCGCCTGATGGCGCGCGCCGTCATCCTCGCGACCGGCGGGATGGCCGCGCTCTGGTCGCGCACGACCAACCCGCGCGGGGCGATCGGGGCGGGCCTCACGCTGGCCGACGCCGCGGGCGCGCGGCTCGCCGACCTCGAGTTCATGCAGTTCCACCCCACCGCCCTGCGCCGCGACGGCCCGCGCGACGGCTTCCTCATCACCGAGGCGGTGCGCGGCGAGGGCGCGAAGCTGCTGAACGCCGCGGGCGAGCGCTTCGTCGACGAGCTCGCCCCACGCGACCAGGTGGCACTCGCCATCCAGGCGGAGCTCGACGCCGGCGGCGCTCCCGCGGTCGGCCTCGACATGCGCGCGCTCGACCTCGGCCGCTTCCCGAACATCGCCGCGGCGCTCGCCGAGGTCGGCATCGACCCGGCGCGCGAGCTCGTGCCGGTCGCGCCGGCGGCGCACTACACGATGGGCGGCGTCGCGGCGGACCTCGAAGGCAGGTCGACGCTGCCCGGCCTCTACGCCGTCGGCGAGTGCGCCTGCACCGGGCTGCACGGCGCCAACCGGCTCGCCTCGAACTCGCTCGCGGAGTGCTTCGTGTTCGGCCGCCGCGCCGGGATCGCCGCCACGGCCGACCCCGAGCCACCCACGGACGCCGAGCCCGCCGAGCCGTCCGCTCCCCCGCTCCCGCCGGACGAGACGCGCACCGCGCTCTGGAGCGACGCCGGCCTGCTGCGCGACCCGGAGCGACTGCGCGCGCTCAACGAGGACCGCTACCCGCTGGCGCGCCTCATCGCCGCATCCTGCCTCGCCCGCGAGGAGAGCCGGGGCGCCCACCAGCGCGTCGACCATCCGGAGCGCGACCCCGCGCTCGACCGCATGCATACGCTGGTGGGGGCCGGCCGCGAGCCCGCCTTCGAGCGATGGGAGTAGACCGGGAGACACCAGTCCACGAGCTCTTCACGGAGTCGATGACCGTGCTCGCCTCGGGCGTCGCCGCCATCACCGCTCGGCGCGCCGACGGCAACCCGTGCGGGATTGCGGCCACCTCGCTCAGCTCGTACAGCGCCCATCCGCCATCGCTGCTCGTGTCGGTCTGGCACGAATCGCGCTGCCACGACGCGCTGGCGACCTGCGAGCACTTCGGCGTGCACCTGCTGAAGAGCGACGAGCTCTATCTCGCGCAGCGCTTTGCCGACCGCAGCCACCCGGACAAGTTCGCGGGGCTCGAGTGGTCCTGGGACGAGGACGTGCCGGAGCTGGCCGGCACGCTCGCCTACCTGCGCTGCCGGCGCGCGCAGAACTTCGCGCGCTACGACCACACGATCCTGATCGGCGACCTCGAGCGCGGCCGGCTCGAGGAGGGCCATCCGCTCGTCTACGCGCGCAGGCGCATGGACTGGCTCATGCAGCCGATGCAGTAGGCGCCAGCGGCACCCCGATGACCTTCAAGCGCCGCGACAGCGCGCTGTAGGCGAACTCGGCCTGCTCCTTCGAGCTGTAGCCGAAGAACTCGTAGTCGTCGCCGAGCTCGTAGCCCTTGGGGACGAGGACGCCGGCCGCGATGGGAAGCAGCTCGTTGAGTGTCTCGTGCACACGCGCGCGCATGCGCTCGTCCGCGCACTTCTGCTGCAGGAACCAGGTGCCGTAGGCGACGTGCCGGTGCTCGTCGCGCGCGATGTTGCCGAAGCCCTCCTGGAAGCCCGGCAGCAGGTCGTGCTGCTCGTAGTAGTCGAGCATGAAGTGCTGGCCCGTAAGCGCCAGCGTGCCCTCGATGACCATGTGGTAGGCGGTCACGAAGTCGACCTTCGCGTCGAGGTCGGAGGGGTCCGCGATCAGGCGCTCCCCGGCCCTGACGAGCCGCTCGTCGAACAGCTCGACGAAGGCGTCCGTCACGTCCACACGCGATGCCGCGAGCCGGTCCTGGATGCCGCCCTCGGTCCCGGCCACCTCGCGGAACCAGCGATCGAAGAACTGCATGTGGCGGGCCTCGTCGACCTGCTGCGTCGTGAGAAACGCCTCCTCCTGCTCGTTCTCGTAGGCCATGACGAGTCCCGAGAACTGCGTGGTCACGCGCTCCTCGCCGACGAAGAAGGAGGAGAGGCCCCAGAGGTGCTCCTCCTTGCTCTCCTCGGACAGCTCGGCCCACTGCTCCTTGTCCCGCTCGAGGTCGATGCCCTGCGACTGCCACTGCTGGCGCTCCCACAGCTCGTACAGCTGCTGCGGATCCATGAGCTTCAGCGTGCGGTTCAGGTAGGCGTCGTCCGTGATCGTGGCGGGGTCGCCCTGACTTGTGAGATCGAGCAGGCTGGCCATCGCGCCATCGTAACCCGCTTAACACAGACTCAACATTGGCCTCGTTGCAGCCTGCGGAGGCGTAAGGAAGGCAGGAGGCCCGATGTATCAGTTCAGTCGCTCGCTGTACCGCCAGTTGGCGGCCGACGTCGTCCCTGGCAGGGGAGAGGACGCGGTCGTCACACGGCAGCGGTTTCTACGGACGTGCGAGTTGTCGATGGAGCGCCTCGCGCTCGACCGGCACTACTTCGCGAAGCCCGTGAAGACGCTGTTCAACGACGTGCGTCACTTCTTTCCGATGACCGAGCAGCTGCGCGTCTACCGCCTGTGCAAGGAGCACATGACGGTGGCGACGCAGTTCGTCGACAGCCGGCTTCGGATGGGAGCGACCTTCGACGGCAGCCCGGCGTGCTGTCACGCGAGTACGCGCCGGGGCAGCCCCTGCCAGCGGGTGCCGCTGCCGGGTAGGAAGTACTGCCCGTCGCACAAGCACCTCGAGGATGTCGTGGCGCTGGCAGCCGCCTGAAACGCATAGCGTCCACCCCGAGATGATCCTCGGGGTGGACGTGGGCGGCACCTTCACCGATGCCGTCCTTCTGACGGACGAGCGCGCCGTCACGGGCAAGGCGCCCACCACTCCGAGCGACCAGTCCGAGGGGGTCGCGAATGCCGTGCGCCAGGCGCTCGACGCGGCCGGCGCCGAGCCCGGCGACGTCGAGCGCTTCGTCCACGGCATGACGGTCGGCACGAACGCCCTGCTCGAGGGCAAGGTGGCGAAGACCGCGCTGCTCGCCACCGCGGGCTTCGTCGACCTCGAGGAGCTCGGCCGCCAGGCCCGCCCCGATCTCTACCGCCTGTGCGCGGGCCATCCGCCGCCACTCGTGCCCGCCGAGCTGCGCGTGCCGGTGCCGGAACGCTGCGGCCCTGACGGCGTGCTGCGGGAGCTCGACGAGGACGAGCTGCGCGAGGCGCTCGGCGAGCTCGAGGCCGAGTCGGTCGCCGTCTGCCTGCTCTGGGGGTTCAGGCACCCCGACCACGAGCGGCGCGTGGCGGAGCTGGCCGGCGAGGCGCTGCCGGACGCGCACGTGTCCACCTCGCACGAGACGGCCGGCGTCTTTCGCGAGTACGAGCGCTGCGCCACCACGATCGTCGACGCCGCGCTCTCCCCCCTCCTGCGCGGCTATCTCGAGCGGCTCGCCGAGCGCGCTCGCGACGAGGGCCTGCCGGTGCCCGAGATCATGCTCTCGAGCGGCGGCATCGCCGACTCGGCCACCGCCGCGCGGCACGGGTCCTGGACGGTCCTCTCGGGGCCGGCCGGCGGCGCCGTCGGGGCCGCGGCGATGGCGAAGCAGGCCGGCGCCGGCGACGTCGTCGGGCTCGACATGGGCGGCACGTCATGCGACGTGTCGGTTGCGCTGGACGGCCGGGTCGAGGTGCGCGGCGGTCGTGAGGTCGGCGGCCGCGCGCTCGCGCTGCCGATGGTCGACGTGCACACGGTTGGCGCGGGCGGCGGCTCGATCGCCTGGCGCGACGCCGGCGGCGCCCTGCGGGTGGGCCCACAGTCCGCGGGCGCCGACCCCGGCCCCGCCTGCTACGGCCGCGGCGGCGAGGAGCCGACGGTCACCGACGCGAACCTGCTGCTCGGCTACCTCGACCCGAGCTCGCCGCTCGCGGGCGACATCGAGCTCGATCGCGAGGCCGCGGAGAGCGTCGTCGGCAAGCTCGGTGACGAGCTCGGGCTCTCGCTCGAGGAGACGGCCGCCGGGATCACGCGCGTGGCGAACACCGAGATGGCGCAGGCCGTGCGCGTCGTGACGGTCGAGCGCGGGGTCGATCCGCGCGACCTCGCGATGGTCGCCTTCGGCGGCGCCGGCCCGCTGCACGCCGCGGCGATCGCCGAGGAGCTCGGCATGACGCGCGTCGTCGCGCCGGTCGCATCGGGCGTTCTCTCCGCGCTCGGGCTCGTCGTCTCGGAGCGCCGCCGCGACATCGTCGAGAGCGTGCTGCTCGCCGGCGACGACCTGACGCGCGAGAGCATCGCCGAGATCGTGAGCCGGCTCGGTGAGCGCGGCCGTGAGGAGATGGACACGCCGGACGCCGAGCTGCGGGCCACCTACGAGCTGCGCTACGCGGGCCAGGCCTTCGAGCTGGCCGTCGAGGGCGAGCCCGAGCCCGACCCGGAGGAGCTGCGCCGCGACTTCGACGCCGCCCACGAGGAGCGCTACGGCTACGACGACCCCGATGCCGAGCTCGAGCTCGTGACGGTGCGCGTGACGGCGGCGCTGCCCGGCACCGAGCCGCGCGAGACGGAGCCCGAGGACGCCGAGCGGCGCGGCACGCGCGAGGTGCGCTTCGGCGACGAGCTCGTCGCGGCGAAGGTGCTCGGCCCGGGGCGCGCGGAAGTGGACGGCCCGGCGATCTTCGAGCTGCCCGGGGCCACGCTCGTGGTGCCGCCCGGCTGGCGGGCCGAGGGCAGCGGCGACGCGGTGGTGATGGAGAGATGAGCCTCGACCCGATCACGCTGCAGGTGATGGTCGGCGCGCTGCGCGCGGCCTGCGACGAGATGGGCGTCGTGCTCGTCCGCTCGGCCCACTCGGCGAACATCAAGGAGCGCCGCGACGCCTCCACCGGCCTGTTCGACGCCGACGGCCAGATGGTCATGCAGGCAGAGCACATCCCGGTGCACCTCGGCGCGATGCCGGCGTCGGTCGAGGCGGTGCTCGGCGAGGAGCACTCGCCCGGCGACGCCTGGATCCTCAACGACCCCTACCGCGGCGGCACCCACCTGCCGGACATCACGGTCGTCTCGCCGCTGTTCGTGGACGGCGAGCTGGCGGGCTTTGCCGCGAGCCGCGCGCACCACGCGGACGTCGGCAGCGCGGTGCCGGGCAGCCTGCCGGTCGACTCGCGCACGCTCGAGGACGAGGGCGTCGTGATCTCCCCCACCCGGCTCGCACGCGAGGGCGAGGTCGACCGGCAGCTGCTCGAGGAGCTGACCTCCCAGATGCGCGGCCCGCGCCAGCGCGAGGCCGACCTGCGCGCGCAGCTCGCCGCCAACCGCTCCGGGGGCGAGCGGCTCGCCGCCCTCGCCGAGCGGCACGGGCTCGACACGTTGCGCGCGGCGATGAGCGAAACGCTCGACTACGCCGAGCGCCGCACGCGCGCGCGAATCGAGGAGCTCGAGGACGGCGAGCGCGAGGCGACCGACGTGCTGGAGGCGCCGGACGAGGACCTCGAGCTGCACGTGCGGGCGACCGTGAGGGGCGACGAGCTCGAGCTCGACTTCTCCGGCAGCGCCGGCCAGTACGACGGCAACCTCAACTGCCCGCTCGCCGTGACGCTGTCGGCCTCCTACTTCGCGCTGCGAGTGCTGACCGATCCGGACGTCCCGCCCTGCGCCGGGGCCTACCGGCCGCTCACGGTGAAGGTCCCGGAGGGCTCGCTCCTGAACGCCCGGCCGCCCGCCGCCGTCGTGGCGGGCAACACCGAGACCTCGTCACGGGTCGCCGATCTGGTGCTCGCGGCCTTCGGCCGGGCACTCGGCCAGGGCACGATGAACAACGTCGCGCTCGGGAACGACGACTTCACCTACTACGAGACGCTCGGTGGCGGCCAGGGCGCCTGCCCCGACGCCGACGGCCCGAACGCCGTGCACGTCGCGATGTCGAACACGCTCAACACGCCCGTCGAGGCGCTCGAGCTCGAGTTCCCGCTGCGCGCGATCGAGTACGCACTGCGGCGCGACTCCGGAGGCGCCGGCGAGCACCGCGGCGGCGATGGCGTGGTCCGAGAGCTCGAGGCACTCGAGGAGATGAACTACTCGCTGGCCACTGAGCGGCGCCGGCACGCGCCGCCGGGCGCCGATGGTGGGGAACCCGGGGCTCCCGGTAGGAACCTGCTGAACGGGGATGAGCTGGGGCCCAAGGTATCGGGCACGCTGAACCCCGGTGACCGCTTGCGAATCGAGACCCCGGGAGGTGGGGGATTTGGCAGACCGGATTGAGAAAGTTGCCTTCTTCGGTCTCGGGATCATGGGCGGCCCGATGGCCGCGAACCTGGCCCGCGCGGGCTTCGACCTGTCCGTGTGGACGCGGACCCGGGAGAAGGCCGAGCGCTTCGCCGCCGAGCACGGTTCGCGGGCCGGCGCGACTCCCGCGGAGACCGCCGCGGGCGCCGACGCGCTGATCTCGATCCTGCCCGACGCGCCCGAGGTGGAGGCCGTGCTGTTCGGCGACGACGGCGCGGCGGCGGCGCTCGCCCCGGGCGCGCTCGTCGTCGACATGTCCACGATCGCGCCGAGCGCGTCGGTCCGGATCGCCGAGCGGCTCGACGGCTTCGACTTCCTCGAGGCACCCGTGTCCGGCTCCCGCCCCAAGGCCGAGGACGGCACGCTCACGATCATGGCCGGCGGCCCCGACGAGGCCTTCAGGCGCGCCGGACCGCTCTTCGACGTGCTGGGCGAGCGCATCGTGCACGTCGGCCCGCTGGGGCACGCGCAGCTCGCGAAGCTGCTCACGAACGTGATGGGTGCGGTGAACGCCGCCGCGCTGGCCGAGGCCGTCGTGACGGTGCGCGCTGCCGGCATCGACCCGGAAGCGTTCCTCGAGGTGGCGGCGGGCAGCGCCGGCAACTCCGCGATGGTCACCCTCAAGGGACCGCCGATGTTCGAGGGGCGCTTCGAGCCGCCGCTCTTCAAGCTCGAACACATGCTCAAGGACATCCGGCACGCGCTCGCGGAGGCAAAGGCGCTCGGCGTCCAGCTGCAGCTCGGAGCGCTCGCTGAACGCCTGTACGCGAAGGCCGCCGACGAGGGCCACGGCGAGGAGGACTTCGCGGCCGTGCTGAGAGCCGTCGATTAGGGTCGGCAAATGTGGCATTCGCCACGAAATTTCCCTTGCGCAAGCGGTTTTGATTCGCAACAATGGCCGCCCGCGTCCCCAAGAGAATCGGCTTCAGAACGTGGACGCGGCTTTGGAGGTTCTCTCATCTATGCCAGTTGCATTGAAGGAATGGGCCGTCACCGTGCGTGCCCTCGCAGAGGGGGAACAGCTCGTCACGCTCCGCAAGGGCGGAATCCGTGAGGAGAACAAGCACTTCGAGATCGAGCACGACCGCTTTTTCCTCTACCCGACGTTCGACCACCAGCGCAACGACCTGATCCGGCAGTCGCACGTGCCCGAGCTGGCGCGCGCGCTGGAGGAGGGCGTCTGGCCCGACAATGAGCCGCCCGCCTCGGCGCTGATCCAGGACGGCGGGATCCCGCAGCCGGAGCGCGTTCGCATTCGCGCCTGGGCCGAGGTGGCCTCGAGCTACCTGATCACAGACCCGAGGGCCATCGACGCGCTCTCGCCGTATTACATCTGGACCAGCGACTACGCGGAGAAGCGCCTGCACTGGAAGCGCCGCCATCCCCTCCACGTGATGCTGCTGCGCACCTACCGCATCCCGCGCCCGGTGACGGTCAAGGTTCGTCCCGAGTACCACGGCTGCCGCTCGTGGCTCGAGCTCTACCGCGACCTCCCGTTCGAGGGCACGCCGGTCCTGTCGGACGAGGAGTTCGAGCGCGCCTCCGAGGAGATCGAGGCGATCGCGTCGGACGCCGTGCCGGTCCTCGCCTGATCGACGGCCGCAGGGGTCCGGGGCCGCGAGCCCCGGGCTGTCATCGGTAGCAGCACCAGCCGGAGAGCCGCGGGAAACCCGCACCCGTTCCGCCCGGGTCGAGTTGGCGCGACATCCCGGCGAACGCGCGCGGGCGGCCCTCTCCGACCAGCAGCCACTGGTTCGCCTCCGGCCAGCCGACCAGCAGGCGCCGGCCGTTCGGTGACCAGGCGAGCTCACGGAGCGTGCCGGAGCCCGTGAACATCGGGACGGGCCGGCCGGGCGCCGCGCCGAGGCGCACCGACACGACTGACGAGACTCCCCGCCGGACGAAAGAGAACGCCGCGCGCCGCGAGCGAGGGTGCGGCGCCACGGCGAGCGCGCGCGTCCCTGCGGGCAGGTCGCGCCGCGCCAGCAGCCGGCCGTCGCGGGAGTAGACGAGCAGCGCGTCGCGGGTGAGCGCGGCGAGGCGGCGGCCGTCGCGCGTCCAGGCGAGCTGGATCGGGGCGCCGTCGCGGCCGCGCCAGAGCAGCCGGCCGCTGTCGGCGTCGACCGTGCGCAGGCCGCCCGCCGCGGTCGCGTACGTGACGACGTAGCCGCGCCCCGGCCGCCAGGCGGGCGTGACGGCCGCCGCCGAGCGCGCGACGAGGTGGTCGAGCCCTCCGCTGCCGTCGGCAACGCGCAGCGATACCGCTCCGCCGCGCCGTTCCAGATACGCCACCCGGAAGCCGTCGCCTGCCGACCACGCAGGTCCCGAGAGCCGGCCCGGCCGGCTGAACGACCAGCGCGGCTCGCCGTCCGGCTCCAGCGCCGTGATGCGGTGCCCGCGCGTCCCGAGGATGTAGAGGCCGCGCGGGGACCAGCCGACCTGGCTGTAATCGCCAAGCCGGCGCACGCCGCCGCCCGGGTTCACGACCCAGGCGCCGGAGTCCGAGGCCGCCAGCAGCCGCCCGCCGCCCGGGAAGCCGCGCAGAGTGGGCTGCGTCTCCTCGGGGCCGAGCCCGATCCGCTTCTCGATCCAGTCGCCCACCTCGGCACCCGCCGGCGTCAGCAGGGCGGCCAGCGCGACGGCCAACAGCGCGCTGACGAGCGCCAGCCGCAGCAGCGGGCGCGGGCGCCGGCGCACCGGCGCGCGCTCGGCGAAGGCCGCCTCCACCACGCGCCAGCTGCGCTCCGTGGCGGCGGGCTCGCCGGGCGCCTCGTGGCCGCGCAGCTCGTCCCGAAGCCGTTCCTCCACCTTCACCGCGACGCCTCCTCCGGGAGCAGCTCCGCCAGCCGGTCGAGCGCGCGCCGCAGGCGCGAGTTGACGGTGCCGCGCGGCAGGTCGAGCGCCTTCGCGATCTCGCCGGGGGTGTACTCGAACAGGTAGCGCAGCGCCACGATCGCCCGCTGCTCCGGGCCGAGCTCGCGCAGCGCCCCGAGCAGCTCCTCCGAGAAGGGCAGCGAGGGCCGGTCGGGCGGCGCCTCCTCGGGCGTGGCGGCCGCGGCGTCGACCTCGCGTCGCAGCGCCCGCGCGCGGGTCACGTCGATCGCACGGTTCACGGCGATGCGGTGCATCCAGGGGCCGAAGGGGCGGCGCCGGTCGAAGCGGTCGAGCGCGCGCACCGCGGCGAGGAAGGCCTCCTGCGCGATGTCCTCGGCCACGGCGGCGTCGTGCACCACCAGATAGGCCGCCCGGTAGGCGCGCGGCCATTCGCGCCTGAACAGCGTCTCGAGCGCCTCGACGGAGCCGCGCTGGGCGTCCCGGACGAGCCGCCGCTCGCTCGCCGCGCGCCCGTCGCCGGCTCGCACGAGCCCTGGCGCGGCTGCAGCGGGCGTGAGGGCCACTGGCCGGTCGGCATTCACACTGGCGGCAGAGCTTTGCACGCGCTTCACCCTCAGTCACTACGAGCGCCGGCGCCGTGGAGGTCCCCGCCGTGCCGATCATCGCCGTGCAACAGTTGGCGCGTGTCCTGGGTCGAGACCTACTCGCAGACGTTCTCCGCGCGCCACGACTCCTCTGAGTCCGGCGAGGCGAACTCCGTGCTGTCCGCGCTCGAGGTGTTCAGGGACGAGCTGGCCGGCCTCTTCCCCGAGTTGCCGGAGGAGATCGCGGTGGTCCTGCACCCGCGCTCCGCCGCGCTGACGCTGGCCCACCCGTGGCTGCCGCTCGCGCGTCGCGTGAGCGCGCCGGCGGGGCGCCGCTACTTCGCGGGCTGGTTCTCGGAGACCGACATCCACGTGCTCTCGCCGCCGGCGCTCGAGGCGAGGGCCTCGAACGTGGAGGGCTCGCGCGAGGCGCTGCTGCTGTCGCCGCTCCACGAGTACGCGCACGTCGTGCTGGGCGCCAACAGCGAGGAGCTGCCCCCGCCCTTCTCGCTGTCGGCGTTCCGGCGCTACGTCCGCTGGGCCTGGCTGTGCGAGGGCGCCGCCACCTGGCTGTCGGGGCAGACGCCCCACCTGCGCGCCGCGATCGTGCGCCGGCTGCGCGAGGGTCGCCGCCCGGACTTTCCGCCCGCGCCGGCCGACGCCATGCTGCTGGGCGGGACGATCTTCGAGATGCTCGAGCGCGAGGCCGGCGTGCGCGCGGCGGCCGGGCTCGCCACCGGCCCACTCGACCGCGGCGCCCGCTCGCTGCTCGTCGACGCGTTCGGGCGTCAGCTCGTGGCCATCGAGCGCGACTGGCGCGCGGAGCTCGACTCGCTGTCGGCGTCCTGAGCCGCCCGCAGCGGCTGAGCGCTCAGGTCTGCGCGCTGCCTACGGCGAGCAGACGCTGAATCCGATCCAGGTCCATGTAGATGCGTCCCTCATCTGCGAGCCCGTCGTGGGGCTCCAGCCAGGGGACCATGTAGTTGACCTGGTCATAGCGCTCCGTGAACCGCCACTCCCCGTCGATCCTGGCGAAGCGGTCGTGGTACGTGCAGGACGAGGTCCACGCCACACCCTCGGCGTCCGATCCGGTGATGAATGCGAAGCTCACCGCCGAGGCCTCGTCACCGTTCGGACCGTCGATCACCACGTTCATGGTGTGGTGGTACATGTACGGGAAGAGCTGCTGGAAGGTGTCCCATGCGACCCCGATCGCCTCGACGCCGACCGTCTCGCCGAAGGGCTCGTCGACGCGGTAGACCGCATCAGGGGCCCAGACGCTCGTGAAGACATCCCGGTCGGGCAGGTCGAGCCCGTGCGCGTAGCGGGCGATCAGCTCCCGGATCTGGTCGCGGTCCTCGATGCGCTGGAGGCGCTCCTCGACAGACATCCACACTCCTTCGCGTCACGGGAGAAACCTCCCGGTCGTTTGGTTGGGAGCAGGATAGCCCGCGCCTCAGCGGGCGTGCAGCGAACCGGGCTCGCGCGCGGAGCTCGACTCGCTCTTCGCGTCGACCTGAGCCACGCGTGTGGCGCGCAGCGCCGCGCCGACCTGGTCGGCGATCGTCTGCATCAGGCGCACGTCGTCGTCGTCGAAGGCGTCCGCGCGCACCTCTTCGATGTCGATCGCTCCCCAGAGCTTGCCGGCCACCCAGATCGGCGTGGCGAGCTCGGAGCGGACCTCGGCGAGCCCCGGCACGAGCCGGTAGTCGGGCTCGGAGCGGACGTCCCCGGACAGCACCGCCCGGCGCTCGCGCACGCAGCGGCCGATCAGCCCGGACTCGAGCGGCTGCGCCCAGCGGTCGACGCCGAGCCGCCGCAGCGCGACGCCGCGCATCGCGAGGCTCTCGACGTAGCCGTCGCCGCGCACCCGCACGATCGCGGTGAGGGCGAACTGGAACGCGCGCTGGACCTCGTCGACGGCCGCCTGGACGATCGCCTGCTCGTCGTCGAGCGCCGCCACCCGCGCGGCGACCGTGCCCGCAAGCGCCAGCTGGCGCGTCCGCTTGCGCAGCTCGGCCGTCTGCTCGCGAACGCGCTCACTCCAGGCGCGAGCGTCGCCGTCGAGCTCGAAGCCGGGCTCGACGCGTGCCTGGGCCGCCGGGACGAAGAGGGCCGGTAGCTTGGAGCTGCGCACGGCGGTGCCGCGCCCGTCGTGCTGCTTGCCGTAGCGCAGCGCGCGGTCGGCGCGCTCGATCAGAGCGGTCACGCCCTCGCCCTCGTGCCACTCGGCGACCCCCGCTGTCGCGCCTCCGTCACGGTCCGTGTAGTCGAGCTTCCCGAAGACGCGCTCGATGCCGGCGATGGCGCGCCCCGCGACCTCAGCGGCCTCGCGCTCGTCGGCGTCCACCGCGACGATCGCGAACTCGTCGCCCCCGTAGCGACCGACGAGGTCGTAGCCGCGCACGCTGTGGCGCATCGCCCTGCCGACCCGCCGCAGCAGCTCGTCGCCGGCCAGATGGCCGTGGCGCTCGTTCACCTGCTTGAAGTCGTCCAGGTCGAGGATCGCCAGCGAGAAGCCATGGCCGGTGCGCCGGCAGCGCTCGAGCTCGCGCCGGAGCGTGTCGTGCAGCGCGGCGTGGTTGAGGCAACCCGTGAGCGCGTCGGTGCGGGCAGCGAGCATCAGCCCGGCGTGCACGCTCGCGTTGCGGCAAGCGGCAGCGGCGAGGTCGGCGAAGGCCTCGAGCAGGGCGAGGTCGTCGCGCGTCACGAGGTGCGGCTTGAAGTGCCCGACGGCGAGCGCGCCGCGCAGCTCCCGGTCCCAGAACATCGGCACCGCCAGCGAGCTCTTCACGTTGTCGAACGGTGCGAGCGGGATCTGCCGCGGCAGGCCCTGGTAGTCGTTCGTGAGCATCGACTCGCCGCGCTCGACCACCTTGCCGACGAGCCCCTCGCCTGTCTCGACGCGCGCCCCGATCAGCTCGGCGCCGAGGCCGTAGGTTGCCTCGAAGCGCAGCCCCTCGGCGGCGTTGCCGAGGAAGACGTTTGCGTAGTCGGCGTCGAGGATGCGCGCAGCCTCCTCGCAGATGCGCACCAGCACGCGGTTGAGGTCGAGGCTCTCGCTGAGCGTGCGGGCCGCCCGTGTGAGCGATGCCTGGCGGGCGTGCCGCGCCGCGCTCTCGGCGGCGAGCTCGAGCTGCGCCAGCCCCGCGCCCGCGGCCGTGGCGAAGGCACGCGCGACGTCGAGGTCCTCGGCGCCGAGCTCGAGCTCAGCGCCCGCGCGGGCCAGGATCAGCACGTGCCCGATGCGCTCCCGCACCCGCATCGGCAGGAGCAGGGCCGAGTGCATCTCGCCGGGGAGGCCGAGCGCGCGCGCCAGCGAGGCGGCCTCGTCGCCGAGCACGATGCGCGCTCCGTCGCGCACCGCGAGCAGGCGGTTGATCGCCGGCAGCGCGCTGAGGGCGCGTGACCCGTTCTGCGTCAGCCTCGGCGGGTCGGCCGCCAGCACGTCGGTATGCCCCTCGAGCTCCGCGACCGACAGCAGCACGGCGCTGTCGACGCGAAAGAAGGCCCGCGCCTCGTGGACGAGCGTCTCGGCCACCGCGCCAGGCGCCCCGACGCCACTGGCGCTGCCGAGCAGCCGCGTTACGGCATGCATCGCTTCTCCCGCATCGCCGAAACGGGCATTCTCCAGGGGACGGTCGACGCCGTCCGGCCAGCGGGGGGCGCGCGCGGCCATCGGAGCGTTTATCGGCCGCGAGGCCCCCGTGCTTGAGCGTTTCGGCGCCTTAGAGGCCAAGTGTCTTGGCGATTATGTTCTTTTGGATCTCCGACGTGCCGCCGTAGATCGTCGTGACCACGGCGGCGCGCAGGTTGCGCTCCATCGGGTACTCGGTCGCGTAGCCGTAGCCGCCCATCACCTGGACGCCCTCGAGCGCGCAGCGCTTGGCCAGCTCGGTGGCGGCGAGCTTCGCCATCGAGGCCTCCTGGGGGAGCATCCGGCTCGGGTCCTCGTCGGTCATCGCCGCGACCCAGCGCACGAGCAGCCGTACCTGGGCGAGCTCTGTTGCGAGCTCCGCGAAGCGGTGGGAGATCGCCTGGAAGCTGCCGACCGGCCTGCCGAACTGCTTGCGCTCCTTCGCGTACTCGAGCGCCTCGTCGAAGGTGCGCTGCGCCAGCCCGAGCGAGGTCGCGGCGAGGATCGTGCGCTCGTAGTTGAGCCCCGCCATCAGCTGGGTCCAGCCGTTCCCCTCCACTCCGAGCAGGGTGTCCTCCGGCACGCGCACGCCGTCGAGGTGGATCTCGTTGGTCTCCTCACCGCCGAGCGTCTTGATCGGCGTGAGCGTCATCCCGTCGGTCTCACGCGGGACGAGGATCATCGACATGTCGTCGTGGCGCTCGCCTGGGCCGGTCCTGCAGACGATCAGGATGTGGCTCGCCTTGTGCGCGTACGAGCACCACATCTTCGCCCCGTCGACGACCCACTCGCCGTTGTCGCGGCGGGCGCGCGTCTTGAGCGCGGCCACGTCCGAGCCGGCGTCCGGCTCCGACATCGCGATGGCGAGCGTCCCGCCCGCGACCACGCGGCCGAGCAGCTCGCGCTTCTGCTCCTCGCTGCCGAAGCGGTTGAGCGCCCCGACCACGATCAGCGTCACGCCGTAGGCGCCGATCGGGACGCGGCCGCGCGTCGTCTCCTCCAAGAAGAGCGTCGCGTCGAGGAAGCTGCCGCCCGAGCCGCCGTACTCCTCCGGGATCTGGAGCCCGTACCAGCCGAGCTCGCCCATGCGAGCCGCGACGGCGTCGCTGTGCCCGTCCTCCTCGGGGTCGAAGCGCTCGCGAGCGGCGAAGTCGCGCAGCGCCTCGACGAACGCCTGCTGCTCCTCCGTGAGCCCGGTGGTCACGCGCGCGCTTGTGTCCCGGCGGCGACCGGCGGCCGGTCCTGCTCGCCGTCGGTGGGCCGGAAGCGGTTCAGCTCGCGCACGGCGATGACCATCTTGTGGACCTCGTCGGGCCCGTCCGCGATCCGTAGCCAGCGGCCTTGGCGCCACATCGCTGCGAGCGGCGTGTCATCCGACATCCCGAGCGCGCCGTGCACCTGCATCGCCCGGTCGAGCACGCGCTGGTGCATCTGGGCGGCGATGACCTTGATCATCGAGATGTCCTGGCGCGCCGCGCGCTTGCCCTCGGTGTCCATCTTCCAGGCGGCGTGCAGCACCATCAGGCGCGCCTGGTCGATCTCCATGCGCGACTTGGCGACGAAGTCCTGGACGAACTGCTTGTCCGCGAGCGGCCCGCCGAACGCCTCACGGCCGTGCGCGCGCGTGCACATCAGCTCGAAGGCGCGCTCGGCCGATCCGATCGCGCGCATGCAGTGGTGGATGCGACCCGGGCCGAGCCGGTCCTGGGCGATGGCGAAGCCGGAGCCGCGCGTGCCGAGCACGTTGTCGGCCGGCACGCGGCAGTCCTCGTAGAGCACCTCCCAGTGCCCTGGGCCCTCGTCGTGGCCCATCACCGGCACCGGCCGTACGCCCGTGAAGCCAGGCGTGTCGATCGGCACGAGGATCATCGAGGCGCGCTTGTGCGGCGGCGCGTCGGGATCGGTCACCACCATTGCGATCGCGACGTCGGCGCCGTTGTAGCCCGACGTGAACCACTTGTGCCCATTGATGACCCACTCGTCGCCGTCGAGCTCGGCGCGCGTCATCAGCCCGGTGGGGTCGGAGCCCGCCGTCTCCGGCTCGGTCATCGAGAAGCACGAGCGGATCTCGCCGTCGAGCAGCGGCTGCAGCCAGCGCTCCTTCTGCTCGTCGGTCCCGTGCTCGGCGAGGATCTCCATGTTGCCGGTGTCGGGCGCCGAGCAGTTGAAGACCATCGGCGCGACGCCGCTCCGGCCCATCTCCTCGCAGAGCATTCCGTACTCCCAGTTGAGGAGCCCGGGGCCGTAGCGGTCGTCCGGCATGAACAGGTTCCACAATCCCTCGGAGCGCGCGCGCTCGCGCAGGTCGACGAGGATCGCCGGGTAGGCGGTGCCCGGCTCAACCTCGCGGTCGAGAGCCTGGAGAGCTTCGCGCTCGACCGGGTCGACGTGCGTTTTCGTGAACTCGCGGACCCGGTCGAGGAGGGTCGCGACGCGCTCCGAAGGTGCGAATTCCATAGCGCCGCAGCCTACCTGCGCGGACTCTCAGCCGCCCTGGAGGAGCAGCCAGGCGATCAGCGCCGCGGCGCCTCCCCCACCGAGCACGGCGCCGATCAGGATCAGCGGGTTTGGCTGCGCCGAATCGCCGTCCTCGGCCGGCGCGAGGTGTGCCTCGAGGAGCACCTCGCGGGCGGCGTCGGCGCCGGCCAGCGGGACCATCACGTCACGCGGCCCGGCGGCCAGGAAGTCCGGGACGTCGAAGCCCGCCGTCCGGCGCAGCACGCTCGGCACGCCCTCCTCGAGCAGGATGTTCTGGATCAGCTCGGCCTCGGCCTGGTTTCGCCCACCCGCGACGCGCACGAGCCGGCCCTCGGTATAGGCGGGGTTCACCTTGCGGGCGCGCCCGTGCGCTTCGCTCAGTGGGGCCTCGAGCGGCTCGCCCGCCAGCGGCATGCCGCAGCCCGAGCAGAACGCTCCGCCGTCGCGCTGGGGCAGGCCACACGCGGGACAGGACAGGTCAGGCGCCGACGACGAGCTCCTCCTCCTTGACCGCTCCGTCGGCGATCTTCCACGCGCGCACGACCGGCGCGTCGCCGTTCTCGAGCGAGACGATCAGATAGGTCCAGTGCGGGTACGTCGCAAGGTTGATGTCGGTCTGCGAAGGCTCCGCGACGCTGCGCGGGTGCGAGTGGTAGATGCCGACCTCGAAGCCGTCGTCGTCGAGCTCGTTGGCGGCGAACAGGCTCTTGTGGTCCAGCGAGTAGCCGTACGGCGAGTGGCGCTCGTTCTCCGCGCGGAACACCTCGTGCACCTCGCCGCCGCGCGCACTCAGGAAACCGCAGCACTCGTTGGGCGCCTCGTCGCGCGCGTGCGCGACGAGCTCGTCCCAATGGGCCTTCGAGATGCGCATGACGGGAAGGCTAGTGTGCGAGCGATGGCTGTCCGGGTCACTCGACGCGCCGCCCTGGGCGGAGGCGCCGCGCTGCTCCTCGCGTCCTGCGGCGGTGGCGATCCACCCCCCTCCGACGGCGCTCAGCCGGGCTCGGGCGCGGGCCTGCTCGGCTCGCTGCTGGCGCTCGAGCGGGCCGTGATCGTCGCCTACGGCGTCTCGGCGCCGGTCCTCCGCGGCGACGCCCTGCAGCTCTCGCGCCAGATCCGCGCCCAGGAGGAAGAGCACGTCCGCCGGCTCGAGCGGGCGATCCGCGACCTCGGCGGCGAGCCGCCGGCCGGCCGCGCCGCCGCCGAGTACGAGCGCCAGTTCCCGCGCCTGCACACCCAGGCCGACGCGCTGCGCTTCCTCGAGGACCTCGAGGAGCGCCAGCTGCGCGGCTACCTCGAGGCGCTCCAGGAGCTCCCGGAGCTCGAGCTGCGCACCATGGCCGCGGAGATCGGCGCGGACGAGGGCGAGCAGCTCGCGGTCGTGCGCGTACTCGCCGGCGGCCCCGCCTCGCCGCACCCGTTCGAGACGGGCGCCCTGTGAGCGCCGCGCAGACGAGGCGCGCGCTGCTCGGCGCGGCCGCCGCCCTCGCGGTGGCGGCGCCGGCCTACGCGCAGGACGGGCGCTCCGACGCCGAGATCCTCGAGGAGCTGCTGGCGCTCGAAGCCCGGCTGGCCGGCGCCTACGAGGCGGCGCTGCGCCGCGACGCGATCGAGGCCGGACTGGGCCGGCTGCTGCTCGAGCAGGAGCGCGAGCACATCCGCGGCCTCGAGCAGTCGCTGCGCTCGGTCGGTGGGCGCGCGCCGCGGGCGGCCGTGCCGCCGCGCGAGCTCGGCGCGGCACTTCGCAGCCGCGCGGCGTTCGCGCGCTTCGCGCTCGACCTCGAGGCCGAGGCGCTGGCCGCCTACACGTCGGCGTCTGCTGAGATCAGCCGCCCCGGACTGCGCCGCCCGCTCGGGTCGATCATGGCCTGCGAATCGGCCCACGAGGTCGCTCTGCGGGCCGCCGCCGGACTGCCGCTGCTGGCGAACGGGCCCCGACCCGAGTAGCCTCCATTGAGATGGGCTTCCTCAGCGCACCCGGGCCGCTCGAGCTGCTCGTGATCCTCGTCGTGGCCCTGCTCGTGCTCGGGCCCAAGCGCCTGCCCGAGGCCGCCCGCTCCGTCGGCCGCGGGATGCGCGAGCTGAAGGACTCGCTCGCCGGTGTCGACGATGACGACGACGAGGACGAGCGGGACCACGAGCGCGAGCGCGCCGAACGCGCCGCCTAGCGGCGGTGGCAGACCACAAGCGCGTCGTCGAGCGCTACTTCGAGGGCTTTCGCCACGGCGACCACGAGCTGATCCTCGGTTGCCTGACCGACGACGTGATCTGGGACCTTCCGGGCTTCAAGCACCTCGAGGGCAAGGAGGCCTTCGACGGGGAGATCGAGAACGAGGCGTTCGAGGGTCGCCCGTCACTGAACCTCGACCGGCTCGTCGAGGAGGGTGACACTGTCGTGGCGATCGGGACCGGGCAGGCCCGGCGACGGGACGGCGTCGACTTTCGCTTCGCCTACTGCGACGTGTTCACGTTCGGCGGCGACGCGATCGCGCGGGTCGAGTCGTACCTCGTCCCGCTCGATCCGGCCTAGCCGCGGGCTACCAGAACGAAGCGGTCTCGAGCACGCCCTCGTCCTCGAGCTGCTCGACCGTCTTCGTGTAGACGCCCGAGCTCAGGTACTTCCAGCCGTCGTCCGGGACGACGAAGACGACGTTGCCCTCGTCGAGCTCACCGGCCACGCGCACGCAGATCGAGGCGATCGCGCCGGCGGAGACGCCGACGAACATGCCCTCCTCCTCGAGCAGCTTCTTCGTCCATACGACCGCGTCGCGGTTCGAGACGAAGATCTTCCGGTCGAGCAGCGAGAGGTCGATGATCGGCGGGATGTAGCCGTCCTCGAGTGAGCGCAGGCCCTGGACGAGCTCGCCCTGGAGCGGCTCCGCGGCCACGATCAGCGTGTCCGGGTCCTCCTCCTTGAGCCGGCGAGCGTTGCCCATCAGCGTGCCGCCGGTGCCGAGCCCGGCAACGAAGGCCGTCACCTCGTCGAGCTCCTCCAGGATCTCGACGGCCGTGCCGTTGTAGTGCGCGTCCGGGTTGGCCTGGTTCCCGTACTGGTAGGGCAGGTAGTAGCTCGCGTCCTGTCCGGCCATCTCGAGCGCCATCGCAACGGCGCCGTTCGAGCCCTGCTCGCCCGGCGAGTACACGATCTCGGCGTCGTACATCTTGAGCAGCTGGGTGCGCTCGGTCGTGACGTTGTCGGGCATCACGACCTTGAGCGGGTAGCCCTTGCGCCGGCAGATCATCGCCAGCGAGATCCCGGTGTTGCCGGAGGTGGGCTCGAGGATCGTCTGCCCGGGTGCGATCAGCCCCTCCTCCTCGGCCCGCTCGATCATCGAGCGCGCCACGCGGTCCTTGACGGAACCGGTCGGGTTGTAGCTCTCCAGCTTCGCGTAGATCCGCACGCCGGGCTTCGGGCTGAGCCGCTTGAGCTCCACGAGCGGCGTGTTGCCGATCGCCTGGATGATGTCGCCGTACTTGCCTCCGCACGGCTTGGTGTCGAGGCCCCCCTGCATTGCTTCAGAAAGTGTAGTGCGGTGCTCCCGCGGGCGCTAGGGCCTCGCGCACCCGCTCCGAAGGCTCCACGCGCCCGAACTTCATGGCGACGTTTCGGAGCGTCGCGGCGTGCAGCTCGGGGTCGAACGAGGACACCCCGTCGGACACGAGCACCATCTCGAGCTCGCGGTGGAAGCCCTCTCGCACCGTCTCCTCGACGCAGATCTGGGTGACCGTGCCGGTCACCACCACCTGGGAGACGTCGTGCGCCCGCAGCACTGCCTCGAGGGTCGAGTTGTGGAAGCCGCCGTAGCCGTACTTGTCGACGACGGGGTCGCCTTCGCGTGGCGCCAGCTCGTCGATCACGGCGTGTCCCTCGCGCGGCCCGTCGGCGTCGCCGTAGTCGCGCTGCTCGCCGGGCCAGCAAGAGCGCAGCTCGGGCCCGCACTCGGGTGACCACGTCCACAGCAGCGTGCGCCGCGGGCCGGCGGTGAAGCGTGTGTAGACCACGGGCCGGCCCGCCTCGCGGAAGCCCTCGAGCAGCGAGGCGATCACGGGGATGGTGGTGCGGGCATCCGGGACCTCCTGGGGGGCTCCCACGCGCACGAAGTCGTTCTGCATGTCGACGACCAGCAGGCCCATGCGGCCGGGGTCGAGACGGAACGGCTCCACGCGTGGAGCGTACCCGGCCCGGGTAGGGGGCTCCTCATGCGCCGCCTCCTGCTTGCCCTCGTTGCCACCGCCAGCATCGCCGCCGCCGCTCCGGCCGCCGCCGCCCCGCCCGCACCGGGCGCATCCGGTCTCGGCGACCGCCTCTTTCCGCTGCTGGGCAACGGCGGCTACGACGCGCTCCACTACGACCTCGACCTCCGCTACGAGACGAGCGACCCCAGCCAGAGCGTCGACGGGACGGTCACGATCTTCGCGCGCGCGACGCAGTCGCTCTCGCGCTTCAACCTCGACTTCGCCGGCGAGAGCGTCGGCTCCGTCTCGGTCAACGGCCGGAGCGCGAGCTGGACTCGCGACGGCGGCGAGCTCGTGATCACGCCGAGGCGCCCACTGGCGAAGGGGCTTCCGTTCGTGGTCAGGGTCTCGCATTTCGTGGCGGTGCCGACCGAGCCGAGCGACGACCCGACGAGCACGGCGCTGTTCACCACACCCGACGGCACCGCGACGGCAGGGCAGCCGGATCTCGCCCACTACGTCTACCCGTCAAACGACCATCCGAGCGACAAGGCGAGCTACACGTTCCGCCTCGACGTGCCGAGCGACATCGTTGCGGTGGCAAACGGCGTGCCGACGGGGCGCCGCGAACGCGGCGGGCGCACGACCTGGAGCTACCTGCAGCGCCAGCCGATGGCGACCGAACTGGTCCAGCTCGCGGTCGGCGGCTACGACCTGCTTTGGGCGGGACGGCATCGCGGCGTGCCGATCCGCAACGTGATCGCCCCGTCGCTCAGGGACGTCGGGGACCCGGCGGTCGCGCTCACCCCCGAGCACCTGGATTGGATGACGGAGCGCGCCGGCCGCTATCCGTTCGACATTTACGGCTCGCTGATCGTCGACGCCGAGCTTGGCTTCGCGCTCGAGACGCAGACCATCTCGCTCTACGACAAGGTCTGGTTCACCGAGTACGGCCAGGGCACGTGGGACCCGACGATGGTCCACGAGCTCTCGCACGAGTGGTTTGGGAACAGCGTGTCGCCGGAGGAGTGGAGCGACCTGTGGCTGAACGAGGGCCACGCGAGCTGGTACGAGTTCGTCTACGCCGAGGAGAAGGGCTTCCTCGCCGAAGACACGGAGGGCTATCCGGACGACACCGGCTATGCCACGGTCGAGGAGCTGATGCGCGCCGTCTACGCGCACGGCGACCAGTGGCGCGCCGAGTCGGGTCCGGTCGCCGCGCCGTCAAGCCCGGACACGCTGTTCGACTTCAACCGCTACCACGGCGGCGCGCTCGTCCTATACGCGCTGCGCGAGAAGATCGGCACGCGCGCGTTCGACCGGCTCGAGCGCGAGTGGGTGCGGCGCTACCGCGACGAGTCGGTCGGAACCGAGGACTTCATTGCGCTCGCGTCGCAAGTCGCCCATCGCGATCTGCGCGGGTTCCTGCGCGACTGGCTGTACGGCACGACGACCCCGCCGATGCCGAACCACACGGACTGGACCGTCGACCCCGTCGAGGCCGGCGCGCAGGCGCTGCGCTCCGCGCCCGCGGCGAGGCGGCCTACTCCGTGATGACCGTGTCCTCGTGCGAGTACGCGGGGGCGCAGCAACAGAGGAGCTTGAGTGGCGCGTCCTCGGACGCCCACAGCTTGTGCCTGACGCCCGGCGCGATCACGACGGTGTCGCCGGGTGCCACGTCGCGCTCGATCCCCGCCAGCCGCAGGCGGCCGCGCCCCTCGGTGAAGAAGTAGATCTCCTCGGTCACGCGGTGGTAGTGCTCCTCGGTCGCGCCGCCGGCCGGGACGGTCGCCTCCGCGAGGCTCTGGTTGACGGCGCTGCCGATCGCAGGGCCGGCCACCTCGCGGATCTCGGAGCCGTCGAGCGTGATGAAGGGCTCGACCTCGTGAAGGTTCTCGACTCGCACGCGCCTGAGGCTACGCCAGCGCGCGCCGGTAGCGCAGCTCGCGGATGTGCGCCCAGGTCGCCTCGGTGCGCTCGGCCCCGTCGCGCGTGAAGCCCTCGCCCTCGTAGAAGGCATTGGCGCGCTCGTTGTCCGCGAACGACCAGACGGTCGCCTCCGTGCAGCCGCGCTCGCGCAGGTCGGCGAGGGCCGCCGCCATCAGCGCGTGACCGACTCCCGCGCGCCAGCGACCAGCCGCGACGAACAGCGTGTGGACCTCGCCGACGTGCGGCAGCGCGTCAGCGTCACGGCTGACGCCGCAGCCGACGAAGCCGGCCAGGCCGTCGTCGCCCTCGGCGACGAACGCGCTCAGGTCGGGGTTGACGAGGCGCTCGCGAACGAGCTCGGGGCGACCCTTCGGGAACTCGAATCCGGACGGCAGCAGCGGGCTGAACGCTTCCCTGGCGGAGCGCTGCCAGAGCAGGTCCCAGGCCTCGGCGTCCTGCGCCGTCGCGCGCCGGACGATCAGGCCGAGCCGCCGGCCATGGCCGGCAGGATCACGATCGTGTCGTTCTCGGACACGCTCGTGCCGAGCCCGTCGAGCACGCGCACGTCCTCGTCGTTCAGGTAGACGTTGACGTAGCGGTTCAGCTCGCCGTCCTCGGAGAACAGCTGCGACTCCGTCGCCGGATGCTCGTTCGCCAGGGCGCGCAGGACCTCGCCCACGTCGGAGCCGGACGCCTCGACCTCCTTGGCGCCGCCGACCGAGCCGCGCAGGACCGGGGGGATCTTGATCGTGCTCATCGGGTCCGGCAGCCTAGCCAGCGCCGGCGCAAAAGGCTTCGTAGTCCGGGAAGACGCCCATCTCCTCGTCGGAGATCTCGCCCGGCTCGCGGGAGCAGATCGGGCAGTCGGGGTCGCGGCGGACCTTGAGCTCGGTGAAGGTGGTGCCGAGCGCGTCGTAGAGCAGCAGGCGGCCGGCCATCGTCTCGCCCGCGCCCGTGATCAGCTTGATCACCTCGACCGACTGCAGCAGGCCCATCACGCCTGGCAGCACGCCGAGTACGCCGGCCGCGCCGCACGACGGCGCCAGCTCCGCGGGCGGCGGTGTCGGATAGAGGCAGCGGTAGCAGGGGCCCTCGTAGGGGTGGAAGACCGAGAGCTGGCCCTCGAAGCCGAGGATCGACGCCGACACGACCGGGATCTGCTTGCGCACGCTCGCGTCGTTCAGGAGGTAGCGCGTGGGGAAGTTGTCGAGGCCGTCGACGACCACGTCGTAGCCGTCGATGATCTCCATGATGTTCTCGGCGCCGAGCCGGACCGGGTACTTGTCGACCTTCACGTCCGGGTTGATGTCGTGGATCGAGATCTCGGCCGAGTCGACCTTGGGGACGCCGATGCGGTCGTTCGCGTGCGCGACCTGGCGCTGCAGGTTGGAGAGGTCGACCACGTCGTTGTCGACGATGCCGATCGTGCCCACCCCCGCAGCGGCGAGGTAGAGCGCCGCCGGTGAGCCGAGGCCGCCGGCGCCGAGCAGCAGCACCTTGGCGTCGAGCAGCTTCAGCTGACCCTCGAGCCCGATCTCCGGGACGAGCATGTGGCGCGAGTAGCGCTCGCGCTGCTCGGCGGTGAGCGCGCGCGGGACCTCGACCTCGTAGCCGCGGTCCTTCCAGAGCGTGATGCCGCCACGCATCGAGGCGACGTCCTCGTAGCCGAGCAGCTCCTTCATCGTCTGGGCGGCGAAGGCGGAGCGGTTGCCGGAGGCGCAGTAGAGGATCACGCGCTGGTCGCGGTCGCCGACCGCGCCCTCGATGCGCGACTCGAGATGACCGCGCGGCACGTGCACGGCGCCGGGCAGGTGCGCCTGCTCGAACTCGTGCTGCTCGCGCACGTCGACGATCACGGCACCGTTGCCGTTCTGCGTCAGCTCGTGGACCTCCTTGGGGTCCACCTCCTCGATCTGCTCCTTGACCTTGCGAAGCAGCTCAGCGCCACTTGCCATCGCCCTATACCCCTGAATCTCGGTCAGCTTTCAATACTTCAGAAAGTGTAGCGGCGTTCGCGCCGCCTGTCAGGCCTCCTGAAAGGTACCGGGGCGCCCTTTCGGGCGCCCCGGTGGAAGACCCAGACCTAGATTGTGCGGAAGCCCCCGGGCAGTGTTCCTGCCGTTTGAAGCCTCACCAAGATTTTCGTCCTGGGCCGCTCCTGCCGATATGGGGTGCAGACCCCATTTGTCCCGAATGGCGGTCTGACGATCCATGAGACCGAACGTGACTCGGCGCGACGACTCCCTCATTGGCCAGGTAGTGGCGGCAAACGTCGTGCTGGTGGCACTCACGCTGTTCGCCGCCAGCCTCGCAGCGGGCCTCGACCTGACGGTCGAGAACCAGCGCTGGTCGTTCGGGATCCTCGCCCTTTCGATCGTCCTGACCCTGTGCGTGAACCTCTGGATGCTGCAGCGGCGCTTCCGGCCACTGGAGCGGCTGATCGACCGGGTCGAGCAAATCGACCCGGCCGTTCCGATCGCGCATCCCGCTCGAGGAGCCCGAGCCGGTCGCGGAGATCGATCGGCTCTCGACCTCCTTCCGGCGCCTGCTCGACCGCATCGAGGAGGAGCGCAGCCGCTCCGGCACGCTCGTCATGCGCGCGCAGGAGGAGGAGCGCCGCCGGCTTGCGCGCGACCTGCACGACGAGGTCAATCAGGCGCTGACGGCCATCCTGCTGCGGCTCGAGGCGCTCGGGCAGGACACCGCGCCCGAGCGCGCCGGCGATGTGGCCGAGCTGAAGCGGCTCGTCAACCAGGCCATGGACGAGCTGCTGAACCTGGCCCGCCACCTGCGGCCGTCCGCGCTCGACGACCACGGGCTGATGCCGGCCCTGGAGACGCAGCTGAAGCGCTTCTCCTCGCGCACGGGCGTCGAGGTGCGGCTGAACCGCGAGGGCGATCCCGACGAGCTGCCCGAGGACGTCCAGACGGCGCTCTACCGCGTGACCCAGGAGGCGCTCGCGAACGTCGCACGCCACGCCGGCGCCACGGTCGTCGAGGTCGACGTCGAGGTGGCCGAGCGCATCGAGCTGCGCGTGCGTGACGACGGCGCCGGCTTCCACCCCGGCGAGCTCGCGCGCGACGCCGGCGGCAGCGACCTTGGCCTCGGCGGGATGGCCGAGCGGGCCCGGCTCGCCGGCGGCGAGCTCGACGTCCGCTCCGCCCCGGGCGGCGGCACGACGGTGACGATGCGGATCGGGCGCGCGCGTTTGATCCGCGTCCTGATCGCCGACGACCACGGCATCGTCCGCTCCGGCCTGCGGATGTTGATCGAGCGCCAGAACGACATGCAGGTGGTCGCCGAGGCGGACGACGGCGTGGCGGCGCTCGAGTCGACGCAGGCGGAACGGCCCGACGTCGCGGTCCTGGATGTCTCGATGCCGCGCATGACGGGCTTGCAGGCCGCGCGCGAGATCCGCTCGCACGTGCCCGACACGCGCGTGCTCCTGCTGTCGATGCACGACGACGAGCGCTACTTCCTGGAGGGCCTGGAGGCCGGCGCGGCCGGCTATGTGCTGAAGCGCGCCGCCGACACCGACCTGATCGGCGCGGTCCGGACCGTCGCCGGCGGCCGGACGTTCCTGTCGGACGAGGCCCAGCGCACGCTCATGGACGAGTGGCTCGAGGGCGGCCGCGCTCGAGCCCGACGACCCCTTGACTCCCCGCGAGCTCGAGGTGGTCAAGCTGATCGCCGAGGCGTTCACGAACCGCCAGATCGCCGAGACGCTGAAGCTCTCCGAGAAGACAATCGAATCCCACCGGGCCAACGTGTTCGCGAAGCTCGGAATGCGCGACCGCGTGGAGATCGTCCGCTACGCGATCAGGCGGGGGTTGGTCGAGCCCTGAAGTACCGACTTTGCGGACTTGTGTGGCCCCTGGCCCTACAAGTCAGGAAAGAAGCGGCGTGAGTTCGCTGAGCACGGAGTCTGGTCGCTCGGTGACGTCTCCCCAGGTGAAGCGGCGGAAGCGGTCTCCGCGGGCGTAGGCCTCACGCTCGCGACGGCGGTCTTGCTCCCACGCGTAGCGGCTGTTGTGGTAGCGGTAGCTGTCGAGTTCGACGGTGAGCCTGTGCTCTGGCCAGCGGCAGTCGACGTAGTGGCTGCCCGCCGGCCGGTTGGTCCGAGGGAGCGGCAGGGAGTGGGCGCGTAGAAGCTTGAGAAAGCGGCGCTCGAGTCTGCTGAGAATCACCTGCCTATCGCCGCGAATCACCTCGCGTAGCCGGGCCCGCCGTTTCGCCCGGGGTGCACGCTCCAGCGCTGCCTCGACCTGAGCCGGCGTCGTCCGGTAGCGGACGTTTGCTTCGTGGAACGCTCGGGCCAGCTCATCCGACGACAGCACTGAGGAAAGGTCGACGAGCGTGCGCGGCAACGCCGTCACCGGAATGCCGCGCCAGATTGTCGTGTCGCGGCGGTCGAGTTGACGGCGGATCGCGCGCACTCCTTTTGGCCTCCGCTCCTTCGGTGCGATGACCTCAGGTGGCGGCGCACTGCCTCTGACGAGCCCGAACAGATGCGCTGCCGCGAGCCCGCTCAGGACTCCCCCTTCCCCAGCCGCCTTTACGGCTGCCATGTAGCGCGCTTCCACGGACGGCGCCCGGTGTCCAACTCGATAGACACCGCGAAAGACGGCAATGAGGGAGCCCGTACGGAACCGATGAGCGATCTCATCCGGGGTCACGCCCGCGGCCAACAGCTCGGCCCGGGTCACGACGCCATGGGCTCGCCCGCCGAGACGCGCGATCTGCCGCTCAACAGTCCTGACTTGTGTGGCCACTGGCCCTACAAGTCAGGACTAGATCGACAATCTCACCCCCTCTACGCTCCCGCGGAGAGTGAACCCGCGGGTGCTCATCACCCTGTTCCTGGTAGCCGTCTTTGCCCTCGGAGCCATCGCCCTCGCCGCGACCCGGCGAGACGCAGACGGCGATCCCGCCACGGCCAAGAGCGGCTTCGAGGGCGCCCGCATGCCCGAGAACGTCCGCGCCCCGGACTTCCGCCTCCAGAACCAGGACGGGGACACCGTCACGATGCGCTCCCTGCGCGGCAGGCCGGCGATCGTCACGTTCCTCTACACCACCTGCGAGGACACCTGCCCGATCCAGGCCCAGACGATCCGGGGCAGCCTCGACCAGCTCGGCCACGACCTCCCCGCCCTTGCGGTCGCGGTGGACCCGCCGCGCGACACGGCCGACCGCGCCAAGGCGTTCCTCTCCAAGCAGCACGCGCTCGGGCGCATCGACTTCGTGCTCGGCACGCGCAACCAGCTGCAACCGCTCTGGGACGGCTTCTTCATCCGCCCGCAGTCGGTGACCGAGGAGCACCAGCCACGCATCACGCTGGTGGACGCGAACGGCTACCAGCGCGTCGGCTTCCCGGCCTCCGAGGCGACCCCCGAGCGGCTCGCCCACGACCTGCGCCTGCTCGAAGCCGAGGCGGAGCGATGAGCCTCGTCCGCGAGGTGGCCGCGTGCCTCGGCCATCTCCTCCGCGTCGATCCCCAAGAGGTGCCGGTCCCGAGCGGTCCCGACCCGTGGAGCCTGTGGCGCGGCTGGCTCGGCGAGCGCGGCCTCGGCCTGGTGCCGATCAGGGAGCCGCGCGAGTTCTCCTGGCCCGGCCCGTGGCTGGCCATCCTGGACGACGGCGAAGGGGAACGGGCGGCGGTCGCCTTCGGCCCGCCCCCGGACCTCGTCTGGTGGCCGGCTCCGGACCCGCCGCCATTCAGCGCCGTCGTTTCCGGGTACGTGATCGCCGCCGCCGACGTGGCGGACTGGATGCCGAGGCCGAGGGACGTCACGCGACTGGTAGGCACGGTCGAGCTCATCGTGATCGCAGCGCACAAGGAGGGGCCGGTCGAGATGGTCTCGAAGGCCGAGGCAATCGCGGGTCGAGGGCTCGCGGGCGACCGCTATGCCGATGGCCAGGGCACGTTCTCCAACCCTCACGGCCTCGGTCACGAGCTCACGCTGATCGAGGCCGAGGAGGCCGAGCGCATCGCCCTGGCACCCGAGGACGCTCGCCGCAACCTCGTGACCCGCGGCATCGACCTGAACGCGCTCGTGGGCAAGACCTTCAAAGTCGGCGACGTAGAGTGCGCCGGCCGCCGGCTCTGCGAGCCCTGCGCGCACCTGCAGCGCCTGACGGAGCCGGGCATCCTGCGAAAGCTTGCGCACAAGGGTGGCCTGCGCGCGGACATCCTCGAGGGCGGCCGCATCGCCGTCGGCGACGAGATCAGGGAAAGCTGAGCGCCGCCGCCGATTTCTCCGACTCGCCGAGTAGGATTTACCGAACCGATGATGTTCTCGACGAAAGCGGAGTACGGCGTGCGCGTGATGGCGCACCTCGCCAAGAGCGATGCCGGCAAGCCGATCTCGCTGGGATCGATCGCCGACGCGGAGGGGCTGCCGCTCGCCTACCTCGAGCACCTCGTGCAGCGCCTGCGGAAGGCCGGACTCGTCGAGTCCCGGCGCGGCGCACACGGTGGCTACACGCTCGCGCGCGACGCCGAGGACATCACGATGGCGGAGGTCGTGCGTGCGCTCGAGGGCGATATCGCCCCGATCGAGTGCATCAGCGCCGATCCCGACGGGACGCTCGTCTGCGTCCGCGAGGGGCAGGACGGCCATGACCCCTGCCCGACCAAGCTGCTGTGGACCCGCGTACAGGGGTCCATCGTCCGCACCCTGAACGAGATGACGCTGGCCGACCTGGCAAGGCCGGCTCGCACCCGGAAGCAAACGGAGACCGTTACCGCATGACCCTGGAGATCCAGAACCTGCACGTCCGCACCGAGGAGCGCGAGATCCTCCACGGCGTGGACCTCGTCGTGAAGAAGGGCGAGACCCACGCCCTGATGGGCCCGAACGGCTCGGGCAAGTCCACACTCGCCAACACCCTCATGGGCAACCCGGACTACGAGGTGACCGAGGGCCGCATCCTCCTGAACGGCGAGGACCTGACCGAGGCCGATCCCGACGAGCGCGCGCGCGCCGGCCTGTTCATGGCCTTCCAGTACCCGGCCACGATCCCGGGCGTCTCGGTGGCGAACTTCCTGCGCATGGCGATGAACGCCACGCGTGAGGAGCCGATCAAGGTCAAGGAGTTCGGAGCGCTTCTCGGGAAGAACATGGACCTGCTCCGGATCAACCGCGAGTTCACGAGCCGCTACCTCAACGAGGGCTTCTCGGGCGGCGAGAAGAAGCGCGCCGAGATCCTCCAGCTCGCGATGCTGCAGCCGGACTTCGCCGTCCTCGACGAGACCGACTCGGGCCTCGACATCGACGCGCTGCGGATCGTCTCCGACGGCGTCAACGCGATGCGCGGCGACGAGCGCGGCTTCCTCATCATCACGCACTACACGCGCATCCTCGAGTACGTGAGGCCCGACTTCGTCCACATCCTCATCGACGGCCGCATCGTCCGCGAGGGCGGCGCCGAGCTCGCCTCGGAGCTCGAGGACAAGGGCTACGAGTGGGTCCGCGAGGAGGTGGCAGCCGGTGCCGGCTGAGTTCGTCGAGACCCGCCGGCGCGCGGCGCTCGAGGCCTACGAGGCCGAGCCGGTCCCGACCTGGCGCCGCTCCGGCTTCTGGACGACGAGCCTGCGCGGGCTCGACCTCGACGCGCTCGAGCCCAAGCGCTACGAGCCGGTCGAGGAGCTGCCGCAGATCGTCCGTGACGACCTCGGCGACGAGGAGCACGCCGCCCTGATCGTCCAGCACGGCGCGAGCGTCGTGTACTCCGACGTCGCCGACGAGCGCATCACCGTGATGCCGCTCGAGCGCGCCGTCGAGGAGGTCCCGGAGCTGGTGGAGCCCTACTTCGCGAAGCGGCTCCCGTACGACGAGGCCAAGTTCGCGGCCGGCACGGCGGCGTTCTGGACCGGCGGCGTCTTCGTCCACGTCCCGAAGAACGTCCAGATCGAGAAGCCGATCCAGGTGGTCTGGCTGATCGACGAGCCCGGCACCGCCCAGTGGGCGCACACGCTCGCCGTCGTCGGCGAGAACTCCGAGTGCAAGCTGCGCGAGTACTTCGTCGCTCCGGACTTCGAGGGCCAGGCGCTCCACTCGGGCGCCTTCGAGCTGTACGCCCTGCCGGGCGCGCAGGTCGACCTCGCCCACTACCAGGACTGGGGCCGCGGCGAGGTCTACGACCTGTCGACACGGCGCGTCGAGATCGGCCGCGACGCGCGCGTCAAGTGGGTCCCGATCCACCTCGGCGGCCGGCTGACGAAGCAGACGCTCGACATCATCACCGCCGAGCCGGGCTCGGACATGAAGCACACAGGGCTCTACTTCACCGAGCGGAACGAGCATCTCGACCTGTTCACGTCCGACCGCCACGAGGCGGCGCACACAACCGGCGACACCGTCTGGAAGGGCGCCCTCACCGGCGACTCGCGGGCCTCCTACGAGGGGCTCATCCACATCATCCCGAAGGCGACCGAGGTCGACACCTACCTGCAGACGCACCAGATGCTGCTCTCGCCTAAGGCGAGGGGCGACGCCATCCCGTCGCTGATCGTGGAGGTCGACAACGTGAAGGCCTCGCACGGCGGGACCGTCGGCGAGCTCGACCCGGAGCAGATCTTCTACATGATGACCCGCGGCATCTCGCGCGCCGAGGCGGTGCGCGTGCTCGTCGAGGGCTACTTCGAGGAGGTCGTGCAGCGACTCGAGGACCCGGGCCTCGAGGACCTCGTGCGCCGGCGCGTCGCCGAGAAGCTGCACGGCGCCGAGGAGCAGGTGCGCGAGTTCATCGGGGAGCGCGCGGAGGCAACCTGATGGCTGCCACCGCCGAGCACCCGCTGGTTGACGTCCGGGCCGACTTCCCGGTCCTGAACCGGGTCTTCGACGGCAGGCGCGTCGCCTACCTCGACTCGGCCGCGACGGCCCAGCGCCCGCGCCAGGTGATCGAGGCGATGGACGAGTTCCAGCGCTCGTCCTACGCGCCGATCCATCGCGGCGTGTACGAGCTCGCGCGCGAGTCGACGGACGCGTTCGAGGGAGCGCGCACGCGCATCGCGCAGTTCGTCGGCTGGGACCCGGCCTGCTCGATCTTCACGCGCAACGCCACCGAGGCGATCAACCTGGTCGCCTACTCGTGGGGCCGCGCGAACATCGGCCCCGGCGACGAGGTGCTCATCACGGAGATGGAGCACCACTCGAACATCGTCCCCTGGCAGATCCTCTGCGAGGCAACGGGCGCACGGTTGCGCTACCTGACGCTCACCGAGGGTGCCGAGCTGTCGTTGGACGAGCTCGACGCCGTGCTCGGCGAGGGCCGCGTCAAGCTGGTCGCGTTCACCCACGTCTCGAACGTGCTCGGCACGATCA
>CAWFZK010000004.1:0-63183 GCA_963820315.1 uncultured Thermoleophilaceae bacterium | reverse complement strand
TGTTATGTCCTGCTTGGTTTCGTTGCGTATTGTTGAGGGCGGCCGCCTCCTTCTGGTCATCGCCCTCGGCCGCGCTCGCCTGGTTGCGGGCGGCGTCCAGGTCCGAGGACTCCTTGTCGATCGTCGCCTTGAGGTTGCGGGCCTGCGCCTCCTCTCGGATGAAGCGCCGCCTCACGCGCCGGAAGGCCGCGCGCTCACGGGCGCCGAAGGCCGTCAGCCGCTGTTCCTCCGACTGTGCTGCCTGCTGCTGGCTCGTCTGCGCCTGCTTCTGGGCGTCGAGCTTGTCGTTCGCGTCATCGAGGTCCGACTTCGTGGTGAACGCCCAGATCCCGAGTCCTATAGCGACGAGCGCCAGGACGCCGGAGATGATCATCCACGTGCGTGCGCGCGAGTCGCGCGCGGGAGGATCACCCGGCGGCGGGCCGCCTGCGGGGGAGGTCGTCAAAGCGAGAGTCCTTTCGCTGGGGGGACCAGACGGGGGAACTATCCCACGACAGGGTGACGAGCGACTGTCAGCCTGGGGCGGGCGCGAACTGGGCGCGCAGCGATGCGATCCGCTCGGCCGGCTCCTCGAATCCGCCGAGCCGCTCGAGGATCTCGGCGGCAAGGCTCAGGTAGTCGGCGCCGAGCGACGGCGCGTAGTCGAGGATCGAGACGCCTCGCTCCGCCGACTCGGCGTAGCGGACGCTGCGCCGGATCACCGTGTCGAAGAGCTTCTCGCCGAAGCGCTCGCGCAGCTGCGCCTGGGCCTCGCGCGAATGGACGAGCCGCATGTCGGCGATGTTGAGGACGACCCCGAGCCAGTCGAGCTCGGGATGGAGGGACTCCTTGGCGAGCTCGATCACCTCGAGCGCCTGCTCCACACCCTGCAGCGAGAAGTACTCGGCCTCGCTCGAGATCAGCGCGTGGTCGGCGGCGACGAGCGCGTTCACCGTCAGCAGCCCAAGCGCCGGCGGGCAGTCGATCAGGATCAGGTCGTGGTCCTTGCGCAGCTCGCGCAGCGCGCGCTTGAGCGTCAGCTCGCGGCCCATCTTGCCGCTCAGCACGATCTCGGCCTCCGCGAGCCCGAGGTTGGCGGGCAGCACGCCGTCGTAGAGAGCGTCGGCCGCCTTCGCCTGGCCGGCGAGCACGTCGGCCACCGTCGGGGATGCGTCCGGCGGCACGTCGAAGTAGTCGGAGAGGTTCCCCTGGGGGTCGAGATCGGCCACGAGCACGTCCATCCCGGCCCGCCGGAAGACGTCCGCGAGCGTCCTGACCATGGTGGTCTTGCCGGTGCCGCCCTTCTGGGAGAGAACGGTGATCGCGTCGCCCACGAGCCGACCTTACCCAGGGCATGGCACGAGCCGCACGCCGCCTTCGATTTAACGGCTGGTTCTCGGTATCTTTTTGCGCCCCCATCCCCGTCGCTACCGCCCCAGCCGAAAGGGCGGAAATCACTAAGAGGAGGTGACCCCGCTGCAGGCAGCGCATGGCCTGTACGACGCGAGCTACGAGCACGACGCCTGCGGCGTCGCCTTCGTGGCGCGGCTGCGTGCGCCCGCCTCCAACGAGGTGGTCGGGCCGCGCGCTGCTCGCGCTCGAGCACATGGAGCACCGCGGCGCGGAGGGCGCCGACCCTGACACGGGCGACGGCGCCGGCATCCTGCTGCAGATCCCGGACGCGTTCCTGCGCGCCGAGGTCGACTTCGAGCTGCCGCCCGCCGGCCGCTACGGGGTCGCGATGTGCTTCCTCCCGCCGGGCAACCCCGCGGAGGCGATGCGGCTGCTCGAGGAGACCGTCGAGGACGAGGGCCAGCACGTGCTCGGCTGGCGCGACGTGCCGGTCGCCGAGAGCGCCTGCGGGACGACGGCGCGCTCGGTGGCGCCGAGGATCGCCCAGCTGTTCATCGCGGCGGACGATTCCGTCGCCGACCAGGATGCGCTCGAGCGCCGGCTGTACGTGATCCGCCGCATGGTCGAGCGAGCGAACCTCGCCGACCTGTCGCTCCCGAGCCTCTCCTCGCGGACGATCGTCTACAAGGGGATGCTGACGGCGCCTCAGCTGCCGCGCTACTACCCCGACCTGCGCGACGAGCGCGTCGTCAGCCGGCTCGCGCTCGTCCACTCGCGCTTCTCCACCAACACCTTCCCGAGCTGGGAGCTCGCGCATCCCGTACCGGATGCTCGCCCACAACGGCGAGATCAACACGCTGCGCGGGAACCGCAACTGGATGCGGGCCCGCGAGCTGCAGCTGGCGTCGCCGCTGTTCGGCGACGACGTCGCCAAGATCCGCCCGCTGCTGCGCGACGACATCTCGGACTCGGCGTCGCTCGACGGCCTGCTGGAGCTGCTCGTGCTCGGCGGCCGCTCGCCCGAGCACGCGATGTCGATGCTGATCCCGGAGGCCTTCCGCGGCCGGCCCGAGCTGCCCGAGGAGGTGCGCGACTTCTACGCCTACCACTCGTCGCTCGTCGAGCCCTGGGACGGGCCCGCCGCCGTCGCCTTCTCAGACGGGCGCGTGATCGGGGCGACGCTCGACCGCAATGGGCTGCGACCGGGGCGCTGGCTCGTGAGCACGGACGGCTGGGTCGTGTTCGCGTCGGAGACGGGCGTGCTCGACTTCCCGCCGGAGGAGGTCGAGGCGAAGGGACGACTGCTGCCGGGCAAGCTCTTCTTCGTCGACCTCGACGCCGAGCGCGTGGTGCCCGACGACGAGATCAAGCGCGGGCTGGCGAAGCGGCGGCCGTACGGCAAGTGGCTGTCCGACCGGGTCGTGCACATCGAGGATCTGCCCGAGAAGACGCCGCGCGTGCCGCGCGTCGAGCCGATGCGCGCCAAGCAGCTCGCCTTCGGCTGGACGGAGGAGGACCTGCGCGTGTCGCTCGTGCCGATGGCCCGCGACGCCACCGAGCCGACCGGCTCGATGGGCAACGACACCGCGCTCGCGGTCATGTCGGACATGCGCCCGCCGCTCTTCTCCTACTTCAAGCAGCTGTTCGCGCAGGTCACGAACCCGGCGATCGATCCGATTCGCGAGCAGGTCGTGATGAGCCTGGAGGCCTGCATCGGCCCGGAGATCAACCTGCTCGGCGAGACGCCCGATCACTGCCATCAGCTCGTGATGCCGCAGCCGCTGCTGCGCAGCCCCCAGCTCGAGAAGCTGCGCCAGGTCGACCACAGCCTCTTCGAGGCGCGCACGATCGACATGACCTGGCCGGTCTCGCAGGGCGCGATGGGGATGGAGAAGCGGCTCGAGGAGATCTGCGCCGAGGCTTCGGAGCTCGTGGCGCGCGGCGTCAACATCATCGTCCTTTCGGATCGCAACCTCGGCGCCGACCGCGCGGCCATGCCGTCGCTGCTGGCGGTCGGCGCCGTCCATCACCATCTCGTTCGCGAGGGCACGCGGCTCCAGATCGGCCTGGTGGTGGAGACGGGCCAGGCCAAGGAGATCCATCACGTGGCCTGCCTGATCGGCTACGGCGCCTCGGCGGTCAACCCGTACCTGATGTTCGAGTCGCTCTACACGCTCCACCGCGAGGGCCGCCTGCCGGAGGACATGGACCCCGAGGAGGCGGTGCAGCGGACGATCAAGGCGGTCGGCAAGGGCCTGCTCAAGATCCTCTCCAAGATGGGGATCTCGACGATCCGCTCCTACACGGGCGCGCAGATCTTCGAGGCGGTCGGGCTCGAGCGGGAGATCGTCGACAAGTACTTCACGGGCACGCCGTCGCGCGTGGGCGGCGTCGGCCTGAACGTGCTCGCCTGGGAGTGCCTCGACCGCCACCGGCGCGCCTACCCGGCCGCGAGCTCCGCGCTGCTGCCGGCGGGCGGCGTCTACGCCTGGCGCCGCGAGGGCGAGTTCCACGGCTGGAACCCGGAGACGATCGCGACGCTCCAGCAGGCCGCGCGGAACGAGGGCGGCGCCGACGCCTACGAGCGCTTCGCGACCTACGTGAACGAGATCGCGGTGCCGAGGTCGTCGCTGCGCGGGCTGCTGCGCTTCCGCGAGACGGGCGAGGGCATCCCGCTGGAGGAGGTCGAGCCGGCCTCGGAGATCGTCAGGCGCTTCAAGTCGGGCGGTATGTCGCTCGGTGCCCTGTCGCCGGAAGCGCACGAGACGCTCGCCGCCGGCATGAACCGGCTCGGCGGCAAGTCGAACACGGGCGAGGGGGGAGAGGACCCGGAGCGCTTCGGGGACGAGCGCCGCTCGTCGATCAAGCAGGTCGCGTCCGGGCGCTTCGGGGTGACCGTCAACTACCTCGTCAACGCCGACGAGATCCAGATCAAGGTCGCCCAGGGCGCCAAGCCCGGCGAGGGCGGCCAGCTGCCGGGCCACAAGGTCGACCGCTACATCGCCCGCCTGCGCCACTCGACGCCAGGCGTCGGCCTGATCTCGCCGCCGCCGCACCACGACATCTACTCGATCGAGGACCTCAAGCAGCTGATCTACGACCTGCGCTGCGCGAACCCGCGCGCCCGCATCTCGGTCAAGCTCGTATCCGAGGTGGGCGTGGGGACCGTCGCGGCGGGGGTCGCCAAGGCGAACGCCGACCACGTCGTCGTCGCCGGGCACGACGGCGGCACCGGCGCTTCGCCGCAGGCCTCGATCCACCACGCCGGGATCCCCTGGGAGATCGGGCTCGCCGAGACCCAGCAGACGCTGCTGCGCAACGACCTGCGCTCGCGCATCCTCGTCGAGGTCGACGGCCAGATGCGCACCGGCCGCGACGTCGTCATCGCGGCCATCCTCGGCGCCGACGAGTTCGGCTTCTCGACTGCGCCGCTGATCGCGCTCGGCTGCGTGATGATGCGCGTCTGCCACCTCAACACCTGCCCGGTGGGCGTTGCGACGCAGGACCCGGAGCTGCGGGCGCGCTTCGAGGGCCAGCCGGAGCACGTCGTCAACTACCTGTTCATGGTCGCCGAGGAGGCGCGCCGGCTGATGGCCCAGCTCGGCGTGCGCACGGTCGATCAGCTGATCGGGCGCACGGAGCTGCTCGAGACCCAGGACGCCGTCGACCACTGGAAGGCGCAGGGGGTCGACCTGACGCCGCTGCTCGCCGTGCCGGAGAACGTCCGCCCCGACGCGCCCCGGCACCAGGTGCGCCGGCCCGACCCGGTGCTCTACGACTCGATCGACGTCGACCTGCTGCAGCGCTGCCGGCCCGCGATCGAGGAGGGCCAGCCGGTGCGGCTCGAGCGCCGCATCGAGAACAAGAACCGCGCGGTCGGCGGTCTGCTGTCCGGCGAGATCGCGCGCATGCACGGCGATGACGGGCTGCCCGAGGGGAGCATCTCGGTGCGCCTCGAGGGCTCCGCCGGGCAGAGCTTTGGCGCCTGGCTCGCGAGCGGCGTCGAGCTGCTGCTCGAGGGCGACGCGAACGACTACTGCGGCAAGGGGCTGTCCGGCGGCACGGTCGTCGTGCGCCCGCCGGCAGCGGCGGCCTTCGTGGCGGAGGACAACGTCATCGTCGGCAACACCGTGCTGTACGGGGCCACATCCGGGCGGGCGTTCTTCCGCGGGCTCGCGGGCGAGCGCTTTGCGGTCCGCAACTCCGGTGCGATCGCGGTGGTCGAGGGGATCGGCGACCACGGCTGCGAGTACATGACCGGCGGTCGCGTCGTGGTCCTCGGCCCGACCGGCATCAACTTCGCGGCGGGCATGAGCGGCGGCATCGCGTACGTGCTCGACGTGGACGGCGCCTTCCGCGGCCGCTGCAACACCGAGCTGGTCGGCTTCGACGCGATCACGCCCGACGAGGAGGAGGAGCTGCGCGGCTGGATCGAGGAGCACCTGGAGCGCACCGGCTCGAGCGTCGCGGAGGGCGTGCTCGCCGACTGGGCCGGCTCGCTCAACTCGATGGTGAAGGTCATGCCGCACGACTACCGGCGGGCGCTCGCCGAGGCCTCCGCCGAGGGCGAGGCCGAGGTCGCGGCCGCCGCGGCCGGGCCGATGGCGACGCCGGGCTACGCCGCGGCGGCGCCGCACGCGCCGACGATTCCGGCGGACGCCCCCACGCCTGCGAAGAGCGCGAGCTGATGGGAGAGCTCGGCGGCTTCCTGCGACTCGAGCGGGTCGGCTTCGAGAAGCGCGACCCACACGAGCGCGTGCGCGACTACCACCAGTACTTCGGGCTGCCCGAGGAGCGTGTCCTGCGCGACCAGGGCGCGCGCTGCATGGACTGCGGCGTGCCGTTCTGCCACGAGGGCTGCCCGCTCGGCAACCTGATCCCTGACTGGAACGACCTCGTCTACCGCGACCAGTGGCGCGACGCGCTGCTCAAGCTGCACGCCACCAACAACTTCCCCGAGTTCACCGGCCTGATCTGCCCGGCGCCCTGCGAGTCGGCCTGCGTGCTCGACATCAACGACGATCCCGTGACGATCGAGCAGATCGAGCTTGCGATCGTCACGCGCGGCTTCGAGGAGGGCTGGATCGCGCCGGAGCCGCCCGAGCTGCGCAGCGGCCGCAGCATCGCCGTCGTCGGCGCCGGCCCGGCGGGGCTTGCGGTGGCGGACGAGCTCAACAAGCTCGGTCACCGCGTCACGGTCTACGAGCGCGATGAGGGCCCCGGCGGCCTGCTGCGCTTCGGCGTGCCCGACGCCAAGCTCGAGAAGTGGATCATCGACCGGCGCGTGAGCCTGCTCGAGGACGAGGGCATCGAGTTCCGCTACGACGTCGAGGTGGGCGTCGACGTCAGCGCCGAGGAGCTGCGCCGCACCCACGACGCGCTCGTGGTGGCGATCGGATCGCGCGTCCATCGTGAGCTCGCCGTGCCGGGGCGCGAGCTCGACGGCGTCCACTTCGCCATGGAGTACCTGTACCAGCGCAACCGCGCCGTGGCAGCGATGGAGGGCCGTCCGCATCGCACGACCCCGCCGGAGCAAACGATCAGCGCGGCCGGCAAGCGCGTGGTGGTGGTGGGCGGCGGCGACACCGGGATGGACTGCATCTCGAACGCCATCCGCGAGGGCGCCGCGGACGTGCTGCTGCTCGACGTCTACCCGCAGCTTCCCGAGCGGGGCCGGCCGGCCGGCACACCCTGGCCGCTGCCGCCCAAGCGGACGCTCACGACCTACGCGCTGGACGAGGGGGGCGAGCGCCGCTTCGGCACCCAGGTGGTCGGGCTGCGCGGCTCCGACGGCCGTGTGGCGAGCGTGCTCGGCCGCAGGGTCGAGGGCAGCTCGTCACGCAACCTGCATGTGATTCCCGGCAGCGACTTCGAGGAGCGCGCCGACCTCGTGCTGATCGCGATCGGCTTCAACCATCCCGAGCACGACGGCCTCGTGGGCGAGCTGCGCCTCGACCGCGACGCCCGCGGCAACGTCAAGGCGCCCGTGTACGGGACCAAGATCGAGGGCCTGTTCGCCTGCGGGGACGCCCGCGTCGGCCAGTCGCTCGTGGTGACCGCCATCGCGGAGGGCCGCCGCTGCGCCCGTGTCGTCGACCAGTACCTCGGCGGCTCCGGCGAGATCCGGCGCGTGCCGGCCGAGGCGATGTTCGCCTTCGAAGACGGCGATCCCTACTCGCTCCGCCACCAGGCCGAGATCGCCCGCACCGTGACGGTCGGCGACGCGTTCTGGTCGGGCCCGCGGGATCAGCGCTAGCTCCGGCGCCGGCGAACGGCGGCCATGAAGGGTTGGGCGTCCGTACCAGGAGTCACTGTGGCGACTTGATGTCGCCCCACGACACTAAGTCGCCACGGTGACCGAACGTCCGGCGGCGCGACTGGCACCCGCTCGCGAGCCCCACTAGGGTCGGCTCGATGCCGGACTCGCCCGAGCCGGACTCGTTCCGGCGCACCGTCGTCGACGCGCTCGCGACGGCCGACCTACGGCGGCTGCAGGCGAGCTGGGCGCTGAGCTCCTTCGGCCAGTGGGCCTTCTTCGTGATCCTCGCCGTCTACGCCTACGACGTGGGCGGCGCCACCGCGGTGGGGCTTGCCGCCGTCGTCCGGATGGTGCCCGCCGGTCTGGCGGCGCCCCTCTGGGGCGTGCTGGTCGACAGGAGCTCGCGGCGCGACGTGCTGCTGGCGACCGACGTGGCCAGGGCCCTGTTCCTGGCTGGGGTCGCGGGCGCCGTCGCGGCCGACGCGCCGCTTTGGGTCGTCCTGTTGCTCAGCGCGGCGTTCACGGTCCTCCAGACCGCCCACATCCCCGCACAGTCGGCGCTGCTGCCTGCGCTCGCCGCCACGCCCCGCCAGCTGGCGGCGGCGAACGCGCTCACCAACTCGGTCGACAACACCGGCGTGCTCGTCGGATCGATCATCGGCGGCGCGCTCGTGTCGGCCGCGAGCGCGGAGACGGCCTTCGCGGGCACGGCGGCGCTGTACGCCGTGGCGGCCTGGCCGCTCGCTCGGGTTCCGCGCGACCCGGTGCCGCCGCACCGCGAGCGCAGCGACGAGGAGGGCCCGGTGGAGGAGGCCGTGTCGGGTCTGCGCGCGGTCGCCGCAGAGCCGAGCCTGCGCCTGGTGGTCGGGCTCCTGTGCGCGAGTTACTTCGTCGAGGGCGCAGCCGACGTGCTGATCGTGCTGCTCGCGATCCAGCTGCTCGACCTCGGTGAGGCCGGAGTGGGCTGGCTGAACGCCGCCTGGGGGATCGGCGGGCTGACGGCCGGGGCGGTCGCCATCGCGCTGCTCGGGCGCGGCAGGCTCGCTCTCGGGCTCGCGCTCGGAGGTCTGGTCGCCGGCGCCTGCTTCGCCCTGATCGCCGCGGTGCCGGAGCTCGCCTGGGTTGCCCTGGCCCTGTTCGTGCTCGTGGGACTCGGCTATGGGTTGATCGAGATAACGGGCATGACGCTGCTGCAGCGCATGACCTCGGACGACCTGCTTGGCCGCGCCTTCGCGGTGCTCGAGAGCAGCTACTGGCTCGCCTGCGGCCTCGGCGGCATCGTGGCTCCTCTCCTGATCGAGCTGCTCGGCGTTCGCGGCGCGCTGGTCGCGCTCGGCCTGCTGCTGCCGGCGCTCGTCCTCGTCCGCTGGCGGGCCCTGACCCGCCTGGAGGCGGGGACCTCCGTGCCCGAGGAGGCGTTCACGCTGCTCCGGGCGGTCCCGATGTTCGCGCCGCTGCCGATTGGCACTGTGGAGAGTCTGGCCAACAGCGTCCGCTGCATCGACGTGCCGGCGCGGACAGCGGTCGTGAGCGAGGGCGAGCTGGGCGACCGCTTCTACCTGATCGCGAGCGGCGACTTCGAGGTGACCCGCGGCGACGGCGACTTCCCGCCGCTCGGCGCCGGCGACGTCTTCGGCGAGATCGCCCTGCTGCGCGACGTGCCGCGGACCGCGACCGTCACCGCCCGCACGGAGGCCCGGGTCTACGCGCTCGACCGCGACTCATTTCTCACCGCGGTGAGCGGGCATCGGTTCACTACGCGCGCCGCCGACAGCATGGCCGACGAGCGCGCCGGCAGGACACCCGCAGCCGCCGCTAGCGCCGATCACGCGCCGTGAGCAGGTACGCGACCAGCGCGTCGAGCGCCTCGGAGCTCATCCGCGCGCCGAAGTTGTCGGGCATGACGCTGAACGAGCCCGCCGACCCCGGCGGGCTCACGATCGTGGCACGCAGCGACCTCCGGTCGTAGGCCGCCAGGCGCTCGTCGAGGTCGGGCCCGATCACGCCGCTCGACCCGGCGTCGGCGAAGCGGTGGCAGCTGCCGCAGCCCATCTGGAAGAAGAGCGCGCGGCCGCTCGCCTGAACCGCCGCCGGGACCGTCTGGCCGGCGCCCCCGCGCTCGTCGTCGCCGTCGACCGCCGTGACCACGGCGAACGCCAGTGCCGCCGCAACGAGGCCCGCGGCGGCCGCGAGCGCGAGGGCGCGCGGCTTGCTCACGTGTCGAGCGCCGGCCGGCCTTCCGTCCTGCCGCGGCGGCTCAACAGCATCAGCACGAACCAGGCTGTGAGCAGGCCGGCACCCGCGGCCAGCACGAGCGCCAGGGGAACCGAGGAGCCGTCAGCGGCGGAGGCCGGCTGGGAGGCCGGCGGCTCGGCCGGCGCGGGGGAGGGCGCCGCCTCGCCGCCGCCGTCGCCCACCGTCACCGCCGGGAACGTGTGCCGCTGGCTGTAGCCGTCGTCGATCACGTACTCGTAGCGTCCGCGCTCGGGGAAGACGACCTCCGCGCGGTAGAGCCCGCTCTTGTTCACGAGCCGCCCCGGGAAGCTGCCGACGATCTCACCGCCTGCGCGCCGCACGGTCACGGACGGGTGCCCGTCGACGAAGGGCGTGCGTCCGTGTGCGAGCACCGTGAACTCGGCCGTCCAGGTCTCGCCCGGCTCGATCCCCTCGGGCAGGGACTGAAGCCCGAGCGTCGCGTAGCCACCTCCGAGGGCCGTGGCCGGGAAGGCCAACGCCAACACCAGCACGACCGGGCCGATCCAGCGGGTCATCGCTCCTCCTTGTGTCGACTTCCACCCCTGATACGTCTGTCGCACGGCCGGGGTTCCCTGAGCGGTAGGTTCCGGCCATGAGCACGGCATTCGTGACCGGCGGCTCGGGCTTCATCGGCGGCGCCTTGATCGAGCGCCTGCGGCGCGAGGGCTGGAGCGTCCGCGCGCTGGCGCGCTCGGATGACTCCGCGGCCCGCGTGAGCGAGCTGGGCGCCGAGCCCGTTCGCGGCGATCTCGAGAACAGAAAGGCGCTCGAAGCGGGCGCGGCGGGGAGCGAGGTCGCCTTCCACTGCGCCGCCAAGGTCGACGAATGGGGCGATCCCGAGGAGTTCGAGCGGCTCAACGTGTTCGGGACCCAGAACACGCTCGACGCCTGCATCGCGGCCGGGGTCAGGCGCTTCGTCCACACCGGGACCGAGGCGGCGCTGTCGGCCGGCCAGGCGCTCGTGAACGTCAACGAGGACGCTCCGCTGCGGCCCGACTCGCCGATCCTCTACGCGGCGTCCAAGGCGCGCGCCGAGCAGCGCGTCCGGGCCGCCAACGGTGACGGCATGGAGACCGTCGTCGTCAGGCCGCGCTTCGTCTGGGGCCGCGGCGACACGACCCTGCTGCCGGAGCTCGTCAAGCTCGTCGATGCGGGCCGCTTCCGCTGGATCGGCGGCGGCGACCAGCTCACGGACACCACGAACATCGACAACACCGTCGAGGGCCTCTGGCTAGCCGCAACGAAGGCGCCGCCGGGCGGCGTCTACTTCGTCACCGATGGCGATCCGGTCGTGTTTCGCGAGTTCGTGACGAGCTGGCTCGGGACGCAGGGCGTCGCGCCGCCGTCCAAGACGGTGCCGAGCGCGGTCGCCGAGGCGGGTGCCGCCGTCACTGAGAGGGCCTGGAGGCTGCTGCGGCGGCCCGGCGCTCCACCGCTGACGCGTCTCGCGGTATGGGTCTCGTCGAAGCAGTGCACGCTCGACATCAGCCGCGCACGGCGGGAACTCGGCTACGAGCCGGTTGTCACGCGCGAGCAGGGCCTCGCGGCCCTGGCGGGCTAGCCGGCCCGGCCTGCGGTCGTCTCTTCGCGCTCGGCCGCCAGGCTCATGAAGAAGAGCCGGAAGCGGCCCACCGCGATCTCGTCGCCGTCGTCCAGCTCCGCGAGCTCCACGCGGTCGCCGTTCCTGAACACGCCGTTCAGGCTGCGGTCGTCGAGGATGCGCGCGCCCGCGCTGTCGCGGTACAGGAGCGCATGCCGGCGTGACACGGTCGGGTCGTCGAAGCGCACGTGGGCCGAGAGGCTGCGACCAATACGGGTCCAGCCGTCCTGAAGCGGGACGACGCGCACGCGCTCGCCGTCCTCGAAGGCGAGGTAGTCGCCGGAGCGGACGAGTGCGTCGCGCGCATCGGTGAGCCAGGCGGGCGCGCCCTCGACCTCCTGATGACGCGGCGCCCGTACCTCCTCGCCGAACAGCGAGGCGCGACGGAAGCTGTCACCGCCGCATTCGGGGCAGGATGGGACCGCATCCCGCTCATGCAAAGCAACCGCGAAGCCACACGAGTCACAGCGAAACGAACCAGCGCCCGCGAGGGTGCCGGAACTAAAGGCTTCCATCGGATTTCTCTCCTCAGGGGTGGGGGTTGTGGGGATGGTAACGAGCAGGTGCCCAATTCCAAGGCAAAAAATCGCTAATTGCGGGCTTTTTGGGCCGGCTGCAGCAGGACTGCCGGTCGTCTCGGCGAACGCTTCCCGGATGCCCGACATGGACTCCCTGCTCGTTCGCAGCTTCATCGGCGCCCTCCCCGCGACGGCCGCGAGCTGCGCCGCGTGCAGGCGCACGCCGCTCGCGGGCGAGACCGTTCACCGGCTCGACAGCGGCCGCCTCGTGTGCGAGCTCTGCTACGCCGCGCTGCCCGCGAATCGCCGGCTGGCCGTCTCGAGCGAGCGCGTCCACGCGTCCGAGCGCCGGCTCTCGGTCGTCCCCAAGGCCGCCTGACGCCGGCTGCGCCGGGAGGCGCCGCAGGTAGGATCCCGCCGCAATGCGCGAGGTCACCGTCTCGAAGATCATCTCGGCCGACCGCGAGGCGATCTTCGACCTCGTGTCCGATCTCGCCAGCCGGCCCGCGTACACCGACCACTACATGCGCGACTACCGGCTCGCCCGCGTCAACCCGATCGGCGAGGGAGCGGCGGCGCGCTTCCAGATGAAGAAGCCGTTCGCGAAGGAATACGCCGAGCTGCAGGTCAGCGAGGTCGATCGTCCGCGCCGGATCGTCGAGCAGATCGCGCTTGGCCGCCGCGGCCGCAACCGCTTCCTCGCCGTGTACGACTTCGGCAAGGAGGCGGCGGGCGTCACGCGCGTGGAGCTCACGACCTACGGCGAGCCGGCGACCTTCGTCGACCGCCTCAAGCAGATCGGCGCGGCCGGGTGGACCAAGAGGCAGACCGCCAAGCAGCTCGAGCGGCTGCGCATGATCTTCGAGGAGCCCGGCAAGCAGCCGCTCAAGCGCGCGACGATCGCGGGCTACGAGCCCTCCAAGGCCCCGCGCTTCGGAGCTCCGGCCAGCGCCGATCCGGCCCGCATGCCGCCCCATTAAACTGCCGGACCGGATGCGCCCCCTGTCTCGTCTGACGCTGCTCGCGTGCCTGGCCGCGCTCGCCGTGGGCGCCGCCGCGTGCGGCGACGAGGAGCCGGGCGTCGACGAGCCGGCGCGCGAGGGGCTCGCGCTGCCGCTCGGAGGCGTCGACTACAACGTCTTCATCACGCGCCAGCTGAACCCGGCGATCCCGCCGGACGACGTCTACGTCGAGGGCCCCGAGCCGGCCCCGGACGAGACGCTCTACGGGATCTTCCTCCAGGCCTGCAACCCGTCCAGCGACGAGACGCACTCGACCATCGACGAGTTCAAGGTCGTGGACAACCAGGGCAACGAGTTCGAGCCGGAGGAGCTCCCGGAGGACAACGCCTTCGCGTACCACCCGCGCGAGCTGGGTCCCAAGGAGTGCATCCCGGAGCTCGGCAGCGTGGCCCAGCTCGGACCGACCGCCGGGTCGATGCTGCTCTTCAGGCTGCCGCTGCAGACGACCGAGAACCGGCCGCTCGAGCTCGAGATGCGCGGTGAGGGCGACGAGCACCTCACCGTCGAGCTCGACATCGTAGCGCTTCAGGCCCTCCTCCAGCACGACCTTCGCGGCGGGCGCGGCCGTCGAGCCGCCGGCGCCGGCGCGCACGAACATCACGCCGACGGCGATCCGCGGGCGGGCCGCCGGCGCGAACGCCGTGAACCACGCGTCCGTGTTGTTGGGATCCGAGGCCTCCGCGTCCGGGCCGCGCGTGTCCTCGAGCTCGGCCGTGCCCGTCTTGCCGGCGACCTTGACGCCGCCGATCGCGGACAGCGTGCCCGTCCCGTAGGCGACCACGTCGACCATCAGCGAGCTGATCGTGTCCGCCACCTGCTTCGAGGTGACGCGCGTGCCGCGGCTGCCCTCCCCGGCAGCGAGCGTCGGCAGGTAGCGCACGCCGTCGGCGGCGATCACCTGAGCGACGGACGCGAGCTGCAGCGGCGTGGCGAGCGTCTTGAACTGGCCGATCGCCGTCGAGCCGATCTCGAGCGGCGTCTTGATCTCGCCGGCCGGTGGCAGCGTGCTCGGCACCTCACCCGGGATGCTGGCCTCCGCGTTCCAGCCGAAGCGCTCGGCCGTCTCGACGAGCTTCTCGGACCCGACCTCGACGCCGAGCGGCGCGAAGACCGAGTTGCAGGAGTGCGCGAAGCTCTCGCGGAAGCTGCCGCCGCAGAACTCGCCGTTCGCGTTCTCGAGCTCGACGCCGTCGATCAGCGCGTAGCTCTCGACCGGGAACTCGGTCGTGGGCTTGACGAGACCCTCCTCGAGGGCGGCCGTGGTGGTGACGATCTTGAACGTCGAGCCCGGCGGCTGGGGCGCCGAGAAGGCGATCCCGGCCAGCGCGAGGATCTCGCCGTTGGTGGGGTCGAGCGCCGCGATCCCGCCGAAGCGGCCGGCCAGCCCGAGCACCGCGGCCTCCTGGACCCGCGGCGAGATCGAGGTCCGGACCGGCTCGGCCTTGCGCGGCCGCGCCCGTGCGAGCACCCGCCGGCCCGCGCGCAGCTCGCCTCCCGGCTGCCCGCGCAGGCGATCCTCGAACGCCTCCTCGAGACCGCTCTGCCCGACGGGCCAGTCGCGCGGGAAGCCGAGCGCATACAGGCCCTCGCGCTCCTCAGCCGTCTCCTCGGGCTCCATGCTGCCCGCGATCGAGTCGGCGATGCCTACGAGTGGCGAGGTGCGCGCGTCCGCCGGCCCCTTGGCCAGCACGCGCCGGTTGCGGGAGAGCAGCGTGCCGCGCTCGGGCGGGACGCTGCGGCGCCTGAGCCGCTCGCCCTCGCGCAGCTCGGGGAAGACGAGCCGCGGCTCCCAGTCGACGCGCTCCTCCGTGACCGGCACGAGCATTTCACCCGCCTGCCGCCCGAAGACGCGCGTGTCGACCACCACCGGCACGACCATCTCGCCGTCGCGCTCGCCGCTCGGCTCCTCCACCTCCAGCTCGGTCTGAGTGGCGGTGTCCGCCGCTCGCCGGTACTGGGTGCGGAAGCGCTTGAGTGGGTAGGCCTGCTGCGCATCGTCGCTCAGCAGCGCGTGCATGGCGCGGTAGTCGCCGCGCTCCCACGCCTCGGTGAAGTCGGCGGCGGTGCGCTCCGAGGCGCTCGTGCTCGACGACCCCACCAGTGCGCCCGCGAGCAGCGCGACGCCCGCCAGCCCGCCCAGGGCAGGCAGCGCTCGATGGGTCAGGCGGCGACGTCGCTCGGAGGTCAGCTCGTTCACGGGCGGAGGGGGACGCGAGCGATGGTAGACAGCGCTGAGGCGGTGCGCGGACCACTAGCCTGCCTCGGCCGTGACTCCACTCGACTGGATCATCGTCGCCCTTACGGTGCTGATGGCCACGTGGGGGTACGCCCAGGGGCTGATCGTCGGAGCGCTGTCGCTGGGCGGATTCGCCGTCGGCGCCGTCCTGGGCTCGCGCCTCGGCCCGCTGGTCCTGGAGGAGGGCTCGAGCTCTCCCTACGCCCCGCTGTCCGCCCTGATCGGCGCGATTCTGCTCGGCGGCATCCTCGCGTCGCTCGCGGAGGTGCTCGGCTTCCATCTCCGGCGCAGGCTCGGTGACCGGCTGGGGCTGCTCGACGGCGTCGGCGGCGCGCTGCTCGTCGGCTGCCTCGGCCTGTTCCTGTTCTGGGTGGGCGGAGCGGTGGCGCTCAACACACCCGGCGCGAGCGAGCTGCGCGAGCCGATCCAGCGCTCGAAGATCCTCGGCGAGCTGAACGCGGTGCTGCCGCCGTCAGGCCCGCTGATCCAGGCGCTCGCGCGCTTCGACCCCTTCCCGCAGATCGAGGGGCCGCAGGCCGACGTTCCGCCGCCGAACTCGCGCATCGCGCGCGACCCGCAGGTGCGCCGCGCGGCCGACAGCGTCGTCAAGGTGCTCGGCACGGCGTGCGGCCTCGGCGTCCAGGGCAGCGGCTGGATCGCCGGGGACGGCGTCATCGTGACGAACGCCCACGTGGTGGCGGGCCAGGACGACACGACTGTGCAGCTCGAAGGGGAGGGCGACCACATCGACGCCGAGGCGATCTGGTTCGACGCGCGCAACGACCTCGCGATCCTGCGCGCGCCCGGCCTCGGCGATGCGCGGGCGCTGCGCCTCAACCCGGACGGGCAGGAGGGCGATTCCGCGGCGATCCTCGGCTTCCCCGAGAACGGCCCCTACGACGTGCGCCCCGGCCGTCTCGGCCACACCTCGACGGTCGTGACGCAGGACGCCTACGGGCGCGGCCCGGTCGAGCGAAGCATCACCTCGCTGCGCGGGCTCGTGCGCTCGGGAAACTCGGGCGGGCCGATGGTGGATGCGTCGGGGCGGGTCGTGACGACGATCTTCGCCGCCTCGGTCTCGGACGGCGGACGTGCCGGATTCGGGGTCCCGGACGAGATCGTGAGCGCCGCGCTGCGGCGCGCGGGTGGTCCCGTGGACACCGGTCCCTGTGCCTGAAATTGCAAGACCGGTCGTCCTCACGCGCTACAAATGGTCCGGGTGCGTGTCGCGCGAACAGTCCTGCTCCCCCTGGGAGCGGCGGTGGTGCTGGGCCTCCTCGCCCTTCCGGCGGGAGGGCAGGTGCCCTCGCTGCCGTCGCCGCCGCGCGGCACGGCGCCCGATCGCGCGCAGGTCGATCCCAACCCCTGCATCGGCCCCGACGCGGCTCGGCTGCGCTGCCCGGACCTCGTCATGCGCCGCCCGTACGGGCTCTATACCGACCGGCTGACCAAGGCGGGCAGCACGGTGCTGCGCGCCGGCAACGTGATCGACAGCGTCGGGCGGGGACCCGCCGAGCTGCGCGGCGAGCGCGCGACCAGGCGCACCATGCACGCCTACCAGCGCATCCACACCGTCGACGGCGGGCTGCTCTCGGTCGACACGAACGCCCGTCTGCAGTTCAAGTTCGCGCACCAGCAGCGCTACTGGTGGAAATTCCACAACGCGGCTCGCTTCGAGCTGTGGCGCGTCGATTCGCGCGGCCGGCGCACCGTCAGGGTGCGCACCGGCCCGAAGGTGTCCTACTGCCTGCGCGATCTCACGCGGACGCGCCCCGGGCTGGCCCACTCGCCGCGCCGTCCCGTCTATCCCGCCTGCAGCAACAACAGCAGGGCGGAGGGCGTGACGCTCGGCACCTCGCCCGGCTGGGCCGATATCTACCCGCCGGCCTATCCCGAGCAGTGGATCGACGTCACCGGGCTGCGCGGCTGCTTCGCCTACGTGCACATCGCCGATCCGGAGAACGGGATCTTCGAGTCCAACGAGGACAACAACGAGGCACAGACGATCGTGGGGCTGCCGTTCAAGGAGAATCACCGCAGGCAGGGCTGCAAGGGCAGCGACCGCGGCCGGACGTTCAATCCTTTCGGCGACTACTACACGGTCGGTTAGAGCGCCGGGCGATGGGGCATGTTTGGCTAGGGGAGGCGGCCGTGCGGCCGCCCGAGGGATTCATGCCGACATTCCGCTGCACATCCTGCGAACGACGGGTCGAGAGCCCCGTGGTCATCGGTGCCGGTGACTGCCCGCATTGCGGGGGCGACGTCGTCTACGACATTCACGGCGAGCGCGCGCTCGGCGCCGCGCGCGAGGGGGCCGAAGAGCCGGGAGAGAAGACCCGCCGAGCCGGGTTCCTCCGCCGCATACTCGGCAGGTGACCCACGTACCCCTTTTTGGGGTATTCAGTTGAGCCTCAGGTACGCCGATCACGCGTGGGAATGCGCAATCGCGTGCCCCACCTCAGCCTGCTGACGCAGTTCAGCATCCTCAGCCTGCTGTGTGTGGTCGCTTTCGGCGCGGCGCTCGTGCTCGTCGCTGCGCGATCAGATCCACGATCGGGCGGCGACGAACGCACGCGTGACGGCGCAGAGCATCGCCAACGACATCGCCGATCAGCACGTGACGGGCCGCGACATCGAGCGCGGCCTCAGCAAGAGGAAGCTGACCGCGATCGACCGGCGTATCGAGACGCTGGTCCTGCGGGGCAGGATCCAGACGGCGAAGATCTACGACCCGCAGGGTGAGATCGTCTACTCCTTCGACCACCGCGAGATCGGGCACCGCGACCTCAGCGAGGAGGTGCAGCTGGCGCTCGACGGGCACACGCAGGCCGCCTTCGAGGGGGTGCACGACGCCCCCGCCGCGATGGGACGCGTCTATGAGGTGTACGTCCCGATGCACCTGATCGGCGACCGCGAGCCCACCGGGGTCTTCGAGGTCTACATGCCATACGCGCCGATCGCGGCGCAGATCAAGAAGGACTCGGAGCGGCTCTACCCGGTCCTGATCGCCGGGCTCGCGCTGCTCTACCTCGTGCTCTTCCCGATCGTCGCGCGCGCCTCGCGCAAGCTGCGCCGGCACGCTGAGACGAGCCACCACCAGGCGCTCCACGACGACCTCACCGGCATCGCCAACCGCCGCCAGCTGCTGCGCCGGCTCGAACACGAGATCGAGAGCGCCTCGGCGGTCGACCGGACGTTCGCCCTGTTGATGCTCGACCTCGACCGCTTCAAGGAGGTCAACGACGCGCTCGGGCACGGACACGGCGACCGCCTGCTGCGCGACGTCGCGGCCCGGCTCGGCACGACCGTGCGCCACGGCGACTTGCTGGCGCGGCTCGGTGGCGACGAGTTCGCGCTGCTGCTCGCGGACGTCTCCGGTGCGCCGGGCGCGATCGAGGTCGCGGGCCGGGTCAAGGAGGTGCTCCACGACGAGTTCGTGCTCGGCGGGGTGCCGCTGCTCGTCGAGGCAAGCGTCGGCATCGCGCTCTTCCCGGAGCACGGCGGCGACGCCGAGACCCTGCTGCAGGCCGCCGACATCGCCATGTACGCGGCCAAGCGCTCCGGGACCCACTTCGAGCTCTACATGCCCGAGCGCGACCGGCGCGGCCCCGACCGCGTGACGCGGCTCGGCGAGCTGCGCAGGGCGCTTGCAGAGGAGGAGCTCGTGCTCTTCTACCAGCCCAAGGTCGACCTCCGGCGCGGCGAGGTGTCGGGGGCAGAGGCGCTGATCCGCTGGCAGCACCCGGAGCTGGGGCTGATCCCGCCGATGGAGTTCCTGCCGCTGGCGGAGCAGACCGGCCTGATCGGGCCGCTCACCAGCTACGTGATCAGCGCCGCGCTCAAGCAGGCCCGGGAGTGGGCGCTCGAGGGGCTCGACGTGCCCGTCGCGGTGAACGTCAGCGAGCGCAGCCTGCTCGACCCGCGCTTCCCGGCCGAGGTGGAGTCGCTGCTCGAGCGCTGGGGCGTGCCGGGCGAGCAGCTCCAGCTCGAGCTGACCGAGCGCGGGCTGATCGCTGACGTGGTGACCGCCATGGACGTGATCGAGCGTCTCTGCGCACTCGGCATACGCATCTCGGTCGACGACTTCGGCACCGGCTACTCGTCGCTGGGCCGGCTGGTCGAGCTGCCGATCCAGGAGCTCAAGATCGACCGCAGCTTCGTCATGGACATGGCCGGCGACGGGCCGGGCGCGGCGATCGTGCGCTCGACGATCGACCTTGGCCATCACCTCGGCCTCGAGGTCGTGGCCGAGGGGGTCGAGACAGAAGAGCAGCTCCGTGAGCTGCGCACGCTCGGTTGCGACGGCGCGCAGGGCTTCCACCTGCTGCGCCCGCTGCCGGCCGACGAGGTTGCCGCCTGGCTCCACGAGCGCGCCCAGGCGCTCGGCGGGCGCCGCGCCGAGCCCGTCTGATCAGGGTCGCGTGGGCGGGCCGCTCGGCGGCGTGCCCGGCACGCGCGGGCAGTTCGCGCCCGGGATGCAGTTGCTGGGGGGCGGCTCCTCGGGCGGCGGGTCGATGATCACGGGAGGCTCGGGCTCGGGCGGGTCAGGCGCGGGCGGATCGGCCGGCGGATCGGTCACGACCGGAGGGTCGCTGCCGTCGAGGCGGTCGCCGCCACCACCGCCCTGCTCGCGGGCGGCGCCGTCCTGGTTGCCGCCCTGGGTTCCGCCGCCGCCCCCGCCGCTGGGCGTCGACGGAGTGTTGTCCGCGACCGGCTCGGGATCGTCGCTCGACTGGGGCTCGCCGGGCGCCGCCGCGGGCGAGCCCTGCGGGTTGGCGCCCTTCTTGGCCGGCTGCTTCTCCTTCGGCTTCTCTTTCTTCGGCTCGGGTGCCGGCTCCTCGGTCGTCTCGGCGGGCACGCCCTCGTCCGCCACCGGCACCGGGTCCTCGACCTTGGTGCCGTCGCCGAGCCCGGCCGCGAAGCCGACGAGCAGGAGCACGAGCGCCAGGACGCCGACGAGGGCGAGATCGCGCCTGCGGTGCCGACCGAGCGCGGCGCGCGCGCTGCCCGACTGCGATCCGCCCGCGGCGCCGCCCCCGGCGGCGGCCCGGAGCCGGGCGCCCATCCCCTGCGGCGCGCTCAGGCGCGCCTCGTGACGTGCGATCACGTCGCTCCAGTCGGCCCCGACGGCCTCCGCGGCGTTCGCGACCGTTTCGCGGAACAGGAGCGGCCCGGCGGCAACCGGCAGCCAGGCGCGGTAGGAGATGCCGGCTTCCTCCATCGCCTCGCGCGCGAGCGGGCAGGTGTCGCAGGCCAGCATGTGCTCGTCGAGCCACTGGTCGTCGCCGTCGCCCGGCTGGCCGTCCTGGCGCGCCGCGAGCAGGGCAAGCGAGCGCTCGCAGTCGGCCGAGGAGACCGCCACCGACGCCAGCGCGGTGCCGCGCAGAGCGTCACGCAGGTTGATGCGCGCCCGCGAGATCAGCTGCGCCACGGAGTTGCGGTTCAGCTCCATGAGCTCGGCGATCTCGTCGTAGGAGAGGTCCTCGAGCTCGCGCAGCACCAGCACCTCGCGCTGGCGCGCCGGCAGCTGGGCGTTGGCATCGCGGATCTCGTCCTGGCGCGCCGCGAGCAGAACGTTGCGCTCCGGGTCCTCGTGCGGGTCACCCGGCTCGAAGCCGATGCCGCCGCCGCCGACGCCGCCGCCCACCGGCACGGCGCCCTCGGCGATGTCGTCGCTCGGCTCGGCGCGCTTGCGGCGCTCGATCAGGTCGTAGCAGGCGTGGCGCGCCGACGTGAACAGATACGAGCCGAAGGCGAGCTCGCGGCCCTCGAGCTTCGGCAGCCGCTTGAGAACGTTGACGAATGCCTCCTGGGTGGCATCGGCGGCATCGTCCTCGGAGCCCAGGATGCGCAGGCACAGGTTGTACGCGCGCTTCTCGTAGCGGGTGTAGAGCGTCGCGAACGCGTCACCGTCACCCGCTACGGCGCGCTGAGCCAGTCTCGCTTCGTCTGCGGAGCGCTCCTCCGCGGCGGCCATTCTCTTGAAGGTACTACGGGTTCGCCCGGAGTCGAGAACGGGCGCTCTGTACGGCTGGATTGCGATCGCCATTGACCCTCCAACCGGCGAGGGCGCGGCGAATTACGCTCAACGCGCGAGATGCATTCCGAGCGCCCGCGGGGCCGCCGCCGCCGCGGCGCTGAGGGGGTCGGGCTGCTCGCCGCGCTCCTTGGCCGCCTCCACCCGCATGATCGCCGAGCGCACGGCCGCGCCCCCGAGCCAGGCGAGCGGCTCCGGCGGCACCCAGGCGCCGGCGTCGGCGCCCACGATCGGCAGCCGCGTGAGCTCATCGCGGCGGTCGAGCGCAAGCGACGCGAGCGTGCGCCCGGCGAGCTGGGAGGGGCCGACGCCGTTGCCTGTGAAGCCGAAGGCGTAGTGCACCGGTGCGTCGGCGAAGCTGCCGATCTGTGGGATGTGGGAGGGCGACACGTCGATCGGGCCGCCCCAAGCGTGCGTCAGGCGGCGCCCGCGCACGCCCGGGAACATCCACTCGAGATCGGCGGCCACCTGGCGAGCGACGTCGGCGTCAACCTCGACGCGGCCGTTTACGCGCGCCCCGCAGGCGAGCCGGCCGCCGCCCCAGCCGAGCACGATCCGCCCGTCGGGGGTCGTGCGGAAGTAGTGGAGCAGCAGGCGCCCGTCCGTGATGCACTCGCCGCCGGTCCAGCCGACCTCCTCGAGCACTTCAGGCACCGGCTCGGTCATCACGATGTGCGACGAGGTGACGGTCAGGCGTGAGCTGAGCCCGTCGACGGCGCGCGCGCGCGGGCCGACCGCCAGCACCGCGGCGGACGCGCGCACCGAGCCGCCTGCGTCCGTCCGCGCGACCACCCCGCCGCGGTCGCCCCCGAGTCCGGTGACGCGCGAGCGCTCGAAGATCCGCACGCCGCGCTCGAGCAGCCTCGCCCGCAGCCCGAGCGCGAGCCGGGCGGGCTGGAGCGTCGCGAAGTCCGGCACGAACACTCCGCCTCGGAACACCGGCGAGTCGCAGCGCGCCCGAACGTCCTCCTCGCTCAGCTCCTGGACGGCCTCGGGCGCTCCCAGCTCGGCCGCGGCGCGCACCGACCCGCGGCCGGCGTCGTCGAAGGCGGGCGCGGTCGAGACGCACATGTAGCCGGACTGCCGGAACCACGCGTCGACGCCGTTCTCCTCGCACCAGTCGCCGATCTGAGTCACGCTGCGGCTTGCGGCGTCGAGCAGGGCGCGCGCAGGCTCCGCGCCGAAGCGCTCCTTGAGCGAGTGTGCGGCCAGCCACATCGACTCGCAGAAGCCGCCGTTGCGCCCGCTCGGGCCGTGGCCGCAGAGGCCGCTTTCGAGCAGCACCACGCGTGCCGACGGGTCCGCCTGGAGCGTGTGCCAGGCGCTCCACATGCCGGTGTAGCCGCCGCCGATCACGATGACGTCGGCCTCCAGAGAGGTGCTCAGCGGGGGGAGTGATTCGACACGCCCCGCCTCCTCCAGCCACCACCCCATCGCATCGTGACGGCCTATGTGCGTATCGTGGATACCCATCCCGTGGGCAAGACCCTAGTCATAGCCGAGAAGCCATCGGTCGCGCGCGACCTTGGCTCAGCCCTGCCCGGATCCTTCAAAAACTCGAAGGACAAGACCTATCTCGAGGGCGACGACTACGTGGTCACGTGGGCCGTCGGGCACCTCGTGGGGCTGGCCGAGCCGGACGCGTACGACGCCGAAGTTGAAGAAGTGGCGCTTCGCCGACCTGCCGATCATCCCGGACGAGTTCAAGCTCGTCCCGAACGACGAGCGGGCCAAGAAGCAGCTCTACGCGATCCACCGGCGCATGGCCGACGACGAGGTCGAGCTGATCGTCAACGCCTGCGACGCCGGCCGCGAGGGCGAGCTCATCTTCGCCTACCTGTACGAGATCGCGCCGGTCAAGAAGCCGGTCCAGCGGCTGTGGCTCTCCTCTATGACCAAGGCCGCGATCTCCGAGGCCTTCGAGGACCTGCGCCCCGGCGAGGAGATGAAGCCGCTCGAGGAGGCGGCGCGCTCGCGCTCCGAGGCGGATTGGCTCGTCGGCATGAACGCCACCCGCGCCGCCTCGATCCGGCTGCGGGCGGCCTTCGACGGCGCGGTTTCGCTCGGTCGCGTCCAGACGCCGACGCTCGCGCTCGTCGCGCGCCGCGAGGAGGAGATCCGCGCCTTCAAGCCCGAGCCCTACTGGCTCGTCGAGGCCAAGTTCGCGGCCAGCGGCGAGCGTCTGTACGCGGGCCGCTACCTGGGCGGCAAGCGGCTGCCGAACGAGGACGAGGCAAAGGCGATCGTCGAGGCCAGCACCGGCAAGCCCGGCCTGATCACGAAGCTCGAGAAGAAGGAAGAGGTCGAGCGTCCCCAGCTCCTCTACGACCTGACCTCGCTGCAGCGCCACGCGAACACGCTGCTCGGCTTCTCGGCGCGGCGCACGCTCTCCGCCGCGCAGCGCCTCTACGAGGAGCACAAGGCGCTCACCTACCCGCGCACGAACTCGCGTTTCCTGACCGGCGACATGATCCCCGAGATCAAGCCGATCGCCGAGCTCGTCGGGCACAACGCGGCCTACCGGCGCGGCTCCGAGTACGTCACCTCGCTGGAGAAGCTCCCGCTCGGGCGCGTGGTCAACGACAAGAAGGTCGAGGACCACCACGCGATCATCCCCACGCGCTCCGAGCACGACCTCGGCAAGATGGGCCAGGACGAGCTGAAGATCTACGACCTCGTCGCGAAGCGCTTCCTCGCGATCTTCCACCCGGACGCGAAGTTCGAGCGCACGCGCGTCGAGACGGACGTCGAGGGCAACGTCTTCCGGACCAGCGGGCGCCGGCTCGTCGAGCCGGGTTGGCGCGCCGTCTACGGCGACCAGCCCGAGGGCGAGCGCGGCGACGACGACTCGGGCGGCGACCAGCTGTTGCCGAAGCTCGAGCAGGGCGAGTCGGTCGAGACGCGGTCGGTCGAGTTCATGCGCAAGGAGACGCAGCCGCCGCGGCGCTTCAGCGACGCGTCGCTGCTCGGCGCGATGGAGACGGCCGGCAAGGAGATCGAGGACGCCGAGCTGCGCGAGGCGATGAAGGACTCCGGCATCGGCACGCCGGCCACCCGTGCGGGGATCATCGAGCTGCTGATCGGGCGCGAGTACATCGAGCGCGAGGGCCGCGCGCTCGTCGCCACCGAGAAGGGCATCCAGGTGATCCGCCTGCTGAACGGCCACCAGCTCACCTCGGCGGAGCTCACCGGCAACTGGGAGAAGCGGCTCGGCCTGATCGAGCGCGGCGAGGACAGCCACGACGCCTTCATCTCCGACATCGCCAAGTTCACGAAGGAGACGGTCGAGGAGCTCGACAAGCTGAAGGGCGTCCAGATCGAGCGCGCCAAGCTCGGCCCATGTCCGATCTGCGGCCGCGAGATCACCGAGAACCGCAAGGGCTTCTCGTGCTGGTCGCGCGAGGACCCGGGTTGCGGCTTCGTGATCTGGAAGCGCAAGGCGGGCAAGTCGCTGCCGGTGTCGGTGGCGAAGGAGCTGATCGAGTCGCTGCGCCAGTCGGTCGAGCGCGGCGAAGAACCGCCGGTCGGGCGCACGGCGAAGGCGGTCACGGGCTTCCGCAGCCGCGCCGGGCGCACCTTCCGCGCCAAGCTCAAGCTCGAGCAGAACGAGGAGGGCAAGTGGCGCGTCGACTTCGACGAGGAGTGGGCGAAGGAGCCGCCCAAGGGCGAGGCCGAGGAGGAGAAGGCCGAGGCGGAGTCCGGCGGCTCCGATGACCCCGAGAAGGCCGGGGTCGAAGCCGCGTAAAGGCGGCGGTGATGGCGTCGGGTCCGGCGCCTCCGGTCATCCGCGTTGCGTTGACGGCGATATACGCCGTCAACGCACCTAGCGTCACGTCGGGTACCCCTTGACTGCTGCCTTACCAGCGGTAACCTACGCGCGGTAGGTGGGACCGACGGACGCACGCATAGAGGACTTCGCCCACGGCCGCGTCCCGCGCGAGGTCCGCGAGCGCCAGATCGTCGAGCTCGCCGAGGCGCTTTTCTCCGAACGCGGCTACCGGGGCGCCTCCATGGACGAGCTCGCCCGCCGCGCCGGGGTCACCAAGCCGGTGATCTACGAGCTGTTCGGCTCGAAGGACGACCTCTTCCGCGCCTGTCTCGAGCGCTCCGCCGAGCGGCTCGCCACGCTCGTCGCTGAGGCCGTGCGCGCCGAGAGCGAGCCGGAAGCGCGCGTGCGCGCCGGCGGGCTCGCGTTCCTGCGCTTCGCCGCGGACAACCGCGTGGCCTGGGAGCTGATGATGGAGGGCCGCTTCTCTGACGCCGCCATCGAGGTGCGGCGCCGCCAGGCGGCCCTCGTGCACGAGCTGCTGCTCGAGAAGGCGCCGCCGGACGCCGACCCGCGCGAGCTCGAGCTCGCCGCGCACGCCGTCAACGCCGCCTATGAAGGGGTCGCCCACTGGATGTGGGAGCACCCGGACGTGCCAATCGAGCGGCTTGCCGACTGGACCGTCGAGCTCCTGCTGCCGGGACTACGGAGGTTCACGTGACTCACCATCGGATCGTCATCGTCGGCGCCGGCTTCTCGGGGCTCGGGATGGCAATCAAGTTGCGCCAGGAGGGGGAGCTCGACTTCGCCGTCCTCGAGCGCGCCTCGGAGATCGGCGGCACCTGGCGCGACAACACCTATCCCGGCTGCCGCTGCGACGTGCCCTCGCACCTCTACTCGTTCTCGTTCGCCCCGAACCCCAACTGGTCGAGCACGTTCTCGCCGCAGCCCGAGATCCTCGACTACCTGCGCGGCTGCGCCGAGCGCTACGGCGTGATGCCGCACATCCGCTTCGACTGCGAGCTGCTCTCCGCCGACTGGGACGAGGACGCGCAGCTGTGGCGGATCGAGACGTCGCAGGGCGAGCTGACCGCCGATGTCGTGATCGCCGCACAGGGGCCGCTGAGCGATCCGAACACGCCTGACCTGCCCGGACTCGAGAGCTTCGAGGGGACGATCTTCCACTCGGCGCGCTGGAACCACGAGCACGAGCTGGCGGGCGAGCGCGTGGCGGTGATCGGCACGGGGGCGTCGGCGATCCAGTTCGTCCCGAAGATCCAGCCGCAGGTCGAGCAGCTGCACGTCTTCCAGCGGACGGCGCCCTGGGTGGTGCCGCACCGCAACCGGCCGCTCAGCCGCCGGGAGCGGGCCGTCTACCGCGTCTTCCCGCCCGCGCAGCTCGCCATGCGCGCCGGCATCTACTGGGCACGCGAGAGCTTCGTGCTGCAGTTCCGGCGCCCGCGGCTCGGGCGCTTCGTCGAGAAGATGGCGCTCCGGCACCTGCACGACCAGGTCGAGGACCCGGCGCTGCGGGAGAAGCTGCGGCCGCGCTACGCGATCGGCTGCAAGCGCATCCTGCCTACCGACGAGTGGTATCCGGCGCTCGTCAAGCCGAACGTCGAGGTGGTGACCGGCGCGATCCGCGAGGTGCGGCCGAACTCGATCGTGGGCGAGGACGGCGTCGAGCGCGAGGTCGACACGATCATCTTCGGCACCGGCTTCCATGTGACCGACATCCCGATCGCGGCGCGCATCCGCGGTCGCGAGGGGCGGACGCTCGCGGAGACCTGGGGCGGCTCTCCGGCCGCCTACAAGGGCTCGGCCGTGGCCGGCTACCCGAACCTGTTCTTCCTCGTCGGACCGAACACCGGGCTGGGGCACAACTCGATCGTCTTCATGATCGAGGCGCAGATCCAGTACCTGACCGGCGCGCTGCGGGCCCTGGACCGCAACGGCGCCCGCACGGTCGAGGTGCGCCCCGAGGCGCAGGCCGCCTACAACGTCGAGATCGACCGCATGACCGACGGCACCGTCTGGGTCTCGGGCGGCTGCAAGAGCTGGTACATCGACGCGCAACGGCCACAACTCGACGCTCTGGCCGACGTTCACCTGGCCCTTCCGCCAGCGCCTGCGCGAGTTCGACGAGGCGGCCTACGCGCTCGGGGCAGCGGTGCCGGAGCCGCTGCCGGCGGCGGCGTAGCCCGCCAGCGCGTTCTCGATCCGCGGCGGCCCGTCGTCGTCGACGGTCAGCACGGTGCCGGGCAGGTAGGGGTTGTCGATGTCGCCGTCCTGGATGAAGGCCGACTCGCGGAACCAGGTGCCGGAGTTCCACAGCCGTGACCCCGACAGGGTCGTCCACTCGGCGAGGTCGTCGCCCGCGAGCGGGCCGGCACGGTGGGTGTGGCCGAACAGCACGTGCTCGGCGTCCGGCGCCAGCGCGTCCGCCACGCGACCCATCGCGAGCAGTCCGGCCCGGCGCAGCTCGATGCCGGTGAGCTCCGTGCCGAATGGGCCGAGGCCGAGCCGGTTCAGCACTCCGACGGCACCGGGAATCGCGATTTGCCCGACGAGGATCCGGCCGGCGCGGCCCTCCCCGGTCGCGCGCTTCCAGACGGTGCGCGACAGCGTGCCGCCGCGCCCGAGCGCCTCCGGGCCGGCGCTGTCGGCCAGCCGGTCGTAGAACGCGTAGATCGGCCCGAGCACGGCCTCGTAGTCGGCCGCCGACGAGGAGCTCCTGCCGCGCCCGGTGATCCGCCCCATCACCGACGCCGCGATCGACTCGAGCCTCGGGATCGTCAGGTCGAGGTCGAGGTAATGGCCGTGGGTCGCGTACACGTCCGGGCGCAGCCAGAGGCCCGGGTAGGCGAGCCGGAGGTCGACCTCGGGCATCGCCGCGGCGAGTCTCCCCATGGGGCCGTCCGCGGGGCTCACCGCCCATTCGCTGTCCGGGGGGAGCCTGTGCCCGTCAAGCCGCAGGCGCGCGAGCCACGGCTCGGCCAGGACGTGGTCGTGGTTCCCGGGCACGAAGACGAGCGTCCGGCCCGCGAGCGCCTTGCCGAGCGAGTCGATCAGAGGCTGCGCCACCTCCAGCGCCTGAGCGAGCGGCCGCTCGCGCAGCTCGAGCGCATCGCCGAGCAGCACGACCCGCTCGGCGCCGCTGAGCGCCTCGATCAGCCGCTCACGCACATCCGGGTCGCGCGCGACGTCCGCGCCGCCGAGCGCGCCGAGATGCAGGTCCGAGACCACCGCCGTCCGCATTCGCGAGATGGTGGCAGCCGCGTAACCGGCGGGGGGCGGGGGACAGCTAGATTTCAACGCGGTGCCCACCTTCTGCCGTCACAACCGCTTCGTTGCGGACTGCCCGATCTGCTCGAAGGGCACCGTGCTGGATCCGAACCTGAAGCCGGCCCGGCCGCGACGGACGACGAGCAGCGGCGCCCGCAAGGGGGGTGCCGCGCGCAGCAGCGCCTCCGCCGCCCCGGCGCGGGTTTCGCGCGGCGAGTTCGCCTCCGCGGGCCCATATGAGGACGGCCGCGAGATCCGGCTCGAGAAGGTGCCGGGCGGCCTGCGGCTCGCCGGCTGGCACGCCGGGCAGCTCATGCGTGAGGCGCCCGTGCTCGACCTGCGCGACCTGCCCGCGCTGCTTGCCGAGGCCGGTCAAAAGGAGCTGCTGGGGCCGCTTGAGCTCGACGCCGGCCCCGAGACGAGCGACAAGGCCCACGGGACGAGCCCCGGGCGGTCGGGCGAGCTTCGCGACGAGCTGCGCGTCGAGCGACTCGACGGCGAGCGCGTCCGGATCGCGCGCTGGATCATGCGGCCCAACCGCGGCTGGGAGCTCCAGCAGGCGCCCGTGATGCTGCCGCCGGCGCGCTTCGCCGAGGCGCTCGAGAAGGCCGCCGCGGCCGGTGCACTCGCCGCTCGAGCGCTGTCGTCAGATCAAGGCGGCTGAGCCCGACCCTCTCTCCGTCGTGACCGCGCGCTACCTCTATTGGTTGTGCCGCTCACGCTCGTAACCGGACCAGCCAACGCCGCCAAGGCGGGCGAAGTGCTCGGCGGGCTGCGGGCGCGGCTGGCTGATGACCCGATTCTGCTCGTTCCGACCTTCGGCGACGTCGAGCACGCTCAGCGCGAGCTCGCGGAGCGCGGAGCCGTGTTCGGCGCCCGCGTGCTGCGCTTCGGCTGGCTCTTCCAGGAGATCGCGCGGCGGGCGGGCTACGGCGAGCGCACCGCCTCGGAGGTCCAGCGCGAGCTGATCGTCGAGGAGGCGGTTCAGGCGGCGAGCCTTGATGTGCTGGCCGAGTCGGCGACGCAGCCCGGGTTCGTGCGCGCCGCGGCTCGCTTCGTGGCCGAGCTCGGGCGCTCGATGGTCGACCCGGCGCGCTTCACGCGCGCGCTCCGCGACTGGGCGGGCGACGGGCCGCGGCGGGCCTACGCGGAGGAGGTGGCGGCGCTCTACCGCGGCTACCGGGCGGGGCTCGAGCGCGCCGGAGTGGTCGATGCCGATCTGTTCGCCTGGCGCGCGCTCGACGCGCTGCGCAGCGACCCGGACGCCTGGGGCGGCACGCCGCTGTTCGTCTACGGCTTCGACGACTTCACGCCGCTCGAGCTCGACGCGCTCGAGACGATCTCGGGCCGCTGCGGCGCGGACGTGAAGGTCTCGCTCCCCTTCGAGCCCGGCCGGGAGGCCTTCCGGGCGACGGCGCGCATCAGGCAGGAGCTGCTCGTCCGGGGCGCCGACGAGCTGGCGCTCGAGCCGGTCGACGTCCACTACGCGGAGGGCTCGCGGGAGGCGCTGCACCAGCTCGAGCGGCGCCTCTTCGAGGCGCCCGGCGAGCCGGTCGATCCCGGCGCCGCCATCTGCTTCCACAGCGCCGGCGGTCAGCGCGCCGAGGTCGAGCTCGCGGCCGCGCGCATCCTCGAGTTGCTGCGCGAGGGCACCGAGCCGGGGGACGTGGCGGTCGTCTTCCGCAGGCCGAGCTCGTACGCCTCGCTGCTCGAGCAGGTCTTCGGCGCCTACGGGATCCCCTACTCGATCGACCGCCGCATCCCGTTCGGCCACACGGGCATCGGGCGCGGGCTGCTGGCTCTGATCCGCTGCGCGTCGCTGGGCGGCAGCGCCGACGACCTGCTCGCCTACCTGCGCACCCCCGGGCGCCTGCGCGTGACGGGCCTGGCGGACCGGCTCGAGGCCGCGGTGCGCCGTGAGGGAGCGCACAGCGCCGCTCAGGCGCGCGAGCTCTGGGAGCGCGACAACTTCGAGCTGGGCGAGCTCGACAGGCTTGCCCGGGCCCGCTGACGCCGCCGCCTTCGTGGCCGAGCTCGAGCAGCGGCTCGGCAGCCTGTTCGCGGCGCCGCACGAGCGCCAGGCGGCCGTGCTGCACGGCCCCGAGCTCGAGGAGGCGCGCGCGCTGCGCGAGGGCCAGGCGGCGCTCGCCGCGCTGCGCGACGTGCTGCGTCCGGGCGGGGCCGGCGGCGGGCGCGTCGACGCCGCCCGTGTCCACCGCGTGCTCGAGCAGCTCGAGGTGCACGTGGGCGACAACCCGCAGCCCGACCGTGTCCAGGTCGCGACGCCCGAGGCGATCCGGGCGCGCCGCTTCGAGGCGGTCTTCGTCTGCGGTCTGCAGGAGGGCGAGTTCCCGCGCGGGGCCACGCCGGAGCCGTTCCTGTCCGACGAGGACCGGCGCGCGATCGCAAGCGCGACCGGGCTGGTGCTGCCTGTGCGCGAGGATGCCCTCGACCGCGAGCGCTACCTGTTCTACGTCTGCGCGTCGCGCGCCGAGCGGCTGCTCGTCATCTCCTCGCGCTCGAGCGACGAGGAGGGCAACCCGCAGGCGGAGTCGTTCTTCGTCGAGGACGCGCGCGAGCAGCTGGCGGAACCGCAGCTGCGCAAGCGCTCGCTCTCCGACGTGACGTGGACTCCCGAGCAGGCGCCCACCGCGGCGGAGTGGGACCGGGCGCTGGCGGCCGCCGGGCCGCGCCGCGAGGAGCGCGTGGCGGGCCCGCTCACGTGCGCGGCGCTGCTCGAGGAGCTCGGGAAGCGCCAGGCGGTCTCGGCGGGCGCGCTCGAGCGCTTCGCGGACTGCCCCGTCAAGTGGCTCGTCGAGGACCTGCTGCGCCCGGAGGCGCTCGAGCCCGACCCGGAGGCGATGGTGCGCGGCGACTACGCCCACACGGTGCTCGAGCACACCTACCTGCGGATCCGCGAGGAGACCGGCGAGCGTCGCGTCACGCCCGCCAACCTCACCCGCGCCGAGCGCATCCTGCTCGAGGAGCTGCGCGAGCGCCGTTCGGCGTTCACGATCTCGCCGAAGGAGACGCGCGTGAAGGCGGCGGCGCGGCGGCTCGAGTTCGACCTGCTGCGCCACCTGCGCGCCGAGGCGCGCTCGGACAGCCGCTTCCAGCCGGAGCACATGGAGCTGCGCTTCGGCTACGGCGAGGACCACGAGCCGGTCGAGATCGCAGCGGGGCTGCGCGTGCGCGGGCGCATGGACCGCGTCGACACCTACGACGGCCTCGCGCTCGTCATCGACTACAAGAGCGGCAAGCGCGTCGACCGCTACAAGGTCGCGAGCTGGGAGAAGGAGAACCGCTTCCAGGCCGCGCTCTACATGCTGGTGGTGGAGCGGCTGCTCGAGCTGCGCGCCGCGGGCGGCGTCTACGTGGCGCTCGGCTCCGACGACCCGCGCCCGCGCGGGATGGTCGCCGCCGAGGTGGAGGAGCTCGGCTCGGGCTGGGTGTCGGGCGACCGGCTCGAGCCGGACGAGTTCCGCGAGAAGCTCGGCTGGGCGCTGGGGCGCATCCGCGCGACCGACGCCGAGATGCGCGCGGGACGGCTGTGCCCGGCTCCGGAGCGCTGCGACTGGCAGGGCGGCTGCAAGTACCCGTCGATCTGCAGGAGCGAGGGATGACGGCGCTGACGCCCGAGCAGGCACGCGCGGTCGAGCGCCGCGACGCGTCGCTGCTCGTGCGCGCCGGAGCCGGCACCGGCAAGACGACGGTGCTCGTCGAGCGCTTCGTGCGCGCCGTGGTCGACGACGGCGCCGCTGTCGAGTCGATGCTCGCGATCACGTTCACCGAGAAGGCCGCCGCCGAGATGAAGACGCGCGTGCGCCGCCGCTTCCTCGAGCTCGGCCGCCGCGACGACGCGCGCGCCGCCGAGAACGCCTGGATCTCGACGATCCACGGGCTCTGCGCGCGCATCCTGCGCGCGCACGCGCTCAGCGCGGGCATCGACCCCGACTTCCGGGTGCTCGACCAGGTCGAGGCCGACCGGCTCGCGCTCGAGGCCTTCGACGGCGCGCTCGGGGACTTCATGGCCGACGGCGTCGACCCCGAGCGCATCGAGATGGTGGCCGCTCACACCCCCGACCGGCTGCGCGACATGCTGCGCACCGCCTACTCGCACCTGCGCAGCCGCGGGCAGCGCCGGCCGGCGCTCGAGCCGACGGTCGCGCCGCTGCCGTCGGGCGAGGCCGAGCGGCTCGAGGCTGGCGCGCGCGGCGCGCTCGAGGAGCTCGGTCGCGGCGCGCCCTCGGCGACGGTGGCAGGCCGCGATCGAGAAGCTCGAGGCGGCGCTCGGCCTGCTGGGCGAGGACCGCATCCCCGACGGCGCGGAGCTCAAGGGCATCGAGCTGAAGGGCCGCTCGAAGGCGCTCTCGACGCAGGCGTGCGAGGACTACAAGAGCGCCTACGGCGAGTACCGCTCGTTCATCCTCGCGCGCCAGGAGCAGCGCGACCACACGATGCTGAGCGGGCTGCTCGAGCTCTTCGGCGAGCGCTACGAGCGTGCCAAGCGGGAGCGCTCCGGGCTCGACTTCGAGGACCTCGAGCTGGTCGCGCGCGACCTGCTCGCCGGCGACGGCGGGCTGCGGGAGGCCTACTCCGAGCGCTTCGCGCACGTGCTCGTCGACGAGTTCCAGGACACGAACCCGCTGCAGAACGAGCTGCTCGAGCTGCTGGCGCGCGACAACCTGTTCCGCGTCGGCGACGAGAACCAGTCGATCTACCGCTTCCGCAACGCGGACGTCGGCGTCTTCCGAAGCCACTGGGACAAGGCCGTCGAGGCGGGCCGCGCCGAGAGCATCACAGTCAACTTCCGCGCCCGCGGTGAGATCCTCGACGCGATCGACCTCGCCTTCGAGCGCACCTGGGGCGAGCGCTTCGAGCCTCTGCGCGAGGCGCCGGGATCCCGGGAGGAGGCCCCGCGCGTCGATCCCTGCGTCGAGCTGCTGGTGGTCGAGAAGCAGCGCAAGCGCTGGGACGAGGCACCCGGCCTCGGGGACGCCCCCTTCGGCGCGACGCTCGCCACCGCGCCGCCCTGGCGCGCGGCGGAGGCGCGCCTGCTCGCCAAGCGGATCGACGAGCTCACGCGCGGCGGCCCCTACGCCTTCGGCGACGTCGTGATGCTGTTCAGGGCCACGACCGCGATGGGCTTCTTCGAGCGCGCGCTCGAGGAGCGCGGGCTCCCTGTCCACGTGGTCGGCGGGCGCGGCTACTTCGCCCAGCAGCAGGTGTCCGACCTGCGCCACTGGCTGTCCGCGCTCGCCAATCCGCTCGACGGCCTCGCCGTCTACTCGCTGCTCGCCTCTCCGCTCGCGGGGCTCTCGCTCGACGCGGTCGCGCTGATCGGGTTGCACGCGCGCCGCTCCCGCCGCGACCCCTGGTGGGCTGTGAGCGAGCCGTCCGAGGAGCTGCTCGCGCTGCTTCCCGACCGGGATCGCCGGCGGCTCGCGGCGTTCGTCGAGCAGTTCGAGGCCGAGCGGCGCGTGGCGGGGCAGGTCGCGCTCGAGACGCTCATCGACCGCGCCGTCACGAGCACGGGCTACGACCGCCACCTGCTCGCGCTGCCGGGCGGCGTCCGGCGCATGGCGAACGTGCGCAAGCTGATGCGGATGGCGCGCGAGTTCGAGGCCGACGAGGGCCGTGACCTGCGCGGCTTCGTCGACACACTGGCGGAGCTCGACGCGCTCGAGGCGCGCGAGGGCGAGGCGCCGCTCGAGGCGGAGGCGCTCGACGCCGTGCGCATGATGACCATCCACCGCGCCAAGGGCCTCGAGTTCCCCGTCGTGTGCGTGTGCGACCTCGGCAAGGACGGCCGCGACGACGAGGGCTCGCTGCGCATCTCGGAGGACGGCAGCGTCGGCCTTCGGCTCGCCGGGCTCGGCGGGGCGGTCGACAGCGAGCGGCTCGAGCGCCTGAAGGCGCAGGGCAAGCTGGATGCCGAGGAGGAGGAGCGGCGCATCTTCTACGTGGCCGCCACGCGCGCTCAGGAGCATCTGATCCTCAGCGGGGCGACCGATCTGGAGCGCCGCAACCCGCCCGCGGACCTGAGCGAGCCGATGCGCTGGGTCTGGCGCGGCTTCTGCGACGGGCTGCCGGCCGACGGCGCGAGCGGCATCCACGAGGACGAGTTCGAGGAGGGCCGGCCGCTGCGGGTGCGCTGGAGCCGGCTCACGCCGGAGACGCTCGACGAGCTGCTGCCCGCCGCCGACCGGGCGCCCGTTGCGGCCGCCGGCGAAGTCGAGCCGCGCCACGAGCAGCCGGCGCTCGAGCTGGGCCTTCCGCCGGCGCCGCGCGCGCTGCCCGTGAGCCGCCTGAGCTACAGCGGGCTCGAGGCGTACCGGCGCTGCGGCTACCGCTTCTACCTGCAGCGCTCGCTCAGGCTCGCGCCGGTCGAGTCGCCGCTGCCGCCCGGCGAGGCCGCCGCCGAGAGCGGCATGACCGCGCTCCTGCGCGGCTCGATCGTGCACGGGCTGATCGAGCGGCTCGACTTCGCGCGTCCGGTCGTGCCCTCCGACGAGGAGATCGCCGCCGAGCTCGAGCGCCACGGCGTTGCGCCGCTGCCCGCGGACGTCGCGGACCTGCGCGCGATGGTCGAGCGCGTGGCCGGCTCGCAGCTGCGCGACCGGATCGCCGCCGCCGGCCGGGTGCGCGCCGAGTTGCCGTTCACGTTCACGCTCACGCCGCCGGGGGCCGGTGGGCGCAGCGTGTTGATGAACGGCGTCGTCGACGTGTACGCGGTCGAGAGCGACGGCACGCTCGTGGTCGACTGGAAGAGCGACGTCCTCGACGGCCGCGAGCCGGCCGATGTGGTGGCCGAGGGCTACGCCACCCAGCGGATCGTCTACGCGCTTGCGGCGCTGCGGGCGGGGGCGGAGCGCGTCGAGGTGGCGCACTGCTTCCTCGAGCGCCCGGACGAGCCCGCCGTGGCCGTCTACGCGGCCGCCGACGCCGACCGCCTCGAGCGCGAGCTGCTCGAGCTCGCGCGAGGGGTCGTAGAGGGCAGCTTCGTCCCGTCGGACGAGCCGCACGCCGGGCTGTGCGCGGACTGCCCCGGCCGGGCGGCGCTCTGCGTCCACCCGCCGGAGCTCACGCTGCGGACGCCATAAGAGCGCTACGCTCACCGATCGAGGGCCAGCACACGTGAATCTGGGTACAAGGATGGCCCGGCGCGACCGGGCGGCCTTCGTCGGGCGGGACGGCGAGCTCGAGGCGATTGCCGAGCTGTTCGTGGACGATCCCCCGGCGAGCGTAATGCTCGTCCATGGCCCCGGCGGCATCGGCAAGAGCGCTCTGCTGCGCCAGGTCGCAGACCGCGGCCGGGAGGCCGGCTGGTCGCCGGTGCTCGTCGAGGGCCGCGAGCTGCCGCCCGTCCCGGACGCGATCGAGGAGGCGCTGGCGGCTGCGCATGAGCACGAGCGCCCGTTGATCCTCATCGACACCTACGAGCGCATGACCGCGCTCGGCGGCCACCTGCGGCGGGCGGTCTTGCCGTCGCTCCCCGAGCACGCGATCGTCATCGTCGCGGGCCGCCAGGCGCCGGAGCGCGGCTGGTTCGAGGGTGGTTGGGAGAGGATCACGCGCGAGGTCGAGCTCGGCCCGCTGTCGCTCGCCGAGTCCGAGGAGCTGCTCGGCGTCCACGGCCTCAGCGGGGCCCGCCGCGACGAGCTGGCGCACTGGGCGGGCGGCTCGCCGCTCGCGCTGACGCTCTCCGCGGCGGCGGCTCAGAACGGCGGCTGGAGCCCGCGGGCGGGCGAGACCGGCGAGATGGTGCGGACGCTCGTGCGCCGGCTCGCGGAGGCCGAGATCGAGGGCCGCTACAGCGACGTGCTCGGCGTGGCCTGCATCGCGCGCGTGACGACGCTCGAGCTGCTGCGTGACGTGCTGCCCGAGACCGACCCGGCGGAGGCCATGCGCTGGCTCGAGTCGCGCAGCTTCGCCGAGGCGCTCGGCGGCGGGCTCACGCTCCACGACCTCGTGCGCAGGGCCCTGCGGGCGGACCTGCTCCAGCGCGAATCGGAGCGCGAGCACGAGCTGCGCCGGCGCATCGCCGACAGCCTCTACTCGCGTGCCGTGCGCGGGCAGCCGATGCTGACGGTCGACCTCGCCGAGCTCGTCCAGACCCCTCAGATCCGCGCCTTCTACGGCTGGGAGGGGAGCGTGCGCAACCGCGTGGACGGCACGCGCCGCGGCGACGCGGAGCAGGTGGCGCTGCTGCTCGGCAGCCAGGGCTATGCCGAGTGGTGGGACCTGACGAGACCGTTCTTCGAGGACGCTCCCGAGACCGTCGCGATCGCCCGCGACGCCGGCGACGCGCTCTGCGGCTTCGCCATCTCCGTGACCCCCGCGAACGCACCGGCGGTTGCCGAGCGCGACGTCCTCCTGGGGCCGTGGCTGGCGTACGCGCGCGAGCACTCTCCGGACGGGAACGCGATCCTCTTCCGCGACGCCGTCGACTTCACCCGCGACACCGACTCGCAGATCCAGGCGATGATCAACATGGCCGGCATGCTTCGCTCGGGCCTCGACAACCCGCGGCACGCATACCTGCCGGTCGACCCCGAGCTGGAGGAGCTCAAGGGCTTCCTGCGCGCGATTCAGGCGCGCCACCTGCCCGACCTCGACGTCGAGGGCTACGGGCACAAGCGCGTCGAGTGCTGGCTCGTCGACTACGGCCCGGGCGGGCTGCTCGGTGCCCAGCGCGACACGATCTACCTCGAGCTCGGGATGGCGCCTCCGGGCGCGGCCGAGCCGCCGCCCTCCGCGCCCGCGCCGGCCCCGGCTGCTCCGGCCGACGCCGAGGTCGTCCGCGACGCGCTCCGCAACCTCCGTCTTCCGCACGCGCTCGCCCAGTCGCCGCTCGCGCGCGGCGACGGCGTCGAGGAGCGCGCCGCGGCCGTGCGCGCGTTGCTCGAGGATGCCGCGGGTCGCGCCTTCGGCGACACCGAGTCGGAGCGCCTGATGCGCCGCGTGCTGGAGCGCGGGTATCTCGATCCGGCGGCCAGTCACGAGCAGGCCGCGGACGAGCTGAATCTCAGTCGTGCTGCGTATTTCCGGCGGCTCAAGCTCGCCTCCGAGCGGCTCGCCGAGGTACTCGGCTCCTAGAAGCGCCGCCGCGCTGTCTTTCCGTCAGGAGCGCGTCCTACTCTCCGACCAATCAGTCATGCAATCCGGAGGAGAGCAAAGGCACATGCCTCTCTGCTTCATCGAACCACAGGAAGCGATCAGGGTCGTCGCCGAGAGCGTCGGGCGCGAAGCACGCCGGCAGCTGCTGGGCGAGGTCGTGCGCGCCTGGGTCGACGAGATCCCCGACGACGAGCTGCAGGTTCACTACGCCAAGGCCGTCGAGGAGCTCGACGATGATGACCTCTCGATTCTGGCCGCATGGCACGCCTCGCTCGAGGTCGGTCAGCCGATCGCCAACAAGGAGTTCCTGCTGGGCGCCTTCCCGCGCCTCGGCGAGCATCGCCGCGAGGCGCTGAAGATCGCCGCGGGCTTCAAGGGCGACGACGCTTTCGAGGCGGGCATCAGCGAGGAGCAGGCGCTGGGGACCGTGCTGCCGTGGCTGTCCGACGAGCGCCTGATGGAGCTCGCCGCGGAGGCGGTCGAGCTGTATTGCTGGGACAGGTTGGGCTCAGACAACTAGCGCTCGTCGCCGCTGTCCTGGTCGCGCTCGGCGGCTGCTCGGAGGAGGACTTCACGAGTGGCGGTGAGCCCACGGCCACCTCCGCGCGTGTCCCAGCCGGCGCTCAGGCCGCTCGCCTGACGCAGCACACCGACGGCGACACCTTCTATCTCTCTGGCATCGGCAAGGTCCGCCTGATCGGGATCGATACGCCGGAGGTCTACGGCGAGCAGGAGTGCTTCGGCCGCGAGGCGTCGCGCTTCGTCGAGCGGACGGTGCCGGTGGGCGCGCGGGTGCGCTACCGGCTCGGCGTCGAGGAGCGCGACCGCTACGGCCGCGCGCTCGCCTACGTCTGGCTCGACGGCGGCCGTTTCCTCAACCGGATGCTGGTCGCGCGCGGGTTCGCCCAGCCGCTGACGGTCCCGCCGAACGTCGAGTACGAGGACATCTTCGTGCGCGCGGCGCGGCGGGCGCGTGAGGCCGGGCGCGGCCTGTGGGGCCGTCCCGGCTGCGCCGGATAGCCTGCGCGACGTGCTGGAGCACGTAAGGACGCCGGACGGGGTCGAGATTGCCTGCGAGGTCTCCGGGCAGGGGCCGCCGCTCGTCGTCGTCCACGGGGCCGGTTCGGCGCGCTGGGGCTTCGGCGCGTTGCGGCCGCTCGTCGAGGATCGCTTCACCGTGATCGCGGTCGATCGGCGCGGCCGCGGCCACTCCACGGACGGGGACGGCTACGCCGTCGAGCGCGAGTTCGAGGATGTGGTGGCGGTCGTGCGCGCCGCCGCGGCGGACGGCGCCGAGCCGCTCCTGTTCGGCCACTCCTATGGCGCGCTCGTCTCCGCCGGAGCCGCCCCGTTGATCGAAGGGCTGCCGCGGCTCGTGCTCTACGAGCCGCCGATGGGCGGCGTGCTCGCGGAGCCCGCCGTGATCGACCGCTGGGAGGCGCTCATCCGCGACGGCGAGCGTGATGCGGTCGTGAGCGAGTTCCTCGGCGACATCGGCGGCTACACGCAGGCCGAGATCGAGGAGCTGCAGGCGTCGGAGCTCTGGGAGCTGCGCAAGGCGGTGGCGCACACGATCCCGCGCGAGCTGCGCGCCGAGTCCGGCTACGAGCTGAACCGGGCAGCCCTTGCCGAGCTCGACATCCCGGTGCTGCTGTTCGTCGGCAGCGAGAGCCCGGAGTGGGCCAAGCGCTCGACCGCGGCCTACGCCGACGCGCTGCCGAACGTCACCGTGCGCACGCTCGAGGGCCAGGGCCACGGCGCGCTCGCCGCGGCCCCCGAGCTGGTGGCCTCCGAGCTTCCCTAGCGGCTACTGCGCCGGCGCGGCCGTCGCCGGCACCTGCTCGTTCTGGCGCGCCACGCGCCAGGACGCCTGCACCGGGTCGAGGAAGTACGGGGGCTCGCGGTAGCGCAGCCGGTCGTTGTACTCGTAGTCCTTGCGGTAGCCGGTCGCGATCGAGGTGCCGTTGACCGTGCCGACCGGTCCGCGGAAGCGCTGGGCGATCGCGCCGTCCACGATGAGGCTGCCGGCGGGCTCGCCGCAGCCCCAGTTGTCCACGATGAACGAGTGGCGCAGGGCGAGGATCGCCGCCTGGATGCGAATGTCGCGGATGTAGCCGGTCGCGTTGTGGTCGCAGTCGCTGGAGACGGGGTGGTAGACCCGCACGAAGTTGTTCGCGATCAGCCCGAGCAGCAGGCCGTCGCTGTTGCGATCGAGGTGGCCGTTGACCACGATGTCGTTGTCGGCCGCGATCGTGAGGTCACGCGAGTAGTTGCCCTTGACCCACACGTCGCCGCAGTTGACCGGCTGATTCGTGTAGTCCTGATCGCGGTCGTAGCCGCTCGTGCAGCCGGCCTGCATGTTCTCGACGTAGATGACTCCGTTGGTCGGCAGCGGCATCGTCCGCGGCAGGAGATCCGGCCAGAGCCGCTGGTTCACGACCTGCATCTGCTGGCCCTGGAGCGTGATCGTGGTCTTGCCTTGGAAGATGTAGGACGGCAGCGTCACGTCCTTGATCGCCCGGTTCGAGGGCGGCATCTCGAGCGGCCCCGCGGGATGGTCCAGGAAGCCCTTCAGGTCCGGGTTGTTGCTGCAGCCGGAGGAGGCCTCGAACGGAGTCGGGCCGTTGATCTCGATCACGTCCCGCTTCGTGCGGCCGAAGGTCGGCGTGCCGCAGACGAGCACGTTGTCGTTCGTGTGGAACGGGCCGAACACGTCGTCGTTGTCGGCGAAGCGGATCTCCGTGCAGCCACGGCCGACACGCTGGGCGCGGTAGCGCGCGCAGTTGATCTCCATCTGTGCCGGGTTCGAGTACGCGGCCGGATCGAGCGTCTCGAAGTCGGTGAAGTAGATGAAGTCGATGAAGTTGCGGCGCCGCAGGGTGGCGATGACGCTGCGCGTCTCGCCGCGTGAGCGGCCCGTCACTCGCAGCCGCATGTTGCCGTTGGGGTCGACAACCGAGTACTGGTTGTTCGCCACGCAGGCGGGGAAGCCGGGCGCGGGGAGCAGCTCGACGGTGTAGTCGGCCTTCTCCGTCGCGTCGATCGTCCGCCAGATGCGCGGATCCGGGCCGGTGCCGCTCCACTCCTGGTTGACCGGCGCGGGCTGACCGGGCGTGGGCTGCGGCAGCCCGGTGGTGCAGCGGACGTAGTAGTTGTTGTCCTTGCCCAGGCTGTTGAGGTACCACTGGAGGCCGGACTCGGCCGCGCCGTAGGCCTGCTTGTAGTCCTGGTCCTCGCGCGAGAGCGAGATGTCCGGGTCGACGGCCGCGAAGCCGGCAGCGACGAGCAGGCCGCCCACGACGAGGACGCCCATCAAGGTGACGGTCGTGAAGCCGCGCTGGCAGTCGCGAAGCTTGCGAAGTATCAGATGCATGCGGGTCCCTCCGCGGGCCTCGACGGGTCGGCGATGCGAACGTAGACGTCGCTCTCCATGGTCAGCGCGTCGCGATCACGCGGGCGCTCTCGGTCGGGTAGGACCACGAAGCCGACCTTCACGAGCACGACGCTCGCCTTCTGGTCGGCGGTGAGGTCGTTGCCGCCGTTCCTGAGTTGCACGAGCTCGCCCGGCGCTCCGCCGAGCTTGAAGCCGTAGTACCGGAAGAACTCGCGCGGGGTGCCGCCGTCCCGGATGGGCTCGACGCGGCTCGCCAGCACGCGTTCGACGTCCGGCGTGTTCGAGAAGGTGAGCACCGGATACTCGCCGGCGCCGGGGAAGATCTGCTCGATCAGGTTCTTGTTCGCAGCGTCGTAGTAGATCGTGCGCCGCTGGATGTTCTTGCTGCCGTTGCTGAGGTCCGCGTAGAACGTGACCCGGTTGCCGGTGGCCCAGGTGAGCGGCTCCTCCTCGTCGCCGAGGCAGACCTGCGAGCGCAGCTGGCGCACGATCAGCTCCATCGCCTGGCGGCCGCGCTGGACGGCGTCCTGGCGGTCGATGATCTCCTGGGAGGCGGAGCTGGCGCGGTCGAGCAGCGTGAACGCCGCGATCAGCAGCACGATGCCGATGCTCATCGCGGTGAGCAGCTCGGTGAGCGAGAAGCCCGACTGGTCCGGGCCGAGGGTGCGGAGGCGCCGGATCATGAATTGGCGCAGGCGCTGAAGGTGCCGCTGGTCGGGAGCGTGATGTCGATGGTGGGCGTCATCGCGCTGGGTGGGGCCACCCGCACGTCGCGCGGCGCCGTCGGCGTGCCGGTGCCGGCGGGGCCGACCGACTCGCGCCGGCGCAGGGTGCCGCTGACGTTGTTCGCGCAGATGCGGTAGGTGCCGAATGGCACGACGAAGGTGTGCTCGCCGTCACTGCCGGTGTTGTTCACGAACGCCGTCAGCTGGTTCACGGTGCAGCCTGCCTGGGTGTCCTGCTGGCGCAGGGTCACGCGCGAGTCGACGAGCGGGGTGCCCGTTGAACCGCTTCGCACGCGCACCCGCAGCGTCCCCATCTGCACCTTGACCGGCTTGAGGAAGTCGCCTGGGTCGAGCACGACCGATCCCTTGCCCGAGGTCGTGAAGTAGGTCGCGTCCCAGAAGGAGGGGTTGTTCGCGCGGCAGGTCCCCGCATACACGCCGTAGCCGTCGACGAACGGGAAGAGCCCGTTGCTGTCGATCGTCGGGACGGAGCTGCCGGCGGTGAACGACTTCGTGCCGCCTGGGAGCTTCGAGTTGGCCACGGTCATGGAGGACCACGCCGCGGCCGTGCCGTCCGGGCGCTCGAAACGCGCCCGCAGCGAGCCGGGCGGCTCGAGCTCGAGGTGCTTGAGGCTCGTCTTCGCCGGCTGCACGGTCACGACGTCGGTGCTGCCGTCCTCGCCGCCCCAGCCGACGAGGCCGTTGACGTGCACCTCGTAGTTGCCCGCCGGGACCATGCCGAAGATCGCGCAGCCGACGTCGTTGGTGGAGTCAGAGAAGTCGCTCGGGCCCTCCAGCGAGACGCCCACGTTCGCGTGGGGGTTGCCGTCCCTGTCGGTCAGCTTGATCGCCGCCGTTCCGGACGTCGAGCTGAACGCTCCCGGCGCCGGCGTCAGCAGGCTGACCTCGCGCACGGGCTGTTCCTCCGAGGCCGGCGACCAGGCCATCGAGGTGACCTTCAGGTACTCCGCCTTGGTGTCGTCGTTCGTGCAGCTGATCAGGCCGCTCGCGTCCCGCACCCAGTCGGTTCTCGAGACGACCGTGTAGTCGACGCCGCCCATCGTCACGCTGCGCGTCTCGCGGTAGTTGGAGAGGTCCGTGATCTCAAAGGAACGCAGGCGCTCGATGTCCTGCTGCGCGAGCGTCGAGGCGACCGAGCGCTGCCTGTTGCTCTCGCCGGTGTCGGCCGCGCCGCTCATGCCGTCGAGGACGGCGAAGGTGACGATTGCGAGCACGATCGCGCCGACCATCACCTCGACCAGGAACGAGCCGCGCTCAGAGGACAGCGAAGGTCGGCGCGAAGCCGCGGCCGAGTCGAGGCATGCCATCGAGACGCCTATCGGTGTACCCCCGTCACCTCCCTGAGCGAGACCAGGCGCAGGCTGGACGATCTAGCCTTTACGCGCCGCCATGACGGCCTCACTCCCAGACGAGATCAAGCGGGTCTTCGAGACCTTCGTCACGACCGAATTCACGACGGTGGACCGCCACGGCCAGCCGATCTGCTGGCCGCTCACGCCGTACTACGAGCGAGGCGGCCAGTGCCTCGACGTCTGCACCGGGCTCGGCTACCCGAAGAAGGCCAAGGACGCGCGCCTCAACCCGAAGGTCGCGATGCTGTTCTCCGATCCGACCGGCTCGGGCATGGAGAACGCGCCCCAGGTGCTCGTGCAGGGCATAGCCAGCGTCGACGACGCCGACCTCGACGCCAACCGCGAGCGCTACATGCGCGAGGGGGCGGTGAAGCTGCCGGAGACGACCAAGATGCTGCCGCCGAAGGCCCTCCAGCCACTGTTCAACTGGTACTACACGCGCATCTACGTGCACGTGCGGCCGGAGCGCATCTACGTCTGGGCGAACGGCGACGCGACCAACGAGCCGCAGCTGTTCGACGCGCACATGGAGGAGGTGCGCTCAGGGCACGACGAGGAGCCCGATGCCGAGCACGCGCCCGCCGAGGGCGGCGCGATGGTCTGGGACGAGCGCATGGACGAGCTCGGCAGTCGTTATCCGCAGGCGGTGCTCTCGCTCGTCGCCCCCGACGGCTTCCCCTTCAACGTGCGGCTGCCGATCTCGGTCGACCGCGCCGCCCGCCGGATCCGCCTGGGCGCCGGAGTCCTCGGGCTGCCCGTGCAGCCCGGGCTCGCCTGCCTCACGGCTCACGACCATCACCCGCGCTTCCTGTGGCAGCGGAACTTCCAGGTGCGCGGCGACCTGGTCGAGGAGGACGGCGGTTGGGTGCTGATCCCGCACAGGCTGATCGGCGGCTTCGAGCTGCCGCCCAGCTCGACGATCGCGAAGTACCGGCTCAACGCCGGCAAGATGATGCGCTACCGCAAGAAGGCGAAGCAGGAGCTTCGCGAGCGGGGCGGCTGACCCCGGAAACAAAACGAGACGCGAACTTCGCGCTTGAGGTCCGCTCCCCAGTGGCCGAAGCCTCCGGTTCTGCGGGGCGAGCCTTACAACCTCTTGGCTTCGCTCTTTGCGCTCCGTCCGCGTCTCTGCGGTGCATCCAACCAACGCACCCCTGGCCGGTCAAGACCGCCTCAGACGAGTTCCCCGCTCTTTACGAGGAATTATCTGCTTCGCCGTCTCTTGACCTTGATCGTGGCGGTCATGTCGACCGGGTGGAGGCCGCAGAAGAGCTGATAGGTGCCGGGCACGGTCAGCTTCTTCCTGTAGAGGCGCCCGTCCGAGAGGTTCTTCGAGGAGAACCCGCGCGGGCCGTTGGCAAGCGTGATGTTGTGGAGCGTCGGGCCGTTGAAGCGCCAGGTCACGGTTCCGCCGGCTCGCAGGGAGAGGTTGGGGCGCTTGAAGAACAGGTCGCCCACCTCCACCGTCCCACCGTTGCCGAGCGAGACCCGGCGTCCCGGGGGCTTCGCGATGTTGACGGCCTTGCCGCCCCGCCTGCCGACGATCGGCACGCGGAAGGGTGGCGGCGTCGAACGTCCCTTCGGCCTCTTCAGCGAGACGAAGTCGTTCGGCACGGCCCCGCAGCGCTCGGTCACCGACGCGTCGGGCGCCAGGAACACGACCATGATCCCCATCACGCGCGTGTGCGGCTGGCTGGCGTCGTAGTCCGCCTCGAGCACGACCTTCTCGCCCGCTGCGAGCGGAACCCCGCGGGCCGAGTAGAACCCGGTCATGTGGATCGGGCCCGGCTCGTGAAGCACCGGTCTGACCTTGTAGAACGGATGGTTCTTCCCGCCCCAGATGGGCCGCGAGGTATAGACGGAGCTGTTGGGGCATTCCGGCCTGCGCAGCTTCAGCGCCTGGCCGCCGCCGTGCACGTGGCCGCCGCCGGCCACGAGCCGGCCGGCCTTCGGCAGCGTCCAGACCATCTTGCGCTTGTTGACCGATCCCTTCTTGCCGCCGCCGGGGACGTCATAGACGGGATCGACCCGGCAGTTCTCGACGTCGAGCCAGTACGGCTCGACCGGGGTCAGATCGGGACGCGTGTCGACGGTCACGTTGTATTCGACGTAGGCGCTGTCGACGACGGAGCGGTGGTTCATGAACATGTACGTCATGAGCCAGGAGTCCTGCCGCGAGATCGGGTAGCCGTAGCCCTCGGGCAGCTGCATCTCGGCCCGCTCCTCGCCGGCGGCGTAGAAGCGCTCGGCCAGGTTCGGGATCTCCGTCATCGTGTTCCAGGACTCGAAGCCGCTTCCGCAGGTCGGGTCGCGCTTCTCGCCGATCGCCTTGCCGAGGTTCGCGAACACGATGTGGTGCAGCATCAGCCGGCTGATCGGCACCGGCTTGCCGGTCGCGTCCACCACGTCCACGTTCATGCTCGTGACGTAGCCGTCGACGTCCGGCTTCGGGATGCCGAGGATCAGCTCCTTGGTCAGCACCTGGAACGGCCCGACCGTCACGGGACCGAGGCGGCAGCGGTAGTCGTGCTTCGTGCCCTGCGACCCCACCTCGACGCACGAGCCCGCATTGTCCTGCTGGGCCGAGGCGGCGCCTGGCGCCAGGGCCAGGACGAGGCAGGGGAGAACGACGGCGAGGAGGCCCGACCGGAATCGCATCACGCCGGCCAGTATAGGAAGAATCTTGCAGCGCGGGTGCAAGGAACTAAACTTGGGCCATGGGCTCGCAGACCAGCGGCGCGAAGGACGGGCGAACGGTCCGGGCAGAGCGCACGCGGCAGGCGCTCGTCGACGCTCTGTTCGCGCTGCTCGACGAGGGCGAGCTGCGCCCGACGGCCGAGCGCATCGCGAAGCGCGCCGGCGTCTCCGAGCGCTCGGTCTTCCAGCATTTCCCCGACCGCGAGGCCCTCTTCGAGGCGGTCGCGCGCCAGCAGTACGAGCGCGTCTTCTCGCAGCTCAAGCCGGTCGACCCCTCGCTGCCGCTCACGGAGCGCATCGACGCCTTCGTCGCCCAGCGCGCGCGGCTGCACGAGGAGAGCAGCTCGGTGCGACGGGCCGCGCTGCTGCTCGAGCACGAGTCCGAGGTTGTGGCCGGCTGGCTCGACTCCTGGCGCCGGGCGGCGGCCACCGAGGTCGAGAGCGTGTTCCGCAGCGACCTCGAGGAACGCGAGCGCGGTGAGCGCGCCGTGCTGCTTGGCGCGCTCGTGTCCGCCGCCTCGGGGCTCGTCTGGGAGGGCTACCGCCGGCACCAGCACATGAGCGCCGAGCGCGCACGCGCGGCGATGCGACGCACGCTCGCCGCGCTACTTGGCGAGCGCTGACTCGATCTCCGGGATCGCCTGCTCGGCGTCGACGAAGCGCACGGCCGTCATGCCCAGCGCCCGCGCCGCCTCGCAGTTGACCTCGAGGTCGTCGACGAACACGCAGTCGCTCGCCTCCACACCGCCGAGCCGCTCCAGCGTCAGCTCGTAGATAGCCGGGTCGGGCTTGCGCATGCCGACGAACGCCGAGTCGACGACCACCTCGAACAGCTCGTCGACCTCCGGCAGCTTCGAGCGCCAGATCGGCTCCCATTCGCGGACGTTGTTGGTGAGCAGCGCGGTGCGCGTGCCGCGCCTGCGCAGCTCGGCGATGAAGTCGATCATCGCGCGGTTCTCCGTGAGGCGCTCGAAGTAGAGCGTGCGCAGCCTCGTGAGGTCGAAGCCGACCTCGAGATGCGCCTCGATGCGCTCGCGGAACTCGAGCTCCGTGATCTCGCCCCGCTCGAGCACGAAGAGCGGGTGGTCGCCGTGCTCCTGGGTCGCCTTGGCCATCGCGATCCCGAGCTCCTCGAGCGACACGCCTGACTCCTCCTGATAGGCGAGGAAGCCCTCCTGCAGCGGCGACGTCAGGACGCCGCCGAAGTCGCTGATCAGCGCGCGGGTCATGCGGCTGCGGGCGGCTCGCTGCGCGCCATCAGCTCGTATCCCCCGATGCCGTCGCGGCCATCGAGGCGCCAGCGGAACACGGCTGCGTGCACCTCGACCTCCTCCAGCTGCAGCGACGATCCGGCGACCGCGACCCCGGACCCGCGCCGCGGGTATTCCTCGCCGTGCAGCCACAGCTCCAGGCCCGCGCTGCGCTGGCGGCCGTCGCCGTCGTAGACGGTCGAGATCCGCGCCTCGTCGACCGGCAGGAAGCGCCCCTCGTCGAGCAGCACGGCGCCGATCTGCTCGTCGCCGTGGCCCATCGCCCCGCGCGGCCGCCGCGCGAGCGCCAGCACCGCGTGCTCCTCGTCGACGATGGCCGACAACGTGCGCAGGGCGTCGAGCTCGTCCCAGCGCGGCGCAATCTGGGTCTCGGCCAGCGTGCCGAGGCACTCGACGCGCCGCCCGGCGGCCTCGCCGTGCACATGCACGAGCCGGACGCTGACGCCGCCCAGGTCCACGGCGTCGGAGGCGACCTCGGCATCGAGCCCCAGCTCGCCGTCGAGCTCGCAGCGCCAGCCACCCTCACTCGACTGCTCGATCGACGCTCCGCCGATTGCCCGCGGACGGCGGCCCTCGAACAGGATCGAAGCGCCGGCTCGCGCCGTCCCGTAGGTCTCGTGGGCGGGGTCGAAGAACGAGAGCGCGAGCGCGGGCGCGCTCAACCCTCGAGCCTCCTGGGCGGGGCATCCTGCTCCGTCGCGGTGCCCTCGACGTCGAAGTCATGTCCGTTCTGCGGCGCTCGCGGGCCCGGACGTCCCTCGGCGCCCACGACGCCGACGACTACGCGCCGGCCGAGCCGCCGCACCACGAGCCTGCGGATCAGCGCGCGCGTGGGCGGGATCAGCAGCAGCAGCCCGACGATGTCGGTGAGGAAGCCGGGCGTGATCAGGAAGGCGCCACCGAAGACGACGAGCACGCCGTCGATCACCTCGCGGTGCGGCATGCGGCCCTCCGTCAGCGCCGCAGTTGAAGCGCCCCCAGACCGTCCGGCCCTGGCTGCGCAGCAGCAGTGCGCCGAGCAGCGAATCCGCCGCGAGCAGGAGAATCGTCCAAACCGCGCCGATCGCGTCGCCCACCTGCAGGATCACGTAGAGCTCCGCGAGCGGGACCACGATGAAGAGCGCAATGAGTGCCGCCAGGGGCATGGTTTGACCCTACTATCCTCGTGCCATGGCGACCTTGACAGTCGACGACGTGCAGGAGGCCCTGACCAACGTCATCGATCCCGAGCTCGGGCTCGATTTCGTGGAGCTCGGGCTGATCTACGACGTGGCGATCGAGGGCAGCGATGTCTTCGTGAGCTTCACGCTCACGTCGCCGGGCTGCCCGATCGGGCCCCAGGTCTCAGAGCAGATCGAGGAGTTCGTCAGCGAGCTCGACGGGGTGGACGCGGTCCACTCCAAGATGACCTTCTCGCCCGCCTGGACGCCCGACATGATGAGCGAAGAGGCGAAGTTCGCGCTCGGCTATTAGCCCGCTCCGCCTGCTTCGCGACTCGTTCGAGGACGACCCCGCGCTCGACACCGCCGTCTCGCGCGCGTTGATGCTGCGCGTGGCGGCCGGCGAGCTGCCCGAGACCCTGCGGATCGCGCGTCCGGGTGCGTTCGTGGCCTTCGCCAAGCGCGACGCGGTCGCGCCGGGCTACGACGCGGCGGTGGCGGCGGCGCGCGAGAGCGGCTTCGACGCGGTCCTGAGGCTGGCCGGCGGGCGCGCGGCGATCTTCCATGAGGGAACGGTCGAGATCGGGCACGCGCGGCCCGACCCGGAGCCGCGCGCCCACATCCACGAGCGCTTCGCCGAGACGGCCGGGCGGATCGTCGCCGCGCTGCGCTCGCTCGGCTTGGACGCGCGCGTGGGCGAGGTGCCCGGCGAGTACTGCCCGGGCCGCTACAGCGTGAACGCCCGCGACGCCGTCAAGCTCGCCGGCATCGGCCAGCGCATCGTGGCGGGCGGCTCGCACACGGGCGTCGTGCTGGTGGTGAGCGGCGAGGAGCGGATACGGCGCGTTCTCGAGCCGGTCTACGAGGCGCTCGGGCTCGCGTGGCGCCCCGAGGCCACCGGTTCGGTCCAGGCCGAGGACCCGGCGGCTCGGCTGGGAGCGCGTGGTCGCCGCGCTCGTGGACGAGTACGCGCGCCACCACGAGCTGGTGGACGCGGAGCTCGACGAGGAGACGCTCGCGCTGGCGCGCCGGCTGGCGCCGGAGCACCAGCCGCTGGTCCGCTAAGCGGGCGCTGCGGCGCGCTCGCCGTTCCTGGCGAGCGCCTCGTGAAGCTTCGGCCAGACCTCGCGCGGCAGGTCGTGGCCCATGCCGGGGATCGCGACGAGCTCCGCGCCGGGAATCGCCCGCGCCGTCGCCACGCCGCCGCGGAACGGGATCAGCGGGTCGTCCGTCCCATGGATCACGGTCGTCGGCACCTCGAGCCTCCGCAGCGCGGGGGTCCTGTCACCCGAGGCCATGATCGCCCCCAGCTGGCGCGCGGTCCCGGTGGGGTTGTGGGCGCGGTCGAAGGTGGCCGCGGCCAGCTCGCGCACGCGCGGCTCGTCCTGCGGGAAGCCGGGTGAGCCGATGATGCGGAACATGCGCACGAAGTAGTCCTGGAAGGCCTCCCGGTCGCCCGGCGCCCGGCGCATCAGCAGGCTCCAGACGCGCAGCTTCGGCATGCCGGCACGCCGCTCGCCGGTCGTCGACATGATCGAGGTCAGCGAGAGCACCCGCTCCGGGCGGGTGATGGCCATCGTCTGGCCGATCATGCCGCCCATCGACACGCCCATCACGTGGGCCCGCTCGATGCCGAGCCCGTCGAGCAGGCCGAACGTGTCGTCGGCCATGTCGGTCAGCAGGTACGGCGCGTCGATGTGGAAGCCCGCCATCGCTCGCACGATCGGCGGCACCGGGGCATCGATCTTGGTCGACAGGCCGGCGTCGCGGTTGTCGAAGCGGATCACGTAGTGGCCGCGCTCGGCGAGCTCCTCGCACAGCTCGAGGTCCCAGTGGATCAGCTGCATCCCGAGGCCCATGACGAGCAGCAGCGGCGGGTCGCTCGGGTCGCCCAGCGTCTGGTAGGCGATCTCGATGCCGTTCGAGTTGAGACGTCCCTCGTTCACTGGCGGCCGGGCAGGTCCACGCTCAGCTTGGATGCTCTCACGCTGAAGTCGAAGTTGCTCGGCCGCATGAAGCCCGGGTCGCTGCCGAGCAGCTCGAGCTTCGCGCGGTGACCGCGCTCGAAGCGCCAGCCGTTGCCGAAGAGCTGGAAGACGATCCGGCCCTTCTGGTTGTCGTCCAGGCGGTAGATGCCGCGCGCCACGAGCGTCTGCTGGCCGTTCGCGACGTCCCACAGGCGGGCCGCGATCATGCCGCCGCGGCCGCGTGTCTTGATTTGTGCGCGCACGGTGGGGAAGCCGAGCAGCGTGAACGGCTTCGTCACCGTGCGCTGCACGACCGCCGTGCCGGCCGCCCGGGCCGCCGGCAGCGCGACGCACGCGCCGCCGCCGCCGATCGGGTCGAGCGCGGCGGCGACTGCCGGGTCGCCGCCGTCCGAGCTGATCGTCTGGCCCGCGCGGGCGCCCAGGCGCAGGCTGCGCGGATGCAGCGCGTCCCAGTTGCGGGCCTTGAAGGGACCGCCGGCGGCCGCCGTGGAGGGACAGGTCTGCGTGTATGCGATGACGCTCCCGTCGCGCGGCGGCTTGCCCTGGCGCTTCAGCACGGCGGCGAGGAAGCGCGCGCCCTGGTCCTGGAGCACCCGGTCGACGGCCGGCTTGTTCTGGCCGCGGGCGTGTCCGAAGTCGCCGACCTGCAGCGCCACGTAGGTGCCCTCCTGGCCCTCCAGCGCGCGATAGGCGCGCACGCCCTCGGTGACGGGGAAGAGGTCGTCGGTCCAGCCGTTCTGGATCAGCATCGGGGCGCTCTTGCCGCCGGTGATGCCGGCGAAGCTGTGGTAGCCCGTGAGCTCGCGCCCCACGGCCAGCGTCCGGCGCGTGGCCGGCTCGCCGAGGTCAGTGAGCTCCTTCCACCTGGTGATGTCGGCGTTGAACGGGCCGCCCGTCGGCGCGTAGTAGCCGGCGAGGTTGCCGCTCAGGTAGAGGCCGTCGTTGTAGCTCTTCTTCATCACGCCGCCGGGCGTGATGCTCTGCCCGATCCGGTAGGGCCTGAAGTCGAGGTAGCGGCCGTTCGGCTGCAGCGCATAGGTCATGTCCGAGCCGCCCCAGCGCGGGTAGGCCGCCGCGACCCGCATGGCCTTGCCGCGCGGGCTCTTCCAGGGCCGGTAGCGGCCGTTCTCGAGCCGCATGCGATCGCGCAGGCGCCCGAGCGAGAGGCTCTGAATCCCGCCGTAGGAGATGCCGGTCACGCCGATCGCCTGCGGCCTGATCACGCCCTGGTCCGCCAGCAGCCCGAGGAGGTACTGGGTGTCCCGGACCTCGTAGCGGTGGTCGGCGAGATGGATCCAGCCGCGGTCGCAGGCCGGGGACGTGCGCGAGTCGACGGCGCCGCACGAACGGCCGAAGCCGCGCGCGCTCGGCGTGATCACCGCGTAGCCCTGCTGCGCGAAGTAGACGTTGTTGTAGTGGTAGCCCGAGCCGCCGCCCGCCTCGGGCGTGGTCGCCTGGAAGGAGCGCTTGTTGCCGCCCCAGCCGTGCATCATCACGATCGCCGGGAAGGGGCCGTCGCCGCTTGGCGGCAGCGTCACGTCGACGTCCATCGGCACGCCGTCGAAGCTGGGAATGCGCTGCGTGTCGTCCGCGGTCGGGCAGAAGAGCACGCCGTTCTGGGGAGCGCAGGTGTGTCCGAAGGGATTGGGCGGGGCGGCCTGGGCCGCGCCCGGCACGGCCAGGAGCGCGGCGGCGCCGACGAGAAGCTTCTTCATGAGGCCGAGCAGAGTAGCTGGCGCTAACCCTTCTCCTGCGCGGGCGCCTCCGAGGCCTTCGAGGCCCTGCCGGGCGTGCCCTTCTTCGAGCCGTTGGCCCGCGCAGCCGAGGCGCTCCTCTTGCGGGCCGCCTTGAGCAGCTCCGCGAGCGACTCATCCAGGTGGCCGGCGAACGAGTCGAGGTCCCCCATCGCGTCGTAGTCCGCGAGCAGGCCGAAGTCGACCTTGCCGTTGTAGCTCATGATCGCGATCGCGAGCGCGTGGTTCTCGGGGAGGAACGCGATCGGGACGATCCGCTCCATCTCGCGACCGAGCAGGTAGAGCGGGAACTGCGGGCCCGGCACGTTCGTGACGATCAGGTTGAAGAGGCGCGTCGAGAAGTTGAGCCGCGACGCCTGCGCGAGCAGCGTCGGAGGTGCGAAGTCCTGCAGCCCCGCGATCACCTCGGCGCCGAGCGCCTGCTTCGACTCCTTCAGGCTTCCCATGCCCTCGCGTACCAGGGCGTGCCGCTCGACCGGGTCGCCGGCGTAGACCGGCAGCGGCCCGCGCATCGCGGCGATGCGGTTGCCGAGCTCGCCGCGCTCGTCGTCGGAGCGGATCGATACGGGCACGAGCGCACGCAGCTCGAGTCCCTCCGTGCGCACGCCGCGGTCGCGCAGCCAGCGCCCGAGCGCGCCCGCCACGACCGCCAGCACGGCGTCGTTGACCGTGCCGCCCAGCCCGTTCTTGATCTCCTTGAAGTCGTCGAGCCGGCTCTCGACCCACCAGACGCGGCGGTGAGGACCGATGTCCACGTTGAGCGGCACGTCGGGCGCCGGGTTGAGGCCCGCCCAGACGACCTCGCCGAGCCCCTCGGCCGCCTCGCGCACGCCCTCGAGCGTGCGGCGCGGATGCTCGGCGGCGCCGATCGCCTTGCCGGCCAGCTCGAACGGTGTCTTCAAGAGGCCCTTGACGCCCTCGGCCACCAGGTCCGCGCTCGACGGCTCAGGCGCGGCGGTCCAGCCGTCGTCCTCGGGCAGCTCAGCGGGGACGGGGGAGAGGTCGAACAGCACCGTTGCGATGTCGACGCCGGCGACGCCGTCGACGAGCGCATGGTGGGTCTTCGAGATGAGCGCGAAGCGGCCGTCCTTGAGGCCCTGGACCACCCACAGCTCCCACAGCGGCTTCGAGCGATCGAGCCGCTGGGAGAAGATCCTCCCCACCAGGTGCCGCAGCTGCTCCTCGCTGCCAGGCTTCGGCAGGGCGGTGTGGCGCACGTGGTAGTCGAGGTTGAAGCTCGGGTCGTCGACCCAGAAGGGCCTGCCCATCTCGAGCCGCGGGACGGCGAGCTTCTGCCGGTAGCGCGGCACGAGCCGCAGGCGCGACTCCAGGTGCGCGCGGAAGTCGTCGCGCGAAGGCGCCGGTCCGTCGAAAACGACCAGCGCGCCGACGTGCATATGCGATGCCTCCTTCTCCTGGTGAAGGAAGGAGGCGTCGACGGCGCTCAGGCGGTCCTTGTGACCCTGCGGGGACACCTTGCCAGCCTACCCGGGGTGATCTCCCCTGTGAACCCGGAAGAATCGCGTCTGTGAAGCTGTTGGTGATCGTGCTCGTCGTACAGGCCGTGCTGGGCCTCACCCTGATCGCGCTCGTCGCCACCGACAACCTCCCGTTCACCGACGGCGAGGCGGACGGCGCCGCGCGCCGAGCGCCTGCGCCGGTGGTGGACCGCTTCGACGGTGCCGCCGCCTGGGACCTGCTCGTCGAGCAGGTCGAGCTGGGGCCGCGGCCGGCCGGCTCGGAGGCGTCCAAGCAGCTCGCCGCCCGCCTCCGCGAGCTCGTCCCGAACGGGCGCTACCAGCCGGTCCCGGGCGGGCTTCAGAACGTGATCGGCACTGTGCGCGGACGCGAGCCCGGCTACATCGTCGTCGGCGCGCACTACGACACGAAGGACCTGCCCGGCTTCGTGGGCGCGAACGACGGCGCGTCCGGCACGGCCGTCGTGGCGCAGCTCGCGCGCACGGTGAAGCGCCCCAAGCACACGATCCAGTTCATCTTCTTCGACGGCGAGGAGACCCCGCGCGGGACACCCGACTCGCAGTTCGAGCGCTTCGGGCTGCGCGGCTCGAAGGTGGCCGCGCGCCGCTTCGACGAGGCGCGCGCGATGGTGCTGCTCGACTTCGTGGGCGACAGGCGGCTGCGCATCCCGCGCGAGGCGTACTCGAGCGAGGGGCTGTGGCGGAAGCTGCGCGCCGCGGCCAAGCGCGTCGGCGCCCAGCGGGTCTTCCCGGACGTGACCGACAACCCGGTCTCCGACGACCACGTCCCGTTCCTGCGCCGCGGCGTGCCGGCGATCGATCTGATCGACTTCGACTTCCCCTGCTGGCACCGTTCCTGCGACGACCTGGACGTCGTTTCCGAGGCCAGCGTCGACGCCGTCGGGGAGACGATCCTCGATCTGATCCGGCGCCTGTAGACCGCTAGCCTTGGCCGCGATGGCCTCTGTTCCCGATCGGCTGCTGCTCGCTGCCCCGCGCGGCTACTGCGCGGGCGTCGACCGTGCCGTCCAGACCGTCGAGCGCGCGCTCGAGCTGTACGGAGCGCCCGTCTACGTGCGCAAGGAGATCGTCCACAACAAGCACGTCGTGGAGCAGCTGCGCGAGCGCGGAGCGATCTTCGTCGAGGAGGAGACCGAGGTGCCCGAGGGCGAGACCGTGGTCTTCTCGGCGCACGGCGTATCGCCCGCCGTGCACGCGAACGCGGAGGCGCGCCGGCTGAAGACGATCGACGCCACCTGCCCGCTCGTGACCAAGGTGCACGTCGAGGCCAAGAAGTTCGCCGCCGAGGGCTACACGATCGTGCTGATCGGCCACGAGGGCCACGAGGAGGTCGAGGGAACGATGGGCGAGGCGCCCGGCCACTTCGTCCTCGTCGAGACCGAGGAGGACGTCGACGCGCTCGAGCTCGTCGACCCCGAGCGCGTGGCCTACCTCACGCAGACGACGCTCAGCGTGGACGAGACCGACCGCATCATCCGCCGCCTGCGCGAGCGCTTCCCGAGCATCACGGGACCGAAGTCCGACGACATCTGTTACGCCACGACGAACCGCCAGATGGCCGTCCGCCAGATGGCGCGCGAGTGCGACCTCGTGCTGGTGATCGGCTCGCGCAACTCCTCGAACTCGAACCGGCTCGTCGAGGTCGCTCGCGACCACGGCGCCGACTCCTACCTGATCGACAACGAGACGCAGGTGCAGGAGGAGTGGCTCGAGGGCAAGCGCGTCGTCGGCATCTCTTCCGGCGCGAGCGCGCCGGAGGAGCTGGTCCAGCGGCTCGTCGACTTCTTCCGCGCCCGCGGCACGAGCGACGTCTCCGAGTTCGAGGTAGTCCAGGAGGACGTGCGCTTCATGCTGCCCAAGGAGATCCGCCGGGCGCTGGCAGCGCGGCCGCTGCCTACCTTGGGCTGAGCGCGGCCGCCGCCGCGACGAGCTCTCCGTTGCCGGCCGCCAGCCGGCCGTCTGGCAGAACCGGGGTGTCCTCGAGACCCGTCCGGATGCCGTGCCCGCGCGCGGCGCCGCGAGCATTGACGGCCCACGAGGCGATTCCCTCTCCGTGGTGCACCTGCTCGAGGTTGATGCCGGCCTCCGCGAGCGCCGCCTCCATCGCCGCGGCGTGCCCCGTGGCCTCGTCGGGCGCGGTGTCGAGCGGCTCGATCAGCGCCCGCGTGCATCGCGATGCCAGCCCGGAGGCGATGAACTCGCGCGCGTCGCCGAGCGACAGAAGGCCCGCCTCTACGCCGATGCCGCGCGCGAACAGCAGCTCGCAAAGCTCGCCGATGCCCTCCTCGCCCTGGTTGGCGGTCACGAGCTCGGGCAGCTCTGTCCACGCCGAGACCAGGGCGTGGCGCCGCTCGGGGTCGGGCTCGATGTCGGCGGACGTGCTCAGTGAGATCGGCGTTCCGGGGCAGGCGGCGCGCACGGCCCGAATTGCGGCGGCGCAGGGCTCCGCGTCCAGCGTCTGCCGCCCGTCGCCGTCGTACGGATGCAGGTGCAGCACGAGCGCCCCGGCCTCGACCGCGGCGCGGCCCTCGGCGGCGAGCTCTTCCGCCGTCCGCGGCAGCGCCGGATGATCGCGGTCGCCGTTGAGGGCGGCCTGGAGCATCACGGGTCGCTCGGCCCCCCGGGTGTGAACTGCACGCCGTGGAGTCGCAGCCCGGGCGCCTCGGCCTCGACCGTTCCCTGCGTCTCGTAGAGACCCGGGTCGAGCCCGGCCCCGGACAGCACCGCGTAGGCGCCGCCGGCGCTGTACGAGAAGCTCACCGCGGCGCCCGCGTCGGCCGCCTCGATCCAATCCTCGCCGTCGGCCCAGTCGCGCACGAGCTGCAGGCGCGCGCGGTCGGCGGGCAGTGCGATGTCGGCGGTCTGCGGCGCGAACAGGCGGCCGGGCTCGTCCTCGGGCCGCACCGGCGCCATCGGCTCCACCTCGATGCCCAGGCACTCGCCGATCGCGAGCTCGGTATCGGTGTACTCGCCCTCGCCGTAGTGCACGAACGCGAGTCTGCCCGTCCGGTCGAACAGATAGCGGCCGGGCCAGCCCTTGTTGCCGTACAGGCGCCACACGGCGAAGGCGGGGTCGAGCAGCACCGCGTAGGGGACCTCGAGCCGCTCCACGGCCGTGGCGACCGTGTCGCGGTCGCGCCCGAACGAATATGCCGGCGAGTGGATCCCGATCACGTGCAGGCCCTGATCGCCGTAGCGGGCGTGCCAGCCCTTCAGGTAGGGCATCGTGCGCAGCGAGTTGACGCGGGCGAAGTCCCAGAACTCGACGAGCACCGCGCCCGTGCCCATCAGCGTGTTCATGCGCAGGAAGGCGACGTTCAGCCAGTCCATGCCCGGAGGGAATTCGGGCGCGTAGATCTCGGCTTCGGGGGGCGTCCGCACCGGCCAAGAATGCCGTATCGATCGCTTGCAATAACCGCAACTACCGCGACCAAAGGTGTTATAGGGTGGTCCCGGCTCGCTCGGACCTCAGATGCGGAGGTCCCGGTCGACCAGTTCCGAGCAGTCGGTCTTACTACCCCGTACCACCCTCAGGAGGAGGAATGCGAAAGCGTTTGATCGCCGCGCTTACTGTCGTGGCGGTTCTGAGTTTCGGCGGAGTTGCGTTCGCCGAGAACATCTACGAGGTTCATATCGCGAAGTCATCCCCGAAGGGGAAGGGCACTCCGAGCAAGCCACTGCCGGTCAAGCTCGACTTCGGCTACACGGTCGGTGACACCGAGGGCCTGCGCCCGACGGTCATCGAGCAGTACCGGATCGCGCCCGAGGGCCTCATCACCTATCCGAAGCTGTTCCCGTCGTGCAAGTACAGCCAGGCGAACGCGCCGCAGGTTGCCAACGCATGCAAGAAGGCCCTCGTCGGGTCAGGCATCGTTCGCAACGAGGCCGGTCCGGGCACCGACCGGTCGGTCAAGCTCGTCTGCAACCTGAAGCTGACGCTCTACAACCTCTCCGACGCCGGCAAGAACGGCGGCATGGCGATCCGGCTGGACGGCGACCCGCCGCCTGCCGCGCCGGGCAGCAAGGACGTGGGCTGCGCGATCAGCGTGCACACCGCCATCAAGGCGCCCTTCTTCAACGTGAAGCTCGAGGGGCTGAAGACGAGCGAGCTGCGCTTCACGGTGCCGATCGAGCTCCAGGAGCCGGCTCCGGGCGTGCAGAACTCGGTCGTCGAGGCGATCTCGACCGTCAACAAGAAGACGGCCAATACCAAGATCAAGGGCAAGAAGCGGACGGTCGGCTTCTACTCCGAGATCGGCTGCAAGGGCAAGAACCGCACCACGCGTGTGACGTTCGTCGACACGCAGGCGCGTAAGTTCACCGCCAACAGGAAGTCGCCCTGCTGAGCAGGGTCTGAGAGCAGCATCCAAACGGGGCGGCCTGCGGGCCGCCCCGTTGCTTTCTACGACGCGATCTCGGCCAGCAGGTGCGGCGAGACCCAGGTCTCGACCGCCGCCGCGGCGAGCAGCACCGGTACAGCGATCGCCACGGTCACGAAGGTGGCGGCGAGCAGGTCCTGCCACTCGCCGCGACGGCTCGCGAGCATCCAGGCCGCGAGCGGCAGGAACAGGGCGATCAGCTCGGGCAGCGCGTGCGGCGCGAGCGCGAGCAGGAGCGTGCCGGGCGCGACGCCGAGCTGCCCGGCGATCGAGGACGCGGTGCCGCCGATGATGTAGGCCTGCGTCGTCAGCGAGAACAGCGTCGCGCAGACCACGAAGCCGATCGCCAGCGGGCCCGCCTTCTCGTGCACCCAGCGCGACAGGCCGCTGCGGTGCGCGGCGGCGAGCGGCAGCGAGCTGCCCGCGATGAAGCCCGCCACGCAGGCGAGCGCGTGCAGCGCCAGCACGAGCGAGTTGCGGTAGAGGACGTGCAGGTAGTCGTCGAAGCCCGCCGGCGAGTTGTAGCCCGGGATGTCGAAGACGGTCAGGTCGGGGCGAGAGAGGAGCGCGATCACCCAGATGCTGAACAGCAGGCCGAAGGCGATCAGCACGCTCAACCGCAGCCACGGCAGCAGCACCCCGGCGGGCTCGCGGTTCCAGCGGGTGAGCGCCAGGCGGGTGTCCTTCATGCCCTGTACGAGCACGAGATCGTTGACGCTCATCCCTCCCTCAATCGGCAGCGCGGAAGGCTTCGTTGAGCGATCCCGCGAGATTTAGTGGTCGCTTAGGTCTGGCAGGTATACCTTTGACCGTCGAGCAGGAGCGCGAGGCCCTCGGCCCGCGTGCAGTGAAGACTGACTCTCAAATACGGAGGAGCTCCCCTGATGCGGAAGAAGACCCTCGCGGCCGTGCTCACTGGCGCGTTCGCGTTCTCAATGGTCGGTGTCGCGTACGCCGACATCAACGACTCGACGTTCGACCTGACCAAGTTCTCGGCTACTCCCGCCAAGAGCGGCACGTCGAAGAAGCCGAAGCCTGTGACCCTCAAGCTGGGTGTCAAGGGCGGTACGAAGAGCGGCACCGGTCAGGCGTCGACCTCGACCGCGCTGAAGATCACGCTGCCGAAGGGCCTCAAGTGGAACGGCAAGGCGTGGGCATCGAGCAAGCGCTGCTCGGTTTCAAAGGCCAATTCAGCAGAAGACCGACAAGGTCTGCCCGAAGGGCTCCAAGATCGGCTCGGGTCATGTTGACGCGACGGCGCTCGGCACCAAGGAGCCGATCGACGTCACGGCGTTCGTGACCACCTCCGGCAACCTCGGCCTGTTCCTCAAGGCCGATGTGCCGCTGTCGATCCGCGTGATGCTCGAGGGCAAGGTCAAGAACAACGTGATCAACGTGGCGATCCCGTCGCAGATCCAGGAGCCGCTGCCGAACGTTCCGTCGGCGATCGAGACCCTCAGCTTCGGCCTGAACGGCACGACCAAGGTCAAGGGCAAGACCCGCGGCGCCATCGAGTCGACCGGCTGCTCGGGCGGCAAGTGGACGCTGAAGTTCGAGAACGTCGTCACCGACGGCAAGCTCAGCGACTCGCGCAGCGTCAGCTGCAAGAAGTAAGACCTTCCTGAAGCGCTGAAGTACAGCGGCCCCCGCCTCCCAGCCGAGGCGGGGGCCGCTGGCGTTTTCGGCCCGCCACAATAGGCCGGGCATGCCGGCTCCCTGGACGCTCCTGGGCGCACCGCTTGACTCCTCCGGGGCGAGCCGTGGCGAGGAGCGTGCGCCGCAGCTGTTGCGGCAGGCGAGGCTCGCCGAGCGGCTCGGCCTCTCCGATGCCGGCGACGTCGTGGCTCCGCTGCGGGACCCGGCGCGCGACCCGGGGTCCGGTGTGATCGCCGCGGCCCAGCTGGCCGGCGCCTCGCGATCCCTGCGCGACGCGGTGTCCGCATCGCTCGAGCGCGGCGAGCGCCCGTTCGTGCTGGGCGGCGACTGCAGCTTGCTGCCGGGTGCGCTTGCGGGTGCTCGCATTGCCTGCGGCCCGCTCGCCCTGTGGATGGTCGACGGCCACCCTGACGCGCTCGATGGCAAGACCTCGCCCACCGGCGAGGCAGCCGACATGGACCTCGCTGTCGTGCTCGGCCGCGGCCACCCCGAGCTCACCGAGCTCGCGGGCGAGACTCCGATGGTCGAGCCCGAGCACGTCGCGCTGATCGGCCACCGGCCGGCCGAGCTCGACAGCGACGTGGCCGCAGAGCTCGCCCTCGTGCCGGATGCGGTCGAGCAGACGACTGCCCCGGAGCTGCGCAGGCGCGGCGCGGGCCGCGTCGCCTGGGCCACGCTCGCGGCGGCCCGCGGCCGTCCGGTGTGGCTGCACGTCGACCTCGACGCTCTCGACGAGCGCGAGCTGCCCGCCGTTTCGTACGCGCAGCCGCAGGGGCTCAGCTGGGCCGAGCTGGCGGAGCTGCTCGAGCCGCTGATCGCCTCCCCCGACCTGGCCGGCATGAGCCTCGCCGACCTGGACGCCGACCACCCGCACGCGCGCCAGCACGCGGGGCGGATCGTCGATGTTCTCCAGTCCGCGTTTTCAGGGGTTAACTGATCCGCTCTGCAGCTGACTGAAGCACGGAAACGCGAACGTATCTATTCTGTCCGCCATGCCCAAGCTGCGCATCATCTCCGCCGTCGTGGTCGCGTCGCTCGCCCTCGCCGTGGGCGTGGCGATGGCCGCCAACACCCAGACGATCACAAAGGCGAGCGGGACTCCGCTCGGCGACGGCAGCGCGGCCAAACCGCTCGGCAAGACGCTGAAGATGACGTTCGAGATCGAGAACGCCGACGATCCGACGCAGCGGCCGGTGCAGACCGAGCAGTTCAGCCTCGCCGCGGAGGGCGTCGTCGACTTCGGCAAGCAGTTCCCGAAGTGCAAGTTCTCCAAGGCGCTCCAGCAGTCGCTGGCGGCGGTCAAGCGGGCATGTGGCAACGCCCGCGTAGGCGGCGGCCTTGCCCGCAACCTCGCAGGGGCGGCCGACAACACCTCGATCGCGGACAGCCTGCGCTGCAACCTCGGAATGAACTTCTACAACCTGGGCGACGGCGCGGCGCTGCGCCTGGACGGCGATCCGCCGGCCCCGCCCGCCGGCTCGGATGCGCCCCAGTGCGCGATCTCGATCCACACCTCGATCCGGGTGCGCTACGTGCCGATCAAGATCGACGGCGTCCGCTCCACGGCGCTCCGCTTCACGGTTCCCGACACCCTGCTCGAGCCGGTGACGGGAGTGCTCAACTCGGTCGTCGGCGCCACCTTCACGATCACGAGCAAGACGCGCACCGTGAAGGTCCGCGGCAAGTCCCGGCCGCTGAAGATCGGCTCGGCGATCGGCTGCAACGGCCGGACCCGGACGGCGATCGTCGACTTCACCGACGTCACCGGGGACACGCAGCGGGCCGAGAAGGAAGTGCCCTGCTAGTGGGCTAGCCGGGGTCGGCGCCCAGCGCGCGGATCGCGTCGTCGAAGCGCCGGTGGACGTCCACGACCGATCCGATGTCGACGATCGCGAGGACCCGGTCCACCAGCCCGCCCTCTGGGACGACGACCGCCAGCCGAAGCTGGTGCGTCCCGAGGCGGTCGGCAAGCTCGAACAGGAGATTCACGACGGCACTGTCGATGTAGGTCGCCTCGGAGAGATCGATCAGCAGCCCGCCGCCCTGATTGTCCAGGGCGCGGTAGAGCCGGTCTCGAATGACGGGCACATCGGAGATGTCGACCTCGCCGCTGAGCCGTCCGACGAGCAACTCGCCATGCGGGTTGAGGTCGAGTGGGCCCATCAGGCCGGCCCGTCCCCCAGCTTGCGAAGCAGCTGCACCGAGCTGCCGTCCTCGTGCGGCATGACCTCCACCGCGTCCGCAAGACCGCGCATCAGCTGCATTCCACGCCCCCTTTGCGCGCCGCGCGGCGGTCGCCAGCGCCCGTAGTCACGGATCTCGAGGACCAATGTGCGGTCGCCCAGCACCTCTCCCTTCAACTTCACGCGCCCGGCCGGAGGGGAATACGCGTGCTCGATCGCGTTCGCGCAGGCCTCGGAGCAGGCGAGGGTCATCTCCTCGACCTCGCGGTCGGAAGCGCCCTGCTCGACAAGCCACCTCCGCAGGACGCGCCGCACCATCGGCAGCGAATCGATCTGCGGCGGCACCGACAGCGAAAGCGAGGTCGATATGGGCTCGGTATGCGCCGCGAGCAGCGCCGCATCGTCGAGCCGCGACCCGTCGGCGAGCAACGCGGCGACGATGGCCTCACAGACGGCGTCGGGGTCGCGGCCCGCGCCGCTCGCCGCCTGGCGCAGCTCCTCCAAGCGCGGCTCGAGGTCTTGGCCCCGGCGCTCCACCACCCCATCGGAGAAGAGGACGAGGGTCGAGCCCTGCGGGGGGTCGATCGTGACGTTCACGTAGCGCGGCAGCCTCACAGTTCCGAGCGGGACGCTCCCGGGCATGTCCACGAAGCGGGCATCGCCGCCATCCGGCACAAGCAGCGGCGCCGGGTGGCCGGCGCCCGACGCGGTCACCTCGCCGCACTCGGGGTCGAGCACCATGTAGAGCACGGTCGCGCTGTGGGCCGGAGCGAGCTGGCGGACCAGCCCGCTGAGCCCGAAGAGCACCTCGGCCGGGCCGAGATGCTGCGTGGCATACGCGCGCAGTCCGCTGCGAAGCTGGCCCATCAGCGCTGCGGCCTGGAAGCCGCGCCCCACGACGTCGCCGATCGCCAGGCCGAGCTGGCCGCCCGGCAGCGGAAAGGCGTCATACCAGTCGCCCCCGAGGTGGGCCGAGGCGGCGGGGAGATAGCGGCCCGCGAGCCGCATCCCCGGCACCGCGGGCAGACCCGGCATGAGGCTGCGCTGCAGGGCTTCGGCGAGCCCGCGCTCACGCTCGGTCAAACGGCCATAGATTGCGAGTGCGGCGCGGTCGCCGGCGCGCTGCAGCACCTGGACGTCGTCGTCGCTGAAGTCGCGTGGCTGCAGCGTCCCCACGTGGAGCACGCCGATGACAGTCCCCTCGACGAGCAGCGGGACGCCGAGCAGCGACTTCAGCCCGCGTTCGCGCAGGATCGGGTTGGCGATGTCCGCTGTTGCGACATCGGCGATGCGAACGGGCTGCCGCGTGGCGGCGATGCGGCCGGCGAAGCCACGTCCCACCGGAATCCGCACACCACTCCGCACCTCCTCCTCGAGTCCCTCTGCTGCGCGGGCGGCGAGAGTGGCCCCGTCGTCCTCCAGCAGGAGGATCGCGGCGGTGTCCGCTTGGAGGATCTCAACGACCCGGCGCAGCAGCTCGCCGAGCAGCTCCTCCAGCGGGAGATAGGAGAGCGCTGAGTCGGTGACGCTCTCGAGGCCGCGCAGCCGCTCGCCGATCGCTCCCGCTTGCATCACGCCATTCTGGTCGCGCCTGGGCGGCGTTTCCACCCAGCGCGCATGACCGCGGCGCGCAGTCGCCTAGCCGATGCTGTCGACCATCTCGAGCTGGATGA
>CAWFZK010000003.1:0-112432 GCA_963820315.1 uncultured Thermoleophilaceae bacterium | reverse complement strand
TCCAGAGGCCTCCCGACCAGCCGCCGAAGCGCGCCAGGTGCGAGGCCACGCCGGTGGCGAGCTGTAGCCGCAGGCCGGCGTCCGTCGCCAGCATCGGCAGCAGCGCGTGCGTGGCCGAGGACGTCCACAGCTCGACGCCGTCGAGTGAGCGGAAGGCACGCAGCAGATCGCGGCCGCGCGCCTCGAAGGCCCGCTCGGCGAAGGCGTAGTCGCCGGCGGCGCGCCTGACCTCCGCGGCGAGCACCGGCTCGCCGCCCTCGTCGAGCCCGGCGGCATCCTCCTCGTGAATCGTTGCGCGCACCTCGCGCAGGAAACGCAGGTAGCGCTCGCCCGCCTCGCCGCGCATCGACTCGAGCTGGTCGCAGAGCACGGGCGTCAGACCCACCGTCACGGGCGCGCCGTCGAGCACGTCGAGCAGCGGCAGGTACACGCACGCGACCGCCTCCCAGAGCCATTCCTCGCCGAAGGGCCAGGTGCCGAAGCCCTCGACGTAGGGCATGTGCGAGTGCAGGACGAGGGCGAGCGCGCCGGGGCGGGCCGAGTCGCTCACGGCCGCAGGACCGCGACGAAGTCGAGCGCGCGCTCGAGCGGCCCCGGCCGCAGGACGAAGTCGCGCGCCGAGATCGCCGGCGTGAACCGGTCGTAGAACGCCCGTGTGATCCCGAGCGCCGGGTGCACGCGGTCCCAGCCGGCTTGCAGCGCGAGCTCGTGGGCCCGCAACACGCGGGCGTGGTACAGGCCGAGCAGCTCGACCCGGCCGAACACGCCCTCGCACAGCGCGGCGGAACTCCTCGGCGCGGTACTCGCGCAGGTGCCACGGGTTGTCCGACTTCGCCGCTCCCGGCGGGGCGAGGGTGAGCAGGTTCGGCGTCGACACGTACGCGCAGCCGCCCGGGCGCAGCAGCGAGCGGAAGTGGCGCAGCACGGCCGCCGGATCCTCGACGTGCTCGATCGTCTGCAGGAACACGACGGCATCGCAGGGCTCGCCGTAGCTCTCGACCAGGTCGCGCACGAAGCGGACGCCGGGGCGCGTGTACTTGAGCCGCGCGTGCTCGTGCGCCTCGGGGTTCGCGTCCACTCCAGTCACGTGGAGCGCGCGCCGCGCGAGCACGTCGACGCCGTAGCCCTCGCCGCAGGCCATGTCGACGACGTCGAGGCCGGCGCAGCGCTCCGCCACCCACTCGTAGACCGCCAGGTGGCGCCGGAACCAGTAGTTCTCGGCGGGGACGTCGGGCAGCGTGCGCTCGCCTGTCAGCTCTAGCGGCGGGACGCCCGCCGGCTGGTCCCTCTGGGCTGTCTCCTGCATCGGCGGGGTGAGGCTAGCTACTACTCTCCGGCGGCCATGCCGCAGTCGGAAACGGAGATCCTCGACGCCAACGTGCGCTACCACGACCTGGCGGCGCTGCACTACGACTCGAAGTGGGGCATCAACTACGACGAGGTCGGCCAGGCGCAGGTCACCGGCAAGCTGCGCAAGGCGCTCGGCCATGCCCCAGGCCACTACGGCCGTGCGCTCGAGATCGGCGCCGGCACGGGCTACTTCACGCTGAACCTGCTGCGGGCCGGGGTGATCAAAGAGGCGGTGGCCACGGACATCTCACCCGGAATGCTGCGTGCGCTCGAGGGCTCGGCGCAGGAGCTGGGCGAGCAGGTCGAGACGGCCGCCTGCGAGGCGTCCGAGCTGCCCTTCGAGGACGGCTCGTTCGACCTCGTCTTCGGCCACGCCGTGCTCCACCACCTGCCCGACCTCGACGCGGCCTTCCGTGAGTTCAGGCGCGTCCTGCGGCCCGGCGGGGCGCTGGCCTTCTGCGGAGAGCCGTCGCGCCACGGCGATCGCATCGCGGCGCTGCCGAAGCGCGGCGCGCGCGCCGTCTCGCCGCTGTGGCGCGCGCTCATGGGCGCGTCGGAGCGCAGCAACGGAAACGGCGCGGGGGGCTGGACCGAGGAGGAGCGGCTCGAGCGAGTCGTGGACGTGCACGCCTTCACCCCGGCGGCGCTGCAGGCGCACGCCGAGGGCGCCGGCCTGATAGGCGTGCGCGTGCGCGGCGAGGAGCTGGCGGCGTCGCTGTTCGGCTGGGCGAACCGCACGCTCGAGGCGAGCGCCCAGCCCGAGGAGATCCCCTGGGCCTGGCGCGTCTACGCCTATCGCGGCTACCTGTTGCTGCAGACGCTCGACCGCTCCCTGCTCGAACCACGGCTCCCCGCAGCTCTGTTCTACAACCTGCTCGTCTCGGCGCGCTCACCCTCCTAAGGAGAACCATGCACCTCATCGCCCACCGCCGTCCGCTGTTCGCGCGGTTCGCCGCCCTCGCCTCGCTGCTCGCGGTCGTCGGCGTGCTCGCCTCGTGCGGTGACGATGACGACGACGGTGGCGGTGCGGTGGCGGCGGCGTGAGCACCGCTTCCTTCTGCGAGGAGGTCAAGACGATCTTCACGAGCCAGGGCGGCGGCGGTGCGGACGCGTTCCAGAACGCCATCGACAAGCTGCAGAAGGTCGAGCCGCCGGAGGACATCTCCGCGGAGTGGAAGACGGTGATGGACGCCTGGGACGCGCAGGACGCGTCCGAGGTGGACCTCCAGGAGACCCAGAAGGCGGGCACGAAGGTTCAGAAGTTCATCCGCGACGAGTGCGGACTGTCCGAGCAGAACTAGGCCAGGGCTAGCGCCGCGAGCGCGCTCGCCACCGGGACGACGAGCAGCACGTCAAGCGGCCGCAGCGCGAGCCGCGCCGGCGCCTCGGGCGGCTGCGGGCGGAACGCCCGCGCCTCGCTTACGACCCAGGCGAGAACGGCGTCGCAGAACGGGACCGGGCGCAGCGGCACCTCCCGCAGCTGCTCGCCGAGCGAGCGTGCAGCCGCGGCGAGCCGGCCCTCGGCGGCGATCCGGTCGAGGACGTCGGCCGCCTCGGGCAGCGACGGGATGGCGCGCAGCCGGCCGAGGACGCGCCTGAACACCTCGCGCAGCCCCTCCGCGCCCGCCGCGGCACGCAGCCAGGTGGCGACCATCACGATCAGCGCGGCGCGCAGAGCCCGCCGCAGCGCCACCTCGATGCCGAGTCCGCCGCCGAGCGCGAAGATCAGTGCGCCGAGGGCGAGGATCGCCGCGAACAGCAGGCCGGTCGGGAGCGGCTCGCGATCGGGCTTCGAGACGAGCCAGGCGGCCGTCAGGAAGAGCGCCACCGTGCCCAGAACGATCCACTCCGTGCTCGCCAGGAGGACCACGAAGAGAATGGCGGCGGTGATGGTGATGGCGCGCGGGTCGAAGCGCCTGCGCGCAGCCGCCTCATGCGCGTTGCCTTGACGGCGTATATCGCCGTCGACGAAGCCCGCGTCCCCCTCCTCGGGCCACTGCGCGAGCCCGCGGCGATAGACGAGCACCTGCACGACGCTCGCGAACACGCCCCAGATCAGCAGGCCGATCGCCGTCAGCACGAGGGCGTCCGCCGTGCCCACCTCGATCCCGACGCGCCGGCCGATCGCGTCGTAGGTGCCGGCGTAGGCATCGAGCCCGCCGGTGATGACCCAGATGAAGAAGGCCGTCGTGACGCCGTTGTGGAGGATGCGCAGCAGCGCGCAGACGACGACCTGCGGCAGCGGCCGCCAGCCGCGCGCCTCGAGGCGGCCGAGCAGCGGCGCGGTGATCGCCTGCGTCAACGGGATGCCGAAGCGGGCCGGGCCGATGATCGCGACCGTCTCGAGCATCGCGGCGATGCTCGCGCCGAAGCCGGGCCGGGCACCGCGGCGCTGGGCCACGCGCGCGAGCGCGACGCCGCCGGCAAGGGCGATCCAGAAGCCGCCGCTGGGCGCGGCGCGTGCGGCGAGGAACGACACCACCGCCACGTGCGCGGGCCCTGCCGGGACCGCCTTCGAAGCGGCTGTCGCCATCAGGCGACGGTAGCGGGCAGGGGTCGACCCTGGCGGGGCGGCTCGGCGGATGCCGCGCCGCACCCGCGCCGGGTCGTGGTCAGTTGTGTGGGGGTTAGCTTCCGGAGAAGCGGCGAATCGGGGACTCGGCGATCCGCCTACCGAGCTCAGCGACCTGTTCGTCGCTCATGCTCTCGGTGGCGAAGCCAGAATGCTCCAGCTCGTCGCGGACCTGCTGCACGCCCTGGATGAAATCCAGCTTGGCGCCCAGCTTCACCATCACCGACTTCGCATTCTCGTCGTCGATGGCGGCGCTTCCGTCCGCCGACGGCTTGAGCAGCCAGAACTTGACCGCCTCGGCCTCGGCCAGCGTGAGCTCGAGAGTCACGCCGTTGTCGGCGCTCACCGGGAGACCGTTGGTCACCTCGATGGACATGTGCCCTCTATCGGCGGCACAGGTCTGCGGCTTAGCCGGTGGCCGGATGCCTGGACGTCTATCCCCCGTAGCGGTCGAAGGCGGCGCGGCGCGCCTCAGCATGGTCGACGATCGGTTCCGGGTAGTCCGTGCCGATCACGCAGCCACATGCCTCCTGGACCTGGGCGGGCATCGTCCAGGGCTCGGCGAGGTACTCGTCGGGCACCTCGCGCAGCTCCTCGACGTGGCGGCGCACGTAGCGCCCCTCCGGGTCGTGCCGCCGCATCTGCAGCGTGGGGTTGTAGATGCGCCGGAAGAAGGGCTGCGGGTCGACGCCGACCGACGCGATCCATTGCCAGTTGCCGTTGTTGTTCGCCTGATCGCCGTCGACCAGCATGCGCATGAACCAGCGCTCGCCCCAGCGCCAGTCGATGCCGAGGTGCTTCGTCAGGAACGAGCCGACCACCAGCCGGCCGCGGTTGTGCATCCAGCCCTCGCTGCGCAGCTGGCGCATCGCAGCGTCCACGAGCGGATAGCCGGTGCGGCCGTCCCGCCAGGCGTCGAAGCTCTTCTCCGAGCGGCTCCACGAGATCGAGCCGCGGTAGCGCTCCTGAAACTCAGAGCGCGCGTTGCGCGGGAAGTGGAGCAGCACGTGGGCGTAGAAGTCGCGCCAGCAGAGCTGACGCCGAAACGCCTCGGGGCCGGCGCCGCCGGGCAGGCGCTCCTCGATCTCACGCGGCGAGATGCAGCCGAAGTGAAGGTAGGGCGACAGCCGCGAGGTGGCGTCGGCGCCCAGCGCGTCGTGCTTGTCCTCGTAGCTGCGCACGCCGTCGCGCAGGAAGCCGGACAGCGCCTTGCGGGCGGCCTGCTCGCCGCCGGGCGGCGGCTGGTCCAGCTCGCCCTCGAGCCCGAGCGACGCGAGCGACGGCAGCCGCCCCTTGCGCACGCCCGACGGGAGGCCGCGCAGCGTGCGCGGCGCCCCGATCGGTTCGCGGCGCGGCTCCTCGAGCCAGGAACGGTGGAACGGGCTGAAGACCGTGTACGGCTTGCCGGCGCCGGTGCGGATCGCTCCCAGGTCGTCGACCGCCGCGATGCCCGGATGCAGCACGAGCTCGCAGTCGAGCGCGCGCCGGACCGCGTCGAGGCGACGGCGCGCGAACGGGCCCACGTCGGCACTCGCATGGACCGCCTCGGCCCCGAGCTCGCCCGCCAGAGCCGGGAGCTCGCGCTCGGGCGTGCCCTCCCGGAAGACGATCCCGCCGAGCCGCTCGTCGAGCTCCTCGAGGCAGTCGAGCATGAAGCGCGTGCGCGTCGCGGACGCGTGTCGCCCGTTCAGGAGCCGCGGGTCGAAGCAGAAGACGGGCACCACCCGCTCGTGCCGGTCGAGCGCGGCGCGCAGGGCCGGGTGGTCGTGCGCGCGCAGGTCCCTCGTCAGCCACAGCAGAGCCGTCATCGGCCCCGACGGTAGCCTGATATCCATGACCCGCACGATCGAGCGCTTCCCGCTTTTCCCGCTCGGACTCGTGCTGCTGCCGCAGGAGCTCGTCCCGCTGCACATCTTCGAGGACCGCTACAAGCTGATGATCGACGAGTGCCTCAACGGGGAGAGCGAGTTCGGGATCATCTGGCTCTCGGACGACGGCCTGAAGGAAACCGGCTGCTCGGCGCGCATCTCGCGCGTGCTCGAGCGCTTCGAGGACGGCCGCCTCAACATCCTCGTCCAGGGCACCGAGCCGTTCCGGCTGCTGCGCAAGATCGAGGACCTCCCGTACCCCGCCGGCGACATCGAGGTCCTCGACGACGGCGACAGCGCCGACGCCGAGGCGGCCGACAACGCGCGCCGGCGCTATGCCGACCTGGTCGAGGAGCTCACCGAGTCGCGGCCCGAGGACGATGCGCTCTCGCAGCTCGACGCCTACGGGATGGCGGCGACGCTCGACGTGGAGCCCGCCGCGAAGCAGGAGCTGCTGGAGCTCCGCTCCGAGCGCGGCCGGCTCGAGCAGCTCGACACCCTGTTCACCGAGGCGCTCGAGCGCATCCGCCTCGCGGAGTTCGCCGCCGAGCGGGCGCGCGGGAACGGGCATCTGCCAACCTGAGCTCGCGCATGGCGCTCATCAAGACAGAGGTCACTCAGGAGGTCGTCGACTACCTCGCCCGGCACGCCGGCCAGGACGAGGTGCTGGAGCGCGTTGCGCGCGAGACCGCGGAGATGCCGCTGGCCCAGATGGCGACCACCCCGGACGAGGCCGGCCTGCTCACCATGCTCGCGCGGCTCGTCGGGGCCCGCCGGGCGATCGAGCTCGGCACGTTCACGGGCTACGGCGCCATCTCGATTGCGCGCGGCCTCGCCGACGGTGGCCGGCTGACCTGCCTGGAGCTCGAACAGGAGTACGCGGACGTCGCGCGCCGCAACCTCGAGGACGCCGGGGTCGCGGATCGAGTGGAGATCATCGTGGGCCCCGCGCTCGAGTCGCTGCGGGCCCTCCCGGCCGAGCCGACCTTCGACTTCGCCTTCCTCGATGCGGACAAGACCGCATACCCGGACTACTACGAGGAGCTCGTCCCGCGCATGCTTCCCGGGGGCCTGCTCCTGATCGACAACGTGCTGCTGCGCGGCTCGGTCACCGACCCGCAGGACGAGCGCGAGCGCATCATGGACGAGCTGAACGACCACGTGACGGCCGATGAGCGCGTCGACAGCGTGATGGTGCTGGTGGCCGACGGGCTGACGTTCGTCCGCCGCCGCTGACCGTCAATCGGCGACCCACGGCAGGTGGAAGTGACGATGCGGCCCGTGCTCGGGGACGACCGCTTCGTCGCTCGTGCGCACGAACGCCCAGGTGAGGACCGTGCCGATCGCGCACAGCCCGGCGAGCAGCCACATCGAGCTCGACAGTGCTGACGCGAACGCCGCCGGATCGGCCTCGCCCGCGTGGCGGTCGTCGTCGAGGACCGCCTGAAAGATGGCGCCGGCCGCCGCGAGCGTGATCGCACCGGCCAGGACGCGGTTCATCCCGAGCACGCCCGCCGCGATGCCGGCCTTCGCCGGCGGCATGGCCGTCATGGCCGCAGTCGACATCGGCGCGTAGACGAAGCCGAGCGCGAGCCCGAACAGCAGATAGCCCGGGAACAGCAGCGCGTAGTCGCTGCCGCTGTCGACCTGGGCGAGCACGACCAGCCCCGCCGTGCCGAGCGCCATGCCGACGGTCATCAGCGGGCGGACGCCGAAACGCCCGATGAGGCGGCCGCCGAGCGGCGAGATCACGATCATCGGCGCCGTCACCGGCAGGATCAGCACGCCTGCTCCCAGGGCGCTGTGGCCGAGGGCGGTCTGCAGGTACTGCGGCTGCAGGAACATCAGGCCCCAGTAACAGCCGACCAGGCAGAAGCCGGCCGCGCTGGCCCCGAAGTAGGGGCCGTTGCGAAACAGGTCGAACTCGACGATCGGCCAGCGGACGCGGTGCTCGATGAACCAGAACGCGACCAGCAGCGCTACGCCCGTCGCGAACAAGCCGAGCGTGGCGACCGAGGTCCAACCCCACACCTTGCCCTCGACGAGCGCGATCACGATCGCTGCCAGCCCCAGCCCCACGGTCACGACGCCGGGGATGTCGATCCGGGACCCTGCGGTCTCGTCGCGTTGCTCGTCGGTCGACGCGAGCACGAGCGCCACGCCGAGCAGGCAAAAGGGCAGGTTGAGCCAGAACAGCCAGCGCCAGCTGACCGCGTCGACCAGGGCGCCGCCGACCAGGGGTCCGATGCCCAGCGCGAGCGCCGACACCCCGGTCCAGATACCGAGCGCGCGAGCGCGCTCGGCGGCCGGGAAGACGGTCGAGACGATCGCGAGCGACAGTCCCAGGAGGGCTGCGCCGCCGATCCCCTGCAGGATGCGCCCTGCGATCAGCACCTCCTCCGAGCCCGACAGCGCGGCCACCACAGAGCCGCCCGCGAACGCTGCCATGCCGAGCACGAACACCCGCCGGCGTCCGACGATGTCGCCGAGCCGGCCCGCGCTGACGACGAACGACGCCAGCACCAGCAGGTATGCGTTCACGACCCACTGCAGACCGGCGGTCGAGGCGTCGAGGCTGCGGGCGATATCCGGCAGCGCGACGTTGATCACGGTCGAGTCGAGCATCAGCACGAACAGGCCCATGCAGGTGCCGCCCAGGGTCCACCAGCGTCTGTTTGCCTCGGTCACGAGCGGGGATCATCCCCGCTCGGCGGTCCTCAGACCGCTACGACTTTTGAAGCGGGGGACCGGCCGCGCCCGCGCGGCCGGTCCCCCGTCCTCGTCGCCCCCCGGGGAAGGAGGAGCTCTCGCAGGGAGACGCCGAGGCTTGCCGGCAGGTCGTCGACCTGCGGGAAGGCTTCCGGGTCTGCATACAGGCCGAAGCCCAGCTGCTCGCCGTGGCTGAAGATGCCGATCGAGAGGGCGTGGCCCTCGGCGATCGGCACCACGGGGTGGGCCTCCAGCAGCTCGGCCCCGAGCATGTACACCGGCATGCGCGGACCCGGGATGTTCGAGACGGTCAGGTTGTAGACCCGCGGGTGCGCGACCGCCTTCGCCGCCACCCCCCGCAGCGGATCGGGCAGCAGGCCGAGCGCTCCGAAGCACCGCCCCCGCGCCGGCCGGCTTGCCGCCGCGCTTGAAGGCGGCCGTCGCCGTGTGGATGCGGGCGAGCCGGCGCTGAGGGCTCGCCACGTCCAGCGGCAGGTCGATGAAGGCGAACGAGATGCGGTTGCCGAGCGACGCGTCCTCGCCCTCGCCGCGGACGTTCACGGGCACCATCGCCTTGAGCGGCCGCGGCGACTCGCCGCGCGCGAGCGCCAGCCGGCGCAGACCGCCGGCGGCCATCGCGAGGCAGACGTCGTTGAGCGTCACGCCGAGGCGGCGCTTGGCGATCAGCACGTCCTCGATCGGAACCGTGTGGCGCACGAGCCGCCGGCGCGGGCCGATGCGCGCGTTCAGCGCCGACGACGGCGCGGGCCGCAGCAGGTCCTCGCCGGCCGCAAGCGCCGCGCGCCGTAGCGTCCCCGCGAGCCGGGATGCGGACGAGCGGGGCTCGCCGGCCATGCGGACCGCCGAGCGCGCAGCTCTCAGCGACTCGCCGGCGCCCGATGCGATCGCCCCGGCGGCGAGACGCGCGCTACCCGGCGCGGGCCTCGGCTGCCAGCGCGCCGGCAGCCCGGTGGCGGCGTCCGGGTCGGTGTCCAGCAGGAGCAGCGCGACCTCGAGCGCCGACCTGCCGTCGACGAGCGCATGGTGAATGCGCGCGAGGATGCCGCAGCGCTCGCCCTGGAGCCGCGGCGCCAGCCTGATCTCCCAGAGCGGCCGGTCGCGAGCGAGCGGCTCGGACAGGATGCGGTCGCAGAGGAACGCGAAGCGGCGGTCGTCGAGCTCGGCGTTCGGCATGCCGAGCTCGAGGACGTGGCGCGACACGTCGAAGGCCGGGTCGTCGACCCAGAAGGGCTCGCCCATGCCCGGCAGCGGATAGGCAAGGCGGGTGCGGAAGCGCGGGATGAGGTCGAGGCGGGCGTCGATGTGGCGCCGCAGGCGGGCGAGCGTCGGCCGCGGGCGTCCCGGCGCGACGCGGAAGCTGGCGCTCCAGGCCACATGCATGTGGGCGTTCGAGGTCTCGACCCGGAGGAAGGATCCGTCGAACGCCGATAGCCGCTCCGCCATGTACTCAGGATCGGCAATAAGGGCGCGAAGCTCATTCGACGGCTGTCCGAGATTCCCGGAGCCCTTTTCGACACCCGGTCGAACTACGCGACGGTCTCGCTCACCCCGCCGCGGCGCGGGTCGCCGCCGCCGGTCAGCTCACCCGTGTCCGGATTGCGCGCCACCGCCTGGACCCCGCCGAAGAAGAGGTTCTGCTCGCTCCAGCGGCGCACGCGCCAGCCGCCCGCCTCGAGCCGGTCGAGCGGCCCCTCCGACATGCCCGGCTCGGCGTCGATCTCGCGGCCCTCGACGTGCAGGCGCGGGCTCGAAACCGCCTCCTGGGCCGGCAGGCCGTGGTCGATCACACCGATGATCGTCTGAATGATCGCCGAGCGGATCCGGTTGGAGCCGGCGCTGCCGAGGGCCATCTCAGGCCGGTCGTCCGCGGACAGGACGACGGTCGGGGCCATCATGCTCGGCACGCGCGCGCCGGGCGTGTGGCGATGGAAGCCGAGCGGGTTCAGGTCCTGCTCGCCCAGCATGTTGTTGAGGTGGACACCGGTGCCGGGCACGACGACGCCCGAGCACGAGCCGTTCGAGCAGGTCACCGAGGCGCAGGCGCCGTCGGCGTCCATCACCGAGATGTGGGTCGTATTTCCGAGCCGCGAGCGCAGCTCGATCGCGACCGAGTCGAGCGCCTCCTTGGCGAGGAACTGCTCGAGGTAGCCCTCGGTGGCGAGGCCCTCGAGGAAGTCCTCGTCGCGTGCGCGGTTGGTGGAGGCGATCACCTCGGCGATCACGTCGGCGTCGGTCGACCGCTCGAGCCGCTCGAGGATCCCGAGCGCGTCCGCGATCAGGATGCCGCCCGAGGAGGGCGGCGGGTTGGTGAGCACCTCCCGCCCGCGGTAGCCGACGCGCGCGGGCGGGCGCTCGATCACCTCGTAGGAGGAGAGGTCCTCGCGCGTGAGCAGCCCGCCGCGCTCGAGCACCCAGTCGCTCGCGGCGGCCGCCACGTCGCCCGTGTAGAGGAATCCAGGCCCCTCGGCCCCGAGCCGCTCGAGCAGGCCCGCCAGCTCGGGCAGCCGGATGGTGTCGCCCTCGCGCAGCAGCTCGCCGCCGGGCGCGTAGATCGCCTCGCACTCGGGCGTCGCGCGCAGGATCGGCTCCAGCACCTGGAACAGGAAGGCCTGCATCGGCACGACCTCGACGCCCTCGCGCGCGGCGCGCGCCGGCGCCGCGGTGAGGTCGGCGAGCCGCACGCTGCCAAAGCGCTCGAGCGCCTGGGCCAGCCCGAGTGTCGTGCCGTAGGCGCCGCACGAGGACGGGCCGACGTTGAAGCGCTGGATGGCGTCCTCGGAGAAATGAACGTCGATAGGCAGCAGAGCGGCCGGCTCGCGGTCCTCGCTCCCCTTCCCGGGCGCGGCGACGAAGAAGTCGAGCAGGTGCGAGCCGCCGTCAGGGACGTGCACGAGCATGAAGCCGCCGGCGCCGGGGCCGGTCAGCGGCGACTCCGCGACGAACGACATCAGCACGCAGGCGACCGCCGCGTCGACGGCGTTGCCGCCGGCACGGAGCACGTCCGCTCCTGTTCGCGCCGTCAGCGGATGGCCGGCGGCGACGACCCCTCTCATCGTCGCGCGAGCCTAGCGGCGCGCGCGCCTCATCCGCGGGGGATGAACTCCGGCACGTCGATGTCGGTGAGCGTCGCGGCCCGCTCGCGGGTGCGCCGCACGCGCGGCTCGGCGTCCGCCGGGATGCTGCGCTCGCGAGGCGTCGCGCGCGGCAGCGGCCGGTCGCCATAGCCGGTCGCGACGACGGTCACCCACACCTGGTCCTCGACCTTCTCGTCGACCATCGCGCCGAAGATGATGTTCGCCTCGGGGTGGGCCGCCTCGGCGACGGCCTTGGCCGCCTCGTTGACCTCCCACAGCGACAGGTCGCGGCCGCCGGTGACCGACAGCAGGATCGAGCGCGCCCCCTCGAGCGAGGTCTCGAGCAGCGGCGACTCGATCGCGTGCTCGACGGCGTCCATCGCCCTGCGGTCACCGGTCCCCATGCCGATGCCGAGCAGCGCCTGCCCGGCGCCGGCCATGATCGTGCGGACGTCGGCGAAGTCGAGGTTGATGAGGCCGGGCAGCGTGATCAGGTCTGAGATTCCCTGCACGCCCTGGCGCAGCACGTCGTCGGCCACGCGGAAGGCCTCGACCATCGAGGTCGACTTGTCGAGCACGGACAGGAGCCGCGCGTTCGGGATCACGATCAGCGTGTCGACCTCGCGCGCGAGCTCCTCGACGCCCTGGTCGGCCTGCGCCCCGCGGCGCGCGCCCTCGAACGAGAACGGCTTCGTGACGATGCCGACGGTCAGCGCGCCGATCTCGCGCGAGATGCGCGCCACGATCGGAGCCGCGCCGGTGCCGGTGCCGCCGCCCGAGCCGGCCGTGATGAAGACCATGTCGGAGCCCTTGAGGTAGCCCTTGAGCTCGTCGTAGGACTCGAGCGCAGCCGCCTGGCCGAGCTCGGGATTCGAGCCGGAGCCGAGGCCGCGCGTGAGGTCGCTCCCGATGTGGACGCGCGTCTGCGCGGCGGAGCCCTCGAGCGACTGCATGTCGGTGTTGATCGCGATGAACTCGACGCCCTCGACCTGGGCCTCGATCATCCGGTTGACGGCGTTGACGCCGGCGCCGCCGACGCCCACGACGCGCAGCATGGGCTCCGTGACGCCCTGAGACATCGAGCTGATCATCGGCTCTTGCTCGGGGGCCACCGGCCCCTGCGCCTCAGGCGCGTGCTCGAGGATGTTCTCCGGGATGTCAGAGGAGAAGACCGAGCGCAGCCGGTCCTCCGGGCTCGGCACGCCCTCGTAGCGGCTCCAGCGCTGCTCGCGCTCCTGGCGGCGCGCCTCGCGCTCATCGGCGCGCCGGGCGGCCTCGGTCATGCGCTCCGCCTGGTTGCGCTGCGGCGGCAGCTCCTGCTTCAGCTCCGGTTCCTCCTGAGCCTGCGGCTCGGGAACGTGCCGGGTCGCCTGCGGCGCGGGCCCGTCCTTGGGAAGCGGGCGGCCGGCCTTCGGCTCCTGCTCAGGCTTGCGGTTCTCGGCACCCTTCGGGGCGTCATCCTCCGTCTTGCGGAAGAGCTGCGCCAGGGGGCCCTCGCGCATGCTCGCCCTGTTACCGCTTGCCATTCGCAAGGACCTCCTCCGCTAGCTGGCGGTAGGCGTACGCCGCCTTCCCGTCCGGGTCGTACTTCAGCACCGACATGCCCTTGACCGGCGCCTCGGCGAACCGCACGGTCTTGTTGATTCGTGACGCGAATACCCGGTCCCCGAAGTTCTCCTCCAGGATCTCGATCGCCTCCTTCGCGTGCACGGTGCGGTTGTCGACGAGCGTGGGCAGGATGCCCTCGATCTCGATGTCCGGGTTGAGCTCGTCGCGCACCATCGACAGCGTGTTCTGGAGCTGGATCAGCCCGCGCATGGACAGATACTCGCATTGCACGGGGACGATCACCTTGTCGGAGGCCGTCAGCGCGTTGATCGTGAGCAGCCCGAGGCTGGGCGGGGTGTCGATGAAGATGAAGTCGTAGTCCTCGAGGATGGGCGCCAGCGCCTTCTTCAGGGCGCGCTCGCGGCCGATCATCGTGGACATCGCGATCTCGGCTCCGGCCAGGTCGATCGACGCGCAGGCGACGTCGACCTCGCGCTTGCGGATCACCTCGCGGATCGAGAGCTGGTGCACGAGCACGTCGTACATCGACGCCTCGAGGGAATCCGGATCGATCCCCTGGCTCATCGTCAGATTGCCCTGCGGGTCCAGATCGACGCAGAGCACGCGGTGGCCCCGCTCGACGAATGCCGCGGCGAGGTTGAGGGTGGTGGTCGTCTTCGCGACGCCGCCCTTCTGGTTGGTGAAGGCGATGACCTTGGCCTTGGGCGTCATTACGAGAGCCGTATTCGCACGGTCTGAACGGAATCCTTCACTCTTGTCGTCCGGTGCCTGCGCTACTGGACAAGCGGCTCGTGCTCGTGACGGGCAAGGGCGGCGTCGGCAAGACGACCGTCGCCGCGGCGCTCGGGCTCGCCGCCGCGCGCGCCGGCAAGCGCACGGTGGTGTGCGAGGTGGCCGAGCAGGAGCGGCTCGCGGCGATGTTCGGGGCGAGCGACATCGGCCACTCGGAGCTCGAGCTGGCCCCCGGGCTGTTCGCCGTCTCGGTCGACCCGGAGCGCGCGAAGGAGGAGTGGCTCGGCTACCAGCTGCGCTCCTCGACGCTCGCGGGCGTGCTCGGCGGCAGCCGGATCTTCCAATACCTCACCGCCGCCGCGCCGGGCCTGACCGAGCTGGTCACGATCGGCAAGATCTGGGACCTCGCCCAGCTCGAGCGGCGCACCGGCGGCTCGGTGTTCGACCTCGCGATCGTCGACGCACCCGCCAGCGGCCACGGGCTCGCCATGCTGCGCGCGCCGCGCACCTTCGCGGGGGTCGCGAAGGTCGGGCCGATCGCGAGCCAGGCCGAGCGGATCGACACCTTCCTGCACGACAGCTCAGCCACCGGCGTGCTGGTGACCGCGCTGCCCGAGGAGATGCCCGTCAACGAGACCGTCGACTTCGAGCGCGGGCTGCAGTCCGAGCTCGGGATGGACGTCGACGCGATCGTCGTGAACGCGCTCCACCCCGCGCGCTTCAGCGCCGCCGAGGCGCGCGCGCTCGAGTCGCTCGACACCCGCGGCGGTGCCGCCGCTCGGGCGGCGGTGCGCTCCGCCCTCTCGGAGCACCGGCGCGCGCGCGCCGAGCGGGCCCAGCTGCGCCGCCTGCGGCGCTCGGTGAGCGCGCCGGTGTCGACGCTGCCGCGCATCTTCGAGCCGGAGCTCGGCCGCGAGGAGCTCGAGCGGCTGTCGGCCGAGCTGGAGCGCAAGCTGTGATCGAGTCCTGGCTCGAGCGCAAGGAGGTCTGCATCTGCTGCGGCTCGGGCGGGGTCGGCAAGACGACCGCCTCCGCCGCGATCGCGCTCGGCATGGCGGCGCGCGGCAAGAAGGTCGTGGTGCTGACGATCGACCCCGCCAAGCGGCTCGCCAACTCACTCGGACTCGACGAGCTCGGAAACGAGGAGCGGCTCGTCGAGGCGGACGTCGAGGGCGAGCTGTGGGCCATGATGCTCGACCCGAAGCGGACCTTCGACGACATCGTCGAGTGGCACGCGCCGGACGAGCGCACCCGCGACGCCGTGCTCTCGAACCGGATCTACCAGGAGCTCTCGAACGCCGTGGCGGGCTCACAGGAGTACATGGCGATGGAGAAGCTCTACGAGCTCCACCAGGAGGGGCGCTACGACCTGCTCGTGCTGGACACGCCACCCACGCGCAACGCGCTCGACTTCATCGACGCGCCGAAGCGGCTGGCCGACTTCATCGATTCGCGCTCGCTGCAGTTCTTCACCACGCCCGGGCTGTTCGGCCTGAAGGTGCTGGGCCGCGGCAGCGGGCTCGTCTTCTCGGGACTGAGGCGCGCCACCGGAATCGACCTGCTCGAGGATCTGTCGGCGTTCTTCTCGAGCTTCGGCTCGATGACCGAGGGCTTCCGCGAGCGTGCCGGGCACGTGAACGAGCTGCTCGCCGACAGCCGCACCGCCTTCGTGCTCGTGACCTCACCGGGCGCCGACGCGATCGAGGAAGCGCGCTGGTTCCACCACCGCCTGATGGACGCCGGCCTGCCGTTCGCAGGCGCCATCGCCAACCGCGTCCGCCCCAAGCCGCCGCCCGGTGACCCCACCGCGGATCTAGGCGAGCTGCTCGAGCCCGCGCTGGCGCGCAAGGTGCTGCGGACCTGGGACGAGGAGCGTCAGCTGGCCGCGCGCGACCGCGAGAATCTTGCGACGTTGAAGGGCCGCCTAGGGCGCAAGCCGATCATCGAGATCCCGTACATCGACGACGACGTGCATGACCTCGAGGGCTGCGGCGGATGGACGGTTCCTGTTCTACCCGGCGGAGCTCCGCGCGACCGAGGGCGAAGAGGGGCGGCCACGATCTACGCGCTGTGGCAGGTTGATGTCGTCTGGCGACACGAACTCGCCACAGTGCCGGCGAAGCCAAGGCCCGCGGACCACACCCCCTTCCCCAGCCTGTCGTTCGGACCGAGAGCTGCGTGGGGGCCAGCGCCGACCTAAACGGGCGCCGAGTAATCCTCCGGGTCGTCATGCGCCCAGTCATCCGACGGAGTCACCCCGTCGAGGTGCTGCTGCTCCGGCTCCGAGACCGCCACGCGGTCCATCTCGGACGTGTCGATCTCTTCCTCCTCGAGCAGCAGCGGAGCCGCCACGGCGGCCGGCTCGGGCTCGTACTCCGGCCCCGCCGCGTAGTCCGGCGTAGGCTCGTAATCGGGCTCAGGCTCGTAGTGGGGCTCAAGCTCGGGTTCGGGCACGGGCTCGGCTCGGCTCGAACTGAAGCTCCGGCTCCGGCTCGAACTCCGGTTCGGGCTCCGGCTCCGGCTCACGCTGGAAGCGCTCGCTCCGCTCCTCGCGCAGGTCACGCGCCTGGATCTCCGGGAAGGGCCCCTCGTTCGACTCGATCAGGATGTCGTCGGCAACGATCTTCAGGTCCGGGTCGAGGTAGCCGCACAGGACGTCGCGCAGCAGCGCGCGCACGTAGCCCTCGAGCCGCTCGACGATCTCCGCCGGCGAGCCGTCCGGCACGCGGCCGCCGCCGCCCATCAGCATCCGCTCGAGCGATACGGCGGCCTCGATGTGACCCTGCACCTCGCTGCGCCTGCCCTCCTCCGCGCAGAGCGCGGCCACCCGCAGCGCGAGGCTCGCCTCGCCGGCGTCGCCGGTGGCGTCGAGCAGGCCGCGCAGGGCGAGCAGCAGGTCGGAGAGCGCCTCCGAGTCGCGCGGGCGCTCGCACGCCATCTCGAAGCGCGCGAGCGCCCAGGCGATCGTGCCACCGGGACGGGTGCCCTCGATCACGGCCACGAATTCGCGCAGCGCCTTCTCCTCGCCGGCCGGCAGCTGCCAGCCGTTGCCGCGGCCGGCGCCGGTGCCGCCCACCGGTACCGCCGACCAGCGGCCGTGGTCGGTTCGCCGCCAGCCCGGTGCGCCGAGGCTCACCGACCCTGAGCGCCATAGCCGCAGCGCGGTCACCAGGCCGCGCATGCGCGCGTCGGCGTCGCCCGCGCCGAGGCGCTGGTCGGCCGCCATGTCGCAGTCGAGCACGCAGACCACCGCCGGGGCGCCGTCGCCGCCCTCCGGGTAGACCGCCTCGGGTGGCGCGTCGGCGTGGTCGCCGCGGACGATGCAGAGCCCCGCGCCGAAGTCGATCCGATCGGCCTCCATCCAGGCGCCCGCGAGCGGCGCGACGACGCGGTCGCGCACGGCGTCGCGGAAGAGCGTCGTCTCGACCTCCTTGTAGACGCGCTCGAAGCGCTCCTCGGGGAAGCCGAAGCTGGTGGCGTCCTCGTAGAGCCGCTCGAGCATCGCCTGCAGCGCCGGCTCGGCCTGCTCGCCGCGCAGGCCGTTGACCCGCAGCCAGCTCGCGGCACCCGCGCCCAGCTCCATGCAGGCGCGGTGGCAGGCGGGCAGCTCGCGCAGCCGTTCCCAGCGGCAGCCGATGAACGCGCCGGTGCGCGGCTGGTAGCGGTAGAGGACGGGGCCGCGGCGGTCGCCTTCGTCGACTACGTCGAACTCGACCTCCGCTCCCGCCTTGAGGTCATCGCTGAGGAGCGCCGCGGCCTCGAGCGCGAAGTCCCGCAGCGCGTCGTGGAGAGCACGATTGCGCATGAGGCGCGATTTCGATGAACGCGCCCGGTGTCCTGCCTACGGGACGCTCAGGCTGCGGCGACGGTCGCCCGTGCGGGCGTGGTGGAGCAGGAGCCATCCGCGGGGCCGTCCTCGACTCCGAGCCACTCGCGCCCGTAGCGGCGCATGTCATCGATCAGCGGCACGAGCGCGACGCCCTTCGGGGTCAGCGAGTACTCGACCCTGGGCGGGACCTCGGGAAAGGTGTGGCGCTCGACGATGCCCTGCTCCTCGAGCGCCCGCAGCCGCAGCGACAGCGTCCGCGGGCTGATCCCGGCGAGCGAGCGCTCGAGCTCGCAGAAGCGGCTGCGGCCCTCCGCGAGATCGCGGATCACGAGGATCGTCCACTTGCCGCAGATGATGTCCGCGGTGGCGCATACGGGGCAGCTTGGATCGCCCATACACGCCATGCTACCGCAAGACTTCACGAACTGAAGTAAAGGAAAGCCAGGCTCAGATGCCGCCGAGCAGCCCGCCGCCGCCCCCGCCGGAGGCCGCCAGGACGCGTCCCTCGCTCGGCTGCACGAGAACCCAGCCCGGACCCGCGAACGACATCTGAATCGACTCGCCGGAGCTCTTCCCGATGAAGTTCTTCAGCTTGATGTCGGTCTTGATGCCGGTCTGGACGCTCGAAGCCCAGGTGATCGCGGCCGACGGGTCCGCGAAGGTCGGCGCGTCGCCGGTGTTGAGCAGCACGGGCGGACCGTCGGAGACGATCGCCACCCAGCCGCTGCCCTGGAGCGCGGTGTTGAAGAGGCCGCCGGCCACGAAGCCGCTGGCTCCCTCGACCTTCTTGATGTCCCAGTCGATGCCGGCGTCGAACGCCAGCAGGTTCGAGCCGTTCACGGTGATCGCGTCGTTCTCGAGGTAGAGCAGATGGACCTCCTGGGCGGTGTCGGCGAGAAAGACCTCGCCCGCCCCGGACATCTTCATCAGCTTCGTGCCCTCGCCCGTCACGGCCTTCTTCAGCATCCGGCTCATGCCCCCCGAGCCGGCGTGCTCGAAGGCCACCTGGCCCTGGTACGCGACCATCGAGCCGGCCTTCGCCTGAATCGTCACCTGGTCGAGACTGACCTTCAGAAGCTTCGAGTTCTGGAGCGCGAACGCCTGCTGCGACTGCGTCTCCTGAAACTCACCGAGTGTGCTCTGCACGTGGCCTCCTTTTCTGTGTTCGGTTGCTGGCGTCGAGCTGAGGGACGCACGCTACCCTGCGCTCCCCTTGACTCGCCGGGCCCTTCTGATCGTCGCGGTGCTGCTGCTGGCTGCGCCACCCGCGTCGGCCGCCGATCCGATTCTGCCGCTGGCAGAGGTCCGCCCCGGCATGACCTGCACGGGCCTCTCCGTTGTCCGCGGGACCGCGATCTCTTCGTTCAACGTCGAGATCATCGACGTGATCGCGGCCGAGTCCGGCCTCAGCGGGCCGCGCCTCCTCGTGCGGGTCTCGGGCCCGGCGGTCGATGCGACGGGGGTCGGCCCCGGCTTCTCCGGCTCGCCGATCCTCTGCGACGGCCGCAACGCCGGTGCCATCTCCGAGGCGATCGGCGAGTACGGCAACCACGTCGTGCTCGCCACACCGATCGAGGAGATGCTGCGCGAACAGCCGCGCGCGCCGATCGCCGCCCGTCGCGACCCTGCGCTTCTGCGCGCCGCGCGCCCGCTCGCCGCGCCGCTCACGGTCTCCGGCCTGTCGGGTCGCGGCCTGCATCTCTTCGAACGTGCGGCCAAGCGGGCCGGCGCCTCCGTGCTCGCGGCCCCGGCCGGGCCGATGGGAGGCTTCGAGCCGGCGCCGCTCGTGCCGGGCGCGGCCGCGGCCGCCTCGATCTCGACGGGCGACCTCGCGATCGGCGCGGTCGGCACGGTCAGCTATCGCGACGGCGACCGCATCTGGGCCTTCGGCCACGCGCTCGACGGCCGCGGACGGCGCTCGCTGTTCCTCACCGACGCGTACGTCTTCAGCGTCATCCAGAACCCGCTCGGCATCGCCGACGGCGCGATCACCTACAAGCTCGCCTCGTCGGGCGGCCACGTGCAGGGCTCGATCACGAGTGACGGATTCGCCGCGATCGCCGGCAGCGTCGGCGCGCCGCCCGCGTCGATCCCGCTCCAGGTGACGGCGCGCGACGGCGCCGGCAGGAGGGTCACACTGCGTTCCGAGCTCGCCGACGAGCGTCCGCTCCGTCTCGGCGCCGGCATGGCGTTCGTGGCCCCGCTCGGGCTCTCGCAGGCGGTCGACACCGTGCTCGGTGCTGCTGGGCCGACGCGGCTGTCGGTGTGCGCTCGCTTCCACGTGCGCGAGCAGCGCCGGCCGATCGGATATTGCAACCCGTACTTCGGGATCGACGCCGCGCTGCTCGACCTCACCACGGCAGCCGAGCTCGTCGAGTCCTACGACCTCAGCCCGCTGCACATCGAGCGCGTGCAGGTGAACGTGCGCGCCCGCCCCGGCGTCGAGAGCGACGTGCTCGTGGGGAGCCGCGCCCCGCGGCGGGTCCGCCGCGGCGAGCGCATCACGGTGAAGCTCGAGCTGCAGCGCCGCAACGGCGGTCGCCGCACCCTGAGCGTGCCGGTCAAGGTCCCGCGCGACCTGCGCCCGGGCCTCCGCACGCTGATCCTGGCGGGCAACGGCGGCGTGCCCTCGCTCGAGGACGAGCTGGTCTCGGCGCTGTTCGACGTGTTCGTGATCGAATTCGGGGAGACAGGCGGCGGCGGAGAGCCGCACAGCCTGCGTGAGCTCGCCGGCGCGGTGCGCGAGCTGCGCAACCCGCTCGGCATCAAGGCGCGCTTCAAGAAGCGACAGCCCCAGCTCGTTCACCGCTCGGACGAGGTCAGCTTCGAAGGCCGGGAGCTGATCAGGCTGCAGGTGACGCCGGCCCGCCAGGGCCGCCGCTCCCGCTGATCGCCGGCTCGGCGCCGTTCGCCGACCCGGCGGCCTCGTCGCCGCCGTCCTCGAGATCCTCTCCGAAGACCGACTCCACCGAGGTGTGGCGCTGGCCGTCCGAGGAGACGAGCAGCTTGAAGTCGTGCGGATGCGTGGCGGCCTTGAGCGCGTCGTCCATCGACACGCGCCCCGCCTGCACGTGGTAGAGCAGCGCCTGATCGAAGGTCTGCATGCCGTAGTAGGCGCCCTCGGCGACCACCTCGGGCAGCCGCCCGGTCTCCTTCGGGTCCATGATCATGTCGCGGACGCGGCCGGTCATGCGCAGGATCTCGCAGGTCGCGACACGCCCTTGGCGGTCGGGGGTGCGCACGAGCCGCTGTGAGATCACGGCCTTGAGCGTCCCCGCGAGCATCGCGCGCGCCTGGCGCTGCTCCGCCTGCGGGAAGAAGTCGATGATGCGGTTGACCGACTCGGTGGCGTCGACGGTGTGGATCGTCGACAGCACGAGGTGGCCGGTCTCGGCCGCGGACAGGGCCGTGCGCACCGTCTCCTCGTCGCGCATCTCGCCGACGAGGATCACGTCGGGGTCCTGACGCAGGACGCGCCGCAGCGCGCGCGCGAAGGAGGCGGTGTCCTCGCCGACCTCGCGCTGGTTGATGATCGACTGCTTGTCGCGGTGGAGGAACTCGACCGGGTCCTCGATCGTGACGATGTGCTTCGAGTACGTCTCGTTGATGTGGTCGATCATCGACGCGAGCGTCGTCGACTTACCGGAGCCGGTCGTGCCGGTCAGCAGAATCAGGCCGCGCTCCTCGTCGGCGATCTCGGAGATCACCGGCGGCAGCAGCAGCTCGGCGACCGACTTGACCTGGAAGGGAATGGCGCGCGAGACGAGCGAGACCGAGCCGCGCTGCACGAACGCGTTCACGCGGAAGCGCGCGACGCCCGGGATCGAGTACGAGAAGTCGACCTCGCGCTCGTTGCGGAAGGCCTCGAGCTTCGACTCGTCGGTCAGCATGTGGAAGAGCGTGGCCTCGGTGTCCTCCGGCCGCAGCGGCTCGGAGCCCTCGATCGGCTCGAGCTTTCCATGGCGACGGATGACGGGGCGCGAGGGGACCTTGAGATGGAGGTCAGAGCCGTCCATCTCGATCACCCGCATCAGGGCGGCGTCGATGTCGAACATAGAGTTCGGATCGGCAGGGGCGCGCCGCGCTTGAGGCGTAACCGGGTGGGCTGGACGCTGCCTAGCTCAGGCGACCGACGCGCAGCGGACGATCCTGCGAACCGGGAAGCCGTCGCTCCACGGCTCCGCCGGGCCGTAGGCCGCGGCCTGCATCCACAGGCGGTCCGACAGCTCGGCGCCGCGCAAGAGCGTGCGGATGTAGCCGTTCTCGCGATTGTTCGACGTGCGCTCCGCGACCAGGTTCCGGTTGCTGCCGCGGGCGAGGGCCGCGTACACGCCGATGTCGCTTTCCATGCGCTTGTTGTTGAAGCGGGTCGCGGTCTTGATGCGCCAGTCGTCCTTCGCCTTGACCTTGCACGCGTAGTGGCGGTACCCGTCCGAGTTGACCAGCGTCCAGTCGCCGGGGGGCGCCTGGGCGCCGGCGGGCGCGGCGCTCGCGGCAAGCGTCGCGAATGCGACGGTCAGGGCCAGCGAGACCCGCCTCACGCGACGTCGCGGAGCTTCTGAGCCTCAGCGAGCGACTGCAGCTTCTTGAGCGACTGGTTCTCGATCTGGCGGATGCGCTCGCGCGTGACGTTGAAGGTGCGGCCGACCTCGTCGAGCGTCCGCGGGTGCTCGCCGCCGAGCCCATAGCGCAGCTCGAGCACGCGCCGCTCGCGGTAGGAGAGGTTCTCGAGCGCCTCGCGGAGCGCCTCCTTGGTGAGGATCTCCGCGGCCCGCTCGTAGGGCGACTCGGCCCGCTCGTCGGCGATGAACTGCCCGAACTCGGACTCCTCCTCGTCGCCGACGGGCTTCTCGAGCGAGACCGGCGCCTGCGCGGAGCGCTTGATCGATTCGACCTCTTCGGGCTCGATGCCGGTGTGATCGGCGATCTCCTCGGGCGTGGGCTCGCGACCCAGCTCGGTCACGAGCTTGCGCTCGGCGCGGCCGATCTTGTTGAGCTTCTCGACCACGTGCACGGGGATGCGGATCGTGCGCGCCTTGTCGGCGAGCGCGCGGGCGATCGCCTGGCGGATCCACCAGGTCGCGTAGGTCGAGAACTTGAAGCCCTTGCGGTAGTCGAACTTCTCCGCCGCGCGTACGAGCCCGAGCGTCCCTTCCTGGATCAGGTCGAGGAACGGCAGGCCCTGGTTGCGGTAGTTCTTCGCGATCGAGACGACGAGCCGCAGGTTCGACTCGACCATCTTCTGCTTCGCGTCGAGGTCGCCGCGCTCGATGCGCTTCGCGAGGTCGACCTCCTCCTGCGCCGTCAGCAGCCGGACCTTGCCGATGTCCTTCAGGAACAGCTGAAGGGAATCGGTCGTCATGTCGGGCTTCAGGTCGATGGTCGCCTTCTTGCGGCGCGACCTGCGATCGACAGCCCGCTCGACCTGCGGCTCGGAGTGCGTCGGGTCGTCCTCGACCAGTTCGATCTCGGACTTCTCGAAGTAGCCGTGCAGCTCTTCTATGTCTCCCTCGTCGAGCTCGACCTCGGCTAACGCCACCGCCACCTCGGCGTACGTCAGCACTCCGGTCGCGGTGCCCTTGGCGACGAGGAGCTTGACCTCCTCGAGCTCTTGCAGTTCAGCTACTGACATCCTCTTCCTTACTGCGCGCAGGACCCAGCGCGAGGGCGCTGGGCCCAGTCAATCAGACTTTGTACACACTAACGCTGCAAATAATGAAGTCAAGCGGTCTGATGCGGAAACTCCGCCGATTAGCCAGTCAACCAACAGCCCCTACGTTAGCCCCTCGGCCGCCGGATGACTCGTATTAGTTTGAGTCGTTCGGGAGTGGCTCTACCCGGAACCCCGGGGACTAGACTGCCGGCGCATGGCCGACGATCCCAAGGGCGCCGAGGACGCAGGAGTCCTCGGCAACCTCCCGCGCACGCGACCGGGGCGTCGTAGCGACAAGCGAGCGGCGGGCCGTCCCGCCGAGGCCGCGGGCACGGCGGCCCGCAAGGCCGAGGCCGGCGAGGGAGCGGCCGCGCGCACGCCACGGCCGAAACGTCCCGCGGCTCAGCGCAAGCCGGCCGCCGGAGCAGCAGCGGGGCGGGCCGATCGAGGACGTGCTGCACACAGCGGGCAGGGTCGCGGGCGCCGGCGCGCGCGTCGCCGAGGGCCTCGCGAGGGAAGTTCTGCGCCGCCTGCCCCGCCCCTGATCCTGTGACCGCACCGCCGAAGGCGGTTCCTCCGGGCAGGGGATACGACATCTGCTAAACGAGGTATGCTGGCCGGCGATGGCGACCAACTCCAAACGGGCACCCCACTGTCTGATCGTCGATGACCACCCCGTGGTTCGCGCGGGCGTTCGTGCGGTTCTCGAGCAGGCCTTCAGCGGGGCCGAGATCGACGACGCAGAGTCCGTCGAGGAGCTCGGCGAAGCCACGCGCGGCGGCGCCCCCGACGTGGTGATCGTCGACCCCTGGCGGGCGGGTGTCGACGTGGGCGACGTGGTCCGCCGCCTGCAGTCCGAGCTCGACGCGCCCATCGTCGTGTTCACCTCCGACGGCGGCGCGCGACTGCTGAGCGAGGCGCTCAAGGCCGGCGTCAAGGGCTACGTCCGCAAGGACTCGCCGTCCGAGGATCTGATCCGCGCGATCGACGCCGCCCGCTCCGGCGAGTTCTACGTCGATCCGGGGCTCTCCTCGACGATCGTCCTCGACGAGGGCGACCGCACGCTGAGCGCGCGCCAGCGCGAGATCCTGCAGATGCTGGCCGACGGCATGCAGACCGACGCCGTCGCCGAGAAGCTCGGGCTGTCTACCGAGACGGTCCGGACCCACACCAAGCGGATTCTCGCCAAGCTCGAAGCGTCCACGCGCACCCAGGCCGTGGCGATCGGTATCAGGCACGGCCTGATCGAGTGAGCAGCAGCGGCGAGCCGGCGCGCCTGGCGCGCCTCTCGGCCGTAGACGCGCTCGCGGAGGCGCTCCGCACACGCATCCTCGAGGGCGAGCTCGCGCCCGGCACGCCGATGCGCGAGCAGGCGCTCGCCGCTGAATACGACGTCGCGCGCCACACGCTGCGCTCGGCATTGCGCGCGCTCCAGGGCGAGGGCCTCGTCCAGATCCTGCCGAACCGCGGCGCGCGCGTGACGAGCCTGTCGCAGGAGGACGTGCGGGGGCTTTCCGATCTTCGCGTCGCTCTCGAGGTCGAGGCCGCGCGCATGGCACTCGAGCGCGGCGGCGGCCGCCTGCCCGACAGCGTGCACGACGCGGCGGGGCGGCTGGCCGCGCTATGCCACCGCCGGCGCCCCGCCTGGGGGCCGGTGGCGGAGGCACACGAGACGCTTCACCACTCGATCGTGCGGGCCGCCGACAGCCCGCGGATAGAAGCGGTCCACCGGCAGGCGGGGGCCGAGCTGCGCCTGTTCGTGCTGCAGCTGCCTCCCTCCTGGACCTTCGAGCGCATGGCCGCCGACCACCTCGAGCTGGTCCGCCGGCTCGAGGCCGACGGTCCCGACGCGCTGCGTCCGCACATCGCGGAGTCGACGCGCGCGCTGCTCGAGCAGCAGGCCCAGCCCTCCTAGGTCTTAGCCCGCTCCGCGAGCGGGTCGCCGTTCGCAGAGCCGAGCGCGACCATCTCGCCCGCCGCCTTTGCGACGTACATCGCGCGGTCGGCGGTCTCAACCAGCGCGTCGGCCTCCTCGCCGTGCTCCGGGCAGACCGCGACGCCGACGGAGATGCCGATCGGCGAGCCGCCCGGGCCGGCGACCTCGCTCGTGACGGCCGCGGCCAGCCGCTCGGCGAGGATGCCCGCCCCCTTGACGTCCTGCTCGGGCGCGAGCACGCAGAACTCGTCGCCGCCGAGCCGCGCGGCGACGTCGACCGTGCGGACCGCGCGCCGGACCGACATCGCGACCTGCACGAGGACGCGGTCGCCCGCGGGGTGCCCGTGGGCGTCGTTGACGCGCTTGAGGCCGTCGATGTCGAGCAGCAGGAGCGCGAACGGGTGCCGGTAGCGCTTGTAGAGCTCCACGAGCCGCGCGAGCTCGCGCTGTAGCGAGCGCAGGTTGCCGAGCCCCGTGAGCGGGTCCGTGTGCGCCTGCGCCTCGAGCTCCCGGGCGCTGCTCCTGAGGAGCGCCTCGGCCGCGGCCGCCTGGACGGCGCCGGTGGCCTCGACGAGCTGCTCGACGGTATCGGCGTAAACCTCGGGGTCGGCGTCCTCGAGCTCGTCGCGGAGCGCAGCCACGAGCACGGCCTGCAGCGAGCTGATGTCGCGAGCGAGCGAGCTCGCCGCACCCTCGCGCCGGCCGCCGCGCAGCGCGGCGAGCGATGCGGCGCGAGCCGCCTGCTCCTCCGACAGCGAGTACGGGTCGGCGCCGCGCCCGGCCTCCGAGGCCGAGCGCACGATGTCCGTGATCAGCTCGGGAAGCTCGCGGGCGATCTGCTCGGTCGGCAGCTCGCGTATCTCGTCGAGCGATGCGCGCTCGATGAGGCGCACGAGCCAGGCCTTGGCGAGCTCATCGCGTGAGCGGTCGAGGCGCGCAAGCGGGCCCCGAAGGGGTGTCATCAGGCGACCTTCAAAGCTTTCCACCGCGGGTCCCTGGCGGCTCGGACGATCCTACCCCCGGCGGATGACGGCTCCGGGGCGGGCCGGCCCGCCCGCGATGCGAAGATCTCGCCGTGCTGATCTCGATCGAGGATGGACGCAGGCGCGTGCTCGACGCGGTGCGCCCGCTCGCCGCGGAGCGCGTGGCGCTCGCGGACGCTCGCGGGCGGGTGCTCGCCGAGGACGTGACGAGCGCGATCGACGTGCCGCCCTTCGACTCGTCGGCCATGGACGGCTACGCGCTCGTCGCCGGCCCGGCGCGCCGGCTCACGCTCGCAGGCGAGTCGCGCGCGGGTCACCCGCACGAGGGCGAGCTGAAGGAGGGCACCGCGGTGCGCATCTCGACAGGCGCCGAGGTGCCGCGCGGCGCGACGGCGGTGATACCTGTCGAGCGCACGAGTGAGACCGACGGGCGGGTGGAGGTCGAGGAGACCGCCGCGGGCGCGAACATCCGGCGCGCGGGCGAGGACCTGCGCGCGGGCGACGTGGTGCTGGCGCGCGGGACGCCGCTGGGGCCGGCGGAGCTCGGCGTCGCCGCCTCGGTCGGCCGCGCCGAGCTCGACTGCGCTCGCCGCCCGCGGGTGGCGCTGCTCGTGACCGGCGACGAGCTCGTGCAGCCCGGCGAGCCGCTCGGACCGGGCCAGATCTACAGCTCGAACGGGTTCGCGCTCGCGGCTCAGATCGCCGCGGCGGGGGCGGAGCTCGTGCAACGCGCCACGGTTCCCGACAGCGCGGAGGGAACGCACACGGCGCTCGAGCAGGCGCTGGCCGGCGCGGACGTCGTGATCGCCTCGGGCGGGGTGTCCGTCGGTCCGCATGACCACGTGAAGGGCGCATTGCGCGAGCTCGGCGTCGAGGAGCGCTTCTGGGGAGTGGCGCTCCGCCCCGGCAAGCCGACCTGGTTCGGCATGCGCGAGGATGTGCTCGCCTTCGGTCTGCCCGGCAACCCGGTCTCGGCGATGGTCACGTTCCAGCTCTTCGTGCGCCCCGCGCTCGCCGCGCTCCAGGGGGCGGACCCCGCCGCCAGGCGCGCCAGCGCGACCCTGGACGAGGCGGTCGAGCGCCACCCGCGGCGCGAGCAGGCGGTGCGCGTGCGGCTGACGCACTCCGACGACGGCCTGCACGCCCTCACGACCGGCGAGCAGGGCTCGCACATGCTGACTTCGATGCTCGGTGCGGACGCGCTCGCGCTGGTTGCGGCCGGAGACGGCGCGCTGGCGGCCGGCGAGCGGGTAGAGGTGCTGCTGCTGTGAGGCCACGCGACCCACGCAGGCTGCTTCAGCGCCGCCGGCTCGCGCGGGCGCGCGTCAAGATCCTGCACGTCCCCGTGTCCGAGTACGCCCCGGACGGGTCGATCGGCTCGAAGCAGGCCGCCGAGCTGTCGCTGCCGCGGGAGGAGCTCGAGCGGCTCTGGGCGCCCGAGAACCTGGAGCGCCTTGCGCGTACCTACTGGAGCTTCCTCACGCGCTTCTCGCTCGGGGTGCTGCGCGTGCTCTACAGCGAGAGCGCGCGCGAGGTCGTCGTGTTGACCCGCCCGTTCGTGCTGCTGCGCTTTCACAAGCCCGAGTACACGACGAGCGCGGACTCCGGCACCGTCAGCTGGCCGATCGACAGGGGCCTGCTGGTGGCTCCCGCCGGGCGCAGCCGCGGCTACCTGCGCCTGTCGGTCAGCCGCGACGCCGAGACGCCCGGCGACGAGGTGGTTGTGACCGTGAGCTCCGAGGTCGTCAACTTCTACCCGCTGATCGCCGGCTGGGGCTGGTTCTCGCGGATCGGGCAGTTCCTCTACAACCAGACTCAGCTGCGCATCCACGTGCTCGTGACGCACGCTTTCATGCGCTCACTCGCGAACCTCGAGCTCCAGCCTTCCCAGGTCGGCTCGCTCAGCCAAGCCGAGCGCCAGTTATCTCGCGCAGCTTCGCCCGGTCGTGATGAGCCGTGATCGTGCGGACCGTGCCCGAGCGCGAGCGCATCGAGACCGACTCGGTCGTGGCGCCCTGCGGGCCGCGGAACTGCACCCCGTCGAGCAGCTCGCCATCGGTGACGCCGGTGGCCGCGAAGAACACGTCATTGCCTGACACGAGCCGGTCGCGGTCGAGCACCTCCTCGAGGTCATAGCCGGCCTCGAGTGCGGCGCTTCGCTCCTCGTCCGAGCGCGGCCACAGCCGCCCCACGATCTGCCCGCCCGTGCACTTGATCGCGGCGGCCGCGAGCACGCCCTCCGGTGTGCCGCCGATTCCGTAGAGCAGATCGACCGCCGAGCCCTCGGTGACCGCGGCGAGCGCGGCCGATACGTCGCCATGGGGGATCAGCCTGATGCGCGCGCCGACGTCGCGGATCTCCTGCATGTAATCCTCGTGACGGTCGCGGTCGAGCATGATCACGACGAGGTCGCCCACCGGGACGCCCTTCTCCCTCGCCATCAGCTGGAGCGTCTCGCCGATCGGCCGGTCGATGTCGAGCAGGTGCGCCATGTCCCGCGAGCTCGCCATCTTCAGCATGTAGACGCACGGGCCCGGGTCGAACATCGTGCCGCGCTCGGCCAGGGCGATCGTGGCGATCGCGTTCGGCAGGCCCTTCGCGCACAGCTCGGTGCCCTCCAGCGGGTCGACCGCGATGTCCACCTCGGGCGGCGAGCCGTCGCCGATGCGCTCGCCGTTGTAGAGCATCGGCGCCTCGTCCTTCTCGCCCTCGCCGATCACGACCACGCCGTCCATCGAGACGGTGTCGAGCAGCAGTCGCATCGCGTCGACGGCGGCGCCGTCGGCGCCCTCCTTGTCACCGCGCCCGATCCAGCGGGCGCAGGCCAGCGCGGCGTACTCGGTGGTGCGCACCAGCTCCATGGCGAGGTTGCGGCCCGGGCGGGCCTCGGTGGCGACTTCGGTACCGGCTGAGGATTCCATTCAGATGACTCCTGGGGGCTTCTTGGGATCGCCGTAGATGGCCTGACGCAGATACCCGGCTACGAGCAATCCAGCCGACGCCACCAAGGCGACGAAGTACCCGATCCCGAGCCCGATGTCGACGCTGTCGCCCGGCCGCCCCAGGATGATCCCATTGCAGAGGATCAGCATGAACGCGACGATGCCGACGATCATCGTCACCTCGCCGGGCTTCCAGGTCAGCCGGTGCCCGCGCGCGATGATCCAGGACAGGATGAAGGGCGCCGTGCAGGCGAGCGCCAGCAGCCAGTCGAGCGTCGAGAAGACCTGCCAGGCGTTGGCGCCGTCGCCGCCGCTGGCGCCGGCCAGCACCGAGTTCGGGTTGTCCTCGCTCGTCGTGAACCACGGCAGCCAGAGCGAACCGAACAGCACGAGGGCACAGCCCATCCCGAAGAACTCGCCGGGCGTCAAACGCGAAAAATCGAGGTAGCCGCCCCTCCCCTCGGCGCTGGAGGCTTCCATCACGCCGGAGGCTACAACGGCTACGCTGGCCCCGCCAACGACTAGAGGAGACGCCGATGGCGGTCACGAAGATCATCGAGCTGGTGGGCAGCTCGCCCGAGAGCTCCGACGGCGCGGTCAAGGCGGCGCTCGAGGAGGCGCGCCAGTCGCTGCGCAACATCAAGGCCGTCGACGTCGTCTCCACCGGACTGCGCGGAGAGAACCTGGATGAGTGGCGCGCGCTCGTGCGCATCTCGTTCCTGGTGGAGCGCGTGGGCGAGTAGCCATCGCCTACACCTCACAATCACTGCCCCGAGGAGGGGCCGAGTCGCTGCTCGACGAGGCGCGCGAGCGCACTTTGCGGCTCGTCGACGGCGTGAGCGGCGAGAACCTCGACCGCGTCCACGACCCGCTGATGAGCCCGCTCGCGTGGGATCTCGGCCACATCGCCGCGTTCGAGGACCTGTGGGTGAGCCGCGAGGCCGGGACCGAAATGCTGCGCGAGGACCTCGCGGACGTGTACGACGCCTTCGAGACGCCGCGCGCGCAGCGCGGTGAGCTGCGCTACCTGCGCCACGACGAGCTGCCCGGCTACCTCGAAGCGGTTCGCGAACGCACCCAGCAGGCACTCCCGCGCGTCTCGCCCTTCATCGCCGAGATGCTGGTCCAGCACGAGCAGCAGCACAACGAGACGATGCTGCAGACGCTCCAGCTGGCCGAGCCGGGCGTCTACTCGCCCGAGCGAACCGAGGCCGCGGGTGCCGCCGCGGCGGGGACGCACCTGATCGAGGGAGGCCCGTTCGAGCTCGGTGACGCCGGCGACGGCTTCGCCTACGACAACGAGCGGCCGCGGCACACGGTCGAGCTGCCCGTCTTCCGGATCGACCGCGGGCCGGTCACGAACGGCGCCTACGCCGAGTTCGTCGCGGACGGCGGCTACGCGCGCCGCGAGCTGTGGAGCGACGAAGGCTGGGCGCAGCGCGAGCGCGAGGGCTGGGAGCGGCCGCTCTACTGGACGGGCGACGGCGGCGTGCGCCGCTTCGACCGCATCGTCGCGCTCGAGCCCGAGCTGCCCGTCATGCACGTCTCCTTCTTCGAGGCGGAGGCCTTCGCGCGCTGGCGCGGCGCGCGGCTCCCGAGCGAGCGCGAGTGGGAGCGCGCGGCCCGCGACGAGGGCGACGCGCACGGCCGGCTCGATCAGCTCGATTTCGGACCGGGCCCGGCAGGGCCGTTCCTCGGCGACTGCTGGGAGTGGACCGCCACCGAGTTCGACGGCTACCCCGGCTTCCGCCCGCACCCGTATCCCGAGTACTCGCAGGTCTTCTTCCGCTCGGGCTACCGGGTGCTGCGTGGCGCCTCCTGGGCAACCCGCTCGCGCGTCGCCCGCACGACCTTCCGGAACTGGGACCGCCCACAGCGGCGCCAGATCTTCGCCGGCTTTCGCTGCGCGGAGGACGCCTGATGGCCGTCGTGATCGAGCGCCACGAGCTGCAGGACACGCTCGCCGACGACGTCCGCCAGGGCCTCGCCCGCACGCCGCGCGAGCTGCCGCCGAAGCTCTTCTACGACGAGCGCGGCTCCGAGCTCTTCGACCGCATCACCTCGCTGCCGGAGTACTACCCGAGTCGCTGCGAGCGCGAGATCCTCAACCGGCACGCACCCACGATCGTGGAGCGCGCGGGCGCCGAGGAGCTCGTCGAGCTGGGCTCCGGCACCGCCTCGAAGACGCGCGCGCTGCTCTACGCGATGGCGGGCCAGGGGAGCCTCGAGCGCTACGTGCCGTTCGACGTCGACGAGTCGGTCGTGCACGCCTGCGCGGCCGAGCTGACCGAGCTCTACCCCGGCCTCGACGTGCACGGCGTGGTCGGCGACTTCGGCCGCGACCTGGAGCGCATCCCCGACGGCCGCCACCGCTTGTTCGCCTTCCTCGGCGGCACGATCGGCAACCTCTACCCAGCGGCGCGGGCGCGCTTCCTCGAGCGGATCCGGCAGCTGATGGGGCACGGCGACCGGCTCGTGATCGGCACGGACCTCGTCAAGGATCGTGCCGTGCTCGAGGCCGCCTACAACGACAGCGCGGGCGTCACGGCCGAGTTCAACCGCAACGTGCTGCGGGTGATCAACGCGGGCCTCGACGCCGATTTCCGCATCGAGGCCTTCGAGCACGTCGCCTTCTTCGACGAGGCGAACTCGTGGATCGAGATGCGCCTGCGCTCCAACGGCGCCCAGATGGTCCGCATCGACGGCGCCGATCTCGAGCTGACCTTCGCGGACGGCGAGGAGATCCGCACCGAGATCAGCGCGAAGTTCACGCGCGACGCCGTGGAGCGCGAGCTGCACGCCGCCGGGCTGGCGCTCGACGACTTCTTCACGGACGGCGCCGGCCTGTTCGGGCTGGCGTTCGCCTCGCCGCGCTAGTCAGTCTCGAGCGGGACCGCGCGCGCCGGCACCGGCGAGGACTGCACGATCGACGTGGTCGTCTGCCCGTAGGGAGCGAAGCGGTCGATCACCTCCTCGAGGTGCTCGACGTCGCGGACCCACATGCGCATGAAGTAACAGTCGTCGCCGGTGATCCGGTGGCACTCGACGACCTCGGGCGTCCGCTGCGCCAGCTCGGCGACCTTCTTCAGCTCACGCGGAGCGGGCCGGATGCGCAGCACCACGCTGAGCGTGTAGCCGAGCGCACGCGGGTCGAGCTCCGCCCGGTAGCCGATGATCGTTCCCGCCTCCTCGAGCCGGGCGAGCCGCTCGGCCACGGCCGGCGCCGACAGCCCGACACGGCGGCCGAGCTCGGCGTTCGAGACGCGCGCGTCGGCGCGGACCTGCTCGAGCAATGCGATGTTGGTGCCGTCGAGGGCGATCGGCTTTTGATTCGTAGCCACGACCTGAAATGTAGCTTCGGAGTGGCATAGATCAAGCCCTCTCCCGGCGCGAATCTATGCCGCGTGAGCAGCGAGAGGGTCCCGCCCCACCTCTACTTCGTAGTCAGCGCCGTCTTCCACTACCTCGGGCCGGCCTTCGCGGTGCTGCTGTTCGCGCGCTTGCCGGTGCTCGGAGTCGCGTGGCTCCGGATCGCGGCCGCCGCGCTCGTGTTCGCCCTGTGGCGGCGGCCCTGGCGCGCGCTGGCCGACCTCGACTCGGGCGGCCGGCGGCTGCTCATCACCTGGGGAGCCGTGCTCGCGGTGATGAACTGCTGCTTTTACCTGGCCGTCGACCGCCTGCCGCTCGCCACCGTCGCCGCGATCGAGTTCCTGCCCGTGATCGTCCTCGCCGCGCTCGGCGCCCGCACGCGGCGCAACGCGCTCGCGCTGCTGCTCGCGGTACCGGGCGTCTACCTGCTCACGGGTGTGCAGATCGAGGGCGAGGCGCTCGGGGTGGCGCTCGCGTTCGCAAACGCGGGGCTGTTCGCGGCCTACATCGTGCTGGCCCATCGCGTCTCGCGGCTCGATGCGCTGAGCGGCATCGACGGGCTGGCGCTGTCGATGCTGATCGCGCTCGTCGTCGTCACGCCGCTGGCGGGCTGGGAGGCGCTGCCGGCGCTCACCGACCCGGTGGCCCTGCTGGCCGGCGCCGGCGTCGGGATCGCATCGTCGGTGATCCCGTACGTGAGCGACCAGCTCGCGATGCGGCGACTCGCGCGCTCGACCTACGCGCTGATGGTCTCGCTGCTGCCCGCCACCGCGACCGTCATCGGCGTCGTGGTGCTCGCCCAGGTGCCGACGCCCGCCGAGGTCGTGGGCGTCGCCCTCGTGATCGCGGGCGTCGCCGTTCACCGCGAGGCGGGGGAAGCGGATACCGTGCCGTCCTCCCATGGAGCTGAACGGCATCGGCGCGCTCGTGGCCGGCGGCGCCTCCGGACTGGGTGAGGCGACCGCGCGGGAGCTGGCCGCGCGCGGCGCGCGCGTCGCGATCGCCGACCTGAACGAGGAACGCGGCCCGGGGCTCGCGGAGGAGCTCGGCGGCCTGTTCACACCGGCCGACGTGACCGACGAGGAGCGCGTGAGCGCGGCGGTCGAGGACGCCGCCGAGGCCTTCGGCGGGCTGAGGCTCGCCGTCTCCTGCGCCGGCATCGGCTGGGCCGAACGGACCGTCGGCCGCGAGGGTCCCGCCAAGCTCGCCCCCTTCGAGACCGTCGTGCGCGTGAACCTGATCGGGACCTACAACGTGCTGCGGCTGAGCGCCGCCGCGATGGCCCAGAACGAGCCCGGCGTGGACGGGGAGCGCGGGGCGGTCGTCATGACAGCCTCGATCGCCGCCTTCGACGGCCAGATCGGGCAGACGGCCTACTCGGCCTCGAAGGGCGGCGTCGCCGGGTTGACGCTGCCGGCTGCGCGCGATCTCGCCCGGCTCGGGATCCGCGTCTGCACGATCGCCCCCGGCCTGTTCGACACGCCGCTGCTCGCAGGCCTGCCCGACGAGACGCGCCAGGCGCTGGGTGCGCAGATCCCCTTCCCCTCGCGACTCGGGCGTCCCGAGGAGTACGCGCGGCTGGCCTGCCACATCGCCGAGAACGAGATGCTGAACGGCGAGGTGCTGCGCCTCGACGGCGCGCTGCGCATGCCGCCGCGCTGAGCGCGCGTGGGTAGCCTTTCGACCCCGCGCCGCTCGTACATAGGAGACACCTGAGATGCCCGAAGCAGTGATCGTCGACGCCGTCCGCACGCCCATCGGGCGCGCCTTCAAGGGCTCGCTGGCCCAGCTGCGCCCGGATGAGATGGGCGCCTTCGTCGTGGACGCGCTGCTCGAGCGCAATCCCGACGTCGATCCGGGGCTCGTCGAGGAGGTCTACTGCGGCGTCGGGCTCCCGCAGGGGCTGCAGGCTCACAACATGGGCCGGATCGTCGCCCTGTTGTCCGAGCGGCTCCCGCTCGCCACGAACGGCACGACGATCTCGCGCTACTGCGCGTCGTCGCTCGAGTCGATCCGCCAGGCGGGCAACGCCATCGTGGCGGGCCAGGGCGACGCCTACATCGCCGCCGGCGTCGAGTGGGTCTCGCGCTACAACGAGGCCGTCGAGGGCGCGCGCCCGCAGGACCAGAACGAGCACCTGCAGGGCAAGAACGGCGACGTCGACGCCTACATCACGATGGGGCTCACGGCGGAGAACGTGGCCGAGCGCTACGAGGTCAGCCGCGCCGACATGGACAAGTACGCGCAGCGCTCGCAGGAGCTCGCCGTCGCCTCGCAGGAGAACGGCTACTTCGACCGCGAGATCGTGCCGGTGACGCTTCCCGACGGGACCGTCGTGTCGAAGGACGACGGCCCGCGCGCCTCCTCGACGCTCGAGAAGCTGGCGGAGCTCGACCCGGTCTTCAAGGAGGACGGCAAGGTCACCGCCGGCAACTCGTGCCCGCTGAACGACGGCGCCGCCGCTGTGCTCGTCATGTCCGACTCGAAGGCCGCCGAGCTGGGCCTCAAGCCGCGCGCCCGCATCATCACCTCGGCGACGGCGGCGAACGAGCCCGAGTACATGGGCGTCGCCCCGATCTGGGCGATCAAGAACGTGCTCGAGCGCGGCGGCATGACGATCGAGGACGTCGACACCGTCGAGCTGAACGAGGCGTTCGCCGCGCAGGTGATCCCGATCATGGCCGAGACGGGCATCCCGCTCGAGAAGCTCAACCCGCACGGCGGGGCGATCGCGCTCGGGCACCCGTTCGGCATGACCGGCGCGCGCATCATGACGACGCTCCTGAACGGGCTCGAGACCGACGACAAGACGATCGGGCTCGAGACGATGTGCGTGGCCGGCGGCCAGGGCCAGGCCATGCTCGTCGAGCGTCTGAACTAGAACGCCGCGATCAGCCCGGCCAGCCGCTCCGGGGCGTCCTCGGGGCTGAACGTGCGCGCGCCCTCGATCCACTCGAGGCGCGCGTCCGGGATCAGCTTCGCGAGGCGCTCCGCGTGAGCCGGTGGGAAGAAGCGGTCGTTCGCCGACCAGGCGATCAGCACGGGCTTGTCGAAGGCGGCGAGCTTCGCGGCGGCGTCGAGCGTGTGCCGTGGGTCCAGCCCGGCGAGCAGCTTGCGCAGATCGCGACGGACTCCGCGCTCGGTCAGAACCGGCAGCACGTAGGAGTCGTCCACCTCGGGCTCCGGCGCCTCGTTCGAGAGCCAGCCGTACGCGATCGGCAGCCGTCGCAGCCGGCGCGCCCGCAGTCCGCCGAACGCGACCGGGATCGCACCCGGGATGCGCGCGGGCGCGAGCACCCAGCGAAAGAACGGCGGCGGGAAGTTGTCGAAGGCGTCGCACGAGGTGAGCACGACGCGGCCGATCCGCTCGGGCCTGCGCGTGACGAGGATCTGGGTCAGCCCGCCGCCCGTGTCGTTGCCCGCGATCGTCACGTCCTCGAGCTCGAGCGCCGCGATCGCGTCGGCGATCAGGTCGGCGAGCGCGGGCGGGCTCAGGTCGGCGCCGGCCGGCATCGCCTCGAGGTGCGAGCCGAGCGGCAGGTCGAGCGTCACGCGTGTGCGGCCGCCCAGCAGCGGCACGACCCTGCGCCACAGGTTCGCGTTCACGAGCGCCCCGTGGACGAGCACGACCGGCGGGCCCTCGCCCGTCACAGGGATCCCTCCGTCGCCGGCCGAGCCGGCGACCTCGGGCACGACGTGAGCGCGGATGCGCCGGCCCCCGCCGAGGTCGAGCGTGCGTGCCGGCCCGAGCGCCTCCGATCTCCAGCTCGCCCGCTCCGCCGTCACGGGATCAGCACGATCTTCCCGAGCTTCCCGCCGGCCGCGAAGCGGTCGTAGGCCTGCTCGACGTCCGCGAGCGGGAATGTCGCGGCAACCGGCACCGTCAGCGCGCCGCTCTCGAAGTGGGGCAGGAGCTCGCGCTCCACGAGCCGGGCGGCGAGCGCCTTCTCCTCGAGCGGGCGGGCGCGCAGCGTCGAGCCGTGGATGCGGGCGTGCTTCTGCATCAGCGCCAGGAGGTTCATCTCCCCGACGGGGCCGCTGCCGCCCACCCCGATCACCGCGATCCGCCCGCGCCGCGCCAGCGAGGCGAGGTTGCCCTCGAGGTTGCCGGCGCCGACGAGCTCCAGGATGACGTCGTAGGGGCCGTGCTCCGCGAATCCCTCCGGGGCGATCGCCCGGGCGCCCAGCTGCTCGACCTGCGGCCGCAGCTCCTCGCGCCGGACGGTGGCGGTCACGCGGGCGCCGGCCACGCGGCCGATCTGGACGGCGGCAGTGCCAACCCCGCCCGCCGCGCCGTGCACGAGCAGGTGCTCGCCGGGGCGCAGGCCGGCCTGGGTGATGAGCGCGTCGTGGGCGGTCGTGAACACCTCCGGCAGCCCGCCCGCCTGGGGCCACTCGAGCGGGTCGGGCACGGGCATGGCGGCGCGCTCGTGGACGAGCGCCAGCTCGGCCTGAGCGCCGCCGCCGACCACCGCCATCACGCGCTCCCCCTCGGAGAAACGGCGCGCGCCGGTGCCGAGCGCGGCCACCTCCCCCGCAAGCTCGAGGCCGGGAATGTGCTCGGGCTCGCCGGGGGGCGCCGGATAGGCCCCGCGCCGCTGCAGCATGTCCGCGCCGTTCAGCCCCGCGGCGCGCACGCGCACCAGGACCTGCCCGTGGCCGGGCTCCGGATCGGGGTGCTCCTCGACGACGAGAGCGCCGTCCCTGATCGTCACGGCGCGCATGGGGCGGGAAATCTAACCGCTGCCGGACGTTCTTGAAGGAGGGAGCCCTGGTGATTCGAATACGTCCACGCGGATTACTAGGTTTGGCGGAGGCGCCCTTGAAGGCTCCCGGCTTCATCACAGGTGGTGTCGGGCCCCCGCTCTGGCGGGAGGCGCGCTTCGGCTTGGAGACGGCTGCGCTGCTGCGCGACCCGATCCTGCGCGGCGAGGGGATGCCGGAGGGGCGCGGACGTCCGGTGCTGCTGATCCCGGGCTTCCTCGCCGGCGACAGCTCGCTCGCGATGATGTCCGGCTGGCTGGGACGGGCGGGCTACCGGCCGAGCCGGGCCGGCATGCGCGCGAACATCGACTGCTCGGGCGCGATTTCCACGCGGCTCGACGAGCGGCTCGAGCAACTCGTCGAGGAGCAGGGCCGGCGTGCGGTGCTCGTCGGCCAAAGTCGCGGCGGCACCATCGCCCGCGTGCTCGGCAGGCGGCGGCCGGACCTCGTATGCGGCGTGGTCACACTGGGCTCGCCGCTGTGCGATCCGCTCGCGATCCATCCACTCGTGCGCCTTCAGGTAGAGGCGATCGCGCTGGCGGGGACGCTCGGCGCGCCCGGCCTCTTCAAGCGCTCCTGCCTCGTGAGCGACTGCTGCGCCTCGTTCTGGGCCGAGGTGGCGGACCCGATGCCGAAGAGCGTCGGGCTCGTCACGGTCTACTCGAAGAGCGACGGCATCGTCGACTGGCGAGCCTGCCTCGACCCACATGGGCAGCACGTCGAGATCGACGCATCGCACTGCGGCATGTCGGTCTCGCCGGCCTCCTGGCGCGCGGTCGCGGAGGCGCTGGACGGGTTCGAGCGCGCGGAGGCGCGTCGCCGGCCACGTCCCCCGCGGCGCTACTCGCGCGCGGCCTGAGACTCCCCGGGAACGACGACCGCCGCCCCGCGCAGGTCGCCCGCGCGGATGTGCGCGAGCGCCTCGTTCGCCTCCTCGAGCGCGAACGTCTTCACGCTGGTCCGCACCGGCACGCGCGGCGCGAGCGCCAGGAACTCCTCCGCGTCGGAGCGCGTCAGGTTGGCCACCGAGCGGAGCACGCGCTCGCCCCAGAGGAGCTCATACGGAAACGACGGGATGTCGCTCATGTGGATGCCGCCGCAGACGACGCTGCCGCCCTTCGCCAGCGCGCGCAGCGCCGCCGGCACGAGCTCGCCGGCCGGCGCGAAGATCAGCGCCGCATCGAGCTCCTCGGGCGGCGGGCCGAGCGCGTCGCCGGCCCACTCGGCGCCCAGCTCGAGCGCGAACTCCTGCGCCGCGCGGTCTTCGGCGCGTGTGAAGGCGAACACGCGCCTGCCCTCGTGGATTGCCACCTGGCAGATGATGTGGGCGGCCGCGCCGAAGCCGTAGATGCCGAGCCGCTCGGCGTCGCCCGCCATGCGCAGCGTGCGGAAGCCGATCAGGCCGGCGCACAGGAGCGGCGCCGCCTGCAGGTCCGGGTAGCCCTCGGGGATCGAGAAGCAGAAGCGCTCGTCGGCCACCGTGCGCTCGGCAAAGCCGCCGTCGCGCCCGTAGCCCGTGAAGATCGCGCGGTCGCAGAGGTTCTCGCGCCCGCTCCGGCAGTAGCGGCACTCGCCGTCGGTCCAGCCGAGCCAGGGAACCCCGACGCGTTCGCCGGGCGCGAACCGCTCGCCGCCGCGCAGCACGCGCGCGACGATCTGATGGCCCTGCACGAGCGGCAGCTTGGGCTCGCTGAGCTCGCCGTCGAGGATGTGCAGATCGGTCCGGCAGACCCCGCAGGCGGACACCTCCAGCAGGAGCTCACCGGGCCCCGGCTCGGGATCGGGGAGCTGCGCCGCCTCCAGCGCCCGGCCCGGCTGCTCGAGCACCATCGCCCGCACCGCTCGAAGGCTACGCTGCTCTGCATGGGCCCAGTGGTGGAGCCTGGCTGGTTGCGCGAGCGACTCGACGAGCCCGGCCTTCAGGTCGTCGACTGCCGCTTCGAGCTCGGCGACCCGGGCGCCGGTGAGCGGCTCTGGCTGGACGGGCACATTCCCGGCGCGTCCTACCTCGACCTCGACCGCGACCTGTCCGGCGAGCCCGGCGAACGCGGCCGCCACCCGCTCCCGGACCCCCACACCTTCGAGGCCGCCGCCTGCCGAGCCGGGATCTCCGCAGACACCCTGGTCGTCGCCTACGACGAGGCCGCCGAGGGCGGCGCCGCCCGGCTCTGGTGGCTGCTCCGGCATTTCGGACACGACGAGGTGACCGTGCTGAACGGCGGCCTCGCCGGCTGGCGCGCCGACGGCGGCCCGCTCGAGCGAGGCGCCGGCGACATCGCCCCTGGGAGCCTCAGGGCCGGCGCCACCCGGGGACATCCGATCGAGCTCGAGGAGATCGCGGCCGGCGGCGGGCCGCTCCTGCTCGACGCACGAGTGCCGGAGCGCTACCGCGGCGAGACCGAGCCGATCGACGCTGTCGCGGGCCACATCCCAGGAGCCCACAACCTCCCCGCGAGCGAGCTTGCGCCCGGCGGGCGCTTCCTGGAGCCCGACGAGCTGCGCGCGCGCTTCGATGCGGCCGGGGCGTACAGCGCCGCGGAGCTGGGCGCGTACTGCGGCTCGGGAGTCGCCGCCTGCGTCGTCGTGCTCGCTTCCGAGCTCGCCGGGATCGGCCAGACGCGGCTCTACCCCGGCTCCTGGAGCGAGTGGTCGCGCCGGGGGCTGCCGGTCGCGCGCCAGTAGAGGGCGCGTTCGACGGTCAGCCGCATCAGCGGCCCGGGTGGGGTGCGCTGCGCGTAGGGCTCGTACTTCGCGGCGAGCGCGGCCATGCCCTCAGCGCCCTGCTCGACCGAGAGCCACTCGACCCGGCCGAGCAGCTGGACCCAGGCGAGCTGCGACCAGTCGTCCGAGTAGACGTCGACGCACAGCGCCGCCTCGGGGCGCCGGCGCAGCCGGCGTACGCGTGCGGGCTCGCCGGTGCGCTTCGGCTTCTCGTCGATCGCGCTCCACACCGCCTCGCCGGCCACGGCGAAGGTCACGGGAAGCACACGCGGCCGCTCCTCCTCGTCGACGAAGCCGAGCCGCGCAACGCGCTCGCTCACAAGGAGGTCACGGGTCCAGCCAGGCAGTTCCTCTAGCGTCACGGCTCGAGCCTACGAGAAGGAGACTGCATGGAGATCGGCATCGGCCTGCCCACCACGATTCCGGGCGTCCAGCGCGGGGAGCTCATCGACTGGGCGAAGCGCGCCGACGCGGCCGGCTTCTCCACGCTCGGGACGATCGACCGGGTCGTCTACCCCAACTACGAGCCGCTCGTCGCACTCGCCGCCGCGGCCGCGGTGACCGAGCGAATCAGGCTCACGACGGCGATCCTGCTCGTCCCCAACCGCGAGAGCGCGGCGATCCTCGCGAAGCAGACGGCCACGATCCAGCACTTCTCGCAGGGCAGGCTCGTGCTCGGGGCGGCGGTCGGCGGCCGGGCCGACGACTACGAGCCCTTCGGGGTGCCGATGGAGGGCCGCGGGAAGCGCTTCGAGGAGATGCTCGAGGAGCTCAAGAGCCTGTGGGCAGGCGACGAGCGCGGGTTCGCGGGCGGCGTCGGGCCCGACGTGAGCGACAACCCGCCCCAGCTGATCATCGGCGGCCAGGTCGACGCGGCCTTCAGGCGTGCGGCGAAGTACGGGGACGGCTGGATGATGGGCGGCGGCTCACCGGACATGTTCCCGGGCGCGGCCGAGAAGCTCGATGCGGCCTGGCGCGAGCAGGGTCGCGAGGGCAGCCCACGCAAGCTGTCGCTGACCTATTACGCGCTGGGGGACGATCCCGAGGGCGACACGGCCGCCTCGATCGGCGACTACTACTCGTTTGCGGACGAGTATCGGGACTACGTCGTGGCCGGCACCGCCAAGGGGCCCGACGCCATCCGCGAGCGCGTGCGCGGCTTCGAGGAGGCGGGTTGCGAGGAGCTGATCATGTTCCCGGCGTCGACCGATCCCGCGCAGGTCGACGAGCTGGCACAGATCGTGCTCTGAGCGCACTTCCGTCCACCGGCCGCGCCAGCATGAGCTGGACGATGTCACCGTCCAGGCTGCGAATCGTGGGCGTCCGCGTCGCACGCTCGCTCTACGGGCGCTGGCGCCAGCTGCCCCGAGCCGAGCGCGAGCGGCTCGCCCCCGTGGCCGAGGACGCCAAGGAGAAGGCGCTGGCCGTGCGCGGCACGGCGGCACCGGAGCGCGCCCGCGCCGAGGCGGACCTGCGCGCTGCGAACGAGTCGCTCGCCGACGCGCTCGTCGGAAGCGCCGAGGCAGACCCGGAGATCGCCGCGGACGAGGTCGACGCGCTGCGCGAGGACCTGCGCCGCGAGCTCGAGCGGCTCGCGAGCGCCGACATTAAGGCTTCGCGAACCGTCCGAGGCCCGAGTACCCCGCCTGGGTAGGATTCGCGGTTCCTCCGGGAACCCCCCACCCGTGAACTCCTCTGATCCCGCCCATACCACGGGGCCGTCGCCATTGTCGGACGCGGCGACGCTCGAGTTCCGCTCCGCCACGAAGCGCTATCCCGGGCAGGACGAGCCCGCGGTCGAGAAGCTCTCGCTCACCGTGCCGGCCGGAGAGATCTGCGTGCTGGTCGGCCCGTCGGGCTGCGGCAAGACAACCGCGATGCGGATGGTCAACCGCATGATCGACATCACCGAGGGCGACATCCTCCTCGACGGCCGCAGCGTCAAGGAGCGCCGCCCGGCCGAGCTGCGCCGCGAGATCGGCTACGCGATCCAGCAGATCGGGCTGTTCCCGCACCTCACGGTGGCCGACAACATCGCAACCGTCCCGCGCCTGCTCGGCTGGGACAAGCAGCGCATCCGCGCCAGGGTCGAAGAGCTGCTCGAGCTGGTGAGCCTCGACCCGCGCGAGACGCGCGACCGCTATCCCGCCCAGCTCTCGGGCGGGCAGCGGCAGCGCGTGGGCGTGGCGCGGGCGCTCGCCGTCGACCCGCCGCTGATGCTGATGGACGAGCCCTTCGGCGCCATCGACCCGATCAACCGCGAGCGGCTGCAGAACGAGTTCCTGCGCCTGCAGCGCGAGATCCGCAAGACCGTCGTCTTCGTGACCCACGACATCGACGAGGCGATCAAGATGGGCGACCGGATCGCCGTGCTCCAGAAGGGCGGCAAGCTCGCGCAGTACGCCTCTCCCGCGGAGCTGCTCATGTCTCCGTCGGGGTCGTTCGTCGAGGACTTCGTCGGCGCGGACCGCGCGCTCAAGCGGCTGGCGTTGCAACGCGTCCGCGACGTCGACCTCTGGAAGGCGCCGCTCGTGCGCGTGGGCGAGCCGGTGGCGGAGGCGCAGGCGAAGCTGAGCGACGCCGAGGTGCCCTTCCCGCTGCTCGTGGACGACGCCGGCCGTCCGCTCGGCTGGCTGTCCGAGCGGGGCCTCGAGGGCGAGCGTGTCGAGGCGGAACTGCGGTCGAACCCGAAGCCCGTGCTCGACGTGGACGCCGTGCTGCGCGACGCGCTGGCAGAGCTGCTGTCCGAGGAAGCCCAGTACGGCCCGGTGGTCGACTCGAGCGGGGTGGTCACCGGGGTGCTGTCGATCGAGATCCTGAGCCACGCCCTGCGCACCGATCCCGAGGAGGTCCCGAGCGGAGCTGACGCCCTGTGAGCGCGCTGCTCGCCCAGGTCGAGATCCGTCAGCGCGAGGACACCTGCGTCGCCGACAACGGCTTCTGCCCCGACTGGATCGCCGACAACTTCGACCGCTACGTCGACCCGTTCTTCCAGCACGTGCTGCTCACGGTGGTGGCGATGGCGATCGGCTTCGGCATCTCCTTCACGCTCGCGCTCGTCGCATACCGCAGGCGCTGGCTCATCAATCCGGTCACGCAGGTCACCGGCATCCTCTACACGATCCCCAGCATCGCGGCCTTCTTCCTGCTGCTGCCGATCACCGGGCGCGGCTTCCTCACCGCAACCATCGCGCTCGTGTCCTACGTACTGCTGATCATCTTCCGCAACGTCCTCACCGGGCTCGACAACGTGCCGAGCGACATCAAGGACGCGGGACGCGGGATGGGGCTCACAGACGGGCAACTGCTCTGGCGCGTCGAGGTGCCGCTCGCGCTGCCCGAGATCATGGCCGGGCTGCGGATCGCCGCGACCACCACGGTCGGCCTCGCGACGCTCGCCTTCTTCGCCGGCGCCGGCGGGCTCGGTGAGCAGATCTTCGCCGACATCACCTTCAAGTCGAACGTGGTCGTGGCGGGCCTGCTGGCCGTCCTGCTCGCCGCGATCCTCGACGGCCTGATCCTGCTGGCGCAGCGAGCCGTAACCCCCTGGACGAGAACGGCGGCCGCCCGATGAGCACGACGATCGCCTTCCTCGGCCAGTTCGGCGACGCCATCGACTTCATCTTCAACGAGCGCGAGTCGCCCGCAGGCGGCGCGCAGGTCGGCGGCCTCGGCGAGTTCTGGGAGCTGATGTGGGAGCACCTCAAGCTCTCGGCGGCGGCGATGGCGATCGCCTGCGCGCTGTCGATCCCGCTCGGGCTGTGGCTCGGCCACATCGGCAAGGGCGGCTTCCTCGCGATCAACGCGTCGAACGTCGGGCGCGCGGTCCCGAGCCTGGCGCTGATCGCCTTCTTCGTTGCGTACATCGGCGTCGGCTTCACCAACCTGACGCTGGCGCTCGTCCTGCTCGCGATCCCACCGATCCTCACGAACGCGTACACGGGCGTGCGCCAGGTCGAGCCGGACACCGTCGACGCGGCGCGCGGCATGGGCATGACGGGTCCGCAGATCGTCCGCCGCGTCGAGCTGCCGCTGGCTCTGCCGCTCATGTTCGGCGGCATCCGGATCTCGGCGGTCAACGTCGTCGCCACCGCGACGATCGCCCCGCTCGCGGGCGTGATCACGCTCGGCGACCCGATCATCAACGTCAACACCTACGGCGACGAGGGGAGGCTCGCGGCGGCGATCGTCGTCGCGCTCCTGGCCGTCGCGATAGAGGTCCTGCTGGGGCTGGTGCAACGCGCCGTGACCCCGCGGGGACTGAAGCTAGAGGACGGCGGATCTGCGCGTCGCCTCGCGATTCCAATCAAGAGGAAGGAAGCCACGACATGAAGAAGCACCGTTTGTTCGTGCTGCTCATGCTTCTGGTCGCAGCGTTCGCGGTCGCCGGCTGCGGCGACGACGACGATGACGACGGCGGCGGCGGAGGCGGCGACACGGCCACCGAGGAGCAGGCGGCGGGCCAGATCCAGAAGGACGACGCCAACTCGGCGGTCGACGTCACCATCGGCTCGAAGAACTTCACCGAGCAGAAGATCCTCGGGGAGATCTACGCGCAGGCGCTCGAGGCGGCCGGCTACAGCGTCCAGAAGGAGCTCAACCTGGGCGACGAGCAAACCGCTCTGAAGGCGCTCGAGGGCGGGCAGATCAGCGCCTACCCGGAGTACACCGGCACGGCACTGCTGTCGTTCTTCGGCGTCAAGGCCGACGAGCTCCCGAGCGACGAGACGACGGCCTACGAGCAGGTCAAGGCCGACTTCGCGAAGAAGGACCTCACGGCGCTCGAGCCGACGCCGTTCGTCAGCTCGAACGAGGTCGCGGTCACCAAGGAGACGGCGGACAAGCTCGGGCTCCAGAAGATCTCGGACCTGGAGGGCAAGTCGCAGGACCTGACCCTCTACGGCACCCCCGAGTGCCGTCAGCGGCTCGACTGCCTGCTCGGGCTCGAGCAGGTCTACGGGCTCAAGTTCAAGAAGTTCGTGCCCGTCGACATCGCGCTCCGGCACGAGGTGCTGACCAAGGGCCAGGCGGACGTGTCGATCGTGTTCACGACCGACCCTCAGATCAAGCGCGAGGGCTTCGTCCTGCTCGAGGACGACAAGGGCATGTTCCCGCCCTACAACTCGACGCTCGTCGTGCGTGACGACGTGATCGAGAAGGCCGGCCCCGACTTCGACGCCACGGTGGCGCTCGCGACCAAGGGCCTGACCGACGAGGTGATGCAGGAGCTGAACGCCCGCGTCGACCTCGACAAGGAGACGCCCGAGGCCGTGGCCGGCCAGTACCTGGAGGAGACCGGCCTGGTCGGCGGCAGCTGACCGATCAGCAGCGGTCCGGCAGCGGGCGCGAGGCCGCCCGCTGCCGGCCGCGCTTCGGCTTGATCTTCGCGGCCATCCAGCGGTCCAGCTTCACGAAGTGCTCCTTGCCGGAGGTGACGCCGTAGATCACGAGCGCCGCGATGAACGCCGTGTACGCGCTCACGTGGCCGGTGTTCACGAAGTCCCAGACGCCGAGCGCGACGATCCCGGCAGTGTCGATCACCACGCCGATCACGAACAGGCGTGTGATGCTCTCCATGCCGTAGCGGTAGCGCAGCACGAGGAAGGCGGCCAGCATCAGCCAGAAGGCGGCCTCGAGGGCGACGGCGAGGATCCACTTCAATTCCATGCCTTATTTATATCATACGTTCGATATAATTCACTGAGTCATGCCCAAGGTCGTCGATCACGCGGAGCGCCGCGCCGAGCTCGCCTCCGCCGTGTGGCGGCTCGCCTCGCGCGAGGGCCTGGACGCCGTGACGATGCGCGGCGTCGCCGCCGAGGCGGGCTGGTCCACCGGCGCCGTGGCGCACTACTTCGACGACAAGGAGCAGCTGCTCCTGTTCGCCTTCGAGACGGTGGCCGACCGCGTCGGCCGCCGCATCGTCAAGGCCGCCGAGCACACGCGCGACCCGCTCGAGCTCCTGCGGGCGCAGCTCGTCGAGGGTCTCCCGATCGACAGCGAGCGACGTGCCGAGGTGCGTGTCTGGTTCGCGTTCCTCGGCCTGGCCGAGACCCGCCCGGCACTCGCCAAGGCCGGCCGCGATGCATACCGCCTCTGGCGCCAGCGCGTCGGCAAGACGCTCGCGGCGGCGAAGCGCCAGGGCCTCGTGGACGATTCGATCGACGCAGAGCGGGAGGCGGCTGCGCTCATCGCGCTCGTCGACGGGCTGGCGATCCAGGCCACCTTCGACCCACGCGCCGTCAGCGCCGGGCGTCAGCTCGAGCTGCTCGACGACCGTCTCGCACGGCTCGCGATAGCGTCGGCCCGGTGACAGCCGAACCGCTGCGCTGGGAAAGCGGCGCCCTGTTGGTACTCGACCAGCGCGCCCTGCCGGGCGAAGAGCGCTGGATCCGCTGCGAATCCGTGGCGCAGGTGGCCGACTGCATCCGCACCCTGGCCGTGCGCGGCGCGCCCGCGATCGGCATCGCCGCGGCCTACGGCATGGCGCTCGCCGCGGCCCGGGGCGAGGACCTGGCCGGGGCCGCCGCCACCCTGCGGGCCACCCGGCCCACGGCCGTCAACCTGGCCTGGGCGCTCGACCGCGCGCTCGCCGCGCAGCACGGCGACCTGCTCGAGCTTGCCCGCCGCATTCACGCCGAGCAGGACGAGGCCGACCGGCGCCTGGCGCGGTTCGGTGCCGAGCGCTTCGCTCCCGGCGACCGCGCTTTGACCCACTGCAACGCCGGGGCGCTTGCCACCGGCGGCTACGGCACGGCCGGCGGCGTGTTGCGCGCTGCCTGGGAGGCGGGCCGGCTCGCCGAGGTGTGGGTCGACGAGACGAGACCGCTCCTGCAGGGCGCGCGGCTGACGGCCTGGGAGCTCGAGCGGGCCGGCATCCCCCACCGCGTCGTGACGGACTCCGCGGCCGGCTCGCTGCTCGCCGCGGGCGCCGTCGACCGGATCGTCGTCGGCGCCGACCGGATCGCCGCCAACGGCGACGTCGCGAACAAGATCGGGACCTACCCGCTGGCCGTGCTCGCCGCGCGCCACGGCGTCCCCTTCTACGTCGCGGCGCCGCTCTCGACGATCGATCCGGACACCGCGACGGGCGCCGCCATCCCGATCGAGGAGCGCGACCCCGCCGAGGTCGCGCCGCGCGGGTTCAACCCGGCCTTCGACGTGACGCCGGCCGAGCTCGTCCGGGCGATCTTCACCGAGGCGGGCGTGCTCGAGCCGCCCTACGAGAAGGCGATCAGAGATGTCGCTGCGCGCTGAGGTCGTCGAGACAGCGCGCGAGATGCTGCGGCTCGGGCTCGTGACCGGCACGTCCGGAAACGTGAGCGGCCGCGCAGGCGAGCGCATCGAGATCACGCCCAGCGACCTCCCCTACGAGCACATGACCGAGACCGACCTGGTCACGCTCGCGGCCGACGGCAGCGTCGTGGCGGGCCATCGCGAGCCCTCGAGCGAGTACCGCGTGCACGTCGCCGTCTACGCGGCGCGCCCCGACGCGCACGCGATCGTCCACACCCACAGCGTCCACGCCACCGCCTGGAGCCTGCTCGGGGAGCCGCTCGACACCGGCACCGAGGAGCTCGAGCACCGGGCCGGCGGGGCGGTCCGGACCGCCGCCTTCGCCCCCACCGGCTCGGATGAGATCGCCGAGCTGTGCGTGGCGGCGCTCGCGGACCGGCATGCGGTGCTGCTCGGCGGCCACGGCGTCGTGGCGCTTGGCGCGACGCCGGCGGCCGCGCTCGTGACCTGCCAGTCGGTCGAGCGGCAGGCCCAGATCGCCTGGCTGCTCAGGGGATCGGGATCTCCGTGATCGATTGCACACAAGTACCGGCCCTGACGCGAAACGCTTCATGCGTGCTCAGGCGCCTTCCAGACGGAGCCCCAATCCTGATCCGGCCGATCCGCGCGGACGACAAGCGCATGCTGGAGAACGGGCTGCGGCAACTCTCGGCGGAGAGTGTGCAGCGGCGCTTCCTCACACCCAAGAGCAGCTTCAGCCGGGCGGAGCTGCGTTACCTCACAGAAGTGGACGGCCGCGATCATGTGGCACTGGTGGTCGAATCGCCGGCTCAGCCGGTTCGCCGCCTGATCGCGGTCGGTCGCTTCGTTCGTCTCGCCGACGATCCCGAAGCGGCCGAGGTCGCGATCGTGGTCGCCGACGACTGGCAGCGGCGCCGGCTGGGCTCGACCCTCGCCGAGCTGCTCGCCGCACGCGCTCGTGGACTGGGCATTCGCCGCTTCACCGCGACGATGGCCGCCGACAACGAGCCCGCGCACAAGCTCATGCGCAGGCTGAGCGACGATCTCGAGCGTCATCACGTCGGCCACGGCGTCGACGACGTCGTTCTGGATCTCGCGGCCTAGCGCCGCGCCGGGCCGCTCCCTCAGCGTCTGGCGAGGTCGCCGTAGAACGTGCGCGGACGTGTCCGCACGAGCCGCGCCTTGCCCGACGCCGTCCGCACATCGACCGCCGCGGGGGTCGGCATGTCGGGCATCGTGCGACCGTCGACCTCGACCGCGAGCGGTGCGCTTCGTGCGCCCGCTTCGATGCGGATCATGTCGGCGCCGTCCAGGACCATCGACCGCACCGGGGTTCCCTGAGCCGCCAGGGGTGTGAGCACGATCGCGTCGAGCGCCGGCGAGACCGCCGGGCCGCCCGCCCCGACGGTGTATGCGGTCGAACCGGTCGGCGACGCGACGACGAGACCGTCACCGCTGAAGTCGAGCACCTGCTCGCCGTCCACCTCCACGCGCAGCCGCGCGCTGCCGAAGCCAGGGCGCCGCGAGATGACGAGGTCGTTGAACGCGACCACCGTCTGCGCCGGCATCTCCGAACTGGCCACGAGCGCTGTGCGTTCGTCGATCTGCGCCTCGCCACGGGCGATGCGCTCGAGTGCCGATCCGAGATCGTCGCCGTCGACGTCCGCCAGGAACCCGAGGTGGCCGAAGTTGACGCCGAGCACGGGCGTGTGGTGCATCATCGCGAGCTGGAGAGCCCGAAGGATCGTCCCGTCGCCGCCGAGGGCGATCACCAGCCCACCCGCCTCTGGAAGCTCGGCCGCCCGGTCGGTCGTACCGAGGTCGACGGTCCGCAGCCCCTGCGCGTCCGCCCAGGCCTCGATGGCGAGCAGCTCCGGCTCGCACTCTCCGGACGGGTTCGCAAGCACTCCGACGGTGGTTGCGGGTTCGAGCGTGAGCGGCTGCATGGGACGGCAGTCAATCCGCGTGACCGACCACGTTGACGACGACTCCGTTCGGGTCGCGCACGAAGAAGCGCCGAGGACCCCACGGCTCTTCGGTCAACGGGTGGACGATCTCGTAGCCACGCCGGCGAGCGTCTGCGTAGGCCGCATCAACGTCGTCAACGGCCACGCTCATCGCCGAGTCCTCCGGCGCGGAAGCATCCCCGGAGACAAGGCTGACCTGAATCGAAGGGTTGTGAGGAGAGCGGAAGCTCGCGACCCAGCCAAGGTCGAACTGCTTCTCCAGGCCGAGAAAGTCGACGTAGAAGTCGTGACCGGCGCCGGCGTCGCGAACGTTGAGATTCGGGATGATCCGATGGATCATTCGCGGCGGATCCTACCCCCGCTTTACCGCTACCTATCCAGCCACGAGCCTGATCGCGTCGCCCTGCGCCACCACGCCGCCGCGCACCACCTTGGCGTTCACGCCGCGCAGGTTCAGCTCGCGGCCCACCGGCGAGTTGACGAACTTCATCGCGTCGACGCCGAAGCGCCGGACGAACTTGCCGCAGCCCGTGTGTGGCACGGCGGTGATCTCGATGAGCGCGCTGCCGATCTCGAGCCGGCTGCCCGGCGGCAGGTCGGCGGAGGCGAGGCTGAGCTCGACGTAGAGCTGGTCCCCCGCCGGCGGCCAGTTCTCCGGTTCGCCCGCGATCAGGGCCGCCGCGCGGGCGTTCATCAAGGTGAGCTGGGTGTCGTAGCGGTCGGGCCCTTCGCCGAAGCCGGCCACGTCCCAGCGATCGCCGACCATGCCCTCGGTCTCGGCGAGACCCGCCTGGGAGACGACCTCGCGCTCGTCCTCGGAGGGGCGCCGCACGATCAGCTGCAGCACGCCCTCGCCGACGGGCGAGGCGCGCAGCTCGTCGAGGCCCGCCTCGAGCTCCGCGCGCGAGAGCTGCCGCCCCGGCGGGGCCTCTAGCTGACGGTCCACGTGTCGCCGGAATGCAGCAGCTCGCGCAGCTGCTCGGTGCCGATCTCGGAGCTCGAGCGTTCGAGCTCGAGCGCGAGGTCGCGCCCGTAGACGGGACGCGAGACCGCGCGGAACACTCCGATCGGGGTCGGGCCGGTCGGGCGGGCCGCGAGATGGGCGAGCTCGAACGCGAGGCTCGGCTCCGGGCGCTCGGCGTCGTGGACCAGGATCGCGTGCTCGCCCACGTCGGCCACGTCGACGAGCTCGAGGCGGCCGTCGGAGCCGCGCGCGACGCCGCGTTCGCCCTCCGCGCCGAAGCGGATCGGCTCGCCGTGGACGAGCCGGATCTGGTTCTGGTCCTTCTGGCCCTTCGCGCGCACGGCGTCGAAGGCGCCGTCGTTGAAGACGTTGCAGTTCTGGTAGATCTCGACGAGCGCCGCGCCCTGGTGCTCGGCCGCGGCACGCAGCGTCTCGGTGACGTGTGCCTTGTCCGTGTCGACCGTGCGCGCCACGAACGACGCCTCCGCCCCGAGCGCCAGCGAGACCGGGTTGAAGGGATGGTCCTGGGAGCCGAAGGGCGTCGACTTCGTGACCTTGCCCTCCTCGCTCGTGGGCGAGTACTGGCCCTTGGTGAGCCCGTAGATCTGGTTGTTGAAGAGCAGGATCTTCAGCGGGACGTTGCGGCGCAGCGCGTGGATCAGGTGGTTGCCGCCGATCGAGAGGGCGTCGCCGTCACCGCTCACGACCCAGACCGACAGGTCGGGACGCGAGGTCGCGACGCCCGTGGCGAGGGCAGGCGCGCGGCCGTGGATGCCGTGCATCCCGTACGTGTCCATGTAGTAGACGAAGCGGCCCGCACAGCCGATGCCCGTGACGAAGACGATCCTCTCGGGCGGGATGCCGAGCTCAGGCATGAACGACTGGACGGAAGCGAGGATCGCGTAGTCGCCGCAGCCGGGGCACCAGCGCGTCTCCTGATCCGATGAGAAGTCGGCCTTCGTGAGCGGCAGCTCGACCGGGCCGTCCGAGATGGCCTTCTCGCCCGGCTGGCCGAAGCCGAGGTCGGCGTCCGGGCCATGGCCGTTGCCACCCGGGTGGCCGTTGGTCCGCTCGCTCATCCGAGCCTCTCCTCAACCTGCTCCATCACGTCGCGCGTGAAGATCGGCAGCCCGTCCACCTTCGTGTAGCTCTCGACGTCGACCAGGTACTCCGCGCGCAGGATCCGGGAGAGCTGGCCGAGGTTCATCTCGGGCACGAGCACGCGCTCGTAGGAGCGCAGCACCTGCTCGAGATTGCCGGGCAGCGGGTTCAGGTGGCGCACGTGCGCCGTGGCGAGCTTCAGGTCCTGCTCGCGCCGCAGCCGCCGTGCCGCCCCCTCGATCGCTCCGTAGCTCGAGCCCCAGCCGAGCACGAGCAGCGAGGCGTCGCCGGTCGGGTCGTCGACCTCGAGGTCGGGCACCTCGACGCGCGCGATCCGCTCCGCACGCAGGCGCGTCATGTGGTCGTGGTTCTCAGGCTGGTAGGAGATGTTGCCGGTGCCGTCCTCCTTCTCGAGGCCGCCGATCCGGTGGCGCAGGCCCGGCGTGCCGGGCACCGCCCAGGGCCGCGCGAGCCGCTCGTCGCGCAGGTAGGGCATGAAGCGGTCGCCGTCGTTCGGCGCGGTCGCGAAGCGCGGGTCGATCTCCGGCAGGGCGTCGACATCAGGCAGCTGCCAGGGCTCGGAGGAGTTCGCCAGGAAGGTGTCGCTCAGCAGGATCACCGGCGTGCGGTGGGTGACCGCGATGCGCACGGCCTCGATGGCCGCGTCGAAGCAGTCGCTCGGCGTGCAGGCCGCGACCACCGGCAGCGGCGACTCGCCGTGGCGGCCGTAGAGCGCCATCAGCAGGTCGGCCGCCTCGGTCTTCGTCGGCATGCCCGTCGACGGCCCGGCGCGCTGGATGTCGACGATCACGAGCGGCAGCTCCATCGCCACCGCGAGCCCGATCGTCTCTGCCTTCAGATCCATGCCGGGGCCGCTCGTGGCGGTCACGCCGAGACGTCCCGAGAAGGCGGCGCCGAGCGCCATGTTGGCGGCGGCGATCTCATCCTCGGCCTGGATCGTGTGGACGCCGAAGCGGCGGTGCCGGGAGAGCGCGTGCAGCAGCTCGGAGGCCGGCGTGATCGGGTAGGAGGCCAGGAAGAGGCCGAGGCCGGAGCGGACGCTCGCCGCGATCAGCCCGTAGGCGAGCGCCTGCGTCCCGTTGACGTTGCGGTAGGTGCCCGGAGGCGCCGGCGCCGCCTCGACCTCGTAGTGGACCGCGAACAGCTCGGCGGTCTCGCCGAAGTTGTAGCCGGCGCGGAAGGCAGCCAGGTTCGCGTCGCGCACGGACTCCCGGTCGGCGAACTTCTTCTCGATCCAGTCCGTCGAGGGCTCGGTCGGGCGCCCGTACATCCAGGAGACCAGGCCGAGCGCGAACAGGTTCTTGCAGCGCGCGGCGTCGCGCGGCGTGATGCCGTCGATGTGCTCGGTGGCGCGCACCGTCATCGAGGTCATCGGGACCGCGAAGACCTGGTAGTCGTCGAGCGAGTCGTCCTCGAGCGGGTTCGACTCGTAGCCCGCCTTCTTCAGGTTGTGGGCGCTGAAGCCGTCCTCGTTGACGATCAGCGTGCCGCCCTTCTCGAGCGCGGTCAGCTGCGTGATCAGGGCGGCCGGGTTCATCGCCACGAGCACGGTCGGCTGGTCCCCGGGCGTGAGGATGTCGCGCGAGGCGAAGTGGATCTGGAAGGCGGAGACGCCGTGCGGCGTGCCCGCCGGCGCGCGGATCTCGGCGGGGAAGTCCGGCAGCGTGGCCAGATCGTTGCCCACAACCGCCGTGGCATCGGTGAAGCGACTGCCGGTGAGCTGCATTCCGTCGCCGGAGTCCCCTGCAAAGCGAACGACGACGCGGTCCTTCTTCTCGAGCGTCTTGTTGTCCATGTACCCGGCGCATACCCGCGCCGGCTCTTCGAGTGTACCCGGGCTAGCGGCGCTGACTCGCCTTTCTGCGCGGCCCGCTCAGGCCGGTCTTCGAAAGGCCGCGCAGCAGGGCGGCGAGTCCCAAATCGAAGCTCTCCTCGGGCCCTGCCTCACCAGCGGCGGAGGCGGCCGTCGCGAGGCTCGGATAGGCGCCGCTGTCGAGCAGCTCGCGCTGCCGCGCCGCCGCGGCCGCGGGCTCACCCGGGTCGCCGGCCACGCCGAGCTCGTCCAGCGCGTGACCCACCACGAAGCAGGAGAGCGAGTGCACCGCGAGCAGCGCGCGGCGTGGCTCAAAGCCGGCGTCGAGCAGGATGCGAACGGCGCGGTCGAGAATGGCGAGCGCCGGTGGCGTGACGTCGGTGCGCGTGGCCACCACCGGCAGTGCGTTCGGGTGCGCGCGCAGGGCGTCGCGATAGCCACGCGCGAGCGCCGCGGTTTGCTCCACCCAGTCGCGCCCCGGCTCCGTGTCGAGCGGCACCTCCGCGAGCACGGCCTCGACCACACCGTCGAGCACCGCCGCCTTGTTCGGAAGGTGGTGGTAGACGGCCATCGGATCGACGCCGAGCTCGCGCCCGAGCGCGCGCATCGTCAGCGCGTCGAGGCCGTCGCGATCCACGATCGCGAGCGCCGCCCGGACCACCCGGTCGCGGCTGAGCGCGTTGCGCCGCGGCGTCACCCGGGACTCCCGAGCGCGAGGCGCATGCCCACGAAGTCGAGCGTCAGCGCGCCGCCCTCCTTGAAGAACGCGTGCGAGATCAGGCCGCCGACCTCGAACCCAAGTCGCTCGCCGAGGATCGAGGGCGCCTTCGCGAGCACCGTGCCGGGCACGTGGCGGCGGGTGACCGCCGCGTCTCCCTCTCCGAGCGTCAGCCGATCGATCGTTACATCCGTCTCCTTCGCCAGTCCGCCGCCGCCCGGGCCCTCCCGCGCCCGCGACCAGTCGACCGTCACGCCGGCGGCGCGGAGCGTGGCCTCGCCGGCGAGGAAGCCGCTGGCAGCCAGCCCGGTGTCCACCCAGAAGAGCGTCGGCGGCAGGCCGTTCAGGCGTCCGCGCGTGAGGATCAGGTGGGTCTCCGCGAGCCAGAACGGGATCGCGCCGTCCGGCGGCGGCGGTGGCACGGCCCGGCGCAGCGTGAGCGTGCGGCCTCCGTAGTCGATCGTGGTGAGGAAGTGCATCAACAAGCGGGTGCCGACGATCCCCTCGATCTCGAGCCCGAAGAAGTCCCGCAGTGGCTGGAGATCGAGCGTGTGGACCGGGACGGCCTCCACGCGCAGCGCGCCGGCCTCGATGCTCTCGACGCGTCCGAGGCCGGTGCGGGCGCGTCTGCGCCCTGCGTACTCGGCCTTCATCGTGCCGGTGAGCCGAGCCCCCGCCCGTGCCGCCAGGCGCTCGTCGAGGATGAGCTCGGCGCCGCCCGTGTCGACGAGGAACAGCGCGGGCGAGCCGCCGCCCACCGCCAGCTCCACCACCGGCAGCGGATCGACCGCGACCAGCTCGAGCCGCGTGCAGTCCGGGCCCGTGATCCGGTAGGGCGGCTCGTCGCCGAAGTCGGCGAGCTGGCGCGCGAGCGCGGCGAGCCCGGCGAAGGGACCGAGCGGCAACGGGCCCGCCGCCGCCGCGAGTTCGCGGGCGGCCTCCGGGAAGCGGTCGGCGCGGTAGTGGGCCATGCCTTGCAGCGCGCGCAGGCGGGCCGCGAGCGGCCAGCGGCGCCGAGTCGCGGAGCCGCGCTCCAGCGCCTCACTCAGTTGGCGGACAGCATCGTCCGGGCGGTTCTCGTACAGCGCCAGCTCGCCCAGCCGGGCGAGCAGCGCCGGCTCTTCCGGATGCTCCCGAAGCGCCTCCTCGCAACGCGCACGCGCCTCCGGAAAGCGACCGGCGCGGAACAGCAGATCGGTGTCGCGAGCTGGTTCTACGCTGTAGAACTCTACAGCGTAGAGCTAGCGTCGCAAGCGCACCACCTCGGGCGGCAGCCAGGCGCCGCGCAGGACGCTGCGGCGCGGCTCGTAAAGGCGCATCCCGAGCCGGAAGCGGCCCGCCGGCGCGGGCAGCCAGTTGGCCCTCGCCACACCTCGCGGCGGGCGCCGCTGGATGTGGATCGTCAGCGAGCCGTCGCGCGCGCGCCGCAATCCGGGCGTGCGATCGCCCACGGAGTAGCGGCGGCTCGGGTGGTCGAACAGGTACAGGTCGTCGCCGTACATCGTGAGCGACCAGAAGGCGCCGACCGGCGGCAGCTCGCCGCGCTCGAAACGGAGCGTGTAGCGCCGGCGGCCGCTCAGCGCGCGGCCGCGCGAGTCGGTGATCGCGACCGGGTAGACGGTCTCGGGCCGCGTGTTCGCGCCGAGCGCAACGAGCCCGACGATCGCGCGCCCGAGCCAGTTGCGCCCGTAGCTGCCGATGTAGGCGCGGGGGATGAGCCAGCCGTTGTTGCGCGCGCGGCTGATGCGGTTGGCGAGGGCCTCGGCGCCGCGCACGATCCGGTTCCCGGCTCGCGCAGCGGCCGCGAGCACGGCATCCGCCTCGGGTCCTGGCGCTCGCCCCGGGCCGATCCCCGCGGCCGCGAAGGCGCGCAGCGCGCAGGCGTCGCTCCGCGGCGGCGGGCTCTCGGCCAGGGCAACGGCGAGCGCCTCGTAGAACGCCCGCCCGGTCGGGATCGGCAACGGCGGGCTCGGCGGGAACGCGGGCAGCAGGAGCGGGTCCTGGCGGGCGCCCGCCGCCCACGGGGCGAGGCCGGTCACGCGGTAGCCGCTCATCACCTGCGTTGCCGCGGGCAGGTCGGCCGCGCTCTTCACCAGGGTGCGGCCAAGCAGCCAGACGAGGTTCGTCGGGCTCTCGATGCGCCTCACGCCGGCCGGCAGCGGCCCTGTGTAGCCGGGCGGGACGAGCGCGTAGGAGCCCGGTCGCGTCCCGGTCGTGCGGCGACCGATGTAGGCAACCGTGTTCGAGTACGCGTCGAGCAGCTGGATCACGTAGTAGCGGCCGCCCGTGTCCGGCACGTCGATCACGAGCGGGCCGGCGGTCAGGTTGAGCCGCCCGACCGTGTAGGTCGTGTCGACGTTCGGGAACACGATCGTGCGGACCGCCGGGTCGACGAGCGCGCCGATGCTGACGATCTGGTTCTCCGGGAAGCGCTGCACGGTCTGGCGCACCGCGACCGGCGGCAATCCGTAGACGTAGGCGGCCACCGCGGCGGAGAAGACCCGGCGCTCGGCGGGAGAGCCGCCGAAGCCCCGCTCGGCGCGTGCGAGCGCGCTCGTGTAGAAGGTTTGGAGCAGCTCCTCGCCGTTGCCGAGGGCGCACGCGGGCACGCTCGGACGCGGCGCTTGCGCGGGCGACGAGGGGGCCGCCGTGAGCGGCACGAGCAGGGCGATCAGCACCAGGAAACTGCGCATCCGGCGGCGCAGCCTAGCCTTCCCGGGCGGCGCGTCCGGGGGCGCTCTCGGCTAGAGTGCCGCGCCCCCGACCCCCCATCGGGCAACGAATGATCGTCTCCGTACCCAAGGAAACCGCCCCCGGCGAGACCCGCGTGGCCCTCGTCCCCGAGGTCGCGGACCGGCTCGTCAAGTCAGGCGTCGAGCTGAGCGTCGAGGCGGGCGCGGGCGACACGGCGCATCATCCCGACTCGGAGTACGTAGAGGCCGGCGCGCAGGTTGGGGACGGCTGGTCGGGCGAGGTGGTCGCCAAGGTCGCTCCCCCGAGCGGCGACGAGATCGGCCGCCTCGGGCGCGGCTCCGTGCTGATCGGCTTCCTCCAACCGCTCACCGCCGGCGACAGCGTGCGCGCGCTCGCCGATGCGGGCGTCACGAGCTTTGCGATGGAGGCGATCCCGCGGATCACGCGCGCCCAGTCGATGGACGCGCTCTCCTCGCAGGCGACCGTCTCGGGCTATCGCGCCGCGCTGATCGCGGCCCAGGAGCTGCCGCGCTTCTTCCCGATGCTCACCACCGCTGCCGGCACCGTGCGGCCCGCAAAGGTGCTCGTGCTCGGCGCGGGCGTGGCGGGGCTGCAGGCGATCGCAACCGCGCGCCGGCTTGGGGCAATCGTGCAGGCCTTCGACGTGCGCTCCGCGGTGAAGGAGCAGATCGAGTCGCTCGGCGCCCGCTTCCTCGAGCTCGACATGGGTCTCGAGGACGCCGAGGCGGCCGGCGGCTACGCGCGCCAGCTGACCGACGAGGAGCAGGCCAAGCAGCGCGACCTGCTTGCCATCGAGATCGGGAAGATGGACGCGGTCATATCGACCGCCGCCGTGCCGGGCCGGCGCGCGCCGCTGCTCGTGACGGAGGCCGCGGTGCGGAACATGAGCCCCGGCTCGGTGATCGTCGACCTCGCCGCCGAGACGGGCGGCAACTGCGAGCTCACGCAGGCGGGCGAGACCGTCGTGCGCGAGGGCGTGACGATCGCGGGCCCCGTGAACCTGCCGGCCTCGATGCCCGACCACGCGTCGTCGCTCTACTCGCGCAACATCCAGTCGCTGCTCGAGCTGATGGTCAAGGAGGGCGAGCTGCACCTCGACTTCGACGACGAGGTGCTCGCCGGCGCCTGCATCACGCGCGACGGCGAGATCGTCCACGAGGGCGCACGCGCCGCCGCGGGGGTCACGGCCTGATGGATCTACTGACCGAGCTCACCATTCTCGTGCTCGCCGCGTTCGTCGGCTTCGAGGTGATCTCGAAGGTGCCGAACACGCTGCATACGCCGCTGATGTCGGCCACGAACGCGATCCACGGGATCGTGCTGCTCGGCGGGCTGCTCCTGATCGGCGAGGCCACCGGCTTCCTCGACGAGTTCCTGCTCGTGATCGCAATCGCCTTCGGCACGATCAACGTCGTCGGTGGCTTCCTCGTCACCGACCGCATGCTCGAAATGTTCAAGACGAAACCATCGGTCCGCGGCGGGCAGGACCCGCCGCCTCCCGCGGGACGCGACTGACCTGATGTACCTGGCGAGCTTCTTCCAGGACCCGGACTTCATCCGGGTCCTCTACATCATCGCCTTCGTCTGCTTCATCGTCGGCCTGCGCTTCCTCAACCACCCGCGCACTGCGCGGAAGGGCAACGCGATCGCCGCGGTCGGCATGGCGTTCGCGGTCGTCGCGACGCTGCTCTACGACTTCGTCGGCGACTACCTGCTGATCGCGGTCGGCATCGCGATCGGGACCGCCGTCGGGGTGCCCGCGGCGCGCAGCGTGAAGATGACCGCCATGCCGCAGATGGTGGCGCTGTTCAACGGCGTCGGCGGCGGCGCGGTCGCGCTCATCTCGTTCGTCGAGTACCGCGAGGCGCTCGAGCACACGGGCGCGAACCCGATCCTCGAGCAGCTGATCCCGGTCCTGTTCGCGGCGATCGTCGGCTCGATCTCGTTCTGGGGCTCGAACATCGCATTCGGGAAGCTGCAGGAGATCATCCCCGGCCGGCCGATCCAGCTGCCCGGCCAGCAGATCCTCAACATCGCCCTGCTCGCGGTGGTGGTCGCCTGCGCCGTGATCATCGCGGCCGGCACCGAGTCCGAGCTGCTCTTCCTCGCGATCCTGGTCGGCGCGGCGCTGCTCGGGAACCTGTTCGTGCTGCCGATCGGCGGCGCCGACATGCCGGTGGTTATCTCGCTCCTGAACGCGTTCACGGGCCTGTCCGCGGCGGCGGCCGGCCTGGCGCTCGACAACGTGGCGCTGATCGTCGGCGGCATGCTCGTCGGCGCGTCGGGCACGATCCTCACGACGCTGATGGCCGAGGCGATGAACCGCTCGATCCCGAACATCATCGCGGGCGGCTTCGGCGGCGTGACGATCACCCCGAGCGCGGCGGGCGACGGCGAGCAGCGGCCGGTGCGCTCGACCGGCGCCGCCGACGTCGCGATCCAGCTGGCCTACGCATCGAGGGTCGTCGTCGCCCCCGGCTACGGGATGGCGGTCGCGCAGGCGCAGCACACGGTGCGCGAGCTGGCCGACGAGCTCGAGAAGCGCGGCGTGCGCGTCGACTACGCGATCCACCCCGTCGCGGGCCGCATGCCGGGCCACATGAACGTGCTGCTCGCCGAGGCCGACGTGCCCTATGACCATCTCAAGGAGATGGACGAGATCAACCCCGAGTTCCCGCAGACCGACGTGGCGCTCGTGATCGGCGCGAACGACGTGACCAACCCGGCCGCGCGCGTGGAGGAGGGCTCGCCGATCTACGGCATGCCGATCCTCGACGTCGACAAGGCGGCGCAGGTGATCGTCCTCAAGCGCTCCATGAACACGGGCTTCGCGGGCATCGACAACCCGCTCTTCTACAACGACAACACCGCCCTGCTGTTCGGCGACGCCAAGGAGTCGGTGGCGGCCGTGCTGGCCGAGGTGAAGAACCTCTAGAGAAGCCGGGCGCCGGCTGCCGGCGCCACCTCGAGCACGTCGCCAGGCGGTCGCCGGTCGGGCGGGAACAGCGCGAGGACCGCTCCCCCGAAGCCCCCGCCCATGATGCGCGCCCCGGCCGCGCCGGCCTCCTTCATGCGTTCGACCGTCTGTTCCACCTCGGGCACGCTCACCTCGTAGTCGTCACGCAGGCTTGTGTGCGAGGCGTCCAGGAGGGCGGCGAGGGTGGGCATGTCGCCGCCGCGGAGCGCTCTGACGCCGCGACGCACGCGCTCGTTCTCGCGCAGGACGTGCCGCACGCGCCTGTCGAGCGGCTCGGGCAGGTTGCGTGCCTGTGCTTCGTCGGCGTCGCGCAGGGTCTCGACGCCGAGCGCGGCGGCGGCCCGCTCGCACTCGCGGCGGCGCTCGTTGTAGCCGGACTCGGCGTGGGTGTGGCGGGCACCCGAGTCCGCCAGGCCGAGTGTCCAGCCGCCCAGCTCGAGCCGGACCTGCTCGGTCTCGAGGTCGCGGCAGTCGAGCAGCAGGGCGTGGCCCAGCTCGCCGAAGAAGGCGGCCATCTGGTCGAGCATGCCGGTCCGCGCGCCGACCCAGTCGTTCTCGACCCGCGAGCACAGCCGCGCGAGCTCGCGGCGCTCGGGCTCCGGCGTGCCGGCCACGGCGAGCAGAGCAAGGCATAGCGCCGAGCCGAGCGCTGCCGACGACGACAGCCCCGCGCCCTCGGGCAGGTCGCTGTCGATGCGCAGGCGCGCGCCGGGGACGCTCACGCCGGCCGCACCCAGCTCTGCCACGGTGCCGCGCACGAACGCCCGCCAGCCCTCGGCCGCGGGCGGGTCCGCCGCGTCGAAGCGGTCGTCCTCCCCGTACGCGAGCGCATTGGCCTCGACCTCACCGCTGCCGGTTGCCTCCGCCTCGACCGTCACGCCGGCCTCCACCGCGAACGGCAGGCAGAGGCCGGCGTTGTAGTCGGTGTGCTCCCCGAGCAGGTTGACGCGGCCGGGGCCCCTGGCTCTTACTCCACCCGTAGCAGCTCCCGCGCCGTGAAGGCGGTGTCCGGGAAGTCAGAGAACACCCCGTCGATCCCGAGCTCGTAGAACTGCAGGTACTCGTTGATCGGGTTGCCGCCGTAGTCGCTCACGAGCCGGCTCTGCTCGTTGCGGAACGTCCACGTGTGGATCAGCAGGCCGTGCTCGTGCGCGCGCTCGATCAGGTCGGTGGGCGGCGCGAGCGTGCGTGTCGCCTCCGGCCCGCTGCCGAGCGTGCTCACGATGTAGCGCTTCCAGGGGCCGATGCCGTCGGCGTACGTGCTGATCTCCTCGAGCCCCTCGTCGGTCGCGAAGAAGCCGAACGTGCGGCTCTCGAGCTCCGGATCGCCGGAGACGGTCCAGTCGTAGGGCCGATCGAACGGCGCCGCGTAGTCGAGCGTGCCGTCCGGGTTCACGTCGTTCGCGTCGACCAGCTGCACGAGCCGCACGCCGATCATGCGGTTGAGCCGCTTGAGGTTCGACTGCTCGAAGGACTGGATGAAGACCGGGTCCCTGCGGCTGTCCCAGCCCTCCCGCTTGAGGATCTTGACGAGCCGCGGCTCGAGCGGCAGGCCGAGGTCCTTGTGGTAGGTCGGGTGCTTCGTCTCCGGGTAGATGCCGATGCGCCGGTCGCGCTTGCGCGACTCGCGCTTCACGAGGTCGATGACCTCCTGCAGCGTCGGGATCTTGAAGCGGCCGTTGAAGCGCTGCGGGCGCTCCGGGAAGGTCTGGACCGCGCGCAGCGTCTTGATCTCGGCGAGCGTGAAGTCGGAGGCGAACCAACCGGTCACGGGGAAGCCGTCGACCATCGCCGTGCGCTCGCGGTCGGCGAACTCCGGGTGCTGCCTGACGTCGGTGGTGTTGGTGATGTCGGGTTCGTGGCGGGCAATCAGGTAGCCGTCCTTCGTCGCCACGAGATCGGGCTCGACGTAGTCGGCTCCCAGCTTGATCGCGAGCGCGTAGGACTGCAGCGTGTGCTCAGGCAGATAGCCGCTGGCGCCGCGATGACCGATGACGAGCGGGTGCTCCTCCCCGCCATTGTCGTGCGCCACCGCCGCGGGCGCCGCGGCCGCCATCAGCGCCGCGCCGGCCATCGTCGCAGCGCAGAACGCTCGTGCTCGACTCCTCATTTGCTCCTCCTGGACTCGGGAGCCGCCGAAGGTACCGCCGTGCGCGTGGCGACGTGTTGCGGTGCTGTCTACAGAAGGCTCTCCTGCCCGGGCGCTCCACGCCGCCGCCGCGGCAGGCCCGCTGCCTCGGCAAGCGCGGTCTCGACATCCGCGAGGATGGCGCGCTCCGAGCGCGAAGCGACGACCGGCTCGGACAGCCCGTCGACGTGCACATAGGTCCGCCGCCCGTCCTGGCGCTCGCTGCCCTCGAGCGGGACCAGCGCATAGATCCGGTCCGCCCGGACGAACTTGCCGTAGCCGAGCGGAATCATCCTGGGGTCACGCTTGGCCATGGTTGTGAAGATAACTGTGGGTGCGGCGGGGCGAATGTGAGCAACGTGGTCACTTGGTGTCGTGGTGCGACATCAAGAGGCCACGGTGGAGGCAACTCTTGCGCGGATGGCAACCGACGCCCACGGCCTCGTGACCCACCGCGGGATGACTGCGGCCGGGATCACGCCCGCGGAAATCAGGTCGCGACGCCGAAGCGGCCTTCTTTACGAAGTCCATCGGGGCGTGTACCGCGTCGGCCACCGTGCGCCGACGCTCGAAGCCCGCTACCTGGCTGCTGTCCTTGCCTGTGGCGATGGCGCCGTCCTCAGTGGAATGGCCGCGGCGCATCTTCTCGCGCTGACGAAGGGCACCCCTCCCGCAGCGGAGGTCACGTGCGTCAAACGACGGCGAGTGAAGGGAGTCGTCACACGTCGGTCAATCCATCGGCCCGTGCGCGCGATCTCATGCCGGGGCGTACCGGTGACCTCGGTCGCCAGGACGTTGGTCGACATCTGCGCGGCCCTGGACCGGGAGGCTCTTGCTCGGGCCTGCCATGAAGCCGGCGTCAAGTACGGGGCCACCCCCAGAGATGTAGAGGCCGAGCTCGCCGAGTGGCCGAACGCCAAGGGCGCCGCCATGCTTCGCGCTGTTCTCCGCGGCGAGGTTCATGTGACCCTCAGCAGGCTCGAAAGGAAATTTCTCTTCCTGCTCGAGGGCAGAGGGTCTGCCCCTACCGGTGACGAACCGGCCGGCCGGCGGCCGACGCGTCGACTGTCGCTGGCCAGAGCATCGGCTCACCGTGGAGCTCGACAGCTACCGCTACCACTCGTCGCGTCACGCCTGGGAACAGGACCGCCGGCGCGAGCGAGAGGCCTACGCGCGCGGCGAGGACTTCCGCCGCTACACGTGGGGTGACGTCTTCGACACCCCGAGGCAGATGCTCGCGGAGCTCCGAACCCTGCTTCTACCGCCGCTGTGCTCAATTGGGTGTCGCCTGACGACACCAAAGGGACACAGTGGCAGCGGGGATCAGCCCGCCGGCGTCGCCTCTCGCGCCGCCGCCTCGTCCGCCCGGACCCACCGGCTTCGAGGCCGCCTCGGCGCCTCGCTCTGCCACGTCGGCCTCGAAGAGGCGGTCTGCCTCGGCGGCGAAGTCGCCGCTGCGGCGCTCCGCGAGCGGCGCCAGCGCCGTGCGCAGCACGAGCAGGGCGCGCGCCCAGGGCGGCACCACGATCCAGCGGCGGCGCTTCTCGATGCCGTCGGCGATCGCCTGGCCGGCGTCGGAGAGCGGATAGGTCTTCCCGATGGGGCCGCGTGAGATCTCGTGCCGCAGACCGCCGATCATGGGATGGGCGTCCGCGCCGCGCACCATGTCGGTGTCGATGAAGCTGAAGTACCCGACGCCGACGTCGACGCCGAGGTGCTTGACCTCCTGCCGCAGCGAGTTGCCGAACGCCTCGGCGCCCGCCTTGCTCGCCGCGTAGGCGGCCATGCCCGGAGCGTGCATCGCGGCCGCCAGCGAGGCGATCACGAGCACGTAGCCCTGGCGCTCGATCACGTGCGGGAGGCAGGCACGGACCGTGCGCCAGACGCCGAGCAGGTTGATCTCGATGGTGCGCTCGAACGCGTCGGGATCCGTGGAGCGCACCGTTCCCATCGGGGCGATGCCCGCGTTTGCCATGCACACGTCGATGCTCCCGAAGCGCTCGATCGTGCCCTCGACGGCGGCGGCCAGCGCCTCAGAGTCCGTGACGTCGCATTCGAACCACGCAGCGTTCGTCCCGCATTGCGCGGCCACCCGCTCGAGCTCCTCTGGCTCGAGCCCCACGAGCGCCACGTTTGCCCCGCGCGCCGCGACCCGGCGCGCCGTCTCGGCGCCGAGCCCGCGCGCCGCACCGGTGATGAACACGGTCTTGCCGCGAACGGTCCAATCGTCCATGCGCGCCAGCCTAACCCAGCTGTCAGTGCCGAAGCGCAGGTCGTTAACGTCAGCGGAGATGAGCGCGAACGAGGACATCAGCCCCAACCGCGCCGCCGAGCTCGTGCGCGATGGCGGCGCTCAGCTGGTCGACGTGCGCACGCCCGCGGAGGTCGAGGCGGGTCGCATCGAGGGCGCGCTCCACATCGAGCTCGAGCAGCTGCCCGCGCAGGCGGGCGAGCTCGACCAGGCGCGGCCGGTCGTCTTCTACTGCCGCTCGGGACAGCGCTCGGCGATGGCGAGCGGCGCCTTCCGCGCCGCCGGCTTCGAGGCCTACAACCTCGACGGCGGGCTGCTCGCCTGGGTCGACGGCGGGCTGCCGATCGAGCCGGAGGACGGCTCGGTCGCGCACCACTAGGCCAGGCGCAGCTGTCCCTCGTAGGGCCCGCGGCCGGTCGCGCACGCCGCCCCGCAACGCGCCGCTACCCGCACCGCCTGCGCGATGTCCCCGGTCTCACCCAGTCCGTAGGTGAGCCCCGCGGCGAAGCTGTCACCGCAGCCGAACACGTCCACGAGCGGGCCGGGCAGCGGAGTCGACTCCCAGTCCCCCTGCGAGCCGTCCGGCGTTTCCCAGCTGCCGCCGGCGGCGCCCATCGTGCGGACCACGAAGCGGGGCGCCGGGTCGAGCTGACCGGCCTCGTAGCGCTCGCCGGCGTCCTTGCCGCTCGCCACGAGCACGTCGAGCTCGACTCCCGAGCCTGAGAGCGTTGGCAGCGCACGGGCGCTCGCCACGAGCACGCGCGCCCGGCGGGCGTGGCGGATTGCCTCGGCGTCGCCGGCCGTGAGGTAGACGGCATCGGTCTCGTCGAGGAGCTCCCACGGCAGCGTGTCGTCGCCGCGCGGCCCGAGACGCGGGCCGAGGACGGTGATGGTGCGCTCGCCGTCGCCGTCGAGGTGGACGAAGCCACGTCGCTGCGACTCCGGCCGGAAGACGGCCCGCACGTCCGGGCCCAGCTCAGTCAGCCGGCGCTCCGAGCGATGGCCGGCCTCGTCGTCGCCGAGCGCGGTGAAGAAGGTCGAAGCGCCGGCGAGCTTGGAGAGCTGCACCGCCGCCACGCCGCCGCCGCCCGCGGGCTCCTGGAAGACCTCGGAGGCGTGGACGATCTCGCCCGGCTCGGGCATCCGCTCGACCACGGCGAACTCGACCCACTCGACATGACCCACGACCGCGACGCGCATGGGCGGGCAGCCTACGCAGGAACGCCGTAATTCAGCGCGAACGGGGCGGTTGGAGGGGCATGACCGCCATCACCGAGACAGTGCGCGACCAGGCATTCCTCCCGCTCGAGTGCGACGTGCCCGACGGCCAGACCCTGCGCGAATGGCGCGGACGCCGGCGGCGCTCGCCTCGCGCTAGCTTCCTGCGGCCATGGAGGACCCACTCCTCATCGGCCGTGGCGCGGAGGTACCGCTCTCCGAGATAGAGCTGCGCACGAGCCGCTCGTCGGGCCCGGGCGGGCAGCACGCGAACGTCACCGCCTCGCGTGTCGAGGCGGTCTTCGACGTCGAGGCATCCCGCTCCCTGGATGACGAGCAGAAGCGCCGCCTCAGCGCACGGCTCGGCCCGGTCGTCCGCACGGTGGCGCAGGACACGCGCAGCCAGACGCGCAACCGCGAGCTCGCGCTCGAGCGCATGCGGGCCCGGCTCGAGTCCGCCTTGATCGTCCCGAAGCAGCGCCGCGCCACCAAGCCCACGGGCACGTCGCGGCGCCGGCGGCTCGAGGGCAAGCGCCGCCGGGGCGAGGTCAAGCGGATGCGCCGGCGACCGCTCGACGAGGGCTAGTCGCCCGGCGGCGCCACGGCGCCGCCGCCCTCGCCCGTCTGCGGAGGAGTCGGGTTGGCGGGCGCGCCCTCGCCGCCGCCCTGCTGCGCCGGCGGGGTCGCGGGCGGCGTGGGCGTGACCGTGCCCCCACCCGTGGTGCCGTCGCCCGTGGCGGGCGGGGTCACCGGGGTTGGCGTCACGCCTCCGCCGGTGCCGTCAGCCGACTCCGTCTCCGTGTCGGTCGTCTCCGTCTCGGTGTCGGTGCGGTCGGAGTCGCGGTCCTGGGACTCGAGGGTCGTCGTCGGCACGCCCAGATCGGCGGGCGCGTCGCTCGGCTCGTCGTCGCCGCCGCCGGCGGTCGCGATCACCACGATCAACAGCACAAAGAGGGCAGCGAAGACCCCGACGGCGATCAGCCGCCGTCGTTTGTAGACAGCGTCGGATTCCCGGTCCGGGGGGCGACCCGACCCGCCCGGTGGCCGTCCGGGCTCCAGACGGCGTGTGGGCTCGTCATCCACGAACGGCGGAAGGTAGCACCCGCCACGAGCACAAATGCCCTGCGCAAGGCCGCCTTCAGCGCTACGCGTAGTGAAGGTCTGCGGCGTCCTCGCCGTCGACCGGGCGCTCGCAGGTCGGGCACCACCAGTGGGCCTCGACCGGCGTCCCGCATGCCTCGTGGCGCGGCGCCTCGGCACCCTCCCGATGGCGCGCACCCCAGTCGGCGAGCAGGCGCAGCGCCCCCGCGAGCTCGTGCCCGGAGGCGGTCAGCTCGTAGACGAAGCGCTGCGGGCGCTCCGAGTACGGCTGTGCGACCACGAGGCCGTCGCCCTCGAGCCGGCGCAGGCGCTGGCTGAGGACGTTCGGCGCGATCCGCGGCAGCTCGTCCTGCAGGTCGCCGAAGCGCCGTGGGCCGTCGAGCAGCGCCTCGACGATCAGGAGCGTCCAGCGGTCGCCGACGGCATCCAGCGCCGCCGCAAGCGGGTTCGGGGTCTCGGCCACGGGTCAATCGTGGCACAGCGGACGGCTGTGTATAGTCGCTAGCAATTTGCAAGTGACTGACGCGGAGGCGTGAGATGGCAGTTCAGGAGCAGCAGGACGCGATCGCCGAGGTGGCCGCGCGCGTAGGGCCCTCGGTGGTGGGGCTCGGACGCGGCTGGGGGCTCGGATCCGGTGTCGTGATCGCCGAGGGGCAGGTGCTGACAGCCGCCCACAACCTGCGCCGCGAGGAGCAGACGGTCGTCCTGCCGGACGGCAGCCGCGCGACCGCGGAGGTCGCGGGCGTCGACCCGGACCTCGGGCTGGCGGTGCTGTCGGTGACGACCGGCGACGCCCCGGCGGTGACCTGGGAGCCCGCGGAAGAGCCCGGTATCGGGAGCGCGGTGGTCGCGCTCGCCAACCCCGGCGGCCGCGGCCTGAGGGCGACGCTCGGCTTCGTGTCGGCCGAGCCGCGCAGCTTCCGCGGTCCGCGCGGCAGGCGCGTCCGCGGTGCGATCGAGCACACCGCCCCGCTCCCGCGCGGCTCCTCCGGCGGGCCGCTCGTCGACGCCGCCGGCAACCTGCTCGGCATCAACAGCATCCGGCTCGACGGCGGGCTGATCCTGGCCGCGCCCGCGAACGCCGTGGCGAGGGAGCGCGTGCTCCTGCTCGCCCGCGGCGAGGCGCCCGTGGCGCACCGGCTCGGCGTGGCGGTGGCCCCGCCGCGCGCGGCCCGTCGCATGCGCCGCGCGGTCGGGCTGCCCGAGCGCGACGGCCTGCTCGTCCGCGCCGTGGAGGAAGACGGCCCGGCCGGCCGGGCCGGCATCGAGCGCGGCGACCTGATCGTCGCGGCGGGCGGGCGCGAGATCGGCGGCGTCGACGCGCTCTACGGCGTGCTCGACGAGCTGCCGCCCGCCGGCGGCAAGCTCGAGCTGACGGTCGTGCGCGGCACCGACGAGCGCACCGTCACGGCGAGCTTCGCGGCGGACCGGGAGGCCGCGTGAACGCCGCCGGGGTCGCCGAGCCGCTGGCCGACGCCGACACCGATGCGCTCGACGCCTACTCGCGCGCGGTGATCGCCGTCGCCGAGCGGCTCGCCCCCTCGGTGGCGAGCCTGCGGGTGATGCGGCGCACGCGCGCCGGCAGCGTCCCGACCGGCGCCGGCAGCGCGGTGGCGCTCACCCCGGACGGTTTCCTGGTCACCTCGGCGCACGTCGTCGGGCGTTCGGCCGCGCGCGGCCGGGCGACCTTCTCCGACGGGCGCGAGGAGCGCTTCGAGGTGATCGGGCGCGACCCGCTGTCCGACCTCGCGCTGCTGCGGGCCGAGGGCGAATCGCTCACCCCCGCCGAGCTCGGCGACGCCGAACGCCTCAAGGTCGGCCAGCTCGTCGTGGCGATCGGCAACCCCAACGGCCTGGGCGGTTCGGTCACCGCCGGCGTCGTGTCGGCACTCGGCCGCTCGCTGCCCGCGCGCTCGCGCCGGGCGCAGCGCATCATCGACAACGTGATTCAGACCGACGCCGCGCTCAACCCGGGCAACTCGGGCGGAGCGCTCGCGGACAGCCGCGGCCGCGTGGTCGGCATCAACACGGCCGTCGCGGGCGTCGGCCTCGGCCTCGCCGTCCCGATCAACGAGGCGACGGGGCGCGTGATCTCCCAGCTGATGGCCGACGGGCGCGTGCGGCGCGCCTACCTCGGCATAGCGGGCGGACCGCGGCCGGTGCCACCGGTGGCTCGCCAGACGGTCGGCCAGGGCTCCTGCATCGAGGTCGTCGAGGTGGTCTCGGGCAGCCCGGCCGATCGCGCCGGCCTGCGTGCGGAGGATCTGATCGTGGCGGTCGACGGCGCCCGCACCCAGCGCGTCGAGGACCTCCAGCGGCTGATGGTGGCGGACCGGATCGGCGTCCCCGTGACGGTGCGCCTGCTGCGGGCGGGACGAGAGCAGCACGTGCAACTGACCCCGGCGGAGCTCGACCTGTGAACGACGGACCACCCACCCTGTACGACTGGGCCGGCGGCGCCGAGGCGCTCGAGCGGCTCACCGAGATCTTCTACGGCAAGGTGCGCGAGGACCCGCTGCTCGAGCCGGTCTTCCGCGACATGGACCGCGAGCACCCGAAGCACGTGGCGACCTGGCTCGGCGAGGTGTTCGGCGGCCCACCGCTCTACACCGAGGAGCACGGCGGCTACGCGCACATGGTGCGCAAGCACCTGAACCGGCAGCTCACCGAGGAGATGCGCCGGCGCTGGGTCAGCCTGATCTGCGACGCCGCGGACGAGGCCGAGCTGCCGGCCGACCCGGAGTTCCGCTCGGCCTTCGTCGCCTACATCGAGTGGGGCACGCGGCTCGCCGTCGCCAACTCGCAGCGCGACGCGACGCCGCCGCTCGAGGCGCCCGTGCCGCACTGGGGCTGGGGCGAGGCGCCGCCCTACAACCCGGGGATGTGACGCACCGCGAAGCCTGAGGTCGACGCCGGCTCCGCCTGCCAGCGCGTCCCGGCGCGGCCCTGGCCGCTCGTGTCGAAGCGCAGCCCGGCCACGACCATCCAGACGTGCCCGTAGTTCGTGTAGATCGTGATCCAGCGCCCCGGGCCCGGCCGCCCGTAGTTCAGGAAGCCGCCCGACGTGAGCGGGCTGTCCAGTAGCCCGGCGCCCGCCAGCGCGAACGAGACCGAGCCCGAGCAGTCGTAGCCGTTGTCGCGCCAGGCGCCGTGGCCGCCGCCCCACTTGTAGGGGAACTTCGCGATCTCGTTGCCGGCGAGGATCACGCGCTTGACGATGTCGGGTGCGTTCTCGGGCGCGACCGCCGTGCCGTCGGGCAGCACCCGCGCGCGCTTGCCCGTCTGCAGGAAGGCGGTCGTGTTGAGGTGCTTCTTGAAGTTCGCAAGCGCGGCGCGGGCCTCGCGCAGCTCGGTGCGCACCTCGGCGTCGGTCGGCGCGCCCGGGCTCGGGGCGTCGGCGCGCGGGTTCCCGTCCGGCGCGCCCTGAGATCCCGCCCCCTGTAGCTCGACCACCTGGGCGCGCGAGCGCGCGGCCGCCTGCGTCTCCTCGGGAAGCTGCTCGCGCGCCGCACGCGCGCTCTCGGGGGTGAGCACGACCTCGCCGGCGGAGGCTTCCGCCGCCGAACCGCCCTCCTCGGCGGGCTGCGAGGAGCTGCGGCCGCAGCCCACGAGGACCGCGGCGAGGGCGATCAGGGCTACGAGGTAGTGCGCTCTGTTTGGTGCTTTGACTTCCACTCCGAGTACGGCATTCCGTAGACGATCTCGCGTGCCTGGGCGTCGTCGAGATCGAGCCCCCGCTCCTCAGCCGCTTCCCTGTACCAGCGGGACAGGCAATTGCGACAGAAGCCGGCGAGCTCCATCAGGTCGATGTTCTGAACATCGGTTCGCTCGCGCAGGTGCTTTACCAGCTGCCGGAAAGCTGCCGCCTCGAGCTCGGTCCGTGATTGGTCGTCCATCGATTTGGAACCATAGGGACGATGACCGAATCAGAAAGCCATTCGCCCGACGTACCCTCCGATCCCAGCGGGATCGACGAGCCGCACGACGTCCTGGCGGCCGAGGAGTTCGGGATCGGGACGCGCGACGAGCGCTACCCGGCCGATCCCAGCGGCATTCAGGAGCCGCACGACGTGCTGGCCGCCGAGGAGTTCCCGATGCCGGCCGGCACCGACCCCCACGAAGAGGAGGACGATGGCGGCTTCGACCCGCGCACGCTCGTGCCGTTCGTGCTGCTCGCCGTGACGCTCGCGCTGATCCTGCTGCGGCGACGCCGCTGATGCCGGAGCTCTCGCCGCAGCACCGAATCCATATCGAGGTGGACCGCGCCCTGTGCATCGGCTCGGGCGACTGCGTGGATTCGGCGCCGGACGTCTTTCAGCTGGACGAGGAGGACAAGGCGGTGGTCGTCGATCCCGACGGCGCCTCGGTCGACGATGTGATCACCGCGGCGAGCAACTGCCCGGTCAGCGCGATCTTCGTGATCGGCGAGGACGGCGACCTGTATCCCTAGCGGCCGCGCCCGTATACGAGCTTGAGCAGCCGCTTGACCAGCTTGGTGCGCCCCGCCCCGTACGGCATCATGTGCAGGTCGCGCTTCAGTGGCGCGAAGTTCGTGACGAGCAGCGACTGCTTCTTCGTGTACTTGCGGATGCCGTCGGCCCCATGGCGCGTGCCGAGGCCGGACTCCTTCCAGCCGCCCATCGGCAGCTCGAGAGCCACGTAGTTGACCTGGGCGTCGTTGACGGTCACCGCGCCGGCCTCGACACGCCGCGCGAGCCGCTCGCCCTTGCCGGTGTCGGCCGTCCAGACCGACGCCTGCAGGCCGTAGCTCGAGTCGTTGGCGAGCCGCACCGCCTCGTCGGCATCCGCGACCTTCATGATCGGCACCGTCGGCCCGAAGGTCTCGTCGCGCATGCACTCCATCGAGTGGTCGACGTCGGCCAGCACCGTCGGCTCGAAGTAGTGGCCGTGCTCGTCACGCCGGTTGCCGCCGGTGAGCACCCGCGCCCCGCGCTCGCGCGCGTCGTTCACGTGGCGCTCGACGATGTCCGACTGCGGCGGGTGGATCACCGCGCCGAGGTCGGTCGAGCCGGGCCCGCCCGGTGCGCCCTGACGCAGCGCGTTCACCTTGTCGGTCACGAGCCGCACGAACTCGTCGTAGATCGGCGCCTCAACGTACACGCGCTCGGTCGAGATGCAGGTCTGCCCCGCGTTCTGCATCGAGTAGTGCACGGCGGCGTTCGAGGCCCGCTCGAGGTCGGCGTCGGCGCAGACGATCATCGGGTCCTTGCCGCCCAGCTCGAGCGCGACCGGCGTGAGCGTGCGCGCGGCGCGCTCCATCACCTTCTTGCCCGTGGCGGTCGAGCCGGTGAACATCACGAAGTCGACCTCGTCGACGAGCGCCGCGCCGGTCTCGCCGTAGCCCGGCACCACCTGGAACACGTCCTTCGGCAGGCCGCACTCGCGCAGCATCTCGCCCATCAGCATCGAGGTGAGCGGCGTGACCTCGGACGGCTTGAGGAGCACGGCGTTGCCCGCCGCCATGGCCGGAATGCAGTCTCCGAAGGAGTTGGTGAGCGGGTAGTTCCAGGGGCCGATCACGCCGACCACCCCAACGGGGGCGTAGCGGACGACGAGCTTGCGCCCCTTGACGAAGGGCGACGCCGTCCTGACCTTCTCCTCCGCGAGGTACTTCGAGGCGTTCTTCGCCCAGAAGGCGAACGCGCCCTCCGCATAGCCGACCTCGGCGGTGAGCGCGTCCTCGTAGGCCTTGCCCGTCTCGGAGACGATCGTCTCGATCACGCGCTCCGAGTTGTCGGAGATCCAGCGCCGGCAGCGGTCGAAGATGAGCGCGCGGCCCTCGAAGCCGAGCGCCTCCCAGCCCGGCTGGGCTTGCCGCGCCCGCGCCGCCGCCTCGGCCACCTGTGCGGGCGTCGTCACCGGAACGCTCGCGATGACCTCACCGCTGGCGGGGTTCTCCACCTCGATCACGGAACTGACGTCCGGCTGCTCGGCGTCCGTCTGGGGCATGGTGATCGTCTCGGCCACGTCGTCTCCTTGTCGTCGTCCTGAAGACCCTAACCTGCCCGCGCCCTGCGCCGGCGACCGTAGCTGTGCAGCGCATCCGCGCCGTGCACCGCGTGGCGGCCGAGCATCGAGGACCCGCGCGCGACCCAGCCGCGCCAGCGCGGGATCACCGCCACGAGCTCTTGCGAGTCGAGCAGTCCGACGACCCGCTCGGCCACCTCGTCCGAGCGCAGCAGGCGCGGCGCCGACCAGATGATCGCGCTGTCGTCGTCGCCGCTGCGCTCGCGCACCATGTCGGTGTCCGCGCCGTCCGGGCACACCGCATGCACCGTGATCGGGATGCGCGCGCGCCGCAGGTCGCCCTGCAGCGAGGTCGTGAAGCCGAGCACCCCGTGCTTGCTCGCCGCGTAGACGGCGAGCCCGGGCACGGGCGAGAGCGCCGACAGCGAGGCCATGTTGATGATGTGGCGGTTCCCGCCGGAGCCGCTGCGCATCGCCTCTACCGCCGCGCGCGAGCCGTGGATCACGCCGAGCAGGTTGACCTCGATGAGCAGGCGAACCTCGTCGTCGGAGTGCTCCCACGCCTTGACGGTGCGCAGCACGCCGGCGTTGTTGACCCACACCTCGAGCGGCCCACGCTCCGCGGCCGCACGGGCGGCGACGCGGTGCGCCTCCGGATCGCGCACGTCGAGCCCGCACGCGAAGCCACCCACCCGCTCGGCCGTGCGCGCCGCGGCCTGCTCGTCGATGTCCGTGCAGAGCACCTCGTAGCCGCGTCCGGCGAGGCGCAGCGCGACCTCGGAGCCGAAGCCGCGGCCGGCGCCCGTGACGACCGCGACGCGGGCCATCAGGGGGCCGCCGGCGTCGCTTCCACCGCCACGGCCGGCCGCCCGAGCGGATGGCGGACGCCCTCGGTGCGCTTGCGCTCCTCGCGCAGCAGGCGCATGTAGGGCTGGAAGTCGACCTGGATCGTGTGCCGCGTCGAGGCCACATAGCGGCGCCGCATGGCGGCTTCCTCGGCGGCTATCTCGGCGCGCATGTTGGGCGCGTCGGGCAGCGCCACCCGGCCCTCGAGCACGTCTGCGATCCACTCGGACTGCAGCTCGGCGATCGGCATGATCGCGCCGAGCGGCTGCACGAGCCCGATGAAGTAGAGACCGGGACGGCCCGGGTGGACGACACGGCGGAACAGCGGGACGTGGTTGCCCTCCGTCGTCATCAGCTCCGACTCGAAGAAGGGGAATGTGATGCGGTAGCCCGTGCACCAGACGATCGTGTCGATCGCGGCGCTCGAGCCGTCGACGAAATGGACCGTCCCGCCGTCGATGCGGGCGATGTTCGGCTTGGGGGTGATGCGGCCGTGGCCGATGCGCGGCAGCAGGTCCGACGAGATCGTCGGGTGCGCCTCACCGAGCTTGTGGTCGGGCTTCGGCAGCCCGTAGTCCTCCATCTCTCCCTGGATCTGCTTCAGCTGACGCACGAAGAACCAGCGCGTGACCTGGAAGGGCAGGTGCGACATCCATTCCGGCGCCAGCTCGTCCGTCGGCTTGCCGGCGATGTACTTGGGGATCACGTGCGCGCCGCGCCGCATCGCCAGGTAGGTCATCTCCGAGACGCGCGATGTCTCGACCGAGATGTCGGTGGCCGAGTTGCCGATGCCGAGCACGAGCACGCGCTTGTCCCGGAAGCGCTCGTCGGGCTCGCGGTAATGGTGCGAGTGCAGCTGCTCGCCGGTGAAGCCGTCCTGGCCGGGGAACGGCGGGTCCGGCCACTTGGGGTTCCAGTGGTGGCCGTTGGCCACGAAGACCGCGTCGTAGACGCCCGACTCCCCGTCGCTCGTCGTGACCTGCCAGCGGCCGTCGCCGGCCCGCTCGACCCTCTCGACCGCGGTGTTGAAGCGGATCCGATCGCGGAACCCGAAGTGGTCGACGTAGTCGTCGAAGTAGGCCGCGATCTGCTCGTGGTGCGGGTAGTCCGGATAGTGCTCCGGCATCGGATAGGTGGCGTACTGCATCATCCGCCGCGACGTGTTGATGAAGAGCGAGCGGTACGCGGACGACATGCCGTTGTCGTTGTCGTAGCGCCAGTTGCCGCCGACCCCGGAGCCCGTCTCGAAGCAGTCGAAGTCGATCCCGCGTGCGTGCAGCACCTGACACGAGGCGATCCCCGACGAGCCCGCGCCGATCACGCACACCTTCCCCATGAAGCCGGACGAGCCTACCAAGGTTGGCTGGCCAGCCAGTAGGCTTTTCGGCGGTTTCTGGAGCGAGCGGGAGGGAAGCGATGCCGACGGTCGAGGCGAACGGCCAAACCCTGTATTACGAGGAGCACGGCGAGGGCGAGCCGCTCCTCTGCGTGATGGGTCTGGCGGCAGACGTGCTCGCCTGGACGCTGCAGGTGCCGGCCTTCTCGGCGCGCCACCGCACGATCTTCCACGACAACCGCGACGCCGGCCGCTCGTCGCGGGCGAACGGCCCCTACGAGATCGCCGACATGGCGCGCGACACGCTTGCGCTCGCTGACGCGCTCGAGCTCGACACGTTCCACCTGCTCGGCTACTCGATGGGCGGCGCGATCGCGCAGGAGGTCGCCTGCCAGGCGCCCGAGCGCGTCCGGACCCTGACGCTCTCGGTGACGTTCGCCTCGGGCGGTGCCTGGGCGCGCTCGCTCAGCGAGAGCTGGACCACGCGCGTCCACAAGCTCAGCCACGAGGAGCACATCGACGAGCTGCTGCTGCTCAACCACTCCGAGGCGTTCTTCGAGAACGCGGACGCCGTCGCCTACATGCGCGGCATGATGCTCGAGAACCCGCACCCGCAGAAGCCCGACGCCTTCTGCCGCCAGCTCGCGGCGTCGAGCCTGCACGACGCGCGCGACCGGCTCCCAGCGCTCTCGCTGCCCGTGCACGTGATCGGCGCGGAGCGCGACATCCTCGTGCCGGTCTGGAAGTCCAAGGAGCTCGCCGAGCTGATCCCTGATGCGAAGCTGACGCTGCTGGAGGGCGCGCCGCACGGCGCGCTCATCGAGCAGGCCGAGCGTTTCAACGAAGCCGTGCTCGAGTTCGTCGGCTCGGCTCGCGAGCCCGCCGCTACTTAGTCGATCCCGGCCAGGGCGGCGTCGACGTCGAGGCAGACCGGCGCCGCGCGCTGGAACTCGACGATCTCGAGCACGCGCGCCACGGGCCTGCCCTTCGGTGCCACGACGCGCAGCTCCTGGCGCCGGCTCGAGAGCCGCCGGACCAGGCCGAACAGCATCGCCACGCCGCTCGAGTCGATGAAGTCGAGCTCGCTCATGTTGACCACGAGGCCGCGCGCGGACGTCGGCACGGCCTCCGCTATCCGCTCTCCGGCGTGGGGTGCACCGGAGATGTCGAGCTCGCCCGTGACATGGGCGAGCACGATGTCGCCCCGTTCCTCGATCTCGAGCCCAACGAGCCCGTCCTTCACTAAGTTCCTCCGTCGCTGTCGAGTGTCCGTCGCAGGCGGACGGTGGTTCCCTCCGGCGACGGCGTGAGCTCAACCGTATCCATCAACGCGCGCATCAACGACAGCCCGCGGCCCTGATCGCCCTCGCGCGGCTGGCGCCAGCGCCCCCGGTCTCGAATCGTGAGCTCGACCCGGCCGGCGGCGACGCGGCCGCCGACCTCGAAGTTGCCGGCCACGCCGGAGTGCTCGATGGCGTTGGTCGCAGCCTCGCCGGCGGCTGTGGTGACCTCGGAGATCGTCCGCCCGTCGGCACCGGCGTGGCGCAGCCAGCGCCGCAGCAGCGAGCGCATCTGCGAGAGCGCCTCCGGCTCGGCCTCGAACTCGACCCGGAAGCTGTCGGTCACGGGCAGGTTGCGCAGCATCAGGATCGCGACGTCGTCGGTGGCGCCCCCGCTCGGCACGAGCGTTCTGAGCAGGTGGTCGCAGACCGCCTCCGGATCGTCGGGTGCCTCCTGCACGCGCGCGGCGAGCTCGGCCATGCCCTTGTCGATCAACTCTCCCGGCCGCTCGATCAGGCCGTCCGTGAAGAGCACCAGCGAGCTGCCCGGCTCCATCGTCGAGCTGACGGTCTCGTAGCTCGGGAAGGGCAGCACCCCGAGCGGGACCGAGGTGGTGCCCTCCAGGTAGTACGGCGAGGCGTTGCCGTTCACGAGCAGCGGCGCCGGGTGGCCGGCGTTGACCCAGTCGACCCGGCTCTCGCCCGGCTCGACCACCATGTAGAGGAGCGTCGCCATCTGGCTGTCGCGCCCCTCCGTCCAGACGAGCCGGTTGAGCTGCTCGATCACGCGCGCCGGCTCGTGTCCCTCGAGCGCGTACGCGCGCAGCGCGCTGCGCAGGCGGCTGACCATCGACGCCGCGGCGAGCCCCTTGCCCGCCACGTCGCCCATCACGAGGCCGAGCCCGCCGGTCGGGGTCGGGATCACGTCGTACCAGTCGCCGCCCACGTCGGCCTCCGTGGCCGCGGGCTCGTAACGCGCGGCCACCAGCAGCCCGGGTGCCTGCGGGATGTCGTCCTCGGCCAGCAGCATGCTGCGCTGCAGCGTCACCGCGATCCGGTGCTCGCGCTCGTAGAGGCGCGCGTGCTGGATCGCGAGCGCGACGCGGTCGGCGGCCAAGCGGAGCACGGCGAGGTCCTCGGAAGAGAAGCGCCGTGGCGCGACCGAGGCCGCGACCAGCACCCCGGTGACCTTGTTCTCGGCGAGCAGCGGCACCCCGATCAGCGAGTCGACCTCGAGCCGCGCCAGCGCCGGGTCCGGCAGGTCGGCTTCCGCGGGGTCGCCCGCCAACATGGCCTCTTGCGCCTGCGCCACCCGGCCGGCGAACCCCTCCCCCAGCACGATCGGCTCCGGTCGCTCCTGCTCCTCGTCCTCCGACGCGCCGGGAACCGACGACGCCGCCACCGAGAGCCGCCCGTCCTCGTCTGCCAGCAGGATCGTCGCGGCGTCCGCCTGCAGCACGCCGCGCACGCGCGTCATCAGGTCGTCCAGGATCTTGTCGAGAGTGGGGTTCTGGAGTGCGGCATCCACGAGCAGCTGCATGCCGCTGACGAGCTCGGCGACGCGCTCCGCCTCGGCGCGGGCGGCCTGTTCGCGCAGGAGCGTCTCGCGCTCTCGCTGGCGGCGCTCGCGCTCGCTGACGTCGCGGATGAAGCCGGAGATGAAGGGCTCGCCCTTGATCTCGATCTTCGAGACCGTGGCCTCGGCCGGGAAGCGAGTTCCGTCCCTGCGCACGAACTCCGTCTCGTAGCGCTGCATCGCCACCACCTGCGGGACGTCGATCAGCGCCGTCCGGCGCTGATCATGGCGCTCGCGAAACTCCTCGGGGGTGACAAGCGAGCGGAACGGCACTCCGATCGCCTCCGACGCGCTCCAGCCGAACAACCGCTCCGCGGCGCTGTTCCAGGCCTTGATGACGCCGTCGCGGTCGAGCGACACGAAGGCGTCAGGGGCGCCGTCGAGCACGAGCCGCGTGCGGGCCTCGCTCTCCTGCAGCGCGCGCGTGCGGCGCTCGGCGTCGTGCACGCCGAGCCGCAGCTGGCCCAGCAGCCGCGAGATCAGGAGCCCGGCGATCACCGGTGTGCCGACCGCCAGCAGCCAGCGCACCACGGCGCTCGGAGGGTCGACGAGAATCAGCACCACCGCGTAGCTCACAGCGATCAGCGCTATGTGCGCGAGCGCAATTTCGACGCGGAAGAAGTAGAACGCGAACAGCCCGGTCCACGTGTACATCAGCGGGTATATGACCGTGGACTCGACGTAGTAGTTCGCGAGCGTGAGGATGATCGTCCCCGTCGCGAGCGCGGCGTGCAGCTGCCACGAGCGCATGTGGTCCGCCCCCACCCACATGGCCGCGGCGATCAGGGCTGCCACGCCCGCGAGCACGATCAGGGCGACGTCCTCGACGTCGGCGGCGTGCGGGAAGACGAGCGTCAGCAGTCCCAGCGCGGCGCCGGCGATGAACAGGTAGGCCAACGAGCGCGCCTGGACACGCACGTCGAAAAGCTCTGGGAGCTCCCTCACCGACCTGAAAGGTTAGAAACCCTGCCCGCCACCTCGCGCCGATAGACGGGCCAGCGCCTCGTGGCACTCCACCACGCGCTGCTTGACCGGGTCGTCATCGGGGCGGGCGTGGACCAGGTCCCAGGTTTTATCGGCGACATCACGGGCTGTCTGCGGCGTGGCCTGCGCGCACAGCATGTCGATCAGCTTGAGCTCGAAGCTGTTCAGCTGCTCGCCCGGAGCGCCGGGAGGCATGCGGGGAAGCGGCTGGTCGGTCGCCTCGCGCCACATCTGGGTGGCCATGACCAGCCGGTTGCGGAGCTCCATCTGGTCCACGGCCCCGAGAATGTACGGGAGCCCGGGCACCGAGCGCCGCACGCCCTGCGGGCACTCAGCGCTCGGCGAGGCGGCGCAGCTGCGGGAGTGGGTCGAGCGGGCTGCCGGTGGTGCCGCGCCCGCGCCGCATCTCGATGTGCAGATGGTCGCCCCAGCACGAGCCGGTGCAGCCGACCGCGCCGATCCGCTGCCCCGTGTGCACGTGCGAGCTGACCCGCAGCGGCGTCGGGCGGATCATGTGCAGGTAGACGTAGGTGCGCTGCGAGTCGCGATCCCAGATCGCCACGTAGTTGCCGCGGCCGCCGTCGTCGCCCTTTTCGACGACCGTCCCCTTGCGCACGCTCACGAGCGGGGTCCCGGCCGGGGCGAAGACGTCCTGGCCCTCGTGCACGTGGCCGCCGCGCCAGGCGCCGAAACGGGCGTCGATCTCGCCGAAGTCGGCCGCGTGCCCGCGCACGGGGAACACGGACTCCGGCGGGGGAGCCTTGACGTCATCGGCCGTTGGCACGGCAGCGACGAAGATCGCGGTGATGGTCGCGAGCTTCACGAAGCGGGTGAGGCTAGCGCTCGTCTGTCAGGGAATCTCGAGGTGGGCGATGGATTTCAGCCTTCCGCGGTGTCTTAGTGGCTAGATGAGACACGCGCTTTCAACCGCCGGCGCCCCGGCTCGCGGCCTGCTGGAGTCTGCGCAGAGCGGCGACGAGTACGCCTGGCGCGAGCTCGTCGAGCCGCTCCGGCCCGAGCTCCACGCTCACTGCTATCGCATGCTCGGCTCTCACCACGACGCCGACGATGCCCTCCAAGACACGTTGCTGCGCGCATGGCGCGCGCTGCCCGGCTTCGAGGGCCGCAGCACGCTGCGCGCGTGGCTCTACCGCATCGCGACGAACAGCTGTCTCAAGCTGATGCAGCGGCGCCCCCAGCGCGTGATGCCGCTCGATCACGGTCCGGCTGCCGATCCGAGCGAGGGCCCAGCTGAAACCAGGGCTGAGGTCGCCTGGCTCGAGCCCTACCCCGAGCCGCCCGACGCGAGCTACGAGGAACGCGAGGGAGTGGAGCTGGCGTTCGTCGCCGCGCTCCAGCACCTGCCCGCGCGCCAGCGCGCGGTGCTGATCCTGCGCGACGTGCTCGGTTTCTCGGCCGCCGAGGTCGGCGAAGCGCTGCATGCGGCGCCGGACGCCGTCTACAGCATCCTGCAGCGCGCCCACCGCGCTGTGAACGAGCGACTGCCCGAGCGAAGCCAGCAGGAGACGCTCCGCTCGCTCGGCGACGCTCGGGTCAAGCGCCTCGCCGAGCGCTTCGTCGCTGCCTGGGAGGCCGACGACGTGGACGCGATCATGGACCTGCTCGCGGATGACGCGACGATCGCGATGCCGCCGCGGCCAAGTTGGTACCGCGGGCACGAGGCGATTCGGGCGTTCATGGCCGCCTACCCGCTCTCGGGAGAGCGGCGGTGGCGGCTCGTGGCGACGCGCGCCAACGGGCAGCTCGCGTTCGTCACCTACGGCACGCCCCCTGAGGGCGGCGAGCCCGCGCACGCGGTGCAGGTGCTCACGCTCGCGCCGGACGGGAAGATTCAGGACATCACGGCGTTCCTTCATCCGGACGAACGATGGATTCAGATCCCGCCAGGGATCTCAGTTACATGGAATCCACGACACATAGGTCCACCCGATGGGTTCTCGCGCTAACGGGGATCGGCTCGCTCATGACGGCGCTCGACACGCTCGTCGTGTCGACGTCGCTGAGCACGATCCGGCTTGATCTCGGAGCCGGCGTCGAGGAGCTCGAGTGGACTGTGAACGCCTACAACCTGAGCTTCGCGGTGCTGCTCCCCACCGCGGCGGTGCTCGGCGACCGCTTCGGGCGGCGACGCCTCTACGCGGCCGGGCTTGGCCTCTTCGTGGCGGCCTCGGCCGCCTGCGCGCTCGCTCCTGACGCCGGATCGCTGATCGCCGCGCGCGCGGTGCAGGGAGCCGGCGCCGCCCTCGTCGCGACGCTCGCGCTGGCGCTGCTGAGCGCCGCCTTCCCGCCCGAGCGGCGCGGCGCCGCGATAGGGATCTTCAGCGCGATCGCCGGCATCGCGGTGGCGAGCGGCCCGCTCGTCGGTGGTGCTGTCGCCGAGGGGCTCGCCTGGGAGTGGATCTTCTGGCTGAACGTTCCGATCGGCCTGATCGCGATCCCGTTCGTCCTCACGCGCATCGGCGAGAGCTACGGCCCGGACACGGCGCTCGACATCCGCGGTGTCGTGCTGGTCAGCGCCGGCGCGTTCGGGATCGTCTGGGGCCTCGTGCGCGGCAACATCGCGGGCTGGGACAGCTTCGAGGTGCTGGCCGCGCTCGGGCTCGGGGCGGCGCTCGTGGTCGCGTTCGTCCTCTGGGAGCTGCGCGCCCGGCAGCCGATGCTGCCGATGGGATTCTTCCGCTCGCGCGCGTTCTCGGCCGGCAACGCCGCGATCTTCTTCACGTTCGCGTCGCTGTTCGGCGCCGTGTTCTTCTTCGCACAGCTGCTCCAGACGGGCCTCGGCTACGGGCCGCTCGACGCCGGCCTGCGGCTGATGGCGTGGACGATCACGTTCATCACGATCGCGCCGATCGCGGGCACCCTCGCCGACCGCTTCGGCGAACGGCCCTTCCTGGTGGCGGGCCTGACCCTGCAGGCGGCGGGGTTCCTATGGATTGCGCTGATCGCGGAGCCCGGGCTCGGCTACGCGCAGCTGATCGCGCCGTTCCTGGTCGCCGGGGTAGGCGTGTCGATGGCGATCCCGTCCGCGCAGAACTCGGTGGTCGCGTCGGTGGCGGACGCCGACCTCGGCAAGGCGGCCGGCGCCAACAGCATGATGCGCGAGCTGGGCGGTGTGTTCGGGATCGCGGTGCTCGTCGCCGTGTTCGCGGGCGCCGGCAGCTTCGCGACGCCGGAGGAGTTCACTGACGGCTTCGCGCCGGCTGTCGCGGTGGGCGCGCTGCTCTCGCTCGCCGGCGCGCTCGCCGCACTCGCGCTGCCGGGCCGGCGCAGCGCGACCGAGCCCGCCCTCGGCCCTGCGCGGCCGGCGCTCGAGGGCGAGAGAGGTGGCTAGGCGCAGCGCGCTTCGGCGGTGACGGCGACGCTGCCCGCCAGCTCCTTGAGGCGCTGCCAGCGGCTCGGCCGGCGCGGCCGCGAGCGGGCGTACTCGCTGAGCGTGAGTCCCGGCGGGATCGAGGTCTCCATGTAGACCAGCGGGATCTCGAGCTCGAGCATGTCTGATGGGCGGGTCATGGGATCTGCACCTCTCGGATCTGAATCGGCGTGGTCCGCTCGGCCACGAAGCGCGGCAGCAGCGCGAGCGCGTCCTGCACGCTCCCGGCCTCGACTCGCCACCAGAGGCCGTGGCCCCCGGCGAGGCAGCTCGAGGCCGCGTGGCGGTGCCGAAGCGGGCTCTGGAAGCCGTGCCAGGCGGCGAAGGCGGCGGGGCATTCCGCTGCCTCGTGGCGGTGGTGTAGGAGGAAGAACGGCATGTTCCGATGGTGTCGCCGCGGCGCCCTCAGAACATCGGGCGGGCGCCCTGAACCGGGACCCTGAAAACGGCCGGCGCCCGCCGAAAGGCGGGCGCCGGTGCTGCGGTGGTGGAGTGTTCGATCACGCCCTCGCGGGGACCACCTCCGCCTCGTGGCTGACCTTCGGCAGCCAGCTGAGCTTGCCCGGCAGCCACCAGTTCAGGTCGCCGAGGAGCTTCATGACGGCGGGCAGGAGCACGCCGCGGATGATCGTCGCGTCGATCAGGACGGCGGCCGCGAGGCCGATGCCCATCTGCTTCATCTGCAGCTCCGAGCTCAGCGCGAACATCGAGAACACGGCGACCATCACGATCGCTGCGCTCGTGACCACGCCGGCCGTGCTCTTGATGCCTTCCGCCACGGCGTCCTCGGTCCGCTCGCCGCGATCGAACGCCTCGCGGATGCGGGTGAGGATGAACACGTGGTAGTCCATCGAGAGCCCGAACAGGATCACGAACAGGAACAGAGGCAGCCAGGCCGCGATCGTCCCGTTGCTCTCGAAGCCGAGCAGGCTCTCGGCCCACTCGTTCTGGAACACCAGCACCAGCAGCCCGTAGGCGGCGCCGACGGACAGCAGGTTGAGCACGATCGCCTTGATCGGGATGACGATCGACCGGAATGTGACCAGCAGCAGCAGGAACGCCGCAGAGAGCACGAACCCGAACACGTAGGGCAGGTTGCCGATCATGGCGTCGTTGAAGTCGCCCGTCGCGGAAGCCTCGCCGGTCGTGTACGCCTCGACCCCGTCCACCTGTCCGACCGTGGCCGGAACCATCTCGTCGCGGAGGGCGTCGGCGGCGCGGTTCGCGCGCTCGTCGGTGCCCGTCCCAGTCGTCGGGAACGCGACGGTGGCGACCGTCTGGTCGTCGCTGACCTCGATCGTGGGCTCACCCTCGAACAGGCCGGGGCGCTGCTGCGCCTCGCCCTCGAGGGAGTCCACGGCCGAGATGACGGCCGGCGCGGTCACGTCGTCGGCCTTGATCACGACCATCTCCATGCTGCCCTCGCTCGGGAAGGCGGCCTGGATGCGGTCGTAGGTCTGCATCTCGGGGATGTCACGCGAGATGTCCTCGCTGCCGCCCAGCGACGTCTGCATGCCGAGCGCCGGGATGGCGAGGGCGATGAGAACGCCCGCGGCCACGATCGCCGAGAGCAGAGGGCGGCGCAGCACGCGGTCGAGGATGCGGGACCAGATGCCCACCTCGCCGACCTTGCGCTTGATCCGAGACACGAGCGGCACACGGCCCCTGTCGACCCGGTCGCCGAGCTTCGAGAGCAGGGCGGGCAGGACGGTCAGGGAGCCGATCACGGCGACGGCGACGACCATGATCGTGCCGGTCGCGAACGAGGCGAAATTCGAGATTCCGCCCAGGTACATGCCGGCCATGGCGACCATCACGGTCAGGCCGGAGATGACGACAGCGCGGCCCGACGTGGCGGCAGCAGCCTCGATGGCGGCGTCCGTGTCGCGGCCGGCGGCACGCTCCTCGCGCTCTCGCTTGAGGTAGAACAGGGTGTAGTCCACGCCGACGGCCATGCCGATCAGCAGGACCACGTGCATGACGGATGCGTCGACCGGAGCCAGGTGGCTGAGCGGGCCGAGCAGCCCGAGCGTCGCGCCCACGCTCGTGAGGGCGAGCAGCAGCGGGATCCCCGCCGTCACAAGCGCCCCGAACGCGAACACGAGGATGATGAGGGTCAGCGGCAGCGAGAGCATGGCGGACTTGCCCATCTCCTCGTTGCCGGCCTCGAGAGTTGCCTGGCTGATGCTGGCGTCGCCCGCCTCCTCGATGCGGAGCTCGGGATGCGCCTCCTGGGCGGCCGCGACGGCGGCCTGAGAATGCTCAACCGACACCTTGGTCTGCTTCGAGTCGCCGGGCAGGTCGAACGTCACGAGCGCGGAGTGCTCGTCCGCCGAGATCTGCCCCGAGACGCCGGGCTGATAGGGGCTGGCGACGTTGTCCACGCCCTCGGCACGCTCGAGCCGTTGGGTCACGTCGGCAACGGCCGCCTTGAAGCGCGCGTTGTCGGCCGTCAACTGCTTGCTCTGCACGAGCACCTGCTCCGAGGCCTTGTCCTCGTATGCCCCGTCGATTGCCTTGGCCGCCTGCCCGGACTCGCCGGGGCCGGCCGCCTTCGGGTCGATGTGCTCCTGCGGCAGCACCTTCGTGCCGATTACGAGCGAAACGAGAACGAAGGCCAGCCATCCGAGAATGGCGGCCTTTCGATGCTGGACGCTCCAGCGCCCAATCCTTGAAGTGATGTTGCGTGGTGTTTGCACTGCTCCCCCTCGGGGTCGTTGATCGAACACAGCGCAAATGTGCGGTCCGAGCCAGGGGTCGATCATCGGGCGGGCGCCCTGAACCGGCACCCTGAGCCGTACCCGAAGGGGGTTATGCTCGCCCGTACCGGTGACCTTCCAAGCGGACGCGAGCGCGGCTCAGATCGTCGGTCGGGATAGGGAGCTCGAGCAGCTCGAGGCGGCTCTCGACGCAGTCGCAGACGGGAATCCCGCCTATCTGGCGGTCGAGGGCGAGGCCGGCATCGGCAAGACGCGGCTGCTCACGGAGCTGCGCCTAAGGGCGGATGAGCGCGGCCACGTGGTGCTGTTCGGGGCTGCCGCGGAATTCGAGCGCGGGATGCCCTTCAGCGTGTGGATCGACGCCCTTGACGCCTATGTCACGTCCCAGGACTTCGCGCGCTCGGAGGCCTGGGACGACGAGCTCGCGGCGGAGCTCGGCCAGGTGCTGCCCTCGGTCAAGGGCTCGAACGGCAGCGCCGGAGCGGTGGCCGAGGAGCGCTTCCGCGCGCATCGCGCGGTCAGCCGGCTGCTCGCCCTGATCGCGGACGAGCAGCCACTGGTGCTCGTGCTCGACGACCTGCACTGGAGCGACGGCGCGTCGCTCGAGCTGATCGCCGCGCTGGCGCGGCGCGAGCCGCGCGCTCCCGTGCTGTTCGCGCTCGGCTTCCGGCCCGGTCCGGCGGGCCAGCGGCTCGCCGCCGCGCTCACCGGCCCGCGCGCGAGCCGGCTCGAGCTCGAGCAGCTGAGCGAGTCGGACGCCGGCCTGCTGCTGCCGGGGCTGGACGCCGCCGCCGTCACCGCGATCTACGGACACAGCGGCGGCAACCCCTTCTACCTGGAGCAGCTCGGGCGCGCCGGCGAGGCGGCCCTCGCCACCCTGCTCGACGCCACCGGTGACGAAGCGGACGTGCCGCCGGCGGTGGCCGGGGCGATCGCGGGCGAGCTGGCGCCGCTGTCGGCCGGCTCGCGCTCGTTCCTGGACGCGGCCGCCGTGGCCGGTGACCCGTTCGAGCTCGACCTCGCCGCCGCCATCGCGGGCCTGGAGGAGGCCGAAGCTCTCGTCGCGCTCGACGAGGCACTCGACCTCGATCTGATCCGCCCCACACAGGTGCCGCGACGCTTCGGCTTCAGGCACCCGCTCGTACGCCGAGCGGTGTACGAGTCGGCACGCAGCGGCTGGCGGATCGCCGCTCACGCGCAGGCGGCCGAGACGCTTGCAGCGCGCGGCGCCGACGCCACCGAGCGCGCTCACCACGTGGAGCGCTCGGCGCGCCAGGGCGACCCGGAGGCGATCGAGGTGCTGCTGCAGGCCGGCCAGTCGTCCGCGTCGCGTGCGCCGAGCGCCGCCGCGCGCTGGTTCGCGGCGGCCACCAGGCTGCTGCCGAGCGAGGACTGGAGGCGCCAGGTGTCCGTCCGCCTGTCGCTGGCCTCGGCCCTGCGCTCGCTTGGCGAGTTCGAGCGCTGCCACGAAACCCTGTTGGAGGCCCTGGAGCTGCTGCCCCCGGACGCCGCCGTCGAACGGGTCGAGGTGACGACGCTTTGTGCCGCGATCGAGCACTGGATGGGGCGCCACGAGGAGGCGCACAACCGGCTGGTGCGCGCCTCGGAGGAGCTGCCCGACCCCACCACGGCCGAGGCCGCGGCGCTGCAGATCGAGCTGGCGGTCGACGGGTTCTACGAGCGCAACGAGGAGCAGACCCTGACCATGGGACGCTCTGCGCTCGAGACGGCCCGGGCGCTCGGCGACGACGTGCTGATCGCCGCGGCCGCCTCCGTGCTCTGCGTCGGCGAGGCGGCCAGCGGCCACATCGGGGACGCGCGCGAGCACCACGAGGAGGCGGTCGGCTACGTCGACCGCCTCTCCGATGCCGAGCTCGCGCCGCGCCAGGAGGCGCTCTGCCACCTCGCCTGGGCCGAGAACTACCTCGAGGTCTACGACCAGGCGATCGCGCACGCCGAGCGGGGCATCGTGATCGGGCGAGCCAGCGGCGAGGGCGCGATGGTGATCCCGATGATGCTCGTCAAGGGCTACCCCTTCGAGATTCAGGGCCGGCTTGCCGAGGCCCGTCAGGTGTGCGAGGAGGCGGTCGAGGCAACGCGCCTGGCCGGCAACCCGCAGTGGCTCTTCTGGTCGTTGTTCGAGCTCGGCTGGGTGCACTACTACGCCGGTGAGCTCGAGGCCGCAATCGCCGCGGGCGAGGAGAGCGCCGAGGTCGGCCAGCGGCTCGCCGGCGGGACCTACCCATCGGCGGGCGGCGGACCGGGCTGGATGCTCGCGTGCGCCCGCTTCGAGCTGGGTGAGTCCGAACGGGCGCGCAAGGAGATGAGGGCACTCGGCTCGGACTGGCTCGAGCACAAGATCGCGGTAGAGCGTTGCTTCGACTGGGAGATCCTCGCCCTCACCGAGCTGGGGGCCGGCAAGCGCGAAAACGCCGAGGAGTACGCGCGACGCGCCGAGGAGAACGCCGAGCGGCTGGGGCTGCGGCTGCCGGCGGCCATCGCCGGCCGCACGCGTGCAGCAGTCCTGCTCGACGCCGGCGACGCGGAGGGCGCGGCGCGCGCCGCGTGCCCATCGGCCGAGCTCGCCTACCGCATCGGCGCGCGCCTCCAGGCCGCCTTCTCGCGCGCGCTCGAGGGCAGGGCTCGCGCCGCCGCCGGGGATCGCCCGCAGGCGGTGGCCGTTCTTCGCGAGGCGGAGAAGGTGCTCGACGAGTGCGGGTCGCTGCGCGTGCGCGATGAGGTTCGCCGCGAGCTGCGCCGGCTCGGCGCCCGCGCCGAGGTGCGCGGCCCGGCCAGCGGCGACGACACCGGCGTCGGCTCGCTCACGAAGCGCGAGCTCGAGATCGCCGAGCTGATCACCGACCGGCTCACCAACCCCCAGATCGCGGAGCGGCTCTTCCTGAGCAAGAAGACGATCGAGTCGCACATCCGCAACATCTTCGTGAAGCTGGGCGCTTCGTCGCGCGTCGAGGTGGCGCGCATCATCGAACGCGACCGGCGCGAGCGCCCGGGTCTCGTGGACCCGCAGTGAGCCAGGTTGCGGCGCCGGCCGATGCCGACGCCGCGCGCCTCGCGGAGCTCGGCTACCCGCAGGAGCTCGACCGCCGGCTGCACCTGTTCGACAACGTCGCGCTCGGGTTCGCGGCGATCTCCCCCGTCGTGGGTCTGTACGCCGTGGCGCTGGTGGGGATGCTCGTCGCCGGTCCCGCCTGGGTCTGGGTGCTGCCTGTGGCCCTGGCCGGCCAGTGCCTGCTGCTCGCGGTCTACGCGGAGCTGGCCTCCCAGTTCCCGATCGCCGGCGGCGCCTACCAGTGGACGCGCCGGCTGATCGGGCCCAAATACGGCTGGCTCACAGGCTGGGTCGCGATCTGCGCCTACGCGGTCGCGAACACGACCGTCGCCTACCTGGGGGCGCCGTGGGCGCTCACGCTGCTCGGCATCGAGGCGAGCGCCAACGCACTGGTCTTCATGGGCATGGTGCTGGTGCTGATCTGCGCCGCCGCGGGGGCCTTCGGGGTGGGTGTCCTCAGCTACGCGGTCAAGGCCGGTGTCACGGCCGAGGTGGTGGCCTCCGTCGGCATCGGCCTCGCGCTCCTGCTCGTCTTCCGCGAGCAGGACTTCTCGCTGCTGGGCGAGACGCTTGGCGCCGAGGCGCTTTCCGGTGGCTCAACGGCCGCCGGGCTGCTGGCGGCGCTGGCGGTCGGGGGGTGGGTGTTCATCGGCTTCGACGTGTGCATCGGCGCCTCAGAGGAGACCCAGGCGGCGGCGCGGCACGTGCCGCGCGCGATCTGGATCGCGCTGCTCACCGTCGGCGTGTTCGTGATCGTGAACGGCGTCGCCGTGACGCTGGCGCAGCCGGACCCGGCCGGCGTCGTGGCCGGCGAGAACCTCGATCCGGTCACGACCGCGGTCGTCAGCTCGTTCGGCTCGTGGTCCTCCAAGCCGTTCGCGGCGATCGTGCTGGTGGCGTTCCTCGCCTGCGGGATGGCCTCGCAGTCGGTCACGACCCGGTCGATCTACTCCATCGCTCGCGACGACGTGCTGCCCGGGGCGCGCGTGCTCCGCCGCGTCGACCGGCGCCGCACTCCACTGCCCGCGACCGCGCTGACCGCGGTGATCGCCTGCCTGGGTCTGCTGCTCGGGCTGAACTCGGCGGCCGTCGGCAGCCTCATCACCTTCGGCACGGCGGCGATCTACGTGTCCTTCCTGCTGATCGCGCTGGCCGCGCTGGTCGCGCGCCTGCGCGGCAGCTGGACTCCCGCCGGCAGCGTGCGGCTCGGGCGGGCGGGCCTTCTCGTCAACGCGCTGGCGGTCGCCTGGCTCGGCTTCGAGACGGTGAACATCGCCTGGCCGCGCGAGTCGCTTGCGCCACCCGGCGCCCCCTGGTACCAGGTCTGGGCGGCCCCGCTCGTGCTGGCGCTGATCGCCGTGCTCGGCGTGTCCTACCTGCTGATCGCGAAGCCGCAGCGCCGCCTGCGGGCCTAGGGCCCGGCGGGCGTCTCGTGCTCGTGGATCGCGTCGTTCACCGCGCGCACGACCCCCTCCGGATTGTTCACCCAGTCGAAGACGAACTCGGAGTCGTCGGTGCCGGCTGTGTCGAAGTCGACGCTGCCGACGCGCAGCATGCGGTCGATGACGCTCTGGTTGAAGTTGACGTTCTGAACGCGGTCGAGGCGGGTCTCCTGGACCTGGCGGCGCACCACCCCGCGGCTGATCCGGAGGCGCTGGTTCGTGATCACGTAGTTGGTGGAGACGCGCCGGAACCACCCCACCAGCAGCGTGAGGCCCGCGAGCGCCAAGGCCGCGGATCAGCCCGATCGCGAACTCGTCGACGACGAAGGCGACGATGAGGAAGATCACCACGGCGACGATCAAACCGGTGAGGTAGAAACCCATGAGCGCGCGCCAGGACGGGTGCCCCTGGTAGACGCTGTCCTCACCCGCGCGCAGCTCGATGTCGGCCATGCCGGAACCCTACTCGGCGCCTGCGGCGCGCGCAGGGACTCACATGAACGGCCGATCGCCGAAGGCGATTCTCCCGGGGTCGGCCCGGTCGATCCGGCATGGAATCGAGCTGCCGTCGCGGTAGGCGCCGATCGCCGCGGCCGAGACGATCTCGCGGTGGCGGACCCTGTACGGCTCGCCGTCCGCCGGGCTCACGTCCACCTCGAGGACCCAGATCGGGTTGCCGGCCGCGCGCTCGCCGGTGTCGGCGTGACCGCGGATGTAGGCGGTCGCCGCCGCGCCGACCGAGAGGATGCGGTTCTGCTCGAGCGCCTGGGCCTCGAGCGCCTGGCGGTCGGCAAGCGCGTCGCCGAACGGTCCCATCAGCCGATTTCGAGCCGTGCCGGATCGTCCGGGTCCACCGCCACCGAGACCGGGCGACCGGGCCGCAGGTTGTGCAACACCTGCCGCGACAGCACCTGGCGAACGCTGGCCTCGTAGGGCGCGCGGCCCGGGAGCTCGACCGTCAGCACGAGCTCGACCTCGGGGTTCTCCTCGATGCGTGACGCCTGTGGTGGTCACGCTCTTGACGACGGCGTGGCCGCGGATCGCCTTCGAGATGCGGGTGCCGCCGTCCGCGGCGGAGTTCTGTGAGAGGTTCCTGAGGCCGTTCATGGCTGGATCGCTGCGTCCTGTGCGGACCGTATGCCGGAACCGTCGCGGCGTCAGTATCGACTTGGTCTCGCCCCGGTCTCAGTTCTCAGGACTGGGGGTCATGAACGCAACGGCCGGCCCCAGGCCCGCCTCGCGCCGCACCGTCGCTATCTGCCGCCCCGGCTGGACGGCGTCGCGCGGCGCGCCGAGCAGCTCCCCGAGCACCGCGGCCGGCCGCTCCATGTCCGCCACGAGGAACGAGATGCCCCAGAGGCGCGCCGGCCCCGACGGATCTGCGGCGACGCTCGTGCCCTCGGGTGCGAGCACCAGCTCGAGGATGACCTCCCCCATGCGGAAGAAGGCCTGGCGGACGGAGCCGCCCGGAGTGGGTCCCTCCCGCATCCGGCGGAGGTCGAAGCCGGCGCCGCGCAGCACCTCGGCGGTGCGGTCGATGTCGGGTGTGAGGACGACGACGTGGTCGATCGCCACGACGCCGTTGCGGTGTTCGGCGCCCGCGACGGGCGGCCGCTCCGAGGCATGCGTTTCGAGCCCGTCGAGCTCGAGCGAACGCGCCCCACGCACGAGCCAGCGAACGATGCCGCGACGCTCGCCGCGGCCCTCGAAGCGCAGGCGCACGCTGCCCACCTCCGCGACGTCGGCATCGACGGTGAAGCCGAGCGCGCGCCAGGCGTCCGGCTCGTCCGCGATCACCAGCTCGTCGATCGTCGGCTGCGGTTCCACCGGGGCCGAGCCTACGAGCTCGCTACGCCTTCGCGGGCTACTCCTGCGCGGGCTTCTCCTGGCCGTTCGGCAACACGGTCGGCGGCGCCGCGGCGGGCGCGGGCGGATTCGCCTTCGCCTCCTGGCCCGGCGGGACCGTCTTGGGCACCGGCGCGGACCGAACCTTCGGGGCGGCTTGGCTCTCGCGCTTCGCGGGCCCGCGTCTCACCGGGCCCGGCTCTGCCGGCTTCTCGACCGGCCCGCGGCCCTGCGCGCGCTCGCCGCGCGGCGGAGCGGCGGGCCGGCCGCCCTGCTCACGCACGGCCTGCTTCTCATGACCGAGCTTCTTGCCGAGCCCGCTGCCGGACTCGCGCGCCGGCGCGGCGGGGGTTGCGGGCGCCGGCGAACCCCGCCTGCCTGCGCCCTTCTCGACCCGCTTGCGCTCCTGGGCCCCGGCCCCTGATGGCCGCGTCGGCGCCGCCGCGGCAGCGGGCGCAGGTCGGCGGACACGCTCGGCGCCGCCGGGGGCGGGCGCGCGCTCCTGCGGTGCCACCGCGGGTGTCTCCTTCGGCGGGGTGTCCGGGTTGTCCACCAGCAGCTTCTCCGCGGTGACCCCGCCCGCCGCCATCACGCCGACGAGCGCGAGCTTGGCGATGAGCGAGGTGCCCGCAAGGCCGAGGGCGCCACCGGCGCCGGCCGCCGCCATCCCTCCTCCGCCGCCGATGCCCGCCGCCGCCAGCACGCTCAGCTCGAGGCCGCCGCCCGGCGTGACCGGCAGTGCCGCCGCCAGCAGCTCGCGCTGACGCGCCACCTCGTCGCGATACGCGCGGCAGCCGGGGCAGTGCGCCAGGTGGTGGCGCAGGTCATTGCGCCGCAGCGCAGGGCCGCGCAGGTTCGCAAGCTGCTCGCGGATCGCGTCGCAGGGCGTGGCACGCGCCTCGCGCCGGGCGATCAGCCCGCTGCGCGCTCGGAATACGAGCGACTTCACGTGCTCCACCTCGCATCCGAGCACTCGGGAGACCTCGGCGTGCGTGAGCCCGCCGGCCTCTGAGAGCAGGAGCGCCTCCCGCTGCTCGGCGGGCAACTCGGCGATGTCGCGCAACAGCTCACGCAGGTCCGCGCGCCGCTCGACCTGCTCAGCCAGTCCGGCCGTGGCGAGCTCGGGAAGCTCGTACTGCTCGCGCCGCGAGCGCAGCATCGACAGGCAGCGGTTGCGTGCGATCGTGAAGAGCCACGCCTTGAGCGCGATCTCTCGATCGTCCTCCCGCGCGAGCGCGTGCCACGCGGAGGCGAATGTGTGCTGAACGGCATCCTCGGCCTCGTGCGGGGAACCGAGCATGTGCCTGCAGAAGCTGAGGATGGCGGAGCCGTGTCGCTCGAAGGCCACCTCGACAGCGAGCTCGTTGCCGCTGCGCATCTGCGCGACGAGCCGCTCGTCCCCGGCCAGCGCCAGCAGCCGCTTCGAGCGAAGCGGGCTGGAGGGTCTTCGTGTCTGGACGGCGGTGGTGGACATTGGCTGCGACCCATCGTTGACCTGAACGCGCCGGAGCTCCGGAGGTTCAGGCCTTACCTCTCAACCTTGGGCCTGTGGGGACGTTGTACCCCACATGAAGAGGATCACGCTAGCCATAGCCCTGGTCGCGGCGCTGGCGCTGCCCGCGCTTGCAACCGCGAAGCCGCCCGTCGATCAGGCAAACATGCAGGCCGCCCACGCTGAGTGCAAAGCCGAGCGCGGAAAGACGAAGGCGACGCGCGAGGCCTTCAAGGCGAAGTACCACAGCATGAGCCGTTGCGTCCGCGAGAACGCCGCCGAGGAGGCCGCCGAGGAGGAGGCGGCGAAGAAGAACGCCTCCAAGGAGTGCAAGGCCGAGGCCGCCGACCCGGCCTTCGCGACCGCGCACGAAGGCAAGACCTTCGCCGAGTTCTACGGCACGAACGGGAAGGGCAGGAACGCACACGGCAAGTGCGTGTCGGCCAAGGCCAGTGCGAAGAAGGCGGAGATGGACGCCGAGGACGCCGAGGAGGCCGAGGACTTCAGGAACGCGGCCAAGGCTTGTGCAGGGGAGCGCCGGTCTCTGGGAACGAGCGACTTCGCGGAGAAGTACGGCACGAATCCGAACATGAGCAACGCGTTCGGCAAGTGCGTGTCGAAGCACGCCGCGGACGACGACGACTGAGTAACCGGTGAGGCGAGAGTGGGGCACGCCCGGGGGGAGCGGCGCCCCACTCTCAGCTCTCTGACTCCCGGCGCACGCCGGGTGCGCCGTCGAGCAGCTCGTAGGGGAACGCCTCGACGCGGTTGCCGTCGCGGCCCTCCATCGCCGGAGCCGAGCAGAGTGAGTTGAGCACCGCCTCGTGCACGACCTCGCCCGCCGCCTCGAACAACTCGCGCATGGCAGCGGAGTCATCGCGCAGCAGTCGCAGCTCGAGCTGGGGCTCGTCGCTCCGGTGAGGGATGCGCTGCGCGGTCGAGAACGCGAGCGCGTACTCGCCGCTCGCGTTGGTCGCGAACGAGCCGGCGCGGCCGAGGCCGAGCGCGGCGCGCGCCGCCAGCCGCCGCAACTGGCGCTCAGCGAGCGGGGCGTCGGTGGCGAGCACGATCATGATCGACCCGCCCTGCGCCGGCGGCTCCGGCGCAGGTGCGTCGGCACGCCGGACCGGCCCGACCAGCATGTGCAGGTCCCTGCGCGAGCCGTAGTTGGCGACGACGAGACAGCCGAGCGTGTGATTGCCGGCGCGTCGCGACGCGCTGCCCACCCCTGACTTGAAGCCGAAGCAGGTTGTCCCGGTCCCCGCGCCGATCGCGCCGTCGCCCGCCTCGCCCGCTGACGACGCGGCGATCGCCTCGAGCGCGTGCTCCGGGCGCACGGCCAGGGCGCGAGCGTCCGAGAGCCAGCCGTCGAAGCACTCGCCGACGATCACATTGACCGTGTCGCGGTCGCGCGCGGCCTCGGGATTGCAGTCGAGCAGGTGGCGCAGCCCGCCCTCCCACACCGGGCCCACCGACAGGGTGCTCGTGAGCAGGATCGGGCTCTCGATCGTGCCGAGCTCCTCGAGCTGGCTGAGGCCGGCCGCCTTGCCGTAGCCGTTGATTACGTGGCAGGCCCCGAGCACCTTCTCCATGTAGAGGTTTCCGCCATGCGGCAGGATCGCCGTCACGCCGGTGCGGCTCCTGCCCACATCGAGCGTGCGGTGCCCGACGAGCACGCCGGGCACGTCCACGAGCGTGTTCAGCCGAGCCGTGGGAAAACGGCCGACCGAATAGCCGAGCTCACGCAGCCTCCTCCTCACCCGCGCGCAGCATAGGCGGGCTCAGCCCCCGCAGGCGCGCGGCGTGGTCGCGAGCTGGTCGCGCGAGGGGCCGGCCTGGCCGGAGACCTTGCAGTAGGCGTAGCGGCCGCTCTCGAAGTCGACGAGCGCCCGGTACTGGTGGCCGACGACCCCTCCGATCGATTGGTCGCTGCGCTCGAACTCGGCCGTGACCGCGATGCACGAGTAGCGGCCGCTGCGTCGCGACAGGTCCTCGTCGGCGCCGGTGGCGTCGACGCTGCGCGGGAATGGCTCGCACGCCACGCGCAGCACCGGGCCGTCGAGCGCTCCGCTCCGAACGCGTGCGCGGGCGTCCGCCAGCACCGCCGCCGGCAGCTCCTCCATCAGCTCGGCCCGCGCGGCCAGCTGCTGCTGCGCTCCAGCGCCCGCGGGCGCCACCGCGGCGGAGCGCTCGAAGCGGGGACGCTGCTCGCGCTCGAGCCGCCGGGCGAGCTCCGCCCGCGCGGCCGCGCGCCGCCCAGCCTCGGAGCGCGCCTGCTCGTCCTTAGACTCCTGGATGCCGGGCAGCAGCGCGGCGCCGGCCGCGATCAGCGCCAGCACGAGCAGCAGCACGGCGATGCGCACGCCGCGACCCATGCGCTGCCAGAGCCAGCCGGGCAGGCGGGTGATGTCGGGGACAGGCTCGTAGCGGTCGGTGGAGACCCACCGAGTTTGCGACCGGAGAAGATCAAGCACAAGTACCGATTTCTTGTGCCGAGCGTAAGCTGAACTGACGATGCTCGACCTGAGACGGCTGCGTCTGCTCAGCGAGTTGTCACGGCGCGGCACCATCGCGGAGGTCGCCCGCGTCGTTGGCTACACGCCGTCGGCGATCTCGCAAGCGCTCGCCCAGCTCGAGCGCGAGGCGGGGACGGCGCTGCTCGAGCGCGACGGCCGCCGCGTGCGCCTCACGCCCGCCGCACATGGTCTCGTCGCGCGCACCGAGCGCGCGCTCGCGGAGCTCGACGCCGCCGAGGCGGAGCTGGCCGCCGAGCACGACGCCGTCCGCGGCGAGCTCCTGATCGGCGCCTTCCCGAGCGCGGCCGCCAGGCTTGTCGTCCCGGCGGCCGCGAAGCTCGCTGAGGAGCACCCCGAGCTCGTCTGCAGCGTCCGTGAGCACGAGCCCGAGGACGGCATCCAGCTGCTGCGCTCGGGCGCCCTCGACATGCTCGTGTCCGAGCGCTACGAGGAGGTCGAGCCGGCGGCCGCCGGCGGCCTCGAGGCGACGCTGCTCATGAGCGAGCCGATGCTGCTCGTCCTCCCGCGCGGCGACAGGCGCCGCTCGCCGGTCCCACTCGAGACGCTCGCCGGCGAGCGTTGGATCGCAGGCCTCGCGGGCACCCAGTTCGCGGCGGCGCTCGAGCAGGCCTGCCGCAGCGCCGGCTTTCAGCCGCAGGTCGCGCACCGTGCCGACGACGCGCTCCTGTTCCAGGCGCTCGTCGCGGAGCGCGCGGGCGTCGGGCTCCTACCCGCGCTCGCGTGCAGCGGCGCCGCCGGCGTCCGCTTTGCAGAGATCGCAGCACCCGCGCCGCCGCGCCGCCAGATCGACGCTCTCACCCGCAGCGCCGCCGCGCGGCGGCCCGCACTCGCCGCGACGCTCGGAGCTCTCCAGGCTGCGGCCGCCGGGCCGGCCTGACCCCGTCTGTGCGCCATCGCACAGGAATCAGGGCGCCGCGGGCGCCGTCATCAAGACATGGCCCAAACCCCCGCAGCGCGCCGGATCCTCTTCCTGGTCTCGGCGCACAACAGCCTCAGCCAACGCGCGTTCATCGCCCTGACGGAGCTCGGCCACCGGGTGGAGGTCGCCGTGGTCGACAGCGGGGAGGCCATGGAGACCGCCGTCGAGCTGCACCGCCCGGAGCTGATCGTCTGCCCGATGCTCAAGAGGTTCATCCCGGAGTCGATCTGGTCGACGCGCCGCTGCCTCGTCGTCCACCCCGGCCCGATGGGCGACCGCGGTCCCTCGTCACTCGACTGGGCGATCGAGCTCGGCGCGCCCGAGTGGGGCGTGACGGTCCTCGAGGCCAACGGCGACTTCGACGCCGGCGACGTCTGGGCGACGCGCACCTTCCCGATGCGCGCGACCGGCAAGGGGAGCATCTACCGGCACGAGGTGCGTCGCGGCGCGATCGACGCGCTCGTCGAGGCGGTCGGCAGGGTCCTCGAGGACGGGTCCCCAGCGCTTCTCGACGAGGACGAGCCGCGGGTGACCGGTCAGGCGCGCCCGCTGATGAAGCAAGAGGTCCGCAGCATCGACTGGAGCGCCGACTCGAGCGAGACGGTGCTGCGCAAGATCCGCGCCGCCGACGGGCACCCGGGCGTCCTCGACGAGATCGCCGGCGTCGGCTTTCACATGTTCGGCGGCCACCGTGAGCGCGGCCTGCGCGGCGCCCCGGGTGAGGTCATTGCGCAGCGCCACGGCGCGATCTGCCGGGGCACGGTCGATGGCGCCGTGTGGATCAGCCACCTCCGGCGGTCGGGCCCGCAGGACCTGCACCTCAAGCTGCCCGCGACGCTTGCGCTCGAGCTCGCCGGCCGCCCGCAGCACGCGCGCGAGGTCGCCGTGCCCCTACACGGCGGGCCTGGCTCCGAGGACACGTACCGCGAGCTCTCGTACGAGGAGGACGGCGGCGTCGGCTACCTGGGCTTCGACTTCTACAACGGGGCGATGAGCACCGAGCAGTGCCGGCGGCTCAGGGACGCCTACGTGTACGCGCGCTCGCGCCGGGAGACGGACGTGATCGTGCTGATGGGCGGCGCCGACTTCTTCTCGAACGGCATCCACCTGAACGTGATCGAGGCGGCCGGCGACCCGGCCACCGAGTCCTGGCGGAACCTGAACGCGATCAACGACGTCGTCCGCGACATCGTCGAGACCGACTCCCATCTGGTGATCTCTGCCCTGGCCGGCGATGCCGCGGCGGGAGGCGTGCCGTTCGCGCTCGCGGCCGACCGCGTCTACGCGCGCGAAGACGTCGTGTTGAACCCCTACTACCGGCACATGGGTGGCCTGTACGGGTCCGAGTACTGGACCTACCTGCTGCCCCGCCGGGTCGGCGCGGAGATGGCCGCTCGGCTCACTGGCCCGCCATTCACGCCGCTCGGAACCACGCAGGCGGTCGAGATCGGCCTGCTGGACGCCGCGTTCGGCGCAACCACGGCGGACTTCAGCGACCAGGTCCGTTCGCTGGCACGGCGCAGAGCCTCGGATCCGCGCCTGAGCGACCAGCTCGAGGCGAAGCGCCGCCGGCTGGCTCGCCACGAATGGCTGAAGCCACTGCGGGCGTACCGGGCCGAGGAGATGGACCGCTCGCACGACTGCTTCTTCGGGCCCGACCGCAGCTATCACGAGGCACGCTCGCGCTTCACCCGCAAGCTTGGGACGGCTCAGGAGAGCTCGCCACAGCCGAGCCACCGGCTGGCCGCGTGAGCTCAGGGCAGTTCGACGTAGTCCTCCAGGAAGGTGCGCGCCGATTCGGTGTCCAGGCGGTACACGACGTTGGTCGCGCGGCAGACGGCGTCGCCCGTGATCGTAATCGCCGCGATGATGTCGGTGGTGCCGAGGAAGTTCGGCCCGCCGGAGTCGCCGTAGCAGGTGCCGCCGTTGCCGGTCGACGCGTTCATCGAGATACGCAGCCAACTCGGATTCGTCGCGTTGAGCGTGCCCGTGGCGGTCATCCGGACATCGTTGTAGAGGTACTGATGCCCGCCGGGTCCGTTCGTGACCTCATACGCCCCGTAGCCCACGGCCGTGAACTCCTGTGAGCCGGACAGACTCGCGAGCGCGTCGGCCTCCGGGAGCTCCGCCGGCGTAATACCGCGGACGCGGCTGTCGAAGACGACGACCGCGATGTCGTGAGGGTCGCTCTGAGCCTGGCTGTAGAGCGGATCGGCCTCGAACGTGCCGTAGTAGACCCTGTCGCCGTCCTCGTAGGCGGTGTCGAAGGTGACGCCCACGCGCGTGCCGTCCTCGCCGCAATGGGCGGCGGTGAGGAACACGGTCGGAGAGATGAGGGTTCCCGAGCAGTAGAGCCAGGTGCCGTCCGGATACTGCGTCTCCGCGACGAGACCGCCGACGTTCGGATGGCCCTGGCCATCCGGACTGCCGTTGGTGATGGCCGCCGCAGGCGAGACGGCCGTGAGCGCAGCCAGCGCGGTGATGATTATCAGACGACGCACAGGACCCTCCTCCGGTTGTGAGCGGGCGATGGTAGGCCCAGACTGAGGGAGCGACTACTGCGAGTTGGAGGTCACCGCCAGGACGTGTCCTGCCGACCCGAGCTAGGCCGGCGCCAGCGCCTTGAAGCGCTTCATGTTCTCGGTCATGGCGACCTCCGTCGGGAGGCGCTCCATGCTCGAGGCGCCGAAGAAGCCCACGACGCCCGTGGTGCGCTCGAGCACATAGGCGGCGTCCTCGGGCTCGGCGAGCGGTCCGCCGTGGCAGAGGACGATCACGTCGGGGTTCACCTCGACCGCCGCGTCGCGCATCGCCTGGATCTCCTCGACGCACTGGTCGAGCGTCTTGGCGGTGTGGGCGCCGATCGTGCCCTTGGTGGTCAGGCCCATGTGCGGGACGAGGACGTCCGCCCCGGCACGGGTCATCGCCGCGGCGGACTCCGGGTCGAAGACGTACGGCGAGGTGAGCAGGCCAAGCTCCGAGGCGGCGGCGATCATCTCGACCTCGAGCCCGTAGCCCATGCCGGTCTCCTCGAGGTTCGCCCGGAAGGTGCCGTCGATCAGCCCCACGGTCGGGAAGTTCTGGACACCGGCGAAGCCGGCGTCGCGCACGTCGCGCAGGAAGTTCGGGATCAGGCGAAAGGGGTCGGTGCCGCAGACGCCGGCGAGCACAGGCGTGTCCTTGACCACCGGCAGCACCTCTGACGCCATCTCCATGACGATCGCGTTGGCGTCGCCGTAGGGCATCAGCCCGGCGAGCGAGCCGCGACCCGCCATCCGGTAGCGACCGGAGTTGTAGATGATGATCAGGTCCGTGCCGCCCGCCTCGGCGCACTTCGCCGACAGGCCCGTGCCGGCGCCGGCGCCGATGATCACGCCGCCGCCGTCGAGCGTCGCGCGCAGCTTCTTACGCGCCTCGTCGCCGGTCACGCGGCACCCATGTACTCGTCGAGCTTGGCCACCATCGCCTTCGCGAACGCCGGATCGTTCACGTGCTCTTCCATCTCGACGAGCTCGACGCCTCCGCCCACCTTGCGCAGCTCCTCGAAGAGCGCGGCGTCAGCCTCCGGGTCGTGGAAGGGCTGTCCCTCGGCGTCGATCATCGAGACGCCGCCGAGCGGGATGAAGAGCGCGGTCGGCCCGGTCGCCTTCGACAGCTTCGACGCGATCCGGCGGCCGAGCTCCGCGTTCTCCTCCTTCGTCGTGCGCATCAGCGTGACCACCGGGTTGTGGACGTAGAGGTTGCGGTCCTCGAACCTCTCGGGCACGCTGTCGCGCGCGCCGAAGTTGACCATGTCGAGGGCGCCAACCGATACGACCTGGGGCAGGCCGAGCCGGCCGGCCATCTCGAGCCGGTCCGGGCCCGCGGACAGGACGCCGCCGACCAGGTCGTCGCACAGCTCGGTCGTCGTCACGTCGAGCACGCCGCGCAGGAAGCCGGACTCCATCAGCCCTTCCATCGCCTGTCCGCCGACCCCGGTCGCGTGGAAGATGACCGGCTCGTAGCCGAGCCGCTCGAGCTCCTCGCGCGCGGTCGTGAGGCACGGGGTCGTGACGCCGAACATGGTCGCGCCCACGAGCGGGCGCTCCTCGGCGAGCTTCACGGGCGGCGCGCTGACCATCCCGGCCATCGCCGCCGCGGCGTTGGCGAGCACGCGCGCGGACACGGAGTTCACCCCGGCCACGTCCGCGACCGAGGCCATCATCGCCACGTCGCGCGAGCCCACGTAGTCGCGCGTGTCGCCGGCCGCCATCGTCGACACCATCAACTTGGGCACGCCGACGGGCAGCGCCTGCATCGCTCGCGTCGCGATCGCGGTGTTGCCGGAGCCGCCCGCGGCCAGCACGCCGTCGATGCGGCCCTCGTCATGCAGCCGGCGCGCCAGCACCGCCGCGGCGTCGGCCATCGCCGTCACGGCCGCGCCGCGGTCGCCGGCCTCGGCGAGCGCGGCAGGGTCGGCGCCGGTTCCCGCGGCGACCTCCTCGCGCGTGATGTCTGGAGTGGCTCGCGGCGGCTCGAGCGTCCCCACGTCCGCCAGCAGCACGTCGACGCCGGCGTCGGTCAGCCGATCGCGCAGGAACGCGTACTCGTCGCCCTTCGTGTCGAGCGTCCCGATCAGCAGGACCGTCGGGCTCATGCGTTCACGCCTTGAGCGCCCAGTCCGGCCCGGCGCCCTCACGGAAGTCGGGCAGGTCGCGCAGCGCCTTCTCCGCGCCGCCCGGGTTGTAGAGCGCGAGCAGGCGCAGTGGCTGCCAGCCGGTGTTGACGGTCGAATGGAACATCGCCGTCGGCACGTAGATCGTGTCCCCGGCCTTGATCGGGAACGTGTTCTCCCCGCCGTCGTCGAGCATCTGCTCGCCCTCGCCCGCGAGCACGTAGAGGATCTCCTCCGACTCCGGGTGGTTGTGGCGGTCGTGGCCCTTGCCGGGCAGCAGTACGACCTCGCCGAAGGTCAGGGTCGCACCCTCGGTGTCGTCGGGGCTCACGAACCACTTGATCACACCCCAGTCGAACGACTGGACCGGCTTGCTCGCCGCGTCGACGGCTTCCATCCTCACTCCTCTGTGGCGATTGGCTCGACGCCCAGGTAGCGACGCTGGGCGTCCGGATCGTTCTGAAGCTCCTGAGCGGTCGTCTCGGCGGCGATCTGGCCGCCGACCATGACGAGCTGGCGCTCGGCGAGCGCGGTCGCCACCTCCTCGCGGGAGACGTCTGCCGTCACCTGCGGCTCGCCGAGCACGCCCACGTCCACGAGCACGACCTCGGCGCCGGCCTCCCGCACGCGGTCGCGCATGTACTCGAGCTCGTGCCCCTTCGTGCCAGCGTCCCTACGAGGACGACGACGGGGTCAGCGGCCATCAGGCCCTCTCGACGCCCAGGTAGCGGCGCTGGGCCTCGGGATCGTTCGCGATCTCGCTGGCCGTGGTCTCGGTGAAGATGCGGCCCGCCACCATCACGAGCTGTCGCTCGGCCAGCGCCGTGGCCACGGCCAGGTTCTGCTCGACGACCAGGATTGCGAGCCCCTCGCCGCTCAGGCGCCGGAAGGTCTCGGTGAGCGCCTCGATGATGGCCGGCGCGAGCCCCTCGGAGGGCTCGTCCATCACGAGCAGCCGCGGGTTGGTGAGCAGCGCCCGGCCGATCGCCAGCATCTGCTGCTCACCGCCCGAGAGCTGCATGCCGCCGTTTCGGCGGCGCTCGGCGAGGCGGGGGAAGAGCTCGTAGACGGCGTCGGGGGTCCAGCGCCGCTCACCGCGCGAGGCGACCATGCGCAGGTGCTCGTCGACGGTGAGCGACTCGAAGAGCCGCCGGCCCTGCGGGACATAGCCGATGCCCGAGGCCGCGATCTTGTACGACGGGCGCCCGACGCATTCCTCTCCCCGGAAGCGGATGGAGCCGCGGGTGGTGGCCGGTCGGATCTGCATGATCGCGTTGCAGAGCGTCGTCTTGCCCATGCCGTTGCGGCCGATGATGGCCACCGGCTCGTCCCCCATCGTGAAGGTCACGCCCTGCAGCACGTGCGCCGGGCCGTAGAAGGCGTCCAGGCCCGAGACCTCGAGTAGCGAGCCGTCGTCGGGATCGAGCTCGCTGACGACGTCGACGTCGCCGTGCGGGGCGGCCCTGCCTTCGCTCTCGGCCGCCGCGCTCAAGTCTGCTCCTCGTCGTCGCCCACCCGGCCGCCCAGGTAGAGATCGTGCACGAGCTGGTTCGAGCGGATCTCCTCGGGGGTGCCCTCGACGATCTTCTTGCCGTCGTGCATCATCGTCACCCTCTCGGCGACCCGCAGGGCGACGTCCATGTCGTGCTCGATGAGCACCAGGGTGATCTCCCGGTCGAGCTCGAGGAGCATGTCGGTCAGCGCCACGCGCTCGCCGCGCGAGAGCCCGGAGGCCGGCTCGTCGAGCAGCATCAGCTTGGGATCCACGGCCCGCGCCATGCCCACCTCGAGCTGACGCTGCTCGCCGTGGGAGATGGACCCCACGAGCGTCTCGAGCTTGGGGGCCAGGCCGACCTGGGCGGCGAGCTCACGCGCACGCTCGCGCAGCTCGCGATCGACCGCCCGGCGACGCAGGCGCAGGTGGCCCTTGCGCGTGCCGAGCACCGCCAGGTAGAGGTTGTCCTCGACCGACAGGCCCAGGAACAGCCGCGACTTCTGGTAGGTGCGGCCCATGCCCAGCCGCGCGCGGCCCGGCGCCGAGACCTCGGCCACGTCCCGCCCGAGGAAGAAGATCGAACCCGAGGTGGCCGGCATGTCGCCCGAGATCACGTTGAACAGCGTGGTCTTGCCGGCCCCGTTGGGACCGAGGATCGCACGGCGCTCGCCGTGCGCGACGTCGAGGTCGACGTCGCGCACGGCATCGAGGCCGCCGAACCGCCGGCCGACCCCGCGCAAGCGCAGGATCGGCTCGGTCTGTTCGGATACTGCCTCCGTCACGGACCCCCTAGCCCCCGACGACCTTCGGGTTCTCGGTCTTGCCGAGCCACGGGATGTCCCGCTTCTCGCAGGGCGGGTACGTCCGTCCGGGCGCCGGGCTCGAGTCGCTGAACGTGCCCCCGAACGTCTGGTCCACGTCCGGCACGCTGCCCACGGTCTTCGTGGCCAGCCCCTGGTCGCCCTCGACCAGCTGCAGGTAGTACTGGTCGGTGATCGCCTGGCGGTTCTCGTCCAGCGTGATCTTGCCGTACGGAGCGTTCAGCGAGATCTGCGCCAGCGCGTCCTGCAGTTCCTTCTGGCCGCCGGAGATGTCGCCCTTGACCTGCTTGAGCGCCTCGATCAGCCCCCACGTGTTCACGAAGTAGCTGTACGTGAACACACTGGCCGCCTGGGGCGCGGACTCACCACCGGGCGGGATCTCCTTGAACCAGTTGCCGATGATGCCGTTGGCGTAGTACTGGGCCTCCGGCGTATCCAGATCGCCGGCCGTGCCCGCGCCGCCGGCGTACACGCCCGCGACCCGGGGGCCGAGCTGCTCGAACTGCGACGGCGTGCCCCAGAACACGTTGCCCAGGAACTTCTCGGCGTCGATCGGCCCCTTGGCCTGCTCGTAGGCCTTCAGGAACGGGATGAGACCCGCGCCGCCGACGGCCACGAACGTGCCGTCCACGTCGTCCGGCAGCTGCTGCGCGAAGGACGAGTAGTCCGTCGTGTTCAGCGGCGGGAAGACCCGCTTGGTGACGTTTCCGCCGGCCGCGCAGAACTCGGAGATGAAGCCGGCCATCGACGTCCAGCCGAAGCTGTAGTCGTCGCCGATCACCGCCGCCGTACGCCAACCGAGCTTGTTGTAGGCCAGGTCGCCCAGGCCGGCGTTGAACTGGGCACCGTCACCGTTGAAGCGCGCGAAGTTCGGCGCCCGCACCTTGAGCGTGGTGTCCTGCGCACCGGCCGCACCGTTGACGAAGGTCTTCTCCGGGTGCTGCTTGGCGTAGTTGGCCACCGCGATCGACTCATCGCCCGAGAGCGGGCCGATCATGATGTCCGCGTCGAGCTGCTCCATCAGCCGCCGCGTCTCCTTGATGGCCGTGCCCGACGTATCGTCGCCGCAGCCGACGCCCACCAGCTCGAGCGGGTGGCCGTTGATCGCGCCGCCGGTCCATCCGTCACGCGGCTTGTCCGGGTTCTTGGGCTTGGCGCCCGCGAACTGGGCCAACGCCGAGACGGCGCCGGCCATGTTCTGGTTGTCGAAGGTGCCGAACGCGCCCTTGCACTCGGAGAGCACGGCGACCTTGATCGGCGTCCCGCTGCCCCCCGTCTCCTGCTTGACGGCGGCGTACCCCGGGGGCGCCTCCGTGGTGCTCGGCGCCTCCTCGGAGGCCGCCTCGCCTCCGCCTCCGCCGCCGCCGTCGTCGTCGTCGTCGTCGCCGCAGCCCGCAAACGCGAGCGCCGCGATCCCCAGGAGAAGCGCAAGCCACATCAGGCCGCGCCTCCGTTTCCTTACCTCTGACATTGCCTGTCTTCCTCCTCTCGCCGTGGACCGATGCCCCGGCGGTGTGGTTCTACGAGCCGGTGAGCCTCGATGCTCCACGCTCACCTGCCGGCACAGCGCCGGCCGAACCTCCTTCCCCGGTCGTCTCACCCGGGCTGGACGGACCGCGCAGCCGCCCGACCGTCCGCTCCCACAGGCCGACCAGGCCGTCGGGGGACACGAGCACGATGACCAGGAAGATCAACCCGATCAGCGTGTGGAACCGCTCGGCCACGAAGCCGACGTCCTGCGCGTAGTTGTTGATCAGGACGAATACCAACGCCCCGACCCACGCCCCCTCGAGCCGGAACATTCCGCCGATGACGGCGATCAGGAGCACGTCGATCGTCGCGGTGAGGTCGATGGTCGACGGCGCGATCTGCGCGTTCCACCAGACGAAGAGAATCCCGCCCAGCGCCGCCACGAAACCCGCCAGCCCGAACGCGAGCAGGCGGTGCAGCGTGACCCTGTAGCCGAGCGAGCGCATCCGCACCGGGTCGTCGCGGATCCCCTTAAGGGCGAGCCCGAACGGAGTGCGCGCGACGTACCGCAGCCCGACGTACACGAGCGCCGCCACCAGCAGGGTGGCGAAGTAGAGGCGGTTGGGGTGTGCGGTGCGGTTGAAGAAGTCGGGGATCGGGATCCCGCTGATGCCGCCGAAGCCCGAGATGCTCGTCACCTGGCCGAAGAAGAGGTTGGCGATCACCGAGAAGACAAGCGTGATCATGAGGAAGTAGATGCCGTAGCTGCGGCTGGCCAGGGCACCGAACACGAGCGCGACCAGGACTGCGATGGCGATGGCCACGACGATCCCCAGCACGGGGTCCCAGCCGAGGTTCATGCCCTTCGTGTTGCCCGTCGTCGTGAGGTTGCCGAGCGCGAACCCCGCGATGCCGTAGATCGCCACCTGGGCGAGGGACACCATCCCCCCGTCTGCCGAGAGGAAGATCAGGCTGGCGGCGACGATGCCCAGGAACATCGTCTGGGTCAGGAGCGTGGCGACCCAGTAATCGCTGAAGATGAGCGGTGCGAACAGCGCCAGCCCCACGAGCAGCCCGCCCGCCACGCGGTTGGGGGTGAGCCGGGAGCTCGCCGCAGCGCTCATGCGGGCCGGCCGAACAGCCCGAGCGGCCGTATGGCGAGCACGACCGCCAGCAGCACGAACGTGAAGATGATCGAGTAGTACGTGTAGTCGGCCGGGAGGTAGGCGGCGGCGAAGTTCGTTGTAAGGCCCAGCAGCAACGCCCCGACGGCGGCTCCTCCCAGCGACCCCATGCCGCCGATGATCACGACCACCAGCGAGTTGAGAAGCCAGAGCCCGTCGACCCCGGGCGCGAGGCTGGCGAACGAGCCGCCCATTACACCCCCGATGCCGGCGAGCGCCGACCCGATGAAGAAGGCGATCGCGAACGTCAGCTGGATGTTCACCCCGAGGGCGGAGACCATGTCCCGGTCGTCGACGCCCGCCCGGATCACCATCCCGGTGCGTGTGCGCTTGAGCCAGAACCACAGCGCTCCCCCGATCAGCAAGCCCACGCCGAGGATGACGAGGCGCGTGAGCGTGTACTGCACGTCCGCGACCTGCAGATCGAGGAACTTGTCGAAGGTCCGGGGCCACGAGATGTCCTTCGCGACGCCGCCGAAGTGGGCGAGCATCTGATCGGCGGCGATGATCGAAATCGCGATCGTGATGAGCGCCTGGCGCAGCTCCTGGCCCTGGTTCCAGCGCAGGAAGGCCTGCTGCATCAGCAACCCGACCCCGCCGACGATGAGGCCCGCCGCCAGCAGGGGCAGGAACCAGTTCATGAAGCTGACCTGGGCGCTCGAGATGCCGAGCGCCGAGCCGGCGCCCGGCACCAGATCACGCTGCAGCTCCAGCGCGATATAGCCGCCGAGCAGGAAGAACGCTCCGTGGGCCATGTTCACGACGCGCATGAGGCCGAAGATCAGGGTGAAGCCACTGGCGACGATGAAGTACAACGCCGCCGCCGTTACGCCGTTGAGCAGCGTGATGAGGAAGTCCTTGGGGTCGTCGACGGCCGGGCCGAAGGTCGTATCCGACGCGATGAACAGGACCCAGACGATCGGGAACGCGATGACCAGTGCAAGGAGCACCAGTCCCGTGATCCGTAGCGCCCTACGCAGGGACACTCTCGTGGAAACCAAGCCGGGCGAAACTAACACCCCCCCGCATCCAAGCGCAAGCCACTGTCCGTTCGGCTTAAATCAACGAAAATGTTCGCCCGAGCGGCGCATGCTTGACACGTATTGAAAACTCATGCAGAGTTCCCTGTCAAGTCCTGAAGGGACATGATGGCTTTTGTTCAGCAGCCTTAAAGGAGCTTCGTGACCTCCGGCGTCCCGCTTTCAACGGAGTACGGAACGGCCGCGAGCGATCCGGACTCACTGGCCCGCCTCCGTAGCGAAATCGCCTCGGAGCTCGGCGAGGAGTACGTGACGAGCGCGCCTGAGCGCCTCGACGCATACACCGCCGACACCTACTGGCTCGCCCTCCACGCCCGTGCCGAGGGCACGCCGATCGGGCGGCCAGAGCTCGTCGTGACTCCGCGAGACGAGGCCGGCGTGGCAAGCGTCCTGCGCGTCGCGGACTCCTACCGCGTGCCCGTGGTCGCCTGGGGAGGCGGCTCGGGAACGCAGGGCGGCTCCGTCCCTGTGAGCGGCGGTGTCGTGCTCGACCTCACCCGCCTCGACCGGATCGTCGACATCGACGAGCGCTCGCTCACCGTCACGTGCGAGCCGGGCGTCAACGGGCGCCGGCTCGAGCACGAGCTCAACGAGCGCGGGCTGATGCTGCCGCACTACCCGGCCTCCGAGGAGTGGGCGACCGTCGGCGGCTACGTGGCGGCGCGCGGCTCCGGCGTGCTCTCGACGCGCTACGGCAAGATCGAGGACCTCGTGCTGAACATGCGCGTGGCGCTCGCCGGCGGCGAGGTGATCGAGACCGTCGAGGTGCCGCGCCACGCGGTCGGCCCCGAGCTGACCCAGCTGTTCGTCGGCTCCGAGGGCACGCTCGGCGTGATCACGCGGGTGACGCTCGAGATCGTCCCGCTGCCCGCGCTACGCCGCTTCGCGACCGTGCGCTTCCCGGACATCGGCGCCGGCGTCGAGGCGGTCCGGCGCTCGCTGTCGATCGGCGCGCGCCCGTCCGTCGTGCGCATGTACGACGACGAGGCCACGCGGCTCGCCTTCTCGCCGGTGGTCGGCCAGCAGCTGGACGGCGCCTGCACGGTGTTCGCCTTCGAGGGCGGCGACGCGGACATGGTGAACGCGGAGGCCGGCGCGACGCTGGCGCTGGCGAGCGAGGCGGGCGCCGAGGAGCTCGACCCGGAGCTCGGCAAGATCTGGTGGGACCGCCGCTACGACTTCTACCACCCGCCGCACCAGCCGGAGCTGCCCTCGATCTGGGGCACGATCGACGTCGTCGCGACCTACACCCGCATCGAGGCGGTCTACGACGCCCTGCGCGCTGCGGTGAAGGAGCCGTTCACCGACACGGACCTCCAGCTGCGCATGCACTTCTCGCACTGGTACGCCTGGGGGACCATGATCTACGCCCGCTTCGTCGTCCCGGACGGCGGTGGCGGACCGGAGGCCGTGGCCCTCCACGACCGCATCTGGGAGGAGGGCCTCGAGGCCGCCTTCTCGGCCGGAGCGGTGATGAACGACCACCACGGCGTCGGCCTGAAGCTTGCGCCCTACATGGAGCGCCAGCACGGCAAGTCGCTCGACACGCTGCGGCGCGTCAAGGCGGCGCTCGATCCCAACGGGATCATGAACCCGGGCAAGCTCGGGCTATGAGGAGGCCTCCCTCGGGGGCCGCTACATGAGAGGAGACAACTTGAAGTTCGCCATGCACAACTGGATGCGCGCCGAGCCGATCGAGACCACGATCGAGCGGCTCGGCCGCTGCGGCTACGACGCCATCGAGATCTCCGGCGAGCCGTCCGTGTGGGACACCGCCGAGGTCCAGGGGCTGATGGACAAGCACGGCGTCGGCTGCTGGGGCTCGGTCACGCTGATGACCGGTGGGCGCGACCTTCTGCACGAGGACACCTACGTCCGCCGCGGCTCGATCGACTACGTCAAGGACACCATCAGCCAGATCTCAGAATGGGGCGGCGAGATCATCACGATCGTGCCCTCGACCGTTGGCAAGGTCACGCCGATGGGCTCCCCCGAGGACGAGTGGAAGTGGGCCGTGGAGTCGCTCAAGGAATGCCAGGCGCACGCTGAGGAGAAGGGCGTGCGGATCGGGCTCGAGCCGCTCAACCGCTTCGAGACGTACTTCATCAACCGCCACGACCAGGCGCTCGCGCTCGCCGAGGACGTGGGCGGCAACTGCGGCGTCTGCCTCGACATCTTCCACATGAACATCGAGGAGGCCGACTGGGCCGATGCGATCCGCGCCGTGGGCGACAAGCTCGTCGACTTCCACGTGGCCGACAACAACCGCATGCCGTGCGGGCAGGGCGCGCTCGACTGGGAGAAGCTGATGCAGACCCTGGACGAGGTGAACTACCAGGGCTGCGTGACCGTGGAGTTCGTGGCAACCGTCGACCGCAGCCGCGTCTCGGAGCGCACCGAGATCTCGGACGCGTCCGAGAGCGAGGGCACGCAGGGCATGGAGCAGTTCCTGCGCGACCACGGCACGGGCACGGTCCCGGCGGCGCTCTACGACCAGTACGTCCAGGACTCGATCGACCGGCTGAAGAAGGCGGCCGAGTCGGTGGGTCAGACCGTTTGACGAAAACGCCTCGGATCGCGCTCATCGCGACCCTCGACACCAAGGGCGGGGAGGTCGCGTACGTCCGCGACCGCATTCGCGCCCTTGGCGGCGAGGCGGTGGTGATCGATTCCGGCATCCTCGGCGAGCCGTCCGGCTGCGTGCCGGACGTCTCGCGCGCCGAGGTGGCCGAGGCAGCGGGGAAGGATCTGGAGGAGGTGCGCGGGGCGGGCTCGCGCGGCGCGGCGGTGGAGCTGATGCAGGCGGGAGTGCGCGCGGTCGTCGACCGGCTCTGGGAGGAGCGGGCGATCGACGGCGTGCTCTGCCTCGGTGGTGCCGAGGGGGCCCTCCTCGGCGCCGCCGCCGTCGCCGGCCTGCCCGTGGGCGTGCCGAAGCTGATCGTCTCGCCGAGCGCGTCGGGCCGCCGCCCGTTCGGCCCGTTCATCGGTGAGGGCGACACGCTCGTGATGCACTCGGTCACGGACATCCTCGGGATCAACCCGATCTCGCGCGCCGTGTTCGGCAACGCCGCCGCCGCGATCGTCGGCATGGCGCGCGAGGCCGGCCGGCCGGTCGAGGACATGGGCGAGCGCTGCGTCGGCATCACGATGCTCGGCCACACGACCCCCGCCGTGATGCGCATGCTCCCGCAGCTCGAGGAGGCCGGCCTCACGCCCGTGGTGTTCCACGCGAACGGCGTCGGCGGGCCGGCCATGGAGCGGCTGATCGCGGCCGGCGCGATCTCCGGCGTCATCGACTTCACGCTGTCGGAGCTCGCCAACTCGATGCACCCGACCGGTATCCACGCGACCGGCCCGTCACGGCTGACGGTTGCGGGTGAGCATGGGCTGCCGCAGCTCGTGGTGCCTGGCTGCGTCGACTTCTTCAACCAGGGTGCGCTCGCGGAGCTGCCCGAGCGCTACCGCGAGCGCAAGCGCTACTTCCACAACCCGGTCGCCACGCTCGTCCGGCTGACCGCGCTCGAGGAGGCCGACCTCGGGCGCGTGGTCGCCGAACGCCTCTCGGCCGCGCGCGGGCCGGTGCTCGTCCTGTGTCCGAATCGCGGCTTCTCGCTCGCGGACATCGAGGGCGGGGATCTCTGGGACCCGGGCGCCGACCGGGCCTTCATCGACTCGCTGCGCGCCTCGCTGCCGCCCTCGATCCCGTTCGAGGAGGTCGATGCCCACGTGGACGACCCCGACTTCGCCGACCTCACCGTCACCCGCTACCTGTCGCTCGTCAAGGAGACCGCCGATGTCGCCGGATAACGGCCACCCAGGCCGCCCCGTCTCGCACTGTTTGCTCGACCTCGCCCCGCCCGACATCGCCTGGTTCCGCGAGCGCTCGGACATCGTGCTGATCCCGATCGGCTCGTGTGAGCAGCACGGCGCGCATCTGCCGCTGGGCACGGACACGATCACGGCGCTCGAGGTCTCGCGCCGCGCCGCCGAGAAGGCCGACGTGCCCTACGCGCCTCCGTTATGGGCCGGCTACTCGCCGCAGCACATGCGCGATCCGGAGTCGAGCGTCGGGACGATCACGCTGCGCGCGGACACGCTCAACGAGGTCCTCTACGACATCTGCCGGTCGCTCATCCACCACGGCTGGAACAAGCTGATCTTCGTCAACGGGCACGGCTCGAACACCAAGGTGATCGACCCGCTGCTGCGCCGCGTGAAGTACGAGACCGGCGCGATCGTCGGCCTCTACAAGCCCTACGCGGAGCGCTACATCGGCATCCTCGAGGGCCTGCTCGAGAACCCGCCCGACGAGACACCGGGCTGGCACGCGTCGGAGCTCGAGACCTCGCAGGTGCTCGCCCACGACAGCGCCCTCGTGAACATGGAGCGCGCCGCCGAGGACCGCGCGCAGGTGCCCAAGTGGCTCCCGCAGTCGTTCATCAAGCAGGACGGAGCGCCCGACGTCGCCTTCCAGGGCTACCAGTACTTCGTCTTTCCGATGGACCACAACGAGTTCTCGCGCACGGGCGTGATCGGGAACCCGATGACCGCCACGGCGGAGAAGGGCGAGGAGGCGCTCGAGCGCTTCGCCGACCACCTCGTGGCCGCGATCGACGAGTTCCGCCCGCTGGCCACCGAGATCAAGCGCCGGGAGTTCGAGGACCGCGTTTGAGCTCCTCGGTTCCACCCGCGCTGCGGCGCTCGCAGATGCTCGACCGGATTCGACGCGAGGGCGGCGTGACCGTGACCGAGCTCGCGCGCGCGCACGAGGTGTCGCCGGTCACCGTGCACCGCGACCTGGCCGAGCTCGCCTCGGAGGGCCTGGTCGAGCGCGTCCACGGCGGCGCCCGGGCGATCGACGGTCACGGCGTCGCGATCGAGACCGACTGGGACAAGCGCGTGCGCCAGAGCGAGGCGGCCAAGGCGGCGATGGCGGCGCGCGCGGCGGGCCTCGTGGGCGACAACGCGACGATCTTCGTGGACGCGTCGTCGACCTGCCTGGCCGTGGCGCACTCGCTCGCTGAGCGCGGCTCCGGGCCGCTCACGCTCGTGACGAACTCGCCGGCGATCGCCTTCGAGCTGTCAGCCGACCAGATCCACGTAGTCGTGGTCCCGGGCGAGGTCGATCAGCACATGCGCCTGATCGCCGGGCGCTGGGCGATCGAGTTCCTCGCCGACCTCAACCTCGACATCGCCTTCATTTCGGCGGCGGGCATCACGCTCGAGCAGGGGCTCACCACCTCGCGCCGGCCGCTCGCCGACGTCGTCAACGCGGCGCGCGCCGTGGCCGACCGCAGCGTGGCGATGATCGACTCGTCCAAGTTCGGCCGCAGCTCGCTGCTCACGATCTGCCAGCCGGAGGAGCTCGACCTGCTGATCGTCGACGCCGGCCTGCCGGCGCACGAGCTGCAGAGCTACCGCCGGGCAGGCGTCTCCGTCGAGGTCGCCGCCGAACCCGTCCCCACCACCTGAGGAGAGGAATCCAATGGCAAGACCAGTCACGCTGTTCACCGGCCAGTGGGCGGACCTGCCCCTCGAGGAGCTCGCGGCCAAGTGCGGAGAGTGGGGCTTCGACGGCCTCGAGCTCGCCTGCTGGGGCGACCACTTCGAGGTCGACGAGGCGCTTCGCGACGATGGCTACTGCAAGGCGAGGCGGGAGCTGCTCGAGCGCCACAGCCTCGACTGCTGGGCGATCGGCACGCACCTCGTCGGCCAGGCGGTCTGCGACCCGATCGACTCGCGCCACCAGGCCGTCCTGCCCGAGGACGTCTGGGGCGACGGCGACCCGGAGGGCGTCCGCCAGCGCGCCGCCGAGAAGATGAAGGACACGGCTCGCGCCGCCGCGCGGCTCGGGGTCTCGGTCGTCACCGGCTTCACCGGCTCATCGATCTGGCACATGCTCTACTCGTTCCCGCCGAACGACTGGGCCGACGTCGAACGCGGCTATGCGGACTTCGCCGAGCGCTGGAACCCGATCATCGATGTCTTCGACCAGGAGGGCGTGCGCTTCGCGCTCGAG
>CAWFZK010000002.1:0-61868 GCA_963820315.1 uncultured Thermoleophilaceae bacterium | reverse complement strand
CGGCATCGTCGGCGACTCCGGCGCCGGCAAGACGACCGTCACGCGCGGGCTCACGCGCGTGCTGGGCGACGCGCACGTCACGCACATATCGGCGGACGACTACCACCGCTATGACCGCCGCCGGCGCGCCGAAGTGGGCCTGACGCCGCTCAACCCCGACTGCAACCACCTCGACATCCTCACCCAGCACCTGATCCACCTGCGTCGCGGCGAGCCGGTGCTGAAGCCTGTCTACGACCATCGTGACGGGAGCTTCCGGCCGCCCGAGTACGTCCGGCCCGGGACCTTCCTCGTGGTGGAGGGGCTGCTCAACTTCCACACCGAGACGCTCCGCAGCGTGCACGACGTGCTGGTGGCGCTCGCGCCGCCCGAGGAGCTGCGCCGGGCCTGGAAGCTGAAGCGCGACTGCACGCGCCGGGGGTACACGACCGACCAGGTGCTCGCCGAGCTCGACCGGCGCCAGCGCGACGCCGAGGCCTACGTCCATCCCCAGCGCGCGCACGCCGACATCGTCGTGTCGTTCGTGCCCGGCGCGTCCGGCGACCCGAAGCACCTCGACGCGGACGTGATCCTCCGCGACACGCTCCCGCACCCCGACCTCGGCCCGCTGATCGAGGGTGGCGGCCATGGGCCGGCGCTGATCAAGCGCGAGCGCGAGTGGTTGTTGCGCATCCCGGGCGACCTCGATCCGGCGCACGCCGCCGAGCTCGAGGAGGCCGTCTGGGAGCGCATGAGCTTCGCCAGCCACCTGCGCATCCGGCGCCTGGGCGAGTTCACGGTCGGGACCGACCTGCTGCGCTCCGACTCGCTCGCGCTCGTGCAACTGCTGATCATCTACCACGCGGTTACGGCGCGGGCGGCGCTTGCGATCGGCGGCTCGCCGCCGCGCGCCGAGCCACGCGACGCCACCGGCGCCGACTCGGCTCTGCACACATAGGCAATTGCCAATACATTAGGTCACAGTCATGTCTGTGACTCTCACCCAGCTCACGGCGTTCCTCACCGTCGTGCGCCGCGGGTCGGTGACCGCGGCGGCCGAGGAGCTCGTGGTCACGCAGCCCTCCGTGTCGGCGGCGGTGTCCGCGCTCGAGCGCGAGCTCGGGGTCACGCTCACGGAGCGCGCGGGGCGCACGCTGCGTCCGACCGCGGCAGGTGTCGCCTACGCCGCTTACGCGGCCGACGTGCTCGGCCTGCTCGAACAGGGGGCGCGCGTGGCCCGCGAGGCGGCCGGCGAGGAGAGCCGCACGCTGCGAGTGAGCGCCGTCACGACGGCCGGCGAGTACCTGGCACCGCAGCTGATCCAGGCGTTTCGCGGGAGCCGGCCCGAGCTCGAGATCAGCCTCGACGTCGGCAATCGCGAGCGGGTCTTCCGGAGCGTGCTCGACCACGAGGTCGATGTCGCGATCACGGGACGCATCCCGGAGGACGAGCGGCTCACGGGCGAGGCTTTCGCCGACAACGAGTTCGTCCTGATCACAGCGCAGGGCGACCCGCTCGCAAAGCGCCCCTGGGTGGCGGTCGAGGAGCTCTCCGGGCGGCCGTGGCTGCTCCGCGAGGTCGGCTCCGGCACGCGCACGATGTGCGAGGAGTGGCTCGCGGGACGCGGGCTCGATCCGACGATCCTGACGCTCGGCTCGAACGGCGCGATCAAGCAGGCCGCGCGGGCGGGCCTCGGCGTGGCGCTTCAGTCACGCGTGGCCGTCGAGCTCGAGCTGTCGCTCGGGCTGCTCGACACGATCTCACCGCGCGGCGGGCTCCCGGAGCGGCGCTGGCACGTGGTGCGCTCCGCGGTCGGACCGCTGCGACCCGAGGTCGAGGCGTTCATGTCGTTCTGCGCGTCGCGGGCGGCGCGCCACGTGCTGGCGCGCTGACTACGCGAGCGCCGCCGCCGGCTCCTCGGCGAGCACCGTGTCGAGCGCGGCCATGACGCGGTCGGCGGTCTCCACGCTTGCGTTGCGGCCCATCAGCCCGATTCGCCACATCGCGGGGGCCGCGGGGCCGAGCCCGCCGCCGATCTCGATGCCGTGCTCCCGGAGCAGGCGCCCCTGCACGCGCTTGCCGTCGACGCCCTCCGGCACGCGCACCGCGGTCAGCGGCGCGAGCCGGTGACCCGGCTCGGCGAGCAGCTCATGGCCGCGCTCCTCGAGCTCCGCCTGGAGATGCTGGCCGGCCTGCGTGTGGCGCGACCAGCGCTCCTCGAGGCCCTCGTCGAGCGTCCGCCGCAGCGCCTCGTGCAGCGCGTAGATCGAGAGGATCGGCGCCGTGTGGTGGTAGACGGCGGGCCGCTCGACCCAGTACTGCTCGAGCATGAGCAGGTCGAACGAGAACGGGACCGGCGTCCGGCGCGAGCGGATCCGCTCGAGCGCGCGCTCGGAAACGGCCACCGGAGACATTCCGGGTGGGGCGGCCAGGCACTTCTGGGTGCAGGAGTACGCGTAGTCGACGCCCCACGCGCCCGTCTCGAGCTCCACTCCGCCGAACGAGGTGACGCAGTCGGCCATCAGCAGGGCGCTGCAGCCGGCCATCGCCTCGGCGAGATCGGCCAGCGGATGCTCTATCCCGGTGGAGGTCTCCGCGTGTACGACCGCCAGCAGCCGTGCCTCGGGATGATTGTCGAGCTCCGCCAGCAGTTGCGCGTTGGGGATCGACTCGCCCCAGTCCGCGTGCACCTCTACCACGATGGCGCCGTAGCGACGGGCGATCTCGGCGATTCTGCGGCCGAAGTAGCCGCACACGCCCACCACGACCGTGTCGCCCGGCTCGACCAGGCTCGCGATGCCGGCCTCCATCCCGGCCGTGCCGGTGCAGTGAAGCGGGAGCACGAGGCCGTCCTGCCTGCGCCAGGTGCTCCGGAGCATGTCGACGACGTCGTGGAGGATCTCGTGCAGGTCGGGATCGAGGTGGCCGAGCATCGGCTTGCGCATCGCATCGAGCACGGCGGGATCCACATTCGTCGGGCCGGGGCCGCAGAGCAGCCGCTCGGGGGGATCGAGCACGGGTAGTTGCGCCTTCATGAACTAAAGCGTGACTGACGTTTGGTTGTGCATCAAGCTAAGAGTTTCGCGTAATAGTTTGAGTGTATATCTATGTATAGAACGCCGGCGCGCGGACACGAGGATTCGCCTATTCCGGCTTGCACAAACGGACCTGCGACCGCTCTACTACTCGGGATGACTCCGACCAAGACGCGCCTGCACAGGAGCGAGCTGTGCGTTCCAGGAAGCAATGTCCGCATGCTCGAGAAGGCGCCCGGCCTGGGCGCCGACGTCGTGATGCTCGACCTCGAGGATGCCGTGGCCCCGGACGACAAGGAGCAGGCGCGTCTCAACATCATTGACGCGCTGCGAGAGCAGGACTGGTCCGGCTGCTCGGTCTCGGTGCGCATCAACGGGCTCGACACGCACTGGTGCTACCGGGACATCGTCGACGTGATCGAGCAGGCCGGCGAGCACGTGGACGCAATCGTGATTCCCAAGGTGAGCGGCCCGGGTGACGTCCATCTCGTCGCGACGCTGCTGACGCAGATCGAAGAGGCGATGCGGCTCGAGCGCCGGGTCGGCCTCGCCGTGCTGATCGAGACCGCGATCGGCATGACGCGCGTCGACGAGATCGCCAGCGCCTGCCCGGAGCGGATGGAGGCGATGATCTTCGGGGTCGCCGACTACGCGGCGTCGATCCAGAGCCACACCGCCTCGATCGGCGGGGTCGACCCCAACTACGCGGTGCTCACCGATTCGGACGGGCATGCGGATGAGCGGGAGCGTCACTGGGGTGACCAGTGGCATTACCCGCTCGCTCGCATCGCCGTGACCTGCCGTGCCTATGGGCTGCGCCCGATCGACGGCCCCTTCGGCGACTTCACCGATCCCGAGGGCTTCGTGGCGGCCGCCCGCCGCTCGGCCGTGCTCGGCTACGAGGGCAAGTGGGCGATCCACCCCTCGCAGATCGAGCTGGCCAACGACGTGTTCACGCCGGCGCCGCGGCTCGTGGAGCGCACCAGGCGCATCATCGAGGCCATGCGCGAGGCGGCCACGGAGGGCAGGGGCGCCGTGTCACTCGACGGCCGCCTGATCGACGCCGCCTCGATCCGGATGGCGGAGAACCTGCTCGCGAAGCTCGAGCAGATCGAGGCGCGCGAGCCCGGCAGCCGCGTGCGCTCGGTCGCCTAGGTCCGAGCCCACTCGAGCGCGCGCGCCTCGAGCGCGGTCACGAACTCGTGCTTGCCCTCGATGTAGGCGAGCCGGTCCTCGGGGTGGCGTTCGACGAGCCGGCGCTTGAGCGCCTCATAGCGGGCCGCCTCGCCGGGCTGCGCGCGCAGGTAGTCGCGCAGGGCCAGATGACGGCGCTCGTGCTCGCTCCCCGCCTGGCAGACATGCAGGTGAAAGACGCGCGGCCGCTCCGGCGGCTTCGCGAAGAGGTGGTAGTCGGGCGATTCGGGCGCGGGGACGAACAGGTAGCCGAGCCCCTCGAGCGGCCCGCGGTAGCGCTCCCGCTCCTCGATGGCCGGGACCGATAGCTGCAGGTCGACGATCGGCTTGGCGGCCAGGCCCGGCACGGCGGTCGAGCCCACGTGCTCGAGGCGCACGGCCGACTCGCCGAGCGCCGCGGCTATCCGGCGCAGCTCCGCTGCCGCGAGCTCGGGCCAGCGGGCGTCGTGGTCGACGATGCGAACGGCCGGATCGAAGCGGTCATCCAGGGACGGATGCCGCTCGAGCTCGCCGGGCGTCACTCCGTTAGGGCAGTCGCGGCCGTCGACATCGCACCTCCGCTATGGACGAATTCGTTCAACGAGGCTACCGGAATAGCATCGCGCTCGATGAACCCGCTCGGCGCGCTTCCGTTCGCCTCTCTCGTCGAGGAGATCGGCGCCGCGACGCCCGCGCCGGGGGGCGGCTCAGCGGCCGCCTGCGCCTGCGCACTCGGCGCGGCGCTGCTCGAAATGGCGGCGGCGATCGAGGGGCGCGGCGAGGGGGAGCGCATGCGCGTCCTGCGCGAGCACGCGCTCGAGCTGGCGGAGCGCGAGCTCGGCTCGTACGAGCCGGTGCTTCAGGCGAGGCGGCTGCCGGCGGACGACCCCGAGCGGGCGACGCGCATCGACGAGGCGCTCGGCGAGGCGAGCGCCGCTCCGCTTGCGATCGCCGAGGCGGCGAGCGAGGTGGCCGAGCTCGGCGCCGGGATCGCCGCCGGCTCGGGCCGGGCCGTCCGCGGGGACGCGCTCGCCGGGGTGCTGCTCGCCGAGGCGGCAGCGGCAGCCGCGGCCGCGCTCGTCGAGATCAACCTGGCCGGCCGGACGGGCGCGGAGGAGCTCTCCCGCGCGCGCGAGGCGGCCACCCGCGCCGCGGCTGCGCGGAGCACCGCGCTCAGGCCGGCCGGCTGACGCCGGAGCGCGCTGGTTCGCGGCCGGGCCGTGCGAGCAGCGCCGAGCGCCGCATCATGGCGTCGTGGCTGCAACGCTCGCTCGCGAAGCTGATGAGCGTGGCGCAGCGCTCGGCCGCGGCGTCGGCGTGGCCGCGGCGACGAAGCGCACCAGGTCCGGCTCGCTCGGCGCGGGCGCTAGCTCCAGCGCCGGCGGCTCGTGTTCCGCGACCCAGCCCGCGACGATGCGCAGCTCGTCGACCTCGTCCACCGGGATCACGGTGCGGCCCGGCGGGCGCGCGAGGGCGGCCTCGGTGCGTTCGGCCAGCTCGGTCGCTCCCGGCAGCGGGCCCCAGTCGACGAGCCTGCCCTGGACGATCCAGAAGGCATCGAAGCGCTCCTTCACGGGATGCTGCGCCAGCACGAGGCGCGGCGCCGAGTGCGTGGCGCGCAGCTGTCCGTCCAGCCGCTCGAGCACCCAGGCAAGCCGCTCCTTGCGGCGCAGCAGCGCCGCCGCGCGCTCGAAGCGCTGAGCGGCGGCGGCCTCGCGCATGCGCGCGTTGATCTCCTCGATCAGCCGCTCGCCGGCGCCCGGCTCTTCGAAGTGCGCCAGCGCGGCGTCGAGCTGGCGGCGATAGGCGTTCGGGTCGAGGTCGCCGAGGCAGGGTGAGACGCAGCGGCCCATCTGCCCGTACGCCGACGGGTGCTCGCGCAACTTGAGCTTGCGTCCGCACTGGCGCAGGCGGTAGAGCGAGGTGAGCTGGTCCGCCAGCTCCTTCGCGAGCGAGCGGCTCCCGAGCGGCCCGATGTTGACCGCGTGGCCCGGAGCGGGCTCGGCCGCGACGTCGAAGACGGGGTAGGGGATGTCGAGCCGGCAGCGCAGGTAGCAGTAGCGCTCCGTCCGCTTGAGCGCCCGGTTGCCCGCCGGCCGCCACTCCTTGATGAGCCGGTTCTCGAGCACGAGGGCGCCGAGCTCGGAGTTGGTGGAGCGGTAGTCGACGATCTCGGCGCGCTCGGTCCAGCCCGCCGGCGCGCAGAAGTGGGCGCGCGCGCGTGTGCGCAGCGAGATCGACTTGCCCACGTAGAGCGGCCGCCCGTGCTCGTCGCGGAAGATGTAGACGCCCGGGTCGTCGGGCAGGGTCGACAGGTCGGGACGCTGGTCCGGCGGGATGCGCTCGTGCGCCTCCGTCTTGCGCGCGCGACGGTGGCCGCGCAGCAGGGAGACGGCGTCCCCGATCGTGGGCGCGTTCGCGCACAGCCTCGGGAACAGCGCGCACAGCACGCGCGCGCAGGTGAGCGCGTCCGGCAACGCGCGGTGGACCTCCTCGACCTCGATGCCCAGTGAGTCGGCGAGCGAGGCAAGGCCGCGCTTGCGCACGAGCGGCGCGAAGCGGCGCGCGAGCGTGACCGTGCAGAGCGCCGGCGGCTTCGGCCAGTCGAGCCCGGCCTTCTCGAACGCCTGGCGCAGCACCGCGAGATCGAAGCGGGCGTTGTGCGCGACGAACACGCGCCCCGCGAGCAGCTCGGCCAGCTCCGGCAGCACCTGCTCGGGCGGTGGCGCTGTGTCGACCATCCCCTGCGTGATCCCGGTGAAGCGCTGGATCCCGCGCGACAGCGGCCTTTCCGTCCGGACGAGCGAGTCGAATGTCTCGTGGAGCTCGCCTCCACCCACGAGCACGGCGCCGACCTCGGTGAGCTCACAGAGGTCGCCCGCCAACCCGTTCGTCTCGGTGTCGACGGCGAGGAACTCGGCACCCGCCAGCGGCTGGTCGCTCAGTCGCGTCACGAACCAGCGATCGAACCGCGCGCGTCGGACGGAATGCAATCGGGGCGAAGCCGTCCTCCCTGCCGCTTAGCCTCGCAACATGGCTCGCTCCGCCACCATCTTCGCCTGCTCCACGTGCGGGCATGAGAGCCCGAAGTGGCACGGGCGCTGTCCGGGCTGCGGTGAGTGGAACACGCTCGTCGAGGAGCGGCGCGTCGCGGCGCCGCGGGCGAGCGCAGGCGGCGGCGCAAACGGCGGCTCGAGTCGCGGGCGCGCCCTCAAGCCTGTCCCGCTCGGCGATGTCCAGGCCGCCCGCATCGAGCGGCTCAGTACCGGCATCGGCGAGCTCGACCGGGTGCTCGGGGGAGGCGTCGTGCCGGGCTCGCTCGTGCTCATCGGCGGCTCGCCCGGGATCGGCAAGTCGACGCTCACGAGTGCCGCGCTCGGCAACCTAGCCGCGGCCGGCCACAGCGTGCTCTACGTCTCGGGTGAGGAGTCGGCCGCCCAGGTCAAGCTGCGCGCCCAGCGCCTCGGCCCGGCGGCGCTGCAGGTGCCGATCGTGGCCGAGACCGACCTCGACTCGGTGCTCGCGACGATCGACGCCGAGCGCCCCGAGGTCTGCGTCGTCGACTCGGTGCAGGTTCTCTACGACCCGGCGCTGTCGGGCAGCCCGGGCTCGGTTGGGCAGGTTCGCGAGGTGGCGGGCCGGCTGATGCGGCTGGCGAAGGAGCGCGGCATCGCGGTGATCCTCGTCGGGCACGTGACCAAGGAGGGGTCGATCGCGGGACCGCGCGTGCTCGAACACCTGGTCGACTGCGTCCTGTCCTTCGAGGGCGAGCGCGAGCGCACCTACCGCACTCTCCGCGCGCTGAAGAACCGCTTCGGCTCGACGAACGAGGTCGGCGTCTTCGAGATGCACGAGAACGGCCTCGTCGAGGTCGAGGATGCGAGCGCGCGCTTCGTCACCGAGGCCACGCGCGCGCCAGGCTCGGTCGTGCTCTGCTCGATGGAGGGCTCACGCCCCTTGCTCGTCGAGGTTCAGGCGCTCGTGGCGCCGAGCGAGCTCGTCCCGCCGCGGCGGGTGGCGAACGGCGTCGACCGCAACAGGCTCGCGCTGGTGCTGGCCGTGCTCGCGCGCCACGGCGGTGCGGCGCTCGGCTCTAGCGACATATTCGTCTCGGTCGCCGGCGGCGTCCGCGTGGACGAGCCGGGCGCCGACCTCGCCATCGCGCTGGCGCTCGCCTCCGCGGCGCGCGGCACCCAGCTGGGCGGCGACAAGCCGCTCGCCGCTTTTGGCGAGCTCGGTCTCACCGGCGAGCTGCGCCATGTCGGCCACCCCGACCGGCGGCTCGCCGAGGCGCGCAAGTTCGGCCTCGGCCAGGTGATCCATCCCGCCAAGGGCATTGCGACCCTGCGTCAGGCCCTCTCGGCAGCAGGCAGTGGCCGCAGTGCCGAGCCGGTCGCCGCCTGAGCCCGCAGCTCAGATATCCCGGTTGACTTCCGTGACCTTGCCGGTGTTGGCGTCGATCTGGACCGTCGCGAGGCGCCGGAAGGTGTTCTTCCGCTCACCGGGGACCGACAGCGACACGATCCAATAGGGCTTCGAGTTGAGGCCCTGGCGCAGCAGCCGGATCTGAGTGCGGTCGGGCTCGAAGTTCACCTGACGCTCGGCGATGACGATCGCCTGTTCCTCGGAGATCCGCACCTGCGACTGCTGGCAGCCGCGCCCGACGACGAGCGCCAGCACGAACACGCCCACGATGACGAGGACGCGCGGCCAGGTTACTCCCGGCAGGGAGCGTGGGCGAGAGGCTTCAGAGGGTTGGACGGAACTCGTTCCCGAGGTTCGTGAACAGCACGATCACGAGGACGATGATCACGCACAGGATCGAAATCGCAAGCATCGCGACCTCGAAGCCCTTCACATGCGTCTGGTTGGGCGGGAACTCGATCTGGTGCTTGCTGCTGCCGTTGTCGATCACAGGGCTCTCCTTCCCCTATGCGCCGGGCTGGGCCGGGGGCGGGTCGTCGGGTTCGGCCGGCCTCCGGCCGATGCGGGCGACGTGGCCTACGAGCTGGCGATTCTCGTAGACGATCCAGGCGATCAGGACCAGCACCGTTACGACGATCCCGAGCCACGTGAGGATGTAGTAGAGGGTTTCGGCCGAGCTGCCGTCCTCGCCGTAGGTCGAGCCGGGCATGAACGTGCCGAAGCCGGCGCAGTCCGCGTAGCGGTCCTGCAGGATGAAGTCGAGCGAGTCGTCCGCCGGCGTGGCCCCCTCGCGGTGGACGACGCAGTCGGGTGCGCTGTCGATCAGTAGCGGCATGTCGCCTCCCTCGGTCGCGTCACCGTCGGATCACCTCGCTGTGTGCCTCGGCAATCACCGCGTCGGCCTCCACGATCGTGCCGTCGGGCTCGATTATGCGCTCGCTCACGACCGCCACCTCGGGCAGGTACAGGTCCTGGTGATACTCGACCACGTCGAGGCCCTCGAGCTCGACCTCGGGCGGCACCCTCAGCAGGTTCAGCTTCTTGAGAATCCACGAGGCCACCCAGCCGCTGAGGAAGCCGAGCGGCAGGAAGGTCGCGATCCCGATCAGCTGACCGCCGAGCGAGCTGTCGACGTTGTTGAGCCCGGTCGGGTAGCCGGCGGCGAACACGCCCACCCAGAGGACGCCCAGGAAACCCGAGAAGCCGTGCACAGCCACGGCGCCGACGACATCGTCGACCCGCATCTTCTTCTCGATCCAATTGCCGGCGTAAACGGCCAGCGCCGCCGACACGATCGCGATCAGGTAGGCGAGCGTCGGCGCGTAGACGTCGGCGCCGGCGGAGACGCTGATCACACCGGCGAGGCCGCCTGAAACGGTCCAGAACGGATCCCCGCGCGAGGCGAAGTAGCCGCCGGTGAACCCGCCGGCGAAGCCGAACGTGATCACCATCGTGATCGTGCCGAGCGTCGTCGGCGACAGGTAGATGTTCGCCCAGCCCGGGAAGACGGTCGACGAGATCACGAGGCAGGCGCCGTAGAAGGCGTAGAAGCCCGTGAAGATCAGCATGAGCCCGAGCAGCGTCCGGTGCAGGTCGTGCGGGCGGAACGCTCGCGCGAGCCCGTCCCGGGTGTACTTCCCTATTCGCGGCCCGAGGTTGAAGAGCACGCCGAGCGTGAACGCTCCCGCCACGCCGTGAACCACGCCCGAAGCGATCGAGTCGTGGAAGCCGAAGCGCAGGGTCAGCCAGCCGCCCGCGCTCCAGCCCCACGCGGCGTCGAGGATCCAAACCACCGAGCCGAGCAGGCACGCCAGAACGAGGTAGGCCGACAGCCGCACCCGCTCCAGCAGCGCTCCGGACATGATCGAGGCGGTCGTCCAGGAGAACAGCAGGAAGGCCAGGAAGAAGATCAGGTTGATGTTGTTCGTCAGGTTCGGCCCGAAGGTGTCGGACCAGGGGATGCCGCCCTGGCAGGCGACCGCCGTGAAGTCGCTCGAGTTGGGGCCGATCGGCGGGAATCCCGGCTGGTTGCAGTTGTAGATCCACCAGCCGACGTAGTAGAAGGTCGGCGTGACGACGGCGATCGTCAGGATGTTCTTCATCGCCGTGGCGAGCACGTTCTTGCGCCGCACCACGCCCGCCTCGTAGGTCATGAAGCCCACGTGGATGAGCCACATGAGCACGACCGTGAAGAAGTAGAACTGCTCGCCCAGGATCACGCTGTCCCGGGTCAGGCCCTCGGCGGGAGCGGCTTCCTCCAGGCTCCCCACCTGAGCGATGACGAAGTCGATCATGCAGTCCTCCCGCCGGCCCGTGCCGTCATGTCGTGCAGAGCATCCCTCATGAGGCGGACATCACAAGTCACCTGACCGGGCGACCGTAATCGCGCCAGACTCGGGCCGCAATGTGACCTGCGCACAGCTTTGAGGCGCTACGAGTGTGGGATGCTCACATAGGGGCCGCGCGGCGGCCGGGCTACCATGCCGCGACGAAAGGAGGGCTCGCATGACGGTCTCACCGGTCACCGGAGGCGGCGATGTCCTCGACCGCGTGCGCCGCGAGAACGAGACGCTGTACGCGGTCATCAAGACCGTCTCCTCCTCGCTGGCCCTGGAGCGGGTGCTCGCCGGGATCATCGAGATCGCCACCGACGCCACGCGCTGCCACGCCGCCTTCATCTACTTCCTCAAGGGAGAGCGGCTCGTGCTCGAGGCCGCCTCGCCGCCCTACGCGCACCTGGTGGGCCAGCTCGAGTGGGGCATCGACGAGGGCCTGACCGGCTGGGTCGCGCGCACGCGCAAGCCCGAGTTCATCCGCGAGCGCGCGATGGAGGACCCGCGCATGAAGTACGTGCCCGAGCTCGAGGAGGAGCGCTTCCAGTCGATGGTCGCCGTGCCCCTGCTGTACCGCTCCGGGGCGGTGATCGGTGTGGTCGTCCTGCACACCGAGGCGCCGCGCGAGTTCGACGACGACGTCCTCAAGTTCCTGGAGCACACCGCCTCGCTCGCGGCCGGCGCGATCGAGAATGCCCAGCTCTACGAGGAGACGCGCCGGCGCGTCGACGCGCTCACCACGCTCACGCGGCTGAGCCAGGCGCTCGCCGCCGTGACGCTGCGCGAGGACCTGCACGACGCGGTCACGCGCGGCGCGCGCGAGCTGCTCGGCGCTGATACCTGCCAGATCTGGCGACTCGACCCCGAGGCCGACGAGCTCGTGCTTGCCGCGGCCGACCCACCCGAGCCTGACGGGAACACGCCGCGCCCGGGCCGGGCGGCGCTCCTGCTCGACATGGTTCGCCGTGGCGACGCGTCAAGCAGCGCCGACGGCGAGCGGCTGCTCGCCGCGCCGCTCACGGCGGGCGACGAGCAGCTCGGCCTCCTCTGCTGCGGGCTCAGCGGGCGCTCCTTCGGGGAGGAGGACGCCGGGCTGCTGCGCGCCGTCGCGAACCAGACGGCCGTCGGCCTGAAGAAGGCCGAGCTGATCGAGCGCCTGACCGCCGAGAACATCGTCAAGGACATGTTCGAGGCGCTCGCCGCCGGGTCGGTCCAGACCGCCGAGGCGAAGGCGGGCGAGGCACGCTGCGACCTGAGCCGCCGGCACGTGTTCCTCCATATCGAGCGCGCACCGGCGGCGCAGGAAGCGCCCTGGCCGGAGCTCGCCGCACGTGTGCAATCGCGGCTGCGGCGGCTGCACCGGCGCGCCTTCTTCGACGCCCGGCACGACTCGCTGCGCGCGCTGGTGCCCCTGCCCGCGCTGGACCAAGGCGCCACCGAGCAGCTGCGGCTCGCCTGTGACGAGCTAGGCGACGAGCTGGGCGTCGACATCGGCGTGAGCGACGCCGAGCGCGGCGCCGCCAGCGCACGCCGGCGCATGCGCGAGGCGGCCGATGCCGCGCGGATCGCGCGCTCGCTCGCCGCCACCGGCGGCGCGGTCTCCTACGAGCGGCTCGGCGCCTATCGCTACCTCGTCAACCTCGAGCTCGACGAGGCGCCGCGCGATCGCTACGGCCAGGCCGTGAGCGCGTTGATCGACTACGACCGCGAACGCAACGCGAACCTCGTCGACACGCTCGAGCGCTATCTCGCCGCGCGCTGCAGCGTCGCGGCGAGCGCCCGCGCCCTCTACATCCACCCGAACACCGTGCGGCAGCGGCTCGAGCGGATCCAGCAGATCACGAAGCTCGACCTGCGCGAGGAGGACCTGCTCTCGCTCGAGCTCGCGCTGAAGGTGGCGCGGCTGCGGCGCGTGCGCGAGGAGGGCGGCGCGTGACGCCGGGCTCAGGCGCTGCGGCGCCGCCGGCGTGCCGTCAGCCAGATCCAGAACGCGGCGAAGCCGATGATGTTCGTCAGGAACACGAGCAGGACCCACCACGCCTTGATCAGGAACGGGTCCGGCTCGTTGCGCAGCTCGAATCCCGTCAGGTAGCACATGATCACGAGCGTCACGAGCAGGACGATCGGCAGCTGGCCGATGAGGACGAACAGGATCACGGCGCGGGTCACCCTATAGCCGCCGGCGTGGCGCCGTGACGATCCGCGCCAAGCTCTACCTCGCGATCGCGCTGACCGTGCTGGGGCCGCTCGCGACGATCGCGGTCGCCCTACACGGGCAGAACACGCTCGACGACCGCTTCGACGAGGTCCAGGAGCGTGCCGCCCACCGCGCGCTCGCGCTCGAGCTGAAGTTCGGCATGACGGACGTGAACGGCTGGCAGACCGTGTGGGGTTACGACGACGGCGCCTCGCGGTCGACGTTCGAGAGTGCCGTGGCCGACTTCCGGCGCGACCTGCGCGAGGCCAACGAGCGCCTGACGGAGCCGCGCGAGCGCCAGCTGCTGCGCGAGTTGGAGGCCGGCTTCGCCGCCTTCATGCGTCTCGACGAGCGCTCCTGGAACGCGCTGCAGGACGGGCGCGAGGAGGTCACGAAGCGCATCCTGCTCGGCCCCGAGCTCGAGATCTTCGAGCAGACGGCGGGGACCGCCGCGCGGCTCGCGGCCTACGAGACACAGCAGGCGGGGGCCACCGAGGCAGCCTTCGACGACGCTCAGGATGACGTGCGCAGACGGCTGGTCGCCGTCGCGCTCGGTGCCGCGGTCGTGATCGTCCTGCTGCTGCTCACCGCGAGCGACCTCGCACGCATGGCGCTCGAGGGCGAGCGTCAGAGGCGCGCGCCGCAGGCGTGACCGACGACGTTCTGCTCACGCTCAGCCTGCTGCTGATCGCGGCGCTCGTGGCGCGCCTGCTCGCGTCGCTCCTGCGGGTGCCCGAGATCCTGCTGCTGGTGGCGCTCGGTGCGCTGCTCGGCCCGTCCGTGCTCGACGTGGTCGACGTCCCATTCGAGTCGCTCGGGGCGCAGCTGATGTTCACGCTGGGCGTCTCGATGATCCTCTTCTACGGCGGCCTGACCCTGTCGCTGCCGCTGTTGCGCAAGGTCTGGGTCTCGCTCGGGATGCTCGCCGTGCCGGGCATCCTGATCACGACGTTCGTCGTCGGCGTCGCCGCGCACTTCGCCTTCGACCTGCCCTGGTCGTCGGCGTTCCTGGTGGGCGCCGTGCTGTCGCCGACCGACCCCGCGATCCTGATCCCGCTCTTCGCACGCTCGCGGCTGCGGCCGAAGGTGGCGCAGACCGTGATCGCCGAGTCGGCGCTCAACGACCCGACCGGCGCGGCGCTCGCGCTCACGCTCGCCGGCATCGTGCTCACGGGCGAGAGCTCGGTCGCCGAGCCGGTCACCGAGTTCGCCGTGGACCTCGGCATCTCGACCGTGATCGGGATCGTGGCGGGTGTCCTGCTCTCGGCGGCGATCGCGAGCCAGCGCTCGGGGGTCTGGCGGGAGAGCTCGGCGATCGCGGTGCTCGCCGTCGTGACGATCAGCTTCTTCTCGCTCGACAGCGCCGGCGGCAGCGGCTACCTCGGCGCCTTCCTGGCCGGGCTGATCGTGGGCAACATGGAGCACCTCGGGCTCGCGATGCACTCACCGCACGAGGTCGACACGCACGCGTTCGCGTTCAACCTGGCCGACATCGTGACGCTGATCGTGTTCGTCGTGCTGGGGGCGAACATCCCCTTCGAGGCGCTCGGTGACAACCTCCTGCCTGCGCTTGCCGTGCTGGCCGTCCTCCTGCTCATAGCGCGGCCGATCACCGTGCTCGCCTGCGTGCTGCCGGACCGCAGAGGTGGCTGGGAGCGGGAGGAGATCGCGTTCCTGTGCTGGACGCGCGAGACCGGTGTGATCCCGGCCGCGCTCGTCGGCGTGCTGGCCGGCCTCGGGGTTCCGCACATCGACGTGCTCGCCAGCGTGGTGGCGCTGGCGGTCGTGCTCACGCTGCTGCTGCAGGCGCTCCCGGCGCCGTGGCTGGCGGAAGGCTGGGCCTCCTCGGGCCGCGCACGAGGGCGGTCCCGACCGAGCCGGCCAGGCAGGAAGCCGCCTAGAACAGCTGCAGGTAGCGGTCGACCTCCCACTTGCTCACCTGGTTGTGCCACTCGTCCCACTCGTCGCGCTTCGTCTTCACGAAGTAGTCGACGTAGTCCTCGCGGCCGGTGTGGCCGAGCGCCTTGCGCAGCACGTCGCAGCGCTCGAGCTCCCGGGTGGCGTCGAGCAGGTTGGCGGGCAGCAGCTCGACGCCGAGCTCGGCGCGCCGCTCCTCGGTCAGCTCGTGCAGGTTGAGCTCGGTGGTCGGGTCGCCCGCGTCGAGCCCGCGCTCGATCCCGTCGAGGCCGGCGGCGAGGACCGCCGCGGCGCCGAGGTAGGGGTTGCATGAGCCGTCGACGGTGCGGTCCTCGACCCGTCCGGCGGCCGGGATGCGCAGCATCTGCGTGCGGTTGTTGTAGCCGTAGCTCACGTAGACGGGCGCCCAGCTCGAGCCGCAGCGCGTGCCGACGACGAGCCGCTTGTAGGAGCTGATCGTCGGCGCGGTGAGCGCGATGTACGCCTTCGCGTGCGCCTTCAGCCCGCCGATGAAGTTGTACGCCGTCTCGGTCAGCCCGAGCCCGCGCGGGTCGTCGGAGGGATCGCACTCGAAGACGTTCTCGCCGTCCTTCCAGAGGCTCATGTGGAAGTGGCAGCCGTTGCCGGTGAGGTGGCCGAACGGCTTCGGCATGAAGGTCGCGATCAGCCCGCGCTCCTGGGCGAGCGACTCGACCATGTAGCGGAAGAAGATCGCGCGGTCGCAGGTGGTGAGCGCGTCCGCGAACTCGAAGTTCTGCTCGAACTGGCCGTTCGCGTCCTCGTGGTCGTTCGCGTAGTTGTTCCAGCCGAGCTGCGTCACGTAGCGCGAGACCTCGGACATGAAGTCGAGGTTGCGCGTGAGCGCGCGCATGTCGTAACAGGGCTGGTCGAGCGTGTCGAGCGGGTCGGCCAGCTCGATCGAGCCGTCGTCGCGCATGCGCACGAGGAAGTACTCGAGCTCCGCGCCCAGCATGAACTCGTAGCCGAGCTCGCGCGCGCGGTCGAGCTGGCGGCGCAGGATCGTGCGCGGGCAGTAGGGCCACTCCTCGCCCTCGACGTGCACGTCGCAGGCGAAGCGCGCGACGTTCGGCTTCCACGGCAGCGGCGTGAGCGAGCGGACGTCCGGCATCGCCGCCATGTCGGGGTCGTTCGGCTGCTGGCCGATGGCGCCGGCGGCGAATCCCGCGAAGCCCGCGCCGTCGCTGAGGAGCCCGTCCAGGTGCGTCGCCGGCACGAGCTTCGCGCTCGGCTTGCCGTGCATGTCGACGAACTGCGCGAAGAGGAACTCGACGTCGTTGTCGCTGATATGGCGCTCGACGTCCTCGCGGGAGCTCGGCGCGCTGAATGGCTCTGTCATGCGCGGCAACGTATCGCCTGCCCCCGGTGGCGGCCAATGTGCGGATCACACACGTTTCGGGAGCGAACCGTGTGGCGACGGACAGGTGTGGGAACCGCACATAGGCGCTCGGGGAATTGTTGGCCGCCCGCCATGGGCGTCCGCATGGCGCCTGCCTAGACTCGCTTGCTGAGCTATGTGCGGAATTGCAGGCCTGTTCAGCAAATCCCAGGAGGTGAGCGAGTCGCTCGGCCGTCACCTCGGCGACATGCTGCTCCAGCTCGGCGATCGCGGCCCGGACAGCGCGGGTGTGGCGATCTACCGGAATCCGGCCCCGTCCGGGTCCTGCAAGGTCACCCTGCATTCGCCCGCGCCGGGCTATGACTGGACCGGCGTGCAGGAGGCGCTCGCGGGCGCTTCGGCGCCGGTGAAGCCGAGGTCCGCGCGAGCCACGCCGTCGTGGTGGTCGAGACGGACGCCGAGAGCGCGGTCGCCTGGCTGCGCGAGCGCTACCCCGAGCTGCGCGTGATGAGCGCCGGCGAGGCGATCGAGATCTACAAGGAGGCGGGCCACCCGGCCGACTTCCTCGAGCGCTTCTCGTTCTCCGAGCTGTCGGGGAGCCACGCGCTCGGGCACACCCGGATGGCGACCGAGTCGAAGGTCACGACCGACGGCTCGCACCCGTTCTCGACCGGCCTCGACCTGTGCCTCGTCCACAACGGCTCGCTCTCGAACCACAACCGGCTGCGCGAGCGGCTGCGCGCCGAGGGGATCGAGTTCCAGACCGAGAACGACTCCGAGGTCGCGGCCGGCTACCTCACGTGGCGCATGCGCGAGGGCGCCTCGCTCGAGCAGGCGCTCGAGGGCTGCCTCGAGGACCTCGACGGCTTCTACACCTTCGCCGTCGGCACCGTCGACGGCTTCGCGGTGCTGCGCGACCCGATCGCCTGCAAGCCCGCGGTGATGGCCGAGACCGACGGCTGGGTGGCGATGGCCTCCGAGTACCGCGCGATCGCGACCCTGCCGGGCGCGGACGAGGCGCGGATGTGGGAGCCCGAGCCCGGCCAGGTCTACTCCTGGGAACGCGCCCCGGTCCTGTGACGGATGGCTCACCGAGGTCGACCTCGCGACAACCCCCCTCCGCGAACTGAACCAAGCGCTCCACGAACCCGATCTCTCAGGCCGCTGGCGCGTGACGAACCCGCGCGGCGCGCACGCCGTGGCGGTCGGCATCGACGCTCCGGTCGAGGTCGATATCGACGGCCACGTGGGCTACTACTGCGCCGGCATGAACAAGCAGGCGACGGTGCGCGTGCACGGCAACGCGGGCGTCGGCCTGGCGGAGAACATCATGTCCGGCAGCGTCGTCGTCGACGGCAACGCGAGCCAGTCGGCGGGCGCCACCGGCCGCGGCGGCCTGCTCGTCGTCAACGGCGACGCCTCGGCGCGCTGCGGGATCTCGATGAAGGGCGTCGACATCGTGGTGCGCGGCTCGGTCGGCCACATGAGCGCGTTCATGGCGCAGAAGGGCCGGCTGGTCGTGTGCGGCGACGCGGGCGACGCGCTCGGCGACTCGATCTACGAGGCGCGCCTGTACGTGCGCGGCCAGGTCGCAGGGCTCGGCGCGGACTGCATCGAGAAGGAGATGCGCGACGAGCACGTCGACGAGCTGGGCGAGCTGCTCGAGCGCGCCGACACCGGCCTCGAGCCCTCGGAGTTCCGCCGCTACGGGTCGGCGCGCAGGCTCTACAACTTCGACATCGACCACGCCGGGGAGTACTGATGGCGGCGAGGCCCGGGCTGCGCGAGTCGGCCCTCTTCGACCGCCGCACGATCCACGAGATCCAGCGCGCGGCGCGCGAGGGCATCTACGACATCCGCGGCTTCGGCGCCAAGCGGCACGTGCCCCACTTCGACGACCTCGTCTTCCTCGGGGCGAGCATGTCGCGCTACCCGCTCGAGGGCTATCGCGAGCGCTGCGACACGGACGTCGTGCTCGGCGACCGCCACGCGAAGAAGCCGCTCCACCTGGAGATCCCGATCACGATCGCCGGCATGAGCTTCGGGGCGCTGTCCGCTCCGGCGAAGGAGGCGCTCGGCCGCGGCGCCAGCGCGCTCGGCACGAGCACGACCACGGGCGACGGCGGCATGACCCCGGAGGAGCGCGAGCACTCGAGCCTGCTCGTCTACCAGCTGCTGCCCTCCCGCTATGGGATGAACCCCGACGACCTGCGCAAGGCCGACGCGATCGAGGTCGTGGTCGGCCAGGGCGCGAAGCCGGGCGGCGGCGGCATGCTGCTCGGCCAGAAGATCTCCGACCGCGTCGCCGAGATGCGCGACCTGCCCAAGGGCATCGACCAGCGCAGCGCCTGCCGGCACCCGGACTGGACCGGCCCCGACGACCTCGAGATCAAGATCGGGGAGCTGCGCGAGATCACCGACTGGCAGAAGCCGATCTTCATCAAGGTCGGCGCCACGCGGCCGTACTACGACACCGCGCTGGCCGTCAAGGCCGGCGCCGACGTCGTCGTGCTCGACGGCATGCAGGGCGGCACGGCGGCGACCCAGGAGGTCTTCATCGAGCACGTCGGGATCCCGACGCTGGCGGCAATCCGGCCTGCCGTCGACGCGCTGCTCGAGCTCGGCGTCCATCGCAAGGTCCAGCTCGTGGTCTCGGGCGGGATCAGGAACGGGGCGGACGTCGCCAAGGCGCTCGCGCTCGGCGCCGACGCCGTCTCGATCGGCGTGGCCGCGCTGATCGCGCTCGGCGACAACTCGCCCGAGCACGACGAGGGCTACGCGGAGATCGGCAGCGCCGCCGGCTTCTACGACGACTGGCACGAGGGCCGCGACCCCGCCGGCATCTCGACCCAGGACGACGGGCTGGCGGCGCGCTTCGACCCCGAGCTGGGCGGCCGGCGGCTCGCGAACTACCTGCGCACGATGGTGCTCGAGGCGCAGACGCTGGCGCGCGGTTGCGGTAAGTCGCACCTCCACAACCTCGAGCCCGAGGACCTCGTCGCGCTGACGCTCGAGGCCGCCGCGATGGCCCGCGTTCCGCTCGCCGGAACAGGGTGGATCCCGGGCCTCGATCGGGCATGATTCGGCTGCAAATAGCGATAAAAGCCGCGCTTCTGAACCAATTCACGTAGAATTGGCCTTCATGCCGTACGCCGGAGACGACGTCGCAGAGCTCGAGGCGCGGCAGGAACCGAGGCTCGTCCGGGCCCTGGAGATGGTGGCCCCGGGCACGGCGGTGCGGGAGGGCGTAGACAGCATCGTCCAGGGGAGGACTGGCGCCCTGATCTGCATCGGGGAGTCGGAAGAGCTCTCCTTCCTGCTCTCGGGTGGGGTGAAGCTCGATGTGGACTACACCCCGGCTCTGCTCTACCAGCTCGCGAAAATGGACGGGGCGATCGTGCTCGCCTCGAACGGCACGAAGATTCTCTGGGCCAACGTCCAGCTGATGCCCGATCCGACGATCCTGTCGCTCGAGACCGGCACGCGTCACCGCACCGCGGAGCGCGTCTCGAAGCAGACCGACGCGCTCGTGATCGCCATCTCGGCGAGCCGCAGCGTCGTCTCGCTCTACCTCGACGGCGCGAAGTACATCCTCGAGGACATCCCGGTCGTGCTCGCCAAGGCAAACCAGGCGCTCGCGACCTTGGACAAGTACCGCAGCCGCCTGGATCAGGTCTCGACCCGGCTCACCGCTCTCGAGTTCGAGGGCGGCGTCACGCTGCACGACGTGCTGACGGTGCTCCAGCGCGCGGAGCTCGTCACGCGCATGGCCGTGGAGATCGAGCGCTACATCGTCGAGCTGGGGGCCGAGGGGCGCCTCATTGAGATGCAGCTCGAGGAGACGATGGTCGGCGTCGCCGCCGACAAGTCGGCGCTCGTGCGCGACTACATCGCCGAGCCCTCGGAGGAGGGTTTCGCGATGGTGCTGGACTCGCTCGCCAGATTGCCTCACCAGGACTTGCTCGACTTCGGTCGGCTGGCCGAGCTGCTCGGCTACGACCGCAAGCTCAACACTCTCGATCACCCGACCTCGCCACGCGGCAACCGCATCCTCGGGCGCATTCCAAGGCTCCCGAAGATGGTGGTCCAGTCGATCGTGAACGAGTTCACGGGACTTGACGAGATCCTCGCCGCCTCCGACTCCGAGCTGGAGTCGGTCGAGGGCGTGGGCGATACACGTGCGAAGGACATCCGCGAGGGCCTTCGCCGGCTTCAGGAGATCAACCTCGTGGACCGTTATCTGCAAACCTGAAGTGGTCCGGCGCTGGGATGCGTCGGATCTGAAGTAGGAGGGAACATCATCAGCGACGCAGTGTTGGAAGAGGAATTCGTTGTAGAGGACCTCGAGATCGCCCGGCCACCGGCTGAATACGAGGTCGGCGACCAGGTCGTGTACCCCCATCATGGGGCGGGCAAGGTCCTCAAGAAGGAGATGAAGGAGGTCCTCGGCGAGAAGCGCGAGTACCTGACCATCAAGATCCTTCATAACGACATGACGGTGATGGTCCCGTGCTGCAACGCCGACAAGGCGGGTCTACGGCGCGTGATCGGGGAGGAAGACGTACGGAAGGTCCTGTCGGTCCTCCGCGACGACGTCAGCCAGATGCCCAAGAACTGGAACCGGCGCTTCAAGCACAACCGCGAGAAGATCAAGACCGGCGACGTGTTCGAGCTGGCCGAGGTTGTTCGCAACCTCGCCATCCGGGAGACCGAGAAGGGTCTTTCGACCGGTGAGAAGCAGATGTACACCCGCGCCAAGAAGATCCTGGCCTCCGAGCTGATGTACGCGCTCGACATGGAGGAGGACGAGGCGGAGACGCATCTGGAGGAGCTGATCGCCGAGGCTCACGCGAGCCGTAACGGCGCGCCGGCCTGGACCGCGTAGGAACATATTGGCCGTCGTGGGGATCATTCCCGCCGGCGGCAGCGGCGAACGCCTTGGTGCCGACCGGCCCAAGGCGTTCGTCGTTTGTGCCGGCCGCCCGCTCGTCGAGTGGAGCCTCGAGGTGCTCGAGGGCGTCTGCGAGCGGGTGATCGTGGCCGCGCCCGAGGGCTTCGACGAGGGGGCCGACAGGGTGCGCGGCGGCGACTCGCGCTCCGCCTCCGTGCGCAACGCGCTTGAGGCGGCGCCCGAGGCGACCGTCGTGGTCGTGCACGACGCCGCCCGGCCGCTCGTCACGCGCGAGCTGGTCGAGCGCTGCCTGGCCGCGCTCGAGCCCGGGGTCGACGGGGCGATAGCCGCCGCGCCGATGACCGACACCGTGAAGGAGGCCGCCGCCGACGGCCGCGTCCTGCGCACGCTCGACCGGCGGGTGCTCTGGCAGATCCAGACGCCGCAGGTCTTCCGCGCCGACGTCCTGCGCAGGGCGCTCGACCGCGACGCCGCCGCGCTTGCCGCGGCGACCGACGACGCGGCCCTGGTCGAGGAGCTCGGCGGCACCGTGCGCGTGGTCGAGGCGCCCCCGGAGAACATCAAGGTCACGCGCACGTCGGACCTGCGCATCGCCGAGGCGCTCCTGTGCTGACCGACTATCACGTGCACCTGCGCCCGGACGAGGACGACTCGACGGCGGCGCGCTACTTCACCCAGGCCAACGCCGATCGCTACCGCGAGGCCGCCGAGGAGCGCGGGATCGAGGAGCTCGGCGTGGCCGAGCACGTTCACCGCTTCATCCAGTCGCTGGACGTCTGGACCCACCCCTGGTACCGGCACTGGGCGAAGGACGACCTCGACGAGTACTGCGACTTCCTGCGCGACTCCGGGCTCCGGGTGGGGATCGAGGCCGACTACCTGCCGGGCCGTGAGGACCGGGTCGCGAACCTGCTCGACGGCCGCCCCTGGGACTACGTCGTCGGGTCGATCCACTTCCTCGCGGACGAGGCCGTCGATCTGCACGGCGAGCCCGACTGGGAGCGGTGGGACGTCTGGCGCTCGGCCGACCCCGAGAAGGTCTGGGCGCGCTACTTCGAGACGCTCGGCGAGGCGGCCCGCACGGGCATGTTCGACATCCTCGCCCACCCCGACCTGGTCAAGGTCTGGGGCCCGAGGGTCCCCGTTCCTGACGGCGACCTGCGCCGCTTCTACGAGCGCGCGATGGACGGCATAGCTGACTCGGATGTGGCGGTGGAGGTGTCGACCGCGGGCTTGCGGAAGCCGGTCGCGGAGATCTATCCGGCTCAATCTTTTCTCGAGATGTGCGTCGACGCCGGCCGTCCGGTGGCGCTGTCGAGCGACGCCCACCGCCCCGAGCAGCTCGGCTACGAGTACGAGCGCGCCCTCGAGCTGCTGAGCGATGTCGGCGTGCGCGAGATCGCCGTGTTCGAGCGCCGCGAGCGCCGCCTGGAGCCGCTCGGATGAGCGCCCAGGTGCGCACCGGGATCGGCTACGACTCGCATCGCTTCGCGGAGGGGCGGCCGCTGATCCTCGGCGGGGTCGAGATCGAGGGAGCGGAACGCGGCCTCAGCGGTCACTCCGACGCCGACGTGCTGACCCACGCCGTCATGGACGCGCTGCTCGGCGCGGCGGCGCTCGGCGATATCGGCGAGCACTTCCCGGACAGCGACGAGCGCTGGCGCGACGCCGACTCGATCGCGCTGCTCGGGGAGGTGTGCCGGCTCGTGCGGGCCGAGGGCTTCGAGGTGGCGAACCTCGACTCGACGGTGGTGTGCGAGGCGCCGCGGCTCGGGCCGTGGCGTGACGCGATGCGCCGCCGCCTCGCGGAGGCGGCCGGCCTCGATCCGGGCGCGGTGAGCGTCAAGTTCACGACGAACGAGGGCATGGGCTTCATCGGGCGGGGAGAGGGGATGGCGGCCGTCGCTGCCGCTACTCTCTCGCGCCCGTGACGGACCAGGAGCTTGCATTCGCCGGCGTCGTCCGGCAGGCCGAGCTGGTGCGGAGCGGCGAGGTCTCCTCGAAGGAGCTCGTCGAGCTCTACCTCGGGCGCATCGAGCGGATCGACCCCGAGCTCAACTCCTTCCGGACGGTCCTCGCCGAGCGCGCCCTCGCCGCCGCCCAGCAGGCGGACGCACGCCGGGCGGCGGGCGAGGACGGCGCGCAGCGGCCGCTGCTGGGCGTCCCGATCGCGGTCAAGGACGTCGAGGACCTGGCGGGCGAGGTCACGACGCTCGGCACCGGCGCCAACGTCACGCCGGCGCGGCAGGACAGCGAGTTGGTGCGCCGCCTGCGGGCCGCGGGCGCCGTGATCATCGGCAAGACCAACGTGCCCGAGCTCGCGATCATGGGCGAGACCGAGGGGCCGTCGTTCGGGATCACCCGCAATCCCTGGAACACCGACCGGAGCCCGGCCGGCTCGAGCGGCGGCAGCGCCGCCGCGGTCGCCGCCGGGCTGTGCGCCGCGGCAACGGCTTCCGACGGCGCCGGCTCGATCCGGCTGCCCGCGGCCAACTGCGGCCTCGTCGGCCTGAAGCCGACCCGTGACCTGATCCCGCTCTCGGGGCAGGGCGAGCATTGGTACGGGCTGAGCGTGACGGGCTTCGTGACGAGGACCGCCGCCGACACGGCGCTCCTGATGGGCGTCGGCGCCGCGTCGCCCGAGCTCGCGAGCGCCGCCGCCAAGCCACCCGCTGAGCTGCGTGTGGGCTACTCGGTCAAGCCGGCGCTGGCCGCGCGGGTCGACTCGGTGATGAAGGGACTCGTGGACGACACGGCGGGGCGGCTGCGCTCGCTCGGCCATGGCCTCGAGCAGGAGGACCCGGCCTATCCGCTCGTGAGCCCGGTCGTGCAGCGCTACCTGGGAGGCATCGCCCGGGACGCCGAGCGCATCGAGCGTCCCGAGCGCCTCCAGCGCCGGACGCGTGGCTTCGTCCGGCTCGGCCGCCAGATCCCGCCTCCGCTGCTCGACTGGGCGCTGCGCAACGACGCGAGCGACCGGACCGGCCCGTTCTTCGAGCGCCATGACGTGCTCCTCACGCCGACTACGGCGCGCCCGCCGGTGGCCGCCGGTCAGTGGGAGGGACGCAGCGCGCTCACGACGCTGCTCGGCATGGGCACCGCCTATCCGTTCACCTCCCACTGGAATCTCACGGGTCAGCCCTCGGTGTCGGTGCCGGCGGGCATGAGCGACGACGGGCTGCCGCTCGGCGTCCAGCTCGTCGGCCGACACGGCGCGGAGGCCACGCTGATCGGCCTGGCCGCGCAGCTCGAGGCGGAGCTTGGCTGGGCCGATCGCCGTCCGCCCGTTTCGTAGCCTTGGAGCCCGTGCGGACGATCCGCCTCCACGACACGCTGCGCGGCACGGTGACCGCGCTCGAGCCACGCGAGCCCGGCAAGGTCGGGATCTACGCGTGCGGGCCCACGGTGTACGGCCGCGTGCACGTCGGCAACGCGCGCCCCTTCGTCGTGTTCGCCCTGCTCAAGCGCTTCCTCGAGCACGAGGGGTACGAGACGCGCTTCGTCGCCAACATCACGGACGTCAACGACAAGATCTACGACGCTGCTCGCGAGCGGGGCATCGCGAGCGGCGAGCTCGCCCGCGAGATGACCGACGCGTACATCGCGGACACCGACGGGCTCGGCCTCGGCAGGCCCGACTCAGAGCCGCGCGCCACCGAGACGATCGGGCCGATCGTCGAGCTGATCGAGGACCTCGTCGAGTCGGGGCACGCATACGAGGCGCGGGGCGATGTCTACTTCCGGGTGGCGAGCTACCCGGACTACGGCAAGCTCTCGAACCGCCCGCTCGAGGAAATGCAGCAGGGCGAGGGTGACGACGCCACCGAGGTCAAGGAGGCGCCGCAGGACTTCGCGCTCTGGAAGGCGCGCAAGGAGGGGGAGGACACGTTCTGGGAGTCGCCCTGGGGCGAGGGCCGGCCGGGCTGGCACATCGAGTGCTCGGCGATGGCGGAGGAGATCCTGGGCGTCGACTTCGAGGTGCACGGCGGCGGTTCGGACCTTGTGTTTCCGCATCACGAGAACGAGATCGCCCAGACCGAGGCCGCCCGCGGCAAGCCGCTCGCGCGCGTATGGATGCACAACGGCATGGTCGAGATGGGCGCCGAGAAGATGGCTAAGTCGGTCGGGAACATCCGGCTGCTGCACGGCGCTCTCGAAGAGTTCGGGCGCGAAGCATTCGTGATGTGGCTCGTTGGCGCCCACTACCGCAAGCCGCTCGCGTACACGGAGGAGGCGCTCGCGGACGCGGGGCGGGCGGCCGACCGGGTGCGGGAGCTCGCGCGCCGGCTCGACCCGGATGCGGAGGCGCCCGGCATGGACGAGTACGCGGAGCGCTTCTTCGACGCGCTCGCCGACGACTTCAACACCCCGCAGGCGCGCGCGGTCCTGTTCGAGTGGGTGACCGAGGCCAACCGGCGCATAGCCGCCGGCGAGCCGGTCGGTCCCGGGCGGCTCGGGGAGATGCTTCACGTGCTGGGCCTCGAGTCGCTGCTCGAGGCCGGCGACGAGGAGGCGCCCGACGAGCTGCTGCGGCTCGCCGAGGAGCGCGACACGGCGCGCGCCGCCCGCGACTTCGAGCGGGCCGACGCGATCCGCGACCAGCTCGCCGCGGCGGGCTGGCAGATCCGCGACACGCCCGACGGAGCCAAGCTGGTACCGCTCGGCTCGGCGTGATCGTCTACGGGCGCAACCCGGTGCGCGAGGCGATCCGCGGCAAGCGCCGCGTCCAACGCGTCTACGCCACCGAGCGCGCCTCGCACGAGGTGCTGCTCGCGGAGGTCGACTCCCGGATCGTCTCGGTCGAGGAGATCGAGGAGCGCGCCGGCTCGCCCGACCACCAGGGCATCTGCGCGGAGGTCGAGGCCTACACCTACGCGGACGCCGATTCGCTGCTCGAGGCGGAGGACGCGCTCGTGGTCGCGCTCGACGAGATCCAGGACCCGCACAACCTGGGCGCCGTCTGCCGGGTCGCAGAGTCGGCGGGCTGCTCCGGCGTCGTGCTGCCGGAGCGCCGCTCGGCAGAGGTGACGCCCGCCGTGTGCAAGGCCTCGGCCGGCGCGGTGGAGCACCTCGACGTCGCACGCGTGCGCAATCTGGCGGAGTGGCTCGGCAGCGCGAAGGAGCGAGAGGCCTGGGTCTACGGCGCCGCCGCCGACGCTCGCGTCCCGTACCACCGGCCCGACTACCGCGGCCGCGTGGTGCTCGTGCTGGGCTCCGAGGGCAGGGGACTGAGGCCGCGGGTGGCGTCCGTCTGCGACGAGCTGATCCATCTGCCGCACTCGGGCCGCGTCGGCTCGCTCAACGTCTCGACCGCCAGCGCTGCGCTCGTGTACGGAATCTTGCACTTTCGAAAGGGCCTTGACAGGGCTCCATAACAAGGCAATACTGCCCGCAGATCAGGCTGAAGTCGAGCTTTAGGCATCGACTTCAGAGAAACCTGACGCCAGGGGAGGTAGTGCGTCACGAGCTTCCGGGCCGCTTCGCCGGCTCGAAGAGGAGCTTTCGATGGCTGCTTCCGTTTCGTCTCGCCCAGCGAGCTTCAAGTCTCACTCTCAGGTCGAGCTAGATGATCACTATCTGATCGCGCTCGCCAAGCAGGGCAAGAAGGACGCGTACGACCGCATCGTCAAGCGGTACTACGGATTCGTGCGCCTCAAGGCGTCTTCGTACTTCTTGATCGGCGGCGACGCCGACGACCTCATCCAGGAGGGCCTCGTCGGCCTCTACAAGGCCGTGCGCGACTACCGCTCAGACCGCGAGTCGAGCTTCCGCAACTTCGCGGAGCTCTGCATCACGCGTCAGATCATCACCGCGGTGAAGACCTCCACGCGCAACAAGCACACGCCGCTCAACGAGTACGTCTCCTTCTCCCAGACACCCGCGGCCGGCGGTGGCGACGGCGACCCGACGCTGGACGAGCTGCTGCCCGGGCCGAGCGCCCACGATCCGGTCAACCAGGTGATCTCCTCCGAGGAGCTCCACTGCCTGGTCGCTTGTCTGTCGAGCGTGCTCTCCGACCTCGAGAGCTCGGTGCTCTCCCTGTATCTGGACGGCCACAGCTACGAGGCGATAGCCGCGCGGCTCGAGTGCGACACGAAGACGGTCGACAACGCGCTGCAGCGCGTGAAGCGCAAGGTGGGCGCGCACCTGAACTCGCGCCAGGTGCTGCTGTAGCGGAGAGAGCCGGAGGCGGGATTCGAACCCGCGACATCCGCTTTACAAGAGCGGCGCTCTGGCCAACTGAGCTACTCCGGCGGGGGATCTGCGAGCGAGTCTAGGACTCGGCGGCGCCGACGGCGGCATGCTCGAGGTTCCCGTGTCCATTGGACGAGGCCGGAACATCCTCGAGCGGCTCGAACTCGGCGATGTCGTTGAGCCGGCGCTCGAGCTCGGCGAGCGTCACGCCGAACAGCAGGTGGCGCCAGGTCCCCTGTGCGAGGGCGCGCCGGTTGCCGGTCAGCGGCTCGAGCTCGCCGCGCGCAGGATGGACTCGATCGACGAAGCGCCCGAGCGGCCACAGCGCGAAGTGCTCGGCGAGGCCGGCGGCCGCGCCGGTCACGAGCGGCGGCGCCGGTACGACCGGGCGCACGAGCGCGTAGACCGTGCCGAAGACCGCCCCGTTGAACAGGTGCATCGCCAGGCCGGCGGCCGTGGCGGCCGGACCGCGGGCGACGAGCTTGCCGAGCAGTTCTACGTCGTCGTAGTTCGACCCGAAGACGCGCTTGTCGAGCGGCTGTTGCGCGGCCCAGACGGCGGCCGCGGTGGCGCCGGCGATCGCGCCGTTCAGCGGTCGTCGCAACTCCATCGCCCAGCAGCGTAACGAGCCTGGCGGCGGTGGGTAGGGGTTGGCATGCCCCGCGGAGGAGGGACAGTCACGCCCCGCCCGTTCGACGTCTACCACGAGCGCACGCGCCGGCGTGGCGTTTTCAAGCCGGTCTACTGGCCGATCCGGCTGATCATCAAGCCGGCGCTCCTCCTGTACTTCCGCGTCCGGCGGCTCGGCCGTCAGCACGTCCCCGCGGGCGGAGTCATTCTCGCCTCCAACCACCGCAGCTTCCTCGACCCGTTCGCGATCGGCTGCTCGGTCAAGGCGCCGATCTTCTTCATGGCCAAGCAGGAGTTGTTCAAGAACCCGCTGCTGGGCTGGGTCCTCAACTGCCTGGGCGCCTTCCCGGTGCGGCGCGGGGAGTCGGACGAGGAATCGGTCGCGACCGCGCTGGCGCTCCTCGAGAACGGCCACGCGGTCGTGATCTTCCCCGAGGGCACGCGCATTCGCACCGGTTCGCTGCAGAGGCCGAAGCGCGGCGTCGGCCGGCTGGTGCTCGAGAGCGGCAAGCCGGTCGTCCCGATCGCGGTCACGGGCTCGGAGCGGGCCCGCAACGGCTGGAGGATCAAGCCGGTCAAGGTACATCTGCGCTTCGGAGCCCCGCTGACCTTCCCGCGCGTGAAGGACCCGTCGCCCTTCCTCGCCGGAGAGGTGACCGAGCGCATCTGGCCGTGCGTCGAGCTGCAGTGGGAGTGGCTCGGCGGGCTGCCGCCGCTCAGGACCGCGGCCGTCATCGGCGGCGGCGCCATGGGCACCGCGTCGTCGATCGTCCTCGCGCGCGCGGGACTGCAGGTCCAGCTCGGCTGCCGCACGGCTGCGCAGGCGGCGCGCGTGCAGGCGGAGCGCGTCAACAGCGCGTACCTGCCCGGCGTCGAGCTCGACTCCGCCATCGAGGTCCGCACCGTCTCCGAGCTCGAGTTGACCGGCGTCGACGTCGTGGTGCTCGCGGTGCCCTGCGCAGGCCTGGCGGCCGTGCTGGGCGAGGTCGGCACCCGTATCCATGACCGCTCGTCGGTGCTCGTCGCCTCGAAGGGACTCGTCCCGCCGCTCGGCACGACGCCGGCCGCGTTCGTCTCGGAGCGCGTGCGGGCCCGCGCGGTCGCGACGCTTGCCGGCCCGGCGCACGCGCGGGAGATGATCGAGCAGGGGGCCTCGGCAGTGGTCGCGACCCACGATCTGGATCTGCGCCGCCAGCTTCGCGACGTGCTCGGCGCGGGCGGGCTGAGCGCCGATGCCACCGATGACGTGACCGGCACCGAGTTCGCCGCGTGCGCCACGGGCGCCGCGGCGGTCGCCTCGGCCGCCGCCGCACCGGCTGGCGCGACGCTTGCCGGAGCGGCCGCCGGGCGCGTGTTCTCGGAGGTCCACGAGCTCGCCGTGGCGAGCGGCGGCCGCAGCGAGACGTTCGCCGGGCTCGCCGGCGCGGGCGACCTCGTGGCGAGCGCGATCGCCGGCGGCCAGACGGCCGACTCGCGCGAGACCGTGGCGTTGCTCGAGCTCGCGTTCGAGCGGCGCGGCATCGACGCTCCGGTGACAGCAGGCCTCAGCGAGGTGCTCGAAGGCGAGGCCTCGCCCGACCAATGGCTCGAGAGCGTGCGCTCGGCTCGCCCGCTCCGCCACAAGAGCCACGCCGCCTGAGCGGGAGTACGCTCCGATGACGGGTGCCCGAGCTGGCCGACAAGCAGCGTCTCGACCGCGACTTCACGGAGCTGTACCGAGCGCACCTGCGCGACGTCTACTCGTACTCCTACTACCGGATCGGCAACCACCACGACGCCGAGGACATCACCGAGCAGACCTTCGTGCAGGCGTATCGGCACTTCGACCGCGCCCAGCGCGAGTCGAACGGGCGCCCGCTGCGGCCGTGGCTGATCCGGATCGCCCACAACCTTGCCGCGAACTACTACCGCGACCGCTCGCGCAGGCCTCAGACCAACCTCGACGACGCCGCGATCCTGTCGGCGCCGCTCGACACGGAGCGCGTGGTGGAGGAGCGCGAGGAGGTGAAGGAGGTTCTCGAGGGCGTGTCGAAACTGCCGGACGATCGCCGCGAGGCATTGATCATGCGCTTCGCACTCGACATGGACAATCGCGAGATCGCCCGGGCGCTGGGCCGCTCCGAAGGGGCCACCAAGGTGTTGATTCACAGAGCGATAAGGCAGCTCGAGCAGGGGCTGAACGAGGAGGACCAGGCCGATGAGTGAGATCGAACGTGTGGAGCAGCTGCTGCGCTCGGCCCTGGTGCCGGTCGACCCTCCAGAGCGGCTCTCGGACAGGCTGGAGCGCGGCCTCTCCGAGCTGACCGAGGCGGCGGCCGACGAGCTCGCGGACTGGGAGCTTTCCGCGATGCGCGACCCGCGCAACTGGGTGCCCACGGTCGCGGCGATCGTCATCGGCAGCGCAGCCGCCGGCGGGCTCGTGCTGGTGCGCGCGCGCCAGCAGCACAGGAAGCGTCAGGCGACCGGTGTCAAGGCCCTTCAGCGCAGCATGCGCGGCGTCGCCACCGACGTGCAGAAGCGCCTGCGCCGCTAGCGCTAGGTCGTCGCGAGGCTCGGCGGCTCGACGGCCGGCGTCGCGAAGCCGGCGCCGAGGCCTGCGATCCCGATCAGCAGGTGCAGCACGTTGTCCTCGCTGTTGACGGGGATCAGCCCGACGAGCACGCCGCCGTTCCCGGTGATGAAGCCGGCCACCGCGATCAGGATGTAGGCGGCGCCGGCCACGATCGCAAAGAGCCGCGCGCTGTCATACGAGCCGGCCAGCGCCAGTCCGATCACGCCCGTGGCGATGTGCAGGACGTTGTGCCAGCCGTTCACGTCGAGGATGCCGATCAGTGCGTCGCGCGGCACGTCGTCGCCGGTGTCGAAGCTGGCGTTGTAGAAGAAGCCGGCGATCCCCGCGACCACGAGCGTCAGGCCGATGACGAGCGCGAATACCTGTGCGGGAGACCGTTCCTCCACGGCGAATCCTTCCGTTAGCTGATCTGGGATTCGCGGCTGATCCAAAGGGACCTTCGCCGCGTAGGAATACACCGCCATGGCAAAAGACATCCGCGACCTTGCGGACGAGGAGGTGATGCAGCTCGTCCAAAGCGGGAATCCGCGGGCCTTCGAGCTGCTCTACGACCGTCATGGCGGCGCGGCCTTCTCGCTCGCCTACCGGATGGTGGGCAACCGCGGAGCCGCGGAGGACATAGTCCAGGAGGCCTTCCTGTCGATCTGGCGCAGCCGTCTGCGCTACGACCAGGCGCGGGGAAGCGTCCGGACGTGGGTGCTGGGCATCGTCCACAACCGGACGATCGACGCCCTCCGCCGGAGCATGGTCCACGACCGCCGGCGCGAGACGATGGAGGGCGTCGAGGAGCGACAGGAGGCGCCCGAGCGCACGGAGGTCGAGGTCGCGCGCCGGGAGGAGGCGCGCAGCATTCGCGACGCGCTGAAAACGCTGCCGGACGAGCAGCGCAAAACGATCGAGCTCGCCTACTTCGGCGGGTTCAGCCACAGCCAGATAGCCGAGTTGCTGAACGAGCCCGTTGGCACGATCAAGGGCCGCATGCGACTCGGCCTGGACAAGATGCGGCGTCAGCTCTCCGAGGGCTACGCGGCAGGGGGATTTGCATGATGGACATGGATCACACGAGCTATCGAGAGGAGATCGGCGCCTACATCCTGGGCGCGCTGACGGACGACGAGCGCGAGGCCTTCGAGCAGCACTTGGAGGACTGCGTGGAGTGCCGCGCCGAGATCGAGCAGCTCCGCCCGGCCGCGGATGCGCTGCCGCGCTCGGTGGAGCAAGTCGAGCCGCCGGGGAGCCTGAAGACCTCGCTCATGGAGATCGTCGAGCGAGAGGCGCGCGAGGCGGCCGTGGGCGAAGGCGAGCAGACGTGGGCGGCGCCGCCGGCCCGGTCCCGCCCGCCGCTGCGCGAGCGCCTGCGGCTGCCCTCGCTGCGCCCGGTCTTCGCGCTCGGCGCGCTCGTGCTGGGCCTGGTCGCGGGCTTCGGCGTCGCTCAGCTCGGCGGCGACGACGGCAGCCGCACGATCGTGGCCACGGTCGACCAGGAGCGCATCCCGCAGGGGACGGGCAACCTGACGGTCGAGGGCGACGGACAGGACGGAGCGATCCTGCGCGTGAACGGCATGCCGGATCTGGGCGGCCGCGAGGTCTACCAGGCCTGGATCCAGCGCGGCGGGATGATCATCCCGCAGCCGACGTTCGAGGTCGGTCCGAACGGCAGCGGCGCCGTCGCCGTGCCGGAGGACCTGAGCAACGCGCAGGCCGTGCTCGTTACGCGCGAGGCGCGCGGCGGAGCCACGGCCCCCAGCGAACAGCCGATCCTGAGCGTCCCGCTGTAGCTAGTCTGGACCTCCCCCCAATGGAGGTCTGCTACCGCCACAAGAACCGCGAGACCGGCGTCCACTGCTCGAACTGCGGCAGGCCGATCTGCCCGGACTGCATGACCACGACGTCGGTCGGCATGCGCTGTCCGGAGTGCGCGAACCAGCGCACGAAAGCGCGCACGATGGGCTCGGTCGCGGGCTCCGGCGAGCCGACGCTCACCTACCTCCTGATCGGGATCAACGTGCTCGTCTTCCTCGGCGCTGCGCTCGGGGGCGCGAGCGCGACCGGCGGTGGCGGGCTCGGCGGCAGCCAGCTGCTCACGGACGGGGCGCTGTCGCGCGCCGCGGTCGCCGACGGCGAGTACTGGCGCATCGTCACCGCGGGCTTCCTGCACGCGGGCTTCTTCCACCTGCTCTTCAACATGCTCTCGCTGTGGATCCTCGGCTCCCTGCTCGAGCCGGCGGTCGGGCGCATGCGCTTCGCCCTGATCTACTTCGTGTCGCTGCTGTGCGGGTCATTCGGTGCGCTCCTGCTCGAGCCCGATGGCCTGACGGTCGGCGCCTCGGGCGCGATCTTCGGGCTGATGGCGGCGGCCGCCGTCTTCGCGCGCAACCGCGGCCTGAGCCTGATGGAGAGCGGGCTCGGCATCTGGATCGTGCTCAACCTGGTCATCACCTTCACCGTGCCGAACATCTCGATCGGCGGCCATATCGGCGGGCTGATCGGGGGCGGGCTGGCGGCGCTCGTGCTGTTCGACCTCGGCGATCAGGTGCGCCTGCCCCAGTTGGCCGCGCCGCTCATCTGCGGGGCGCTCGGCCTCGTGGCGCTCGCCGGGTCGATCGCCGTCGCCGGCAGCGGCTAGACGCGCGCCGGCCGCTGTAGGTCGAGCTCGATCGAGCGGCGCGTCGGCGGCGCCTCGAAGACATCCGGGTGGAGAATGTGGCCGAGCAGCTCGATCCCGTCGACGAGGCGCGGTCCCGGCCGCGAGAAGTAGGCGGCTGCATCCACGGCCACGACACGCGCGCCGATCGTCGCAAGCCGCTCGCGATGGAGCATTGTCTCGGCCGCCGCCTGCTCGGCGTAGTAGCCGCAGGGCATCGAGATCACGACCTCGGGCGCCGCCGCCTCGACCTCGGCCCACTCGACCGTGCGCGACTTCTCCCCGGGCATCCCGAGCACGTCCTCGCCGCCGGCGAGCTCGATCATCTGCGGAACCCAGTGCCCGCCCGCGAACACGGGGTCGAGCCATTCGAGCGCCGCGACGCGCGGGCGCGGGTCGCCCGCGATGGCGAGCTCGACCTCCTCGATCCGCTCGGCGGCCTCCTCGGCGAGCGCCTCGCCCGCCTCCGGCACGCCCGCCGCCTCGGCGAGCCGCGGGATGTCGGCCAAGACCTCGCCGAGCGTGGACGGGTCGAGCGAGATCACCTCGGGATGGGTGGGGAGGCGCTCGGCCACGGCGCGGACGTCGTCGAACGAGACGGCGCATACCTCGCAGACCGCCTGGGTCACGATCAGATCCACGTAGAGGCTCTCGAGCGTGTCCTCGTCGAGCTCGTAGAGCGCCTCGCCGCGGCCCGTGCGCTCACGCACGGCGGCGTCGATCTGGGCGGCCTCGAGGCCCTCCGGGATCACGCTGCGTGTGAGGTGAGGTAGTTGCTCGACGCCCTCCGGGTAGTCACACTCGTGGGTGACGGCGACCACGTCGTCGCCGAGGCCGAGTGCGAAGAGCATCTCGGTGGCCGACGGGACAAGAGAAGCGATTCGCATCGGAGACGAGGATGGCACGTCTGAGCAACGGGAGATCGAGGATCGGCTGTCCAGCCTGGCTTCGAACTGCCCGCTAAGATCGGTTCGTCCGCCTGATGAGCGACGACGATCCACCTCGAAGTAGGAAGTCACAAGCCGCAGGGGCTGCCGGTCTGAGATGACCGAGTTGCTCTTTCTGGTCGGCGTGCTGCTGCTCGTCGCCGCGAACGGCTTCTTCGTCGCCGCGGAGTTCTCGCTGGTGCGTGCCCGCGAGGGACGTATCGAGGCCATGCGCGACGAGGGCCGGCGCGGCGCGGCGCTCGTGCTCGCCCAGATCGACAAGATCGACGAGTACCTGTCGGCCTGCCAGCTCGGCATCACGATGGCCTCGCTCGGCATCGGCTTCCTGGGCGAGCCGGCGATCGCGAGCCTGATCGAGGGCGCGCTCGGAGAGTCGATCTCGCACGGGCTCTCGCTGGCGATCTCGATCACGATCGCCTACCTGATCACGACGGCGCTGCACATCACCGTCGGCGAGCAGGTCCCGAAGATCTACGCGATCGTCCACGCCGAGCGGACGGCGCTGCGCGTCGCGCGCCCGCTGCACTGGTTCCGGGTCGCCCTCAGCCCGCTGATCTGGCTGCTGAACACCGCGTCGAACGCGATTCTGCGGCTGGTCGGCGTCGATGCGAAGGCCGAGTTCGAGGAGGTTTCCTCAGCGGACGACCTGAAGCTCATAATCGCGCGCAGCGCGCACGGCGGCAAGCTCGACCCGGGCGAGGCCGGGATGCTCTCCGGCGTCTTCCACCTCCACGAGCAGCAGGTGCGCCAGGTGATGACGCCGATCCCCGCGGTCGTGACCGTCGACATCTCGGAGACCGTCGAGACCGCCCTGCGCCGCTGCGTCGACTCGGGCCACACTCGCCTGGTCGTGACGGAGGACGGGAACACGGACCGCATCCGGGGCGTGGTGCACGCCAACTCGCTCGCGCGCAAGATGATCAACGAGGGTCCCGACGCGTCGATCGAGGACTGCGTGAAGGACGCGCTGATCGTCCCGGAGACGAAGCCGCTCGACGACCTGCTCGCCGACCTTCAGCGCGAGCGTGCATCGATGGCGGTGGTGGTCGACGAGTACGGCCGCACCGCAGGCATCGTCACGATCGAGGACATCATCGAGGAGATCGTCGGCGAGATCGCCGACGAGACCGACCCGGCGGTGGCAGGCGTGCGCCGGCTCGCGAACGGTGACTGGTGGGTGCGCGGGCACGTGCCGATCACGGACCTCACCGACTACGGGCTCGAGATGCCGGTCGACTCGGATGCCTACAACTCGCTTGGAGGCTTCGTGTTCGCAAGGCTGGGGCGCCTGCCCAAGCGCGGCGACATGATCCAGGTCAACGGCTACTCCCTGCGCGTGGAGGCGGTCAGGGAGAACCGCGTCGAGGCCGTTCGCATCCGCGATCACCACGCCCGCGGCGAGGAGGGCCCGAGGCCCGGGCTCGAGCGCCCGGTCGAGCAGGCCGCCACGATCCCGCGCGGCTCGAGCGAGCGCCGGCCGCCCGAGGACGAGAGCTAGAGCCGATCCGTCCGCCGGGGGGCGTAGCTTCGGCCCAGGCTTGCTTTCCAAGGAGGTTCGGGGCCATGTGGTGCGCGAAGCTGAGCGACTCGCAGCGTGACGCCCTGCGCGCGCTGCTCACGGAGCAGGAAGAGCCGCCGCCTGCTCTGCTCGCGGCTCTCGAAGCCCTCGAGCTGGCGCGCTGGGACGACCTGCCCGAGGCGAGCCTTCCCTGGGAGCGCGTCTCCGAGCTGGCCGAGCGCCAGGGCATCGGAGAAGCGGACGTCGTCTGGGACCTGGCCGCCGGCATGGCGACCAAGGCCGCGCGCCGCTAGCGCTTGGCGTAGTCGTAGAAGCCCGCGCCCGCCTTACGGCCAAGCCGGCCCTCGGCGATCAGCTCGTGGATGCGCGGCGGAACATCGGCGCCGATCGACTCGCCGATCGCGACCGCCACGTCGAGGCCCACGAAGTCGAGCAGCGCGAGTGGGCCCATCGGATGGCCCGCGCCGAGCTTCATGCACGTGTCGATCGACTCGGGGTCGAGGCCGTTGCGCTCGAGCAGCCGCACGGCGTCGAAGAGGTAGGGGAACAGCAGCTTGTTGACGACGAAGCCCGCCGAGTCGGGCACCTCGACGGCCGTCTTGCCGAGCGCGTCGCAGAGTCCGTGGAGGGTCTGCCTGGTCTGCTCGGAGGCCTCACCCGGGAAGGACAGCTCGACCAGCTTCATCCGCTCGACCGGGTTGAACACGTGCAGGGCGCCGAAGCGGTCGGCGCGCCCGCTTGCCGCGGCGAGCTCCGCCACCGACAGCGACGATGTCGTGGTGGCGAGCACGGTCTCATCCGAGAGCACCCCGCCGAGCCGGTCGTAGAGGCCGCGCTTCGCGTCGAGCTCCTCCGTAATCGCCTCGACGATCAGCCCGCAGCCGGCGAGCTCCGACAGGTCGGTCACGACCTCGGCGCCGTCCTCGACCTCGGCGCAGGCACGCTCGCGCGAGCCGTTCGAGCGGGCCCACAGCACGACGTCGTGGGTGCCGGCGGCAGCGCGCGCAAGCCCGCAGGCGATCGCCCCGCTTCCTGCGATTCCAAGCCGGTCTTTCATGCTGTGAGAGCTCCAGAAGGCCTTGGTTGACTAGTCAGTCAATCGAGTAGGCTTTTACCACATAGCCCGTGACGCGCGCCACAGAAGGCGCTCGCGGGGTTGGGTGTGCCACAACGGAGGAACGCTGAGATGCAGAACGGAAACGGGCGCGAAGTTGTGATCGTCGAGGCGGCGCGTACGCCGATCGGCCGCGGCCACCCGGAGAAGGGCTACTACAAGGACACGCATCCGAACGAGCTGCTCGGCAAGACCTACACCGAGGTCATCGAGCGCGCGGGCATCGACGCCTCCGATGTGGACGACGTGATCGCCGGTTGCGTCCAGCAGTACGGCGAGCAGATGTTCAACGTCGGCCGCAACGCCTGGCTTCAGGCCGGCCTGCCGGTCGAGACCCCGGCCACGACGGTCGACCGCCAGTGCGGCTCGGCGCAGCAGGCCGTCAACTTCGCGGCCGCGCTGATCGCCTCCGGAGTGCACGACGTCGCGATCGGCTCGGGCGTCGAGCACATGGGCCACATCCCGATGGGGATCGGCTTCAAGTGGGTCGACGAGGTCGGCTCGCCCTGGCCGCCCGAGATGATGAAGCGCTACAACCTCGTCCCGCAGGGGATCTCCGCCGAGATGATCGCCGACAAGTGGGAGATCCCGCGCTCCGAGCTCGACGAGATCGGCGTGCGCTCTCACCTGAACGCGCACCGGGCGACCGAGGAGGGCCGCTTCGAGCGCGAGATGATCCCGTACCAGGTCAACGGCAGCACCTACGTGACCGATCAGGGCATCCGGCCGGACTCGAACATCGAGACGCTCTCCCAGCTCAAGCCGGCCTTCAAGGAAGACGGCAAGATCACCGCCGGCAACTCCTCCCAGATCTCGGACGGCGCCGCCGCCGTGCTCCTGATGGAGCGGGGCAAGGCGGAGTCGCTCGGGCTGAAGCCGCGCGCCAAGGTGCTCGACCAGACGACCGTCGGCGTCGACCCGGTGATCATGCTCACCGGCCCGATCCCCGCGACGAAGAAGCTGCTCGAGCGCAACGGGATGACGATCGGCGACATCGACCTGTTCGAGGTCAACGAGGCCTTCGCCTCGGTGCTCGCCGCCTGGCGCCGTGAGCTCGAGCCCGACATGGAGCGCGTGAACGTCAACGGCGGCGCAATCGCGCTCGGGCACCCGCTCGGGTCGACCGGCGCCCGCCTGATCACCACCCTCGTTCACGAGCTCGAGCGCTCCGACAAGGAGATCGGGCTCGTCACGATGTGCTGCGGCGGTGGCCTCGGCACGGGCACGCTCATCCAGCGTCTCTAAAAACGACATTGCCTCCGTTAGGCGCGGGGGCTGTGCGGGTACCACCCGCCGAGTGCCGGCATCGACGCACGGACCGCTGCTGGACGGGCGCTACCGCGTGCTCAGGCACCTGGGCTCCGGGGGAATGGCCTCCGTTCTGCTGTGCCAGGACGAACGACTCGACCGCGAGGTGGCGGTCAAGCGACTGCATGCCGACAGTCCCGCTGACGTAGAGCAGCGCTTCGTGCGCGAGGCGAAGCTCGGCGCATCTCTCAACCACCCGAACCTCGTGTCGGTGTACGACACCGCGGTCGACGACGAGGGCGTGCTGATCGTCATGGAGTACGTGCCCGGCGAGTCGCTCGCGTCCGCGCTCCGCCACGGCCCGCTGGGGCCGCGCCGGGTGGCGCGCATGGCGCGTGAGCTCGGCGGAGCGCTCGACCACGCGCACGCCCACGGGGTGGTCCATCGCGACGTCAAGCCGGCCAACGTGCTGCTGCGCGACGACGCGCGTCACGAAGCTCGTCGACCTCGGCATCGCGACGGCGTCCGACGCCACGCGAATCACCCGCAGCGGCACGGTGCTGGGCACCGCCGCCTACATGGCGCCCGAGCAGCTCGAGGGCCGCGAGCCCGGGCCGTCGGTCGACGTATACGCGCTCGCGGCCGTCTGTTACGAGACGCTCGCCGGGCGCCGGCCGCGCGACGGCAAGACGCCGGTCGAGATCGCCCACGCGATCGCATCCGCACCGGCGCCGGACCTGCGCGACCACTGGCCGGCGGCCTCGGTGGGAGTCGCCGAGGTCCTGCGCCGCGGGATGGCCCGCGAGCCCTCCGAGCGTCCGGCATCGGCCGGGCAGCTGGCCGGCGAGCTGGCGCGGGCCCTCGAGGACGAGCCGCGGACCGCCGTGACGAGGCGCCTGCCGCGCCGGGCCGCCGCGCCGTCGTCTGCACCGGCAGAGGCCGCTCAGCCGCTCACGCCGCCCCGCCCGCGGCGAGTGGACGATTCCGGACCCATAGGTGCCGGAAAACGCCACTCGCTTCCGTACGTGGTGGCGGGACTGCTGGTGCTGCTGGCGATCGCCGTCGTTGCCGTCGTGCTCCTGTCGGGCGGCGACGATGGAGGTGGCGCGCAGACGGACACGGCCGCCCAGCAGGAGCCGCAGCGCGAGGCGGGCCCAGCGCGACCAGAACCGGGAGGCCGAGCAGCAGCAGGCCCAGCCCGCGCCCGCCCCGGCGGAGGAGGCGCCGGCGGAGGAGGCGCCCGCCGAGCCGGCACCGGCGCCCGAGCCTGAGCCCGAGCCGCAGGAGGAGGCCCCGGCGGAGCAGCCGGCCGGCGGCGCCGACCTCAACCAGCAGGGCTTCGACCTGATGAACCAGGGCCGCTACGAGGAGGCGATCCCGGTGCTCCAGCAGGCGGTGGACGCGCTCAGCGGGTCCGGGCGGCCTCACCTATGGATACGCGCTGTACAACCTCGGCCGCTCGCTGCGGCTGGCGGGCCGGCCGGCCGAGGCGATCCCGATCCTCGAGCAGCGGCTCGCGATCCCGAACCAGCGCGGGGTCGTCAAGCGCGAGCTCGAGGCGGCGCGCCGCGAGGCGGGCCAGGGCTAGGCGCTCGCGCTCGCGGAGCGGCGCCGGGCCGGTCGCGGGTAGGGGCTGGGGAAGGGGCCGGTCCACCGGTTGCTGCTGATCCGCAGTGCGACCGAAGATCCTTCGGCGGCGTGCCGCGCACCGCCAGTCACCGTCCTGACTTGAGCTGCCATGAGCCGCCAAAGTCAGGACGGTGCCGCGAACCACACGGATCGGACCGGAGCCGTGCTGTCGATTGTTCGGCGTAAACCCACAGACGCCGTTGATCGTTCGAACGAGCTGACCCGCGACCACCGTCCACCCACCCTTCCCCAGCCCAACCCGGCCGGCGGAGACCCCCGCCCGGCCGCTGCTGCAACCGGACTAGGCGGCCGCGACCGCCGCGCCCAGCTCGTCCACGATCGCCCTGCGATCGCCGAACGGCAGCACCACCAGCGTGTCAGCGCCCGCCTCCCCGTACGCGGCGAGCCGCTCGTCGAGCTCGCCGGGGCGGCAGCAGATCGCCGTGGCGTCGATCAGCTCGGGGCTGAGCGCGGCGGCGGCGCCGGCGCGGTCGCCGGCCAGGAAGAGCCGCTGGACCTCGCGGGCCATCTCGCCCTGGCCGAAGCGCTCGGCCGTCTCGACGTAGAAGTTCTTGCCGCGCGCCCCCATGCCGCCCAGGTAGACGGCGAGCCAGGGCCGGGCGAGATCGCGAGCGCGCTCGAGGTCGTCGTCGACGCAGGCCATCACGACCGGTGCGACGTCCACCTCACGGCCCTCGAACGGCCGCAGCAGCTCGGCGGCCGTGCCGGGCGTGAACATGAACGGCATCCAGCCGTCCGCGATCTCCGCGGCCTGCTCGATCGCCCTCGGACCGATCGCGCCGAGGTAGATGGGGATGCGCTCGCGCACGGGACGGATCATCAGCTTGAGCGGCTTGCCGAGCCCCTCCGGGTCGACCGGCAGCCGGTACTCCTCGCCCTCGTACTCGACGGGCCCCTCGCGGGCCAGGATCTGGCGCACGATCTCGACGTACTCGCGGGTCCGCGCGAGCGGCCGCGCGAAGGGGACCCCGTGCCAGCCCTCGGACACCTGCGGCCCCGACAGGCCGAGGCCGAGCCGGAAGCGCCCGCCGGAGAGCGTGTCGAGCGTCGCCGCCGTCATCGCCGTCATCGCCGGGCTGCGGGCCGGGATCTGCATCAGTCCCGCGCCGAGGTCGATGCGCTCGGTCACGGCGCTCAGGTGGCCGAGCACGGAGACGGCGTCCTGACCCCAGGCCTCCGCCACCCACAGCGAGTCGAGCCCGGCGTGGTCGGCCTGGCGCGCCAGCTCGATCTGCTCGTCGGGCGCGAACCAGGGCCAGTACGCGAGATAGAGCCCGATGCGCACGGTGGCATCCTATGCGGCCATGACCACCGCGACCGAGGCCGTCCTGCCGCTCGTCCCGACCGAGGAGGAGCGCCAGATACGCGCCGCGGTGCGGGGCATCTGCGACGACTTCCCCGACGACTACTCGCGCATGAAGCACGCCGCGGGAGAGCCGCCCGCGGAGCTCTGGAACGCGCTGGCGGAGAAGGGCTATCTCGGCATCAACCTGCCCGAGGAGTGGGGCGGCGGCGGGCTCGGCATGACCGGACTCGCGGCGGTGGGCGAGGAGATCGCGGCGGCCGGCAAGTCGCTGCTGCTGATCGTCGTCTCGCCCGCAATCGCCGGCAACATCCTCGCCCGCCACGGGACCGACGCCCAGAACGAGCGCTGGCTGCGCGGCATCGCGGCCGGCACGACCAGGATCGCGTTCGCGATCACGGAGCCCGACGCGGGCACCAACTCGCACAACCTGGCGACCTCGCTCGAGCGGCGCGGCGATCGCTTCGCCCTGAACGGCCAGAAGACCTACATCTCGGGGGTCGAGCACGCGGACGCTGTGCTCGTCGTCGCTCGCAGCAAGCTCCCAGACGGCTCGCTCGGGCTGCCCTCGCTTGCCGTCGTCGACGTGGACGCGCCGGGCTTCAGCCGCGACGAGATCCCGATGCCCTACATCGGCCCCGACAAGCAGTGGACGCTCTTCTTCGACGACGTGGAGCTCGAGGAGGAACGGTTGATCGGCGGCGAGGGAGGAGGGCTCGGGCCGGTTTTCGACGGGCTCAACCCGGAGCGCATCATGGGCGCCGCCGTCGGCTGCGGCGCCGGGCGGCGCGCGCTCGCCAAGGCGTCCGCCTACGCGAACGAGCGCAGGGTCTGGGGCGCACCGATCGGCACCCACCAGGGCATCGCGCACCCGCTGGCCGAGGCCAAGGTCGAGCTGGAGCTGGCGCGGCTGATGATGCAGAAGGCGGCCGCCCTCTACGACGCCGGTGCCCCGGGCGCGGGGGAGGCGTCCAACATGGCGAAGTACGCCGCCGGCGAGGCGGCGATCCACTGCGTCGACCGCGCCATCCAGACGCACGGCGGCAACGGCTTCGCGCTCGAGTACGGGCTCTCCGACATGTGGTGGGGAGCGCGCCTGACGCGCACCGCTCCGGTGTCCCGGGAGATGATCCTCAACTACGTCGCCGAGCACTCGCTCGGCCTGCCGAAGAGCTACTGAATCGGCACCACACGCGAGCGGGATCTTGTAGAAAGGAACCCATGGCGAAGAACAAGCGGCAGCCGACCGGCAGGGCGCTCTCGGCGGAACAGGTGCTCGAGCGCGAGGCGGCCCGCTTCGAGGAGCGGGTCGACCGCGCCAAAAAGGAGCTGGCCGAGGCGGAGCAGGAGCTCGAGCGCATCAGGACCGGCCTGAAGGCGATGCGCAGGGTCGGTCCCCCGCCGTCGTCCGACGGGACCATGTAGCGCTCGCGGGCCGTCAGGGCGGACCTATGGCACGTCGGCGGAGCGGGCCGCGACCTCGGGTCCGGCCAGCAGCGCGACCTGGAGATAGCGCAGGATCGGCTCGAGCCGCAGCAGGTCCTCGGCGCCGCCCTCCCTGATCTCGCGCACGACGATGTCGTCCACGGCCGCCACCAGCGCGTGGAAGATCTGGGCGGGCAGCTCGGGCAGCTCCGGGAACTCGGCGCGCGCCTCCTGCTGGAGCCGGCCGATCAGCTCCGCGTAGCGATCGCGCAGGCGCTCGCGGCTCTCGGCGGCGCGCGGGCCGGCCGCGCCCACCTCGATCAGGAACACCCGCGCAAGCGCAGGCTCCGCGGCCAGCCAGCGCAGGTAGGCGTCGATGCCCGCCCGCGTGCGCTCGAGCCAATCGTCCTCGGGGTTGCGCAGCTGCGCGTCGCGGACCCGCTCGAAGAGCTGCCCGGCGGCGGCCTCGTAGGCCGACACGAAGCAGTCCTCCTTGTCGCTGAAGTGCTCGTAGAAGGTCTTCTTCGAGACACCCGCGCCGCGGACGATGTCGTCGATCGTCGTGTCGGCGTAGCCCTTCTCGGCGACCGCACGGCCGACCGCCTCGAGCAGCCGCGTGCGCTGCGAGGCGACCACCAGCCGGCGGTCCAGGCCATGGGTGCCGCGCGGCAGGCGGCGGGGGATCTCGGGAGTGGCGGCCACGTTGTGTACTCCTTGGTACATTACCGCCCCATGGATCTGACGCTGTCGCCGTCCGAGCTGTCATTCCGCGACGAGCTGCGCGCCTGGCTCGCGGACAACCACCCGGGCGAGGAGCCCCCCGGCGAGGACCCCGCCTTCGACCACCGCCGCACCTGGCAGCGCAAGCTCTTCGACGCCGGCTACGCCGGCTTCTCGTGGCCGAAGGAGTACGGCGGCCGCGGCGCGTCGCTCGTCGAGCAGGCGCTCTTCGGCGAGGAGATGGCGCGCGCCCGGGCGCCTCAGCCCGCCAACGTGCTGGGCATGGTGATGGGCGGCCCGGTGGTGATCCACCACGGCACCGACGAGCAGAAGCAGCGCTGGCTGCAGCCGATCCTCACGGGCGACGAGATCTGGTGCCAGGGCTTCTCGGAGCCGGAGTCGGGCTCGGACCTCGCGTCGCTCAAGACGAGGGCCGTGAAGTCGAACGGCGAGTGGGTCGTGACGGGTCAGAAGGTCTGGACCACGTTCGCCCACAAGGCGCAGTGGTGCATGCTCGTCGCGCGTACCGATCCGGACGTGCCCAAGCACCAGGGCCTCACCTACTTCATCATGGACATGGATCAGGAGGCGGTGCAGGTCCGACCGCTCCACCAGATCACCGGCCAGCCGGAATTCAACGAGCTCTTCATCGAGGAGGCGCGCATCCCGGACGAGAACGTCGTCGGGGGCGTGGGCAACGGCTGGACGGTGGCGATCACGACGCTCATGAACGAGCGCGCCGGGCTCGGCGCCGCGTCTGCCGCCGGCCTGCGGATCGCGCTCGAGGACCTGAAGGAGCTGGCCCGTGAGCGCGGCGTTGGCGACGATCCGGTGATCCGCCAGCGCATCGCCCAGCTCGCGATCGAGGTCGAGCTGCTGCGGCTCAACTCGTGGCGCGGCCTCACGCAGATCATGAAGCGCGGGGTGCCGGGCCCGGAGGGCTCGCTGCCGAAGTGGCAGTGGGGCGAGATCAACCAGACGCTGACGGAGCTCGCCGTCGACATCCTCGGCGAGGACGGGGCAGCCTGGGACTCGCCCTGGACCTACCGGCTGCTGCGCTCGCGCGCCAACTCGATCGAGGGCGGCACCACCGAGATCCTCAAGAACATCATCGCCGAGCGCGTGCTCGGCCTGCCGAAGCTGCGTTAGGGAGGGGCCCGGCATGAACTTCGACTTCACGGATGACCAGCAGGCCATCAAGCGCACGGCCAAGGACCTGCTCGCCGACCGCTTCAAGCCGGAACGGGTCCGCGAGCTCGCCGAGGCGAAGGCCTACGACGACGAGGCCTGGAAGGAGATGTGCGAGCTCGGCTGGGCCGGCATCTTCATCGACGAGGCCCACGGCGGCCAGGAGCTCGGCGCGGTCGAGCTGATCATCCTGATGGAGGAGCTCGGCTACGCGCTCGCGCCCGTGCCGTTCCTGTCGAACGCCGCCGCGGGCCTCGCGATTCAGGCCGCCGGCTCCGACGAGCAGCGCGAGCGCTGGCTCCCCGGCCTCGCATCGGGTGAGCTGCGCGGGACGGTCGGGCTGGCGCGAGGCGGCGATGCGCGGCTCGTGCCCGACGCAGCGGACGCCGACCTGATCGTCCTCGCCGGCGAGGAGGGGGCGGTGGTGGCAGAGCGCAGCTCCGCCGAGGTCGAGCCGTTCGAGGCGCTGGACGCGACGCGCCGCTTCGGCCGCGTGCGCGCGGACGGTGGCGATGCGCTCCCCGGCGACGTGCAGCCGGCGCTCGACCGGATCTGCGTGGCGCTCGCTGCGGAGAACGTCGGCGTCGCCCAGCGCGCGATGGAGATGGCCGTCGACTACGCGCGCGAGCGCAAGCAGTTCGACCGGCCGATCGGCTCGTATCAGGCGGTCTCGCACCGCTGCGCGCAGATGCTGCTCGAGGTCGAGGGCTCGCGCTCAGCCGCCTACTACGCGGCCTGGTGCGCCGACGCCGAGCCCGACTCGCTCGCGCAGGCTGCCTCGATGGCCAAGGCCTACGCGTCCGATGCCGGCTGGCGTGTCTGCACCTCGTCGCTCCAGGTCCACGGCGGCATCGGCTTCACCTGGGAGCACGACCTCCACTTCTATCTGAAGCGGGCGAAGACGAACGCGCTGATGTTCGGCTCCGCGGCTGAGCACCGCGAGCGCGTGGCGGCCCTGTCTGGGCTCGCGTCAGACCTCAGCGTCGCGTAAGCGCCGCGGCCAGCGGCGACAGCACCCCGTGGCTCTCGTGCTTGGGGGCCGGGCTCGTGTGCGGCTCGACCTTGGGCGTCGAGATCACGTGGCGGACGGGCACCGAGGTCAGCTTCTCGAGCCGCCGCGGCAGGTTCGCCTCGAGCCAGCGCGAGCTTCCGGTCGGGAGCGTCGAGACGAGGATCTCGTCGAACTTCATCGGATCCCAGGCCTCCATCACGGCGACGACCGGGTCGGGATCGCCGAGCGCGCCCGACACGTTCTCGAGCTCCGCGGCCCGCATGCCCTCGAGCGCCGTGTCCAGGCGCTCGCGGGCGCCCTCGCCGTGTGCCGGCACGACCAGGGTGAAGCGGCACGCGCCCTGCGTGGCACGCTCGCGCAACGCGCCGAGCAACTCGTCGGAGCCCGCGGTCACATTGGCCACGACCAGCACGCTGAACTCCCAGGTCATCTTTCCCCCTTGCTTGTGGCGCCTGTTACGAGAGTAGCGCGGAGCAGGCGGGGCGGGAAGGGTGGCTCAGTCGGGGCCGCGGTAGCTCGGCAGGCCCTGCTCACCCTGCTGAATCGGGCCACGGCGCTCGGCGCCGAGCGCGATCTGGTCGAGCCGGGCGATCTCGCGCTCGCCCTCGATGCGGGCGGGGTGATCCTGGGGCAGCCCCGCGACCAGCGTGCGGATGCGGTTGCGCAGCTGGAGCGCGAAGTGAGGGGTGGACGCGCCCATCAGCTGGCGCACGTCCTCGATCGTGGGCTCGCGCTCGAAGCGGTCTGGGCGTTCGTACTCGGACATGCGGCCCGAGATCCTACGGGGCGTTCGCCTGGACCGGAATCAGCTCGGTGATCGCGTCGACCTGCGCCTGCTCCTCGACCGACACGGCGTCCTCGTCGCCGAGGACCCAGGCGCGGTTGTAGACCGCCTCCCCGGGATCGTCCTCATAGCCGGGCTGCACGCTCAGGAAGTACTCCTCGAGCGGCTTCGGAAGCCGGGCGGAGTCGTCGGTCAGGAGCAGCGGCGCGAACACGCCGCGGGTGGCGAGCGCGGCCGCCGCGGCCGCGTCGAGCGGGCGTGAGAGGTTGGCGAGCGTGAAGTTGTAGCCGGGGACGACGACCCCCCAGCCGAAGTCGCCCTTCTCGTAGCGCGCGAGCGCGATCGCGTTCTCCACGGGGTTGGCGCCCTCGATCCGCTCGACCGAGCGCGCGAGTCCGTCGCTCTGCTCGTCCTTCTTCTTGTTCTTGCCCCCTTGCTGTTGCTGCTCGCCCTCGAGCTGGCGAATCACCTTCTCCGAGATGACCTCTTCGCTGCCGAGCACGAACACGTTCGGATTCTCGTGCTCGCGGATGGCCTCGAGCACCGGCGCCGGGATCTGGTCCTTGCGCACGGGCAGCACGGCGTCACCCGAGCGGGCGGCCCACGCGGCCGCGGGCATCGCCCATTCCGGCTGCTCGCCCGAGTAGAGCAGGATGTCGTTCGAGGGCTCGCCGCGGGCGGCCGAGAAGAAGCGGTCGATCGCCGCCGCGCGTTCGAACGGCGTGTCGCCCTCCACCACCGCGGTGCGGAAGCCCTCCGGACGCGGCACGTCGGGGCCGAGCCGGATCACCTGGGCGTCCTCGGAGAGGTCCGAGCCCTTGGGGTCGAGCCGGTCGAGCGTCTCCTCGGTCACCGACGGCAGGTCGTCGCCGTCCGACAGGAGGATCGGTGCCCCGATCGGAGGACCGGCCAGCACCGACGCAGCCACACCCGTGATCCAGTCCTCCTGATCGACGAGGACGATGGCGGTCGGCCGGTCGGCGTCGCCGGTGGCGGGAAAGAGTGCGTTGGCGACGCCGGCGGCGTCCGCCGCCGCATCGGCTCCGCCGACCCTGACGGTGTTGCGCGTCGCGCTCGCCGGGAAGCCGAGCTTCTCCGCCGCCTGCTCCTCGTCCGCCTGCACCCCGACCTGCGGCGTAGGACTCGACTCGTCCTCGCCGAGATCGCAGCCGGCGAGCACGAGGGTGAGAGCCAGGAGGAGGGCGAGCGAACGGCGCAATGCCGAGCGGACGATAGCCAGAGGTGAAGCGGAAACCGCGTCGCTCCGCACCCGGCCGAGCCGGGTGCCTCGCGCAAAACGCCGATACCTAGCGTACGATTGACTAGTCAGTCAATCGCCGTGGAGGCACCGATACCAGTGGATTTCAGGCTCAACGACGACCAGCTCGAGTTCCAGAGGACCTGCCGCAGGTTCGCCGAGGAGGTCATCCGGCCCGTCGCGCCGCAGTACGACCGCGATGAGGGCGTGCCGTGGGACGTGATCAAGGCCGCCCGCGACTGGGGCCTGCACGGCATGGACCAGATCACCAAGGTCGGCTCGGACCCCGACGGGATCATGAGCTGCATCTACGCGGAGGAGCTGCACTACGGCTGCGCGGGGATCGCGCTCGCGATCTCGGGCGGGTCGCTCGCCGCGGCAGGGATCGCCTCCTCCGGGACCCCTGAGCAGATCGGGCGCTGGGTGCCCGAGTGCTTCGGCGAGGGCGACGAGATCAAGCTCGGCGCGTACGCCGTCACCGAGCCGAGCGCCGGCTCCGACGTCCGCTCGCTGCGCACGACGGCCGTGCTCGACGGCGACGAGTGGGTCCTGAACGGCACCAAGGTCTTCATCACGAACGGCGGGATCGCCGACGTGACCGTGGTCGTGGCGACGGTCGACAAGGAGCTCGGCCACCGCGGCCATGCGTCGTTCGTCGTCCCGAAGGGCACGCCCGGCCTGTCGATGGGCAAGAAGGAGTCGAAGCTCGGCATCCGCGCCTCGCAGACGACAGAGGTGATCCTCGAGGACTGCCGCGTGCCCATGGACCACCTGCTCGGTGGCTACGAGAAGCTGCAGCGCAAGCTCGAGCGTGCGCGCTCGGGCGAGTCGACCGGACGCTCCTCGGGCGCGCTCGCGACCTTCGAGATCACGCGCCCGCTCGTCGGCGCCTCGGCGCTCGGCATCGCGCAGGCCGCCTACGAGTGGACGCTCGGCTACCTCGAGGACAAGTCCGAGAACGACGTCCCACTGCTCGAGCAGCAGCGCATCCAGCAGACGCTCGCGGACGTCGCGACCGAGATCGAAGCGGCCCGGCTGCTCGTCTGGCGCGCGGCCTGGATGGGCCGCAACGGCGTGCCGATGACCGCCGGCCAGGGCTCGATGTCGAAGCTGAAGGCGGGCGACGTCACGATGTGGGCGACCACCACGCTGATGGACCTCGTCGGCCCCTACGCCCAGACCACGGACTGCCCGCTCGAGAAGTGGTTCCGGGACGCGAAGATCTACCAGATCTTCGAGGGCACGGCCCAGGTTCAGCGGCTGGTCGTCTCGCGCATGCAGCGCGCCGACTACCAGCGCCGGCTCGAGGAGGCCGCCGCGACGCTCGAGGAGGCCGCCGCCTAGCGGTCTCCGGGGCACCCGCCCGGGCGTATCCTCGGGTCCTGTGGTAGCCCCGCTCGCTCACGTCGGGAGCGGCGTCTTCGAGCCGCTCCAGCTGCTGCCGCCGTTCCTGGCGCTGCTCGCCTACGCGCTGCGCGCGCGGACCCTGCGCGACCAGGGCCGTCCCGTGCCGCCGCTGCGGATGGCCTCGTTCGCGCTCGGCGTCGCGCTCGTGATCGCCGGCCTGACGACCCCGCTTGCGCACATGGGCGGCGAGCTGATCCTCGCCCACATGGGGCAGCACCTGCTGATCGCGGACCTCGGGGCGCTCTTCATCGTGATCGGGCTCACGGGGCCGGTCCTCCAGCCGCTGCTGGCCACGCGGCTGGCACGCAGCCTGCGCTTTCTCGCGCACCCGGTCGTGGCCTTCACGCTCTGGGCGGCGGACCTGTACGTCTGGCACTTCCCGGCCCTCTACGAGGCCTCGATCAACTCTCCGGCCGTGCACGCGCTGCAGCACACGACCTTCGTCTTCTTCGGCATCACGATGTGGTTCGCGCTGCTCGGACCGCTGCCCCAGCCCGCCTGGTTCGGCAACGGAGCGAAGCTCCTCTACATCGTCGCCGTCCGGCTCACCGCCGCGCTCCTCGCCAACGTCTTCGTGTGGTCGGAGAGCGTCTTCTATCCCGACTACGGCCCGGGCCAGGCGAGCTGGGACATCACGCCGCTCGAGGACCAGGGCATCGCGGGCACGCTGATGATGATCGAGGGCAGCATCGTCACCGTGGTGCTGCTCGGCTGGCTCTTCCTGAAGACGGCGCGCGAGAGCGAGGAGCGCCAGGAGCTGGTCGAGCTCGCGAGCGCGCGCGGGGTGGAGGTGTCAGAGCGGCGCGTGGCGCGCGCCGTGGCGGCCGGGCGCGGGGACGAGCTGCGCCGGCGCCTCGACGAGGGTGCGCCGCTTCCGGGCTAGGACCAGAACTCGTCGCTGTAGGCGGGCAGCGCGTCGACCATCCAGAGCGTCGTGACCCTGCCGTCGCCCACCTCGGCGAGGAAGGCCGCGAAGTTGTGCAGCTCCCCGCCGCCGCGCTCGGCGCGGATCTCGACCATCGTCAGCACGCGCTCGGCGTCGACGGGCAGGACCTGTGTGACCCGCATCCGCCCGCCGGCCGCGTGGAGGTCGGGGAGACGGCTCATGTACTCGTCGCGGCCGCGCAGCTCGTCGACGCCGGCCTCCGCATTGGTCACGTAGGCGGTCAGGTCGTCGGCCAGCAGCCCGCGGAAGCCGTCCAGGTCGCCCTCGCCGTACGCCTCGAACAGCCGCCGCGCGAAGGCGGCGAGCTCGTCAGACGTCACCCTTCGATACTTCCTTCGCGCGTCGCTCGTTCACTTCGATCGCCACCTCGAGGAAGCGGCTGATCGCGTCGATCTCGTCGTCGGAGAGCCGCTCGATGTACTCGCGTGCGTAGGCGGCGACGGGGCCGTACACGCGGAACGCGAGCTCGCGCGCCTTCGGCGTCAGCTCGACGAGCACACGCCGTCGATCAGCCTCGTCGCGGATGCGCGTGACGAGCCCCATGCGCTCGAGCCGGTCGAGGACCGTCGTGACCGCGCCCGGGCTCAGGCTCGCCGCCTCCGCGAGCTCGCCGGCCGTGAGGCCGTCGTGGACGTCGAGCAGGTCGAGGCAGCGCCCGTCCGTCAGGTTGATGCCGGCCAGGCGGCAGAAGGCGTCGTCCATCTTGTCCGACGCGATCTGCTGCAGCCGGACCAGGTTGACCATCTGCTGCAGCGCCTCCTGGCGCTCTTTAGCCGTCTTCTGGATTTGATTTGACATTCGAACGTTTCGATGTTTAAATCATTCGAACTTCGAATCATCCTACATCCGATGGAGTGAAGGAGCAAATCGTGACAAGCGCCATCGACGCCGAGGGCCTCGTCAAGACCTACCCGGGGGACGTGCGCGCGCTCGACGGCCTGTCCTTCTCGGTCGAGGAGGGAACCGTGTTCGGGCTGCTCGGTCCCAACGGCGCCGGCAAGTCCACCGCCGTCCGGATCGTGACCACGCTCGCGCGCCCCGACGAGGGCCGCGCCCGCGTCGCGGGCCACGACGTGCTGACCGACCCGGCCGCGGTGCGCAACGCGATCGGAGTTGTCGGCCAGCGCGCCGGCGCGGACCGTGAGGCCACCGCGCGCGAGAACCTGCGTCTCAGCGCCCGCCTAAACGGCATGCGCGGCGCCGAGCGCGAGGCTCGCATCGACGAGCTGCTCGAGCGCTTCGGGCTGACCGAGGCCGCCGACCGCATCGTGCGCGGGTTCTCTGGCGGGATGGAGCGCCGGCTCGACATCGCGCTCGCGCTCGTGCACCGCCCGCGTGTGCTGTTCCTCGACGAGCCGACCACCGGCCTCGACCCCGAGGTGCGCGCCGACATGTGGCGCGAGATCGAGCGCCTCGGCCGCGACGAGGGCATCACCGTCCTGCTGACGACGCACTACCTCGAGGAGGCCGACCGGCTCGCGGCGCAGCTCGCGATCGTCGATCGCGGCAAGGTCGTGGCCACCGGCTCCCCCGATGAGCTCAAGCGCGAGCTGAGCGGCGACGCGGTCCAGGTCGAGCTCGAGCAGCCCGAGCTGAACGGAGCCCGGCCCGCGCTCGAAGCGCTCGAGGGCATCCGCGAGCTCTCGGTCGAGGGCCGCACCGTTCGCGCCCGCGCCGCCGACGGCGCGCGCGCGGTGCCGGCCGTGCTCGCGGCGCTCGAGACCCACGGGGTCGCGGTCGCCTCGGTGACGGTCGCCCGGCCGTCGCTCGACGACGTGTACCTGCGCCATGCGGGCCGGCCGTTCGCGAAGCACCCGGCTCGGCCGGGTGCGCACGATTCCATGTCCTTCGGGGCGGCCGACGAGAAGGAGGTTACCCGATGACAGCACTGCGGCACACCCGCTACATGACCGCGACCCACCTGCTGCAGCTCTGGCGGCAGCCGTGGTGGATCGCGGTGACCCTCGTGCAGCCGGTCATCTGGCTGCTCCTGTTCGGCTCGCTGTTCGAGGTCGTCGCCGACATCCCGGGCTTTGGCAGCGAGTCCTACGTCGAGTACCTCGCACCCGGGATCGTCGTGATGACGGCCTTCTTCTCGGCCGGCTGGAGCGGCATGCCCGTGATCGAGGACCTCGACCGCGGCGTGACAGACCGGCTGCTCGTCACGCCGATCAGCCGCGGCGCGCTGATCGCCGGCCGCGTGGCGCAGAACTCGGTGACGATCGCGATCCAGTCGCTGATCATCGTCGGCATCGCGCTCGCCGCGGGCGCGAGCTTCCCCAACGGGGTGCCCGGCGTGCTCGCGCTGGTGGGCGTGGCGGTGCTGATCGGCGCCTGCTTCGGGACGCTTTCGATCGGGTTCGCCCTGACCGCCCGCAAGGAGGAGACGCTGATTGCGACGCTGACGTTCCTGCAGCTGCCGCTCTCGTTCCTGTCGTCGACGTTCATGCAGCCGGCGCTGATGCCCGACTGGATGCGCACCGTCGCGGACTTCAACCCGCTCGAGTGGGCGGTCGAGGCGGCACGCGCGGCGGCGCTCGGCCACGGCGGCTGGGACGTGGTCGTGACCCGCTCGGGCTTGTTGCTGGCGTTCCTCGCCCTGTGCGCCTGGTTCGCGCTGCGGGCGCAGGAGCGCTACCAGCGCTCGCTCTAGCCGAGCCGGTGGGGCGCCGGGCGTAACCTGACTGTGTGCGCCCGGCGCACCTCATCGCGGTCCTGGCTCTCGTCGCCGTACTCGCCGGCTGTGACTCCGGCTCCTCCGACGAGCACGGCACGAAGACCGACGAGGGCCGGCTCATCAGGGACTGGCTGATGGCGCTCAACAACGGCGACTACAACCACGCCGCCGACTTCTTCGCCCCGCGCGCGCTCGTCGACCAGGGCATCCCCTACCGGCTGCGGGGTCGGGCGGCCGCGAAGCTGTTCAACTCAGGGCTGCCCTGCCGGGGCGAGCTCGTCGAGGTCGAGGACGAGGGCGAGCGCGTGCTCGCCACCTTCCGGCTGCGCGACGGCCCGGGCGGTTCCTGCGACGGCTTCGTCAAGGTGCGCTTCGGCTTCCGTGACGGCCGCTTCAGTGAGTTCCTCCAGCTCGAGCAGGACGCGCCCGGGCCGGCCGAGACGATCTAGTCGAGCTCGCGGTCTGCCTGGATCCGCTCGCGCTCGGCGAGCCGGTTGTCGCGCCGCAGCTGCGCCTCGCGCGCGCGGCGGAGCTCGTCGGCCGTCTCCGGCTTGAGCGGCGGGATCTCGATGGGCCGGCCGTCCTCGTCGATGGCGACCATGGTCAGGTAGGCGGCGGACGTGTGGGTGATCTCGCCGGTGTGGACCACCTCGGCCTCCACGCGCACGCCGACCTCCATCGACGTCCGCCAGGCCGCGTTCACGGTGGCCCTGACGGTCAGGAGCTGACCGACGTAGACGGGGTGACGGAAAGTCATCCGGTCCATGCCCGCCGTGACGCAGCGGCGGCCGGAATGACGGACCGCCGCGATGCCGGCCACCTCGTCGCACATGAGCAGGATCACGCCGCCGTGGACGTTGCCCTGAGTGTTCGCCTGTCCGATCGCCATCCAGCGGGTCATCGTCGCCATCGACACGGATGGGGGCTTCGGCTGCACGAGCGGGAGTCTCGCTTATCGCGCGGCCATTACTCTTGGAACCACACGAAAGCTCCAAGGAGGAGTCGCATGGCAGGGCTTGGCGGGCGCATGTCCACCGTAATCAAGTCGAAGATCTCGCGGATGCTGGACCGCGCCGAGGATCCCGGCGAGACCCTCGACTACGGGTACCAGAAGCAGGTCGAGATGCTCCAGAACGTCAAGAAGGGCATCGCCGACGTCGTCACGGCCAAAAAGCGCCTGCAGATGCAGAACACGAAGCTCGAGCAGCAGGTGGTCAAGCTCGACACCCAGGCGCGTCAGGCGCTCTCGCAGGGCCGCGAGGACCTGGCCCGGATGGCGCTCGAACGCAAGACGCTCGCGCAGACGGAGCTGCAGTCGCTCGACACGCAGATCAACGAGCTCCAGGGCCAGCAGGAGAAGCTCACGGAGAACGAGCAGAAGCTGCGCACGAAGATCGAGGCCTTCCGCACCAAGAAGGAGGTCATCAAGGCGCAGTACTCCGCCGCGGAGGCCCAGGTCAAGATCTCCGAGGCCGCGTCCGGCGTGGGCGAGGAGATGGCGGACCTTGGGCTCGCCATGCAGCGCGCCGAGGAGAAGACGGAGACCATGCGGGCTCGCGCGGGCGCCGTCGAGGAGCTCGAGGCGGCCGGCACCTTCGACGACATCACCCAGCTCGGCTCGGGCCAGGACGACATCGAGAAGCAGCTCCAGGAGCTCACCAGTGGCGCCCAGGTGGACGACGAGCTGGCCAAGATGAAGGCCGAGCTCGGCTCGGCGCGGCGGCGACTCGCCCGCGCTCGAGCAGGGGAAGGAGAACGCGTGATCGTCCGGATCTCCGGCGAGGGGCAGTTCAAGCTGCCGGACGAGGACGCGGAGCGCCTGAACGAGCTCGACAACGAGGCGGTGAGCGCCGCCGACCTGGGCGACGAGGGCCGCTTCCAGGAGCTGTGGTCGCAGATGCTCGACCTCGTTGCGAGCGACGGCAACGCGGTCGACGGCGACGAGCTGATCGAGTCGGACGTGATCCTGCCCCCGCGCGACATCTCGTTCGCGGAGGCTCGGGGCGAGTTCACGGGCGACGGGCTGATCCCGGACTGAGTCAGTCGTAGAGCAGCACGCCGCGCTCGTCGATGCGCGTGTCCGGTATGCGCACGATCTCCCAGGGGATGCCGGCCGGGTCCGCGAAGTAGGCGGAGCGGCCGCCGAACGCCCGGAAGGCCGGTTCGCCGACGATCGTCGCGCCCGCCGCGCGGGCGGACTCGATTCCCTCGTCGACGAGCTCGTCGCTCTCGACGGCCACCGCGAGCGTGAAGCCGGGGAACCGGAAACCGGCGCGCTCGAGCGGCTCGGCGATCTCGTGACGGGCCTCCGCGGCGGTCCAGATCGAGAGCGCGGCGCCGGCGGTCTCCATACGGGCGTAGTCGTCCCGGGGCGCCAGCGGCGTCCGCCAGCCGAGCGCCTCGTAGAAGCCGCGGCGGGCCATCACGTCGTCGGTCACCAGGGTCACTGCGCTGAGTCGTGAAGGAAGCATGGGATCCATGTTCCTCGGAGCGGACCGAGCGGTCTTGAACGTTTCGGACTAGGTGATCGCGAGCAGCTCGACGGGCGTGAGGCCCGAGAGCTCGCGGACCTCGCGCGTCAGATGCGGCTGGTCGGCGTAGCCGAGCTCGGCCGCTGCTGCCGCGAGGCCGCCCTGACCGCGGAGCGCGGTCAGGCGCAGCAGGCGCCGAAAGCGGATGATGCGGTCGAGCCGCTTCGGGCCGTAGCCGATCGCGGCGTTGAAGCGGCGCCGCAGCGCCCGCTCGCTGATCGCGAGCGTCCGCGCGAGCTCCGCAACACTGCTCCCGCGCCGGCCGAGCAGGGGCAGTCCGGCGAGTACCAGCTCGTCCGGCTCCGCCTCGCGCGCGAGCGGCCGCAGCGCCTCCTCGAGCAGCTCGCGGCGACGCGCTGAGTCCGCGAGCGCGATCCGCTCCTCGAGCCGCGCGGCGTCCCTGCCCCAGAGAGCGCTGAGCTCCGGGCGCTCGTCGCGCAGCTCGGAGGCGGGCAGCCCGAGCACGCTGCCCGCGACCCCGGGACGCAGCCGCAGCCCGGCGGCGGCGTAGCCCGGCTCCACGGGGTAGACGACCGGCCCGGTGTCCGGGCCGGCGATCACCAGCCCGTTCCTGCTCGACCAGACGAGGTCGACGCAGCCGTCCGGCAGGACGCGAACGCTCCCGTCGGGCTCGGCTGCCTCGGCGCGCTCCCAGGTGCACGCAACAAGCTCGGCGAGGTCCGGCGCCGGCGGGTGCTCGCTGTAGCGAGACATGCCCCAGGAGGTTAGAGCTGCGGCCGATACCGTGGAAGCCGTGCGGATCGCGACCTGGAACGTCAACTCGGTCAAGCAGCGAGTGCCGCGGCTGCTGCCCTGGCTGGACGAGCGTCAGCCGGACGTGGTCTGCCTGCAGGAGACGAAGCTCGCCGACGACGCGTTCAGCGAGCTGCTCGGCGAGGCGCTCGCCGAGCGCGGCTACGAGGTCGCGCTGCACGGCTCGGCGACCTGGAACGGAGTGGCGATCCTCTCGCGCGCCGGTCTCGAGGATGTCGTGCCCGGGATACCCGGCGGCCCCGGCTTCCCGGATCCGGAGGCCCGCGCCGTGTCGGCCACGTGCGAGGGCGTGCGCATCGTCTCGGTGTACGTGCCGAACGGCCGCGAGCCCGACTCCGACCACTATCGCTACAAGCTCGCGTGGCTCGCGGCGCTGCGGGAGATGGTCGCGGCCGGCCCCGACGCGACGATCGTCTGCGGTGACATGAACATCGCGCCGACCGACGAGGACGTCTTCGACCCCGACGCGTACGTCGGCCAGACCCACGTCACGCAGCCAGAGCGCGATGCCCTCGCGGAGCTGGAATCGGTCGGCCTCCACGACGTCGTGCGCGACCGCTGGCCGGGCAAGCGGGTCTTCACCTACTGGGACTACCGCGCCGGCATGTTCCACCAGGATCTCGGGATGCGGATCGACCTGATGCTCGCGAGCGACCCCGTGGCGAGCCGCGTCGAGGCGGCCTGGGTAGATCGCCAGGCGCGCAAGGGCAGCGGGCCGAGCGACCACGCGCCGGTGATCGTCGACCTCGACGAGGCTCCGGACGGCGACATCGGACCGGTCGTGCCGCCGCCCTCGAACCCCGTGACGAAGCGCGGGGCGAAGAAGCTGCCGCAGGCGCCGCCGGCCTAGTAGCCAGCGACCGGCCAGGTGCCACGGGGGTCCGGGGGCGCGAGCCCCCGGCTGTCATCTCTTCCGGTCTGTGTCGCGCGAGGGCTGCACCCGCTTCGGCTCGCCCGGCATCTTCGGATAGTCGGGCGGATAGGGCATGTCGCCCTCGCCCTCCGACTCGTCGCGCTCGTACATGTCGAGCAGCGGCTCGAGCGAATGCGCGGCGTCGTCGATCGCGGCGTGGCGGTCGCCGATCTCGGCGAAGCGGGCCGGCATCGTCGCCACGGTGAAATCCTCCGGCGCGACCTCGGTGAGCTCGTCCCAGGTGACCGGCGCCGATACCGGCGCACCGGGCTTGGGCCGCACGCTGTAGGCGGACGCGATCGTGCGGTCGCGCGCGTTCTGGTTGTAGTCGACGAAGATGCGCTCGCCGCGCTCCTCCTTCCACCACTTCGTCGTGACCTCCCCGGGCAGGCGGCGCTCGAGCTCGCGGCCGAAGGCGATCGCGGAGTGGCGGACGTCCGTGAACGTCCAGCGCGGCTCGATCCGGACGTAGATGTGGACACCGCGGCCGCCCGACGTCTTCGGGAAGCCGGCGTAGCCGAGCTCGCCGAGCAGCTCGCGCGCGACCCCTGCGACCCGAACCGCGTCCTCGAAGTCGGTGCCCGGCTGCGGGTCGAGGTCGAGGCGGAGCTCGTCCGGATGGTCGACGTCGTCGGCGCGCACCGGCCAGGGGTGGAAGGTGATCGTGCCCATCTGGGCCGCCCAGGCCACCACGGCGATCTCCGTCGGGCAGATCTCGTCGGCGTGACGCCCCGAGGGGAACTCGATGCGCGCCGTCTCGAGGTAGTCGGGCGCCCCCTTCGGCACGCGCTTCTGGAAGAAGGCGTCGCCGCCGCCCTTCTCGCGGGTCGAGACGACGATGCCCGGATGCACGCCCTTGGGCCAGCGTTCGAGCGTCGTCGGCCGCCGGCGGAGCGCGCGCATGATGCCGTCCTCGACGGCCAGGTAGTACTCGACGACGTCCAGCTTGGTGACCGCCGCTGTGCGCTCGGTCTCCGGGAAGATCACGCGATCGGCGCTCGACACGCGCACCTCACGGCCTGCGGCGTCGACGGTCACGGCCTCGGACTTAGCCATGCCGTGAGTTCTACGGCACCGGCGTCGGGCCACGGCTTGTGGCCTCTAGAGCGGCACGTCCCAGAGCGGGAACCAGCGCCCGATGTCCTCCTCGAAGGGGAGCTCTGCGCCGAGCTGCGCCTTGATCCGCAGCTCGCGCTCGTTGTCGCGTGCGTTGTCGCCGGGCGCCGGGACGAAGGGGTAGAAGGCGCCGCGCTTGAAGTTGTAGATGAAGTAGATCGGCTTGCCCTTCTCCTCGAAGGCGAACACGGCGGCAAGCAGCCGGTCGCCGTAGCCGCCGCCCTGGAGCTGGACCGAGACCGTGTTGAGGGCCACGACGAGGTCCTCGAAGTCGGGATCCTCGAGCACGAGCCAGCGGTAGCCGAACTCGTCCTCCTTGCTCGTGACCTTGCTGCCGGTCTCGGCGGCCGTGCCGGCAAGGAGCTCCTCGGTCTCGTCGAGGATCGACTGGAAGTCGGCGGTGGCGAGCGGCTGGAAGACGATGCCGGCCGTGCCCTTGTGGCTGAGCCCGAGCGAGGTCTCGAGCGTCACCCAGGCCGTCGACATCGCAAACAGGCGATCCTCGGCGGGCCCCTTCAGCCTTCCCTTCGACCCGAAGATCGCGTCCAGGAACCCCAAGGGGCTACGCCGCGATCGCCCCGCGCTGGAGCTGCGACTCGAGCTGCTGCAGGCGCTCGATCCGCTTCTCCATCGGCGGGTGCGTCGAGAAGATGTTCCGGATCGATCCCTTGACGCTCGCCGGCACGATGAAGAACGCGTTCAGGCGCTCCGCCTCGCGCAGGTCGTGCGTGGGCACGGTCTGCATGGCTCCCGAGATCTTGACCAGCGCCGCTGAGAGGGCGCTCGGCCGTCCCGTGACGATTGCCGCGCCGCGGTCGGCCGCGAACTCGCGATAGCGCGACAGGGCCATCATCAGGAAGAAGGAGAGGATGTAGACCAGGAACGACACGAGCAGCACGACGAGGATGCTCGGGTTGTCGTCATCGCCGTCGCCGCCGAAGAAGAAGCCGAACTGCAGCATGATCGCCGCGAGGCTGGCGAAGAAGCTGGCGATGGTCATGATCAGCACGTCGCGGTGCTTCACATGCGAGAGCTCGTGCGCCATGACGCCCTCGAGCTCACTCGGCGACAGCACGCTCATGATGCCGGTGGTCGCGCACACGGTTGCGCTCTTCTGCGAGCGGCCGAGCGCGAACGCGTTCGGCATTGGCGTGTCCGCTACGGCGATCTTCGGCTTGGGGAGGTCGGCCTGGATGCAGAGCCGCTCGATCATCGCGTGCAGCCCGGGAGCCTCCTCGGGCGAGACCTCCTTGGCGCCCATCGCCGAGAGCGCGAGTTTGTCGGAGAAGAACAGCTGCGCGGCCGAGAGCGCGCCCATCACGACGACGATCGTGATGACGCCGGCCCCTGCGGCGATCAGAACTCCGATGAACACGACGTACAGGAGCCCGAGCAGGAAGAGCGTCAGGAGCATCCGAGCCTGGAGACCTGTGTCGCGAGGGAAAACTGCCTTCTGGCGTGCCATTGCCTTGAAGATTAGTGAGTCGCTGCACGCCGTCTTGCAAGTCGAGGAAAACGCCTTGCGGGGCCGATGTCGCTTGCTATTGTGGCCGCGTCCCGGGCGCTTAATTCCCCTGCACAGAGGCGAAAACTGGGGGGACCCGACGGCGCCCGGCCTCCAATGAAGAAGACCTTCCTGCTCCCGATAGCGCTGACCCTGTGCGCCTACCTGCTGCTGCCGATGCCGGGACTCTCGGCACCGCTGAACGAGCGGATCGAGAAGAAGCGCGCCGAGATCGAGGAGAAGAAGCACGCAGGAGGGCGTGCTGACCACGACGATCCAGGGTTTCAACAACCGGATCGCGGCCGTCCAGGGCGAGATCAGCGCCACGCAGAAGCGCCTCGACCGCGCGCAGGCAAGCCTCGATGCGCAGAAGGCGGAGCTGCTCGAGGTGCGCGACCAGCTCGAGGAGGCGCGTGACCGGCTCGAGCGGCTGCGCTCCGAGCTGGCGACCGCGCGCAAGGTGCTGGCCGCCCGGCTCGTCGAGATCTACAAGGCCGACTCACCCGACGCGCTGACGGTCGTGCTCGAGGCCGACGGCTTCGGCGACCTGCTCGAGCGCGCGGAGTTCCTCGAGCGGATCTCCGAGCAGGACCGCGAGATCACCGACGAGGTGCGCCACCTGCGCGACCGCGCCGAGGACCAGGCGATCAAGCTCGCGAAGCTCGAGGAGCGCGAGCAGCTCGCCGCTGAGCGGATCCTGCGCTGGCGCGACCAGATCGCCGCCGTCCAGGGACAGCTCGTCGGCTCCCGCGATGAGCTCGCGTCGGCGCGCTCGAACAAGCGCAGCGCGCTCGGCCAGGTGCGCTCGAGCCGTGTGGCGCTCGAGGGCGACCTGCGCGCGCTCGAGGCCGAGCAGGCGCGCGTGACCGCCGCGCTGCAGGGTGCGCCCGCGCCCGGGCCCGTCCGTCAGGGCAGCGGCTCGCTGATCTGGCCGGTCAACGGGCCGGTCGTGTCGCCCTTCGGCATGCGCTGGGGCCGGCTGCACGCCGGCGTCGACATCGCTGTCCCGAGCGGCACGCCGATCCGCGCGGCGGACTCCGGGCGCGTCGCGCTCATGGGCTGGGTCGGCGGCTACGGCAACTACACCTGCATCCAGCACAACGCGACCCTGTCGACGTGCTACGCCCACCAGTCGAGCTTCGCGACCTCGAACGGCGCGAACGTGGGCCAGGGCCAGGTGATCGGCTACGTCGGCTGCACCGGCCACTGCTTCGGCGACCACCTGCATTTCGAGACCCGCGTCAGCGGCTCTCCGGTGGATCCGCTCGGATACCTGTAGGACGCCGGTGACCCGGCTCTTCACGGGCGTCGCGGCGGTGCTCGCCGTGGCGACGATCGTCGGGCTGATCGTCCTCTGGCCGGGTGACGTCGAGTCGGGGGTGGCCGAGGGCATCCTGGTCGACAGCGAGCGCGGCACGGTCGAGCGCGTCGAGGAAACGGTGTGCCCGGGCCTGATCGGCCAGAACTGCCGGCAGGTCTACGTGCGGCTCGAGAGCGGGCCCGAGTCGGGCAGGCTCGTGCGCCTGCAGCTCGGTGGCGCGGGCAGCCTCGACCCCGACGTCGACCCGGGCGACAAGCTGCGCGTGACGAAGACGCCCGAGCCGCCGCTCCGGCACCGAGCAGCTTGGCGGCAGTGGCTACGGCCTCGTCGACTTCGAGCGCCGCGGGCCGATGCTGTGGCTGGCGCTCATCTTCGTCGCGGCGGTCCTGCTGCTCGGCCGGTTGCGCGGGGCGCTCTCGCTCGTCGGGCTGGCGCTCAGTCTCGCGCTCGTGCTCGTCTTCGTCGTGCCGTCGATCCTCGACGGCAATTCGCCGCTCGGGGTGGCGGTGACGGGCGCGCTCGCGATCGCTCTCGTCACGATCCCGCTGGCGCACGGGCTCGGAGCGAAGAGCATGGCGGCACTGCTCGGCACGGCGGCCAGCCTGTTGCTGACGGCCGTGCTGGCGGTGCTGTTCACCGAGCTCACCCATCTCACCGGCCTGTCGAGCGAGGAGGCGATCTTCCTGCAGCTCGGGCAGGCCGACCTGTCGCTCGAGGGGCTGCTGCTCGCGGGCATCGTGATCGGCGCGCTCGGGGTGCTCGACGACGTGACGATCAGCCAGGCCTCTACCGTGCTCGCGCTGCGGCGCGCGAACCCGGCGCTCGGCTTCGGCGAGCTGTTCAGGCGCGCGCTCCAGGTCGGCCGCGACCATGTGAGCGCGACCGTCAACACGCTCGTGCTCGCATACGTGGGCGCGTCGCTGCCCGCCCTGCTGCTGTTCAGCGCGGCCGATCTCGGCGTGGCCGAGGTCGTCAACTTCGAGATCGTGGCGAAGGAGATCGTTGCCACGCTCGTCGGCTCGATCGGACTCGTGGCGGCCGTTCCGATCACCACCGCCCTGGCCGCGCTGCTGGCGCTGCGCGAGGACCCGGAGCGGCTCGCCGGCGCCGAGCCGGCGCACGCTCACTGAGTCAGGGACGGA
>CAWFZK010000001.1:0-25475 GCA_963820315.1 uncultured Thermoleophilaceae bacterium | reverse complement strand
GGTGGACGGAGCCCGGCCTCGGCGTAGAGGGCGGCGAGCAGAGGCTCGTAGCGCTCGTCCTGCAGGTCGCCGAGCGGATCCTTGCTGAACGGGCGCAGGTCCGCCCAGGCCATGCCGAAGGCGGCCCGTTGGGCCAGCAGGCGGCGCCGCTCCCCCGGGGGAGCACCCTGCAGCATCTGGGCGCCAAGCGTCAGGCGCCGCACCTGTAGAGCCCTCAGCGGGACGAAGAAGGCGAGCAGGACAAGCGTCGGCAGACCGAAGATCGCCCAGCCCAGCAGGCTCGCCGTGTCGCTTACCGCAGCCTCACCGGCCTCGCCGGCGGCCGCCACGTTCCCTCCAGACGCGCTGCCCGATGAGCGCAGGCCGTCCGCCAGCGCGCCGCCCACCACGGGCACATCGTCGACGGCCCCGGCGGCATCGTCGAAGCCGCCCTGCACGGATGAGCCCGCGTCGATGACTCCGCGCGAGAGGCTGTTGACCCGCTCGACGGTGTCGTGCACCTCCTTACCCGTCCAGGCGAAGAGCCCGATCAGGAGGAGCACTCCGATGTCGCAGAGGATGGTCCGGGTACGGGGACCGCTGAGCTCGGGATAGAAGCGCATGGGCGCATCATCCACGCCCCGCGATGAAGGTCCGCCTAAGCCGGCGGCTGCAGCGTCTCGGCCTCGTCCTTGATGCGCTCGAACGCCGCCAGCGCCTCGTCGAGGTGCGCGCGCTCGTGGGTTGCCATCACGCTGGTCCGCAGGAGCGCGCCGCCGCGCTGGACGGCGGGGTAGATCGCCACGTTCACGTAGACGCCCGCGTCGTACAGAGCCTTCCAGTGCAGCACGGCCTTCCAGTCGTCGCCGATCAGGATCGGAACGATCGGCGTGATGATCGTCGAGCCGTCCGGCATCACGTTCGGCTCCATTACGTGGTAGCCGAGGTCGGCGAGGCCGTCGTGCAGGTAGCGGGCGTTGTCGAGCACCTTCGCCATCAGCTGCGGGCCCTCGTCGGAGCGGATGATCTCGAGCGCGCCCTTCGCGGCGCCGATCGCGGCCGGAACCGCCGCGGCGGTGAACATGAAGGAGCGCGACTGGACGCGCAGGAAGTCGATCACCTCGGAGGGGCCGGCGACGAAGCCACCGCAGGACGCGAGCGACTTCGAGAACGTCCCCATGCGCAGGTCGATCTCGTCCTCGACGCCGTAAACCTCGCTGGCGCCCGCGCCGCGCGCGCCGAGCACGCCCACGCCGTGCGCCTCGTCGACCATCAGGCGCGCGCCGTGCTCGCGGCACAGCGCCGCGACGTCCGGCAGGGGCGCCATGTCGCCCTCCATCGAGAAGACCCCGTCGACCACGACGAGCACGCCACCGCCGTCGCCCTCGGCGCGCGAGAGCATCGTCTCGAGCTTGTCGAGCCGGTTGTGACGGAAGGGGCGGATGCGGGCGCGGCTCATCGAGACCGCGTCGAGGATCGAGGCGTGGTCGCCCGTGTCGCAGATGACGGTGTCCTCGGGCCCGAGCAGTGTTCCGATGGCGCCCGTGTTCGCGAGGTAGCCGGTGGTGAAGACGAGCGCGTCCTCGGTGCCCATCCAGTCGGCGAGCATGGCCTCGAGCTCGAGATGCAGGTCGAGCGTGCCGTTCAGGAAGCGGGAGCCCGTCAGGCCGGTGCCGTAGCGCTCGAGCGCCCGGCGGGCGCTGTCCTTGACGCGCTCGTCGCCGGTCAGGCCGAGGTAGTTGTTCGAGCCGAGCATGATGCGCCGGCTGCCCTCCATCTCGACCACCGGGCCGGCGGGCCCCTCGAGGACCCTGAAGTAGGGCATCAGGTCGTGATCGCGAGCGGCCTGCAGCTGCTCCAGCCGCTCATGACGGCGTGCCTTTTCGAAGAGATCGATAGCGGTCGGCATGTAGGGTCCCGCGCCGTGTCCGTCGAGGTGAAGCCCGTCGTGTCGCGCAGCGACCTGCGCGAGTTCATCGAGCTTCCGTACCGGCTGCACTCTAACGCGGAAAACTGGATTCCCCCGCTCCGCATCGAGCGCCGGGTCTTCCTCAACCCGCGCCTGAACGCGTACTTCAAGCACGGCGAGGCGCAGCTCTTCCTGGCCCGCAGCGAGGGCCGCGTCACGGGCCGTGTGAGCGCGCAGATCGACACCGCGTTCAACGAGTTCCACGGCAACGCGTGGGGCATGTTCGGCTTTCTCGAGCTGGAGAACGACCCCGCCGTGATGCAAGCGCTGCTCGAGGCGGCGGAGGGCTGGCTGCGCGAACGCGGCCGCGACCTGATGATCGGGCCGATGGACTTCTCGATGAATGACGAGAGCGGCGTCCTGATCGAGGGCTACGAGCGGCCCGCGATGGTGCGCCAGCCCTGGCACCCGCCCTACTACCGGGAGCTGTGCGAGGCCGTCGGGCTCGAGAAGGCGATGGACCTGTTCATGTGGCAGCTCCACATCTCGGGCCGCGACAACGTGATGCCGATCATCTGGGACCTGGCCGAGCAGCTCGAGCCCAAGCACGGCATCCGCATCCGCAAGATGAGCCGGCGCCGGCTGCGCCACGAGCTCGACGCCTTCGCCGAGATCTACAACGAGGCGTGGTCGCGCAACTGGGGCTTCGTGCCCTACTCGAAGGCCGACCTCGACGCGTACGCGCAGGAGCTCCAGCTCGTCTATGACCGCAACTGGTTCATGGTCGCCGAGGATGCGGAGGGCAAGACGGTCGGGATCGCGATCAGCGTCCCGGACATCAACCAGGTCCTGAAGCGCATGAACGGCCGCATCCTGCCGTTCGGCTGGTGGCATTACCTGAACCGCAAGCGGATCGTCACTCAGGTGCGGGTCGGCTTCCTCGGCGTGAGGCCCGCCTACCAGCACACCGGCGTGGCCGCCGGGTTGTACGCGGAGCACTTCGAGATGGCCGACACGACGCCCGTCAAGGGCGGCGAGATGGGCTGGATCCTCGAGACGAACAAGGCCATGAACCGCGCCATGAAGGCGATGGGCGGCACGATCGTCAAGAAGTTCCGGGTGTACGAGCGCGCCCTCTGATCAGGGCGTTACACTCGCCCCCTCGTGCCCGATCCAATCCCGCTGCCCGATCCAGATCGTTCCGAGGAAGCTGAGGTCCGCCCGCTCCCGGTGCTGGCCGAGCCGCGGGTCATCGAGCCGCGGCGCGAGGTGTCCCTGCCCGCCGCCGTGGTGGCCGCCACCGGCGGCTTCCTGGTGGGAGTCGCGACCTTCGTGCTCGTGAAGCTGCTGCGCCGCCCGCGCAGAACGGCGACGCTCCGCCTCGGCGGAGGGCGCAAGAAGACGGAGATCGCGGCCTCGCGCTCGTTCCTCGTCGACATCCACCTCCTCAAGGACAAATAGCCGCCACGCTCGAGCTCGACGTCGTCCCCGTGGGGCCGTACCGGCTCCCGACGGCGGGACGGGACCTCGTGCTGGTGCGCCGCGGCGAGGCGCTCGCGCGCGTCCTCTGGGTCGAGGACGAGGAGGTCCTCGTGTATGCCTGGGCCGCCGGCCGCGCCGTCCGCTTCCGCGCCGAGGCCGCCTCGCGCGACGGCGCGGCGGCCGGGATCGAGCGCATGCGCTTCGCGCTCGGGACCGACCACGACGTGTCCGAGTTCCACGCTCGCTTCCGGCGCGACCCGCTGATCGGTCCCGTCGTGCGCGCGCGCCCCTGGGTGCGTCCGCGCCGGCGCCCGGAGCCGTTCGAGGCCCTCGCCTGGGCGGTCTGCGAGCAGCTGATCGAGTCGCGCCGGGCGGCCTCGATCCAGCGCTCGATCGTGCGCCGGCACGGGCGCCGCAGCGCCTGCGGGCGCTTCGTGTCGCCGCCCGCCGCGGAGCGACTCGCCGGCCGGGCGCCCGCCGAGCTCGACGCCTGCGGACTCGCTCCGAAGCGCTCGATGGCGCTCATCCGCGCCGCCCGTGAGGTCGCCTCGGGGCGCGCCGACCTCAGCCGCCACGAGCCGTCCTGGCGGCGCCTGCTGAAGATCCCCAACATCGGCAACTGGACGATCGAGATGCTCGCGTTCGAGGGCCAGGGCCGCGACGACATGCTGCCTGCGCTCGACCTCGCCTACGTGAAGCTCGTCGGACGCCTGGCGGGCCTCGGCCGGCGCGCCACCGAGGACGAGGTTCGCGGCTTCTTCGCCCCCTACGAAGAGTGGGCGGGGCTGGCAGGTATCTACGCTCTACAGAGGCGCTTCACGCAGTAGCGCGGCTCACCCGAACGGAGGCACCATGGAGAAGCTCGACAAGACCGATGCAGACTGGCGCGCGGAGCTGTCGCCCGAGCGCTTTCACATCCTGCGCGAGGCGGGCACCGAGCCCCCCTTCACCGGCGCGTACACCTACTCGAAGGCCGACGGCATCTATCGCTGCGGCGCCTGCGGCAACGAGCTGTTCAGCTCCGACACGAAGTACGACTCCGGCAGCGGCTGGCCGAGCTTCACCGAGCCCGCCGTCGCCGAGGCCGTCGAGCTGCGCGACGACTCTTCGCACGGGATGATCCGCACCGAGGTGCTCTGCGCGCGCTGCGGGAGCCACCTGGGTCACGTCTTCCCGGACGGCCCCGGCCCCGGCGGCCAGCGCTTCTGCATCAACTCGATCGCGCTCGACCTCGACGAGAGCGAGCAGGACGAGTGAGGGCGGCCTAGACGCTTCGCTGGCCGCGTGCCACGGCTTCCCGCAGGCCGTGTCATCGTTGCCGCGTGCGGTCGAGGGTCACCGTCGTGGGGCGGCGCGTTGCGGTGGTCGCCGTCGTTCTCCTGCAGCTCGCGCTCGTGGCCAGGGGCTACTGGGCGGACCACAAGGAGTTCGCCTTCCAGATGTTCCCCGAGTCGAGCACCTGGCGCGCCGACGTCGTCCGCGTCACCGCCGACGGCCGGCGGCTGCCCGTCGAGGCCGGCTGGGCGGGCTACCGCTGGGACGAGCTCGTCCAGGACCGCGGCCTGCGCTACCCGGCGGTCCGCCATCACGCCGACGCCGGCCTTGACAACCAGATCGCCTTCCTCGACGCGGCGCTCGACTGGGTCGCGCTGAACACGCCTCGCGACCGCGAGACCCGCTACCTCGAGGCGAGGGTCACGGCCTGGCACAACGACGACCCGGCGCGGACTGAGGTCCTGCGCAGCCGCGTCCGCGGAGACGTGCGGTGATTGCGCGCTTCGACGAGCTGCTGGGGCGCCGGGTCAGCATGCGCGCGCTCGCGCTGCTGCGGGTGTTCGCCGGGCCGGTCGTGCTGCTCCACCTGCGCCCCTTCCTCTCCGACGCGGCCGACGGGCACATCTACTCGGACGCCTTCTACGAGCCCTACGCCTCCTGGTATCCGGAGCTGCCCGGCGACGTGTACGTCGCGTTGCTGTGGCTCGGGGCGGTTGCGGCCGTCTTCATGACGCTCGGGCTGCTCACCCGCGTGGCAACCATCACGACGTTCGCGATCGTCGCCTACAACGTCTTCCTGTCGACCACGCACTTCCACAACAACCGGGCCTACCTCATGATCGTGCTCGGCCTGCTGGCGCTGGCGCCGTGCGGGCGCGAGCTGTCGCTCGACGCGTGGCTGCGGCGCCGCCGCGGGCTGTCGCCGCTCGATCCGAGCGCGCCGGCCTGGCCGCTGTGGCTGCTGCGCTTCGAGTGCGCCGTCGTCTACGGGGCGTCCGGTTTCAGCAAGCTGGTCGACCCCGACTGGTTCGGCGGCACGGTCACCTGGCAGCGCGTGAGCGCGTGCCCAGGATGAGCTGGACGGGTTGCCTGACTGGCTCGTGTCGGTCCTCACGGACCATGGCTTCCACACCGGCGCGGCCAAGTTCGTCGTGCTCACCGAGCTGTTCATCGCCCTCGGGCTGTGGTGGCGCGGCACCCGCTACGCCGCCGTCTGGGTCGCGGTCGTCTTCCACCTGTCGATCGAGGGCTCGGCGTCGGTGCAGGTCTTCTCGCTGCTCGCAATCGCCGTGCTCCTGGTCTGGGCGGTGCCGTCCACGCGTGACCGGGTGCTCCGCTTCGACCCGAGCGTGGCTCGCGAGCGAAGGCTCGCCGCGGCGGTGCGCGCGCTCGACTGGCTTGCCCGCTTCCGCGTCGAGCCCGGTTCGCGGCTCGAGCTGGTGGACCGCGACGGCACGGCGTTTGCTGGGATGCCGGCCGTCGTGTTCGCCCTGAGTCGCCTGCCGCTGACGGCGTGGTTCGCGCTGCCCGTGCTGCTCCTGCCTGAGGTCCGCCGGGCCCGCCGCGTCGGGTCCGGTGCCCGAGCGGTGGTGGCGGCCGGGCCGACATGAGCCGCGTCTGGCGCGCTGGACTCGTCCTGGCGCTGCTGCTCGTCCTCGTCTTCGGCGTCGGCGCCCCGCCGGAGCGCTGCCCGACGGTGAGTCCCGAGGAGCTGCAGCGCTCGGCCCAGGCGGCCGTCGACTGGTTCGTCCGCAACCAGGAGCCCGACGGCGACTGGCTCTACGAGTACGACGTCCGCGACGACTCCGTCTCGCCCGAGTACAACGAGGTGCGCCACGCCGGCGTGACGATGGGCCTCTACCAGGCGGCCGCCGCGGGCCTTCCGGGCGCGCTGCGCTCGGCCGACAGGGGCACCGAGTGGGCGCTGGCACGGCTAGAGGAGGACGACGACTGGGCGGCGTTCAGTTACAACGGGCGCACCACGACGGGCGCCACCGCGCTGCTCGTCGCGGGGCTTGCGATCCGCCGCGAGGCCACCGGCGACGATCGCTACGACGAGGAGCTGCGCCGTCTCGGGCGCTTCCTCGTCGCCCAGACGCGAGCCGTCGGGCGCCGTGCTCGCGGAGTACGACGCGGACAGCGGCGCAGCAGTGCCCGGCCTGTACTCGAAGTACTACACGGGCGAGGCCTACTGGGCGCTCGCACTCCTCCACCGCACCTTCCCCGACGAGGGCTGGGGGCGGGCCGCGGACCGAATCGGCGCGTACCTGGCGACCTCGCGCGACGAGGTCGAGGACCACTGGCCCCCGATTCCCGACCACTGGGCGGCCTACGGCCAGGCCGAGACCGTGGAGTTCCCTGACCGCGGCGACCCACCCCTGAGCGACGACGAGCTCGACTACGCGCGCGAGCAGGCGGGGATGTTCGGCTTTCAGGCGCGCTACCTCGGCCAGCTCTTCGGCCCGTGGGGCGCCGTGGTGCGCGGCGGATACGACCCGCGCGGCGGCTGGTTCGGTGTCGTCGACGAGGCGATCACGGGCTGGTGGCTGACGGCGCAGGCGGATGCCAGGCTCGCCGACCTGAGCACGCCGCTCGCCGAGCGCGCCACCTGCGTGGCGGGGCTCGCCGTCGAGCAGCAGTCCACGGCCGCCGACGCCGAGGGCGCCGCGGCGCCGGAGCGAGTGGAGGGCGCCTGGGTCGTCGACGGCACGACCCGCATGGACGACCAGCAGCATGCGCTCGCCGGACTGCTGCGGACGATCCCGATCGCGCAGGCGGAGGGCTCGGCGCCGTCCGGCAACGACTCGCCGTCGGGCTGGCTCTGGGCCGCTGTGCTGCTGCTGGCGCTGAACCCGGCGCGCGCCGCCTTCGGCGTGCCGCGCGCGGGGCGCTCGCCGCGCGAGGTGGCCGAGCTGGCCGCTCTCGGCGGCGCCGCGGGGGCGATCGCGGTGTGCGTGGCCGCCCTGCTCGGCGATCCGCTGCTGGACGCGCTCGACGTAAGCGAGTCGTCCTTCCGCATCGCCGCCGGCATCGTGGCGGCGCTTGCCGGTGCGATCGACCTGTTCCGGCGACCGCCGTCGCCCGAGCCGGCGCTCGACGGCTGGCGTGCCGCGCTCGTGCCGGTGGCGATCCCGCTCGTCGCCCGGCCGGCCCTGATCGTCCTGGCGCTCGGCGCCGGGGCCGACAGTGGCGTCCTCGTGGCGCTGGGCGCGATGGCGCTCGGGGTCGGGCTCCTCACCGCGGCTGCGGCCGCCTGGGAGCTCGACGGCTCGCGCGGCCGCGTCCTACGCTGGGCGGCGCGCCTGCTCGCCCTCGGGCTGATCGCGCTCGGCGTCCTGCTCGCGCTCGACGGGCTCCTGGCCGTCTAGGCCGGGACGGGGCGCCGGCGCTCGCCGAAGCGCCGCCAGGCCTCGAACGCGAGCATCACCGCGGTGGGCGGCACCGTGCCGGGGAGCGAGTCGACCACCGCGAAGAGCTGGTTCCAAGCCTCGAGCGCGACCAGCGTGGCGAGCGCCGCGAGCGCCTGGTTGTGCCGCTCGGCGGCCAGGATCCCGCCGACCACCCCGGAGATGAAGTAGTCGCCGTAGTCGGTCGACACGTCCCCGATGTCGGCGACCTGAAGCCGGGGCAGGTGCTCAGCCGGCGCCGCGGCGTTGAACGCGGCGTTCTGATCGCCCCACAGGTCGCCGAAGATGAACACGGCGTCGATCGCCGTCATCGCCACCACGCCCAGCTTCAGGAAAAGCAGCGGCGTGGCGCCGGCCAGGAGCCTCCCCAGCGTCACGCACGAGCCGATGATCAGGAGCAGCCGGGCGACGCGGCCGAGCGGATCGTCGGGTGCCGCCAGCGCGATCGCGAGCAACGGCACCACCCAGATCGCCATCCATGGACGCGCCCCGTGGGCCGCCCAGCCGAGCGCGATCGCGCATCCGGGCGGCACCAGCAGCAGCGCGATCCACGTGATCACGTCGGCGCTCGTGCTCACTGCGGCGATCGCCACCACGCTCAGAACCACGGACACGGGCCCGATGAGCGCCCAGCCGCGGCCCGTCAGCCGCAGCAGGAACGCCGGCAGGCCGGCGGCGGGCAGCCCGACGCAGACCGCCTGGCCCGCGTCGAGCACGAAGGTGTCCCATTCGAAGTACATGCCGCGGCTCAGCGCCGAGCGGCAGCGTCGATGCGCTCCTGCGCCCGGGCCTTGCTCCCGGCAGGTATCAGGCGCCCGAAGAACGACCTGCGGCCGGCGACGGCCCGGTAGCCCACGTCGGCGACCGCCGGAACGGCGTCGAGCGCCCGCGCCGGGGGGCCGCCCCCTGGGATCAGGCGCAGCAGCGGAGCGAACGCCTCGCCCCCCGAGTAGACGCGTCCGTCGTCCCCCACGAGATGCCAGGAGGCCATTCGCCTGTCGACTGGCATCCCGGACAGGAGCCGGTCGGCCTCCGGATCCTGCAGCGCGACCGGACGCAGGCGGCGGTGGCGGTCCAGGCGCAGCACCTGCGCGAGGCACCAGCGGCAGAAGCCGCAGTCGGCGTCGTACAGGATGGGGCTGGCTATAGCCCCGCTCCCGGCAACAGCCGGTTGTTGTGCGTGGCGGCGGGATCGGGCGGCTCGTCGAGCAGGCCGCTGTCGCTCATCCAGGCCGAGAAGGCGTCCCATTGCTCTGGATCCTGCCAGCCGTAGGGCTTGCCCTCGGGCGGGAAGAAGAGCGGCAGCGTCACGTCGACCACCGCGCGCTGCAGCTCCGGGTCGAGGTCGGGGTTCGCCTCGAGCAGGCCCTCGATGGCCTCGTCCGGGTTCTCGCGCAGGTCGCGCGTGCCGCGCGACAGCGCGCCGATGAACGCGCGCAGCTTGCCGCTGTCGCGCTCGAGCGCATCCTGGTTCGCCACCAGCACGAGCTCGTTGTAGGTCGGCACGCCGGCCTCCTCCATGCGGATGATCTGCGGCTTCTTGCCGCGCATCTTGAGCTCGGTGCCCTCGTAGTTCCAGAAGGCGCCGAGCACCGCGTCGACCCGGCCCGTGAGCAGCGCGGGGGTGAGGTTGAAGCCGACGTTGCGGATCTTGACGTCGTCGGTGTTGACGCCCGCCTCGGCGAGGATCGTCTCGAGGTAGGCAGTCTGATAGTCGATCCCGGCGGTCCCGACGGTCTTGCCCTTGAGGTCCTTCGGCGCGCGGATCTTCGCCTTCGGCAGCGAGATGATCGAGGTGAGCGGCTCCTGCACGATCGCGGCGATGCTCACCACGTTCAACCCGATCTCGCGGGCGCGGAACACCTCCGGCTCGTACGAGATGGCGAGGTCGACGTTGCCCGCGGCCACCTGCTTGATCGGCGCCGACGGGTCCGATGGCGTGCGGATCTCGACGTCGAGCCCCGCCTGCTGGAAGTGCCCCGCCGCCTGGGCCGCGTAGATGCCGGCGTGGTCGGCGTTCGGGAAGTAGTCGAGCATGAGCTCGACCCGCTTCGAGCCGCTCGGCCCGAGCACGTCCTCCTTCTCGCCACAGCCGGCGAGCACGACCAGGCCCAGCAGCAGGGCCGCGGTCAGCGGGAGGAGCTTTGTCATGCGATTCGTTCCTTTCGGTTCCACGGGCAGACGACTCGCTCGGCGATCGCGACCAGGGCGAACAGCGCCACGGCCATCACCGTGAGGATCACGATCCCGGCGTAGACGCGTGGCGTCTGAAGCTGGGTGTTCCCGAGCAGGACGAGCCTGCCCAGACCCTCCTCCGCCCCGGCCCATTCGCCGAAGACGGCGCCGATCACAGACACCGTAGCTGCCACCTTCAGGCCGCTGAACAGAAACGGGAGCGAGGCGGGCAGCTCGACCGAGCGCAGCGTGCGCAGGCGCGATGCGCCGAAGCTGCGCATGAGCTTGATCAGGTCGGGCTCGACGGAGCGCAGGCCATCGAGCAGGTTGACCGTGATCGGGAAGAAGCAGATCAGCGCGACGATGGCGAGCTTGGGGCCGATGCCGTAGTCGAACGCGAGCACGAAGATCGGCGCGAGCACGACAATCGGGATCGCCTGCGAGGCCACGAGCAGCGGGTAGGCGGCGTCGCGCAGCGGCCGGATCAGATGCATCACGATCGCGAGCCCGACGCCCGCCACGACGGCGATCGCGAGGCCGAGCAGCACCTCGACGAGCGTCACCCAGGCGTTGTCCCACAGGAGCGACCAGTCCGTGCGCAGCGCGTCCCAGGTCTCGACCGGCGAGGCCAGCGTCAGGTCGTCCACCGATTCGAGCGATGCGACGCCCTGCCAGGCCAGCACGAACAGGGCGATCAGGGCTGCGCTCAGCACGTATCTCATGAACGCAGCGCCTCCAGCGCCTCGCCGCGCAGCTGAGTGAGCTCCGGGTCGGTGACCGAGCGCGGGCGGGGGAGCCCGACCTCGAACTCCGCGACCATGCGGCCCGGTCGCGCGGACAGCACGATCACCCGGTCGGCCAGGAAGACGGCCTCCTCGACGTCGTGGGTCACGAGCAGCACCGTGCGCGGCTCCTCGACGAGCATGCCGGCGAGCCACTCCTGCAGGTCGGCGCGCGTGATCGCGTCGAGCGCGCCGAACGGCTCGTCGAGGAGCAGTAGCGGCCGGCCGGGGAGGAGCGTGCGCAGGAAGGCGACCCTCTGGCGCATGCCGCCGGACAGCTCGGCCGGCCGCGAGCGCTCGAACTCCGCCAGCCCGAAACGCTCGAACAGCGGCGCCGCGCGTCTTCGCGCCTCGGCACGCCGTACGCCCTGGCACTCGAGCGCGAGCGCGGCGTTGCCGAGCGCGTCGCGCCAGGGCAGCAGCAGGTCGCGCTGGGGCATGTAGGCGCAGGCCGCGCGGCGCTCGGCGGCGCTGACCGCGCCGTTCACGCGAACGACGCCCTCGTCGGGGTCCTGGAGCCCCGCCACCAGCTCGAGCAGCGTCGACTTGCCGGAGCCCGAGGGGCCGACCACGGCGGTGATCTCGTCCCTGCGCAGGGTCAGGTCGATCCCCGCGAGCGCGGTCAGCGCGCCGTAGCGGCGGGTGACGTTCTCAAAAGAGAGAGGCTCCTCTACGGGAGCCTCGGCCTGTCTCTGCATCGCTCCCTCCGCGGGCATTACCCCACAGGTTCGAAGGGTCGGCGCCGGGCGGTGATGTCCCTTGGGCGCCCTCTCAGCCCGCCTTCCCGCGAGCCCCCCTGTTGTCAGCCAGGGAGTCTAGTGCCCGGCGATCAGGCGCCGATGCGCAGCTCGGCGATCGCGTTCACGAACGTCTCGAGCTGCTTGGTCGTCCAGCACTCGAACACCCCGTCGCAGAAGGGCTCGTAGGTCGACATCACCGAGTCGCCGTAGTTCCAGTAGAGGCGCGGCTCGGGGTTGATCCAGAAGGTATGGCCGGCGCGCTCGGCCACGTGTCCGAACACGGGGGCGTGCGGCTCGCGGCCGTTCGTGCGCGCGTCCCCGAGCACGATCACGGTGGAACGCGGGTCGAGGTCGTCGACGACCTTGTCGAGGAACTCCACCCAGACGCGCCCGTAGTCGGTGTAGCCCGAGACGTCGGCGACACCCGCGTCCGTGGCGATCCGGCGCGACACCGCCTCGAACGAGCGCTCGCGCTCGAAGACGCTCGTGACCTCCGAGATGCGCTCGACGAACACGAACGAGCGCAGCTTGCGGAACTGGTCGTGGAGCGCATGCAGCACGCTGAGGAAGAAGACGCTCGCGCTCGTCACGCTCGTCGACACGTCGCAGAGCACGTACAGCTCCGGGCGGCGCGGGCGCTTGGGCCGGTACTTCAGCTCGAGCGGGACGCCGCCCGTCTGGAGCGAGGCGCGCATCGTCCGGCGCACGTCGACCTGCCACGAGCGCCGGCGGCCGCGGTGCTCGCGGCCGTGCGACGCGAGCCGCTTCTTCATCTGCGCCACCACGCGGTGTACCTGCGAGAGGTCCTGGGCGGGGTTGGTGGGGAGGGCGCGGTCGAACTCGCGCAGCGGCTTCGCCGGCGGCAGCGACTGGGTCCGCTCGATCATCTGGCGCTCGAGCTCGCGGCGCACGTGGCGCTCGAACTCCTGCAGCTGGTCGCGCGGCACGGAATCGGGGTCGGGCAGCTCGGTGTTCGGGTTCTCGCCCTTGAGCCCGAGCGTGCGCCGGATGCGCTGAACGTCGACGCCGATGACCCCCGAGCCCTCGCCCTGACGACCGAAGGCGGCGATCGCGAGCCGGGCGAGGTCGCGCATGTCGCCGTCGTTGCCCGCGCGCACCGCCTCGCGGATGCGCTCGCGCAGCGCCTCGAGGTCGATGTCGTGCGCGCCCGAGAAGCGCTCCTCGCGCAGGCCCTGCTCGATCGCCTCGCGCTCGACGATGCGGAAGAAGAAGCGGTCGAAGAGCACGTCGAGGACGTGGCGGTCCTCCTGGGACTTGGCGAGCGTTGCGGCGAGCGCGCTGTGGAAGTCCGAGCGCGAGGTCCAGCTCACCGCGTCGAGCGCCTGAAAGGCGTCGAGCAGCTCGCTCGTCCCGACGGCCACGCCCTCGCGGCGCAGCTCGTCGGCGAACTCGAGCAGCCGCGGCGCCATGCCGTCGGGGCCGGGCGCGGCCGGCATCCCTCCGTAGAGGGCCGGGTTCCTAACCGGCCTGCCGGGTCCCGACGACGCCATCGCCCAGCTTCACGCCGACGCGCTCGGCCACGAGGTCGAGGTCTGTCCGGTGCTTGACGATGATCGACATCGTCTTCTGGAGCACGCTGCGGTCGATGTCCTCGGCTCCCAGCAGCAGCAGCGCGCGCGCCCAGTCGATCGACTCCGCGATCGAGGGCGGCTTCTTCAGGTCGAGCGTGCGCACCATGTGGACGACCTCGACCAGCTTGCGCGCGATCGCCTCGTCGAGCTCGGGTGCGTGCAGGTGGACGATCTCGAGCTCACGCTCGACGTCCGGGTAGTCGAGCCAGAGGTAGAGGCAGCGTCGCTTGAGCGCCTCGGTCAGCTCACGCGAGTTGTTCGAGGTCAACAGCACGAGCGGCTGCGTGCGCGCCTCGACAACGCCCAGCTCGGGGATCGAGATCTGGAACTCCGACAGGACCTCGAGCAGCATCGCCTCGAACTCCTGATCGGTCTTGTCGATCTCGTCGATCAGGAGCACGACCGGCTCCTCCGCCGCGATCGCGTTCAGAAGCGGCCGCGCCAGCAGGAAGTCCTCGCCGAAGATGTCGTCCTGGACCTGCTCCCAGCCGGTGTCGGCCGCCTCGGTCTGGATGCGCAGCAGCTGCTTGCGGTAGTTCCACTCGTACAGGGCCTTGGCTTCGTCGAGGCCCTCGTAGCACTGGAGCCGGATCAGCCTGCGCTCGGTCGCCCGTGACACGGCCTTCGCGAGCTCGGTCTTGCCGACGCCGGCGGGTCCCTCGACCAGCACGGGCTTGCCGAGCCGGCCCGCCAGGAACGAGACGAGCGCCGCCGACTCGTCAGCGAGATAGCCCACCTCGCCCAGGCGCTCGCGCGCCCGCTCGATCGATTCGAACTCGTCGGCCATGAAGGGCCAAGGATACTTTCGTGCCGTTGCTCGCCGCCCTCGTCGCTCAGATCCCAGACCTGCCCGGCCTCGGCGACGAGGGACCGGGCGATCTCGAGTCCCTGCTGACGCTCTGCTTCGTGCTGATGGGGCTCGGATTCTTCGTCGGCATCGTCGGCCACATCATCAGCTCACGCTGGCTGGTGGCGATCGGGATCGCTTTCGTGATGGCCGGGACCGTGGTGTTCGTGCTGGCGGTGGGCCGCTACGGGTAGGGGATCAGGCGAGACAGCCCGCTGAACGACGGCTGGGGAGGGTGTTGGGTTCTGGCCACTGTGGCTACTTGGTGTCGTCCGGCGACATCAAACGGACACGGTGGGCTCCATGGCGCTTGCCGCGTCAGCCTTCCTCACTGCCATCCGGGGTCGGAGCCGCGCTTGAGGCGCCACCTGAGCCGCCGCCCAGCGTCTCGGCGAATCCCGTGCGCCAGCTCGGATGCGCGGGCTCCCAGCCGAGCTCGCGCTTGGCCTTCGCGTTCGAGGCCCCGCGCAGCTCGAGGGCGAATATCGCCACCGGCTTGCCCGCCACCAGGCGCGCCACCCAGACCGGCACCCGGCGTGGCGGCTTCGCGCCCGCCGCGGCGGCGTACACCGGCGCCCACTCGTGCATCGGCGCGGGCTCGTCGTCGACGATGTTGTAGACGCCGGGGGCCCCGCGCGAGACCGCCGCGACGGTGGCGTCGGCCGCGTCGTCGATGTGGATGAACGACGTCACGCCCGTGCCCGCGCCGACCACCGGCAGCCGCCGCCTGCGCACCTCGGTCGCGTACATGCCGCCATCTCCGTAATGCGTTCCCGGCCCGTAGAAGAAGCCGTAGCGCAGCACGAGGCCCTCCAGGTCCTCGGCGCTCGTCACGGTGCGCTCCATCTGCCGGAGACTCCGGATCGCCTCGCCGAACGGGGCGGGGGCGTCCTTGATCGTGGCGTCCTCCTCGGTCTTGACGAAGCCGCCCGTCGGCTCGTAGAGGAAGGCGACGCTCTGGGTGATGAAGCGGCGGGCTCCCGCCGCGCGCGCAGCCTCCATCAGGTTGCGCGTGCCCTCGCCACGCACACGGTTGGTGCCCTGGTAGAGCTGCTTGTCCCTGAAGCTCATGCGCTCGGGCAGCGCGGTCAGCTCGTGGATGACCACCTCCGCGCCCGACTCGCTCACGGCGGCGCGCAGCGCTTCGCGGTCGAACACGTCCACGACGGCGGCGTGTGCCCCGGCAGCCCGGATCAGCTCCGCGCTCTCCTCGGAGCGGGTCATGCCGGTGACCTCGTGGCCGGCGGCCAGGAGGCGCGGCACGAGCGGGCGCCCGATCGCCCCGCTCGCACCAGCCAGGAAGACCCTCATCGCGGCTGCGGGCGCCGCTCGGCCTGCAGCATCCAGGCGAGCAGGGCGGTCGCGAGCACGAGCGACACGAGGTTCGCCGGCCCGAGCCAGGACGGGTCGGCCTCGCCCACGTCCAGCAGGTGGTTGAACGAGTGCAGCGCGTACTGAGCGAAGGCAAGCACGAGCACCGGCAGCCGCCAGGAGACCCGGCTCACCGATGCGAGCGCGACGCCCCCGAGCGCCAGGTACCAGGTCGCCAGATCGCCCATGTAGTGGTCGTTGCGGACGCCGTACGGGCCGATCTCGTCGTAGAAGAAGCCCGGCGTGATCCAGAGCAGCAGGCCGAGGATGATCTGGACGACGGCGAAGACGATGAGCAGGGCTTTCATGGCGCGCCTCGCCTAGCGCCGCGGCCGGCTGACCGTCAGGCGGATGGTGTCCGTGGCAGTTCTGCCGCCCGCGCGCGCCCTGAGCGCGAGCCTGTAGCGGCCCGCGGCGCGCGGGGCCCGCAGCCGCAGCCTGTTGCTTCCGGCCTTGGCCCGGCCGCGCGTGCGGGCAACGGTGCGTCGCCCGCGCAGCACCGCCAGCTCGACCGCGGCCGGAACGGTGGCGACGTAGCGGAGCGTCATACGCGCACCTGGGCGGACGCGCAGGCGGTCGTCGAAGGCGGCCAGGATGAGCCGCTGGATGGTCACCACCGAGCCTGGCGAGCCGGCGGGCCCCTGTGGGCCGGCGGGCCCCTGCGGGCCGGGCGGACCCTGTGGACCGACAGGCAGTGGCTCGGGTTCGATCGGGGTGATCGTGACGGACGGCGGCTCAGCGGTCGTCGCAAAAGCGGACGCGTTGAAGGCTTGCGGAGAGACGTAGCTGGAGCCGCCGCCCCCTCCCGACCCGTCCCGTAAAAGGCAGCCACCTCCTCCGCCGCCCCAATAGCCGCCGCCCCCTCCACCGCCGCCGTTGTTGGGGAAGTCGTTGGCCCCAGCGCCGCCCACGCCGAATGCGCCGGCGGTCGCACTCGTGGCACAGAACGCGTCAGGCGCGCCCGCGCTCCCCGGCCCGATGAGCGTGGCCCCGCCGCCGGCAACCGGGCCGCCGCCGTCGCTGCCGGCGTCACCGCCCACAGAGGCAGGAAACGCACCGCCGCCCCCGCCCCCGGCCACGATCAACCGAGAGCCCAGCGAGCCCGCTTCCCCAATGGGCACGGTCCGAACGTCGGAAGCCCCTCCGCCGCCGCCGGCGCCTACGCTCCCCCCCGCACCGCCGCCGTTGAACACGGTCTCCGGAGTCGTGGAGCAGGCGCCTCCTGGAAACTGGCCGGGTGCCCCGACGGCGCCGACTTCGACATAGAGGACCGACCCTGGGCTCACGGCCAGCTCGGCGCTCACCTGGGCGCCAAGCCCCCCGGCGCCGCCACCGCAATGGGCGCCCCCGGCCGCGCCGATCGCCTCGATCGACACCAGCGACACATCGGGCGGCACGACGTAGGACTGCTGAGCACCCGTCGGCGAAAACACCACGGGGGCCTGAGCGTTCGCGGCCGGTACGACTGCGAAAGCAAAGAAGACCACGACCCCGGCCAGGCACGCTCCAGGGCAAGCGCGAGAGCGCGCGATCCTGCCAGGGTCCTCCGACTGCACCAACATCTGCGCACCTCCGTCGACGCCCGGATGAGGGCCGTAGCCTAATCGGCTCGAGCCGCAAGTAGCCCTGTACTCTGAGGCCGTGCCCGGGTCTGTCGAGAGCATCGCCGTCGCCTCGGAGGAGAGCGCGCTACCCAGCGCCGTCGGCGAGATCGAGGTAACCGATGGCGGGCTCATCGGCGATCGCTACGGCGACGCCGGCGACATCACGCTGATCGAGGCCGAGGCGCTCGAAGGCCTGCGCACCGATACCGGCATCGAGCTCTCGCACGAGGAGTCGCGCCGCCAGGTGCTCACGCGCGGCATCGACCTCAACGCGCTCGTAGGCAAGCGCTTCATGGTCGGCACGGTCGAGTGCGAAGGGCAGGAGCTGTGCGAGCCCTGCAATCACCTGCAGTCGGTCACCAAGCCGGGGGTGCTGCGCGGGCTTGTGCACCGCGGCGGCCTTCGTGCGGACATCATCGGCCCAGGCCGCATCGCCATTGGCGACACAGTCACCGAGGGAGGACATCCATGACGCTCATCGAGGTCCCCTCGGGACTCGAAGGGGTAAAGGCGTTCGACACCACGATCGCCGAGCCGGATCGCGAGGGCGGCGCGCTCCGCTATCGCGGTGTCGACATCGAGGAGCTCGTCGGCAACGTCACATTCGAGAAGGTCTGGGGCCTGCTCGTGGACGGCGTCTACGAGCCGGGTCTGCCGCCCGCCGAGCCGCATCCACTGGCGGTCAGAACAGGCGACCCGCGCGTGGACCTGCAGGCCGCGCTCGCCATGCTCGGCCCGGAGTGGGGCCTCAAGCAGCTGATCGACATCTCGGACGAGCAGGCGCGCGAAGATCTCGCCCGCGTGTCCGTGATGGCGCTCTCGTTCGTAGCCCAGTCGGCGCGTGGGGTCGGCCACCCCCCGATCCCGCAGCGCGAGATCGACAAGGCGAGGTCGATTCCCGAGCGCTTCCTGATCCGCTGGCGAGGGGAGGCCGATCCGCGGCACGTCAAGGCGATCGACGCCTATTGGATCTCCGCCGCCGAGCACGGCATGAACGCCTCCACCTTCACGGCGCGCGTGGTTGCCTCGACCGGCGCCGACGTCGCAGCGGCGCTGTCCGCCGCGGTGGGCGCGCTGTCGGGGCCGCTGCACGGCGGCGCGCCGTCGCGGGTGCTCCAGATGCTCGACGACGTGGACGCCGCCGGTGACGCCGAGCGCTGGGTCAACGACGCGCTGGACAGGGGCGAGCGGCTGATGGGCTTCGGCCATCGCGTCTACCGCGCGGAGGACCCGCGGGCGCGTGTACTGCGCCGCACCGCGCGCGAGATCGGGGCGCCGCGGCTCGAGGTCGCCGAGAAGCTCGAGCAGGCAGCGCTGGCGGAGCTCGCGGCCCGCAAGCCGGACCGCGTGCTGGCCACCAACGTCGAGTTCTGGTCGGCCGTCGTGCTCGACTTCGCCGACGTGCCGCCCGAGCTGTTCACGCCGATGTTCTCGTCCGCGCGCGTCGCCGGCTGGTCGGCGCACATCATGGAGCAGAAGCGCGAGGGCCGGCTGATCCGGCCAAGCGCGCAGTACGTGGGGCCAGCGCCTCGCTCGGCCGACTCGGTGAACGGCGCCGCGCCGTCCTAGGACGCAATGACTAGTGCTGAGAAGCGGCTCGTCCTCGTAGCCGCGATCCTCGGCACGACCGTGGTCACGGTCGACTCGACCGTGGTCAACGTGGCGCTGCCGGCGATCGCGGACGACCTCGGCGGCGGCCTCGCCGGCCAGCAGTGGACGTCGAACGCCTACCTCGTCACGCTCGGCTCGCTGCTCCTGATCGGGGGTTCGCTCGGCGATCTGTTCGGCGAGCGGCGCGTCTTCGCCCTCGGCGTCGCCGGCTTCGGCGTGACCTCGCTGCTCTGCGCGCTGGCGCCGACGATCGAGCTGCTCGTCCTCGCCCGCGCACTGCAGGGCGTCTGCGGCGCCCTGCTCACGCCGGCGGCGCTCGCGGTCATCGTCGCCGCGTTCCCGCCCGACGAGCGCGGCAAGGCGGTCGGCGCCTGGACGGCCTGGGGCGGGATCGGCACGGTGCTCGGGCCGCTGATCGGCGGCCAGCTCGTCGACACCGCTTCGTGGCGCTGGATCTTCGCGATCAACATCCCGATCGTCCTGCGTGACGCTCTGGCTCGTGTTCAACGCCGTGCCCGAGGGCCGCGAGCGCGACCCGAACGCGCGCGTCGACGTGGTCGGCGCGACGCTCTGTGCGCTCGGCCTCGCCGGCATGACCTTCGGGCTGATCGAGCAGCCGCTGCGCGGCTGGAGCGACCCGGCCGTCTTCGGGATCGCTCCTCGTCGGCGCCGGCATGTTCATCGGCTTCATCGCCTGGGAGGGGCGCACGGCGCACCCGATGCTGCCGCTCGGCCTCTTCCGCCGGCGCAACTTCGCGATCGGCAACATCGAGACCTTCTCGATGTACGGCGGGCTCGGCCTGCTGTTCTTCTTCCTCGTCCTGTTCCTGCAGCAGGTGGCGGGCTACAACGCGCTCGAAGCGGGCCTTACGAGCATCCCGGTGACGCTCGTGATGTTCGCGCTCTCGACCCGCTTCGGGATGCTCGCCGACCGCCATGGGCCGCGCTTCTTCATGGGCGTCGGGCCGCTCGTGGCCGCGCTGGGGCTTGCATGGTTCCTGCGCCTCGACGCCGACGTCGACTACCTCACCGACCTGCTGCCGGGCCTGCTCGTATTCGCGCTCGGGCTGTCGATGACCGTCGCCCCGCTCACCGCCACGGTGCTCGCCGACGCCGACGAGAGCAACGCCGGCATCGCCTCGGGCGTGAACAACGCGATCGCGCGCGTGGCGAGCCTCATCGCGATCGCCGCCGTCGGCGCCATCGTGGCCGCCTCGTTCGGCTCACAGCTCGAGGACGAGCTGGGCAATCAGGCGGCGCGCAACCCGCAGATCGCTGCGGCGGTCGACGATGCGAAGAAGCAGCCGCTCGCCGAGGTGGTCGTCCCGGGCCTGCCGCCGGGTGAGCAGGCGGAGGTCAGCGCGGCAGCCGAGCACGCCTCGATCAGCGCCTTCCACGTCGGGATCGCGATCTCCACCGCGCTGGTCGCGCTCGGCGGCGTGCTTGGCCTGCTCGGCATCGTCAACGCGCGCCGCCGCGTCGAGGCGGAGGACTGCCCCGGCGGTCAGCTCGTCGGGGTGAGCAGCGAGGCGGCGCGCCAGTCGCCGTGCGACTGGGACGCGGCCATCAGCCCCTCGGGATAGAGTCCGGTCGTGGCCGGACTCGACCGTCGTGAGTTCATCTCCGGCGCCGCGGGAGCCGCACTGGCACTGACGCTGCCCGGCCAGGCGGGGGCGGGGATCCAGGCGGAGTCGTCGGCGCTTTCACCTCAGGCCGTGCGGGCGCTGCGCTCGGCGGTCCGCGGCAAGGTGCTGCTCCCGCGCACTCCGGGCTACAACCAGGCTCGGCTCGTCTACAACCTGCGCTACGACGGCAAGCACCCGGAGGCGGTGGTCCAGCCCGTCAGCACCCAGGACGTCGCGGCCGTGGTGCGCTGGGCGAATCGCTTCGACGTGAACGTGGTCGCCCGCTCGGGCGGTCACAGCTACGCCGGCTACTCGACGACCGGCAGCGGCGTCGTCGTCGACCTCTCGGGCATGAATGGCGTGCGCGTCTCGAACGGGCGCGCCACGCTCGGGGCCGGGACGCAGTTGATCGACATGTACTCGTCGCTCGCGCGCCGCGGCCTGACCGTGCCCGGCGGCTCCTGCCCCTCGGTCGGCGTGGCCGGGCTTGCGCTCGGCGGCGGCCACGGACTGGCAGGCCGGCGCTGGGGGCTGATGACCGACAACATCCGCGCGCTCACGATGGTCACGGCCGACGGCCGCGTACGCCAGGTCACGCAGGACAGCGACGAGGATCTGTTCTGGGCGAGCCAGGGCGGCGGTGGGGGCAACTTCGGGATCGTCACGAGCCTGACCATGCAGACCCATCGCACCCGCGGGGCGGCCTGGTTCTTCATCTCGTTCCCCTGGTCGCAGGCGGGCCAGGTGCTGGCCGCCTGGCAGGCCTTCGCGCCGCATGCGCCGCCCACGCTCACCTCGATCTGCTCACTCGGCACCGGCTCGGGCGGGCCGGCCGTGACCGCGCTGGGGCAGTTCTTCGGATCGCCCGCTCGGCTGCGCCGGTTGATCCGCCCGCTCGCGCGGATCAGCGGGGCCCGCGTGAGCGTCGGAAGCGCCAGCTACATGTCGCTGATGCTGCGCTGGGCGGGCTGCCTGCAGGAGGGCTTCCGCGCCTGTCACACGGTTGGCACCTTCCCCGGTGGCACGATGCCGCGCACGAGCTTCTACGCGAAGTCCGACTACTTCGACAAGCCGCTGTCGGCGCGGGCGCGCGCGACGATGATCGACTGGATCGAGCGCCGCCAGCGCAGCGGCGCGGGCTCCGGGGCGCTGCTGCTCGATGCCTACGGTGGCGCCTACAACCGGCCGGCCGCCGACGCCACCGCCTTCGTCCACCGCGACATGCTGTTCTCGCTCCAGTACGGCGCCTACTTCGGCGGCTCCGGCGGCGGCGCCGCCAACCAGTGGATCAACGGCGTGTGGCGCGCGCTGCGGCCGTTCGCGTCCGGCCAGGCCTACCAGAACTACATCGACCCGCAGCTGCCGGGTTGGGCGCGGGCCTACTACGCGAGCAACCTGCCGCGACTGCGGCAGATCAAGAAGCAGGTGGATCCGGACTTCCGCTTTCGTTTCCGGCAGGCGATTCCGCCGGCGCCTTAGCCGCGCCGGGGATGTCGTCGGCCGGGCGCTTCGCGCGCTCGCGCGCGCCGGCCAGGAACAGGATCGCCGCGCAGGCGAGCGCGAGCAGGTTCTGACCGAGCGGGCGCTCGAACAGCCTGGCGACGATCAGGATCCCCGCCCAGACGCCCGCTGTCGCGATGATGGTCCCGTCGCCGAAGGGCAGGTGGAAGCTCTGACCCTCTGCGCGTGCGAACAGGAGCGCCAGCACCCCGGCCGCGAGCAGCAGCTCGGCGAGCTCGACGAAGGAGAACGGCCCGATCGTGCTGAGCGCGAGCAGCACGGCCGCCGCCGCGGCCGCCTTCTGCTCCGGGTTCAGGGCCCGGAAGGCGGTCGTAACCCGGCTCACGCCGGGCTGCGTGCGGCGGCGCGCAGGCGGCGCTCGAGCAGCTGCGCGTCCGCGTCCGACACGGTGCGCAGTTGACCCTGGAAGGCGAGATGCCAATGCGCCGCGGGCCACTTGGCGGCGTGCTCGAGCTCACCGACGACCTCGACCGCCGGCACGAACTCGTCCTCCTCGAGCACGATCTCGGGCTCGGTCGCGAAGCGCCAGGGGTAGGGATCGGGGTTGCCGGGCTTGCCGGGCCAGATCCGCTCGCGATCCTCGTACATCTCGCCGGTCACGCGAATGCTGCCGCCGAACGCCTGAACGCCGGTGACGTAGAAGACGATCCGGTCGCCGGGCTCGATCTGCTCGGCCATCCCGCGGCGGCCCTCCTTGGCGCCGATTACCCGGAAGCCGTGCTCGCGCGTGGCGCGCAGATTGTCGAGTGAGCCGGTCAGGATCCAGGTTCGTGCCACGGCGGAGAGGTTAGTCGGCGCAACTCAAAGCTCCTTGTACTGTTCTGGCCCGCATGGCTGACGACGAACTGCACCTGATCGGCCCGGACGAGGTCGCGTACCGGCTCGACCTGACCCCGGCCCAGCTCAAGATCACCTGGACGGCCCTCAAGTCGTACCTCGACGACTTCGGCCACGACGAGCGCGACGTCGCGGCTATCGCCCGCGAGGTGCTCGCCAAGCTGCCGGACGAGCATGCAATTCGCCCGATCGACATAGGCCGGGGCCGGTAGAGACAGCAGTGACGCCGGATTTCACCCGTCGCGAGCTGATCCGCGCCGGCGGCGCCGGTGCGGCCGGCATCGCGCTGCTCGGGGCCAGTGCGTGCGACTCCGACGGCGACGCCGGTGCCACCGAGCAGACGAAGACGACGGCGCCGCCGCCGGCGAACCCGATGAACGTCGTGGTCGTGGTGATGGACAGCCTGCGCGCCGACCACATCTACGGCAGCCACGCGCGGACGGCCTCGATGGAGAAGGTGATGCAGGAGGGCGTTCGCTTCGTCAACGCCTACCCGGAGGGCATGCCGACGATCCCGGCGCGGCGCGCGATCATGGCCGGCCGGCGCACCTTCCCGTTCCGCGGCTGGAAGCCGAAGTGGGACGACCTGCCGGCGCAGCCCGGCTGGGAGCCCGTCGGCAGCGACGGCGAGATGTGGACCGAGGTGCTCGCACGCAACGGCTGGACGACCGGCTACGTCACGGACAACCCGCACCTGCTGCTGCCGGTCCACAAGAACTTCCGCTCGCGCTTCGACCGCGTCGTGCTCGTCGACGGCCAGGTGCCGGTGCGCAAGAAGCCGAAGCGCAGGGTGCCGGAGAAGGAGGTCGACCACTTCATGCCGGCCTCGATCGACGACGGCAAGTCAGAGCCGCGCATGGCCACCTACCTCTCGATCAACCCGCGCCACCGCGCCGAGGAGGACTTCAACTCGGCCAAGGTGTTCACCCAGGGCATGAACTGGCTCGAGTGGGCGCGCAACCGCCAGCCGTTCGCGCTCGTCGTCGACTCATTCGACGCCCACGAGCCCTGGGATGCCCCGCGCCGCTTGGTGGACATGTACGGCCCGCCGCGGCCGGACGGCATCGAACCGATCCAGCCGTTCGCGACCCCCGCCGGCAAGTGGAAGGAGCTCGGGCTGTCGCAGGGCCTGCTCCGGCGGATGCGCCAGCTCTACGCGGCCGAGGTCACGCTCGTCGACGTCTGGCTCGGCCACTTCCTCGACCGGCTCGCCAACCTCGGGCTCGACGGCAACACGCTCGTCGTGCTCGCCAGCGACCACGGCGTGCTGCTGGGCGAGTACGGCTGGGTCGGCAAGCGCTACTCCGAGATGCACCAGGGGCTCACGCACGTGCCGCTGATGATGCGCCACCCGGCGCGCAAGGCGAAGGGGGCGGTGAGCAGCTACTACGCGTCGACCCACGACATCGGCCCGACGGTGCTGAGCGCCGCCGGCGTCGACGTGCCGGACCACATGAACGGCGTGAACCTGTCCCCGCTCTTCGACGGCAAGCGGCCCGCGAAGAAGCGCGGCTACCGCACAGCCTCCTACAACACCTACCTGAGCGCGGGCGACGACCGCTGGTTGCTCATCTCCGGCAACAAGCGCCAGGAGCTGCGCCTTTACGACCGCAAGGCCGACCCGGGCGAGACACGGAACATCGCCGCCGGCAACCCGCAGCAGGTGCGCCGGCTCTGGAACCTGATCCTCAAGGACGCGGGCCCCAAGGGCCTGCCGAAGTTCCCCAAGGGCGGCGGCGAGGGCTGATTCCGGTGGCGGGCCCCGGCTCCCCGCTGCGCCCCGACGCCAACGCCGGCCGGGTCGCACTCGTGACGGGGGGCGGGACCGGCATCGGTCGCGCGACCGCGCTGGAGCTCGCCGGGACCGGCGCGAAGGTAATCGTCTGCGGGCGGCGCGCCGAGCCCTTGGGGGAGACGGCGGCCGCGATCGAGGCTCGTGGAGGCTCGGCCTCGCCGTCGCGGCCGACCTGCGCGAAGAGGATGAGGTCGAGCGCCTGGTGGACGCGGCGCTCGAGCGCTTCGAGCGGCTCGACGTGCTCGTCAACAACGCCGGCGGCCAGTTCTCGGACCGGCCGAGGAGATCGGCCTGAAAGGATGGCGCGCGGTGCAGCGCGTGACCGTGGACGCCGTTTGGAACGTGACCCATGCCGTTGCGATGCGGGCGCTGATCCCCGGCGGCGGTGGCTTGATCGTCTTCGTCGGGTTCAGCCCGTTGCGCGGACTCCCCGGCTTTGCACACGCCGCTGCGGGCCGGGCCGCCGTGGCCAATCTCGCGGCCGGGCTTGCGCTGGAATGGAGTCGCTACGGGATCCGCAGCGTCTGCGTCGCGCCCGGGACGATCGCGACCGAGGCCCTCGCGGCTACGGTCCGAGGCCGTGGCCGCCTGGGAGCGCTCTGTCCCGCTGGGCAGGCTCGGCCGGCCCGAGGAGGTGGCCGCGCTGATCGCCTTCCTCGCCTCGGACGGCGGCGCCTACATCACCGGGACCACGATCGTGGTCGATGGCGGGGCGGATGCGTGGGGGCAGGCAGAGCCGCCGCCGCCGGTGGCCTAGCTCCGTTCGGGCGTGCCGCGGTTGTCGTGCTGGCCACGACGACAGGCTGGGGAAGGGGGTGGGTGTGGCGCGCTCCCACCGCACCTTCCTGATCTATACGGCCATAGGCCGTACAGGGCAGGACGGTGGCGCCGCCTGGGGTGCCACGGCGGCCCGGCCAGCCCCT